>NZ_JBSWVM010000021.1:0-202 GCF_056159585.1 Rossellomorea sp. ABR4_004 | reverse complement strand
AATCAGGGATAGAAAAATAAGCGGAGATTTTTCTGTTATATGGAGATTAGAACTAGTTTTTTGGGAAATTAAGTGGAGTTTTTCCCTCTATACAAGGCAAAGCTACTTATTTTCACGTTTTTCGAGTCAAATAAGAGGATTTTCTCCTTTTATTTAAGCTGTTTTCAGTACTATTTGCTAATTAAGGGGAATTTTTTCCTAT
>NZ_JBSWVM010000020.1:0-304 GCF_056159585.1 Rossellomorea sp. ABR4_004 | reverse complement strand
TAATCAAAGAAATTTTTGAGAAGAAAGATAAAAAAGCTGGTGCTCTTCAGATTAAAATGTTTATGGAGAATGACCATTCAACCGTCATGAATCCCAAGAAGATTAGACGACTAATGGCTAAATATAATCTTATTACAAAGATTAGAAGAGCTAATCCCTATCGGAAAATGGCTAAGGCGACGAAAGAACACTGCACCTGTCCGAATCTCCTGAATCGTGAATTCAATCAAAATGAGCCAGGCAAAGTACTCCTTACTGACATTACGTATCTTTATTACGGAAAGGGGCAAAAAGCTTATTTATC
>NZ_JBSWVM010000019.1:0-347 GCF_056159585.1 Rossellomorea sp. ABR4_004 | reverse complement strand
GCCATAACGCTCAAACGTTTCTCTCCATCGCCGGAGACATCGTTTAGGCTGGTCCTTCCCAATCATTTCAATATCAAAACCATGTTCAATGAAGATTTGTGAAGGGATCTTCCCGTTTTTATATTCTTTAACTGCATTTATTTTAAACTTAGGGCTGTAGGAAATCGAGCGTTCGGAAACACTTGTGATATTCGAATTCTTCTTCAGTTCTTTCATTTGAAATTCACTATAAAGCTTCTTACTCATCTAAAAACCTCCGTCCATTTTCATTAATTCTATTGAAACACAAAAAAACCCGGATAAGGGGCACTTTTTTATCAGTGTCCGTTATCCGGGGTATAGTTCAT
>NZ_JBSWVM010000018.1:0-360 GCF_056159585.1 Rossellomorea sp. ABR4_004 | reverse complement strand
GAAGAAGGATTCCTTTCGGAACGCAGAGGGAAAGGAAGCACCGGTCGCCCATCTTCAAGTTCCCTATCTCCTGAAGAACAATTGAAGAAAGCAGAGGCAAGAATTAAGTTCCTGGAAGCAGAAAATGATTTCCTAAAAAAGTTAGAAGTTCTAGAAAGGCAGGCGTTGAAGAAGAAACGATATTGAGGCAGTCCGAAAAGTTTTATCTTATTGATAGAACGATTCAAAAACACCGATTAAAGAAAACTATTTCCTATCTATGTGAACTGGCAGGAGTAAGCAGAAGTGGTTATTACGATTGGTTGAACGCTTCCCCTAAGCGTGCGAAACGAGAAGAACAAGATGAAGCAGATATAGTTT
>NZ_JBSWVM010000017.1:0-437 GCF_056159585.1 Rossellomorea sp. ABR4_004 | reverse complement strand
TTTAAAAAAGAGCCTAGGCTGCTAATAAGTGACTCCGGTATTGTACCGGGGTCATTTTATTTATACCCCATTGATAACGCCGGTGATTATACTCCTCTATTACTCGATACACTTCCTTTCTGACTTCCCTAATATTCTTACATGTTTTATACTCTGCCCAATCCTTGAAGTGCCCAAAGAAACTCTCCATCGGGGCATTGTCCCAACAGTTCCCTTTACGTGACATCGATTGGGTTAATCCAAGTGTTTTCACCCTATTTTGAAATTGGGGATGTGTATAATGAAATCCCTGATCTGAATGTAATATGGCTTCAGAATGGAATGATTTCCCTACTGCGAGCTTTAATTTCTTAAGGGTACTATAAACGATATCCATTTCCAAGGAAGAGGATAGGTGATAAGCGACAATTTCCTTCGTCGTACTATCTTTCACACAT
>NZ_JBSWVM010000016.1:0-1375 GCF_056159585.1 Rossellomorea sp. ABR4_004 | reverse complement strand
AAGGCTGAGCTGTGATAGCGAGCGAATTATAGTAGCGAAGTTCCTGATTCCACACTGCCAAGAAAAGCCTCTAGCGAGGAAAAAGGTGCCCGTACCGCAAACCGACACAGGTAGGCGAGGAGAGAATCCTAAGGTGAGCGAGAGAACTCTCGTTAAGGAACTCGGCAAAATGACCCCGTAACTTCGGGAGAAGGGGTGCTCTGGTAGGGTGCAAGCCCGAGAGAGCCGCAGTGAATAGGCCCAGGCGACTGTTTAGCAAAAACACAGGTCTCTGCGAAGCCGTAAGGCGAAGTATAGGGGCTGACGCCTGCCCGGTGCTGGAAGGTTAAGAGGAGTGCTTAGCGCAAGCGAAGGTGCGAATCGAAGCCCCAGTAAACGGCGGCCGTAACTATAACGGTCCTAAGGTAGCGAAATTCCTTGTCGGGTAAGTTCCGACCCGCACGAAAGGCGTAACGATCTGGGCACTGTCTCAACGAGAGACTCGGTGAAATTATAGTACCTGTGAAGATGCAGGTTACCCGCGACAGGACGGAAAGACCCCGTGGAGCTTTACTGTAGCCTGATATTGAATTTTGGTACAGCTTGTACAGGATAGGTAGGAGCCTTGGAAGCCGGAGCGCCAGCTTCGGTGGAGGCATCGGTGGGATACTACCCTGGCTGTATTGAAATTCTAACCCGCGCCCCTTATCGGGGTGGGAGACAGTGTCAGGTGGGCAGTTTGACTGGGGCGGTCGCCTCCTAAAGAGTAACGGAGGCGCCCAAAGGTTCCCTCAGAATGGTTGGAAATCATTCGCAGAGTGTAAAGGCACAAGGGAGCTTGACTGCGAGACCTACAAGTCGAGCAGGGACGAAAGTCGGGCTTAGTGATCCGGTGGTTCCGCATGGAAGGGCCATCGCTCAACGGATAAAAGCTACCCCGGGGATAACAGGCTTATCTCCCCCAAGAGTCCACATCGACGGGGAGGTTTGGCACCTCGATGTCGGCTCATCGCATCCTGGGGCTGTAGTCGGTCCCAAGGGTTGGGCTGTTCGCCCATTAAAGCGGTACGCGAGCTGGGTTCAGAACGTCGTGAGACAGTTCGGTCCCTATCCGTCGTGGGCGCAGGAAATTTGAGAGGAGCTGTCCTTAGTACGAGAGGACCGGGATGGACGCACCGCTGGTGTACCAGTTGTCTTGCCAAAGGCATCGCTGGGTAGCTATGTGCGGAAGGGATAAGTGCTGAAAGCATCTAAGCATGAAGCCCCCCTCGAGATGAGATTTCCCATCACGTATGTGAGTAAGATCCCTAGAAGATGACTAGGTAGATAGGTCAGAGATGGAAGCATGGCGACATGTGGAGTTGACTGATACTAATCGATCGAGGACTTAACCACA
>NZ_JBSWVM010000014.1:0-1627 GCF_056159585.1 Rossellomorea sp. ABR4_004 | reverse complement strand
AATTGATAGTCAAGAAATTACCGAGTATCGCCATTTTAGGTTTTAAACCTGATGTAACAACCAATTCGGTTAAGTTATGAAGGGCGCACGGTGGATGCCTTGGCACTAGGAGCCGACGAAGGACGGGACTAACACCGATATGCTTTGGGGAGCTGTAAGTGAGCTTTGATCCAGAGATTTCCGAATGGGGGAACCCATTGTTCGTAATGGAACAATATCCTTACTTGAATACATAGAGTATGGAAGGCAGACCCAGGGAACTGAAACATCTAAGTACCTGGAGGAAGAGAAAGCAATTGCGATTCCCTGAGTAGCGGCGAGCGAAACGGGATGTAGCCCAAACCAAGAGGCTTGCCTCTTGGGGTTGTAGGACACTCTATACGGAGTTACAAAGGAATGAAGTAGACGAAGAAGTCTGGAAAGGCTCGTCAAAGAAGGTAACAACCCTGTAGTTGAAACTTCATTCCCTCTTGAGTGGATCCTGAGTACGGCGGGACACGTGAAATCCCGTCGGAAGCTGGGAGGACCATCTCCCAAGGCTAAATACTCCCTAGTGACCGATAGTGAACCAGTACCGTGAGGGAAAGGTGAAAAGCACCCCGGAAGGGGAGTGAAATAGAACCTGAAACCGTGTGCCTACAAGTAGTCAGAGCCCGTTAACGGGTGATGGCGTGCCTTTTGTAGAATGAACCGGCGAGTTACGATCCCATGCAAGGTTAAGTCGATGAGACGGAGCCGCAGCGAAAGCGAGTCTGAATAGGGCGAATTGAGTATGTGGTCGTAGACCCGAAACCAGGTGATCTACCCATGTCCAGGATGAAGTTCAGGTAACACTGAATGGAGGTCCGAACCCACGCACGTTGAAAAGTGCGGGGATGAGGTGTGGGTAGCGGAGAAATTCCAATCGAACTTGGAGATAGCTGGTTCTCTCCGAAATAGCTTTAGGGCTAGCCTCATGTGTAAGAGTCTTGGAGGTAGAGCACTGTTTGGACTAGGGGCCCTCATCGGGTTACCGAATTCAGACAAACTCCGAATGCCAAAGACTTATCCATGGGAGTCAGACTGCGAGTGATAAGATCCGTAGTCGAAAGGGAAACAGCCCAGACCACCAGCTAAGGTCCCAAAGTATACGTTAAGTGGAAAAGGATGTGGAGTTGCTTAGACAACCAGGATGTTGGCTTAGAAGCAGCCACCATTTAAAGAGTGCGTAATAGCTCACTGGTCGAGTGACTCTGCGCCGAAAATGTACCGGGGCTAAACGTATCACCGAAGCTGTGGATTGACACCTCTAGGTGTCAGTGGTAGGAGAGCGTTCTAAGGACTGCGAAGCTAGACCGTAAGGACTGGTGGAGTGCTTAGAAGTGAGAATGCCGGTATGAGTAGCGAAAGATGGGTGAGAATCCCATCCACCGAATGCCTAAGGTTTCCTGAGGAAGGCTCGTCCGCTCAGGGTTAGTCGGGACCTAAGTCGAGGCCGATAGGCGTAGACGATGGACAACAGGTTGATATTCCTGTACCACCTCTTTTCCGTTTGAGCAATGGGGGGACGCAGGAGGATAGGGTAAGCGCACTGCTGGATATGTGCGTCTAAGCAGTTAGGCTGATGATGAGGCAAATCCCATCATCG
>NZ_JBSWVM010000013.1:0-4872 GCF_056159585.1 Rossellomorea sp. ABR4_004 | reverse complement strand
AAAAGGTAATAAATTGGAGCGGGTGAAGGGAATCGAACCCTCATCATCAGCTTGGAAGGCTGAGGTTTTACCACTAAACTACACCCGCATATACTATTGTGATGGTCGGGAAGACAGGATTCGAACCTGCGACCCCTTGGTCCCAAACCAAGTGCTCTACCAAGCTGAGCTACTTCCCGCTAGAAAAGCATATGTATGACATTGAGTATGAAACACTCGCTTGTAGAAACAAGATGGCGCGCCCGAGAGGAGTCGAACCCCTAACCTTTTGATCCGTAGTCAAACGCTCTATCCAATTGAGCTACGGGCGCAATATGTTGTAAAATCTTTGGTGCGGCCGAGAGGACTTGAACCTCCACGGGGTCGCCCCCACTAGGCCCTCAACCTAGCGCGTCTGCCATTCCGCCACGACCGCGTTTTAAGCGACAAACTCTATTATAACGAGGATAATCTGTTGTGTCAACACTTTTTTAATAGTTATTTCAACAACTATTAAAGTGCGGGTGAAGGGACTTGAACCCCCACGCCTTGCGGCGCCAGATCCTAAGTCTGGTGCGTCTGCCAATTCCGCCACACCCGCATAGATGATTTTGCTTTTGCAAAAATCTTTGGTGAGCCATGAAGGACTCGAACCTTCGACCCTCTGATTAAAAGTCAGATGCTCTACCAACTGAGCTAATGGCTCTTAAATGGCTGGGCTAGCTGGATTCGAACCAACGCATGTCGCAGTCAAAGTGCGATGCCTTACCGCTTGGCTATAGCCCAATGTTTCGTCAAAAAGTGACGAGGTTTATATAATAACATGTCCAAAACATTAAAGTCAATAACTTTTTAAAGAAAAAATCTGGCGGTCCGGACGGGACTCGAACCCGCGACCTCCTGCGTGACAGGCAGGCATTCTAACCAACTGAACTACCGGACCAGAGTTTTTTGCTTTAGCAAAATAACCTTCATTACTTGCGACAGCGAAAATAAAAATGACCCATACGGGATTCGAACCCGTGTTACCGCCGTGAAAGGGCGGTGTCTTAACCGCTTGACCAATGGGCCATGTTCTAAAAATAATGGCGGAGAAGGAGGGATTTGAACCCTCGCGCCAGTTGCCCGACCTACACCCTTAGCAGGGGCGCCTCTTCAGCCACTTGAGTACTTCCCCATAAAAATGGCTCCGCAGGCAAGATTCGAACTTGCGACCGATCGGTTAACAGCCGATAGCTCTACCACTGAGCTACTGCGGAACGTAAACTATTCTTTCGCTTAACTCGTCTTATCGACTCTTTAGATTATAATGACTCAGCTATTTATTGTCAACTACTTTCAAACACTTTTCATCAAAAAAAGATGATCGTAATCAAGAGAGTAACCACTCAGGATTTGTCTTCCTTCATAATAACTTCCTTCACTAATTTAAGCCTGCCTTTACAACGCCCACATACGTATTTTCTTAAATTGATCTTCCTTCTTCTTTTAAACTCCAAACCACACTTCTTGCACTCATAAATTAAATACCTTCTTCTATTATTCACACTCGTTAATATTGAACAATGTCTTGGACCCCCAACTTCATTCAGAAGTCTCTTAAAATCTTCATCTCCATGCTTATATCCCTTACCTTCAATATGTAAATGATAATGACACAGCTCATGTTTAATGATTCCTATTAATTCATCCATACCATGTTCGTCCAAATATTTACGATTAATATCGATATTATGACTACCTAACATATACCTCCCCCCAGTGGTTCTTAACCTTGGGTTGAAATATGCCTTATGAAGAAAAGGCTTATGAAAAGATTGAATAGAAATATTTTCAACAATAAATTGCAGCTCAGCGTCCGTCATATGAAATCCTTCTTTCTTAATTAGAACATGACAACCTATTATAGCATAAACTAGATATCACCCTTACTGTTTCAGCATGACAAAATACTCCAAGGAATGTCACCACATGGATTCAGCTGGCACTTTCTTAGAGATAAGGAGGTTACCCCATGCCTAACTGGCTTGTGAATCAATTGAGGAGAGCCTATTTTGAGAAGGATCGATATCAAATCAAACTCCTTAATCAATGCTGGTATTTTTACCGTAAGAAGAACAGCTCTTAAGTATGGACATCCATCATATCTCATCCTAAATGGCAAAAAGAGCTGACCTGAGATAGCATTCACTCCCCTGCAGTCAGCTCTTACCTGATTATTGAATCATCGTCAATGCGACTCTGCCTTTTTGAACATCCACGCTATCAACCCAAACGGTCACAACATCCCCAACAGACACCACATCTAAAGGATGCTTAACGAAACCATTTTTCAGCTTTGAAATATGGACAAGTCCATCCTGTTTCACACCAACATCGATAAACGCACCGAAATCCACTACATTTCTTACTGTCCCTTGCAACTCCATACCTTGTGTTAAATCTTCGAGTTTCAAGACATCCTTCTTGAGAAGAGGTTTAGGAAATTCATCCCGTGGATCACGCCCTGGTCGAATTAACGAATCCACAATATCTTTGAGCGTTAATACCCCTATTTCCAACTCCTCAGAGACCTCTTCTAATTTCAATTGGTTCAATGACTGTCTCAGTTCTTCTGACCCGATGTCATTTACAGTCAACCCAACTTTCGCAAGAAGCTTCTTCACATCGTTATAATTGTCCGGATGAATAGATGTTCGATCAAGTATCTCTTTCCCATCCATTATTCGTAGGAAACCAATACATTGTTCGTACGTTTTTGCGCCAAGTCTTGGAATTTTCTTTAATTGGGACCTCGAAACAAACTTACCTTCTTCTTCTCTCTTTTTCACAATATTTGTAGCCACCGTTTTGGAGAGGCCCGCAACATATTGTAAGAGTGATGAGGAGGCAGTATTCACATTTACACCCACTTGGTTTACTGCCGTTTCAACCACAAAGGTTAGTGATTCATTTAACTTCTTTTGTGAAACATCATGCTGGTATTGCCCAACTCCAACAGATTTAGGATCGATTTTCACTAATTCAGCTAACGGATCCTGTAATCTTCTTGCGATAGAGACGGCACTTCTTTCTTCAACCTGAAGGTCCGGGAACTCTTCTCTCGCAACATCTGATGCTGAATATACACTTGCTCCAGCTTCGTTGACAATTAAATAGAAGATCGGTTGATCCATATCTTTTAATACATTCACAACAAATTGCTCTGTCTCCCTGGATGCCGTCCCATTCCCAATAGCGACAACCTCAATAGAATATTTTGTCATTATCCCTTTAATCGCTTCTTCCGCCTTTGCGAGTTGAGATTGAGATGAATGTGGATAAATCACATTTATATCAAGTGTTTTTCCTGTTTCATCAATGACTGCTAATTTGCAACCTGTCCGGAAAGCAGGATCGACACCCAAGACCATTTTTCCTTTCATCGGCGGCTGAAGCAATAATTTCCTCAAATTTTCAGAGAAGATATGAATGGCTTGATCCTCCGCTTTCTCTGTTAATTCATTACGAATTTCCCTTTCTACCGATGGTTGGATCAATCTTTTATAGCTATCCTCCACTGCTTCTTTCACAAGAGGAGCAGAGATGGAGTGAACATTTTTAATGACCTGCCTTTGTAAATAGTGCACAATACCTTCTGTATCAGGCTGGATATTCACCTTTAATACATCTTCCTTTTCCCCTCGGTTCATCGCTAAAACCCGATGAGGAACTACTTTATGGATCGGCTCTTGATAAGAGTAGTACATTTCAAAAACTTTTTTCTCATCTACCTCTTCCTTTTTCACCTTTGATTCAATTAGCCCTTTTCGGAATGTATAACTTCTTATGTATTCTCGGTATGAAGCTTCATCGGAAATGTACTCTGCAATAATGTCTTTTGCTCCATTTAAAGCTTCCTCGGTTGTCATTACTTCCTTATCTTCAGACACGTAGTGAGAAGCCTCTTCTTCAACATCTCCCGATGCAGGGAATGTTAGAATCCATTCCGCCAGGGGTTCCAGTCCTTTTTCTTTCGCTACGGTCGCTTTTGTTCTTCGCTTTTGCTTGTATGGTCGGTATAAATCTTCTATCATTTGCAGCTTATCCGCTTTTTTAATAGCCTGTGCTAACTCTTCAGTCAGCTTCCCCTGTTCTTCGATCAATCGAATAACTTCTTCTTTTCTTTGCTCTAAATTTTGCAGGTAATTCCATTTATCCATAATATTACGGATCTGAACTTCGTCTAGTGCTCCGGTCTGTTCTTTTCGATAACGTGCGATGAAAGGGACTGTATTCCCTTCCTCCAGTAGTGAGATCACGTTTTTGACATTTTTTATTGATAGGTTCAATTCTTTTGATACTCTGTTAAGTAATGGTTCTTGATTTGTTAATGTGGCTGCCATTGGTATTACCTCCATGAATAGGATTCTTGTTTATTTTACCATAACTGTCTTTGAGGATTGAAAAGGTGGATTAACTTAAAACATATATCTGATGTATTGAAATGACAACTTTGTCACTGCAATCCACACTGAGAACGTTCCTTTCCGCTCCAGGCACAACATTCCCCGGGGAGGAAGTCGAGCCTCCTCGGGCTTAAGCCCTGTGGGGTCTCGACCTTTCCTCTATTTCCCGCAGGAGTTAAGTGCCTTCCGCTACAATCCACTCTTCGCTACTACATCAGCATAAATATCCAAACCAATTTCACGGAAGAAGAAAATTAACAAAAATCGTCCCCCATCCAGTTCGCACTGAAATACTGGGGTAAGTTGAAATCCAACTGATTTTTGTAAAAAGAGCCTAAACAAAAAAACTTACCCTAAGTCCGTTAGAGTAAGTTTCCAATAATATATGTTGTATCATCTGATTTACCGTCGACTAGAGATTGAATATCACCTAAAGCGCCATGAA
>NZ_JBSWVM010000012.1:0-24771 GCF_056159585.1 Rossellomorea sp. ABR4_004 | reverse complement strand
AGCATCCTGGAGCGGAAATCAACTATTACTTTCTCCTCTACAATAGCAACAAACTATACGAAAAGAGCCCAATAAAAAAACGCCTGAAGAGAAAGGTTCTCTTCAGGCGCCTGATGTATTAATAAGCGAGTGCATTCTTCTTTTCTTCTTTCATGAGGACGAAGCAAAGGAAAATACCTAATAGGGATAGAACTGCGAAGAATAAGTACACCGTGTAAATGGAGTACGTTTCATAGATAAAGCCGCCAACAAAGGTACTGAACCAATTCCCCAGTCCGTTTCCGATTGCTGAATATACCGTAACGGCCGTTGCTGTAATATGGGAAGGCGTGATTTCTTTAATGTAGCGCAATCCGGCTGGTATGAATAACCCAATGGCAAGACCCTGCATGACAGCCGATGAATAGACAAGCCATAAACTTGGTTCTGTAAAGTAAAAGAGCCAGCGGAGCATGGAAGCAGCACCTGCAAAAGCTGCGACGGTTAACAAACCGAACTTATCAATCCACCCACCTGCTATCCTCATAAAGGGAACCTCCGATAACACCGCAATCAGGAACGCGAGACCAATCCCCGCATACGTTCCGCCTGAATCTTCAACAAATAATCCGAAATACACATTGTTTGCTAGATTCGGACCGAACACCAAAAATGTGACTGCTAAAAAGATAAGGAACTTTTTCATCGTGAATAATTCCTTCATCCCTGCCTTTAAATCAAGCTTGGCTGCCGCCCTCTCTTTCGGAAACCGGAAAGAAAGGAATCCGGATAGGACTAAACAGATAAAGAAAGAGTAAAAAATGATGGTAGGCCCGATAAATCCTTCTGAAAGTCTTCCCATCATAAAGACTGCAATACCGAAGCCCAAAGAGCCGAACAGGCGGATATTTCCGTAGTTATACCTGACTTTACTTGTATACTTCAAGCTGATACTATCGGAAACGGGAATAATTGCACTTTGGAAAATGGCTACTAGAATGGCCACGATAAGCAAACCATAGTAAAAGTCCATAAACAAGTAACCGAGTGCAAAGATCCCTGCTACTAATGAGGTTAAACCAAGAACCACGGTGGGACGATTGGTCGTGTCACTCACCATTCCCCAAATAGGCTGGAAGAAAATCATCATAATGGGACCTACAGACATGATCGTTCCAATCTGATAACCGTTTAACCCCACACTTTCACTCAAATACACACTGAGTAACGGATATAAACTACCAACACCGAAGAACGTTAATAAATAAAATCCCTGTAAAGTAAAAATTTGATTTCGTACTGTTCTTTCCACTACCGTATCCCCCAAGATGTTTTTTGTCTTCCTTATAGTAGACCTTGAACGGTCAATTGTCTATGAGTTTATACCTTATTATGGATAAAGTCATGGTTTTTATAGATTTGAATGTATCGTCCAGCTACGGCGGCTAGTCCCTCGAGGTCATAAGACAAGAACGAGCCGCCTCCGCTTTTGTTTCAGAAAAATTTCCCGTTTGACTTTTTCGAGTAAACCCTTTAAAGTATGGAAGTATATTTTAAATCAACTAAATACGATATTCTTCTTATCCAGAGAGACGGAGGGACTGGCCCTGCGATGTCTCGGCAGCGGACTCATATTGAGTGCTGTGCCACATCCAGCAAGCGAAATGCTTGATAGATAAGAGGAGTGTTTCGTTCTTTTGAAACCTCTTCTTATTCCGGAAGAGGTTTTTTGTATGTTAGTAAATTGGACGACAAAGGAGTGTTAGGAATGAATCAAGAAAGAGGAAATCTATTGGCGTTACTGCCTTTGATCATATTTGTTTCACTGTTCCTCGGAGCAGGCATCATTTCAGGAGACTTTTATGCCTTTCCTGTATTAGTATCAATTATCATTGCATCCGTTGTAGGCTTGTTGATGAACCGAAAAGAGACGTTAACGGCTAAGATAGAGCGTTTCGCTAAAGGAGCCGGTCACCCTGATATCATGATCATGGTCTTTATCTTCCTATTAGCAGGAGCTTTTTCCGGAGTGGCTGAAAAGATGGGGGCCGTCGATTCAACCGTAAACTTTGCCCTATCCGTGCTGCCTGGTAACTTGATCATCGTTGGATTATTTATTATTGCGGCGTTCATTTCGTTATCAATGGGTACATCCATGGGAACGATCGCAGCACTTGCGCCAATCGGTGTCGGGATTAGTTCGGGTACAGATATTTCTATGCCCCTTGCGATGGCGACAGTTATTGGAGGAGCAATGTTCGGAGATAACTTATCATTCATTTCAGATACGACCATTGCAGCTGTTCGTACACAGAAAACGGAAATGAAAGATAAATTTAAAGTGAACTTCTTTATTGTATTACCTGCTGCAATCGTGACAATGGTGATTCTCCTTGTTCTTACAATGGGGAATCAATCAACTGTCGGAGCGGAAAGCTTTAATTGGATTAAAATTCTGCCTTATCTTGGAGTCATCATCGGTGCTCTTGCAGGATTAAATGTGTTTGTCGTTTTATTAGGCGGAATTGTTTTAGCTGGAATCATTGGATTCATAGATGGAAGCTTTACTCCAGCCAGTTATTTCGGCAGTGTGGCCGATGGAATGACAGGAATGGCAGAAATCGTGATCCTTTCCATACTGATTGGCGGAGTTGTCGAACTCATTCGTCATAACGGAGGGATTCAGGCTTTACTTTATCATGCCACACGCAGAATCAAGTCTCCTCAGGGAGCACAGCTTGCTACTGCAGGATTAGTGAGTTCTACTAACCTTTGCACAGCAAACAACACGATTTCGATCATCATTGCCGGTCCACTTGCCAAATCGATTAGTGAAAACTATGGAGTGGATGCCCGTAAATCAGCCAGTATCCTGGATATTTTCTCTTGTTCGATTCAAGGGTTGATCCCTTACGGAGCACAGGCACTGTTAGTGGCTGAAGTCGCAGGCATTTCACCGATCAGCATCATCCCATATGCCTTCTACCCTGTCCTGATTGCTGTTTGCGGTCTGATTGCCATTCGATTTGCACTACCGAAATTCACACGTAAAGCAGCACCGGAAGCGAACCCGGTTCGATCTTAAATTTAGAGAGACAAATCCTTCGGGGTTTGTCTCTTTCTTTGATAAGAAAAAAGCAGATCCCCTTCCAGGAATCTGCTTTCTTTTTATAACAAATCATTTACATGATAAAGCTTACCACTTTCAATTTCTCTTTCTGTTACAAGTTCAATCAGTGCATTTGCGACCGTATCTGTTTCACGAAGCATTCCTTCCTCCTTGTAGCGCTGAAAGGATTCGACATCCGCGAAGGCTTCTTTAGAAGAGGAACGGATCTCTCCTTGCATGTCTGTGTCCATGACCCCAGGGCTGAAGGCAATCACTTGATGTCTGCTATGCTTTTTAGAAAGCTCTAAGCTCACGGTTTCCGTCAACATGTTCACACCTGCTTTGGTTGCGCAATACGTACTCCATCCGTGGACAGGACGACTTCCCGCTCCTGAGCTGATATTGATCATGATCATCTTCGAGTCAGATCCCCGGGCTGCTTTTATCATCTCATTGGTTGAGATCATGGGAGAAAGTAAATTCACATGCACACTCGTTTCAATAGCTTGGTTTTCTACTTCACCAGACCGATTGATTGGTGTCACTACACCGGCATTATGGACAATATAGACTCTGTCAGATTGATATCCGAATACTTTTGTCCCCACTTCACGGAAGACCGCTTCTGTTTCTCCTGATTGTGCAAGATCGCATGGAAAGAAGTCATATGATACCTCTTTTTCTTCTGCAAGCTTTTGCAGTCTTTCATTATTTGATCTGGAAACATTGATCAAACCTATGCCTTTTTCGATAAATAGCTTGGCGATCGATTCACCTAATCCTCTTGTTGCTCCAGTCACAATTGCATAATCCATGGAATCATCTCCTTCTTACCTTCTGATTATAAGGGAGGGTCTTCTATTATCAAAAAAATAAGCATTGGTTTAACAGAAGATTTACAAAGAAAGAGCACACCATCAAGGCATGCTCTCATCAATCAAATGATATTCAGGTATTAAATCTGACAGTGGGACAATGGATGCTTTTTTCTCATAAAGAGGAAGAAACTCTTCAAGCATGGTTGCCACCTTGATTCCTGTGACCCCGACATGACCTATGGCAATGGTGGAAGTGTCACGGTCTAATTCTTTAGACAGAAGCTTGGCCTGCTTTCCGATATGCTGGATGGTATAGACATCATCAAAAAATAATTCATTTTCAAGATAGGGAACATCCAATTCTTTCGCAAGCTTGGGAATGACGCTCTTTCCAGTTGTTTTACTATCCAAATAAAACAATCCCTTGTCCTTGCATACCTCTAGAACGACCCTCATGACCCGTTCATCGGCTGTTGCTTTTGAACCCATATGGTGATTGACACCTACTGCATGGGGAACCTCTTCAATCGCCTTTTCTACTCTTTTCCGGATTTCGTCATCTGAAAGCGACGTGGTGATTGCTCCTGGTCCAAGCCAACTTGCTTTCCCGGACATCGGTTCCATGGGTAGATGGACGATGACCTCATGGCCCAGCCCATGTGCCTTCTCTGCATCTTGCCTTGTTGTTGGCAGAAAGGGCATCACTGCAATCGTCAAGGTGACGGGTAATTTCAGGATTTCTTCTGTTCCCTTCATCTCGTTTCCTAAATCATCTATAACGATTGCGAGTTCATTATGATGAGCTGGAAGGGGCAGGATGTTTCGGGCTGAAACGGAAGCATGAAAAGAGAAAGTCATTAGTAAACAGATGAACACGATTCTCATCTCTGATCACTCCTTTTCCTTTATCATGTCCATTTTGAGGAGGATATACGAAAGAGGTCCGTCCCTGAAGGGAACGTATATAAATAAAGACAGGAAGTTGATTCTCACTTCCTGCCTTTTTGGTTTATGAGGTCCGTCCCTCATCCCAGCCTATGGTCGGGCGGTCGGCTGGGGTAGCCGTGGGTTTGACGGTAGTTTTTTCTTTGACTGGTGAAGTCCCACCAGTTTTTGGTGGATGCCGGGTTGTTTGCGTGGTGAACGACGCACCTGAGGGAGTCTTCCACGCATGGGTCCATCCAGACGCCGTACTTCTTTTCTAAGTCTATAATGAGCTCTTCTCCTTTTTCATCCTTTATGTCTTCATAGGAATGAAAACCAAGGTCTTCGACTACATTATGCGCCATATTCGGTCCGATCGACGGAATCCGTTGGAAAATGGACATGCCGACTAAGTACCGTGCTCTTGTCATAGAGATGTTTAGTTTTTTACTTAACACATCGGGAGACAGTTCGAAAATGTCTCCCAGTCTGATCTTCTCTTTACGAAGTGTCGATCTTTCCTCGTCGGTTAGTGGCAATTTAGGACTCTTTCTACTCACTCTCAATCTCCCCCTCTATCCCTTAAAGGATTGTTGTCGAACCAAATGAAAATCTTCCGTCACTGGGCGGTAGGTTTTCTCCTTGACCAGCTTATGTTTATTCTTAATTGGAGTGTTGTTCACCAGTACCCCTACCTTTGTTTGCTGAATTTCCTTCACACCTTGCACAATCAACTGCATGGCGATGATGGCAATCATAAAGGCTGCTAACGGAGCAATGACAATCCAGTACTTTCCGGTCATTAGGGAATCTTTAGTGGAACTGATCAGACCGGACCATTCAAATGTTCCTGATTTCGGAGGATCGGGTACCAGGCCTCCTGTGATGATCGTTCCGCCCAAGAACAAATGAAATAATCCCAGATGGACAAGAATGAGAAGAGTTTGGATAAATTGCTGCCCCCATATAATGAATAATCTTGGTGCCAAATGAGGGAATAGATGCGTCCACAGCAAGTGACGATTACTTCCCCCTAAGAGCTTCGCCGACAGAACAAAATCCTGTTTACCTAGTAACTTCAGTTCATTCCCTATTAAAACCGTCGTTAACGGCAGCACAAGAATCGTCAAGACGACAGCTTCAAAAACAAGTCTTTCAAAGATGGAGTGATCCCATCCTAAAACGGGTAATCCCCAAAGTACAGGTCTTAATAGAAGATACGCAATGAGACTTAGAGGCAAGAAATGAATGGAATCCACCATCCGATCAAGCCAATTCTTCCTAGTTTCTTTCAGATGAAAATGATAGGCTATGCCAAGATAGAATCCACCTATCACCCTTAGAGATGCGACAACCAGCGCAAAGAGGAGGGTATACTTTGCCCCGACAATCAGTTGGTCGAGGATGCTATACCCGAAGAAATCCGACCCCAGTACCATCTCTCCAAATGGCTTATGTGGAGGGGCACTGATGATACGTCCCTCATCGTTTTTCATAAACTGAATCTGATTAATCGGGTCTTCTTTCACCATTGGATAAAGGAAACTGACAGCAATCAGGAGGAAGATGACACTAAACCCGATAGCAAACTTCCCATTATGCATATGCTGCCACCAAAGCCGTCTAATAGTTGATAGCCAGCCCCAGATCTTCCATTCATTCCACTTCGTTTTATCCCTTTTATATTTGGTATGATCCACGCTTCCCTCACGATTAATCCATAGATACACGCCTTGATACACAACGAAAAAAGGTGTGTAAATCATAATCAGTGAGATGGCTATGACCATAGGTCTGAAATCTTGTACGATGTAATACGTTATTCCTCTCATATTGAAAATCGTTTCGATGATGAATAAACTAGATAGCATTCCCCATATGATCAGCTTTCCATGATAAAACAAGCTGGGAGAAATATTTTTCAGTATGTGAGCAAAAAGGATCCTCCCTTTTGACATTCCTTTACTTTGGGCAAACTCTACATGTGGCTTTAGCATTTCTTCTTCCGTAATAAAAAGGAGAATACGAAAGAAAGAGATCATGGGTATAATCGACAGTGTGATGATAGGAGCAAGAAAGATCTTTTCTTCCCCTAACTCAGTAAAACTCATTAGTTCAAAGCCAAAATGTTTAAAGATATATACAATCAAAAGCTGAAGCATAAACGCAAACATTAAGTCAGGCACAGTTTCAAAGAGGTTTAATACTTTCTTTAGAAAAGACGTAACCCATCGGGGCAAAAACACTGTGAAGATGGTAAGGACGAATGCTGTTCCCAGACCTAAACCCAATGCTCCCCCGATAATCTGTAAAGAATACAGATAAGGCCCCCAAAGCATGTCCAAAAAATCGACGGTGATTCCTTTATATGAATAACTCCAATTTTCACCGTCCATAAATACAAAAACAAACTTAACAAACTCTTCAAAGAATCCGACAAAATTATACAGGCCCCTCTCCCTAAATACTTCAGGAGCAATACTCACCGCTAAAATACCGATCAATCCGAGAATATAATAGAACATAAATTTCAGCGGAAATGTTAGAATCCTCATACCCTGATCCCCTTTTTTCTCTTTTTCCTCAGTTTAATGGATATGTTAAATATTTTCAATTTTATTTTAATTCAGATAACACGACGGCAGATATATACGAAAAAGGTGACTCCAACCCTCCAGAGTCACCTTCTCATTTACGCTAATAATCGACTCGGCTTTCCCAAGTAAAAGCCTTGTCCTATTGTAATCCCAATGTCCTTTGCCACTTGCATATCCTGTTTGGTTTCAATGCCTTCTAACACAATTAACGTATCCTTACCGTAGAATTGATTAAAAAAGGAAAGGAATCGTTGTTTCTTATCATCTTGTGCCAGATTCAAAGCAAAATAGCGATCCAGTTTAATGATTTCAGGTTCATATTCAATGGATTTCTTGATGGAGGATGTCCCCTGTCCAAAGTCATCAATTGCATACCAAACTCCATATTGCTTAAGTTCTTTGAGTGACTCTTTCAGTAATGGATTCTGCCAGAGTTCTTCAGCACTCGACTCATTTATCTCCAGCACTAGACGCCCCAATATGGCGGGATGCTGCTTCATGAGGTCATAAAAATAGGTATGAAAGCTTGGATGAAGAATCGTCGTGATATAAATATTAAGAAATAACTTACAGTTCTTCAGTCCATTCTCTGAAAAGCTTTCAAGAGCTTTTGAAATGGATAATGTATCAAGCTTATATAAGATATTCGCTTTCATGGCAGACTGAAAAACATTTTCGGGATTTTCGTTATACTTGTTTCGTAACAGGCCCTCATATGCATAGAGGGTTTGATGCTCGCCCATTTTATATAAGGGCTGAAAATCATGATAAATATAGTCGTTTTGAAAAATAGTAAAGATGTTCATAGGACCCCTATACTCTCTATAGTTTATAAAAAAGACCACACAAAAACGTATTCCTACGTTCGTATGTGGCCGGTTGCGCTACTAGCTCCCCTAAGTGTAAGCGCCCATCTATCATTTAGGTTCAAAGCTCCCATTCGAATTGTCAGTATATGATTTTATCTTATAAGAAAAATATACCACAAACCTAGTACTTATGGGTTATTTTTTAATTGATTATTAGAAAATTCCCAAAAATAATTATCTTGATACATAAGGATTGTCCTTTACCCAGAACCTCCACGGATAATCCCTTGCTTCTCCCGTGTTATCAATCCCGATTCGTTTTCCTTCCACAATGTCTTCAGGCCGGTATCCCTTTGAAATAATGAGAGGGGTTTCCAGGAAGCTTCCCCCGTAATCCTCCATGGTTATGCCTAACGCTTTTGTCAGCTTTCCCGGCCCATTTGTCCAATTCTTTTTCACCTGACCCGATCGTCTTCTTTCCATCAGCTCCAAGCCCTCAAGGGGTTCGACCGCTCTAATGAGAATCGCTTCGGGTTTTTCTTTTTCCCCGCTCACTACATTGACCAGGCAGTGAGTATGCATAACATATGTATAGATACTGCCGGCTTCATGAAACATGACTTCCGTCCGCTTCGTCCGTCTATTTCCATAGCTGTGTGCCGCCCGATCCGCTGGTCCTAAATACGCTTCCGTTTCCACAATATATCCTGAAGCTGTGCCCTCCTCCGTCTCTTTCGCTAACACACAGCCCAACAAAGACTTTGCAAGTGCCAAAGTGGGCTGTCGGTAAAACGAAAGAGGCATTGGGGTATAATTCATGACTTTCACTTCCTTCAACCAAATAATTCGTACATATATGGTATACCCTATTAAATTAATCGTTAAATAAAAGAAAATAGGTAACGTATAAAGATTTTTATCTTATTTCAACAGTCCAGCCCTTAGCACCTCTAGTGGTATCGCTTCGATTTTCCGTCCATTCCTGCCCGTTGTGGTTTCCGCTTTACAGAGAGAGTTCCATATGGCTTCTTCTACGCTATCGACTGTCATTTCAAATAGTGTAGAGATGATCGGTCCGTCTTCTTTAATGAAACTGTAGTGAATCGTGTTTTCATTGGAAGGCTGATGTGGGATGCGGTGTGCAGTAGAAAATGCCAGAACAACATCACCACTCCCATGGGCTGCATATGAGCCCGTTCTTGAAAGGCCGAAAGAAGCTCGTTTCGCCAATCGTTTAAGCTGCCTTTCATTTAGAGGTGCATCCGTCGCCAGGATGATCATGATTGACCCATCCGGTGTATGTTCATCCTCCCCGGAGTCAAGAGTGGGAAGCCTTAGATCTTTCCTCTGACCGAAATTCGTTAATACGAGGGCTCCCACCGTATACTTCTCATCTCCAAAGGCATACTCCCTTGAACTCGTCCCAATACCACCTTTATACCCTAAACAAAGCATTCCCGTTCCCGCTCCTACACAGCCTTCTTCAACTGGTCCGGATTGTGCCTGAATAATGGCTTCCCGGGCATCTTCAGGCTTTACATGAAGACCGCGGATATCATTCAAGAACCCATCATTGCATTCTCCCACAACGACATTTACTGTCCCGGTTGTGTCTCCGATTTCAGGTGTTTCGTCCAGCATATATTGAACCGTCCCTTTTAACACATCCCCAACGGACAGAGTATTCGTTAAGAGAATGGGACTTTCAAGGACACCAAGCTCCTCCATTTGAATCGTCCCGACTGTTTTTCCAAAGCCATTGATCACATAGCAGCCCGCGCTTACTTTCTCGCGGAACAGATTGCCCCCATGAGGTAAAATCGCCGTTACACCCGTACGTACCACGGTATTGTCATGCTCATAGTGAAGGGTTTTATGTCCGACCTTCACTCCCTCAATATCGGTAATGCTGTTATGTATCCCACATGTATAGGAGCCGATACTTCCTCCCATTTCCCGTAATCGTTTCCGTTCCATTAATGAAAACCTCCTTCTTACTTATTAGTAACTATTCGGGTCAGGAGCTCAAAACCCCTTTTGAATCACAGAAGCAAACCCTATTTTTAACAGGATAAAAGTAACGGCAGAAGTACATATTAAAGACTGTTAATGCCTGATATAAAAGGTAATCAACAATATTGGAGGATCATACATGAAAAAACGCTTTCTTTCGATAACAGTCTCCGCCGTCATCCCGTTTATGCTGATGACTGCCTGTAACAATAACGATGCAAACGATAACCTCATGGATACACAAAATGTGAATTACGATCCAGTTACTTATGATAACGATGGCAGAGATCGGATGGATGGAATGCAAGGAAACCAAACTCCCCTTCATCGATTCATGGCTCCGATAGATCCAAATGGGGACTTACGTGAATTCACCCACTTAGATCCAGGGGAAAATGCCCCAGGTAATGGAGAAGCCCGTCAGCCGGATCAGCCTGCACAAGAACCGAATACGGCACAACCGGAACCACCAGCAGAGGGTCAGCCCAAACAGGATGCACAGGCATCCGATGCTAGTGGTTTTGTAAAGCAAGTAGTTGATTTAACCAACCAGGAACGTAAGAAGAATGGACTTGGTGCCTTGAAGATGGATGGAGAGTTAGCGAATGTGGCAGAGATGAAATCAGAGGACATGAAGGAAAAGGACTATTTCTCTCATACGTCTCCAACGTACGGATCTCCTTTTGAAATGATGGAGAACTTCGGCGTGGATTACTCCACGGCAGCAGAGAACATTGCCGTTGGACAAAAAACTCCTGAATCTGTCGTTAACGCCTGGATGAACAGTCCCGGACACCGCAAAAACATTTTAAACAAACAAGTCACTCATATTGGCGTGGGAACGGCGAAGGATCCCAGCCAGGGAATATATTGGACTCAGATGTTTATTGCGAAATAATGATTCGAACCGGTCTACAAAGACCGGTTTTTTTCTATTAAACCCCACACGTACTCGGCCTCTGGTCTGATTCAAAAATAATCCCATGGCTCATTGTGATGAACCGGCAGCTGCATTAAAATAAAACTATAAAATGGAAAAACAAACCAAAGTGAGGGATTTTTAATGAAAAATGCTTTTGCCGTGATCATTGCACTGCTTGCACTTGGAACCCTATACGTCATCCTGAATGACAATACATCGTTATTCGCTAAAGAAAGTCAGTCAGGGGAACGCATCGGGGTAACGGACAAAATCGATTACATCGATCTTAAGATGGAAGGCAGCGATACAGAAGTCATTCCAACGGATCAGAATGAAGTAAAGGTTGATATTGAAGGAAAAGGAGCGCTGTCATTAGCTAAAAAAGGAGACACCATTGAAGTGGCTGTAAAGCATAAATGGTATGAATGGATAGGATTCAACCGCAAATCAAACGTAACCGTGTACATTCCAAAAGAATATGATCGAAGCATGGAAATCGAGATTGGGTCCGGTAACCTGCAATTTGCAGGAGAATCCGATGCGAATCGAATGAAGCTAGATGAGTTAACCGTGGAAATGGGTTCTGGAAACATGACCCTTGAAAACCTTGAGACGAATGTATTCGAGCATGATGGTTCTTCAGGAGACTTGGTCGTAAATGCTCTTTCTACAAAAGAAGGGAATGTAGACATCAGCTCCGGGGATGTAGAATTGTCGAACTACGAAGGTCCACTGGAAGGTGACTTATCATCTGGTGAATTAACTGTCTCGATGGACACTCTATCGGGAGACCTGAATTTTGATGTAAGCTCTGGAGGCGTCAACCTGGATTTGCCTGAAGATGCGAGCTTTAAGCTGAACGGAAAAGCAAGCAGCGGAGACATCTCCTGCAACCTTCCTTTAAAGAATCAGAAGATTGAAGATGGTGATCTTTCAGGTGTCGCAGGGTCTGGTAAATACAACATCGATGTTTCGGTTTCCAGTGGGAATGTGGATATTTATTAAAAAGGCAGAAGGGTAAAGCGAAATTCGCTTTACCCTTTTGTTTGAGTTTCCTTCACCTCTGCACCCATTTCTTCACCAAGTGCTACAATCGATTGGTTGATTCTCCATACATAGTAGAGGTGGTGAATCAGATCCACCTGTGATTTCTTCCAGCTCGGCGCCAGGGTTTCGATCTTTTCCCTCTCCTGACCTAAGCTCCACAGCACATGGCTGCCCTCTTTGTCTTTTAATAGTTGTCGAAGTGTTTCGATGTTGTGAGTGATTTTCTCTTCGGTCTGATGAAAAACACTCGATAGTTCTTCCGATACCTTTGCAGGTACTTTTCTATTAGACGAGGCAAGCAGATGCTTCGCGTAATAATTAATGGCTGTCACCACTGTGATCCAACGACCGATTCCTGACCTTGTCACGGCACCAGGCCTTTGTAAAAGCGATTGCGCCTCATCCTTAATTCCCTGAAGCAGCTGATCCAAATCGAAAGCTTGATCTGTTAATGGTTTGTCTTCAATATTCGTGAAGGTTTTCATATAGGAAGAAACATACCCTCCAAGCTCTTCGAGAAAATCATCAAAGGCGTCTGCCACCTTGTCCTTCGTTTTCTTTGGAAATACAAATGCCGAGACAGTGAGGGCAATCACCGCTCCTGCAATTGTATCAATGACCCGTGCCCCCATCAGCTGCATACTGATTCCGCCCAGGAGCAGGTCATACATAAACGCGATGAGCATCGTAATGAACAAGCTCATGAGAGTATAGGAAACCGTGAAAAGATAGAAGGCCAGAAACAGAACTACAAACAAGAGGAAAACTTCAAGCTCGGAATTTCCTGAAACGAGCTTTGCCGCTCCGAATCCAAGTATGGCCCCGATCACGGTTCCGACCGAACGCTGAAAGGCCTTCATATAGGTTCTCCCTACTGACTCTGTACCAATTTGAATAATGAAAGTGGTCAACAGTACCCAGTAGGGTTGTGCAGGAGCAATCAGCTCACCTACAATAATCGCTAGCGTACCGGCTACAAGCGCTTGAATCGCCTTACGCGTAGAAGGTTTTAAACTCTTGGGCTCCTCTTCAGGCTTATCCTCTTTTTCCTCAACCTCTGACTCGTCCTTATTCTCTTCGTTCGTTTCCTCACTTTCTGAAACCTTCAGTGATTCTTGGATGGTGATGGCTGCTTCCAGTACATGATTGGCAATGGACTCGATACGCCTTAGAAGGTACACCCAGCCCTTAGGCTTTTCTTCTTGATTCAATAACTCTGACAAAAGTAGGCGAAGGGCCTGGATCGCCTTTTCCGCTTCTTCTAGGGAACGGGGATCATAATCCTGGGCCAGCACCTCTGCATCACGGAGCGAGCGGAGAACCCAGACCAACAAACGTCTAAGCTCCGTAACCTCTAAGGCATCCAACTCCTTGAGGCGCTTCAAAGAATCGGTTAACGTCTGAATCAACATCTCTGTATCAAATACATAGAGACGCAATTGCGAAGGCTCGATACCAGGCCAAAGCTTCTTCAAATCGTTCTCATTGATATCACCGGCTACGATCCTTGCATACTCATTCAGCCTTCGAACATTTCGATCGAGAAGCTTTCTCCGCTTACTACTCGTGTCCGGATCCTCGATCATCTTCATTAAAATCGTAAACGTCAAGTTGGATTGAATATGAAATGAACGCATACTCCTTCTTAACACATGAACCGAGCCTTTAAAGATAATGAAGTTATAAAGAAAAGCGTACACTACACCAATCACAATCCCGATATAGAACCATGATAGGTGTGCCACATCAAGCTGCAAAATCGACGAAATGTAAATCGACAAGAATCCTGCCATTCCCATCGAAAAGTAGCGGATGGCAAATCGAGAAAAGTAAAAAGCGCTGAATATCGCTCCTACCAGTAAGATATTTACCACGAGACTATAATGGGCAAAGGCAGATCCCAAGGTGATTCCAACCGCTACCGCCACACCGATCAACGGGGTCGTGACCTTTTTTTTAGCCGTTGTGTCATCCATGACAACGAAGATCCCGAGCATTCCCACCATACCTGACACAATGGCCGGCGTAATCGCTGTGTGATCGAATAGTTTTAATAAAAATAGCATCGTAAACACAGCCGATATTAAACTGATCGTAGCCTTACCTGCCTGCTGAAATCTTTTCCGGCCCGGGTCTGACGCAAGGAACCTTCCGAGCCATACATGCTGTCTATGTAACTGTTTCATTATCATCATACCCTTACTTTCACACCGTTTTTCACTCTCTCTTATCGTACCCGTTCCAATAAAAAAGTAACCTGGACTGCGGAAGCAGCAGGTTACTCTATAATCGCTGGTGCACGAAGAGAACATGAATCTATTTGTATGATTATAAGGGTTTTACGTGGTTGGGTAAAGAAATGTGCTTGGGACCTTCGTTTCATCGCTAAGCAATATAGATAAAAAACCGGCTAGCCCTTAAAGGACTAACCGGTTTTCACTTATACAATTTTTACTCAACCGTAACCGACTTTGCCAGGTTACGCGGCTTATCTACATCACAATCGCGATGAAGGGCAGCATAGTAAGAAATTAATTGTAATGGGATGACAGAGATAAGAGGTGTTAACAATGGGTTAACCTCCGGGATGACGAAGCGATCTTCTTCGTCTTCTAAGCCTTTCATGGAAATGATACAAGGGTTTGCTCCACGAGCGACTACCTCTTTCACATTTCCTCTGATGCCTAGGTTTACTTCTTCTTGAGTTGCAAGTGCAACGATCGGAGTACCTTCTTCGATCAGAGCGATCGTACCGTGCTTAAGCTCTCCTCCTGCAAATCCTTCTGCCTGGATGTAAGAGATTTCTTTCAGCTTCAAAGCACCTTCCAGACCTACATAGAAGTCAAGAGAACGACCGATGAAGAAACAGTTGCGAGTCGTTGACAGATATTCGCGTGCGATATCTTCAAACTCTTCTTTCGTATCGCAAAGTGCTTCCATTGCAGTGGCAACAATTCCAAGCTCTTGAACGAGGTCAAAGTCCTGGTTATTTCCACATGCCTGCCCGGCAACGTGTGCAAGGATAGCAAGTACAGCCAGCTGAGCTGTGTACGCTTTTGTTGAAGCAACGGCAATTTCAGGTCCTGCATGAAGAAGCAATGTGTAATCCGCTTCACGGGACAATGTAGAACCCGCTACGTTTGTGATCGTTAATGATTTATGTCCAAGCTCTTTGACTTGAACCAGTACGGCACGACTATCTGCCGTTTCACCACTTTGAGAAATAAAGATAAATAATGGTTTCTTAGAAAGTAAAGGCATATTGTAGCTGAATTCGCTTGCTACATGAACTTCTACAGGAATTCCTGCGCTCTTCTCTATGAATTGCTTTCCAACAAGGCCAGCGTGGTAGCTCGTTCCACATGCAATGATGTAGACACGGTCCGCTTCCTTCATCGCACCGACGATCGGCTCATCGATGTGAAGCTCGTTGCTCTCATTTTGGTATGCTTGAATGATTTTACGCATGACTAGTGGCTGCTCATCGATTTCTTTCAGCATGTAGTGAGGGTATGTTCCTTTTTCGATATCACTCGCATCGATTTCAGCTGTGTAAGGAGCACGTTCCATTACTTCACCGATCAGATTTTGAATTTCAACCTTTTCTTTCGTTACGATGACCATTTCTTTATCCATAAGCTCAACGTATTGGTCTGTTACTTGAATCATCGCCATAGCATCACTTGCTACAACGTTGAAGTCTTTTCCAAGACCTACAAGCAGTGGACTTTTATTTTTCGCTACATAGATTGTCTCGTTATTTTCAGAATCCAAAAGGGCGATGGCATAAGAGCCTTTAAGAAGCATTAACGTTTGACGGAAAGCTTCCTCTACCGTGTTTCCTTCTTCTACAATCTTTTCAATCAACTGAACGATGACTTCTGTATCCGTGTCACTCTTGAACGTTACATCCGTTAAATATTCACGCTTAAGTTGAGAGTAATTTTCGATTACTCCGTTATGAACGATTGTGAAACGGCCTGAATTACTTTGATGAGGGTGAGCGTTCACCTTGCTTGGTACACCGTGGGTAGCCCAGCGAGTGTGACCGATTCCTGTGTTGCTTGATACACTCTCATCAACGATACCGCGAAGGTCGGCAATACGACCCTTCTCTTTAAACACATGGATGCCTTCATCATTTTGAACGGCGATACCTGCAGAGTCATAACCGCGGTACTCAAGCTTTTCAAGACCTTTTAAAAGAATTTCCTTTGTATCTGAATTTCCAATATATCCAACAATTCCACACATAATTAATATATCCTCCCTGAACATGCAAGGGGGCAAGAACTCTTTTGGGGACAACTTGCCCCCTTATCTCTGTTTGTCATTAGTATTTACATTGGCCACTTTTTTCTTCCCTTTGTCCATTAAGTTGCCTCAACGATTTAAGGAAGAAACTTTCGGTTCGGTGACACATGCGAACCGGGAGGCATCCGCCGAATGCTCGATAAACCTCCACCTCGTCAACTAAACGATCGTTGTCGTATCCATCGTTTAGCCCTGGCGCTTTATAAGATGTTTACTCACTATCCACCTTTCCTTCTTGACTCATTTCCATATAATTTGAAAAATGAAAACAAAATCATCATACACTAGCTGGTTTCCCCTAGTCAATAAAAATCTTACAAGAACAAGAAGTTGTTATTTCATTGTCATGTTCCCGAAACAGAACAGTGATAAACCCTTAGGAAACAGCTCCGGTTTTCAGAACGTTAGTACGATAAAGTTCAATCGTACTCTACTTATTAAATATGCATAAGGGGCACATATTGACCCCTTATGCATATAAATTCCACTATTCGTTCAGACCCATTTCTTCATCAACAACTTGTACGATTTCATTTACATATCGATCACATAGTTCTTCAGTAGGTGCTTCTGCCATGACACGCACTAACGGCTCCGTTCCAGATGGACGAACAAGGATACGGCCATTTCCGTTCATTTCTTCTTCAACCTTTTGAATCACTTTTTTAACCGTTTCATTATCCGTTACATGGTGCTTGTCTGTCACTCGGACATTCACAAGTTTTTGAGGGAACTTTTGCATTTCTCCCGCAAGTTCAGATAATGATTTACCGGTCATTTTCATGATGTTCACAAGTTGGATACCTGTTAACAGACCGTCTCCTGTTGTGTTGTAATCCAGGAAGATGATATGGCCTGATTGCTCACCGCCAAGAGTATAGCCGTGCTTCTTCATTTCTTCCACTACATAACGATCTCCAACCGCAGTTTGAATGCTTTGGATCCCATTCTCTTCAAGCCCTTTATGGAAGCCAAGATTACTCATGACTGTAGATACGACTGTAGACTGTTTTAACTGACCTTGTGACTTCAAGTATTTACCGCAGATGTACATGATCTGGTCACCATCCACGATTTGTCCATGCTCATCGATTGCGATAATACGGTCTCCATCACCATCAAAGGCAAGCCCCAGGTCTGCACCTTTTTCTTTCACCATTTCAGCAAGTGCTTCAGGGTGGGTGGAACCTACACCCTCATTGATATTCAACCCGTTTGGTGATGCTCCCATCGTCGAGATGTCAGCATCCAAATCAGCAAATAAATGAGTAGCAAGTGCGGATGTTGCACCGTGTGCACAATCTAACGCAATATGTAAACCATCGAAATCTTCGTCTACTGACTGTTTTAAATACTGTAGATATTTTTGTCCGCCTTCGAAATAGTCACTTACTTGTCCTAAATCAGCACCGATCGGACGAGGAAGCTGATCGACTGTTTGATCTAATAGATCTTCAATTTCATTTTCCTGGTCATCCGATAACTTGAAACCATCCGGTCCGAAGAATTTAATTCCGTTATCCCCTACAGGATTATGAGAAGCTGAGATCATGACACCAGCTTGAGCCCCTAACGCTCTTGTTAAGTAAGCTACCCCTGGAGTTGAAATGACACCTAAGCGCATCACTTCAGCCCCTATTGATAGAAGTCCGGCTACAAGAGCTCCTTCCAGCATATGTCCGGAAATACGAGTATCTCTTCCAATCAATATTTTGGGACGCGTAGCATCCTTTGTTAGAACATAACCACCAAAACGTCCAAGCTTAAATGCTAATTCCGGTGTTAATTCTGTGTTCGCTACACCTCTTACTCCATCAGTTCCAAAATACTTACCCATTGTCATTCTCTCCTTTTTACAGCTCTTATGCTGATGTGTTCTTTTCTTTAATTTCTACTTTTACTGTTCGCTGAGACAGGGTCCATTCAATATCCTCAGGTCCTTCTGCCACTATTTCCACCTCATGTTCACCGGGCTCGAGCCCTGAAAGATCCAGAGCAAGCGAGAAGTCTTCTTTCGTCACTTTGCTCACCTGTGCATTCTGACCTTTCAGCGCTACATCGACGACACCTTCCTCAGGTGACATGATGGTATATTCATATTCTTCAGCTAATCCTTGTGGGGTGATTTCAAGTCCTGACAGGTTCTTTTCCTCAGTTGTATTGACATCAACCTTCACCTTGACTTCTTCAGGAGCCACTTTATTTAAGCCATCTTGCAGGGCCAGTGGAACCGTAACGGTTGAATCCTTCGTAATCTTAGAAAGGTCTATTTCTGCAAGCAACTCTTCTACTGTATCCAGTACATCCTGTCTGCCGAAAATGGTTGCCTCTTCAGGCTCAACTGAAATCGACTCCAGCGTCGTCCCTTCTGGAAGACTGCCTTTTTGTTTAATCGTGACCGGTACACTCTTGCTCTTGTTTACTACCGAAACGGTCACATCGACCACTTCCGGATCAATTTGAACATCTAATTTATTATACTCACGGTCAAGCACTTGCACCCTGGCTTCCCTTGTCACATTCTCATTGATTTCCTCATCAACATCAAGAGTGGCTATGACATATGCAATCCGTTCCACTTCATCCTTCGAGCCTGTCACTTTCACCGTTTTCGGATCAACAGCCAGTCCTTCTGCTTCATATCCATTGGATAATATACTCTCATTGAATTGAGGTTCAATCGTAAATTCTTCGGTTACCTTTTCTTGAACCGATATATTGACGAAATCCGGATCGAGTTTCACTTCGAGTTTTTCAGAAATATTATCTATCTTAATCTGTACCTGGTGTTCACCGATTCCGATATCATTTAAGTCTACATAGACCCGGAAATCCTTCACTTGCTTGGCTTGTTGCACAATCGCCTTAGAGCCTTCTACAGTCACATTCACCGTATCAGGTAAGCCGCTTACTTCTAAATTCTCACGATCATAGAAAACTTCAAGCGGGACGTCCTGGATCGTTTCAATCGCATTTTGAGAGTTGCCGTTGTTGTTGTTAGCCGTCTTCTGAATATCATCAAAGTTGACGGACAGATAGAGAATGAAGGCTAACATCAGTCCCACAATCCGCATGAACCAACGACTTTCCATGAATTTATCCATTTTCTTTCTTCCCCCTAAAACTCCATTTCGTCGAGGAAGCATTTGTCTTATCGCCTATGAGCTCTACCATAAGAATTTCTGTGAAGCGCTCCAAAGAGAGGTCGCGATGTAACTCTCCATTTTTCGTAATGGAGATAGCTCCCGTTTCTTCTGATACAACAATCGTTATACTATCTGTTACCTCACTGACACCAAGTGCTGCCCGGTGTCTTGTTCCCAATTCTTTCGAAATGAATGGGCTTTCCGATAAGGGGAGATAACAAGCCGCTGCAGCAATTTGATTTTTTTGAATGATAACTGCTCCATCATGAAGAGGTGTATTGGGAATAAAGATATTAATCAGCAATTGGGACGTAATCTTGGCATCGAGTGGTATACCTGTTTCGATATAATCACTCATCCCTGTTTCCCGTTCAAGAGTAAGGAGGGCACCAATTCGACGTTTTGCCATATAGCTTACGGCTTTCGTCATTGATTCAATCATCTGCTCCTGCTCTTCTTCTTCCTGAAGTCCCGTTCTTGAGAATAAACGGCCCCTTCCCAATTGTTCAAGGGCTCTGCGGAGTTCAGGCTGGAAGATGATGATAATCGCCAGGAACCCCCATGTGAGGGCTTGTTCCATCATCCATCCAAGTGTATCCAACCCAAAGATACTACTAAGACCTCTCACAATGATTATGACAAAAATACCTTTTAATAATTGTACTGCTTTCGTTCCTTTTATCAGCATGATCAGTTTATAGATTACAAACCATACTACGAGTATATCTACTATATCCGAGACATAATCCAGCGCGGAGTAATCCGAAAAAATATCGATAAACGGCATATTACATCCTCCAATAGCTTAATCGAAAGCGTAAGCCGCCATGTGTGGCTTCTCCATTTTCGTAACGTTTCTATTATAGCATATTTTATCACTGTCAAATGAAAGACACTCACGGCCTCATGATTCTTTCTCTTCTATTCATGAACTCACGTTTTTGCATAAAAAAACCGACATGGATTCATACATGTCAGTCCTTCTTAGGGACGGACCTTACTTCCATCCCCTCTATTTTATCCTACTTTTCTTCAAGTTGCGAATTTCCCCAATCCACCGTGTCTTTAGCCCCTTTTTTGATTTGGTACCAAAGCCACTCAAAGGCTGCATCGATTTCATGGATTTCTCCTGTCACGCTTCCAGCAGAAGCCAAGTACTGCTTTCCGTTAATGACCGTGACATTCCCCGTTACTTTTCCTTCAATTTTCACATCACCATTACGGACCGTCAGATCCCCATTCACGACTTCACCCTCAGGCACCACAACCGTATGATCCTGAACCACTAACTTCGTATTCTTCGTAAATGAAAAATCCTGATCGTCGTTCCATGACGTTAAGAAGCTGCCGGTCATAAAGAAAAGGAATAGGGCCGCAGCCGTAAGTAGCGGATGGTGGCGGAACCACCTCTCAACCCCCACTTTCTTCTTCTCTTTCGGCAATCTTGACATGACTTTATCCGTAAAGTCTGCAGAAGTACTAATATGAGACGTGCTCTGTACAAACGCAATCGCTTTTTTCAGCTCATGAAAGTGATGCTGACACTCACTGCATTCCTGCAAATGATGCTTCAGCATTTCTTCTTTATCTCTATTTAAATCTCCATCTAAATAATCGTGCATATACTCGATGATTTCTTCAGGACAAGGTTTCATATTCACTCACCCTCTCTACAGTGATCTTAATTGTTTACGGAGAGCTTCACGCCCCCTATGTACTCTCGTTTTAACCGTTCCCAGGGGAAGATCCAATATCTCGCTGATTTCTTGAAGAGGAAGCTCCTCGATATATTTTAAAACAATGACCGATCGATACTTCTCAGGCAACTTGGAAATTTCCTTCTGAATGGTTTCCTGAAGCTCCATATTCTCTACTTCTTCTTCCGGCAGCTGAACATCTGCAGCCACTTGTGAGTACATCGTCAAACCCTCAGTCCCCGCTACTTCTGCATCTAAGAAATAATCCGGTTTCTTCTTACGGATCCTGTCGATACAAAGATTCGTCGCTATCCTGAATAGCCAGGTCGAAAACTTTCTCTTCTGGTTAAAGGTTTCAATATTGATATATGCCCTGATAAAAGCCTCTTGGGCAATATCCTCTGCTTCATGACGATTTCCAAGCATCCGGTAGCAGATTTGGAACACTTTATCCTTATATAGCTCGACTAATTCGGCAAAGGCATTCTGATCACCTTTCAATACTTGCTTAATCCGCTTTTTCACTAACGCTTCCATTTCACAACCTCCGCTCTATGCGGCTATATTTATATACGTAACTTCCTATCAAAAGGTTTCAAATTTTTTATATTACTATCCTAACAAATTTTCCGGGAAAAATGTTTACAATTATTAGAAAAAGGGTATAAAGGAACTAATTATTTCTATTGTGGGAGGATCTCGAAATGAGGGGAAGAATGAATGATTTATTATTTCAAATTGAAGACTGCCGTCGCCAAATGGTCGAACTAGCATTAAAGTCATCCTTTGCCGACGAACAAGTAGTTGATTTGAGTACTCGTCTTGACGATCTGTTAAATCAATATCAAGTGGTCAAGCACCATTGAAGAGAAATAGATGAAGGCTGAGAACCTTGAAGGGTTCCCAGCCTTTTTTTCGCACAAGATTATAGTAATTTCTCTCCAAATAGTGATCCCATCAACGCCACAGCAACAGTAGCGGTTTTATTCTTCTCATCGAGGATCGGATTGACCTCTACAAATTCTGCAGATGTAATCATTCCTGACTCCTCCAGCATCTCCATCGCTAAGTGACTTTCTCGGTAGCTGATCCCTCCAAGAACAGGAGTACCTACACCAGGAGCATCGCTCGGATCCAATCCATCTAAATCAAGTGATAAATGGACGCCATCCGTTCTGCCCTTCAAGTAGTCAATGGACTCTTCCATTACCTTTGTCATGCCAAGGCGATCGATCTCGTGCATCGTGTAAACTTTAATGCCTTTTTCTTTAATTAACTCTCTTTCACCTTCATCTAATGAACGAGCTCCAATAATGACGATGTTCTCAGGCTTGATCTTTGGTGAGCTCTGCCCGATACCCGTCAAATCTTCATGTCCGATACCCAGACTAACAGCAAGAGGCATTCCATGAATATTACCTGACGGAGACGTATCCCCCGTATTCAAATCACCATGTGCGTCATACCAAATCACACCTAAGTTTTCATAGTGAGGAGAAACACCAGCCAATGTTCCTATCGCAATACTGTGGTCTCCACCAAAGATCAATGGGAAATCTCCACTCCCGATTACATCATTCACCTTACCAGCCAACGTCTCGCTAGCTTCAGCAACCGCTTTCAAATTACGCAGGTTCGTATCAGGATTATTATGTATACGCTCAGCCTGTCCAATCTCGATATCACCCAAGTCTTTAATGTCATATCCAAGGTTCTCCAGACGCTCAACAATACCGGCGTAACGAATCGCACTCGGCCCCATATCCACGCCTCTGCGCATTTGGCCTAAATCCATCGGTACACCAATAATAGAAATATTTTTCTTCATGAAAAATTCCCCCAATTCGAAATTTATTTACACCTCTATTTTATCCATACTATGACCCATGGTTCAACTGGACAGGATTGTGTATATATATGCGTGTGTAGAGGGGTTTGGTGTAGATTGATGTAAGAATATGTAGGCTCTTTTGGGACGAAGATACTGGTGTGGGATCGATTGTGGTTTATGAAACGTGGTAAAGACCATTTTGAGAATATAAATGATGGTAAGTTGAAAATATCCACTTGCTAGTATGGTTTAAAGGACAGATTGTCCACCACAAATAAAAAAAACCTCAAATCTCCTAAAAGATTCAAGGTCTAATCATGTCGTATGTATAGTTATTTTACTTTGATGACGCTTTATAAGCGGACAGATATTTTGCTTTCGCAAAAATCTTTGGTGGAGCCTAGCGGGATCGAACCGCTGACCTCCTGCGTGCAAAGCAGGCGCTCTCCCAGCTGAGCTAAGGCCCCATTTGTTATAGATTATAGAGAAATTCTCACACCCTACGTAGCATGTGAGAAAATGTGTGATGAGCCATGAAGGATTCGAACCTTCGACCCTCTGATTAAAAGTCAGATGCTCTACCAACTGAGCTAATGGCTCGTAATGGCTGGGCTAGCTGGATTCGAACCAACGCATGTCGCAGTCAAAGTGCGATGCCTTACCGCTTGGCTATAGCCCAATAATTACTTTAATGGCATAAAAAAGGGACATTTATAGGATGTCCATTTTGCATTTAAATATACAATGGTGGAGGGGGGCAGATTCGAACTGCCGAACCCGAAGGAGCGGATTTACAGTCCGCCGCGTTTAGCCACTTCGCTACCCCTCCAGCTAAAAAATGGTGCCGGCAAGAGGACTTGAACCCCCAACCTACTGATTACAAGTCAGTTGCTCTACCAGTTGAGCTACACCGGCATATATATTAGATGAAGACTACTTATTGGAAATCAAGTTCACCAGAGCAGTTCAAGGTAAGATATTTTGCTGACGCAAAAATCTTTGGTGGAGGATGACGGGATCGAACCGCCGACCCTCTGCTTGTAAGGCAGATGCTCTCCCAGCTGAGCTAATCCTCCAATATGTAACTGTTGAGTTATTTTGCTTTTGCAAAAAACTTTGGTGACCCATACGGGATTCGAACCCGTGTTACCGCCGTGAAAGGGCGGTGTCTTAACCGCTTGACCAATGGGCCATTCTGAATAAAAATATAAAAGCTTCCAACCGGGCTCGAACCGGTGACCTCTTCCTTACCATGGAAGCACTCTACCTGCTGAGCTATGGAAGCAATGGCTCCGCAGGCAAGATTCGAACTTGCGACCGATCGGTTAACAGCCGATAGCTCTACCACTGAGCTACTGCGGAATGATATAGCCTGGCGACGTCCTACTCTCACAGGGGGAGATCCCCCAACTACCATCGGCGCTGAAGAGCTTAACTTCCGTGTTCGGCATGGGAACGGGTGTGACCTCTTCGCCATTATCACCAGACGTATTGCTTACAATGACAAATATTATTATATAATATTTTTGAAATTTTTCAAGGGGTAAATGAAAATTTATTCCCTG
>NZ_JBSWVM010000011.1:0-26874 GCF_056159585.1 Rossellomorea sp. ABR4_004 | reverse complement strand
ATAGCGATCTTTAAACTTTTCAAACACCGTTCATAGGCGCTGTCAAATTGTTTCGCTCCGATCATATGACCAATGATAATTTGAGTTCCCTGACTGATCGCTACACTGAATAAAAAGATAAACATCATCAGGTTTTGTGCATACACCTTGGTGGTCAATGCGTTCGTTCCGATACTTGCAATGAAATACGTAATGACCATTTGGGAACCATTATATGATAAATGTTCACCTGCAGAGGGAATCCCGATGCGCAATAAATTTTTCACATGAGAAATAGGTAAATGAAATAATCTTCTAATTGGAAGGGCATTGGGAATTCTTTTGGTAATCACGATGATGCTCACGATAAATCCGATAAGTCTCGAGACAATCGTGGAAATCGCTACCCCTTCCACCCCTAAAACAGGAACGCCAAATGGACCAAAGATAAATAAATAGTTTCCGATCACATTAATGATATTCATTCCGATCGTAATGTACATGGCGTCTTTCGTGTATCCATAGCTCCTCATAATGGAACCGGCTGTCATGATCAATGCCTGGATGAAGGCGAATCCTCCAACGATCTTTAAATAAGAAGAGGCTTCATTCATCAGCGATCGAGGAAGATCCATTGAAAGCAGGATCGGTTCACTGAAAAACACAAGGGCGAGACTGAGGAAGAGACCGAATCCTAAGTTAACGGCAATGGAAACGATGGATACCTCTCCAGCCAATCGGTCCTCCCGGGCACCAAGATGCTGAGCAACAAGGATGGCAGTACCTGTTGCGACAAATCCAAACATGACAATAATGAGAGAGAGGATTTGGTTGGAAACCCCGACGGCTGCGACAGAGTCGTCTGAGTACTGACTGAGCATTAACGTATCGGCATTTCCCATCAGCATATGAAGAAAGATTTCAATGAAAATCGGCCAAGTCAAGGCGAAGAGGGTCATGTTTTTTTGATTCTTGCTCATATATTTTCTCCTTTAGCTGGCCAGGGAAAGGCACCTGGTCATTCTGATCGATTTAAATAGATAAGGGGACTAACCGTTAAGGTGTAGTCCCGCTTTTTTACGAACTAAGCTTTATTAAAATTTCAGGATGGCAAATCCATACCCTTCAAGTGCCACTTCAATGGAATCTGCTTCAGCGGCAAAATCTTCACCACTCCACAGATTCGTGATTTTCTTTCCTTTTAATTCAAAAGGAAGGGAGTAGGTGGTGGATTCTTCACTACAGTTCAAGAGAACAAAAATGGTTTCTTTTCCATCTGATTTAGTGAAGGAAAGGCATTGTTCATGAAGGTCTCCTGGTAAAAATGTCAAATTACCCTCATTGCTTAACAGTGGATACTCCTTGCGAAGGGAGATGTGTTTCTGAATATGACTGAACAGTTCTTCGTTATGTTGTTCTTTTTCCCAAGGGAAGCACTTACGGCACCCTGGATCCTGTTCACCAGTCAGGCCGATTTCATCTCCATAGTATATACAAGGTGTGCCTGTGAAAGTGAGCATGAACGTGTAAATTTGTTTAGCGCGTCGGATATCTTCGCCGCACTCTGTTAATACGCGAGGTGTATCGTGACTCCCGACAAGGTTGAAATTCACTTCATTTACATTCTTAGGATACATATGAACGACGGAGGTCATATTTTCTGCAAATTGTGATGGGGATATCGTTTGCTTTGCGAATAGATTCAATAGATTTGTCGTGAAAGGATAGTTCATGACTGCATCGAATTGATCTCCCCGTAACCATGGCATTGAATCGTGCCAAATTTCTCCTAAAATATATAGATCCGGCTTTATACGCTTCACTTCTTTGCGGAATTCACGCCAGAAGTGGTGATCGACTTCATTTGCAACATCCAGACGCCATCCATCGATATCAAATTCCTTTATCCAGTATCGGCCAACCTCTAATAGATAATTGCGGACATCTTCATTTTCAGTATTTAATTTCGGCATGGAAGGTTCGAATGCAAAAGTGTCATAATTAGGCGGCTTACTTTCTATATCCAAAGGAAATTCGTTTGCATGGAACCATTCTTTAAAAGGGGAGTCCTCACCGTTCTTAAGCACATCCTGAAACTGGTCAAAATAGAAGCCGCTATGATTAAAAACGGCGTCCAGCATGACTTTCATTTCATTATCATGACAGACCTTGATTAATTCCTTCAATGTTTCTTTCGTCCCAAACTGTGGGTCGATCTCGAAATAATCAATCGTGTCATATTTATGATTGGAATGCGCTTTAAAGATAGGGGTAAAATAGATCCCGGAGATCCCAAGCTCTTTTAGATAAGGAACGTTCTGGATTACACCATCTAAATCCCCTCCGAAGAAATTCGTTGGAGAGGGGTCTGTACTATTCCAATCCAGTGTTCCTTCAGGATCATTCTCCGTATTTCCATTTGCGAATCGCTCCGGGAAGATTTGATACCATACTGTATCCTTCACCCAATCCGGTGCCTGAAATACATCGATGGTATTCAAGAACGGGAAGCAGAAGTAATCCCCGATATCAGTTGAAGGAGTACCATTAAATCCTTTTTCTCCATAAAAGACTTCTTCTGTTCCGTCATGGAGAAGAAAACCGTAACGAAGGCGTCTGAAAGGAGGGGAGATGGGAGCGAACCAATAATCGAACAGGTGATCAGTTCCGGTTAATACCATCTCCTTACGATCGTATATCCATTTTCCTTCTTCCCATTGATAAGGATCTCCGTGCAGGAGTGTGACGTTTTCTACATCATTCTTCTTCGTGCGAATCCGTATGTGTAATTCATTTTTAGTGCAAGCGTATGCATAGTTATCTTTTGGTCTATGATAAATGGCTTCCAGTAGCATCTCAGGTCCTCCTCATTTTCATTTCATTTAAAGAGTATTCTAAAGCAACAATGTTGTCAATAAGGGGTCTTCAATCTAGTGAAGCGTTTTCTTTTCTTTCTCATCAACGTAAAAAATTTTCAAAAAAGTATTGTCAAAGCAGATTTAGTTTGTATAATAAGAAGTAGGTTGTGCAATCGTTTTCACAAAGAATGTAAGCGATATCTTTCGAGATTAAGTCATAGTATGTGCAAACGTTTGTTCAGTCTAACGGAAAGCTCAATATTTTCACCATACTTAGGAGGGGTCGAGATGAAAAAAGCGTTATCATTATTGATGGTAATCATGCTTGTACTAGGGGCGTTGGCTGCTTGTGGTCCTAATCGTGAAGAAGGATCAGGAAACAACGACAGCGGAGAGAAAAAAGCTGACGATGCAAACAAACCTGAAAAACTGGTTGTCTGGGAAGATCAAGAGAAAACTGGGTGGCTGGATGAAGTAGGTGCTAAGTTCGAAGAAGAAACTGGCATCAAGGTTGAAGTGAAAGAAGTCGAAATGGCTACTAAGATGAAAGAACAATTACGTTTAGACGGTCCTGCGGGAACTGGTCCAGACGTTTTAACATTACCACATGACCAAATCGGTGAGCTTGCACTTGCAGGTCATATCGCAGCTTTAGAAGTTGAAGGAGACGTTGAAGAGCGTTTCACTGAATCTTCTATGACGGCGGAGAGCTATGATGGAAAACTATATGGTCTTCCAAAGTCCTCTGAAACACCGGTATTCGTTTATAACAAAGCGTTAATGGAAGAAGCTCCAAAAACAATGGATGAAGTATACACATTCTCTAAAGACTTCACTAAAGATGGAAACTACGGTTTCTTAGCTCTATGGGATAACTTCTACTTCGCTCATGCACCAATCGGTGGATTCGGTGGATATGTATTTGCTGAAGAAGATGGTGCATTAGATGCGAAAGATCTTGGTTTAAACAATGAAGGTGCTGTAGAAGGTACGGAATATATTCAAAAATGGTACACAGAAGGTTTATTTCCTAAAGGTATCGTTGGTGAAAATGGTGGATCTGCAATGGACGGCCTGTTTGGTGAAGGGAAAGTTGCTTCTGTCATGAATGGGCCATGGTCTTTCCAAGGATACAAAGATGCTGGAATCGATATTGGTGTATCTGCTATGCCTAAACTTCCAAATGGAGAGCCAATGAAAACATTCATGGGTGTTAAAGGATGGCACGTATCAGGCTACTCTGAAAATAAAGAATGGGCTCAAAAATTCATCGAATTCATCACTCAAGATGAATACGCGAAATTACGTTTTGAACAAACTCAAGAAGTTCCAACAAACCAAGGGTTGATCGACGATCCTGCGATCGCAGAAAACCCAGGAGCTAAAGCGGTTGCTGAGCAATCTCAATATGCGGTTCCAATGCCAAACATTCCTGAAATGGGAGAAGTTTGGGGACCAATGGCTGACTCACTTCAAACCGTCGTGACAGGCAAGCAAGAACCTAAAGCGGCTCTTGATGCAGCTGTAAAGCAAATTCAAGAAAACATTGATGCCAATCACTCAAACTAATGAATAAATATAGCGGTACCTTCTCACACTGAGAGGTACTGCTATCCTTTTAAAGACCCATTCAAGGGCTTTTTAAGGAAATAATGACTTCTTTTCTTAAAAAGCTCTTGAAGCTTATCAAAATTGTGAACGTAGAAAGGGGAATATAGGATGGAGCAACAATCCTATCAAACAAAACATAGAAAAACAGCACTGGCCCTTTCCCTAATCCCTGGATTAGGTCAGATGTATCATAGACAGTTTCTAAAAGGCGGATTCTTCCTGATCATGACTGCCGCTTTTATTCTTGTCTTTAGAGATTTGATCGGCTACGGATTATGGGGGATTACAACGCTTGGGACAGACATCTCATACGGAGATCATTCCATTTTCTTAATGGTATACGGAATCCTGGCAATCATCGTATCAATCTTCGGAATCGGATTCTACCTGTTTAATCTTCGGGACGCCTATAAAAACGGAGAAAAGAGAGACAGAGGAGAGAAGCTAAGTACGATTCGGGAACAATACCGAAATTTAGTAGACAATGGCTTTCCTTATCTCATTATGTCTCCTGGGTTCTTACTACTCGTATTCGTGGTCATCTTCCCGATCATCTTTGTTATCTTACTGGCGTTTACAAATTATGATCTGTATCACTCACCGCCGGCTAAATTAGTCGACTGGATAGGGATTCAAAACTTTGTTGATATTTTCAAGATTGATATTTGGAGAGAAACATTCATTACCGTACTAGCCTGGACACTGGTTTGGACATTCGGTGCCACAACGCTTCAAGTTGCCCTTGGTGTATTCCTTGCCATCCTGGTCAATCAAAAAGATTTAAAGGGAAAGGCAATCATTCGTACCGTGTTCATCTTACCTTGGGCCATCCCGGCTTTCGTTTCCATCCTGGTTTTCGCTGGTATGTTCAATGAATCTTTCGGAACGATTAACCGGGATATCCTAGGATTCTTCGGCATTGAAGGTTTACCATGGATGACGGAGCCGATGTATACACGGATTGCCCTGATCGGTATTCAAGCCTGGTTAGGCTTCCCATTCATCTTTGCCATGACAACGGGGGTACTGCAATCGATTCCTGACGAGCTTTATGAAGCAGCAACGGTGGACGGGGCATCAGCTTTCCAGAAATTCAAGAACATTACGTTGCCACTCGTGCTTTTTGCAACGGCACCAATCATCATTACGCAATACACATTTAACTTTAACAACTTTAACGTTATTTACTTATTCAATGGTGGAGGACCTGCCCTGACAGGACAAAATGCAGGTGGAACGGACATTCTGATTTCGTGGATCTACAGTCTGACTATGACATCCGCACAGTATTCAAAAGCCGCTGCCATCACATTATTATTATCCATCATCGTTATTACAGTAGCGATCTGGCAGTTCAAGAGAACGAAATCATTCCAAGAAGAGGATATGATGTAAAATGAATATGAAGAGACAGAAACTCATACGTTTAACACTTTCATACGCAGCCATCGGAATCATGTTTGCCATCATTCTTTACCCGGTTGCATGGATCATCGGATCTTCATTTAACCCAGGTCAAAGTTTATCCGGTTCATCCATCATCCCCAAGAATGCAACATTGGCACATTATAAAGAACTATTCGATCTGGAACAAAGTAATTATATGCTCTGGTACTGGAACTCGTTAAAAGTAAGTTTATCAACCATGGCACTTACGGTTTTACTGGTCAGCTTAACGGCTTACTCTTTCTCACGTTACCGCTTCGCAGGTCGCAAAAATGGATTGATGACATTCCTGATCCTACAAATGATTCCTAACTTTGCTGCCTTAATTGCGATTTTCGTTTTAGCACTATTAACAGATTTATTGGATACTCATATTGGATTGATCCTTGTATACGTTGGTGGACAAATTCCAATGAATACATGGTTAATGAAAGGGTATCTCGATACGATTCCTAAAGAGCTTGATGAATCAGCGAAAATGGATGGAGCGGGACATTTGCGTATTTTCTTCCAGATTGTCATGCCCCTTGCGAAACCGATCATTGCGGTAGTAGCACTGTTTTCGTTCATTGCACCATTTGCAGACTTTATCATTGCCAGTATTCTACTGCGTTCAGAAAAAATGTACACATTACCGGTTGCCCTTTATGATATGGTAGCAAAACAATTCGGAGCAGAATTTACAACATTCGCTGCAGGTTCTGTCCTGATTGCAGTACCAATTGCCCTATTATTCCTGTTCTTCCAGAAATACTTCGTTTCAGGATTGACGGCAGGGGGTACAAAAGGATAATCTTATAGGCGTTACTAACAGTTTTAGGAGGAGCGGAGATGAAAAGAAGAGTATTATCTCTCATTTTAGTCCCGTTTCTTCTTTTTTACGCCCTTCCGGTAGGTGCAGTTGAAAAAGAAGAACGAAAATGGCAGGATGAGACCATTTATTTTCTAATGGTCGATCGCTTTAATAACGGGGATACGAGCAATGATAAAAATGTGGACACCAAAGATCCTAAAGCTTATCAAGGCGGGGACTTTCAAGGTGTGATCGATAAGCTGGATTATATTAAGGATATGGGATTTACCGCCATCTGGCTGACCCCTGTCTTTGATAATCAACCACTTGGATATCACGGGTATTGGATTACAGATTTCTATAAGACAGAGGAACATTTCGGATCCATCGATACGTTTAAAAAGCTTGTAGATGAAGCACACAAACGTGATATGAAAGTGATGTTGGACTTCGTTGTAAACCATGTCGGACCCGAACACCCTTGGGTGAATGATCCTGAAAAATCGGACTGGTTTCATGAGAATCAGCCGATGAACTTCGATAATGAAGAAAGTCTGCAAAATGCGTGGTTATATGATCTTCCCGATTTAAATACAGAAAATCCAGAAGTGAAAAACTACCTATTTGACGCCGCGAAATGGTGGATCGAAGAAACAGATGTTGACGGATACCGTTTGGATACTGTTCGTCACGTACCACAAGAATTCTGGACTGAATTTAGCCAAGAGGTTAAGTCAGTCAAAGAAGACTTCTATCTTCTTGGTGAGGTGTTCGATCGCGACCCCCAGAAGATAGCGAAGTATAATGATGTAGGAATTGATGGATTTGTTAACTTTCCTCAAGCAGAAGAGATGCGTTCTGTATTCCAAAAACCGGATACATCGATGGATCGTCTATTTAACTTCTGGAAATACAACGAAACGTACTATGAAGATCCTTACTTAATGGGAACTTTTATCGATAACCATGATATGGAGCGTTTTACGAGACTGCTTGTTCAAGAGAAGCTCTTCCCTGGTACCAGGTGGAAGCTCGCTCTGACGTATATGTATACGACTCCAGGGATACCGATCGTTTATTATGGTTCAGAAATAGCCGTAGATGGTGGGAATGACCCGGATAATCGACGCTTTATGAACTTTAGGGCAGATGAAGAATTGATAGATTACATCACTCAATTAGGGAAGCTTCGTCAAGATTACCCCGCCCTTACAAGAGGGACGATAGAACCCATCTATGAAAAAGACGGTATGGGAATATTTAAGCGTACGTACGGGGATCAAACCCTCGTGATCGCCATAAACAACACAAGTGAATCTCAAAAGGTTCAATTGAGTGAAGATGATTTAGCAGAAAATAGTGAGCTGAAAGGGCTATTAACCACAGATCTGGTACGTATTGATAAGGATGGAAATTATACGATCATAGTCGATCGTGAAGAATCAGAGGTTTATTCCCTTAAACAGAAGAGCGGATTGAATTATCCTTACCTACTGGCACTCGGCACTGTGTATGTCCTCTTCTTACTCTTTATTTATTTTGTATGGAAGCGTGGAAGGAAGAAAAAACAATCATGATTTGATGCGGGGCTCAGTCTATGAGCCCTGCAATTCCTGATTTTTTAAGAATATTGAAATGGAAGCGTTTTATTGATTGTAAAAATAGAAAAAGCAGCCCTCTACACCTAAGAGGGTACAAAGTTCAAAGAGGGGGTGGAATGAATGGCGGTCACCATCAAGGATGTTGCAAAGCTTGCAAACGTAGCTCCATCTACGGTTTCGCGTGTTATTGCAAACAATCCAAGAATCAGCGAGAAAACAAAGCAAAAAGTGAGAGAAGCGATGGAACAATTAGGATATCATCCTAACTTCATAGCAAGGAGCTTGGCAAATCAATCTACTCAAGTATTGGGGCTTGTATTACCAGGTTCAGCTAGTACTTTCTCACAAAACCCTTTCTTTCCGACCGTTTTAAGAGGACTGAGTGAAGGTGCGCAGGAAAAACAATATGCCCTTCAAATGTCTACAGGTCAATCTGAAGAAGAAATCTATGAAGGCGTCGTCCAAATGGTGCAAGGGGGAAGAGTGGACGGAATCATCCTTCTTTACTCAAAAGTGGAAGATAAGGTGATGAACTACTTAAAAGATCGTAATTTTCCATTTGTCGTCGTAGGGAAGCCATATAAATATTGTGAAGAGATCACTCATGTGGATAATGACAACTACCGGGCAACGAAGGAAGTAACCGATTATCTCCTGGAGCTTGGTCATGAGTGCATCGGCTTTATAGGTGGCGACCTCAACCTCGTGGTAACCGTTGAGCGACTATTAGGTTATGAGAAGGCTTTACGTAATGCCGGGATTGACATGAAGGACGAGTACATCATTCATGAAGAATTTCTTCGTGAAGGAGGTCGTGAAGCCATTAATGAACTGATGCAATTAGACGCTCCACCAACGGCTCTGGTAGTGGCCGATGATTTAATGGCATTAGGGGTACTGAACACACTGGATGAAATGGGCATCCGTGTTCCTGAAGACATCTCCATTGTGAGCTTCAACAATGTATTGCTGGCTGAAATGTCCCGTCCGCCGCTCACGTCTGTGGATATCAACATATTCAATCTGGGAAATGAGGCAGCCAAAAGCCTGATCCAAAAGATTGAGAACCCGAAAGAGCCGATCAAGAGAATCATCGTGCCGCATCAGCTCGTTACAAGATGCTCTTGCAGTGAGCGAAAAGAGAAAGCATAATAAAAAGCGACTGAATCGTTGGAAACTCCCTTTATTGGAGAATCGAATGCTTCAGTCGCTTTCGTTTTATCCGTTAATAACCGTTCCGCCATTAATATGAATCATCTGTCCTGATACGTAGCTTGAGTCTTCGCTTGCCAGGTATACGTAAGCAGGTCCTAATTCATAGGGTTGGCCGGCACGTCCAAGTGGAGTATTCGCTCCAAACTCAGATACCTTTTGAGAGCTGAAAGTGGACGGAATCAGCGGCGTCCAAATCGGGCCAGGTGCCACGCCGTTAACCCTGATTCCATCGGATGCAATGTTTTCTGCAAGGGATCGCGTGAAACTGACAATGGCCCCTTTAGTAGAAGAGTAATCAATCAAATCCTTATTCCCCTTATAAGCTGTGATAGAAGCCGTATTGATAATGGAGGCTCCTTTTTTAAGATGAGGCAAAGCTGCTCTTGTTAAGTAGAACATAGAGAATACATTCGTTTTGAATGTACGCTCCAACTGCTCGTCACTTATATCCGCAAGCCCTGCCTGAGGATGCTGTTCGGCAGCATTATTCACCAGGATATCAAGCTTGCCGAATTCAGACATGGTTTTGTTCACGATGTCTTTACAAAACGTGGAGCTTCCAATATCACCTGACAGCAGGATGCACCGTACACCTTCTGCTTCTACTAATTCCTTCGTTTTATTCGCATCTTCATGTTCATCTAAATAAGATATCGCGACATGGGCGCCTTCCCTGGCATAATACCATGCGACCGATCGTCCAATCCCGCTGTCCCCTCCGGTAATGAGTGCGACCTTCCCGTCCAGCTTTCCACTACCCTTATAATTTTGATCCGTATGAATCGGTTGGGGGTTCATCTCATCCACTGTGCCGGGCTGATGATCCTGGTGCTGAGGGGGGAACGTTTGCTTCTGATTTTGTTGTTGTGACAATGAAAACACTCCTTTGATGATTTAGGTTATCTTAGGATAGTGTTTACCCGGAAAAAATAATTATTAACGTGTTTGTTTTGGGAGATTTAGCAAGTTTATCGGACGAATGGTTGTGTGATGCTTTTTTGATTTAGGACCAAGCCATTTGATGTGTGATAGAGCGGTGACTGAAGGAAATCCAGCCGATTTTTAGGGTAATCCGGTCCAAATCGGAAAAAAACCAGCCGTTTAACAGATTTATCCATTATCAAAGTTATCAAAATGCATACTCATACAAAAACAGGCCCCTCCCGAGAGAAGCCTGCCTACAATTATTCTTTTTCCTTCAATCCGGCACCCTTATACCCGATCATATTCAACAACCCTTTCGGAGAAGAGAAGGGAGGGGCATAGCAGGTTTCGATTTCCTGGAGTTCGGTAATGGTCAGACCTCCGTAAATGGCAGTGGCAAGAACGTCGATTTGCTTGTCTACCCCTTCGCCACCCACTACATTTCCTCCAAAGAGCTTTCCGGTGTCAGGACTAAAATGGACTCTCACATACACATCATGAGCACCCGGATAGTAGCCGGCATGTGACTTTCCTTTATGCACGGCTGTTTTATACGAATAACCCTTTTCATTTAATTCCTTCTCACCTAATCCGGTAGATGCAATGGAAAGGTCAAAAACCTTCGCAATTGCAGTACCAAGCATCCCCTTAAAAGGTACAGGGCTTCCTGATAGGTGTCTTGCGATAATGTAAGCTTGTCGATGTGCAGGCCATGCAAGGGGAACCTGTTTTGGGGTCCCGTCAATAAGGTCGAGGGACTCTACCACATCACCGACTGCATAAATGGAGGGGTCGTCTGTTTGCATAAACTTATTACTGACGACACCGCCAGACTCTCCTGTTGATAAACCGGCTTCCTTAGCAAGAAGGTTATTAGGCTTTACACCTACCGAAAGAAGGATAAAGTCTGACTGAAACGTTTCTCCGCTATCCAGTTTCAGGGTATTTTCTGACAGCACCTCTTTCAGACCATCATTGGTGTACAGCTTAACACCTTGCTCCTTTATATGCTCTTGCAGTTTGAGGGCAGTTTCCTCATCGATTACACTGATCACATGTTCCGATCTTTCAACCAGGTTGACTTTCATCCCTAAATGAGTGAAGTTCTCGGACATTTCGACTCCTATGTAGCCCCCTCCGATAATGGTACAGACTTTTGGCTTTGAGGTTTCAACGAATTGCTTGATCCTGTCCATGTCTTCAACGGTTCTGAGATGGAAAGCAGGAACTTTATCTAGTCCCGGGATGTCAGGGATAAAGGGGGAAGCCCCTGTTGCGAGCACGAGGTAATCATATGCTTCTTCGTAATCCTGGTTTTTGTCATGATCTCTCACAAGTAAAGATTTTTTATCACGGTCAATTTTTAGCGCCTCATGATGCATGCGGACATCGATGTTTTTTTGTGTATGTAATTTTTCAGGTGTGGCTGCAAAAAGACTTTCACGGTCTTTAATGACTTCACCTAGGTAATAAGGCATTCCACATGCCCCGTATGAAAGATAGGATGTCTTTTCAAGAAGGATAATCTCTATTTCACTATCCAGTTTTCTAATTTGTGATGCAGTGGTGGCTCCGCCGCCGACTGCCCCAATAATGATGACTTTTTTCTTCATGTTTTTCCTCCTAAATGAAAGAAGACTAATGGTTATATTGTACCCATTAGACTTCTTTGAATAACCGGATTATCGGAAGTTTACGTACTGTACATCGATAGAAAGATCCGCCTCACGGATCGCAGCGATGATTTTTTGAAGATCATCCTTGCTTTTTCCAGTGACCCGTACTTGATCATCCTGCACCTGACTCTTCACTTTTACGCCGGAGTTTTTGATGATGGTATTGATTTTTTTTGCATTTTCTTTATCGATTCCCTGAACGAGCTTCGCACGCTGACGGACGGTTCCGCCGGATGCACCTTCAAGCTTGCTGTAGTCAAGATTCTTAACAGGAACATTACGCTTGATGAGTTTGCCTAGAAGAACATCCTTTAACTGATTCATTTTAAATTCATCATCAGATACGAGAACGATTTCCTCTCCATCTAATTTAATGTCACTCTTACTTCCTTTGAAGTCATAACGTGTTTGAACTTCCTTCAGCGCAATTTGAATCGCATTACTCACTTCAGACATATCCACTTTCGATACAATATCAAATGAACTCTCTTTTGCCATATGTAACCCCTCCATAGTATTATCTCTTTCATTATAGACAACCTTTGATGGTGCATACAACTTCTATGAATGCATTGGGGGGATTTTTAGAGAAAATAAAAAGCACCAGCTCTATAAAGAACTGGCACTTTTTCGTATCCAAGCCTGAAACTGCCCAAGGCAATCCCCTACAAATGATCCGTCTTCTTAGAAAACTGGTTCTTCCCTGCTTTACGATTCACTTCTTTGATCTTATTTTTTTCCTGGCGCAGGGCATTGTTGTCTCTGGCCTTTTTTTCGTTATCAGATGTATGTGGCATTGTGATTCTCCCTTCGAGTATATTCTTCTCTCATAGTATGAGGAAGAAGAGGGGAGTTTATGAATGATCGTTTAAGAAAAATATGGCTAAGGTGCCTGTGCCTGTATGAGAACCTATGGCACATCCAATAATACTGATATATACATCTTTTGGTGAGAACTTTTCTTGAACGAGCTTCTTCATTTCAAGAGCAAGTTCTTCGTCGTCTCCGTGGCTGATGGCGATTACTTGCTTGGAGAGGTCTTCACCCCGTTCTTCCATCAAGTCGAGAATTCGTTTGAGAAGCTTCTTTTTCCCACGCAATTTTTCAATCGGGACAAGCTTTCCATCTTCTACATGTAGGAGAGGCTTGATGTTGAGCAATCCTCCAAGAAAAGCTGATGCTTTTGATACTCTTCCGCCTTTTGCCAGGTATTCAAGATCTTCTACGGTGAATAGGTGTTCCATATGCTCTGAGTGAAAACGGGATGCTTCGATAATTTCTTCTTTACTCCCACCATTCTGAAGCAGTTCAGCAGCCTTCATGACAACTAATCCATAGCCAAGTGAAGCGCACCTTGAATCGATAATGGTCAAATCAAGAGCGGGGTGTTCCTCTTTCACCTGATCGCGAATCATCACAGCCGTTTGGTACGTCCCTGACAATTGTGAGGAAAAGGCAATGTAGATACCGGATTGATTCGATTCTGCAAGTTCTGTGAACTTCTTCATGAAAAGGTCCGGTGATACTTGAGACGTTTTTGGCATATGTCCTTCCCTTATTTTATTGAATACGGTTTTCGGCTCGATGTTGACCAGGTCCTCGTAATCCTGACCATCAATATGTACTTTCAGTGGCAGCAGTTCTATGTTGTGTTCGTTGAAATATGCAGCAGGTAGGTCGCTTGCACTATCAGCAAATAATTTTACTGTCATCCTAATCATCCTTTGGTTATTCTATATAGCTTTAGTCTAGCTATATTTCATTCAAATAACAATCCATAGAATATGATTTTAAGGTAAAAAGTATCATTATCTTCTTAAAGGATGAATATCAGGATGAGTTTAGTTAAGATGTATTGTGGAACATAGAAAATAACAACTAGATGTGGGAGGTCTGTCAATGTCGAGAGATCATGTTCAGTTAGAAGCGAAGAAGTTTTTCGTAGTGTTAATAGGAGCAGTACTGGGTGCCATTGCGATGAATTTTTTCCTGATACCGGCAAATGTTTATGCAAGTGGTTTTACAGGGTTGGCTCAGTTATTGTCCAGTGTGTTAAAAGAATTTGCACCATTTAATATATCAACAGGTATTTTATTATTTATTTTAAATATTCCTGTGACCATCCTGGGGTGGCTTAAAGTTGGCCGTTCCTTTACTGTGTACAGCTTCATTTCAGTATTTCTGACGTCCTTATTCCTGGAAGTGATTCCTGTGATTAAATTATCGCCTGATATCCTTCTAAACGCCGTCTTTGGCGGGGTCATTGCCGCGGTGGGAGTTGGAATCACGTTAAAATGGGGTGCATCTACGGGAGGGATGGACATTATCGCCATGATTCTTTCCAGAATGAAAGATAAGCCTGTCGGGTCCTATTTCTTTCTGATGAATGCGGTCATCATTACTTCTGCAGGATTTCTTTACGGGTGGGAAAAAGCATTGTATACGTTAGTGACGTTGTATGCTTCAACTCGTGTCATTGATTCCATCCATACACGCCATGAAAAACTCACAGCAATGATTGTGACAAAAAAATCCAATGAATTAAGAGAAGCCATCCATTCTAAGCTTGTCAGGGGGATCACCACTCTGCCTGCAAAAGGGGCTTTTTCAGGTGAAGCTAAGGAAATGCTAATCATTGTCATTTCACGGTATGAACTTTACGAGCTTGAACATACCATTAAAGATGTAGATCCCGACGCATTTACCAATATCGTGCAAACGACAGGGATATTCGGATTTTTTAGAAAAGATTAGATTCTTAATATTAACAAATACTAGAGGTGAACTTGAATAGAAAGGGGTATCACCTTGAAGGCATTTGTTTATATACTTGTTAGTTCTTTCCTGCTCATTAGTGTACCTTCTCCGTTGAAAGCAGAGAAGGCACCTCTGATCTTTTCTGTAAAATCTTTTCCGGGGGAAGAAGGATCTCAGATCAGGCTCGTTCTTTATAATAATAGTGAAGGGGATAAAAAGATCACCTTCCCTACGAGTCAGATGTTTGACTTTACAGTCAAAAACAAAGCGGGCAAAGTGGTCTATCAGTACAGTCAGGGGAAATCATTCCTCCAGGCGTTTCAAACCCTTACGTTGAAAAAGGGTGAATCGAAGATTTGGAAAGAAACATGGGATTACAAGCATGAAGGGAAGCGTGTCCCAAAAGGGCAATATACGATTGAAGCACAGCTGATGGGGGAGGACATGAGTGGATTTAATCATCCTTTGCGAGCTGAGGATTCATTCTCGGTTCCAGATGAAAACCCGTCCTTTAGAGGTGTAAAGGTACTTGAGGTGAAAGGGCGTGTTTCCATCCATGGACAAGCCCGGGTATCAGATGGCAGTTTTTATTATTCGGTAGAGGACGGACATAGAGTGCTTTTAAAAGAAACTTTATTCAAGGTTAATAAAGAAGCGCCAAACTGGACTGATTTTTCCATCATTCTTCCTGAGCTATCAGGTAGTGCTGAGAAGGTCTTTATAAGTCTTTATGAAAGGGATAAAGGGGATGGAAAAATTCTTCATCGATATGTCATCTCCATTCCGTGAAATAAAACAAGGGTTGTCCAAAATGGACAACCCTTGTTTTATTCATTATGACAGGCGGTTTAACTCATCTTGAAGTGCATGAAGCTGCTTTTGTTCTTCAACATTTGAGTTAGCGTAAGCAGAGGACAACGCGTTTTTCGCTTTATCAATGGACATTTGAGCGTTTTCTCCCGTACTGCATGCTTGTTGGGCAGAATGAACAGCGTTTCGGGCCTGTTGGAATAATGGATTACTCATTACTCCATTCCCCCTGGCCCTTCGCCATGTGAAGCAAGTTTTTTAGCCTCTGCTTCAGCATACGTCAGATGGTACGGAATACGTTCATCATGTTTTGTTACAGCGATTTTACCTTGTTGTACAAATCGTTTCGATTTATTTCTACCCATCACTACCACCCCTTTTGCAAGTTGGAACGCATGATGCGCTCCTTTTTAGTATGGCTAAAGTGGTGGAGGATTACAGTAAGAAGATATACCCACAGCTTCCAAAAACGATCTGGATTAGAGATTAAAACGTTTTTGCAGGTAGCGTCCGATCCCGTCGTCTTCATTCGAAAATGTCACTTCATTGGCAATATCTTTAAGGGGGTCAATGGCATTCCCCATGGCAACTCCTGTGCCTGCATATTCAAGCATTTCAAGATCGTTATCTTCATCTCCGAATGCAATGATCCGTTCTTGCGGAATATTTAAAGATGAAGCAACCCGTTCAATTCCGACAGCTTTATTCAATCCTGACTTAACGATTTCGATGATGTGCCACGGTGCAGCCCAGCGACGGTGGTCAATCAATTCTGCATGAACATCATCCAGGTGTGCACGAATCTCCGGAACATCTTCTTCTTCAGCGTGAATGAGCATGGAAGTAGGATGATCAGAAAGTACATTTCGGATGTCTCCAGTTGAGATCGCTGGATTACCCATCATGAACACGTCTATGATCTTTTCATCATGGTAGTGCAGATACACATCATCCATCACTTCGGCAACAATGTTGCGGTATTTAAAATCGTCACATGCATCGATGATTTGTTTCGCCACCTTTATATCCATCGGTTCGTGATACAGTCCCCATGAATCGTCATTAGGATGATGCACGAATGCGCCGTTAAAATTCACTATCGGAGTAGTTAGCTTTAATTGTTGATAATACAATTCACTTGCACGATAAGGCCTGCCTGTGGCAATCATCACCTCGTGTCCTTTCATGCGTGCTTTTTTTATCATATCATGAGTTTTTGATGAGATTTTCTTCTCATCCGTTAATAGTGTTCCGTCTAAATCCAAAACAATCAGATGTTTTTCTTGTGCGTTCATGAATACAAATCCCCAATCTTATTGGTATTAAGGCAATTTTAGCGCCAGACATTGAAATTTGTCTACCTCAGCATCATATCATTTAAAAAATGTTTACAAACGTTACGATTTAAATATTATACATACTACCAAATCTAGGATATCATAGTAAAGTGAAATGCATTCAGGAGGGAGAGGCCACACATGATCATAGTTGATAAATCAACCATTCAAAGCATTCCATTTCTTCACCTTGTAAAAGAAGAGTATATAGATAAGCAAGTCCCGGTATGTTTTTTTATCCATGGGTTTACAAGTGCTAAGGAGCATAATTTACATTACGCCTATTATCTTGCGGAAAAAGGATTTAGAGTGATCCTTCCCGATTGTTTAGAGCATGGAGAACGGTCGACAGGCAAATCAGAGCATCAATTAGGACAAGTATTCTGGAAAATCGTCTTAAATACGATTCATGAATTATCAATTATGAAAAGTCATTTTGACGAAAAAGGGCTGCTCGTTCATAATGGTGTCGGAGTTGCCGGGACCTCAATGGGTGGGATCGTCACACTTGGAGCGTTGACTCAATATGATTGGATCTCTTCTGCCGTCTCGCTTATGGGGAATCCTACATATGTGAAGTTTGCTCAAGCCCAGTTGTCCCAAGTTGAATCATTAGGATATGAACTTCCATTCAGCGAAGAAGAAATAGAGAAGATGTTAAGTGAACTGGCTCATTATGACTTAAGTCTTCAACCTGAAAAACTTAGCGGCAGACCATTGATGTTCTGGCACGGAAAAAGGGACAAAGTCGTTCCATTCAACCTGACACACGAATTCTACCAAAGCATCCTTCCATACTATGAATCCCAGGAAGATAACCTGTTATTTATAGAAGATGATAAAGCCGATCATAAAGTATCGAGAGAAGGCGTGTTAAAGCTTGTTGAGTGGTTCGAGAAGCATTTATCAGCCTAACGTTTTGTCTTACGCCTGTTTATTTGTTAAGATGAGTAATGAATATAGATATGGAACAAGCATATATAGCAAAGGAGTGTAAACATGGATCAGGATCTTAAAGATAATTTGATGGGTGCACTGGAACAAGTGGTTGACCCTGAATTAGGAATAGACATTGTCAACTTAGGTCTGGTATATGATGTAGATCTGGATGAAGAAGGTAAAGCAACGGTCACTATGACACTTACCTCAATGGGATGCCCGCTGGCCGGTACCATCGTCGATCAAGTGAAAACAGCCCTTAGTGACATCCCTGAAGTGAAGGAAACAGAAGTAGACATCGTCTGGAATCCGCCTTGGAGCAAAGACAACATGTCCCGCTATGCTAAAATTGCATTGGGGATTAGGTAACACGAAAAGCGGAAGGGGCTCGCCCTGGGGCGACAAGCATAAGCCAAGTGACCCGGAAAGGCGCTCTTTGCCTTTTTGGGTCACTTGGCTTATGACCTCGAGGGTCTAGCCGCCGGAGCTGGACAAGTAATAAAAGCCGAGGATGCAGTATTTCTACTGCATCCTCGGCTTTATTCATGCATATGGTCATCAATCAATCCGACAAATCGAAACCGGACAGTTCTCACAATCGATTTCATCTTTGAGAAAATTCAAATCAAGTATCGTGATATATCCTTTTACCCACATCAGGACATTCTCTTTCTTCAATTCACTCAGTAACCGATTCACGACTTCCCTGGAGGAACCACAGAAATTGGCCAACTCCTGATTGGTTAACGGAAAATCAATCAGTATGCCATTTTCAACGGCTTTTCCATAGCTGTTGGACATGCGGATCAGTGTAGAATAGAGTGCACCTTTTTTCCCGTGAAGAACCAAATCGCGAAACTTCGTTTGATTTTGCTGATTTTGTATTTGAATCCATTTTAACCATTGGATGGTGAGAATGTTATCACCGGAAAGCTTTTCTTCAAAGACTTCTTTGGGTAATACATAAATCTCTGTATTCTCAAGGATCTTCGCACTGAGCATATAGTAAGCTTCTTTCGTAAATAACGTTAACTCCCCGATCACATCGTCACTTGAACATATGCGTAATGACAACTCCCGGCCATCAGGAATCACTTTGCTGATTTGAATTCGACCGCTTTTGATTAAGTATAACTCGTGAGCAGGTTTCCCTTCTTGAAACAGGAAAGTTCCTTTTTTTACGGTTTTTAACTTATTTTTCTCGAAGAATAATTGTTTAATCCCGGAAGGAACTTCTAGAATTTCACTCATGGAGATCACATCATTTCCATCGTAATGTCTTATTCTAAAGCTTACCAAAGGAAATAGACAGATAGAAGGGTTTTAAGAGAAAATTAATACAGCAGCTCCGACAACGGCACAGTAAATGGCAAAATATTTCAAGTTTCCTTTAGCCATAATATTCATGAACCACTTTAATGAGAAGTATGAAGCAATAAGTGACGCAATGAACGCGACTAAGTAAGGAATGGCCATTGAAGCAAGGTTCGGATCCTCGATCAAATCACTTATTCCGAATACCATAACCCCGACACTTACTGGGATATACAGCAGGAAAGAGAAACGTAAAGCCGTTTCAGCTTTCATCCCGCTTGCCATTGCCGCAACAATGGTTGCACCTGAACGACTGATTCCAGGAATAAGCGCTACTGCCTGTGCAAGTCCGATAATGATAGCGTCTTTCACATTTAAGTCGCCATCGTTTTTTCTTCCTCGAAGGTTACGGATTAACCATAGGGCAATACCTGTAATAATAAGCGTAATTCCTACTGTGATAACAGATGTTAAATGTTCCTCTATCACGTCACCGAATAAAACACCAATCACACCTGCAGGAATCGTACCAATCAATAAGTAAACAATGAAATGAAAATCACGTTTCGTTTCAGGTGTTTTATGTTTGAAATAGCCTAAGCCATTGACGATCAGGCGCATGATGTCTTCACGGTAAATGATGAGGACAGCCACTAATGAAGCTGTATTAACCAGTATTTCAAATGTTAGGGTAGCATCCTTGATTCCAAGGAAATGCTGGGCTAATAGTAAATGCCCACTGGATGAAATCGGGATTGGTTCAGTAAATCCTTGAAAAATCCCTAAAAATAAGTATTTCATAATCAGATAAAAATCCATTGTGTTTCCTCCAACCTTTTTTTCTCCACAGTTTTTAATTTAACACCATAAAGGGAAAGACTGTAAAGCCTTTTTCCAAATGTTAACCGAACCGTAACTTGTTTATCATATAAAGCATTCTGATATCCTTCATCTGGCATGCATGAATGCTCGGCCTTGTAGAAAAATAGTAAGGAAGCATCGCTTCGAAAAGGAGGGGTAAGAATGGGCCAGTCACGACAGTTCAAAGCTGGGGAAAAAGCACCCAATAATGGAGAATATATCGAAATTGGTGAAACAGGAAGTATGGTGAAAAACCCGCAGAAACTACGGTTAAATGCGGGGGATCGATTTCCTGAAAACTCCAACCATAATCGTCTATGGACGTATATGAGAAAACCTTAACCCCATAAAGGAACAAGGATGCCGTGTCGACAGCTCACCTTATCAACGATGGTGACACTCAGAGGTACTCCTTGTTCCTTTTCTTTTCCTTTTTCCACCGGAAGATATATAATAGAAGAAAAGGTCAATAAAGGTCAAAATACGAGGTGAAACACGATGAATTTTGATAATATGACTCAAAGCATTCAAGAAGGTTTGGTTTTGGCGGGAGAGACCGCAAAAGAAAAGCTACATACAGATATCAGCCTTTTTCATTTATGGAAATCACTCCTCGGTTCAGAAGACAGTTTTCTCCGTACGATCTATGAACGTGCAGGAGTAGAAGCAGAGGACTTAAAGAAGTGGGTTGATACCAAGTTAAACAATATCCCTTCTGTAGAGGGAGATGGGCTGCAGTATGGCCGATTTTTCGCAAGTGATATCCATCAGCTCATGCAAGATAGTGATTCATTAAAGACTAAATGGGAAGATGACTATATCTCGATCGAACATCTGGCCCTTGGATTATTCCAGCAAAAGAACCACCCGATTACGACATACTTAACAAACCATAATGTAACAGAAAAGGCATTAAAGGAGATCATTGTGAAGATCAGAGGAGGGAGCAAGGTGACGACACAGAATCCTGAAGTTAAATATGAAGCGTTGAATAGATATGGAAGGGATCTTGTTGCGGAGGTGAAATCGGGAAGAATAGATCCAGTCATAGGCAGGGACAGTGAAATCCGCCACGTGATTCGGATCCTTTCCCGTAAAACGAAAAATAATCCTGTCCTTATAGGAGAGCCTGGAGTCGGTAAAACAGCCATCGTTGAAGGACTTGCACAGCGAATAGTCAGAAAAGACGTCCCGGAAGGCTTGAAGGATAAAACCATTTTCGAATTAGATATGAGCTCTTTAGTTGCAGGTGCCAAGTTCAGGGGTGAATTTGAGGAACGCTTGAAGGCTGTATTGCAGGAAGTGAAAAAGAGTGAGGGACGCATTCTTCTGTTCATTGATGAGCTCCATACGATTGTGGGAGCAGGGAAAACGGAAGGAGCCATGGATGCGGGGAATATCCTAAAGCCTATGCTTGCGAGGGGAGAACTTCATTGCATAGGTGCTACCACTCTCAATGAATACCGCAAGTACATTGAAAAGGATCCGGCTCTGGAAAGACGTTTTCAGCAGGTACTCGTTCAGGAACCAAATGTGGAAGATACGATATCTATTCTAAGAGGCTTAAAGGAACGATTCGAAATTCATCATGGAGTAAATATTCATGACCGGGCCATTGTAGCAGCTTCTAGACTTTCCGATCGCTATATTTCCGACCGTTTCTTGCCGGACAAAGCAATAGACTTAATCGATGAGGCATGTGCGATGATCCGGACTGAAATTGACTCAATGCCATCAGAATTGGATGAAGTGACGCGTAAAGTGATGCAGCTGGAAATTGAAGAAGCAGCTTTAAATAAGGAAAAGGATCCTGCCAGTCTTGAACGCTTGGATCGAATCCGTGAAGATTTAAGTAATCTGAAGGAAAAAGCGAATGCGATGAAGTTAAAATGGCAACAGGAGAAAGAAAGCATCGGGGTCGTACAGGAGAAGCGGGAAGAACTGGAGAAGCTCAGGCGCTTACTTGAAGAAGCAGAAAGTGATTATGATCTGAATAAAGCTGCTGAACTTCGTCACGGCAGGATTCCCGCTATGGAAAAAGAACTTGTTTCAGTTGAGCAGGAGATGATGAAAGAGCAGGAAGGGCGCTTGCTGCGTGAAGAAGTGACGGAGGAAGAAGTGGCAAATATTGTAGCAAGATGGACAGGGATTCCGGTCACTAAGCTTGTAGAAGGTGAACGAGAGAAGCTGTTGAAACTTGATCGCATACTGCATGAAAGGGTGATCGGGCAGGATGAGGCTGTTCAATTAGTGAGTGACGCTGTTATACGGGCGAGAGCAGGGATTAAAGATCCTAATCGTCCGATAGGTTCATTCATTTTCCTAGGTCCTACGGGAGTAGGAAAGACAGAGCTTGGGAAGACGCTTGCTCATACGTTGTTTGATAGTGAGGAGCAGATGATCCGAATTGATATGTCGGAATATATGGAGAAGCATGCGGTTTCACGCTTGATTGGTGCACCTCCAGGCTATGTTGGTTATGAAGAAGGCGGTCAGCTGACAGAAGCGATCAGACGCAAACCGTATTCGGTTATCCTGCTTGATGAAATTGAAAAAGCTCATCCGGAAGTATTCAATATTCTTCTGCAAATGCTCGATGATGGGAGGATAACCGATTCTCAAGGAAGGACGGTTGATTGTAAGAACACGGTGATCATTATGACCTCTAACATCGGATCCTCGCATCTTCTCGAACGAAGTAAGGGGGAAGAGGAAATTGATATAGAAACGAAGAACCTGGTCATGAGCCAGCTTCGTTCCTCTTTCAGACCGGAGTTCCTTAACAGGGTAGACGACATTATTCTCTTTAAACCATTGAGCATTGAGAATATAAAAGGGATCATCAGTAAGCTGGTGGAAGACTTGCAAAACCGAGTGGAAGAACAACATATCTCAGTGTCATTAACCGATAATGCAAAAGAATTTATAGCACAGGAAGCTTATGATCCGGTTTATGGTGCACGCCCTTTAATAAGGTACTTGCAGAGAGAAGTCGAGACCAAACTGGCAAGAGAACTGATAGCAGGAAATATCAGATCAAACGAAACCATCATCATCGACAAAGGGGAAAATGGTTTATCGATCATGAAGGATAAATAAAAAAGCAGCCGGATTAGGCTGCTTTTTTTAGTGCTTTTCAACTGGCTCGTTTGGAATAACAAGCGTGATAAGGAATACTAATACCGTTACACAAACCGATATAATCAATCCTGTTTCAAAGTGAAAAGCAGTTCCATTCATTGAACTTACAACGTAAGTTAACATTTCAGTCAGAGCAAATGCCCAGAAAAACATCCAGAAAAATCTCACGTCAAGTCACCTCATTCCTATGTAATCAACTAATAGATTATTAGAGTGTTCTAACCAATTTCAATCTTTTTTATCTTACCACAGGTTCATGAATTAATAAATGACTAATCTGTGAAATGTAAACCTTATCATATACTGGTAAAAATCTTTAGGGATACTCTGTTTTTTAACTAAATTTGCAAATATCAGAGGTTCTTTGGGCTATCTCCCTTACCAATGTTGTCTCCTTACATAAACTATAATGACTTACTATGTAAAAGGAGAAATTCTAATGTATCAGCGATTGTTTCAATTAGAGCAAGAGTGGTGCATGATTCATTATCCTGAACGCCCAAATGGATTCGCTGTAATGGTAATAGGAGATTCCCATCATTATGTAGACGATAAGAGCAGCTTTTGGGTTCAACATGAGGCACGCTACAAGTGGATTCAAGAACTGACCGCCAAAGGATACATTGTGTATTATAGTAATCTTTACGGAGCGAATTGGGGTAGCAATCAAGCCGTGCAGTTAGCCAAACGACTTTATCAGCATGTGAAACGAAATGAGATCATTAATGGAAAGATTCATATATTGGCTGAAGGAATGGGGGCTTTAGTATTGAAAAACCTCTATCCGAAAATGGAGCAGGACATTAGAAGTGCAGTTATGCTTGCGCCTTGCGTGTCTTTATATGACCATCTGGAACAAGAGAAGGAACAGAAATTCTTTTATAAAAAGGTAATAAAAGAACTCTCACACACGTTTCGATTGAAAGAAGAGGAGTGCGAATCCTTCATCAGTCAACAATCGAAGGACTACGAAGTATTTAAAAACATCTCGATTCCCCTTTACATTGTTCAATCAACGACTCTTAATCGTTATAAAAATCAATTCACTCTCATAAAAGATATATATACGGAGCGTTTAGAAAAAGGCACATCAACGGATTTGTTCTTTGTACTCCCAGAAAAACGTGCTTCTCTGGGAAGGAAGTTTGCTTCATACTTTTCTTTACATGAGAAAGAGTTATAACAAACACATTGGAGTGATTGACTTGAATCATGCATTCGTTTTTGCCGCTCAACAGTTTTTGGGATTTGAGCTTTGTGATTCCCTTCTTGAGAATGGATGGACCGTAACAGCAGTGGATGAAACCAAAGAAACAGAGGATAAGTGGTTAGGAATTGGAAGGAACTCAAACATTCAATATGTTCCTTATGAAGACTGGGATAAGGAAGTACAATCAGGATGCAGCGTGTTCCTTCCATACTATGATCAGGTAAGAGAAGATAAAGTAAGTTACTTGTCAGAAGTAGAAGGGTTGTTGTCAAAAATTGAACAACCCCTATCGATCATTCGAATTTATTCCAATCTGGACAGAAATCAAAAATGCAAAGAAGGAACCGTATTCTACCTTCCTACTCTGTACGGAATTCACCAGCCGTCAGAATTTCTGTTCGCTCAACTTTTAAATGGAGAAGATGGTGACTCTCCATACATTGATGATCCAAGTGGAGCGATCTATGTAAAAGACGCTGCCCGTTCTATCATAAAGCATTCATTCCATACAGAAGAAATATATAAGGTGAAAGCACTCTCAAATCAAAGCTGGAATGAAGCCTTATCGTATGTAACGAAGAAGTCTTTCTCTCCCGTCAGAATGGATGCTGAACCAAATGGAAAAGAGCTTATTGTCAAGCCGACCAAATCTCATGAGTCGGTCATAAAAGAACAATTAAGAGGCATTCATTTGCATGAAATTCAGGAATAAGAAAACTTTCTCTTTCCTTGTGGATAGGGATGAGGGTAAAATAAATATGATGTAATAATTTGCTATTGATTCTTTTTTATAGATGCTGCACGGGCTTTAAAGGAGTTGCTGCACATGAGTAAGAAATTTTACACCATTTTCATGATTGTATTACTTATTGGAATAAGTGGTTGTTCAACAGGAGACAGCGCTGAAATAGAAAAAGTTGGTTTACTGGTTCCGGAAACCGTAAACGATGGAGTATGGGGAACGAAAGGTTACAAAGGATTATTGAAAATTCAATCCGATTACAATGCAGACGTTTTCTATAAAGAGAGCATAAAGAATGATACATCAATTAAACAATCAGTAAAAGAGTATAGTGATGATGATGTTACCTTAGTGTTTGGCCACGGTAGTGAATATTCCGGGATATTTAACACCCTTTCCGGTGATTATCCCAACATGCATTTTGTAAGCTTCAATGGGAATGCCACAGAGGAGAATACAACAAGTCTACAATTTAAGGGCTATGCAATGGGCTTCTTCGGAGGCATGACAGCAGCTTATCAATCCAATACAGGTATAGTCGGGGTGATTGCTGCTTTTGAATGGCAACCCGAGGTTCAAGGGTTTATAGATGGAGTCAAATACCAAAATAGTGAAACGGAGCTCATTGTCGAGTACACCAATCACTGGAATGATCAAGATATCGCCTTCGAAAAGTTGGAGGGATTAATGAATCAACGTGTCGATGTTGTATATCCTGCAGGTGACGGCTATAATGTAGCTGTAATTGAAAAGCTGAAGGAAAAGGGTCTCTATGCCATTGGCTATGTCTCGGATCAATCTGATTTAGGGGAATCCACGGTTTTAACGAGTACTGTGCAGCATGCAGATAAGCTGTATAGCGTCGTTGCAGAAAGATTCGCGAATGACGAACTCGATTCTGGAAACCTCGAATTTGATTTTGAAGACGGAGTCATTTCCATGGGTAAATATAGTCCCGTCATTCCAAAAGATTTTCAAGATGAGATGAAGCAACATGTTCAAGCCTACATCGAAACAGGCAAATTGCCGAACGGAAAGGAATCGAAACAATGAATCAAGACAAAACGATGGAATTCATGCAGATTGCCATGAAGTACTTCCCACAAGCAAAAGAGCAACTGGATCAAGCGGGTGTTGAGTTCACTCCCGAAATGCTGCAACCATTCATGACGCTCTTTACACAAGTCATGAGTGAAGCCTATGAATTAGGCAAACAAGATGCCTTACATAAAGAGTAAGTGTACAGTAAAAAGGTTCATTGAATTTTTCAATGAACCTTTTTTTATTGACTCTTTTCGCTAAGATTGTTGTTTTCTAACATAGAATCTGCCAGGGCTCTGTCAACCAGTTTATGCTGGATGGTGAGGGGAACTGCTTCGCTTGCAGCTAGCGTTCGGCCGAGCCTCCTCAGCTTCGCCGAACGGGGTCTCGGCACGCCCGTACTTCCGGAGGAGTCTGCGCAGTTCTCCTCACCATCTTAAACAGTATTTTCATGACAGAGCATCAAGGTGTGCAAGAAAACAATGTAACAAGAAAAAATAATCTTTCTTAAAACGAAAATCACTCCACTTACCTTAAAGAAGATTGTTTGCTGAAATTCTTGTTGTTATTGTTTTCCATTAAGGATACATGCTCAGAAAGTTGATTGGAGCGGAAGGAG
>NZ_JBSWVM010000010.1:0-31401 GCF_056159585.1 Rossellomorea sp. ABR4_004 | reverse complement strand
TTCATCAAATCCCTTTTCCCTTCATACATTTAGATAAGAGTATAAAGAGGGGGATGGCGATGAATTTAGAGGAACAAAGGCAGTTACAAAATGCGATAGGGGAAATTACTGAGATTGCAGCCGGGTTTGGTCTTGATTTTTATCCGATGCGTTATGAGATTTGTCCTGCTGAAATTATTTATACATTCGGTGCTTATGGGATGCCGACCCGATTTTCTCACTGGAGTTTTGGGAAACAATTTCATAAGATGAAGCTTCAATATGATTTGGGTTTAAGTAAAATTTACGAACTCGTGATTAACTCGGATCCTTGTTATGCTTTTTTATTGGATTCGAATTCGCTTATTCAGAATAAGTTGATTGTTGCCCATGTGTTGGCCCATTGTGATTTCTTTAAGAATAATGTGCGATTCCAGAATACGAAGCGGGATATGGTAGAGAGCATGGCGGCTACGGCAGAGCGGGTGCGAAGATATGAGATCGAGCATGGGAAGCAGGAGGTTGAAAACTTTCTCGATGCCGTGCTTGCCGTGGATGAGCATATTGATCCGTCATTGATGCGTCCGAAGCTGTCGTGGACGATGGACGATGTCGAGTGGGTTGAGGAAGAAGTATCTCACGCGACTCCTTATGATGATTTGTGGTCGTTGGATGAAAAACCGAAGAGCAGAGAGAAGAAAAAGGTGAAGAAGAAGTTCCCTCCACAACCTGAAAAGGATATTCTTCTCTTTATTGAGCAGTATAGCAGGGAGTTGTCTGACTGGCAGCGGGACATACTGACGATGATGAGGGAAGAAATGCTGTATTTCTGGCCGCAGCTTGAAACGAAAATCATGAATGAAGGCTGGGCTTCGTATTGGCATCAGCGCATCATCCGTGAAATGGATTTGACGAGTGGTGAGTCCATTGAGTTTGCAAAGCTGAATGCAGGTGTTGTACAGCCTTCCCGTACGCAGATCAATCCATATTATCTAGGATTGAAGATTTTTGAAGATATAGAAGATCGTTTCGACAATCCTACGGATGAAATGAAAAAGCGTGGGGTGAAACCAAATTCTGGCCGTGAAAAAATGTTTGAGGTTCGTGAGATTGAATCTGACATTTCCTTCTTACGGAACTATTTAACGAAAGATCTCGTCACGAGAGAAGATATGTATTTGTTCCAGAAGCAAGGGAAGGACTACAAAATCGTCGATAAAGAATGGACTCATGTACGGGACCAGCTTGTAGGCATGAGGGTTAATGGCGGGTTCCCATACATTACCGTGAATGATGGAGATTATATGAAGAGCGGGGAGCTATATCTTAAGCACTGGTTTGAAGACGTGGAGCTCGATATTAAGTATTTAGAAAAAGTTTTACCGTATCTGCATCAGCTGTGGGGAAGACCGGTCCATATCGAAACCCATGTGGAGAACCGTGATATGTTATTTACCTATGACGGCAGAAGCGTGCAACGAAAATATTTGTAAGTGGGCAGAGCAGTTCCAGGTGAAATCCTGGAACTGCTGTTTTTCTTTTTAGGTAAAGGGGTTCTAAATAGATGGACTGGCTTATACGATAAAAAGAGAGCTTATTTTAACCTTTAGGAGGAGACGGGAATGGCAGATGTTGAAGTCTTTATCGGTGATTTAACGGACCAGACATTTCATTATGAAGGAGGGGACTGGAATCATAATTACCCGAAAAGGATCAGTTCGTTTTTTCCGAAAGGGTATGAACTCTTTTTCTCCCTATTGGATGGCATTTACTATAAAAAATTTGAAGGCAGGCAAACTGACTGGGGAAGTCATACTTGTTTGATGTACCCGGATGAAATGCTGTCGGTCTTGGAAGATTACTATAAGCAGGATATGGAAAATGAACAGGTGCTGCAACTATTTCAATTTATAAAGCAATTAAATCCCCATCAACAATACGGCTTAGTGGCATGCGAGATGTCATAACCTAGAAAAGGACAAACTGCCTCAGGCATTTGTCCTTTTTACATACTTACGTTATTTCGACTGGTGAAACGGGTATTGAGTCTATCGGTAAAAAATAAAAAGGATTTTTGAAAGATGGGACTTTGAATAAACGTATAAATAAAAGTGAATACGAAGACTGGACCGGAAAGAAGCAGCCCGATCAGTAACACCGCACACTCACACATGATCCGGACTCTGCTGATTGAAAGATTCGTTAAATCCGAAATGGTGAGCATAAATCCGTCCCGTGGACCCGTGCCAAGGTGTGCCGCTGAATACAATCCCCCGCCAACCCCCATTAAAACAATCGCTGATAATAGAATCAGGATATCTAATGCTATATTCGTTTGAGGAGGAAGCAGGTCGTAAAATAGAAAGAAGTCGACCAACATGCCAACCATCACACCGTTAAGGATCGTCCCGATACGAACATATCTCCCTTTCAAAACAAGGGTGCCTGCAATCAAGGCGGCGCCGACAATTATATTCCACGTGCCAATCGTTAAGCCGAACTTCTCATATAAGGCAATGTTTAATACATCCCATGGATGGATCCCTAAGTACTGCACTTTGATGGACATACTGATTCCATAGCTGAAAATAAGTAACCCTATTACGAAATAACTTATTTGCCAATAGATTTTCATAGTGTCTCCTTTGAAATAACAGTCATCACTCTATAACGATATTTTACAACGAAAAGGTTTATGAAGATATGGTTTGTTTTTCGTTTTATAGGGAGAGGGCGAAGGTCCTTTAAGAGATGTACATCCTTTGAAGGAAAAAATATAAGGAGTCTAGGAATAAAGGGGTGAATATTCAGATTTTTCTTTTATTTGAAGGGGTTGTATTTGACAGCGCTTTCTATGGTCGATAGAGTTTTAGTAAGACGAGTAATGGGGGAATGAGTAGATGCATACTGTGAAAAACGCATGGGAGACACTTTGGAAATGGCACGGAGATGTGATGGGTACTTTGCAATTTTTCACTTCCGGAAGCACGCCTGCTGCTTCTCGCGAGGTGGATACAAATCTTGTTCCGGAGCCTAATGCAAATCAAAGGCAGAAAATCGGGTTTTTCTTAGGACCCTTACTGTTTATTCTTATCATGTTATTTTTTTCGCCTGAAGGTTTATCAAAAGAGGCAGTTTCTGTCTTTGCAGGTACAACATGGATAGCGGTATGGTGGATAACAGAAGCGATACCTATTCCGGCAACTGCTTTGTTGCCGATCATTTTGTTTCCACTTACAGGAGCTCTTCAATCCGGAGATGTCACGTCTGCCTATGGTGATAGTACAATTTTTCTTTTTATGGGTGGATTTATTATTGCGATTGCCATGGAAAAGTGGAACTTACATAAGCGGATTGCCATGAACATCATTCTGCTGATTGGTACAGGCACTGAGAGAATCGTCCTTGGATTTATGCTGGCTACCGGTTTTTTATCCATGTGGATCTCGAATACGGCAACGGCTATGATGATGCTTCCGATTGGAACAGCCGTGATTTATCAAGTTAATGAAAGTCTAAAAAAGGAGGGGGCTAATAGAACGGGGCACTTCAGTAAAGTGATCATGCTGGGGATTGCCTATAGTGCATCGATCGGAGGCTTGGGAACGTTGATCGGAACGCCTCCAAACACGATATTTGCTGCAGTGGTGAAACAGTTGTATGGGATTGATTTCTCATTTGCTAAGTGGATGCTTTTTGGTGTTCCGCTTGCTGCCATTCTTCTATTTGTTACTTGGTGGTATTTAATCAAGGTGGCTTTTCCGTTAAAGATGAAAGAATTGCCGGGGGGGAGGGAGATTGTGGAGAAAGAGAACCGGTCTCTTGGTTGCATTTCATTTGAAGAAAAACTTGTTCTTACGGTCTTTGTCTCTACGGCCCTATGCTGGATCACTCGATCGTTTCTATTGAACCAATGGATTCCGTCTTTAGACGACACCATCATAGCCATTACAGGGGCACTCATTTTATTTCTTCTTCCAGGAAGAAAAGAATCTCGATTGATCAACTGGGACGATGCGAAGAAGCTTCCATGGGGAATCCTGCTCTTATTCGGTGGAGGTCTTGCCATTGCCAAGGGTTTTAAAGAGACAGGGTTGGCAGAGTGGATCGGACAGCAACTAACGATTCTTGAAGGGATATCCTTCATTATTATCTTGCTTGCAGTGACGGCCTTTGTTATTTTCTTAACGGAAATTACGTCCAATACGGCGACAGCCACGATGATGTTTCCGATAATGGCTGCCCTTGCAGCTGCCTTGAATATTCACCCTTATAGTTTGATGGTGGCGGCGGGCTTAGCTGCTTCATGTGCTTTCATGCTGCCGGTGGCTACGCCTCCGAATGCTGTCGTATTCGGATCAGGTTATATCAAAATGGGAGATATGGTCAAGGCGGGAATATGGTTGAATCTGATTAGTATCGTATTTATTACACTTTTGATTTATTTTTTCATGCCACTCGTATGGGGAATCGATTTAGGTGTATTACCTGAAAATATGAACGAATGAAAAATCGGATCAGTTTCCTGATCCGATTTTTCTGTGCGTATTATTGAGCAGTATATCCGCCATCTAAAACGACGGCCTGACCAGTTACACCTTTTGCTTTGTCACTGGATAGGAAAATGGTGTAGTCTGCAATTTCTTCTACTGATAATAATCTCTTTTGTGGAACAAGAGGGTAAATGACATCCTCCAATACTTTTTCAAGCTCCACACCACGAGTCGTTGAAATATCCTTTAATTGGTTACGGACAAGGGGGGTATCCACGTATCCGGGGCATAGGGCATTGACGGTAATCCCATGCTCGGCACCTTCTAAAGCCGATACCTTTGTAAGACCGATCACACCATGCTTGGCGCTGTTGTATGCCGCTTTACCTGCAAAACCGATCAGTCCATTAATGGATGCCATATTGATGATACGACCGAATTTTTGCTTCTTCATATGAGGGAAAGCAAATTTTGTTGCAATAAAGGGAGCGGTCAGCATAATTTTGATCAGAAGCTCAAATTTTTCAATAGGGAATTCTTCAATTGGAGCTACGTGCTGAATACCTGCGTTATTGATTAATACGTCTATGCGGCCATAGTGCTCAACTGTTTTATCAATACCCGCTTTCACTTCTTTTTCATTGGTAACGTCACATTTAATGCCGAGGCAATCGAATCCTCTGTCTTTCAGTTCTTCTACCGCTTCATCCAATCCTTCTTGATTGATGTCTGAGAGAACCACTTTCGCACCATTTTGAGCAAAGTGTTCCCCGATTTCAAAACCAATTCCCCTTGCAGCACCTGTAATGAATACAACTTTATCATTGACCATCTTCTTTTCCTCCTCTGATTAATAAATTCCCATATTGGCCAGGATGATTGAAACGATTTCTGCAATCGTAGGAATAAGTAACCCGACAACAGCTACATCCAAATACGAATCTTTATGGGTCAGCCCTGTTACGGCAAATAACGTCAGGAGTGCACCATTATGAGGCAGAATCGATGCCCCTGATGAAATGGAAGCAATTCTATGGAATGCTTCTGCACTGATCCCACTTGTTTGAGACAATTCATAATATTTATCTCCCAAAGCCTCAAGGGCAATCCCCATTCCTCCTGAAGCAGATCCAGTAATAGCTGCAAGAGTTTGAACAGCTATGGCTTCAGATATGACAGGGTTACCTTTAATGCCAAGAATAAGCTTCGTTAACGTCTTGAACCCTGGTGCCGCTGTGACAACCGCTCCGAAACCAACCGCAGCGCTTGTGTTAATGACTGCCATGACTGAGCCCTTTGCACCTCCATTGACAGCAGGGATGAATTTTTTATAATGCTTGAAGTTAATAAATAATATCGAAAGTATCCCTACAAGAAGAGCGGTCAGGATGTTCCACTTAAAGACATTCAATGTAACGACAACAATGACAAGAGGAAGAAATGATAAGTAGAAATTAGGAAGCTCTGATTCTTTAATTTCCTTTACATCGTTTCCACCTTTAGGCTCGGTAAACGTATCTCCTTTACTTGTAAATTGCTTTTGACGCCATCTTAAATAAAAATACCCTCCAACCGCCATGATTAATCCGCCTGCGATACCGATGATCGGGGCGGCAGTGGGGGATGTTTTAAAATAATCGATGGGAATCAAGTTTTGAATCTGTGGTGTACCCGGGATGGCTGTCATTGTAAAGGTGAAAGCCCCCAATACGAAGGTCGGCGGCAATAGCTTCCGTGTGATATCCGCTTCTCTGAACATGGCAATAGCCAAGGGATATATCGCAAATACAACAACGAATAAGCTCACACCACCATATGTTAAAACGGCAGCTGCAATCAGCACTCCCAGTATGGCCCTGTCTTTACCGATGATGTTCGTAATTTTGTATGCGACGGATTGGGCTGCTCCCACGTCTTCCATCAATTTTCCGAAAATGGCTCCGAACAGGAATACAGGAAACCATTCTTTAGCAAAATCCACAAACCCGGTCATATATGTTTCCGTATAAGCAGGAAGCAGGTCGAGACCACTCATTAATGCTACTAAACCTGCAACCAGGGGAGCGATCCAAATGATAGACCAGCCTAAATACGCCAAGACCATAAGTAGAATTAAACCAACAATGATGCTAGTCATAACTCACCTCTCATAAATGTTTGTAGTTATCTTTCCATGAATGAAAGGTTTTATTCTTTGGAGGAATCTGTTTTAACGCGATATACGATACGAAAATAGAAAAAGACAGTCACCGTGAATAGGCAACTGCCACTTCTGAAATTCCACATCAAACAAACTTTTCCAAATTCCTCATTTCTTTGAATACCAAACCTCCCTTTGAAAGGGAAATGACAGTGTCCGATACGTGGGCAAGTCCTTGATCATGGGTCACAACAATGACACATTTGTTTTCTTTATGAGCAAGTTCCCTGAATAAATCAACGATTCCACTTGCAGTATCTTCGTCTAAGTTTCCTGTAGGTTCATCCGCCAGAATGAGTTCCGACTGACAAGAGAGCGCCCTGGCAATGGAAACCCTTTGTTGTTGTCCTCCGCTGAGAGTTAATACTCTCTGACGGGATTGTTCCTCTGAAATGCCAACCTTCTGAAGCATTTCTAGGGCGAATGCTTTTTTGTTTTTATTAGTTGATTTCGTGATCTCCATTGCAGTGATGACATTTTGAAGTGCTGTCATATATGGCAGGAGGTTATAGGATTGAAAGACAATGGAAACATGCCGATTTCGAAATGATGATAAACCGATTTTCTTGATATCTTTTCCTTCAAATAAGATTTGTCCGGATGTGGGTGAATCTAGTGCACTTGCCAGGGAGAGGAAAGTGGTTTTGCCCGAGCCGGATGGGCCTACACAAGTATAGAAAGTTCCCCTCTTAAATTCGGCTGTAACATTACTCAAAATAGGCTGAAACTTGGATTCTTGCTTATAGCTGTAACTCACATTTATAAAGTGTAATAATGTACTCATTCTTTAGCCTCCTTTAATCCTGTTTTGTTAATATTGCTTTAGGATTTAATCTCAACACGGTCAATGATGGAATCAATGTGGATAGTAGAACCACCATCAGTCCGATGCCAAACAATTTCATCAAGTCTTCTCCTGTCGTATGGATGGATAATTCACTCACCGTTTCTACATCCTGGACGTTTGAAGATTGAAATGGCATACGGCGTGAATTAAAGGAGGCTGGTGTATTTGCTGTTTCTTCTGATTGAGTGATTTCCTGCTGGAGAAGTTGTTCCCCCATTTTGTTTGCAACCAGATTGCCGGATAGTGTTGATATACCCATTGCCAAAACAGCCACAATCAAAATCTCAACCAGAAATTGACTGACGAGCTTCCCTTTTTTCTCTCCGATGGCAAGAAGTACGCCCATTTCATATTTTCTTTCCCGAATCGTCATCATCACAATCAGGGCCAAAATGATGGCTCCCGCTATTGCCACAAGAAATACTACATTAGTAGAAAAAGAGGCAACATTCTCAATTGGGCCTATCATTTGCTGATACAATTGATCATTTGCATCCAATTTAAATTGATCAAAATCAATGGATGAGCTACTTTCTGCATTTGAAATAAAGGATTGGATATCTGCCGGGTCCTTCATATAATAGACAGCCCGATCAATCGTTTCAGAAGTTCCTTTTAATTCATTGGCAACAGTATATGGAACGAACAGCTGATTATAGGGATTCAGAAAAGCAAAATTTTGAGCTCTTTCATCCATATCTGCAGTCGATTCATAAATACCCACGATTTCAAGAGTCGACTCAGCATTCTCCGTATTTGCTATGGTTATCGAGTCTCCAACCTTTAAATCATTTTCTGCAGCAAGGTTTTTTTCAACAAGAGTCACTTCATTGTTTATGTCTTCTTCCGTCAAATGACGTCCTTCCACTATGGACGCATCCCCATTCAGAAATGAGCTGGTCGAATCTGAGAATAAGATCCCTTCGACGGAAACATCACCGGCCATCATTCTACCACCGCCACCAAAGCCTTCCTGCTCTGTACCTTCTGCTGTTTCTTCACTCCCCACAGCAGTAAAGTCCTTGGCAAGGGCAGAGGTGGATGAATAGTAGTTGTATCCCTTTACGAAAGAGGAATCAGTGAGATCCTCAGCAGAATCCAAAGGGATGGGGACAGGCTGAAAACGGGCTCTTCCGCCACTTTCCTCGTTTTGCTGTCCGGAAATCAATTTTTCCCGGTCAACCGTTAAAGAAACTTCTCCGCCTAATTTCTCACGAGCCAAAATGCTGGATTGATCAGCGGCGGTTTGAATCGTCAATCCCGACAGAACGAGAACGGAGATGACGGTCAAGACAAACAGTAAGAGTATGCTTTTCCCCTTGCGAGCTTTTACATTCCAAAAGGCACGTTTCATAAAATTCATTTTCCTCTCCTCCTGGTCAAAATAATGGGAATTTAGTTTTTTAAATCCCTGTCTGGCCTCAGTAAAAGCTTATCCATCAGATATGTCCAAACTATGAACGAATAATGTCTGATTGATTAAAACTAGTGAAAAAGAAAACGAGTCACACCGGCCTTGAACCAATCCTGTTAAACATCACAAAAGAAAAAGAACGAGCCATTAATCGGACTCGTTCTTTTCATCATGGCTGCTATGCCATTTTTGTAACTTCTAAATATTGAATATGATGGCCATCGATTTCTTTCACTCTGAAGCAATACCCTTGTTCTTCGATCTTATCATCAAGTTTCACTTCGTACTTCTGTGTCAGGAACCAGCCTCCGATCGTGTCGACCTCATCCTCTTCAATGGAGATGCCAAGAAGGTCATTCACATCTTCAATGAGCATGACGGCGTCAAAGATATAATGATCTTCTTTCACCTTCTGCACTTCAGGTATTTCATCGATATCAAACTCGTCCCTTATCTCTCCGACAATTTCTTCAATGATATCTTCAACTGTTACAAGACCGGCAGTTCCACCGTATTCATCAAGGAGTACGGCCATTGGCGACCGCTCTTTCTGAAGTTTGACGAGTAAGGCTTGAATAGGGATGGTTTCAATGACACGGATTACAGGCTTGATAAAGGAAGTTAAGTCTTCATGTTCCTCCTTGTGGTTCACGAGAGTTGTCAGCAATTCCTTCACGTTCACTATACCGAGGATATTATCTTTATCACCTTCTACTACAGGATATCTCGTATAGCGTTCCTCTTTAATGATGGTGAGTACTTCATCAATGGTGGAATCTGAGGAGAGAGTCACGATATTCGTTCTCGGAACCATGATTTCTTTTGCGATTCGCTCGTCGAATTCAAAAATTTTGTTTACGTACTTGAATTCGGATGAATTGATTTCCCCACTTTTGTAGCTGTCGGAAAGAATGATCCTAAGCTCTTCCTCGGAATGGGCAATTTCATGTTCAGAAGCGGGTTTTAAACCGAATAACCCTGTGAACACCCGGGCAGAGCCGTTTAATGCCCATATAAATGGGTAAGCGAGTCGATAAAACCATATCAATGGTCGTGCAAATAATAGAGTGACTTTCTCTGCTTTTTGAATGGCAAAGGTTTTCGGGGCCAATTCTCCAATCACCACATGCAAAAAAGTAATGACGGAAAATGCGAGTCCAAATGAAATGATACTTGTAATGGAAGCATTTAAATCAAGCTTCTCAAACACTGGATGAAGCAACGTTTCGATGGTCGGTTCACCTAACCAACCGAGTCCGAGGGCTGTGATGGTAATGCCTAATTGACAGGCAGAAAGGTATTCGTCTAAATGTGAGATGACCCTTTTAGCAGCAATGGCCGTTTGATTTCCTTCAGATACCAGCTGATCGACACGAGAGCTTCTTACCTTTACAATGGCGAACTCTGATGCAACGAAGAAAGCTGTCAGCGCAATTAATACAGCAACGAGAAATAAATTAAGTAAAATGTCCAATGATCAGAAGCTGTAAAAAGGGAGTGAATCGAAGGACCCTTCTAAAGCTTCAAACACCTCCTGAATTAAAAAGTCATGGTTCTTTAAAAAATGAAGCAAGATAGCACTTGAAATCCGGTTGCAATGAGTATATCCTTTTAAAAGTATCACATTCTTAGCCGTATCCAAAGTTCGTTGCAATGTGCAGGACATTCGGTTATTGTTAGAAATAACAATTTTATCTAAAGAATCGAAATGGACAAAACCAGGATACGAATCAATGGATAGTTGGAAAGGAGAACGATTATGGCAGACGTGTTTAACCAAGGATTTGTTGTAGCCCTTATCATTGCCTTTTCGGTTTATGTCATCTTAAGAGGAATAGCTATTTTCTTTGGCAAAGCAGGGAAAGGCTATCTGGAAAATATTCAATCTCAAACAGGACGTCTATATCTGCAATTAATAGGTGGCTACTATATATTATCAGGAGTACTTGGCCTGCTTATTCCACGATTAGACTGGAAAACAGAAGAGATATACTTTGCAATTGCAATTTTTGCGATTTCATCGGTTGTTTTCTGGGTAACATTGGATCTCTTTATGAAACGTGATCGAAAAAAACTACAACAAAATTAATATGTTTTTCATTAGCTTCGGAATCATTCCGGGGCTTTTTTTATACTTTTTTACTGGCTGTTTTCTAAAAGCGCTTTAGTAAAGTTTGTTGCTGTTGTAGAGGAGAAAGTAATAGTTGATTTCCGCTCCAGGATGCTCGCTTTCCGCGGGGCTGGCGGTGAGCCTCCTCGGCTGCGCCTCCGGGATCTCACCTGTCCAGCTCCGGCGGCTAGCCCCTCGAGGTCATAAGCTAAATGGGCCAAGAAGGCAAAGAGCGCCTTCTCGGCCCATTCATCTTATGCTTTTCGGGGCAGGTCAAGCCGCCTGTGCTTTTCGAACTGTCCAGCTATTCCCGCAGGAGTCGAGCATCCTTCGGCTACAATCAACCTTCTGAGCATGTACCTTAATGGAAACCAATAACAACAAGAATTTTAGCAAACAATCTCATTTAAGGTAAGTAGAGGTTGATTGAAGAAGAAATATTTTTTCTTGTTACATTGTTTTCTTGCACACCATGAAGCTCTGTCATGAAAGTTCTGTTAAAGATGGTGAGGGGAACTGCGTAGACTCCTGCGGAAGTACGGTCGTGCCGAGACCCCGGAAGCGAAGCTGAGGAGGCTCGGCCGAACGTCCGCGGAAAGCGGAGCGGTTCCCCTCACCATCTAGCCTACACTTATTGACAGAGCCCTTGGCAGGCAGATTTATGTTTAAAACAACAAAATTCATTACTGAAAAATATTAAAAAATCCCATACATTCAAAAGAATGTTTGAATATTATCAGGATTTCTTTTATACTATATTCAAATGAGTATTTGAATGTTAGGGGGTGAAGTGATGAAAGAGAAGGATGTATGTGAAGTAGCGTGTGTGGAAGATGAAAAGGTCAATCGCTTAAAGTCAATGATTTTATCACAAAATACCTCTAAGGTAGCTGAAATCTTTAAAGCACTTTCTGATCAAACAAGAGCGAAAATTGCGTATGCACTCACCATCGAAGAAGAACTATGTGTATGCGATGTGGCAAATATCGTCGATGCTTCAACAGCGACCGCATCACATCATTTGCGTTTGTTAAAAAAGCAGGGGTTAGCCAAATTCAGAAAAAAAGGCAAGCTCGTTTATTATTCCTTAGACGATCATCATGTAAAAGAGTTAATTGAAATTGCCTTGACTCATCAAATGGAGTTGGAGGAACGGGACCGGTAAACCAGTCGCGAAATGATCCAAAGTATTCATTTTTTGGTTATTATTCAACGATTTGAATGGTCTCAGTTGAATAAGAATCAGAGAAAGAAAGTGAGGGATGTCAAGTGGGCCACGACCACAGTCATGGACACAATCAGAATAAAAAAGCATTATTAATCAGTTTCCTATTTATTTTTACCTTTATGATCGTAGAAGTCATAGGTGGAATCGTAACAAATAGTCTTGCTCTTCTTTCCGATGCGGGACATATGCTTAGTGATGCAGCCGCAATAGGTCTTAGTTTGGCAGCTTTTTATATAGGTGAGAAGGCATCGGATAAAGGGAAGACGTATGGGTACAAGAGATTCGAAATACTGGCGGCGTTTATTAATGGCATCACGCTGATTCTCGTTTCCCTCTATATTTTCTGGGAAGCGTATCATCGTTTCATGGATACTCCTGTGGTTTCACCAGGTATGATGGTGATCGCCATCATAGGTCTGGTTGTAAACATTATCGTGGCATGGATTTTAATGAGAGGAGATACGGAACATAATTTGAATGTTCGAAGTGCCTTTCTTCATGTACTTGGTGATATGTTGGGTTCAGTAGGGGCCATCGCAGCCGGACTCTTGATTTATTTCTTTGATTGGAACTTGGCTGATCCCATTGCATCTGTCATGGTTGCCATCTTAATTGTCATTTCCGGATGGAGAGTAACGAAGGATTCTATTCATATCTTAATGGAAGGATCTCCAAAAGGTATTGATACGGAAAAAGTGAAAAATAGCCTGGCAGCTGCCCCGGGAGTCATTGAAGTGCATGATCTTCATGTCTGGTGCATCACGTCGGGATTCACAGCCCTAAGCTGCCATGTGGTGGTGGGAAACGAAGTGAATCGAGATACGGTTTTATTACAACTCTCAGCCTATCTTGAAGAGGAATTTGGCATTCATCACTCTACGATTCAGGTTGAGGGGAGAACTGTCACAGAGGGCCATCATCACATTTGTACGTAACAGCGCGCGATTTCACCTAATATTTCCAATGTGTAAGAGGATGTTTAGTTCACTCTGGATTTGGGGTATATCCTCAACTGGAGGGATGAACATGTTACATCAAGAAAATAAATCAGAGAAGCAAAAGACACCTGAATTTAAAAAGGATTTCTATATTCAACAATTATTAAGGATTGGCGTATATAAATATTTCGGTAAGCAGCTTTATGAGCTCTCAATGAATGAACTGCAAGAAGTCTATCTGGAATATTACGTTGGTGGAGGTATAGCGAATTAAAAAAGACGAACCTTTTAGAAAAAGGATCGTCTTTTTTGCTGTAGTAAGACTTATTATGGCACATCATGTCCCATAGAAGTTTGCAAGATTTCAAACCATTGATCGTGGTTTAAAGAAATGGAAAGAGAGTCGATTGCATGTTGAATGCGTTCTTTTTTACCTGAACCGACGATGGGCATAATCTTTGCCGGGTGATTAAGAAGCCATGCATATAGAACTTCATCAATACCCTTTGCACCTGTTTCTTCTTGTATCTTATTCAATGCATGTTGAAGACGAATGGCTTTTTCATCCTCTCCTCTGAAGATTGCCCCGCCTGCGAGTGGAGACCAGGCCATCGGCGCGACACGCTTCTCCTGACAAAGATTTAACGTACCGTCTTCAAAGTTTTCTAAGTTATAGGCCGACAATTCAATTTGGTTTGTGATCAATGGAAATGGCAAATAAGATTGAAGCATATTCCATTGATGATCTTTAAAGTTTGATACTCCGAAATGACGCACCTTACCTTCTTCTTTTAATTGAGTGAAGGCTTCAGCCACTTCTTCTCCATTCATAAATGGATCAAGCCTGTGAATCAATAATAAATCGATATAGTCCGTTTTCAGATTCTGCAGGGAGTTTTCAACAGAAGCCAAAATATGCTTTTTACTCGTGTTGTAATGATGTGTTTTATGTTCCGGGCGGTTGTCGGAAGGCAGGACAATACCGCATTTCGTTACAATCTCCATTTTTCCCCGTATAGATGGCTGAAGGTTGAGAGCCTCACCAAATAAGGCTTCACAAGTATACGAGCCATAGATATCTGCGTGATCAAAAGTCGTGATTCCGTTTTCAATATTGTGCAGGATTAAAGAAAGAGTGTCTTCCTTTGATTGATTCCAGTCTGCAAGTCTCCACAACCCATGTATGATTCGTGAGAATGATAAGTCTTCCGTCATTTGTATTCTTTGCATCGATGCAACCTCTTTTCATATGGTATGTAGACATTCTTTCATAGTCATACTAAACGTATATTACTATGTTTGGAAAGGAATTAAAAATGATTGACCCTCTTCAAGATCTATTATTGAACTGGAAGGTTCATCCTTCCTCCATAGAGAGCATGGAAAGTTCTCCGAATGTTTATAAGGTGAAGAGTCGGGAGAAGACATTTTATTTGAAAAAGAGATTGAACTCTTCAGTGGAAAAGCGAATAGAAGAGCTGCTCTTAACTTCTTTTTTACTGGAAAAGGGACTTGCTGTTGAAAAGCCGCTGTTAACTGTTTCACAACAGCCCTATGTACAACAACATCAAGTTTTCTACTCCCTGTATCAAGCTCTGGAAGGACAGCCATTACAAGTCTATTCCTTAACTTCTATGGAAAGGATGGGAACGCATCTCTCTCAACTCCATAGCAGGCTGAAACAATACGTCAGTAAATACGAGGTAGAAGAATGGAAAGTTGAAACACATTTGAGAGAGTGGATAGGCGGAAAGGGTACTAAAATGATAGAAAGGTGGGGTGAGGGGTTTCTTGGCAGGCTAAATGAATGGTCTTCTTCCTATAGCAAATTACCCCATCAACTCGTCCATAGTGACTGTCATCCCCGTAATATCCTTATGCACGAAGAAACGGTGACAGGAGTCATAGACTTCGAGAGGATACGAAAAGCACCCCGTATTGCAGATGTCTGTTACTTTCTTGCAGGGATGCTCAAAGACCAGTTCAAGCAAAGGGAGGATGAGCAATTTGAATGTATCCATGCCTTTATGGTGGGCTATCAGGCCGATGGTACTTTAACTCAGGAAGAAAAGGAACTGATGCCATTCTTAGTCATTATCATTCTTCTTCAATACACCTTTTTTTACAATCAAAAAGGGTATTCACACGTTGTATCTGCATACATCCCTTTCATTAACAGGCTGGTAAATTCCGGTGTTTGTGAACGGGTATTTCAAATGTAAATCTATTTAAGAGGAAATGCTTGAATATCCACCTTTTCTGTGGCAAAGTAGGGAAGAAGATAACGTTTAATTTCATAGTACAAGTGTAGGGGGACCGGTGTGGCCGGTTGAGATTGTATCCTGACAGATACTGACCCTTTGAACCTGAACTGGCTGATACCAGCGTAGGAAACATTCTCTTAAACATTACATCATCATGTTTAACAATGCGTCCCTCGCTGAAGCTTGGGGCGCTTTTTTTGTTGTGTCCTAACGTTATAAGGTATTTTACATTCATTCTCTCTACTATGTGAAGAATAGAGAATAAACGTTACAACTACATACAAGGATTTGAGGAGGAATCATGATGAAAAAGTGGATGTATATCATCAGTTCTGTCTTTCTTTTAACTGCTTGCAGTGGAGGAGAAAATACATCAGAACAGAAAGAAGGTCTAAAAAAGATTTCGGTTGTACTCGACTGGACACCGAATACCAATCACACTGGATTATATGTTGCAAAAGAAAAAGGATATTTTGAAGAACAGGGACTTGATGTGGATATCATCTTACCTGGTGAGGCAGGGGCAGATCAACTCGTTGCCTCGGGTAAAGCTGAGTTCGGGGTTGGATATCAGGAAAGTGTCACCCAAGCAAGGGTACAGGACGTACCACTCGTATCTATCGCTGCGGTCATACAGCATAATACATCCGGGTTTGCTTCACCTAAGGATAAGGGTATAACGACTCCAAAGGATTTTGAAGGGAAAAGTTATGGAGGATGGGGATCAACTGTAGAAAAAGCCGTCATGACGTCTATTATGAAACAAGAAAATGCTGATGTAGAGAAAGTGGATTTTGTAAACATGGGAGATACAGATTTCTTTACTGCCGTGAAACGGGATGTTGACTTTGCATGGATCTACTATGGATGGACGGGGATTGAAGCAGAGCTTCGCGGTGAGGAATTGAATATGATGTACGTAAAGGACTACTCTGAAAAACTGGATTATTACACCCCTGTTTTGACGACGAATGAAAAGATGATTAATAAAGACCCTGAAACGGTCAAAGCATTTTTAGCAGCTTCTTCAAAAGGCTATGAGTTTGCAATCGACAATCCAAAAGAGGCCGGTGAAATCCTTTTAGGTGCAGCTCCGGATCTTGATAAAGAATTAGTCATGAAGAGTCAGGAATGGCTGGCTCCTAAATACAAGGATGACGCTGACAGATGGGGAGAGCAGAAGCACGAGGTTTGGGAAAACTATGCTTCATGGATGTATGATAACGATTTATTAGATAAGGAACTGGACAGTAAAAAAGCATTCACAAACGAATTTTTACCAAAATAAGAGGTGAACAAAATGGGGAACGCACTCGTAAGCATACAAATTATTCCGAAGACGAAAAATGGTGAAGACGTTATACCATACGTGGATGAAGCCATCGCGGTCATTGATAAATCTGGTGTCCGTTATGAAGTCCATCCATTAGAAACAACAATGGAAGGGAATCTATCTGACTTATTTCAGGTGATTGAACAAATGAATGAACGAATGATTGATATGGGCAGCTCAAACGTCATTTCTCAAATCAAGGTATTATATCAGCCAGCCGGGATTGAAATGAATCAATTAACGGAGAAGTATAAAGGATGAAAGCATGGATATCGAAAGGATGGAGACCCTTCTTGGTCATCATCCTTTTATTCATCATTTGGGAATCCACCATTAGAGTATTTGAGGTGCCGGCATGGCTAATGCCTTCACCTTCAGAAATATGGGCGGAAGGAGTCGCCTCATGGTCCACGTTTACAGGTCATCTTGCTTCGACAACCCTCCTTACAATCGGTGGGTTTGTGATTGGATGTACGATTGGAATCGGGACTGCGGTTGGGCTGCACCTTCTGCCTAAGGTAAGAGAAGCGATATATCCTCTTATGATTTTGTCTCAAAATATTCCGATCATCGTCCTGGCACCTCTACTTGTAATCTGGTTTGGATTCGGACTATTGCCGAAAATCATTGTCATTACCCTGATTTGCTTTTTTCCGGTAGCCGTCTCGGCATTGGATGGATTCCGGCAGACAAACGCAGAGTACATCCTTTATATGAAAATGTCGGGAGCGACAAAAAGTCAAATCTTTCGAAAAGTTGAATGGCCGCATTCACTTCCTTCCATTTTCTCAGGATTGAAAATTTCAGCTACCTATAGTGTGATGGGGGCGGTGATTTCTGAATGGTTAGGTGCCCAGAAAGGAATCGGTGTCTATATGACTCTCGCCTCTTCTTCCTTCAGGACAGACAGGGTATTTGTAGCCATCTTCATGATTATGCTGCTCAGCCTCGTTTTCTTTGGGATCATTTTGGTATTGGAGAAAATCATGATTAAATGGAATCGAAAGGAGGACAGGTAACATGACGACTTTATCCATACAAAATATGTCTAAATACTTTGATGGGGAGCTGATCCTCGATGAGCTATCCCTTCATGTTGAAGAAGGTGAGTTCGTCTCGATCCTTGGTCCTTCCGGAAGCGGGAAGAGCACCCTGTTTCATGTGATCGGTGGGTTGTTCACACCAGATTCCGGAGACATTCAATTAGATGGAAAATCGATAAATGGTCAAAGAGGGACCATCAGTTATATGCCGCAAAGTCCGTCCCTCCTGCCATGGAGAACCGTGATGGAGAATGTGATGCTTGGCCAGGAGTTACATGGGAAGAGAGATAGGGATAAAGCGCTAAGTATGATTGAACGGGCGGGCTTAAAGGGGTATGAGAATGCGTATCCTGATGATTTATCCGGAGGGATGAAGCAGCGGGTGGCGTTCATTCGTGCCCTTGTCAGTCCTCAATCTTTTTTATGCCTGGATGAGCCCTTTTCTGCCCTGGATGAATTCACGCGATTGGACATGCAGAAATGGCTCCTTTCCATTTGGGAAGAAGATTTGAGTTCCGTTCTATTTGTAACTCATAATATCGACGAAGCCCTGTTCCTGTCAGACCGGATCATTGTATTATCGACTCGGCCAGCCAGGGTCCAGAAGGAGTTCAAAGTACCATTTCCCCGTCCCCGGGATAAAGAAATTCTCTTGACGGAGGAGTTTTTGAAATGGAAAACGAGTATTTTTGAGGAGCTTTCTCAATATGTGTAAACCTTCCTTGATTGATGCCCATATTCACTTGGATTTATACGAAGGGTACGAGCGTGATAAGATTCTGCAGGAACTTGATCTGTATTCTGTAGAAGCGCTCATCTCTGTATCGTTCCACCTTCAATCGTCGATGACAAATATAGATCTCTCAAGAAGAGATGCAAGGGTCAAACCTGCTGCAGGATTCCATCCTGAGCAGGATCTGCCTTCTGATGGAGAAGTCGAGGAGCTTCTATCATTGATTGAGCTGCATCAACACGAAATAGTGGCGATCGGAGAGGTGGGATTGCCATATTATAAAATGAAGGAACACCCTGAAGTTGAAGTGGAGCCGTATATCGATCTTTTGGAACGGTTTATGATCCAATCAAAAAGGATCAATAAACCGATCATCCTTCATGCCGTGTATGAGCATGCGCCTATCGTTTGTGATCTGTTAGAAAAGCACTCCATTGAAAAAGCTCATTTTCATTGGTTCAAGGGAGATGAAAAGACGATTGAGAGAATGAAGGAAAATAACTATTCCATCTCCATTACTCCTGATGTCCTTTATGAGAAGGAAATACAAGACCTGGTTAAGAAGTACCCAATCGAGAGACTTATGGTTGAAACGGATGGCCCTTGGCGTTTTGAAGGGATCTTCCAGGGGAGGATGACCCACCCAGGAATCATGCATCGGTCCATTGAAAAAATCGCCGAAATAAAACATATCAAAGAAGCAGAAGTATATAAACAACTGTTTAAGAATACAACCGAATTTTATGGGATTTCCTAAATCAGGCTTCTCTTGCATCATTGGTGCAGGAGAAGTTTTTTTATAAACATCTTTTACCATCATATTTATCACGAAGATAACAAAAAATGATAGTAATGACGTTTAGGGAAAAGGTGAAAAGAATGGAACTGAATGATCAATATATGCCTTATCAAGCAGGCGATGTAGTATATGTGATTTATCGGAATCCGCATACACAAAGTGTAGCCAACGTGCAGGAAGCAGCCGTTGTGCATGATCCGGAAAATCCGAACGAACTGGCATTATTTTTATATGAAACCTATTATCCTTTAACACATGAAATTGCGGTGTATTCTTCAGAAGCTGAAGCTGAGCAAGCCTATACTCAATCATTTGGAGACCTGTAGGAGGGATGAATCATGGTTAAACCGTTCGTGCCACAATTGGTCTACTTTGAACCGAATGCCTTGGAATATCCCCTTGGTAAAGAACTCAAAGAAAAATTTGAAAAAATGGATGTGGAAATCAGGTACACAACATCGCATAACCAGGTTCGTAATTTGCCGGGGGACAACCATTTTCAGAAATACCGGATTGCCAAATCCACATTAGTAGTCGGAGTGAGAAAAACGTTGAAGTTTGATACATCCAAACCGTCTGCTGAATATGCCATCCCATTTGCAACAGGGTGCATGGGTCACTGTCACTATTGCTATCTGCAAACAACGATGGGGAGTAAACCATATATACGAACGTATGTGAATGTGGATGAAATATTTGAATCGGCGGACAAGTATATTGCAGAAAGGGCTCCTGAATTCACACGCTTTGAAGCTGCTTGTACGTCCGATATCGTAGGGATCGATCATCTCACTCATACCCTAAAACGAGCCATCGAGCATTTTGGCGAATCCGAGCATGGCAAGCTTCGTTTTGTGACGAAATTCCATCACGTCGACCATCTGCTTGATGCCAAACATAATGGGAAAACCAGATTCCGGTTCAGTATCAATGCCGATTATGTGATTAAGAATTTTGAGCCTGGTACATCTCCTTTGGATAAGCGACTTGAGGCCGCGGGGAAGGTTGCGAGAGCGGGGTACCCATTAGGATTCATTGTGGCACCTATCTATATCCATGAAGGATGGAAAGAAGGATATAAGCAAATGTTTGAACATTTGGAGGCTCACCTGCCGGAAGAAGCGAAAAAAGATTTAACCTTTGAATTCATACAACATCGTTTCACAAAGCCGGCTAAAAGAGTCATTGAGAAAAATTATCCGATGACAAAGCTTGAACTTAATGAGGAAGAACGTCGATATAAATGGGGTAAATACGGGATTGGCAAGTATATTTATCAGAAGGATGAAGAGCAGGAAATGAAAGATCATCTGTATGCTTATATGGAGAAGCATTTTCCAAATGCGAAGCTGGAGTATTTCACCTAAAAAAAAGGGACTGATTACAATACAATTTCGGTTGTAATCAGTCCTCTTAATGTAGTTGTGGAAGAAGATTTTCTAAATCTTTCACCCGTATGGCAATTTCATCACATATTTCTTGATAGTGCACCCATTCTTCAATAAGTGTCTTGGAACGCTTCCTTGGATTAGGCAAATTCCAATAGATGACTTTATCTTCTAATTCAGATGGAATCTCTATCTTATCATCAAATTCTGTATCCTGAATCGCAACAATAACCGAAGCGTCATCAAGTTCATTCATCTCGATGCGAGTAAGTGGGAAGGTACTAATGTCGATACATAACTCTTTCATTGCTAAAATGCTGAATTCAGCACGATTCTCGGTAACCCATCCGGCACTTTTAAACGACCAATCCGACACATCGAGCTTCTCGGCCCACCCTTCAGCTATCAAGCTGCGCTGTTGACTACTTGAAAGAAAATAGACTGTTTTATTCATTTTGGGTATGTTCCTTTCTATTTTCATGCTGTTATTACTATTTACCCAATCACGTAGCATTTAATCATTAAAAGAAAAAAAGAAAAGATTGGAAATCGATTTGTAGTCATAAAGATTCATTCAACTCCCACATATTGTGATGGGTGTGAGGTGAAATGTAGTAAAAATGTTTTAATTCACCCCTAATCTTCTTCAATTATTAAAAAAATCAGTATAATAGGAAAAGGAGAATGAAGATGGAGCAAACAAAATGAATGGAAAGGCAGTTCAGGAGAAGATAATAGAAAAATTCAAAAAATAATAGTTTTGCAAAAAGTAATTAAGGGTAAACATCTTTTAATTATTTTGTATTCAATAGGGGAGGTACATCTATGAAATTTAATTTAACAACTAAGATTATTATTGCCTTGATACTAGGGGCGATTGTGGGATTACTGCTTAATATTTTTGCTAAAGATATATTTGATATATTAGATCCTTATCTATTTACTCCGTTAGGGAAGATATTCCTTAACCTCATCAGCATGCTTGTCGTGCCAATTGTTTTTCTATCCATCGTTCTTGGATCTGCAGGACTTGGTGACCCTAAGAAGCTGGGGAGAATAGGGTTGAAGACCATCGTTTTCTTCTTAGTGACTACCTGCATTGCCATCGTGATCGGTTTATCTTTGGCTTATGTCATTGATCCCGGTTTGGTAGAGGGAATCGACAAAACACAATCAGAAGGTTTTGAAACGGAAGAGGCTCCTCCTGTGGGAGAGACCCTCATGAACATTATTCCAAAAAATCCACTGACGGCGATGACAGAAGGAAATATGCTGCAAATCATTGCGTTTGCCATCTTTATTGGATTTGGATTAACAGCTTTAGGGGATAAAACAAAAGGAATATTAAAGCTTGTTGAACAAGGTAATGATCTTATGATGTACCTTGTGACACTCGTGATGAAATTCGCTCCATATGGAACATTCGGATTAATCGCTTCAGCAATAGGAAGCCAGGGTTTCAGTGCGTTAAAGGCGATGTGGCTTTATTTTGTCGTCGTTCTTGCAGCATTGATCATTCACGCCATCGTTACCTATGGTGGAACGATCCTCCTTCTGGCAAAAAAGAATCCGCTTTGGTTCTTCAAGAATTTCAGTTCTGCGATGAGTGTAGGATTCAGTACATCAAGCAGTAACGCGACGCTTCCCATCTCTATGGATGTCGCCCAACAGCGTTTAGGCGTGTCGAAATCAGTCAGTTCATTCGTTCAACCATTGGGAGCTACCATCAACATGGATGGTACTGCGATCATGCAGGGGGTTGCAACCGTCTTTATCGCCCAGGTATATGGTGTTGACTTATCATTGGAACAACTGATTACAGTTGTACTGACGGCTGTATTAGCCAGTATCGGTACAGCAGGGGTTCCTGGAGTGGGATTGATCCTTCTTGCGATGGTATTAAGCAGTGTAAACCTGCCGGTAGAAGGAATTGGATTAATTCTGGGGATTGACCGCCTGCTTGATATGGCAAGGACTTCCATCAATATTTCAGGAGATGCAGCCTGTGCGTTGTTTGTATCAGAATCTGAAAAGAAACGTACAATTAAGGAACAAAGAGGAGAGGCGTAATCTTCTCATATATTAAATCGAGTCTATCGCCTGTAAAGGCGATAGACTCGATTTTTTTATATCTATTTAATCTCTTGGTAGCGCTCTAATGCCCGATTTCTCGCGGATTTATGGTCCACGATTGGATAGGGATAATCTTCTCCCAGGATGACCCCCGCATCTTCCAGAATATCCACGGAAGCTTCTGAAGGGTTGTGGATATGTTTATTGGGAACCTCTTTTAATTCGGGAACCCACATTCGGATATAAGTGCCTTCTTTATCGAATTTTTCACTTTGAAGGGTAGGATTGAAAATACGAAAGTAGGGGGCTGAATCAAAGCCGGAGCCTGCAACCCACTGCCAGCCCATTGAATTATTGGCGAGGTCTGCATCAATCAGTGTATCCAAAAACCATTTTGCACCATCTTGCCAAGGAATCAGTAAATGCTTGGTCAGGAACGATGCAACAATCATTCTGACACGGTTGTGCATGAACCCCGTTGCCCATAATTCTCTCATTCCTGCATCAACGAGTGGATAGCCTGTCTCTCCTTTTTTCCATTTTTCCAAATGATCCCTTTCCTTGTGCCAACGGAATTCCTTGAATTTCTCATTTACAGGTCGTGTGGTGGACTCAGGAAAATGAAGCAGGACGGAGTAGGAAAAGTCTCTCCAAATTAATTGTTTAATGAAGGGTTCAACCTGAGTACCTTCTTTGTCAAGGAGTGAATGATACAAGCTTCTCACCGATATGACACCAAGAGTTAAGTAAGGGGATAAGGTGGAATGATGGCCTTTTGCAGGGAAGTCTCTTCCTTCCGAATAATCGTTGATGCTTTTTTTAATAAATGCATTATACCTTTTAATAGCTGCTTTTTCGCCGGGTTCCCAAATGCTTTCCATGATGTGAAACCAGGGAATAGAGGGCAGGAGATTTAAATCGTCCATGGATATACCCTCCGCATCAAGGTCCGGGACCTTCACTTTCTTCACAGATGGGAGAGGTTTCGGGATGTCCTCCTTCCTTAATGATTTATAAAATGCTGAGTATACTTTATAAGGAGTGTCGTCATCTTTTTTGATTTTCCAAGGGGGAAGAAGAAGTGTCCCTTCAAAGGTTTGAACATCTATTCCTTGTGAGGATAAAGAACGGGCTAAAGCGAGATCCCGCTCATAAACTCTTGGATCATAGACTCTATTCCAATAAACCCCTTGTGCATTTGTTTTCTGAACCCATTGGGGGAGCAGATCTTCTAGTTTTCCTTTATCTAGCCAAAGTTGTCCGTTAATCGATTGAAGGGCCTTCTGGAAGGACTCTAAATTCTGAAAAAGCCACCACTTCTTAGCTTCTCCAGGGGGAGAGTGAGAAGTTTCCTCATCCAGGATATATAGAGGAATCACCATTCCTTCTTGAGAAGCTCTATATAGAGCAGGGTGATCGTGAATCCGAAGGTCCTCCCTAATAAGGACAATGATGCGTTTTGTCATGATTTTCCCTCCTAATAGCCGAATTCGTCAATTCTTTACCTAAAGTATAGTAAAATAAAGATGGTGATACAAAAATCAATGGGTTTGATCAAAATATTTAAATATTCTTGAAAATGGAAATGAACATAGTGTAATATTACACTATAAAAGAAGTAAGGTGTGAATCGATGACAAAAGAAGAGATCGTTCTAATCATTTCAGATAAATTAAGGCTAATACGAACAGAGGCAGGTTATACACAGGATAAGATGGCGAACATTATAGGATTATCAAAAAAAACCCTTGTTCAAATTGAAAAAGGAAGAGTCATGGCCGGCTGGACAGCGGTCATTGCCATCTGCGCATTGTTCAAAGATAGTGAAACCTTAACCACTAGTCTTGGGGGGGAGCCCCTTGAAATCATAGAGACCCTAGCGCGGGAAGGCATTGATTATCGAAAGGAAAAAACGTTAGGCGGGAAGGTATGGTGGAAAGATGTAAAGAAGAATGATGAATACATCCTTCAGCAAAACCTTTTCAGTCAGCACTTCCGAATTTTGGACTTTGAAGACTATCGTATATACAGCAGCTTTGACGAGAATAATGCCCATAAACGTTTTGATGAATTGACGGGGAAGTAATACATATTTAAATAGAGGGACGGACCTATCAAAGGTCCGTCCCTCTATTCGTTTCTTTTATTTTACAACCAGGACGCTGGTTTCACAGTTTTGAGTGACTTTTTCACTGACGCTGCCGAGCACCCATTTTTTCATGCCGGATTTTCGGCTGCTCCCGACTACTACCAGGTCTGCCTGGATTTCTTTGGCATATTCACATATGCGTTTTGCTTCTGAACCGGATAGGTGAATATAGTTTGCCTCAATACCATAAGGAGAAAGTTTTTCTTTTGCATTTTTCAAAAAGTGATGTGTAGAGGATGGTGTCTTAATTTCATGACGCTCTTCCTCAGAAGTATGAACTTTGTTGTCCGGTGAAACTGACAAATTCCCCATATAATTGTTATCAAACCCTGGTGACGTATCTGCCAACGCGTGGGTAGGGGTATAGTTGTCATGACTATCATTTGCTACCTTTTCATCTGATATATGGAGTACGGTTAATTGTGTATCTATAGAACCTTTTATTAATTTTTGCACTTCATCCAATGCTTTCTTGCTTCCATCGGTTTCATCGTAAGCTAACAAGATATGCTTATACATCTAAATCACCTCATCAATAGGATATCTATTATTTACCCAATAATAAGTTTTTTAATCTTTTTCAGGAAAATGATGAATGGAATAATGATCATTTTTAATCTGATTCAACACTTGCTTTACAACAAAGAAAGAGCAGAACGGGGGGAAGATCCGTTCTGCTCTTTCTCTTTGATTAAAACTCATATAATAGCAGGAATATGTTTAATTTGAATGGTATTTATTAAAGCATGCTGATAATCCAACCAATGACAACAATTGCTCCAATGACCATTAAGATCGTACGTACCATGAAAATCACCTCGACTTATCGTATCAATGAAATATGTTTTGTATTTCTAACCGGTTAATATAAAGTTACCCTGTCAACGAATAGTTAAAACCTTCTCTTCATTATTATTTAACCAGGTTACTCCTTCAGGCGTAATTTCTGTTCCAACTCTCCCTCTCTGGATCATTACATATCCAAGATCCTTGAGCTCGTTTAATCTTGTCCTGATTTGTTGAATGGATAGAGGAGTGGAGGTTCGTTGCAGGGAAGAATGAATCTTTTGTCTGCTGGCTCGCTTTCCTTCTTCAAAAAATTCAACTAAAGCGGTAAGAATATTAACATACTCCCCGGTTTTAGACATTGTGATAGAAGGAAGGGAAAAGGTATCTTTAGTATGTTCCTTTTCGATGAAATTATCATCATTTTTCGGTAATTGTTGAATGGTTAACCGATTTTGTTCTGCAACAGTGATCATGTACAGGAGTGTATTCTTAAGTTCGCGGATATTCCCGCTCCAAGGTGCTTTTTTCAATGCGTCTAAAACAGCCACGTCGATGGTTGAGATTTTGCTATGTTCCATCCGAAGGAAATTCTCGATGAGAAGGGGGATATCTTCGCTTCGATCCCGGAGGCTCGGCAGCTGCAATGATAGAACTTTCAGACGGTGATAGAGATCCTCACGAAATGTTCCTTCTCTTATTAAGGATTGGAGGTCCTTGTTCGTAGCAGCAATGATCCTGACATCAACGGGAATATTCTTGTTTCCTCCAATCCGTCTGATCTCCATCTCCTGAAGGACCCTTAGGAGCCTCGCTTGAAGCTTTAGGCTAATATCACCGATCTCATCAAGAAACAGGGTACCCCCGTCTGCTTGTTCAAATAATCCCTTTTTCCCTCCTTTTTTTGCGCCGGTGAAGGCTCCATCCTCATAGCCGAATAATTCACTTTCTAATAAATCTTCAGGCAATGCGCTGCAGTTTACCGCAAGATATGGACTGTTCTTTCGGGACGAATCATTGTGCATAGCGCTTGAAAAAAGCTCTTTTCCTGTGCCTGTTTCCCCATAGATTAAAACAGGAAGCTCACTTAGAGCGAGCTTTTTGGCAATCATTTTTGTTTCATTTATGATGGCACTTTTACCCAATATGCTATCAAATGTATATTTCGCAATGTATCCTCTCCGCTGAAGCTCCCGTTTACGGACCTTTTCCATCTCAATGGTCTCTTCCATATCTTTAAACGTTGCAACGATGACTCCCTCTGCCTTCAATCGGAAACGATAGACCATCACATTCTGCTGACGGAGTGTGAAATATTGTTGATCTTCATCGTGTTGCGACGTCAAAAAGTGATTGAGCTCGATATTCTTGAACACCCTGTTTAGTTTTTTTCCTTTCGCATGGTTAGCTGTAATCCCGACCATGCGTTCAAGGACTTCATTGAATACGGTAATTTCTCCGTCTTCCTGAAAGGCTAGGATCCCATCATTTACACCATCCACTACTTTATTTAAAAATTTATTCAACGTTTTCGCACGTCGATTGATAGCTCCCAGTTTTTGACTGAGCTCGATAATTTTTCTCGTATAGCGATCGGTGATATCGAAGGTTAACTGCTCTGACAATTGAAAGTGGTAGATGATTTTCATAATGGTATTCAAATCGATCAAACGTACACCGATATCAATCTTGTTGGGAACGGAAGGTGGGATACTTGCCGTTTCTCCAGGGGAAATGGCGATGTCAATTTGCCTAGGGTAGTCTATAGTTGGGGAATATGGAATGTAATCGACATGATCTATCCCTAATCGTTTCAAGGTGGAGACTGCTTCTTTGGCTGTTTCAATGAAATCATTCACATATAGTATCTTTTTTCCCGGAGGTAATTCAAATATACGATCTATGTATTCGTAATTGACGGTACGTCGTGCTTTAATGATGGTGCATGAACCGAAATCGATATATTCCTTCACTTCTGGTGCGATCAGCGCAGAAGAATAAACAATCAATTTATTGGTGAAATACATAGGAATTCCTTCATCACAAGCATAACTCGTAATATTGATCAGTTCTCCGAAAACGGATTGTAATTGCTCCTTAAGAGCTCTTTCTGTTTCCTTGGTTCCTGCTAATAGAATTAATTCACGTTTCATACGTCTCCCCCTTATGGTTTAATTGGTTGGAAAATGATTTAATGGTTAAATATATTTTAACCGATAATAACCATCAGTGCCCGTAAAGTTTGTATTTTCAGATAATTATAGAGTGGCACGGAACTTGCATGTAAATATGTGAAGTACATCATATTGTCAAACGGGGGGAAAGAAATGGAGAAAGAACAAAAAGCCTGGAAGGTGCCGCATACATTCATTATTGTGTTTTTCGTTGTACTTGCAGCCGCAATTTTAACGTATGTTGTACCAAAGGGGCAATTCACAACAGAAGAAATCACGTTTATGCAGGATGGAGAAGAACAAACCAAAACGGTCTTAAATCCTGATTCCTTTAGTTATTTAAAGGATGACGATGGAAATCTAATTAGAGAAGGAACCGGTCTTTTCGAGCCGGGAGGCGGAATTGGCTTCCTTAATTATGTATTTGAAGGTCTTGTATCAGGGGATAAATGGGGGTCCGCTGTAGGTGTTGTAGCCTTTATCTTAATCATTGGTGGAGCCTTTGGTATCATCATGAAGACAAGGGCCATCGAAGAAGGGATCCTGAAGGTCATTGAGAGGACCAAAGGAAAGGAATCTCTGATCATCCCGATTATGTTCTTCTTGTTCTCATTAGGGGGAGCCGTGTTCGGGATGGGGGAAGAGGCCATTGCCTTTGCCATGATTCTCGTTCCGATCATGATTGCGATTGGCTATGATGCCATCACTGGAATCATGATCACCTACGTGGCGACTCAAATCGGTTTTGCCACTTCATGGATGAATCCTTTCGGCGTAGCTATCGCACAAGGTGTTTCAGGTGTACCGGTCCTTTCGGGAGCAGGTTTCCGTATTGTTATGTGGGTTGTCTTTACACTTGTGGGAATTATTTATACATGGAGATATGCTGTAGCGATTCGCAAGGAACCTAAACGAAGTCTTTCTTACGATTCTGATGAATACTTCCGTAAAGAAGGCAGAGTACAAGACCTAAATACCAAATTTACTTTGGGTCATTCACTTGTCATATTAACGGTTGCAGTAGGTATTGCCTGGATCATTTGGGGAGTGGTGGAACACGCTTACTATATTCCGGAGATTGCCAGCCAATTCTTTACGATTGGACTAGTAGCAGGAATCATTGGCGTTCTGTTTAAATTGAATGGAATGTCATGGGATGATATAGCAGATGGATTCATAGACGGTGCAAAGGATTTATTGCCGGCTGCCTTAGTTGTAGGTATGGCAAAAGGAATCGTCATTATCCTTGGTGGAGATTCACCTGACGCCCCATCTGTATTAAATACGATGTTATATGGAGCAGGGCAAGTGGTCGGGGATTTCCCTGAAGCCATTTCTGCCTGGTGCATGTATGTATTCCAGTCAGTATTCAACTTCTTTGTGGTATCCGGTTCCGGTCAAGCCGCTTTAACGATGCCTTTAATGGCTCCACTTGCAGATATTGCAGGAGTCTCTCGTCAGGTAGCGGTCCTTGCCTTCCAATTGGGAGATGGATTAACCAATATTCTTGTTCCAACCTCCGCTGCTTTACTTGGTACACTTGGAGCAGCACGAGTCGATTGGGGAATATGGGCTAAATTCATTATTAAATTTATGCTCATCCTATTCGTTCTGTCATCGATCTTTGTGATAACGGCAACACTCATCGGTTTTTGATTTGAATTATAGTGCTGAACCTTCGTTGTAAGGTTCGGCGCGATTATATGAATAAGAAATGAAGGGAGCAAACATCATGCTGACATTAATTCAAAACGGAGAAGTTTATGCTCCAGAATACTTAGGAAAAAAGGATATATTAATAGTAGATAATAAAATAGGTTTTATTGAAGATAGAATTGAACCTCCTCATCAATTTGTGGATATAAAGCTTGTGGATGCCACTGGAAAGTATGTTGTACCTGGATTTATAGACTCGCACGTACATATTATGGGCGGAGGCGGCGAGGGCAGCTTCCGTACGAGAACACCGGAAATTCAACTGACTCAAGCCACGCTTGCCGGTATCACGACTCTCGTCGGTGTGATTGGAACAGATGGAACGACGAGAACGATGGCGAGCCTTGTGGCAAAAGCAAATGGTCTTGAAGAAGAGGGGATTACCTGCTATGCGCAAACCGGTTCTTATCAAGTGCCGTTGAAAACGCTTACTGGTAAAATCGAAGACGATATTATTCTAGTAGACCGCATCATCGGAGTAGGTGAAGTGGCGATTGCTGACCATCGCTCTTCTCAACCTACCGTAAACGAATTAACGAAAATTGCTTCTGCTGCCCGAATTGGCGGCATGCTGTCCGGCAAATCGGGAATAGTCAATGTTCATGTAGGAGATAGTCATGATCACTTAAAACTTCTCGAGGAAATAGTCGATACAACGGATATTCCGATAAAACAGTTCTATCCAACCCATATCAATCGAAACGCCCATCTTTTTGAAGCTGGGATTCAGTACGCTCAAAGGGGTGGTTATGTAGACTTTACGACTAGTACCATTCCTCAATTTCTCGAAGATGGGGAAGTAAAATGCAGTAAAGCGCTGAAACGCATGCTCGATGCAGGTGTACCGGTTGAACAAATCACATACACTTCTGATGGACAAGCAAGCCTGCCTGATTTTGATGAGGACGGCGAGCTGATTGGATTACAGATTGGTCAGGTGTCGAGTCTATACAGTGAAGTGAAAGATGCTGTTCTGGAAGAAGGAATTCCTTTAGAAACAGCCATTAAAGTCATTACATCAAATCCTGCCAAAATCCTGAAATTAAAGCAAAAAGGTCGTATTGAGGCAGAAAAGGACGCAGATCTGGTGCTGTTGGATAAGAATACACTTGAAGTCAACACGGTGTTTGCCAAGGGTAAATTGATGGTAGAGAATGGGGAAGCGTTAGTGAAGGGCACATTTGAATGATTGTTTGGTTTTAGAATAGCTTGGAGCCTTGAGGCTTTGGGCTATTTTTTTAGCAATAAAGAAGTTTTGAGCAGATAACGGCGAAATTGTTTCTGCTAATCTTTTGTAATCGAAGAGGGACTAACTCCCACTCCATATCCGACCACAGACGGAGGAAAAAACCACCAGTAGACCCTCATGTTCCTAGGGTATTCCCTATACTATAAAGGTAGTTAATCATTGATGGGAGACGGTTATTCATGAAAAAAATGATCGAAATCTTTAAAAACCCAATTTTTCTAAAGTTGTTTTTTGCTAATTTCACTTCGCATATGGGAAGTGTGATTGGTTTGACTGCCTTTATGTTTTATCTACTGGATCGGTTTTCCGAGCAACCCATGTATGCTTCCCTGACTGAAATGATGTACTCCCTACCCACTCTTCTCGTCTTCTTTCTTGTTGGAGTATTCGCCGACAGAATGGACCGGCAAAAAATTGCCTACCACTGTGATACGATCAGTGCGCTTCTTACACTTTTATTATTTGGGGCCATTATTATTGGCTGG
>NZ_JBSWVM010000009.1:0-44964 GCF_056159585.1 Rossellomorea sp. ABR4_004 | reverse complement strand
CGTTGGATATCTTTGAAGGATATTCTTTACTCCCGATATGCTCAGTCCATCTGAGTGAATAAGAAATCTTGAGTTGGAATCGTAATGAAAACGTTGCGTCTTATATGTCTGCGGCCTTCCAGATAAATACCCGGTAACCGGTAATGGATAAGTCATCTTTCCTTCAGGTGCATACATATAAAAACGGATATTCCCTACACAGCTATACACAAACTCTTTAGAATGGTAATACGCTTTAATGATCGCTACTGCAGCGCCACGTTTTTTCTGAAGAGCTTCATTACAAAGACTCATGAGGGTTTCAACGTCCTCGTGGTGATGCTCTTCAACTATATCGACGACAACATGAGACGATTCATAAGCAAACTTACCACTACCTAAACCATCAGCCAAAACACAGATAAAGTAATCGCTTGTAGAGGTATAGAAATAACTATCCCCACAATAAGGATTTCCGTTTTTCGATACTTGCTCTGCATAAAGCTCTATATCATTTTGTTGAAGATAAGCCATTAATAATGACTCTCCGAATCGTTCATCTCTTCCTGAATGGCTTCCCTAAGCTTTTTAATCGCTCTTCTTTGTAAACGGGAAACATGCATTTGGGAAATACCGAGCTTCTCGCCAGCTTCTTTTTGGCTTAAATTTTCTAAATAGGTGTGTTGTATAATATCCTTTTCCCTGTCGGAAAGAACGTGAAGAACTTTCTCAAGAACGAGTCGCTGATTGACTTTCTCGTAACCCTCATCCTGATCTCCCACAATATCCAATATGGTAACTGTACTTCCCTCTGAATCGGCTTCAATCGAGTGATCCACCGATAACGCTTGGTAACTTCTTCCCATTTCCATTGCTTCGAGAACTTCCTCTTCGCTCACTTCCAGATATTCAGCAATTTCATGAACTTGAGGAGAACGTTCTAATTTGTTTGTTAACTCTTCGACCGTAGATTTAATTTTCGGACCAAGCTCTTTAATTCTTCGAGGAACATGTACGCTCCACGTTTTATCTCGTAAGAACCTTTTTATCTCTCCAATGATTGTTGGAATCGCAAAGGCCTCGAATGATCTACCGAAAGATTCATCGTACCTTCTGATTGCACCAAGCAATCCAATCATCCCTACTTGGATAATGTCTTCGTGGAAAGATCTTCCCTTCGAATATTTCCTGGCAATGGATTCAACAAGATTCTGGTAATGTAAGATCAGTTGACTTTGTGCATCGTCATCTTGTTTTTCCTGATAGTCTTTGATCCATTGTAATACTTTTTCTTTTTGGGCCTGCTGGTTAGGTTGAGATAGTTTTTTCATCCCTCTCCACCTGCTCCCCTGATAGGAATTTAGTCATAAAGACTGTTACTCCCTCCTTGTGATGCACTTTTACATCATCCATCAAGCTCTCAATAAGGTAAAGACCTAACCCACCTTCTCTTAAGAACTCCACTGAATGATCGGCATGGTAAGGACCAACAGCACTGCGAATTTCTTTGAAATCAAAACTTTCACCGTGATCTGCCACCATAACCTCAAGACGGTCCTCATATAGCGCGAATCCAACAACCACTTCTCCGTCATTGTCTTTATACGCATGCTGAACCGCATTTGTGATAGCTTCACTAGTAGCAATCTTCAAATCCTCAATTGCATCGTAGTCAAATCCCATACGACTTGCAATTCCTGAAAGCGTCAAACGAATGACCCCGACATATTCCGGCTTTGCGGGGATCTTCATCTCGATGTAATCAAAAGCTTTCATCATTCCACGCCACCTTCTACCTTGGAATTAATATTCATAATATCCCCTAAACCTGTAATATCAAACAGTCTCTGCAGACGATCGGATAAGCCGATTAGATTTAATTGCCCACCGCGACCTTTAACTGTTTTGAAAAGACCAACAAATACACCTAATCCAGTACTATCCATATACGATACGTCTGAAAGATCAACTGTTATATCTTTATTATCAGCTTCAGCAGAGGGTTGAAGCGTTTCTTTAAGCTTTGGTGCTGTATATGCATCGATTTCACCAGCTACTTTAACGAGTAGCTCGTTCTCTTTTTCTTTCATATCTATTGATAAGTTCATAAAAAGACCACCTTTTTGGCAACATTTATAATAAGTCTTTGTACATTTACCCTATTTATTACAAGAATAAACTTTATTTATGAATTTCTTTTAATGATGATTAGAGTGAAATCGTCTCTAAGCTCAAAGTGCTGCAGCTTCTCGAGTTGTTTGTATACATTATTGACAATCTCTTGAGGAGGAAGGTGATTGTACTGGCTTATCAATTGAACCAAATCTTCCCTTTCAATGAAGCCCTCTTCTGAACGACACTCTGTTACTCCATCAGAGAGAAGAATGATCATGTCCCCTGTCTCAACCCGTCTCTCGTATTGTCGGTACTTTGCTTTCTTATCTACACCTAATAGAAGACCTTTGGCATCAAGATCTTCAAATTCGTCGGTTGATGCTCTATAAAAAAAGCCAGGTTCATGCCCAGCTGATGAGTATGAAAATAGATGTTCCGACGAATTGTACACACCGTAAAACATGGTTATGAACATACTTGCATCCACATTTTGTTCCACTACTCTGTTTAAGCTTTCCAAAACAGCATTGGGTTCATTCCGGTACTCCGGTAAACTATCCATGGCATACTTGATCATGGACATACAAAGAGCTGCGGGTATACCCTTACCAATTACATCAGCAATGGCAACGCTGACGTTATTGTTCTCATCCTGAACAAAGTGATAGTAATCCCCATTCATCTTTTTGGCAGGCACACTTACAGCTCCAATATCCAAACCTTCTACTGAAGGGATGACGGTCCCTAGAAGGGTTTGTTGCATATTGGATGCTACATCTATTTCGTTATTTAATTCTTGTTGTTTTGTACGTAGACTTTGATGCTCCCGATAAGCAAAACCGTAGCCTATCATGACTTCAAGTAAAATATCGAAAGAGTGTAATACCTGATGCGGTATATCGGGCTCCATTTCCAATATTACACTCTTATGGAGACTTATGATCTCCTCTGGTGAAACATGATGCTCAATTGATTTACGACTGAATTTCTGTCCTAAATAAAGAGCTTTTTCATCTTGTTCATTTAGGTAATGCTCAATAATTTCTCTATATTTAGAGTCCATTAAATCTCTGAAATTCATATAACTCCCCCTAGCGGAGCCACTTAGTCGCCCTAATGTCTGTTCCTTCTCCCGGTACAGACTCAACGTTGAACTCGTCCATTAAACGCTTTACTCCAGGCAAACCTGCTCCTAATCCGCCTGATGTGGAATATCCATCTTCCATTACTTTTCTAATATCTGCGATTCCGGGTCCTTCGTCCAAGGCGATAATTCGTACACCCTTTTTCCCGGCATCGAATAATTTTTCTATGCAAATCTGACCGTAGCCAGCATATAAATAGATGTTCCTTGCTAATTCGCTGATAGCCGTAGTGATACGAGCTTGGTCAACGGTACCGAATCCGAGCTCTTTCGCTACATTCCTTCCTAACTGGCGGGCAGCAACGATGTCCCATTCATTCGTGATCTTCACGCAGGATTGGCTATCCATACCTAGTCCCCCAGTTCCAATTGTAATTTCTCCAGACCTTTTTCCAAATCCAGAGCGGTCAGAACGTCCTCTAACCTGATTCCAAGCTCAATCAATGTTATCGCTACAGCAGGCTGGATGCCGGTAATGACTACCTTCGCCCCCATTAACCTTGACATGTTAATGACATCCCCAAGAACCTTAGCAATGAATGAATCTATAAAATCAATGGAGGTAATATCGATTACTACCCCTCTGGCACTCGTTTCATGAATCTTATGGAGAAGATCTTCTTGAAATTGAAGGGCTGTTTGATCATCAAGCTCCCACTGAATGGAAATCAGCAAACAATCGTGCAGCTTTAAAATTGGTATTCTCACTCTAATCCCTCCGCCGAAACTATTTTTCGATTTGTCATTTCAAGAGCCTTTTCAATTCCTTTTCGTAACGTACTATTAGTACTGAATTGATTTAAATCAATTCCTAAGTTTACAATCGTTTGTGCGATTTCAGGTCTGATCCCAACCAACATGCATTTCGCCCCTACTAATCGAACAGCTTCAGCTGCCTGGATGATATGATGGGCTACCATTGTATCCACAACAGGTACTCCGGTGATATCGATTAACACCACTTCCGCTCTATGCTTCACTACACCGTTTAATAGATTTTCCATAATCAATCGCGCTCGTTCTGTATCAATCGTTCCCACAAGCGGCATCACAGAAATTTTTTCGAAAACAGGTATCAGTGGTGCAGACAATTCCTGCAACGCTATTTTTTGAAGTGAAACAGTTCTTTCCCATGACTCTGTATAAGCACTGATTACTTTATTATTCATCGGCGTTAACCATTTATCGAACTTCTCAACTTGTGCCGCATAGTTTTGATCTGTAATAATACCTTCTTTCATCATGCCTTCGTAAACCACTTTACCAAAAGTACTTAGAGCCGATGTCACAAAGGTCAGTGGCCATCCTAACCTGACAACTTTTTCAGCGAAATCTCCCAACCGGCTATTGAACTCGTTGGAATCCCTTAGGTTAGAAACAATCATTTCTACAAACTCATGGCTTGTCTTAGTAAAAACTTGATCTGAAACAACTTGAAGAAACTTCTCATCCGCTTCGTTCCTCATTCGTTCCATCCAAATACTAGTGATATCTGATTTATTATTCTGAATATAATCCGTGACTTCACTAAACATTTAGTTCTCCCCATTCTATCATATGAAATTTGAACTTCGTATTTATGCCGAATGATGTAACTTAATTTTAAAGTAGTTTACAACAGTGTACTAAAAAATGACGTAATTACTTTTATAGTAACAAATAAATACAAAAAAGAAAAAAACTATGCCTTTTCGGGTATTTTTAATTCTTACTTTTCCCATTATAAATTGTTTACGGTGTTTTGTCATAAAATTGACTATATTTCCATTATCCATATTCTTCTTTTGGGGTTAATTGGGACTGGAACTCTCCTTCTAAAGAAAAAAGACAAAACAAAAAGGCTTAATGATCATACATATTGTTGATCAGCAAGCCTTCTGGTTTGAAGTTATATTGTTCCTACTGTATAACATGATAAAGTATCTACACGACGAAAAGCTCATGGTTAAAATTGAATCAGGCCCACGCTGATTTGCAGGGCGTCATCCACTTTTTCCATCATCTCATCATCCAAGTGCGTAATCTTATCGGTAAGACGTTGTTTATCAATCGTTCGAATCTGTTCAAGCAAGATAACGGAATCACGTTCAAAGCCATAACGTTTTGCATCAATTTCAACATGAGTAGGCAGTTTCGCTTTTTGAATTTGAGCGGTAATGGCAGCTACAATAATTGTGGGACTAAACCTGTTCCCTATATCATTTTGAATAACAAGTACCGGCCGAACTCCGCCTTGTTCTGATCCTACAACAGGAGAAAGGTCTGCAAAATATACGTCACCACGCTTTACAATCAAAGGATTAACCCCCGCTTACTAAGCGTTCGACTGTATGTTCTGCCTCATATTCTGCTTGAATCGCCTCTGAAGCAATTGCGAGATTAATCTTAGCCATTTCCATATAGCCGCGTCTCATAGATTCACGTAATTGTCTTTTCTTACGCTCTCTTAAATACATTTTGGTTGCACGATAAATAAACTCATTGCGATTCACATTTTCTTGATCTGCAAAGCCGTCTAATTCTGTAACGAGCTGTTGCGGTAGACGAATTAAGATTTCTGTTGTTGCGCTGGATTCAGACACAAACTACACCTCCACCAATCACTACATACCGTTTCTGTTCATTAACATATTTATCATACCATCAATTAAGGGGAATGAAAAGTTAATTTATCAATCTCTTCTATTATCCACCATATAAAATACTAATTATTCATCAAATTGGTTGTTATTTTCCTGTTGACCGTGAATACTTGTGGATAAGAGTTTATTCGATACTTCCGTCGGCTCCCCGTTTCGCATATAGATACGCGGCACTCTCGTGGAGATCATACAAGGGATCTCATAGTTAATGGTATCAAGCTTATCTGCGATTTCATCCATTGTAATCGCTTCTTCACCCTGTTTGCCTATTAACGTTACACGGGTACCCATTTCAAGAAATCCAGGCAGCCGAATCATACATTGATCCATACAGATCCTTCCAACAATTGGAACCCGTTTACCGTTTACAATGACGTCCTGACCTTGTAATTTACGCAGCCATCCATCAGCGTATCCGATAGGAATCGTCCCAATCCATTCTGCCTCACCCGTTTCATAAGTAGCCCCATAGCTTACTTTCTCTCCAGCTGAAAGTTCTTTTGTATGAATAAGTCTTGAATGAAGAGAAAACACTTCTTTTAGAGGAAAAGGCAGCTCGGGCTTCATCTCTTGAGATGGAGTCAGTCCGTACATGGCAATTCCCACCCGCACAGCATTGAAGAGGGTGTTGGTTTTCCTTAATGTAGCGGCACTATTTGAAGAATGGATATACGCTGGTGATGAATTCAATTGATTCAGCATGTATTCAAATCGAGCCAATTGCCGATCAAGATAGTCATCGTTCAACTCATCTGCCGTGGCAAAATGGGTAAAGATCCCTTCAATATTAAATCGGGAATGAGCTTGAACATATTGTTCGATACCCTTTAATTCTTCGATGGAACGAACGCCTATCCTCCCCATCCCGGTATCACACTTGATATGAAGGTTTAATCGATCTCCTTCTGACAGCTCATTTTCGGCTTCCACAAGCCACGCTTGGTGGAAGGTCGTTAACGAAATATCCATATCGGCAGCAATCTTCACATCTTTCGGTCTGGTAGCTCCCAATACGAGAATAGGAGCGGTTACGCCTGCTCTTCTTAAGGAAATCGCTTCGTCTAAGAATGCAACAGCCAAGCCGTGTGCCCCGGCATTAAGAGCAGTAAAAGCAGTTTGCACATCCCCATGCCCATAAGCATTCGCTTTCACAACCGCAAACACTTTCACATCTTCAGGGATATGGCCTCTAATCTTCTTTACGTTTTCATATAAATGATCTAGGTTGATTTCTGCCCATGTATCACGAAAAAATTGCGTCTGGGTTTCCACTCTGTTCACTTCCTCATATCTTTACACAAAACATTGTCATTCTATTCAAGAATACCATTGATTATTCATATTATCATTCATTGTGTCAAATGGATTTTTTGGAGAGGGGGGAAGGATAGGGCACCGCGTGAAGTAATAGTGGTATTTCTAATGGTAAGAAGGGATTCGTGGATGTTGTTTAATGGGGACTTGTGAACGTTCCCTAGTGGTTTTGGATAATATATTTCATCCCCACACCAAGGAAAGAGGCGAACCAGATGGGCCCGCCCCGTTCAGTTATTTTATTTCACCATTGAACCTTGTACGGATTGAGCTACCATCACCATCTCAGAAGGAGTCAGATCATTGGAGGCAAGCATATAGTCCACTCCGTTATTGGTCCATCTGATTGACTGCTCTGTCATGGCCGCTACTGTGAATCCAAGGTCCACTAATTCACCTTTAAGAGAAGTAGAAACCGTCATCGTTGGAACGACCGTTGTTTTTTCTTGTACGATTGTGAAGGACTTTTCACCATCATACGTTAAGATTACACGTTTACCCGTATCGGTTGCGACTTCTTTTTCTTCAATTAATTCGGTGCCGGTGATTTCTGACATTGGGTAAAGAACTGTGAATTCTGTGTCCTCTACATTTGCCGTAACCGGTACTTCAAGCTGGGCACCTGTCATGTTTTTCTTCATGTCGAAGTCTTTTTTATCAAATGCAGCTTTCATATCCATCTTGGAGAACTCTACTTTCACAAGTGGATTTTTATCTGAATCCAATACATTTACGGATGCCGGAGTCAGGTCTTTCTTGTTAAAGGCAATCTCTTGAGTCGGAAGCATCTGACTGTTTTGATAACGTGTCTTCGTGTTAAAGATGTAGTGATCTTTTGTCTCTTTGAAAGTAGCCTCTTTATCCTCTAACACATCTTGCACAAGCGATTCATACAAGTACGCCTGGCTGCTATTTTCAGGCCAGTTGCTTTGGAATCGGAAGCTTTTGTTCAGTGCCGGCGTAAGGACGAATACTCCCTCATCATTACGTAAGATCATTTGACTCTGATCTTTCGCAGCGTTCTTTAATGCCACTCGATAATAATTAGGGTCATTATGCCACACTTCCACATCATAGGTTTGAGGCTCGTCGCCCACCTGCAGGGTCATTTTCGCATCCGCTTTGTACCCCTTCATATCCTCTACTTTAGCCTTAAGATCCTTGGTTACATCTTCTTTCGATTGTTCTCCACAAGCAGCCAGCATAAGCACCGCTAACATGGCCATCACTAGTATCACTAGCTTTTTCTTCATTTTTTCAACCCCTTTTGTCCCAGGATAAACGTAATTGAGAGAGGGGAAAGCCAGCCGTCTAAGAATGGACGATTCTTATAGAATGCCCCGTTCATTAGTCCAATTGCAATTCGCCAAAGAACCGCGATTGTTAAACACCTGGCCTTGTCTCTCTTATTGCACTACTGAATATATGAGACAACCTGAAGGATTATGCTAGTGAAGATGACAAGCTTGAAATAATTTTCACTCTTCGATGACCACCTGTGCAGCCGCAAATTCCCGGCTATGAGTGATGGATAAATGGGCGTTCGCCCCCTCTGGCTTAGAAAAATAAGGCTTTCCGTTCGGGTCCTTACTGATTTCAATATCCTGAAAGGAGAGTGCTGTCCCAATTCCCGTTCCATTCGCCTTGGCAAAAGCTTCTTTGGCTGCAAATCGTCCAGCTGCGAATTCAACCTTGCGCTGCTCGTTTAATGTAGAGAAAGCATCCTCCTCCTTAGCTGTTAAAATTCTCTTAGCGAACTTCGGCTGTCGTTCAATCATCCTCTGAATGCGCCCTGTTTCAACAATGTCCAATCCTATTCCTTTTATCATATGCGATTCCCCTTCTACTCTTGTCCTGTTATGCATATTTGTATAATGAACTATACTCGTGATTTTCAACGTTTTCTTATACTATAGTATTGACTGCGTTTTTTATATAAATGATTTAGCATTGATATAAAAAGAAACAACTTATTTAGGAGGATACAATATGTTTGTCCGGACTGAAAGTTTTTCACAATTTTTACGGTTCTATCCTATTATTTCCCTGCTTGTATTCATTCATATCGCTTTATACCTTGTCAGTGCACTACCTATTTTCCCACAAATGTGGGTGTACGAGCAGCTGGCCGGTGTGAATTTATTTATCAAAGAGGGAGAATGGTGGAGGCTCGTCACCCCTATCTTTGTACATTTGGGATTTGCTCATCTGCTATTTAATTCATTTTCCCTTGTCCTGTTTGGCACACCACTGGAAAAGCACCTGGGAAAAGCTAAGTTTATCGGTCTTTATATAGCAAGCGGCGTGTTTGCCAATATCATTACTTATGTTATCAAGCCCCTTACGTATAGTCATGTGGGAGCATCGGGAGCAATCTTTGGTTTATTCGGTTTTTACATCGCCATGATTCTCTTGAAAAATCATTTCATCACGAGAGAAAGCCGGCAAATCATCATACCGATCGTCGTCATTGGTGTTGTCATGACCTTCATGCAATCCGGAATCAACATAACTGCCCATATTTTCGGTTTAATCGGCGGCTTTGTGATTGGGTGGATTTCAGGTAAAAAATAAGAAACAAAAGTGACCCGCTAACGAATCGCGGGTCACTTTTATCGTTTACACACTATGAGAAAACCAGGAAGCGATGGTTTGAAGGTCCTTCTTTTCAAGATCCCTGATAGGACTGACATAACCAGTCTCTCCAGATTTTATCGTTGTTCTGAGACTGCCCAAGTTTTTTCTCGTTTGAAACCAGCTTTCATGGGTGTCCAAAGATTGAATGCGACTTTTCTTTATGTGCATCGTATTTTTCAATATGCCTCTATACTGTAAAGATAATTGTCCATCAACAATCTTCCAGCCTCCTGCACGGTATTGGTAGTACCCGAGAATCCCGAAAGGAATCATCAACAGGCCGACCCAAAGACCATACGGCCAATACATAAAACAAACAGCCGTGGTAGGGACCACCACCCAGATTGCCTGTCTGAACACATATCTTCTTAAGGAACGTCCCGGTAGCCTCTTAAAATCATCTTGAATGACATAATCCGGAAATAAGTCGTTTAATAAACCCGTAATTCGCTTCTTTTTCACGATCGGGAATAATTTTATACTCGTGCTGTCTTTTTCCAAAACAGAACCGCCTGCATTTTCAATGTGGACGGTGCAATACCCCAAGAGCTGCCTGATTGGATTTTCCACTACCCGGATGCCTTGCACCCGATTTAAGGGAACCGTCACCTGCTTCTTCTCCAGAAGCCCTCTTGTCATGACAATATGATCATCCACAATTTTAATTCTGAAATCACCATAAATAATAAATGTCCAGGCAATCGATAATAGCCAGGCAATGAGCAATCCCAAGAATGCCATCACCGAAACCACAAACACGCCGCTTTTCACAAAAACAGCCAGCTCATCATACACAGCTTCATACGGAATGAACTCATTAAATTGGGATAAGAAAACAAACACACCGGAAATAATGACCCCGATACCGCCTGAAGTCGTAGCAAGAACCCAAATGTCTTTCGAGCTGAGGTTGAAAAAGGGAGCTTCATCTTTCAAAGTCTCCGTAGTTTCGCCAGGAAGATCTCCGGATACGCTATGACCCTTTTTCTCCCTATATATCATTGCCTCCAACTCTATCGCTTCTTCTTTTAAAATAGCTGTCAATTCCGCTTCTGATTCCCGGGGATTCGAAGACCCAGCCGTTTCGACCTTGACCTTAACCAATCCAAATGGCCGATGCAGAATGCCCTCAGAGAAATTCAAACTCTGTATCCGGTCAATGGGAATATACCTTTTCTTTTTAACGAATAATCCGTACTCGATCCGCAGCTCCCCTTCTTCCAATCGATATGTAAACCGTAGCCACTTTACAATCCCAGTGACCAGAACGAATACAAGAACTGCCGCCATAGAAATAACAGGCATATAATCCCAAAATCCTGTCTTCTCTCCCCGGTTATTCAATACAAATAAAAAGACAAAGGGAACGATTAAGTCCTTTAATTGCTTTACAAAATTCGCTACAGCTGAAATCGGATGCAGTCTCTTGTGCTCAGACATCATCTTCCGCCACCCTTGCAAGTTGTGAAATGGAGTTCCTCAATTCATCTGCTTCCTCCACATCCAATGCCGGAATCTCATGAACCGTGGCCGCAGTCGAAATCGTAATGGTTGCCAACTCATACTTTTTTAAAATAGGGCCCTGGACCGTATCAACATGTTGGACCCTCACCATCGGGACCAACGTGCGCTTCACAATAAAAATTCCTCTTTGAAGCTCAATCTCCTGCTCCCTCACCTCATAACGCCATCTCTTCCATTTAATTGTTGGAATAAAGAAAACAAACAAATATGTAAATAGAATCAATATGGCAACTGCTGCTGCAATGATCCATTGTGGCCACTCAAACATCACAGTCAGCGTAATCGCTCCTGCAGCTACAGCTGCGACGATCAACGATTCAATCACACCATATATCTTCCACACCTTTAAAGCCTTTGGTGAAATTCGTTTTTGCGGCTCTCCGATCATACCCATCCCCTCACTTCTCTCTTTTACTAAATCTTACAGTATATTTACGATTTGGAACAGAGATGGTTTCAGATTAAGGTGAAAGCTTCGGGAGATTTGCCTATATTAGATGAAACGAACTTTTATCCACCCACTCAATCCCATCTATCCCTCTCAGGTCCTCCACTAATCGGAATAATGCGTCATCCTTCTTTTTCGCTTCTATCATACAGTCCATTTCATCCACCGAGCCCTTTATCCCATGAAGAAAATCAAGGAACATCTTAGGTTCGATAAACTCGGCATGGGCTTTGTAATCTTCCTGGGATCGCGGGCTTGAAATATGCATCTTCACAGGTAATGATGACTGGCTCCACGTTCCAACGATCCTCTCCCAATCCAACAACCAATCTCTTTCGTTATAAGCAAGATGATGATGGTAATCGAATACAAGGGGGATCCCGAGCTTTTCACATAGATAAAGGGCATCCGAAGCACTGAACACAGTATCATCGTTTTCAAGAATGATCATTTGTTGAAGAGAAACGGGGGTCAGACCCCAATTGTGTATGAATTGCTCAAGTGCCTTTTCTTTATCTTCATAAGCTCCACCAACATGGAGAACACAGCGGTGGGTTGGATCGATTCCCATCCCTTTTAATAATGCCTCATGCATCTTAAGCGTTTTAAGAGTGTTTTTCAACACATCTACATCACTTGAATTCAACAGTACAAAATGATCGGGATGAAAATCCACACGCATAGGATGAAGCGTCAAATACTCTTTAATCGCATCGAGCTCAGGTTTCAAGGGCGAAATGAAATCCCATCCCTTCAATTCAGGATGATTCGCAAGAGGGATCAACTTTGAACTGAACCGGAAAAAGTGAATCTCATTAAGAACATTATGCTTTAAAAGCCGCAGGCAGTTTTCAAGATTCGATTTGGCAATACGTTCGAGTTTATGAATAGCAGCCTCACGATCCTTGATCCCGGAAAACTGCTTATAAGTCATCGTTTGGGAAGGGGATGCATTCTGGAGGTTCATACTCATGGCAACATAGCCTAACTTTACGAGTGTCATGTGGGGTGGACTCCTTTTTGGGGTTAGTATGTGCGGATTGGAGAGATTTATCTCGTTGGTTTTGAATAGGTGACAGACTTTGTTCCTCCTTTTGTTTCTAATTGAAGGGATTTCAATATTTTATAAGCGGTGTTTCGTGAGTTCAGGTACAAAAATCTCCTTAATTCTTGATTGGTTATGTGATCACTTATTAATAAGAAATAATCCCGGACTGTTTCTAGATGAGCATATTTAGATGAACTGCCACATTTAACGCAAAACCATGTTCCACTTACTCTAATCATTGGTATATGATGGCAGTTTTGACAACGTACTCCAGTCACAATATCGCTTTGGGTAAGAGAATATCTCTCCATAAAGTCTAGCTCCGATTCTTCATGTTTTTTTAGAATGGTTTTCTTCATTTTGGTCAACTCTTTATCAGTCATGTCTTCTTTTACGTATGTCCCATTTAAATGCTTGATCTTATCTATTATATTTTGAGAGTGAATAATATTTCTGTAAGGTGAGTCAGCAAGTGGGGGTTCGGTATATTTTAAGATGGTTGATGGGTTGCTGAATACAACGAGGTGCTTGATTGGAGGGTGCTTCAGCTTTTGGACACTGAACCATTTTTGCAGTAATAATTTTTGTCTTTGAACCTGAGTGATCGGGTCAGAGAATCCTTCTGTAATTCCTTTATAAGTCCGGGTAAGCTGTCTTATGAAAGGGTCAATGGTAACGATTCCTGAGATATTCTTTACTTCGATAACTAAAATATAGGATGGGGTGAGGATGAGGAAATCGATTTGGAAATAGTTTGAGAATAGAGGAAGCCTTACATCATAGAAGATTTTATATTTCTTGTCATTTAAGAAACTGAGGTGGTAGTAGACGGTTGATTCACCGTTGAAACCTGCTTTTCTTTTCTTTAAATCCTTATCTACAATGGGAATCTTTTGATGATTGAGAGGCAGGCGCCATAATAATGCTTGGGTTTTATCAATATTGATTGGGATTTTGAGTTCTTTACAGATCAATTGATCACTCTCCTTTAAGGTTCTGCCTACTTTAGTTCGCCACAGGCTTAAAAAACCCTTCTTTTTAATTTAGATAATCCACAGAATACGACTGATTGCGCCGTTTTGAGGTTTAATTGCGTCGATATCTGAATAATTGCGTCGTTTTCAGCTTAATTGCGTCATTTTATTATTTATTGCGTCGCTTCTCACGATAAATGCGTATTTTTGTAAAAATTGGAAACTCCCATGATCCTCCCCCATTTCTATACGCATCCAAACCAACAAAAAAACACGACAACCCAAAGGTCATCGTGTCCTCAAATCTATTGATCAAGAATTGTTATAAGATTTACGTTTGGTTGAAGATTGTGGTCTGCCGCCGCCAGTACGGTTGCGATCTCCGCCACGGCTTCCGCCTCCGCGATTTCCACCGCCGCTGCGTGGTGATCCTCCACGGCTTCCGCCTTTTCCGCTGCGTGCTCCACCTTTGTATCCACCGCCGCGATTTCCGCCGCCACGATTTCCACCACCTCTTGATGGTAATGGACGCTCTTCAGTAATTTCAACTGGTGTTGTATCCGGCTCTTTCGTCAGGACACGGATCGCTGCTGCAACTGCTTGAACAGGATCGTGGTCTCCCAGGAATTCTTCTGCTAATGGATAGTAATCTTTAAGATCACTTTCTTTCGCCGCTTCAGCTAATTTTTCAAGAGCTAAGCGTTGTTGACCTTCAAGGGCTTCGTTTAAGCTAGGTGGCTTAAGAGCCGTCATTTTCTTCTTCGTTGTTTGTTCAACAATCTTCAGGTAACCCATTTCTCTTGGTGTAACAAAAGTGATGGACATACCCTTCTTACCTGCACGACCTGTACGTCCGATACGGTGAACGTAGCTTTCAGGATCTTGAGGAATATCAAAGTTGTAAACATGCGTTACGCCTGAGATATCTAATCCACGGGCAGCAACGTCTGTTGCGATCAGGATATCGATGCGTCCTTCTTTGAATTTCTTAAGGACCGTCATACGACGAGCTTGAGAAAGATCTCCGTGAATACCTTCAGCCAGGTAGCCGCGGATGCTAAGAGCACGCGCTAATTCGTCTACTCTACGCTTTGTACGACCGAATACGATCGCAAGTTCAGGTGATTGAACGTCGATTAAACGGGAAAGAGTATCGAATTTTTCTTTTTCGCTAACTTTCGTGAAGTATTGTTCGATGTTCGAAACGGTTACTTCTTTTGATTTAACTTTGATTACTTCCGGCTCTGTCATAAAGCGATTCGCAATGCGGCGGATAGGATCCGGCATTGTTGCAGAGAATAGAAGTGTTTGTCTTGTGCTTGGAACAGTCTCAAGGATGCTTTCGATGTCTTCGATGAAGCCCATGTTCAGCATTTCGTCTGCTTCGTCAAGTACTAATGTTTCAACGTTTTCAAGGTTGAGTGTTTTACGTTTGATATGGTCAAGAAGACGACCTGGTGTACCAACGATGATATGAGGGTTCTTTTTCATCGCGCGGATTTGACGCTGGATGTCCTGTCCTCCGTAGACAGATAACACGCGTGCACGCTTGTCGGATCCGATACGATATAACTCTTCAGAAACTTGAATGGCAAGTTCACGAGTTGGTGCAATGATAAGAGCTTGAACATTTGGATTTTTCACATCGATCTTCTCGATCATCGGGATTCCAAATGCTGTTGTTTTACCTGTTCCAGTTTGTGCCTGACCGATGATATCCTTACCTTCTAAACCGACTGGAATCGTACTCGCCTGAATTGGTGTCGCTTCTTCAAAGCCCATACGTTTAATTGATTTCAACGTAGATGCGCTTAAGTTTAAATCTGCAAACTTAGTCAATGTTACATTCTCCTTTAATTTACATCTTTTATAACTAATCAATATCTGATTATATTTTTAGGTCGGAACGAAATCTTACCCACCGAAAGACTTCGGTATCTAATCTAAAACCGTCTATATGAGATGTTTAGTTTTATGTTTGGTACAAAAAAATACACTCTTCAAAATAGAAGAGCTAGCACGTCCAACAAGTTAAGAACTATGTTGTAGCTATGTTACCACTTCTAGAAATGAATTTCAATCTAATGTCAAATAGTCAATCTATTCATTTAGAAGGAATTGGTAGATCTCTTCAAAAAGTTCGTGCTTATCTTCACTATGACAGATCAAATGTTTTGCTTTAGGGGAATAAAAAAGGTTTTTTTCTTGGGAAGAAATAGTCTCGTATATATATTTTGCAGCTTTCGGGGGGACTATTCCATCAATCTCTCCTTGGGCAATAAAGGTTGGCACATTAACCTTTTTCAGGAGTGGACGAGCAATACGAACGACTTTTCTAAATTCGTACGTGGATAGAACTGGGGTTTTTGTCACCTTCCATTTGTACCGGTTGTACAGCTCGTTTTCAATCAGATTACCTTGAATTCCTTCTTTAATCATATTTCCAATATCTTTCAGTAGCTGCTTCACATTTACATAATAAGCTGCTGCACTTAAAAGCACGAGCTTATTGACTTCATATTTCACAGAAAGATACGAAGCGATCAACCCGCCCATGGAGAATCCGATTACGTAAACCTCATCGCATTTCTCTATAAGAGCCTGAAGTTCTTCCTCAGCATGCTCGATCCATTCAATATGTTTGACCCCTTTCAGTTCAAGGGTTTCACCATGACCAGGCAAAGTGGGCACAACGATTTCCCAGTCGGTTCTCTCTTGAAGGAAATCTGCCAGAGGCTCTACTTCAAAAGGGCTACCGGTGAATCCATGGATTAGTAAACAACCGATCATGTTATCCCCTCTTACTTTTCAAAAGGTAGGGAGCGAGCCAATCTCCCATCATCTACAAGCTCATTTTGTTCATATCCATTAAGGTTTAAACTTGGAGGTCAGTAGAAATTTATGCCTTTAATCCATCGATGACTTCTTCAAGCTTCATTCCCCTGGATGCCTTGAATAAAACCAGCTCTTCCCCTGTAATGAAGGAGGACAGCTCTTTTGTCAGGCTGTCTTTATCTGTAAACGAGTGAACACGATCAGGAGAAAAATTCTCAAGTGCACCCTTACCGATAAAGTCACCTAAAGGACCAAATGTAAACACATGCTGAATTTTGTCCGGATTGATCAATTGTCCAATTTCCTGATGAAATACTTCTTCCTGGTCGCCAAGCTCCAGCATATCTCCAAGCACCAGGATTTTTGTATGGAACCCCTCAAGTTCTGACACAAGCTGAATCGCGGCTTTCATGGAAGTAGGGCTGGCATTATAGGCATCGTTAATGATGCTTTCGCCTTTCTTTCCTTCCACCATTTCCATTCTCATCTGGGTCAACTTTAACGACTGTAAGCCTTCTTTCATTTCATCCACACTGAGGCCAAATTTACGGGCAATCAGGATTCCGGCTAGAGCGTTGTGGATATTATGCTGGCCTAATACAGGAAGAAAGAATGTTTCTCCTTCAGCGAGAGAAGTCTCAAAATAACTCCCTTTATTATCCATCTTGATTTTTGTTGGGTAAATCGTATTGAATTCACTTCTACCGAAAGTCTCCACATGCTTCAGGTTGAGTTCCTGAACACCATCCTGTAACAGCGGTTCATCTCCGTAGTATGCAAATAACCCATCGGACTTCAAGCCCTTCACAATCTCCAATTTGGCTTTGGCGATTCCTTCCCGTGATCCCAGATCCTGAAGATGTGATTCTCCAATATTGGTGATGATGGCAGCGTCGGGCTGAGAAATCTCTGATAGAAGTTCAATCTCTCCGAATCCACTCATTCCCATTTCAAGTACAGCCACTTCAGAATCCTGGGGCAAAGAAAGGATCGTTAAAGGAAGACCGATGTGGTTGTTATAGTTCCCTTGTGTTTTATGAACTCGATACTTCACTGACAAAAGGTTTGCCACAATATCTTTCGTTGTTGTTTTTCCATTACTGCCTGTAATTCCGACTACCTTTAAATCCAGCTCATGGCGATATTGATTGGCCAATGACTGAAGGGCCAGAAGGGGATCTTCCACTACTAGTACGGGAATATCTTCAGGTGGATTAGGAACATTAATATCCCAAAGAGCGGCAGACGCACCATTTTCAATGGCATTTCGGACGAATTGATGACCGTCCACGTTTTCCCCTTTAAAAGGAACAAACAGATTAGCACCCTCAATCTTTCTTGTATCGATGGAAACGCCTTTCACCACCACCGACTCGAACTTGGAAAGATTATTTTTTACATCAAGCATGTTGCATATATCTTTTATTTTTTTCTCAAACATTCGCTTTCTCCTTTTACTCTTTTTGATGAGAACAGAGCAGGGACTGCCTTTAGACGGTGAATCTTCCGGGCAGTCCCAAGTATCGTGTGTTACATCGTATGTTTAATCGTTTGTTTGTCTTGATAACGTTCTAAGCCAAGTTCCACTAATTTCCCGATCAGGGTTGGATAGTCTACACCAGTGTGCTTCCATAGAAGAGGGAACATACTGAATGGTGTGAAGCCGGGCATCGTGTTGACTTCATTCATATAAATCTGACCATCTTCTGTTAAGAAGAAGTCCGCACGCACAAGTCCTGAACAATCCAGGGCTTTATACGACTGAATCGCGATATTCTTCATTTCATTGTAGATGCTTCCTTCTACTTCTGCAGGAATGATGAGGGCCGTATCTCCGTCTTCATATTTCGCTTTGTAATCATAGAAGTCTTTTTTAGGTACGATTTCACCCGCAACTGAGCACTCCGGCTGGTCATTCCCTAATACACCAAGCTCAATTTCACGCGCCTTCACACCTTCTTCAATGATGATCTTACGGTCGAACTGGAACGCATCCTCGAAGGCAGTCTGCAATTCTTCGCGTGACGTACATTTGCTGATCCCTACTGATGAGCCTAAGTTAGCAGGCTTTACAAAACAAGGATACCCAATCTCATCCTCCACTTGTTTGTAAGTAGACTCAGGGTTCCCTTTCCATGTACTGCGGATGAACCATGTGTAATTAACTTGCGGAATGCCCGCTTGAGCAAATAAATTCTTCATGATGACCTTATCCATTCCAGCAGATGAGGCAAGAACGCCATTTCCTACATAAGGAAGGTTTAACAGTTCAAGCATTCCTTGAACGGTTCCGTCTTCCCCATTCGGTCCGTGAAGCAACGGGAAGATCATGTCATAGCCAACAGACTCAGAAGGAGAAATGGATGTACTTAACGCATTAGGGGCAATTTCTTCCCCATCCTTAAACTGTAATGCTTTCACATCTTCAACGGGAGCATTCAGTTGTGGGCCTTTGATCCACGCGCCTTCTGTTGAGATGAAAATAGGGTGAATTTCATATTTATTTAAGTCCAGGGCTCCAATCACGGCCTTGGCTGTTTGCAAGGAAACATTATGTTCAGCGGATTTACCGCCGTACAGTAAGCATAACTTCGTTTTCATGTATGAGTTACCTCCAATATTCACAATAGATGATTCTATTTTATCACTTTCATCGGAAAGGGAAAGAATGATTCCTATGGAAAATAAAAATTACCACATTTGTCTTGATTCGAAAGACATTTAAGTCAAAGCCCATTATATATGTATGCAAAGGAAAACTAGTCCTGCGACAGGGAGCCAACAATATTATTCTGAATACACTTAAGATTTCGCCTATTTGAAAAGCTATTAAAATATCCTCCCATAAGGTGTACAATCTTTCTATTAAAAACATTTGTATTTTCGAGGAGGACACCAAGATGAGAAAGCTAGGTTTACTGCCTAAGATCCTTTTAGGTATTGCTTTAGGTATTGTCATTGGAGCGTTTGCACCAGAGTGGTTCGTTAAAATTTTCGCTACATTTAATGGATTATTCGGTAATTTCCTAGGATTCGCTATTCCCTTAATCATTATTGGATTTATTGCTCCAGGAATCGGATCCATGGGTAAAGGAGCTGGTAAGCTTCTCGGTTTAACCACAGCTCTCGCATATGGTTCCACGGTGTTAGCCGGCTTACTCGCCTTTACGGTTGCGAAGTCTATTTACCCAACTTTGTTGGCCAATCAAACGTCTCAATCATTTGAAAATCCCGAAGAAGCGCTTCTCAAGGGATTCTTCACAGTAGAAATGCCTCCTATTATGGGCGTTATGACGGCTTTGCTTATCGCCTTCACCATTGGTCTAGGAATGGCTGCCATTAAGGGAGACGCTCTTCAAAAGGGCATGAATGAATTCAGGAACATCATTGAACTTGTGATTGAAAAAATCATCATTCCACTCTTACCGGTTCATATTCTTGGAATTTTCGCAAACATGACCCAAGGTGGACAAGTCAGTGCCATTATGTCTGTATTCGCTAAAGTATTTGTTATGATTATTCTTTTACATGTAGTCTTTTTAATTTTACAATATACAACTGCCGGAACTTTAAGAAAACAGAATCCGCTTTCTATGATGAAAAGCATGCTGCCGGCATACTTTACGGCACTGGGAACTCAATCTTCGGCGTCTACGATCCCCGTAACGCTTGAGCGCTCAAAGAAAATCGGTTCGAGGGAACGTATTGCTGACTTCTCTGTACCTCTCCTGGCAACGATTCATTTATCAGGAAGCACGATTACCCTTGTCAGCTGTGCCATGGCCGTCATGTTCATTCAAGGAGAAGCGTTACAGTTCACTCAGCTGTTCCCGTTCATTCTGATGCTTGGAATTACGATGATCGCGGCACCTGGTGTTCCCGGTGGAGCTGTCATGGCTGCCCTTGGATTACTTGAAACAATGTTAGGCTTCGGACCAACAATGACATCACTCATGATTGCCCTTTACCTAGCACAAGACAGCTTCGGTACAGCGTGTAACGTAACAGGTGATGGTGCGATTACGTCAATCGTGGACAAGCTTACACAGAAAAAAAAAGTACCACTTTCTAAAATAAAAGCAAGCTGATATATGGAGGTCCGTCCCTATTTGAGGGACGGACCTCTGTTTTCTTGTTGAAGGGCTTCTCCTACTTCTTGTCCTTTTCCCTCAGGGATATGCTTGAAGTGCCTCTTTCTGTTTAAAACGAACTTTCTTCATGAGTGCACTATTTTCTGTATAATGGAAATATTAACATATTAAAGGAGTGCTCATGAATTGAAAATAACCGGTCAGCGTGTAACACTTAGAAAAATAGAAGAAAGAGATCTTCCTACTCTATGGGACTATATTTACAGTGATCCTTCTCCAGAGTGGAAAAAATGGGACGCCCCTTATTTTGAACATAAACGCTTAACGCGTGAAGAGTACATAGAATCATCGATGAAACATAAAAGTCGCAGCGATGAATTCCAGCGGATCATTGAAGTAGACGGAACCATCATTGGAACCATCGGATATTACTGGGAGTACGAGCCTACCAGATGGCTTGAAGCGGGAATCGTCATTTATGACCCTTCCTATTGGAACGGCGGCTACGGAACAGAGGCGTTATCCCTCTGGGTGGACCACCTGTTTCAATCGAAGAAAATTGGCCGTGTTGGAATCACCACATGGTCAGGAAATGAACGGATGATGAAGGCGGCAGAAAAAATCGGAATGAAACTCGAGGGAAGAATGCGCAAATGCCGCTATTATAATGGTGTTTACTACGACTCCATCCGTATGGGCATGATTCGAGAGGAATGGGAAGAACAGCGTCCTCTATAAAGGAGATTCATAATGAAAACAATCATCTTAGTCGGTGGCGGACACAGCCACCTCCATTGTTTAAAAAAACGGATAGAAAATCAGGATGATCACGTGAAGTGGGTCCTCATTTCCCCCTCACGTTATCAATATTATTCAGGAATGTTCTCAGGTTACACGGAAGGAATCTACCCATTAGAGGAAACGCGAATCGATTTAGAGAGATTGTGTGAGGAGGCTGGGTGTGAATTCGTCGAAAGAACCATTCTTTCCATCGACCCTGAGCAGCAGCATCTCCTGACTGACAAAGGTGACATATTCACCTACGACTTTGTTTCCTTCGACATTGGATCCCGTAATGACTCATTGGAAATCGAGGGCTTACATGAACACAATCTTCCGATCAAACCAAACTATCGTTTCCCTGAACAAATAGAAAAGTTTCATAGCAGCAGGAAAACCGTCTTTATCGGAGGCGGTGCGGCGAGTATTGAAATGGCCTTGTCATTGAAGGCATGGAAGGTAGACAACGGCTTTAAGGATCATTTGGTAACGGTTGTTCATTCCTCCCCCCTCTTAGAAAAAGCCGGTTCCTATACTTCAAGGAAAATAACCGGGGTTACTCGTTCAAAAGGGGTTGAGCTATATCAGGGACGCGTTAAAAAGGTAGATGAAGCTCACGTGTTTACAGATGGCGGAACAAGTATCAACTACGATGAAGTGATCTTCCTAGGAGGACCAAAAGCGCCGCCACTGTTTGGGAGCAGCATTTTACCGACAGATGAAAAAGGCTTTCTAATGGTGAATAGCTATCTTCAATCCGTCGAATACCCGAACGTATTTGGAACGGGCGACTGCGCCACTTTAAAGGACTTTCCGGATACTCCGAAAAATGGGGTAACAGCGGTACGACAAGGACCTGTCCTGTGGAAGAACATGAACGGGGCAGCGGTGAACGGCAAAATCATTCCCTTTGAGCCCCAAAAACGATACCTTGCCATCATGTCGGTGGGAGATAGGCGAGGCTTTTTAACGTACGGATCGTTTTCATTGGTCAGCGGCTGGGCCTGGCGGTTGAAGAATTGGATTGATGTACGGTTTATGAGGCGGTATAGTGGGTGAGGTGATAGGTTTTATTGTTCGATATTTGTTGAGCCAAGGTCTATACACATCACCATAAAAAAAAACGCAACCGCCCTCCAGCAGTTGCGCCTCTCCATCTATCATCTGAATATTTCTACAAACTTCTTACTAATCACAGGCAGCACACCATCGAACAGCTTCTCTCTCCAATACAAATCCGCTACCTGCTGTACGGCTGCTGCGTGATTCGGGTAGGGATAGACCATATTGGACAGTGCCCCGATTTTGCTTCCCTTTTCCATGGCGAACACGACGGGTTGCATCCAGTCTCCTGCGCCGGAGCCGACTGCGTGGGCACCGAGGATTTTCCCGCTTCCGTCTGTGATGATTTTGACTAGGCCATCTGTGTTTTGGTCTGCCACGAACCGATCGACTTCGTCTAATGTTTTTTTATAAACTTTGTACTTTAACCCTTGTTCCACTGCCTCTTCCTCGGTTAGCCCGATATGAAAGATCTCAGGTGTGGTATAGGTTGTCCATGGAAGCTTGTTGTAGGAAACTTTACGCTTCAAACCGAATACGGCATTTTGGACGACAAGCTTCCCTTCCATTCCCGCACCGTGGGTGAATGGATATTGACCATTGACGTCCCCGATGGCGAAAATATGCGAATGGTTCGTTCTCAGTTCGTCATTCACTTTGATGAAGCCCCGGTCGTCTACCTCGACTCCCGCAGCGGGCAGATTCAAAGATTCTGTCCCAGGTTTGCGGCCCGTTGCCAGGAATAATACGTCTCCATCCACAGATTGCTCTACTCCGTCTTTCACATATTGAACCACTTTCTGTCCATCCCGCTCCGAAACTTTTTTAATATCCACTCCATAAATAAACTGAATATCATGCTCCAATATACCTGTTGCTGCTTCACGGATTTCCTTATCTTCCTTCACCAGTATCTCATTGTGCTTCTCAAGGACAACGGCTTCTGATCCCAAATGAGAGAATGCTTGTGCCAGCTCTAAACCAATCGGACCTCCTCCGATAAACACGACGCGGCGGGGCAGCTCATCTACTTCAAATACGGTTTCATTCGTATGATACTCAACGTCTTCCAAGCCTGGGATTCCGGGAATGAGCGGACTTGACCCTGTTGCAACGACTATTCTTTTCCCGGATATCCGGTCCTCTTTTTCCACTAAAATCGTGTGAGGATCAATAAACTCTGCTCCACCGAAGTAAATATCGACCCCTAACTGCAGGAAGCGATCGGGGTCGTCATGTTGTTGAATATGGGCAACAGCTTCTTTGACTCTCGCCCTTACCTTTTTCATATCGACTGAACCCTTTGTATCGAAACCATAATCATTGCTTGCCCGAATCATAGCTACTTTTCTCGCAGATTGGATGAATGCCTTGGATGGAACGCATCCAAAGTGCAGGCAGTCTCCGCCGAGAAGACCGCTCTTTTCGATGAGGGCCACTTTTGCTCCAAGGGACGCGGCTCCCGATGCGACGGTAAGTCCACCTGCCCCTCCTCCTATTACGATCAAATCGTATTGATCCATCTTGATCTCTCCTTATGAAAGTAATCGTTTCGCTTCTAAAAATCGCTGTAAGCCCGTGTACAATTCCACTGCAAAAAACAGTAAGGTGGTCCACAGGACGATGGACGGAAATAGCATCATGACGCTGAACAGAATGAATCCTTCCGTCCTTTCAGCAAGTCCTGCCTGATAATAAAAGGATTTCATTCCCTGTTTCTCTGATACGGCTCCGACTGTCAGGAAAATGGTCATGGAAATAATAATGGATACACTCAGTAAAAGGAGCGACCACATAATCTCAGGGTGTATGAAAGCAACGCCCAGAATGACACTGATTTCGACGATTCGATCAAAAGTGACATCCATGACGGTTCCAAAGGGGGAGGGCTTGGTTAATCTGGCCATGGTACCATCGACTGCGTCCAAAAAGCCGGATAACCATAATAAGAGGACGGCTAAGATCGGGAATCCAAAATAATAAACCAGACCTGTAGCTGAGCCTACAATAAATGCAATCAACGTTACTTGATTGGCTGATAGTCCCCTTTTTAATAGCATACGTGCTGTTCCCTCAATGCTTGGCTGCACCCACTTACGGGCATGCGTATCTAACATGTGTTTCCCATCCTTTACTTGTCATCTTTACTCGATAATCCCAGCCAGTCTTTCATTTTTTTCTTGAAGATCAAAGGCACGATGATCATCATCAAGAAAAAGCCGATAGCGATATATAAATTCGTTCGATCTTCTCCTACCAAGCTTGACCCCAGAAATACATACCCAAACGTACCAGGTAAAATCCCGATGGCTGTAGCGAAGATGAATGGGATGTATCTCACCTTCCCCATGCCGGCAAGGTAACTGATGAGATCGAAGTTTAAAAACGGAACGAGCCGTAATAGTAATACATAAACAAATCCGTTCTCCTCCATTTTCTCGCGGATCTTAATCATACGTGGAGATGGTCTTTTTAATAGTTTCGCACCAAGGAAGCTCGCAGTATAATAGGCTACCGTTGCACCACCTAAAGCTCCGATCAAAATGTAGATGAAGCCTTCAAATGCACCGAAAGCAAGACCTGCAGCCAATGAGAGGATGGAAGCTGGAAAAAGAATCAGCGGGCGAATCGTATAGACGACAATAAAAACAATAGGAGCCCAAATACCATAGGACACGATCCAATCTCTGATGTCATGTGGCTTTACGTTAAAGAAATTCCGGCTCAGCCACATGAGGAGCAGTAATATGGTAATGAACAACAGGATCTTACCGATTTCCTTCTTCTTCATTCTTCTTCCCTCCTATTCCTCGTTCTGAAACGTTTGGATGCTCTCTTCCTCTGCATAAAGCCAGATGTCTTCAGTAGAAGTCTCTGGTTCAATGGGTAGGTTTAGCTTTTGCTCCAGTTCATCCACCCATACTTCATAGAGGTTGGTCCCTGCTACAAATAACTTTTGCAACACAGTTCCTTTCCATCTTGGCAGGGAAGCACCAGCAAAGGTTGCACCTGCCTTTATGTGGGATGCGTGAATGAATTGTTCCTGATTCAGGATGAGTCCGTCACTCATGAAAGATGCCACAAATGGAGTGTGTGGCCGATAATAGATATCCTCCGGTGTTCCTATCTGCAAGAATCTGCCACTCTGTAAAACAGCCACTCGATCTCCAAGTTCATACGCTTCATCGCGATCATGCGTGACGAATATGACGGTTGTTTCTTCTTCTTTAAAAATCTGCCGTACCCATTGCCTCAGTTCCTTCCTTAGCTGCAAATCCAGACTGCTGAAAGGTTCGTCTAAAAGTAAAAGCTTCGGCTTCAAAATCAAAGATCGTATCAGGGATACCCGTTGCTGCTGACCACCGGAAAGCTCAGAAGGATAATGATGCATCACTTCTCCGAGGCCTACTCGTTCAATATAGTTCATGGCTTTTTCCTTGTTTTTCCCTTTGTTTCGTTCTTTCATTTGCAACCCGTACATGACATTTTCAAGGACATTCATATGAGGGAATAATAATGGCTGTTGAAAGACTATCCCAATGGGGCGTTTTTGAGGCTTTAAAGAGGTGATATCTTTCCCATCAATATACGTATTCCCTTCTGTCGCAGACTCTAACCCGGAGAGAATGCGAAGGAATGTTGATTTACCGGATCCGGATGCTCCAACCAATGTGAGAATCTCGCCTTTTGTTAATGAGATCGAAACGTTGGTTAAAATCTCTTTATCTTTAAAGGATTTGGTTAATTGATTAATTTCTATGAATGAACTCAAAGGTTCTTCCTCCCTCTTGGTTGTTGATAAGGGAGTAAGAATCTCAAACACCCTTCTAGAATGATATACAGTATGATGGGAATGATTGCGAACACGATGGAGAAGGCTGCCATCACCGCTTCATCTGCCGTATCGGTAAAAGGATAATAAACCATCGAGAGCGTCACGACATTCCCTCCCCCTATAATAGCTGTAAGGACATACTGGCTCAGGCTGATCACAATGGTCAGGAATAAGACACTTCGAATGCTTGGAAGAAGCAAGGGCAGTTCAATATGGTAAAAACGTTGAAAAGCTCTGCCTCCAAGCATAGCTGATTGCTCAATTAAGTTCGTACCGATCCTCTCATAGCCCGCTTTGAACATTTTGATACTATACGGAATGGTGGGTACTAAGTGAACGAGGGCCACTCCGGTCCAGTGATCAGCAAGTCCATACTGAATGAACGTAATATGAAGCCCGATGGCCACCACCAATACGGGTAGGAATAGGGGCAACATAAGAAGTGTTTCAACGATGGATTTCCCTCTGAACGTGGATAATGAAAATACCCTTCCTGAAGTAACGCCAATCAAAAGATTTATCGCCAGTACAACAATCGCAATCCAGATAGAGGCACCAATCGAATCCACGAATTCCCCCTCATTTATTAACACCTGCCACGCCCTTAAACCAGGATCAACAGGAACTGGATTCCCCCATCTCCAAACACCGAAAAAGCTTTTATAAACTAAAAATAAGAGGGGACACACAAAAAGAAGGAAGGATATGATGTAAAAGAACGTTTTTCTCAAGTGAACACCTCTAATTCCGAATTCCTTTTGTGATGTGCATTCGTTTCTTGTTTGTGAAGTAAATCAGGAGCCACATCACAACCCCAATGCCAAGCCCGACTAACACGAGTGACGTGAAAGCCAAGGGACGGTCACTCCAGCTGCCACTATAAAACCAGTCGTAAGCCAGGATGGCCAGCATTTGCGGTGACGTCACTCCCAGAAGCTGGGGCACTTCAAATGCTGTAAAAATGAATGCGAACAGAATCGCTCCGGTTTCCACGAGAACGGGAAGGATAAATGGCCATTCTGCCACCCAAAATGTTTTATAGGGACCCGCGCCCAGTAAATAAGCGATCTCTTTATAGCTTTTAGAAAGCGTCGCGTAAACGGGTAACAGCATCAGGGTAACAAAGGGAACCTCTTTCCAGACATACGTCAGAATGATTCCGATTCCATTCCGATCCTGAACCAGGATCGGAAATTGACTTCGGTCGTCGATCCAGCCGGCCATTCCGAACACATTGGAGAAAAAACCACTTTGATTAAAGAGCAAATAGACGAGATAAGCCCATACAAAATGGGGAACCAGCATTGGAATCCATACAAGTAGTTTATGTTTATTTTCCTTTAGTAAAGGGGAGAATGCCTTCACAATTCCAAGTCCAATGCAAAGAGATAGAATGGTCGAGATGGAAGTCACAGTCAAACTGAAGAGAAAGGATGTCACAAAACGCTTTTCTTCGAATAAATCAACGTAGTGCCCGAATGTGATAGTCCCTCCACTCCTTACGCTTTCCAATAGAGCGAGGACGATTCCAAGTCCAGGGATGAATATAAAAAAGAGCAGGGCTGGAATGAGGAGAAACGTGTTATTGACTCTCTGCCACTTCACGGATCCAGTTCTCCTTTAACCATTCCACGTATGCCGCATCCAGTTCTCCCCTATAGGTCTCTTCGAGGATAGATGCCTTCAGTACACTTCCTCCCCGATCCACGCTCATAAATTTATTTCTCCATTCCTCATTTAGCTTCTCATAGGAAATAGGTGAACTTTCCCCCCAGTAGTCAGGCTTTACTTTCTCAAACTGAGCTTCAGGAGAGAGTAGTTCATTGATGGTCACCAGCGCTCCCTCTTTGTTGGGGCTATTGAATGGAATGGCCAGAAAATGAGTATTCCCGATCGATCCCACATCGTTTAATACGAATGACTTTGTGCTTTCCGGGAACACCCCATCCTTGATCAAATGCTCTGCTCTCGCTTCGTTATATCCCATCGTCATCCAAACCTCTTCCCCGCTATATAGCTTATCAAGATCTGTTAATGTCGCGGGGTACGTTTCTCCTTCACGCCACAAGAACGGCTTCATTTGATTCAACTCTTTCCAAACCTCTTCCCCCATCTTCTCGGCTGATTCTTTGGCGAATTCAGACTGAGCTAAATCCGAGTCCGATTTAGCATAAAGAAGATGTCGAAGAAATGCATTCCCGGTGAAATCAGCCGGATTGGGATAGGTGAATTTCCCCGGATGCTCTTTCATGAATGCTTTTAATTCATCGAAGCTGGAGGGGGGATTCTTCACTTTTTCACTGTTATAGAAGAAGACAAATTGAACTTTTCCCCACGGTGCTTCGTATCCTTCTGTTTCCGTCCCGAAGTCATATTGAAACGCTTGACTTTCTGTATCATAATACTTCGTAAAGTTTGGCAGCTTATCTGTAAACGGCCCTGCCAGTAAGTCATTTTCCTTTGCATTTTTAAAATTTTCTCCATTAATCCAGACAATATCAATCGTTCCTTTATCCTTTCCCGCCCGTTTCTCCGTTTGAAGTTTTTGCAGGATTTCCTGTGTGTCCAAAGGTACTCGATTTAACTCAATATGATTTTTTTCTTTCAGGATGGGAGCAACCACTTCATCAATATAACGGTTAATCCCATCGTCACCGCCCCACATGAAGAGGTTCACTTTTGTTCCTTCTGCTTTTGAAGTGATGGTTTCCCAACCTTCTTCGGGAAGTTCCCCGCTATCGGTTGCATTTGAAGGACCACAAGCAGATACTAATAGTAAGGAAATAACACTAATAATCGCTAACCATTTTTTCATACACCTTACTCCTCTGTTCTTTTTCTATAATTCTATTGTACTGAACCTCGTGATATAAAAAAGTAATCTGCCTTACATATGTAAATCTATGCCCTTGTAGAGGAAGAAAGAAACACGTTCAGCACATCCTCATGTGTCTTCGTGCTTATATTCGGGGACACTTGTAACCTTTTGGGATAAACCCTGTCTAATACGGTAAGGAGGTGGAATTGATATGAAGCGATTGATCATATTATTTATCATACTTATGGCAGGAATAGCAGGTTGTGGAACGGCTGATGTGGAGAAAGGCAGTCAGTCCAGAGGGGACAAAAACTCAGGAGCAGGTGAAGATATTTCTGTACAGAAAGGGATTGTTGCAGGCGAAATGGAACCTTCATTAACGAAACAAGAAGGAAGCGGTCAGGTTGTCTATATCTATTCGATTAAGAACCAAACAGAGCAAGAGAAAACCTTCGTTTTTTCATCAGGACAAACCATTGACTTTGAACTTAGAAACGATAAAGGTGAAGTAGTGTATAAGGATTCAAAAAATAAGATGTATACCCAGGCGATCCAGGAGATCACCGTGAAACAGGGTGAAGAATTTTCCCAGAAAGTTGTGCTCCCCAATGTCGGGAGTGGTACCTATACATTAACGGTGTGGTTAACGGCTAAAGGAGACCAGGACTATAAAGCTAAAACAGAAGTACAGGTGGATCAGTAGAACAAAAAAAGGATTAATCTTCCCATGCTGTGATGGATGTGAGATTAATCCTTTTTTGTATATACAGGTAAAGGTCCGTTTAAGGAAATACGCTCGGGCGTCACGATACAGCTTCTCCCAAAAAATCGTACACCCTGATCTTCGGCTTCTTCCATGACCCGGGCAAAATGGGGATCGATTTCAGGAGCGGAAGTGATTTCGCGCAAATCCGTTCGCTGAGCAATGAACAGGACGGCTGATTGAAAGCTTCCTTTCGCCTGCAGATGTGTAAGCTCCTCTACATGCCTTGCACCTCTTGACGTGACGGCATCAGGAAATTTCCCTACTCCTCCTTCTACCATGGTGACACTTTTTACTTCAAGCAATAACTTTTGTTCATTTTGTTTGTGGGTAAGCAAGAAGTCGAAGCGTGAGCTTCCTACTTTATATTCGGGTTTTTCTAACCGCCAGTCTTTTAGCTCCTCAAGCTCTTCCAACTGTAAGGCTTCGAGCACTAGCCGATTCGGATATTGGGTATTTAAAGACACATACATATCGTTAGAAGCATCATACGTCATGACGGCTGACCATTTTGTTTTCCTGTTTGGATCGTTTGATGCCTGAAGCCAAATTGGATTCCCCCGCACCAATAATTCTTTTAATCTGCCTGGATCAGGTAAGTGGACTTTCTCTATTGAACCTGAAGGGAGCTCACACTCGAGCACAAACCGATTAAGGCGCTCTAGAAACACTCCACGAACCAAGCTGTCATGAAACTGAATTTCTACCAAGCTTTCACGCTCCTCGTTACCGAAGTAAAGCACTCCAGCTTTTCGTTTTACGATCATAGGATAATAATCCGTTTGCTGGTGATTTCCTGATTTGCTTATAATCTTCCGCCATCTCGTCCATATCATAATAATCACCGATCACCCATATAGGGATCTCTATCTTGCCTCTCGTTAGTATGGCTTTTTCCAACGAAATGACCATGCCTTCTTTTAATTTGTCTCTAAAGGAATGAATCACTTCCTGACCGATGATAGGATAGTCTTTCTCTTTTTTCATACCAAATAAGCCTTTTCCGCCTTTGACTGTACTCAATTTCGAAGAAACCGTCGCTCCTAACATATGATAGAAATCTTCAAATTCCCGATAATAAATCTTGTTAAACCACCCATCATCGTGGGAAAGGTACGCGTAACGATTGTTCAACTTTGAATAAAAAGGAGGGTTCAGGGGTTGCTTGACGTGTCCCATATAAAGAAGCTCAGCAATTTCCTGACCGTTCAATTCGTCGACTCCCACTTCTTCTTCAAAGTCAATCCAACAGAAATCACCATAGCTCTGTACCCCATCATTCATGATCTTCTTCATTTCATCCTGTTCCACATACTCCATATGCGTATGTATATTAAAAGCGCCATGTTCGTACTGATGCTTAATTAGAAGTAGATTCTTCAATGGTTTTCGGGCATTTGAAGCAAACTCGTTGAAATTGATCCCATAGGAAACGACATACTGACGATCCGTATTCTTGTGAACATAGATGATATCTTTAACCTGATTATTTGCCTTCAAGAACATTCCCTCCATCTGATTGACACGATGCACAACTCATAGTTTCTATTTTAGCAAATATGTAGGGTACTTGTTCTTTTCTATTTCATTTCAAAATGATGACAAAAGTCGCAGGTAATTGTCGAAAATAGTCATATTGCAGGACCGTCGGCTTTAATTATTTCGATTTAGGTTATAGGAATGGAAGGAATCGCGGTCAAGCTATAAGCCCACGGCACTTTCTTCTCATATTTTGAAGACAAATAATGATCACAATTATGTAAAAAATGGTATTACTTTTCGCTCTTCCCCTGTCGGATCCCACTCCTATGGGCTTTATCATTGAATTCATTTCGACAAATTTCGTTTAACGCCTGTAACATCCCGTCAGAACTTCCGTATTTTATCAGGTCATGAGTAGAAATTTCCCTTCATTTCTATTAGACTAGGAATGTGAAATCTTTAGAAATTCAGGTGAATTGATTATGGAAACTCGCCAGCGATTTGCTGACAAGATCGATTGGGGTCTTCTCTTTTTATTAATGTTGTTTTTTATCGTTAGTGCTATGGGTATAAGCAGTGCCCAGACTTCAGGTCAATATGGGACAAACTTTGTGATAAGACAGGCTTTTTGGTATGTCGTAGGTGGAATTATTATTGGTGGAGCCTTATTCCTTGATTCCGATCAGTATAAGCGACTTGCCTGGTACATATACGGTGCAGGGATTTTCCTGCTGCTTGTATTACTCATCTCACCGGAAAGCATCGCCCCTTACAGAAACGGAGCCAAAAGCTGGTTCATGCTTGGACCGCTTGGTTCGATACAGCCTTCAGAATTTATGAAGACGTTCTTAATTCTTGCTCTTGCACGAATCATTACAAATCATCATGAGCTAAATCCAAGTAAAACATTACAGACAGATTTTCAATTGTTACTGAAAATTGGGGCGACGACTCTTCTCCCCCTTGCTTTTATTATGCAGCAGCCGGATTTAGGGACTTCCCTTGTCATTTTAGCCATCATGACCGGAATCATCTTAGTATCAGGTATTACGTGGAAGCTGATCGTTCCCATATATGCTTCTATCGGAGTACTTGGGGGAATCATCCTTTCACTTGTGATTTGGGCACCTGAGCTGCTTGAAAAATACTTAAATGTAAAGCCTTATCAATTTGGACGTATTTATGCTTGGTTAGATCCTTATAACTACGCAAAATTAGAAGGTTTTCACTTAATTAACTCCCTTAACGCCATTGGCTCCGGCCAGATCTTCGGGAAAGGCTACAGTGATGGTGAGGTATATATCCCTGAAAATCATACCGACTTTATTTTCAGTGTGATCGGGGAAGAATACGGATTTATTGGCGCAAGTGTCGTGATCAGCTTATACTTCTTGCTTATTTACCATCTGACGAAAACGGCTCTAGACACGAAAGAACCATTCAACGCCTATGTATGCGCAGGGATTATCAGTATGATTACTTTCCATGTGTTCCAGAACATCGGAATGACGATTCAATTACTTCCGATTACCGGTATTCCTCTTCCTTTTATCAGCTATGGGGGAAGTTCACTAATGGGGAATATGCTGGCCCTTGGACTTGTGTTCAGTATGAGGTTCCACCATAAAACGTATATGTTTTCATCAGAAGATTCTTAAATTACAGGTTGCAATCGTCTTCAGAATGTGTAAAATAGTAGTAATTATATACGCATATTCGAAGATGAAGAGAGTAATTCTGACGTGGATCAAAAGCGAGCCGGGGATGGTGGGAGCCTGGTGTGAAGCCTGGGATGAACCGCACTTCTGAGAAGTTTTTCTTGAAGTTAGTAGGGAAAAACCGGGATCTCCCGTTATACAATGAGCGCCCTTTTGGGGAATAAGAGTGGTACCGCGAGCTAAACTCGTCTCTATTTAATATAGAGACGGGTTTTTTTGTGTTTAATTTCAGGAGGTGTAGATGATGGATTTGAAATCAATAGTAGCCGATGCACTCACACATGTGTTGTCCGATTGGAATAAGAATGATCTTTACGAGTTGATTGAAACGCCCAAACATTCTCATTTGGGAGACCTGGCCTTTCCGTGCTTCCAGCTGGCGAGATCATGGAAAAAAGCACCTCACGTCATTGCAGGTGAGGTTGCGGATTCTCTCTCCTCTCCCTTTTTCAGTAAAGTGGAAGCAGTCGGTCCTTATGTTAATATCCGGTTTGATGGAGTGAAAGCAGGTAAGAAAATTGTTTCAGCGATATTAGAGAATGGTGCGGATTACGGAAGTCATGAATTTGGAACTCAAAAAACCATCGTTTTGGATATGTCCTCCCCAAATATTGCAAAACCTTTTTCCATGGGACATTTACGCTCCACAGTCATCGGTAATTCCATCGCCACCATTGCCGAAAAATGCGGCTATACAACAGAAAAAATCAATTATATCGGTGATTGGGGTACACAATTCGGGAAATTGATCGTCGCATTCAATAAGTGGGGAAATCAACAAAAAGTGAAGGATAACCCGATCGCCGAATTGTTTATTTTATATAAAAAATTTCATGAGGAAGCAGAAAAGGACCCTTCACTTGAGAAAGAGGGAAGAAAAGCCTTTAAGCTATTAGAAGACGGAGATCCGGAAGTAACGGAGCTTTGGAGATGGTTTAAAGAGGAATCACTTCATGCCTTTAAAACGATTTACTCTTTGCTCGGTGTGGAATTTGATTCCTATAACGGAGAAGCGTTTTTTAATGACAAAATGGGTGAAGTTGTGACAATGCTTCAGGATCATGACCTTCTTGAAACCTCTGAAGGGGCGAAAGTCGTTCGTTTAGAAGGAAATCTCCCGCCCTGCCTCATCAAGAAGTCAGACGGAGCTACCCTTTATGCTACTAGAGACCTGGCTGCAGCACTGTATCGCCATCGTCAGCATGACTTTGATGAAGCTCTGTATGTTGTCGGCCAGGAGCAGACCATTCATTTCAAACAAGTGATGGAAGTACTGAAGAAACTCGGGTTTAACTGGGCTGATGATATGAAACATATCCCCTTCGGACTTTATTTGAAAGATGGAAAAAAGATGTCCACGAGAAAGGGCAGAGTCATCTTACTCGAAGAGGTCCTCAAAGAAGCGATTCATATGGCTGAAAAAAATATTAAACAAAAGAATCCTCACTTAATGAATGCTTCAGAGGTGGCTAAAGATGTTGGGGTGGGCGCCATTATCTTTCACGATTTAAAAAATGATCGGGTGAACGATATTGAATTCTCCCTGGAACATATGCTCACCTTCGAAGGTGAAACAGGTCCATACATTCAGTACACGTACGCCAGAGCTCAATCCATTCTGAGAAAAGCGGGTGAATCCCTTCCATTGACGTTTAAGGGACTTGACGATGCTGAAAGCTGGGAAGTAATTAAACAATTACGTTTGTTTCCTGAGGTGGTCGAAAAAGCGTGGAAATATTATGCCCCTTCAACCATTGCCAAATATTTAGTCGATACCGCACAAAGCTTTAACCGTTATTACGGAAAAACTAAAATCATTTCAGAAGACTCCCAGCAAGCCTCCCGATTAGCCTTGGTTGTCGCCGTTTCGGCTGTCCTCGCGGAAGGATTACGATTATTAGGAATGAAGTCTCCTTCAGAAATGTAGAATATATAATTTTCTTGTCACTATTTCCCGAGAAATAGATTATTTCGCTTAAAGCCTTTTTTAAATTACGTTAAATGTTATAAGTAGGATATTTCCGTGAATTCGTTCCATCCCTACAGGATAATTCATGACTCCTTTTGTGAAAAGTGATATACTTTCTTATGTTCCATTAAAATCGAAAATAACGCTTGATCAATAAAGGAGATTACTGAATTTATGTCTGAACTACTTCACGCTTTCGAAGCATGGTTACTGGATTATGGTGTATGGGGACTAATTCTGGTTTCATTCGCTGACTCATCATTTTTCCCTATACCGCCTGATGTACTACTGATTCCATTAGCGATTGCCAATCCGGATAGCGCATTGCTGTATGCACTTTATACCACTATCGCTTCCGTTATCGGAGCCCTTCTTGGCTGGTGGATTGGTAAGAAACTTGGACGACCGATCCTTGTGTATTTCTTCTCTGAAAAAAGGATTCAAAAAGTAGAGGAATACTTTAACAAATATGGAGCAATGGCTCTTTTAATTGCAGGACTTACACCTGTACCTTATAAGATCTTCACGATTTTCGCAGGGGTTTCCGGTGTAAAGATCAGAGTCCTTGTGATCTGGTCGATTATCGGAAGGGGAATTCGTTTCTTCCTAGAAGGTGCAATCATCTTAGCACTTGGAGCTAAAGCAAAACCTTTCATTGAAGAGAATTTTACGCTTCTTACGCTTGGGGCTGGTGGCGTCTTAATCGCTGTTTATCTGGTATACCTGATAATAAAGAAGAGAAAGAAAACGGTATAATCATAGGAAAAGAGAGCAAGGGAGAATAAATCCCCTTGCTCTCTTTTTATTCTAACATTCCAACCACAAATCGCAGATGCTTATTTAACACTTGGAGAGATTGCCTGGTGCCTTCATATAATTCCCCATCCATATCAAGCTTTTCATTCTGTCCAAGTTCGATATGGGCTTCCCTTGCTTGAATGTGAATAATATCGTCATATTGTTCGCTGATATTGCCTGTACTTTTGATAACGAGAAATTCCTTTAATAACGGAAATCCGCTTTTCTTGACAACGTAAATATCCATCAACCCGTCTTCCATATCAATGCAGTTCGGCAGTTGGTTAGAGCCTATCGACCGTCCGTTAGCTGCCAATAACATCACAACTTCCTCTTCAATCACTTCATTTTCAGTCGTTATCTTTACATTTAAGATTGGGGATTCCTGAATGGACTGAAACGCACTGATATAATAACTCAGTTTTCCGAGGACACTCTTTGATCCTACATCGATATTATCGCTCGTCTCTGCGACCAGCCCCGTTCCCCAGAAATTGCTGAAATACCTCTCGTCCGCTTTGACGATATCGATATCCTTTTCAAAAGGACGCTCGGTAATGAGCCGGACAGCTTGTCCAATATTCATGGGAATATGTAATGAGCGCGCAAAATCATTACACGTCCCTCCAGGGAGGATGCCTACCAATGGCCTTTTTTCTAAGACTGCCAATCCGTTGATGGCCTCATGGATCGTTCCGTCACCACCCATAATGACCACCAGTTCATATTGATGACCCGTTTCCATACAAATTCTTTCGGCATCGCCCTTCTCTTTTGTTTTATGAATGATTAAGTTCGTACAGATATCTAACAATGGGGGCACGGCATCCTTTAACAGAACTTCTAACGTTCCTTGACCTGCCTTCCCATTACAGACCAACAATATATCCGAAAACATCGTCATGAATATCGTCACCTAACTTTTATAGTAGTAAATAAAAAGAGGCTGACCCAAAACGATGAGTGATGTCATCCTTAAAGGACCAGTCCTGATTCTTTCAGAGTTTCTGATTATTTCTATCATGTTCTTGACTTAGAAGCCCTTGAATTCTTGGGTCAACCTCTTTTACTATGCTGTATTGGAATCCTCTTGAGGGACTTGGAGAACAGATCGATACGCAATTCCAAGACGACCTTTAATATAACTTTCGGGATCATAAGGAATATGGTGATTCTCCATTCGATGAATTTCCGTTTCTGCAAACATAGCAAGTGCACGACATACCTGATCTAACGCCGTGCTTACACGATGAGGATCTGGCTGATCTCGGCTCATACAGTAGTATGAAATTTCATCTGCCTTCTTTCTGATTTCCTTTAATGCCTGTAAATCAAACATCATTCTCTCCATACCTACCCCTCCTCTTCACTACTACTTAGTATATCGTGAAAAAAGGGGGAATATGTCTGTCCAATGTTCCACGGGGTGGAAGTTTAATAATCTTGGGTTAACGTCTTAGGTAATGGCTGATACTGCTTCAGTGAATGAAGAATTTCACGTCTTGATTTCGTTTTTGAAATATTAACACCAACGTTCGACAATTTCGTTATCACTTTTTTTAAGCGATCGTTCTCCTTTACCACGTTATTCACCTCTTTTATAAAATGTCGTTACCTATTTGTACGTTTATTCTAAAGAAAAGTTTCACTTTATCGTTAATGGTTTTCCTTTTCCCTAAAAATGAAACTATAATCCTATTTCTGCACTTTTTCTTAGAATATTTTGTCCCTCATTACACATTTTAATATCACGAAAGTTAAACGCCCGTCACATGGAAAAACATTCTCACTGGATCCTATACTCATACCGATTTCACTTAATGTTTATTACTAAATGATATTCAATAAGCACTCTATGAAGGTCCGTCCCTCTCATTTGAAAATAATGGCTGAAACCTTCAAGAATAGTTGAGTGGATTTATCTAATAATAATGGTGTACTGCCAATTTGATTAAGGGGGAATTTACATGCAAGTACGTGATATTATGTCGACAAATGTGGAAGCCGCTTCAAATCAGGACTCACTTCAGAGCGTCGCATCTAAAATGAGTTCCAGAAATGTTGGTTCCGTTCCCGTTGTTGAAAACGGACAAGTTGTCGGTATGGTAACAGACCGTGATATTGCTACTCGTGGACTGACTCAAGGTGCACAGGGAAATGTCTCTCAAGTTATGTCACAGCAGGTCGTGACAATCTCTCCGGATGCATCGGTCGAGGAAGCATCCGCTTTAATGTCTCAACACCAGGTCCGTCGTTTGCCTGTCGTGGAAAACGGACAGCTGGTCGGGATGCTGGCTCTGGGAGATTTGGCAGTACAACAGCAATCGGATCAAAGTGCCGGTAGCGCCCTTAGTGGAATTTCTCAAAATAACCTCCGCTAATTGAGGCAGCAGGTACTCGCTTCTAAGCTTTCTTTATCCAAATGAGAGGCTATCTTTGCATAGCCTCTCATTTTGTGTTGTGGATGTAGTGAAGGTCCATCCCTCCCTTCGACTTGGTTATAGGTCAGTCGGCATATTTTTCACTTTCAGGAAGGATTTTCTTGTATTGTGACGAATATGTGTTAATACAAATGATGTTTATTAAGGAGGAGGTTTTTTATGAGTCGTGCTGCACGATCGTATCGAAAGGAAGTACGTCATTTTAAAAGTGAGAACCGTAGAAGAGTCTTCGCCGACAGCATTCTTGATTTCTTATTTATGTTATTTGGTATTTCAATGATTACGGGTATTTTATTATTTGCTTTAGGATTCTGGAATTATTATTAATCCTTACCTTTCCTTCTATATTAAAAATCCTCATTACAAGCATTCATACATATCTAATGCAAATGAACGTGTTGCCATGGATTCCTGTGGCTTTTTTTGTTGAGCAAGATGACTTGTGACTCCTCCCTTGTTCTTTGAATGCCCCTTCTTTATATTCAGTATTGATCAAAGATTAGCACTTATTAAAATTCTAAATAGTAACCGTTTTCAATGTTATAGTAAACCTTGTTATCTATTTTTAAGGAGGTTTTACTATGTGGTGGCGTTTTGACACTATCTTAATTCAAGAACCTATGGCAATCTTTTCTTATTTAGCTGCCTTAGTAGGTCTTGTGTTCATTCTTGGGGAGTCGAAGAATCCTTTCTTACAGAAGTTCTTTCACTATGCTCCACCATTAATCTGGACTTATTTCCTTCCGATGTTATCTACAACGTTTGGAATCATCCCGGATCAGTCGGCTTTATATGACTTTACATCGGCTTACATATTACCAGTGGGATTATTATTGCTGCTCCTTTCAGCGAATGTTCCAGCAACATTAAAGCTTGGTCCAAAAGCGATTACAATGTTCCTTGCCGGAACTCTTGGTGTTGTGATCGGAGGTCCCATCGCTTTAGCCATATTCCAGCCGTTTCTTCCTGAGGACGCATGGACTGGAGTAGCGGCACTTGCCGGAAGCTGGATTGGCGGAAGCGCCAATATGGCAGCCATGATTGAAGCTACTGGTACACCGAAAGAAATCCTTTCTCCTATTATTGTCGTTGATACCGTTGTTGGATATAGCTGGATGGGAATCATGATTGCCCTGGCAGGATTCCAACATAAATTCGATAAATGGAACAAAGCGGATAACTCGATCATTCGTAAGGTGAATGAGGATATGGGCGAAATTCAGCGTAAAAACGCCAAGCCGATCGAGGTTCCTTATCTTGCTGCCATCATTGGTTTAGGATTCGGTGTAGCTTACGTTGTGCGAAAGTTCTCAGAAACGTTACCGGTCACAAATGTACTCTCTGCTGGAACGTGGACGATTATGATCATTTCTGCAGTCGGGATCATCTTCTCCTTTACTAAAATTCGCACCCTTGAGAACTACGGTGCAAGTAAAATAGGATACGCAGGAATTTATCTCCTGCTTGCAACGATCGGAGCAAAAGCCGATCTTGCTTATGTATGGGATTCCCCTCAATACGTTGCAATGGGAATTGTATGGTTAGCCATTCATGTAATCATCATTTTCTTAGTGGCACGCTTACTAAGAGCTCCTTTATTCTTCGTAGCTGTAGGATCTCAAGGAAATATCGGCGGGACAAGCTCTGCACCTGTTGTAGCCTCTGTATTCCAGCCTTCTCTTGCCCCTGTAGGATTATTGATGGGGATACTAGGTAATGTGGTGGGAACTTATGCCGCCGTTGCCTGTGCCTGGATTGCCGAATGGGTAAGCAGGACATTATAAATGATGTAAAACGGATCGCTGACCATCAGTGATCCGTTTTTTTGTGAACCTTAACCCATGGTCCGTCAGTCCCCCTTAATAAAAAATAATTATTCGAATAGAGACAAATATATTATGTCGAAATAATTTATTTAACCACTACTTTGGACTCATAACTACAAAAGAAACCTTTAATACTATGACAAAATAGTTCGTCCTCCTAAATAACCATTGGTAATATTTTAATATTCAGATAATAACTTGACTTTAATTTGAAATTTTCAGATAATATAAAACGTAACCGACACAAATTTCTGAGGGGGTTATCATGGATATTTTAAACAATTTAGTCACGGAAGCAAATTCAATATTATGGGGGTATATTTTAATAGGCGTACTCCTCATTTTAGGATTATACTTCACAATCGGATCTAAATTTGTTCAAATTCGCCACTTTGGTGAAATGCTTCGATTATTAGGAGATAAAGATGTGGTCGAGGCGGAAGGGGAAAAGCAAATATCATCCCTGCAAGCATTCTTTATTGGAGCAGGTACTCGAATTGGTACAGGTAATTTAGCAGGAGTAGCCATTGCCTTAGCAATTGGGGGACCTGGAGCGGTATTCTGGATGTGGCTTGTCGCCATTCTGGGAGGAGCCAGCGCCTTTGTTGAAAGTACTCTGGCCCAAATTTACAAAGAAAAAGATAAGGTTGGATTTAAAGGCGGCCCCGGCTACTATATGAAGAAACAACTGGGCAAGCCATGGATGAGTTCGATCTTTGCTGTCACCATCATCCTTTCTTTCGGGACAACTTTTAACGCGGTTCAAAGTAACACCATCGCAACAGCTTTCAGTAATTCATTTGGAATCAATACGTTTGTTATCGGAATTGTGTTAGCCGGTTTGACTGCGCTCATCATCTTCGGGGGCGTTAAACGTATAGCGACCTTTTCTTCCATCATTGTTCCGATCATGGCGGTCTTTTATATTGTATTAGCTTTATTTGTAGTCATTACGAATATTACGGAAATGCCTGGAGTCATTGCACTTATTTTCAAAAGTGCCTTTGGATTTGAACAAGTGGTTGGTGGCGGAATTGGTGCCGCGATTATGAACGGTGTAAAACGCGGATTATTCTCCAATGAAGCCGGTATGGGTAGTGCGCCGAATGCCGCCGCTACAGCATCTGTTTCACATCCGGTGAAACAGGGGTTCATTCAAGCACTTGGTGTCTTCTTTGATACGCTGCTCGTTTGTTCTGCAACTGCGTTTATCATCTTAACTTCAGATGCGTACGGTTCCGGGCTGACGGGTATCGAGCTATCTCAAGCAGCCATGTCTGAGCACTTTAACTCTTGGGCTGGTATTTTCTTAGCGATTGCCATTTTCACCTTTGCCTTCAGCTCAATCATTGGGAGCTATTATTTTGGAGAAGCCAATCTTCCATTCATTAACGATAGTAAGACAGGACTTCTGATTTACCGCTTCATTGCTTTAGGGATGGTGATCTTCGGTTCTGTTGCAAGTCTTGATATTGTGTGGAGCTTAGCAGATTTCTCCATGGCATTAATGGCTCTTACCAACTTGATTGCCATCGGTATTTTAGCACCAATTGCTTTTAAAGCATTGGACAACTATATGAGTCAGCGACGACAAGGCTTGGACCCGATCTTCTATGCAGATGATATTCCTGGTTTAAAGGGAGTCGAAAGCTGGCCGACACGTGGACGTGAGATGAGTAAAAAAGCTGTGAATGAATAAAGAAACCTACCGAACAGAGCAGGCTGACAGTCTGCTCTGTTTTTCTTTGTCATTTTTTTCTATTCCATTCTCAGGTATACTATTTATAGAAAGCTAGTTAAAGGAGTCTACATACTATGAGTATCCTATCTACTCTTTTAGGGGTTTTATTTGTTCTTAACCTGGTCCTCGCTGCCGTTATCATTTTCCTCGAGCGAAAAGATGCCGGCGCGACCTGGGCATGGCTTATGGTTCTGTTTTTCATTCCCCTTCTCGGCTTTATTCTTTATTTAATCTTCGGTCAGAACTTAAGCAGAAAGCGTTTATTCGACTGGGAAGATATGAAGAAAATCGGCATTGAAAATTTGATTCAAAAACAGATCCACTCCCTGAAAGAACACCGTTTCCCTTTTAAAAATGAAACGTCCTCCCGCTATCAGGACCTTATTTACATGCACCTCATGAATAATGACGCTCTTTTGACACAGGATAACGAAGTACAATTGTTCACCGATGGAAAGGACAAATTCGAGTCCTTATTGGAAGATTTAGAAGCAGCACAGGATCATATTCATATCCAATACTATATCTTTAAGAAAGATCACTTAGGCAAGCGGATCCTGCAGAAGCTTACTGAGAAAGCAAAACAAGGCGTAAAGGTCAGGGTTCTGTATGATGAAATGGGCTCCCGACGGACAAGAAGAAGCTTCTTTAAAGAGCTCCTTGCAGCCGGCGGGGAAGTAGCCGTGTTTTTCCCCTCGAAAATTCCCTTTATCAACCTACGCCTAAACTATCGAAACCACCGAAAGCTGGTGATTATTGACGGTAAGGTTGGTTATGTAGGTGGATTTAATATTGGAGATGAATACCTGGGCTTGAATCCTAAATTCGGTTATTGGCGTGATACCCACCTGCGGATTGTAGGGAGTTCAACACTTGCAATGCAAACCCGGTTTATTCTGGATTGGAATCAAGCCAGCCGCTCGAAGAAGATCGCTTACAATTTACGCTATTTCCCACAGCCTTCCTTTACTGGTCATGCCGGAGTACAGATCGTGACATGTGGCCCTGACTCTGAATGGGAGCAAATTAAAAACGGATATATTAAAATGATTTCATCTGCCAAACGATCCATCTATATTCAAACTCCTTATTTCATACCGGACGTCAGCCTCCTGGATTCACTGAGAATTGCTTCTCTTACAGGAGTCGATGTCCGGATTATGATTCCGAACAAACCTGACCATTTATTTGTGTATTGGGCGACCTATTCTTACATTGGTGAGTTGCTGAAGGCAGGAGTGAAAATTTATATTTATGATAACGGCTTTATTCATGCCAAAACCATTGTAGTGGATGAAACCATTTCTTCAGTTGGAACGGCAAATATTGATGTACGAAGCTTTCGCCTCAACTTTGAGGTAAATGCCTTTTTATATGATCAAACCATCTCTGAAAATCTGAGTGCTGTGTTCAGGAAAGATATTGAGAAGAGTAGAGAAGTAACCATGGAAGAGTATAATAAACGACCTGTGAAGATCAAAGTGAAAGAATCAATATCAAGGCTCCTGTCCCCTATCTTATAGAAGTTATATTCTAAGACGTTGCCATGAGTGCCTGGAAGAAGGCATAATAGAGGATATAATGCGTAATTGATAGAGAGGGATGAAATCATGAGTGTACATAAAGACATTACGAAGCATTCAAGTAAACAAAATCAACTGGTACAACAATTTATGATACTGGATGAGCGGAGAGAAAGAGCAATCGATGAAGCCGTTCAGCTTTGTTTGAAAGACCAGCCGTTTACAACGGATGTCATTAATCATGTGACGAACGAAATCAATATCCTTGCCCGTCAAGGTGTCGTTCCACAGAGAAAGCTTGTCACAATTGAAATGGTGAAGGAATATGCTGCTAAATTAAATAAATGAGAGCGTAGTTGTTGCGAGTGTCAGACTCCACAATAAAAAGACCTTGAAACGTCTAATCCATATGAATGGTAGGCGTTTCAGGGTCTTTTCCTTTGTATGTTGGAACTTATGCTTTTAATGCGCTATTCCACCCATCATATACAAATACAGGTTGTGTACCAATTTCTGCGCGTTCTATGACGGCATAGTTTTTATGTGACACGACGGTTTGATCGTCCGGTAAATCCAGCTTCTTCGCAACATCCCTGTCCATTTTGACAATGACCGTATTTTCTCTAAGGGTAGTAACCACGCCATTGATGACATGTTTCTTTCTTTTGAATTGAACGGTATCTCCAAGGTTAGCATTATCTTTTGAGTACACGAATGTATTTTCCATTTTAATATCCCCTTTTTAATAAAAATGTAATATGTTTCTTTTCTAGTCTATATAATTGAAAGAATTTTCTAATAATATTATTCTAACTGGTATTTATATAATTTTCAATGAATACTTATCCTTCTTCTACCACAATTCATGTTTATCAAAACCTTTTAAGAAAACTTTTTTGTTTGCTTATTCTTTCTCCCTCATTATATCTATTGGCTACTAATATAGGAAAATCCTTCCTTTTACATTTTTTTACAAGAATCTGTCAATTCGTTTGTGCTGGATAGCCGAACGGGGTCTCGGCACGGAGCTTAATAAAAGGCTCTTTTCACAAAGATTGTTGTTTTTTAGCATAAAATCTGCCTGGGCTCTGTCAAGCAGGTTTATGCTGGATGGTGAGGGGAACTGCTCCGCTTTCCGCGGACGTTCGGCCGAGCCTCCTCAGCTTCGCTTCCGGGGTCTCGGCACGACCGTACTTCCGCAGGAGTCTGCGCAGTTCCCCTCACCATCTTTAACAGTTTTTTCATGACAGAGCTTCAAGGTGTGCAAGAAAACAATATAAATAGAAAAAAATAATTCTTCTTCCTTAAAAGGAAATTCAAAGTTTACTTACCTTTAATAAGATTGTTTGCTAAAAAGCTTGTATAAATTGTTTTCGATTTAGGATTTATGCTCAGAAAGTTGATTGGAGCGGAAGGAGGCTCGACTCCTGCGGGAATAGCTGGACAGGTGAGACCCC
>NZ_JBSWVM010000008.1:0-45678 GCF_056159585.1 Rossellomorea sp. ABR4_004 | reverse complement strand
CTCTGACCTTCAATCCGTTAGTCAGGGATACACGACAACACTTAAAATGGCCATATCCCCCTTGATTGCTGATAATGTGCTACCTTTTGTTTTAAAACAATTTTTACAAACTCATCCCAAGGTCGAGATTTCTGTTGAAATTATTGAATCTGCTGAGATAGAGAAGGCTGTTTTAGAGGAAAGAGTCAATATTGGACTCTCCTGCCTCCCTTGCTTTAGTCCTGAACTTGAACATACTCTATTGTTTTCCGATAAAGTCATTTTGGTGGCTCCTCATGATGGACGGGATTTCGAATCAGCTCCACCTTTGGAAGAAGAGGAGTTGTTAGCATCCAATTATTTATTGACCCACAATCACCCTGCTTATTGGGATGATCTTCGTTATACAATTAAGCAATTCTATCCGAAAACGAGGATGATGAGGGTTTCACAAACACATATTACGAAACGATTCATCGCAGAAGGCCTTGGCATTTCCTATCTTCCATCGTCTACAGTTAGGAGAGAGCTGCTGGAAGGAAGACTCTTGGAGGTTGAAACAAAAGCTTTTCCCATGCCAGAAGCAAAAACCTTTGCCATTACAAAATATCAACATAAAGTACAAAAGGAGTTTTTGCGTTTCTTGTCTCGTTTCAGGGTGTGAAAAAGGGATGACAGGATCACTAATGAGTGATCCTGTCATCCCTTTTTTAGTTCTTCTTAGGAGCTCCATTCTTTTGTTTCCCTCTTTTTGAAAAGACCAGTCAATAAGTCTGAAGCTCCAAATAATTTTTGAGAATCAGCTTTATCGATCATCATTCTAATTTCTATAGGTTCTAATGAACGAAATACATTCTTTAATTTTTCCTCTGTATAGCCTAGTCCACCCATAAGTGAGCCTGTTCTATATACTTCCCAATCGGATATATCAGAGCCCCCCAACTTTCCACCCTGAAGAAAACAAGTAATACCGAAATATCCCTCATCTTTTAATGAATTCTCTATAATATCTATGTAACTCATTCTTCGATGAGGTGCAATATGATGAAAACAACCTGAATCGTAAATGAATTCATATTTCCCCTGTTCACTAGTGAAATCGAAAATATTTTGGTGTATAAAGTTGATGGTAAGATTCCTTTCATCTGCGCGTTCCTTTGCCCAATCGAGGGACGTTTTTGATAAATCAACTGCATCTACCTCAAAGCCATGTTCCGCTAAATAAATCGAATTCCTGCCTGGCCCACAACCGAGTTCCAGTACTTTTCCAGCCGAAATCCTTCCCGTTTCCACGTATGATACTAAATTTTCGTCAGGTGCATTCACAAATATGGGAACTGATTTGTCACGATCAGAAAAAAATTCATCCCAAAAGTGAGCAGGTTCCCTTAGAAACGAATCCAGCATTTCCAGTAAATCTTCATAATTAAGAATGTTTTCTTGCATGTGGTTCCCCCCTTTTAAAGCTAATTTCATTTTACTTGATTACAACAAAAGAAAGGTTACCACGATTTTACAAGTATGTATTTTTGTATGAAGTAGGATGGTTAAAGTGATGCTTATTATGGCCCTAGAAGTGAACTTGTTGGTTCAGAATACCCCTAAACCCGATACTAATAGGGAGGTATACAAAATCATTTAGGTCCAATTTCGCTTAACACAAACCCATTAGCATGGGTGGTGCATATAGATGATAAAGATTGAACATTACATTTATTACAGATATGTATCAAAAAGGGAAGTTTATGAAAGTAATATTGACTTCTTATCTTTTTCAAGCTCATTCTCCTAAATACTTCTCCATCCTGATATCAGACCACATACAATTATTCCAATAAGTAAAATTAGCAATTCTAGCAATTTCTTGATATCCCAACCGTTGATAAAGCTTATATGCTCGGGTATTATACTCAAACACACCCAATTCAATTCTTGTTAGACCTTGCTTTTTTATCTCTTCTTCTAAATATTGGATAGCGTTGAAACCTATTCCTTTACCACGTCCACTCTCTTCACCTATTGTAATTCCTATCCAAGCAGTTCCTGGTGCTCTTTTGTGAAGATGGCTTGGGTCGACCATGTAATTCATTTCTCCTACAAGCTTGTTATCTATATGAATAAGATAAAAATGTTGATTGTCTAAACGGTTTTTGAACTCTTCTAAAGTTATCTGCCACTGTTGTTCCAGTTCCTTCTTGTTTTTATTAGGGCGAATGAATGGAACTAAGTCTGGATTGTTTTCCCAGCGATTCATGGCATCTACAATTATCGAATTTGGTTCGATTACCTTAGTAAAACGAATAGTCATTATTTTCCCTTTCTATTCTCAATTATTTTTACCACCTGAATTAATAGTATCATGTATTAAATGGTTCATTTCAATAACCATTTCTATGTTCAATTGTATCACTTGAAAATTATTATTGAACAGTTAATTATATTCGGAAATTTCAAACTACTAAACGATCAAGTAACAAAATGTGTATGGAATGACAAATAGTTATGGTATGATTTATATAATCAAATTTCTTAAGGCTCATGCATTCCAGCCTTAGAAGTTCCGGTTCCTAATGGATGAGAGGTGAGGTAATGGAAGCGTTAAATGAAGTGAAATTAGTAACGTTACACAAAGGCCATGTCTTTTATCAATTTCAGTCAGAAGAAACCTACCTTAGCAACCTTATGTTGTTTATTCGTTCTGGATTGGAGAATAACCAGCATATCCTGGTTATTGAAAGCATGAGAAATATCACCAAGGTCAGAAATAGAATGAAAAGGATATTGAATGAGGAGCAACAATCTTCCATATATTTAGTTGATAACTTTGACTACTATTTTTTAAATGGCGACTTTCATACTGAAAATATACTTAAGCATTTCCAGAAAGACATTTCCATCATGAAGAAGCAGAACCCTTCCATCAGAACCTGGGCCCATGTCGAGTGGACATCCAGTGAACCAGATGCAACCATTCTCAACGAATTTGAATCAGCTGCAGATGATTACGTTATACAGGAAGGCTTGCTATCTGTCTGTGCATATTCTAAAAACTGTTTATCTCCTGTTTTGAAAGAAACACTTGAGAAAGTTCATAACTATGTGATGACAGATGAAGAGCTTTGTTTATCAATGATATACGGTAAATAAAAATATCCTATTTAAGAAGATTCGTTTTTTACGAGTCTTCTTATTTATTGTGAAAGGATATACAAGTATAAATCTACTCATGCACATACTCATCTCAATTCCTCCTTTTACATGAATGTCTTCCTTTGATAGGTTAATTCCCTGCAGTTAACTACCTGTTCTATTGAAGCCCAACCTCCAATATGTATAACTATGACCATATATAGGCATATACCAAGGAGGTACTTATGTGAATGGAACCATCAATCCCATCAAGCTGAACGAAGTCATTAAGTATGAAGATTTATTTCACGAAGCTTTTACAGGGACACCATTAAGAGCAGGACGTGTGGAATTAATAATGTACTGGATAAAGCCCGGGAAGTCATTTATTACGTATGACATCCATGATCGAGATAAGAAGTTTGTGAATGTAGAAGATGCTCCTTCCCCACCTTCGATCCATCGGGAAGAGATTAGTTTTCGGACGATTTTCGAATTAAATCAGTCAGTGGATATTGAGATTGCCGGAGTGAAGAGACCTTCAGTCATAGTAACAATCAACATCGCATGGTCGGATGATGGATGTGTAGTGTCTTATGGAGTGACAGATCGGACAAATACGACATATTATGGGGTCCGAGAAGAGTTGTTGGTTAAATGGAATCAAGAATTTGTGATTAGGTGAAAAACAGGAAAGCTGCTTACTACCAGATGAAATTCATTTTCAACCCAAAAGGAACCAGCGTCTTTTTTGTGACACTAGTTCCTTCTTATATTATTTATAGAAAACTTTATCTACGTTATATTTCGATTGGAGTTTGTTAATGATATACGTTTCGTAAATCTCACGATCCATCGAATCTTCTACAATGCTAACATCGATTCGGTAAATTTCGCTTCTGTGGTTACGTAATGGTGAAACGGTATCTTCAAGATGCTTCTTGACTCTTTGTCTTAGTTTACGTGCTTTCCCTACGAAGAGAAGTTCGTCGTTGATGTTGTAAAACAAGATGATGCCACCCTTGTCTCTCGGGATTTCGTGAAGATCGATGAACCCTTGGATACTTTTGATCTTCGGTTCTTCTGAGTCTCTTGGTTGTCTGCGTTCCGTTATGGAAATATCCGCTTGTGGGATTTCAATTTTTATCATGAATGTCACGTCCTTTGTTTGCTGTAAGAAATAATGGTAACACATAAAGTATAGAATTACCATACAACGCAGCACTTACCATAAAAAAAGAAAGTCCTCTCACCATGTTACACGCACCTTAGTCCAATTCAATTATTGTACGTCTGATTTTTATTTCTAAACAATTTGGGTATTCTCCAAATTCATTGTACGTTCCTCCTATTCTGTAGGTGGAACAAGTATGTCCAGATGCTGCTTGAGGTTTTCTATTGTAATTGGCAGCTTGTCCCCTTCGTCCCCATCAACATTGGCAATCATCTTAAAGGAAGATGACGCTTCCAGGTTTGAGACTTTCATGTAATGGACATGTTCACTTTCTGCCAGTTCTCCTGAAAGGATTTTTGGAAGGAGCAATAGAAAATGAGGAAGAGCTACGTCTTTGATGATAAAGACATGGAGCTTACCGTCATTTACTTTGGCCTCGGGTGCAATGGTTTCCATACCTCCGACAGAGTTTGTCAGGGCAACAAGCATAAGAAGCGCGTCGCCTTCCCAGTCCTGATCGGAATGGACTTTAAGCTCGAACGGCTGCTTCTCCTTCATTTTTTTCATTCCTTCGATTATATATGCTAGTGGACCAAGCTTAGACTTCTGTTCGACGGGTGTTGAGAACGATGCTTCAGCCAACGCGCCTACTGCGACGATATTAATGAAGTATCGATCATTGATTTTTCCTACATCTGTCTTCTGCACATGATTATGCCTGAATATGTCGATGGCCTCTTCAGGTTTCATAGGAATATTTAAAGCTCGTGCGAAATCATTTACTGTTCCTAGTGGGATCAGACCAAATAGAGGACGATGATCCTGCTCAGCTATTCCGTTAATCGCTTCATTGATTGTTCCGTCACCTCCCATGGCTGCGACGAAATCAAATTTTCGCTCACACGCTTCCATGGCGAAATCCATGGCATCTCCTTCCCCTTCTGTAATGCGCAATTCCGTTTTATACCCCATATTTGTCATGGTCTCAAGAGCATGTTCGCTATAATCCTGCCCTTTTTCCTTCCCAGAAGAGGGGTTAACGATAAGCATGGCTTGTTTCACAGCGTTATCCTCCTTTTAATATGTATACGATATCTTTACCCTGATTTAGGGAATTGGAACCTTATGTAGGATATAAATTGGTAGGGAGGTACATATCATGACAAATAGAAATTAAATACTTTGCAAACCCAAGGGTATGTTTAATCCTTTCTTCTTCTGAGTTGAAGAGACTCCCTTTCAAACCGTTTCGAATATTCATAGCCTCCCGAATAATGTTGTGCCATTCATCATGAAGATGTTGCAGTCCATATTCTCCTGCTTCTTGCTTGGAGGTAATTCCATATTCTCTTAATGTATAGTATTGACGAAGCAAACCAAGGACAGACCATTCTATCTCATTATCAATGATTTCAGTCGGATAATTTATAACATCCTCAATTGATTTTTCTATCCCACTGATCCTTCCCATCCAATACGAATTCATGTTGGAATGAACATAAGAGCTTAATTGGTGTAAAGAAATGGATACATCAAAAGAAGCCGTGTCCGGTCCCCTAACGCTGATTCCCTTATGTTTAAACAAATACCAAGTGATTGGGTTGAAATTAAAATATTCGCCAAATCTTAATTCACCATTATTGTAATAAGCATTTTCTTTATATTCGTTTGTGTCGCTCGTACTAAGTTTTCCTATCTCCTCTTGAGTGATATATACTCCATCCATTTCCGGCTTAGGGTATGTCAACGCTAATTCTTTATGTATAAGATGTAAACTCTCATCATCTTTAGATGTCATTCGGCGGCGGGTAACCGCAATAAAGTCAATATCACTGGAATTATTCACATACGCATCCAACGAGATGGAACCGTGTAAATACACGCCTTCCATCGTATTTGGCAAGTATTTGTTAAATAATATCAGGTAGTCATTTAATACTGCTTGTACAACCCTGGGTAATCTGGCCATTGAATATCCCCCTTTGAAAAACTAATTATACGACGTCATCTTTATTATCCATCTCTAGATTATGCTTATAGTATCAAGAGCATTGAGAGATGATCACTCAGTACATATATTAACATTTAATTCCATAAATGTGTGAGGTTAACGAATAATTGGAAAATAGCGGTGAGGTAATAGGAACAGTATAAAAAACGCTGACCTCCACATGTCCGGTCAGCGCCCTTCAAATAGTTATTTCCTACTATTAATTTAGCTTTATCATTGTTAATCCTGCACTATTAGTTGAAGTATTATCCACATTACCAATGAGGTTATCTGTCGTATGCCCAATATTTCTAAGTTCTACTTTTCCTCCTGCTGGTATAGTAACAATCGCTTCTCCATTAACTTGAAAGATGGAATCCAGGGTCACAGGAGCACTTGTGAAGATGCCTAGTTGGTTACCATACCTACTGGATGTAACGATTGAACCATTCACGAATAATGCGTATGCTCCTCCTCTACTAAATCCTGTTTTACCACTAGTAAATACAACGTTATAGTTAATTTTGTAGTCTCCTTCATTTACTACGATTATCGAGGTTCCCAAGTGAATAAAGTCCCCAGCAGAACTAATGCCAGTATGGTTAAAAGAAACAGGTTGGTCAGGTATTATAAGATCTCCACCAATTCTATACACATTACAGTACTTACTATTGCATGTACATTCCCCTCGAGGCCCTGTTACACCCTGCATTCCACGCTCTCCTGGAGGTCCCGCTTCCCCTTGAAGTCCTTGTTCCCCTCGAGGCCCTTGTTCGCCTTGAAGCCCTTGCTCGCCTCGAGGTCCTTGTTCGCCTTGAAGGCCTTGTTCGCCTCGAGGCCCTTGTTCACCTTGAAGTCCTTGTTCCCCTCGAGGCCCTTGTTCGCCTTGAAGCCCTTGCTCGCCTCGAGGTCCTTGTTCGCCTTGAAGGCCTTGTTCGCCTCGAGGCCCTTGTTCACCTTGAAGTCCCTGTTCGCCTTGAGGTCCTTGTTCGCCTTGAGGCCCTTGTTCGCCTTGAAGCCCTTGTTCGCCTTGAGGTCCTGGTTCCCCTTGAAGGCCAGGTTCGCCTTGAAGCCCTTGCTCGCCTCGAGGTCCTTGTTCGCCTTGCAGGCCTTGTTCGCCTTGAAGGCCTTGTTCGCCTTGAAGCCCTTGCTCGCCTCGAGGTCCTTGTTCGCCTTGCAGGCCTTGTTCGCCTTGAAGGCCTTGTTCGCCTCGAGGCCCTTGTTCACCTTGAAGTCCCTGTTCGCCTTGAGGTCCTTGTTCGCCTTGAGGCCCTTGTTCGCCTTGAAGTCCTTGTTCGCCTTGAGGTCCTTGTTCCCCTTGAAGGCCCTGTTCCCCTTGAGGCCCATGTTCGCCTTGGGGTCCTTGTTCGCCTTGAAGTCCCTGTTCCCCTTGAAGTCCCTGTTCGCCTTGAGGTCCTTGTTCGCCTTGAAGGCCTTGTTCACCTTGCAGTCCTTGTTCGCCTTGAAGGCCTTGTTCGCCTCGAGGTCCTTGTTCGCCTTGAAGGCCTTGTTCACCTTGAGGGCCTTGTTCGCCTCGAGGGCCTTGTTCGCCTCGAGGCCCTTGTTCGCCCTGAAGTCCTTGTTCGCCTCGAGGCCCTTGTTCGCCTTGAAGCCCTTGTTCACCTTGAATTACTTGGACATCTTGGTATTCTAACTCTTCTTGATGTACTCGTTTTCCTCGTTTTTTGCTTTTCTCGCTTTTTTTCTTACACACTTTATGCTTGTCTTCCTTATCATGACCTCTTTTAGATCCCAATTTTCTCACCTACTTTTCATATATCAATATTTTAATCCTATTAATCAAATGATGAATAACTAAACAGAATTACTATAGTTTATGAAAGATATGTATAGTACGTGTAGACAAACATCCTGTGGTTCTATAAATAAACGATAGTCTATAATATTGGAAGAATTCTATGATATGGTCGTCTCTGCTGAGAAAGCGTCAGGCTATATGATGAGCCAGCCTTTGATATATCAATACTAAAGAGTTTATTTCATTCCTTTGGCTTTATTGTTCTTTAATAGAGAAAGAGAATAGGCAAAATAGTAACAGCTTCCTTTTTTCTTTATCTTTAGTTATTCTTTGAGTTATTGAAGTTACTGGAATTGCTGCTTCCCTTTGGTCCAATTTCTAAAAGGAATTTCATGCCATTCGTTTCAGAAGTAACTTCTTCTCCTTTTTCACCAATTTCTCTATAGAACTTGTTGTCATTGGTTCTTGCCGTTTTTCCTCCTGCTACTTCGTATCTCATTTTGCTGTTGTCACAGTTGTTACTACCATACGATTAAAGTTACGCAGTTTTAATATCAAGCGCACACTGATTGACTGAACTCCTGGATCTTATGTATTAAAACAACACACTTTGCTAAGAAAGCATTATTTTTATCCAAGTTCTAAGAAATTTCAGCATTTGGCTCGGTTACAAAACTGATTCTATTTCCATACAATATAAAAAAGTGAAAGTCTACCATGTAAAGGAGTGATGATCAATGGAGAACTTTTTTAACGGGAAAATCTCAAAGAAAGACCTGGAAGCCTTCGAAATGATTGGTGATGGGAAAGACGGGGAAATCTACAAGGTAGCAGAGGACAAAGTCGTTAAGTACTTCTTTAAAGAAGAGACACATCAACGGGAGCTAGAAGCGATGAAAATAGGGCAGACTTCGTCCATTATGCCTCGTCTTTATGAATTTGGTGACAATTACATTGTCATGGAGTTTGTTCAAGGAATATCCCTTGCCCGTCATATGAAACGACACGGCCATATTGATGAAGAAATGACTAAGAAAATTTTATTCGTCTTAGAAGAATTCAAACGATTAGGTTTTACTCGATGGGATACGGAGGTTCGTCATATGTTAATGGATGAGAATGGTGAATTCAAAGTGATTGATCACAAGCGAGCATTTACATCCGACTCACCTGTTCCAACGAAGTTGTTAAAAGGAATGAAGAAATTTGGTTTAACAGGCGAATTCCTGGAAAATGTAAAGAATTTAAATCCTGAGCTCCATGATGCTTGGAAGAAATATAAGTAGTTCCATACATGATGAAGTTCCTCACTAAAATATCATAGAAACAAGAACGTTCTTTTCTTTAATCAATAAGGAAAGAATGTTTTATTCAAAAGTTTAGGACAAGCACCTGGAATCAAAAAAAGGATAGTACTCCCATATAAAGTACTATCCCTGGAATTTTTTAATCAAAATGTTTATACTTTTTTCACCGTTACCCTATCCAGGTGAGTAAATAAAACGTCACCATTACCATTGGACCATACTAAATAGTGATCTTCAGCCTTTATAAATGTTCCGTCGCAGTCTATTTTTTCTGCTCCTGAAATAACCTCGATTTTGTCACCAAGCTTGAGTACTTTATTAAGTTTATCGGAAAATCCCATAATGCCTCCTCCTTTCTCTTTTAACATTCAACAGTCTATATATTTATATTAAAAAACACGAAAAATGATAGGGCTTTTACCTATCATTTTCATTTTTCCACAAAAAAAAATGACTGGATTGCGTCCAGTCATTTTTTTCGTTTCTAAATAATGTTAACTAAACTTTACGGACAGTAACATTATTTAAGTTAGACGTGTTCATATGGCCGTTATCATCAGCCCATACAACGAAGTTATCGCTTGCGTAAACGTATGAACCCTCTTCGATTTCTTCGTCACCAGATAGGACCTCGATTTTATCACCTAGAGATAAAATTTTATTAAGAAAATCAGCCATATTACCGTCTTTGAACAAATTAGACATTATGTTTCCTCCTTTCGGTGTTTACTCTATTTTTATGCTGAACCGTTAAATGCGTAAAGGCAGATAACTAGATTTCATAAAAATATTTCGAATTAGTCATTTACTAGATTAATTATTCTTTATCATTCTCAAGGATTCGGTTGCTTGGTGAATGTTCCGAATTATCTTCTGAAGAGCTTTCCTCCATACTGAATAAAGTCTCCTCCTGGCTTTCGAACTCTTCATCTACATCTGTACTTTTTTCTCCTAGTGAAGAAGCCGGGCTCCCCTCTTGGATATTGATGTCTAGTTCTTCCCCAGATGCCTCTTGTGAGTCACTTTCGTTTTCTAAAGTTTTCTCTTCATTGCCTGGATCTGACTCCTTTGCCTCAGATCGACCTTCATCTGTTTCCAATGATGGAGTATACTCCTCTTCTTCCTCATCTGAATCGTTCGAGTAATCTTCAACGAGCAAATTGATTACCCCTTCTTTTTCATCAACTGAATCGGGATCGGAGTCTTCTCCTTCATCACCAGAGGAGTCAACAATGTCTACAGTGATACTCTCATTTTCAATTGTTTCATTGTCCTCGTGTACTTGTTGAAGAATTAGACTGTCCTGGGACATTTCTTCAGTCTCATGTTCTTCTTTTTCAAGCTTTACGAAGTTCAACAGTTCTTCATTAACGCCGGATTGTATATTTTTTTCATCCTTTTTTTGTGTACCTTGTTCTTTCTTTTCCGATTTGCCTTTTTTCTTCTTCTTGATCTGGTTATCACCTTTATGTTTAGGCTCATTTTTGTTTTTGTCATTGTGTTTCTGATTTTTCTTTCTCTTGGAGCCAATTTTTCGTACACTGATCGGGCCGCATAAATCTGTGAAATTGACATTTGCATCATAATCCATCCAAATGAGGATATTGTCGAAAGCTGCCACGAATGTTCCACCGCTGTCAATCATTTCATCCTCAAAGAATACTTCAAGATGATCTCCAAGCTGGAACATTGAATTTAATACCCCTTCAACTGATTTACATGGAAGGTCGTCAAAATCCTGATTTGAACAATGCTCTTCGTGATCGTGTGCACAGTTCTCATCTGTTTCGGGAAGATCTTGATTCCCTGATTTTTCATGCTCGCCGGCGTCTTCTGAGCACAACTCATCTTGCTCATCGGGATCTCCCTCACAATGCTCTTCATCGTCATGATGATCGGAATACTTTCTAGTGTAATCATCATACTCTTCTACCATAGGTTTTCCACTCCTTTACATTTTGTCTACAATTCATAATCAATATATGTATGTAAAAAAGGAATGTATAGCCTATTTTTATGGTAATATCCCAAATTCCGCTCACTCTAACCGGGCTTTTGAATAGGTTATTAATAGATACAGAGACGTGGAGTGAAGCACATGCCCAATTGTTATCTTTTTATTAATGAATATATATTGCCAAGGATCTTTTCCTCCTGTTATTACGATGACTTTATGGTCCCTTGTCACAATCAATCCATCTTTGTGAGCTACCAAAAATCCAAAAAACAACCTGTTACTTCTTCCGCAGAACATCTGCAAGATACTCCTTTTCTAGATCAAACTCAGGTATCACAAATCATTCACAGTATGATGAGCAGCTTGAACGAAACTAATACTCACCATCAATCGACTGAGCGGCCTTCTTTCGACATTACTCTAACAACTGAAGATCAACCCAGCATAGTACTTTCTCGAGTATCTAAGCCAAAGCACCGTAAAAGACGTGGCAAATGTCCTCGCATACTATCCCGAGAGGTGCGACCATTCGAAAGATTCAATTATATCGATCCCAACAACAGTATCCCCCAATCAAAATATCAAGCAAGCGAACCACCTCTACAACATGTACAAAAAAATAATCCATCGAACAGCCAATGCGACAATGAAGAAAGGAAAGAAGAGTTTCTCGAAATTAAGCACGAGCAGGAGAAAGTATTAAGAAAAGAGATCAGGGAAGACATTCATCAAAATGATCAAAAAACCTATATAAAAAGTCAAGTTGATGAACCAGTTAGCCATAAGGTTTCTCATGAGAAAAAACCACATGACCTAAAGAAGCAAATGAAATTTATGCGGCCCTCCCACTTATTAGAATCAGATATTACGAAACAAACTTCCTCTGCCGGCTCGTCCATTGAAGATGGTATTCGTGACATCAGGTTGAAAGAGGAAGAAAAATTGAAAGCTTTTTTACATGATGACCTTTTAGAAGGTGAAAATGATGAGCAGCTCAATACCAGCTTAAATAAAGTTGATAAAGATATTTCTAACCCACCATCATTAACAATGGATACTGACATCACAAAACCCAAGAATTCGTATGATCAAACAACCCAATACACATCAAAATTGGATAAAAACGTTAACGAAGATAGTAATAAAAAATCTTCTACCGAAACCAACATACCAGCCTCGATCCCGCAAGCGGAAGATGTCAAATATAAACTAAACCGCACTTGCAGCAAGGCTAGGAAAATCGTTGGCAAACATAAAAAGGATGCTGCTGAATTCAACTTCGAGATCCTTAGCTCAAGCCCTCCTGGAAAAGAAATGAAATACAAACTAAATCGCACTAAATTAAGAACAAAAAAAAATGTTGATGAATTTAAGAAATGTGCCGATGAAACCTTAAACTCGAGCCAACCAGCTAAAGAAGGAAATAATAAGGTCAAACGTGAAGCTCACTCCTCATTAGAAGCGGAAAATGATGAATCCAATTCCCCCACACCTACTGCAGAATTTCACTTTGATATCCTACACTCTGCTTCATCTATCAAAGAAGTTAATAAGGACGTCAAGCCAACAGACTTATCACGTGTGAAAATGAAAAAAAACGACACAAAATCTACTCCATCTAGTAAAAAAGTTCAATCTGATATCTTAAGCTCTAAATCAGCCGGGAATGAAGTGACATACAAACTAAATCGTACGAATAACCAAATCAGATACAGGAATCAGAAACAAAAAAGGATCGTAAAAGACGAAGGTAAAAGTACTAAAGAACAGGATTTCGATAACTTACACAACAACAGCCCATTTAAAGAATCAACATCACAACCAATCCAACAGAAAACGAATGAAAAGGTTAGTAAGCCAGTCCCACCTTCTTCTCATACCAAGGATAAAGACGACATCCATACTACGATTTTGAATAAATATTTCACACTTGGTGACAAAATCAATGTATATGCGGGAAGTAAACTACTTGATCAGCAAGGAACATTTTTAACAGCCGGACCTGATTTCTTCATATGGATTGATGGTGATGGATTTGTACGGTTACAAATGATCAGCGGTGGAATTAGTATCGGTCAAACAAAAAAGAAAAAATAAGAAACAGACATTAGCCCTGTGCTGGTGTCTGTTTCGACAATATTGAAGGATACATATACTAATGTAATAGAGATAAGATTGGGGTGAAGGGAATGAAAGAAACTGTATTGGTCATAGCAGCACATCCAGATGATGAACTACTTGGGACAGCTGGTACGCTAAAAAGGTTAGTGGATCAAGGAAGTAGAGTCGTCTCGATCATTACAGCAAACGGCAGAAAGGAAGAGGCCCATCACATTCAGCAGCTTGCCCGGAAAGCAAACAAAGAAATTGGGATAAAAGAAGTTATATTTCTGGAGCATCCTAACCTTGAATTAGAAATGATGCCTCTTCATCTATTTACAAAGGAAATTGAAAAACTAATCGATATCTATCAGCCTACTAAGATTTTTACCCATCATTACGGCGATGTGAATCGTGATCACCAAATTACGTTTCAAGCCGTATTAACAGCAGTCCGTCCTCTACCAAATAGACAACCGATTGAATTGATTACTTTTGAAACGGTATCCTCGAGTGAATGGAATACCCAGACAAATGATAAGCAATTCAAACCGAATTATTATGTGAACATTTCTTCGGTGATTGTTCAGAAAATTGCTTCCTTAAAGCATTATGAAGTGGAAATGCGAGAGTTTCCACATCCGCGTTCCTATGAGGGAGTCAAGCATTTAGCAAGTGTCCGAGGTATGACGGTTGGGGTACCGTATGCTGAAGCATTTGAAGTTATAAGGAGGGTCTGGAATTGAAAGAACTATTTTTTCCTTATCCTTACCTTGTTTCTGCTCTGGATAATTATTATGGGGTAAAGTCAAAACCCATAACGGCAAAAATAAAGGATAAGGGTAAAGATTCTAAACGAAAAAAAGAACGGAAAAAGAAAATAAAGACGAAAAAGAAAAAAAGTAAACCCGGCAGTAAGAAACTATCCATTTTGATAGCGACTTTTTGGGACTATCCTCATACGGGTGGCCTTTCCAATTACATTACTACTCTACGAGAAGGCTTGCGGTCTTTAGGTCACAAAGTGGATGTCATTGCTCCGAATCAGTTTTCACAAGTGAATGTAGAAAAGCTGCGTGAAGTGATCGTCCCTGAATTAAAGACTTTTTTTGAGCAACGATACGGAACATACACTAGCAAAATCATACAAAGTTGCCGTTTGCTCTACATCTATGAACAGATGATGAAATCTGTAAAACTGGAAAAATACGATATTCTTCATGCTCAGGATTTATTCACTGCCAATATTTTAGGGAGATTCAATGAAGATTTAGGTAAACCTCTTCTTTTCACCCCACATGGCATGTTCACCTTTAGCAGGGTCAAATTCAACCGAATTGAAAAAGGGTCTGTAGAAGAAGTGTATTACAAAGAGATTGAGAAAAAAGCGATAGAATATGCGACCCATATGGTCATTTTAAGTGACTCTTTCCGTGATCCATTAAGTTCACTGGGAGCAAAACCTGCAAATCTTACAACCATTAATACAGGGATTGATTTTAAAACCATCGATCGAGGTAAAACGAGTGGGAAAATTGTGATTTCATGCATCGCAAGACTTGGACCTAGAAAGGGACATTCGGATTTATTTAATGCCCTTTCCCGAATGAATGGAACAAGTCATCTGGTTGAGGTTCAAATTGTCGGAGATGGGGAAATGCGTGAAGCGCTTGAAGCTCAAGTCAAATCGTTGAGGCTCTCAAACGTTCGATTCTTAGGTAAACGCGATGATGTCCCAGCCATATTAAGCAAAACAGATATATTTGTTCTTCCAACCGTCAATGACAACCTTCCCATTTCCATTATTGAAGCCATGCATAGCGGTGCAGCGATCTTGACAACGAATTGCGGTGGAATTACGGAAATCGTCCATCATAATCAAACCGGAATCATTGTAGAGCCAGGCAATGTCAGTCAGTTAGCAGCTCAACTCAAACTCTTGATAGGGAGTGAAGCATTGCGAAAGAAACTGGGAAGCAATGCGTATCAATATGCCAAAAATCATCTCACTCGGGAAGCCATGGTTGGTAAGATTGAAGGGATTTACCAAAATCTACTAGGTTTGGGGGATGAATAATGTTGTCATCACATCCAGCTGTTGTCCTTGATTTAAGCGCGAATGGAGTCGGCATCATTCATGCCCTTTCCCGAAAAGGAATTGATGTATATGCATTTGATACAGAAGGTCCATATTCAAAGGGAAAATCAAGACTTGCAACATGTGGGGTATGTCCAAGCCCCTTAAACCAAGAAGCAGAGCTGCTTTCTTTTTTAAAAGGAATCGCTGTAAATCTTGATATGAAACCTGTGCTCTACGCAGGTGCAGATGATTATGTTGTCTTCATCTCAAAATACAGGAACGAATTATCCCAGTACTTCTTGTTTTTATATCCTGATCACTCATTAATTATGGATTTATTAGATAAAAAGAAAACCTATGATTTAGCATTGGAATATAATGTCCCAACAGCCAAAACCTTTTTTGTTGAAAATGAAGAGCAGCTTGAGGAGGCGATTGCTCAATTAGAATTCCCATGTATTTTAAAGCCTGTGTTCGGACATGAATTCAGAAAACATGTAAATAAGAAAGCCATTCATATTCAAGACCCAATCCAATTAAAGAAAATCTATCCTATTTACCGCAAGTTCGGTGAACTTATTATTCAGGAAATCATTCCTGGAGACAACCAATGCTTTTATAAAGTGGCCACATTTTTCGATGATGAAATGGAATTACTTGCCCTTTTCACACTGCAGAAAAACCACCAATTCCCTGCACAATTCGGAACGGGAGCACATATCGTGAGCAAACGAGTACCTGACCTCGTCGAAGTTGGGGTTCCACTATTGAAAGAGTTGGGACTAAAAGGAGTAAGTATGATCGAATATAAAAAAGATCCACGGGATGGGCAATATAAGCTAATTGAAATCAATCCCAGGTTCTGGCTGACCCATAGTTTAACCGGTCATTCCGGAGTTGATTTCGCCCTTCAATATTACCTGTATCTTACAGGTCAACGCCCAACTCCGAAACTGAAGCAAATAGACGGTGTTCAATGGATTTACCTGGTACGGTACTTCCTTACCTTTCTTGAAAAAAGAAAAAGTGGGGAAATGAGCTTAAAAGACTTCTTTTATGGACTCAGAGGAAAAAAGGTATTCGCTCTTCTTGCCTATGATGACCCAATGCCCTTTATCCGGAGTACCATGTCTCACCTGCGGAATGCGTGGAAAAGAAAACGAAGGAGTGATTGAGTATGTATACACCACAAGAACTGAATTCTATGTTTCATAAACACTCTATTGAAGAAAAACTCTCCACAACCCTTGGGAATAACGTGACCATCATTGCTTCATCAATACAAAACCTTAAATCAACTAAGAGAAGCAGCATTTATCAGCTTCAGCTACAAAAGCACACAGACACCTTCCCTATCATTTTTAAAATCTACCATTCAACGAAATACAAAAATGAAGTCGAGATTAATGTCTACAGTCAGGCTTACCCTTTTTTAAGAGAGTTTCTTCCTGAAATCTACTTAATTGAGAAACATGGAAGTGATACGTGGGTGTTCATGGAGTTTGTCCGCCAAATTCGTGGACAGCTGACCTTTACACCCAAACATTTTGATTATATTATCCCATCCCTTGCTAAACTTCATGCCCACACGTACGAAGAAAAATTCATGAAAGAAAAAAACACTTTTCAAAATTGGTTTCCTATATACAATTCGGCAAAAATGAAAAGCGACCGGGAAAAATTCACATCAAATACAATGACATTTCTAGACAGTGCCAAGAAGGATAAACAATTGAAGGATATCATCAAACCACATTATAAATCGCTAAAAAACTTATACAGTAACGGTCCTGACTTCTTTCCGGAACTATTGGCAAGCGGCTCATCCATTACTCATGGAGATCTTCATATGCAGAATATCTGTTCTAAAGATGTCAGCAAAAATGAACCCTGGGCGATTCAATTCATCGATTGGGAATCAGCAAAATATTCCCCAACATGGTTTGACATGATTGTCCTGGTAGAAATTTTACTAGGTTTTCGGAAGGATTGGCAAAACAATGCGGAAGAAATCCGCACCCACGCAGTCGACGTGTACACGAATGAATTGAAGAAATATGGAATCGAGTTTAAAACCAAACCGATTCACCTGTACAAAATGGCGTACCTTCAACGAACCCTAGAAAAAGGATTACACACTCAGCTGAGACGGATCTTTGACAACCGCGGAGGTGAGCTTCTTCCCTACCATTTAGAAAAGATTTCAACCTGGGGAAGTGAATTGGGAATCTATAAATAGATACGAAAGGATGAGAAAACTTGAGTCGAATGCCCCCTTTCAACATTCATCCCTCTCTTCTTGCCATCATGGATCAGTATTATGGTGTGAAAAGAGACTCTAAGGAGTCTCTCACTCTCCAACCATTCGGTTTGAAGACAAAAAGCCGTGATTCAAAGCCAATGAAAATCTTATACATTACATTTTTTCAATACCCTCATACAGGGGGATTATCTCATTACATCACTTCAATAAAAACAGGTTTTGAAAAGGTCGGTCATATTGTAGATGTACTTGCGCCCAACCATATGTCTTCAGAACAGCTGAAAGTATGGATTCCCCAGGCTGCCTCTGAAGCCCGTAACTTTATGCTTAATCGCTACGGAAACGCAAATGAAAAAATCGTAAAAAATCTTAGTTACCTTCATGTATTTGAACTCTTTCTCAAAGAAAAAAATCTCCAGCAATATGACATCATTCACGCACAAGACCTATTTGCCATTTTCATTCTGGGACATTTAAATCAAACGTACAAAAAGCCTTTATTCTTTACTCCACACGGTTTCTTTACGAAAAGCCGCTTAAAATTCGACAAAATGGTGAAAGGTTCCATTGAAGAAGCCTACTTTACTGAGATTGAAAAAATAGGTATTGGAGCAAGTACTGAAATCGTGATGATTGCAGATTCCTTTAGACCTAACTTAATGGACTTCGGTGCAAAAGATGACAGGATGGTCACTGTTCATACGGGGATAGATTTCAAACCACTTCCTCATAAAAATCATGAAAACATCATCCTGACATGTGTCTCCCGATTATCTCCACGAAAAGGTCATGGATTTCTCTTAGAAGCATTGTCCAAGGTTCGGGAACACTTGACCAATGTAGAAGTATGGATTGTCGGAGATGGTGTCATGAAGGAAACACTTTTGAAAAAAGCGAAAGAACTTAAGCTGAATAACGTAATTTTTTTTGGAAAACGACATGATATCCCCCATATTCTTTCGATGTCGGACATCTATGTGTTAGCAACTGTGAATGATAACTTTCCCCTATCCGTCATGGAAGCGATGTTTTCCCGGCAAGCGGTCATCTCCACCACATGTGGGGGAATCCCGGAAATGGTCCAACATGAAGAAACAGGCATCCTTTGTGAACCAGGTAACGTCGAACAACTTGCACAAGCGATAAAGCGTTTCATTACAAACAGGGAAGAACGTGATAGGTTTGCATACGCTGCTGAATCCTATGCTCGTCAACACTTAACAAGCCAAGAAATGACGAGAAAAATTGAACAGATCTATCAAGCATATATATGTAGAAAGGAGACTCATCATGAGGGAGAATAAACGGATCCAGGATCAAAAATGAAGATATTAGTTACAGGCGGTGCCGGATTTATCGGATCCCAACTCATAGATTTACTGCTCGCAGAAGGTCACACACCTGTTATTCTCGACAACTTCTCTAATGGCCAGGAGGGGAATGTGCCAAGTGGAGTCAAAATATATAGGAAAAACCTATTATCTGATAAAGTTGAGCGAATTTTCAAAAAAGAAAAACCTGACATTGTCATGCACCTCGCTGCCCAAGTGAGCGTAGCCAAATCGTTGGAAAATCCAGCAGAAGATGCCGCGATCAATGTATTGGGAACTGTAAAGTTGTTGGAGTACAGCATCAAATACGATGTGAAAAAATTCATCTTCTCCTCCTCGAGTGCAGTGTATGGTTATACAAATGAGGTGATTCATGAAGAGAGTGCCACTAGTCCCATCTCCTTTTACGGTACCTCCAAATTAGTATCTGAAACTTATATCAAACTATTTAATAGGCTATACGACCTTCCGTACACCATCTTGCGATACGCCAATGTATATGGACCAAGGCAAAGATCTGATGGTGAAGGCGGAGTCATTAGCATTTTTATTGAGCAACTATTAAACAATGAGGCACCAATCATTTTTGGGGACGGAAATCAGACACGGGACTTTGTATACGTAGAAGACGTAGCCCGGGCAAATCTTCTTGCCATCACCAATGCTGACAACCAAATCATCAATATCAGCACCAACACCCAAACATCCGTCAATTTACTCTACATCCTGCTCTCAAACCAAATCCACTCTTCCCAACAGCCAAACTACGAAGCGAAACGGGAAGGAGATATTTTACACAGTCACCTTTCAAACGCGAAAGCGCTTGAAAACCTTAAATGGGAACCTGTATATGATCTGATCTCAGGACTCGAGAAAACGGCAGCATATTTCAAAAAGAAAGAGTAGTCATGCTATCATAAATCGCATTAGTTAAAAGAAAAAGCCTGTATGACAGGCTTTTTTTCCTTAGATCGCGATCTTCATGTCAATATCACTCATGTATTCTACCCTAGACGATCTAAAATCCATTCGGCTGTTTTCTTTCCGTTCTGAATGCACGCACCTATACCCACTCCATAATATGAAGAACCGGCCAGCTTCACGCCTGGTAGCTGGTTTGCCAGATTGTTATCTAATGAATGGACAGACTGACTGTGCTCAAGATGATAATTTGGCATCAGATCTTTCCAATTCGTAACTTCAACAGAAACCGGGTCACAGTCTATACCTATGCTTTTTCTGATATCCTCCAGTGCCGTGCTTACAAGTTCTGCCTTGCTATATTCTTTCAAGTCATTGTAATGAAGGTTTGTACTTTTATAAAAAAGTCTCAATAATAGTCTTTGGTTATTGGATGTATGCTTCCACTTCCGACTCGTCCATGTGCATGCATCGCATTTCACATCTCTGCCGTTTGATACGATAAAGCCTGTCCCATCAGCAGGAAGGTCCGCATCTGGAATGTTAAATCCGAGGTAGATCGAAATCAGTGAAGAGTTTTTCAGTTTATTAAAATCAGGTTCCAGTTGTTCATGAGTTAGTAACTTTTGGGTTACATCATGAGGTGTTGCGAAAACTACATAATCCGCTTGAATGCTACCATGACCATTAAGAGTGAGTTTGTATTTATCGCCCGTTTTTTGGAAATCTTTTGTTTCTATGCCTTTTAAAATTGTGGTACTGGAGCATTGTTCTTCTAAACGTTCAATGATGGTTGATAAACCATTTTTAAACGAGATGAACTTTTTTTGGGATGCCCCTTGGAATTTTTGTTTATTTGCTGATAAACCCTTCATGATACTGCCGTAATCATTTTTATAATCTAGTAAGTACGGAAGTGTCGAAGCCATAGTAAGTTTATGCAAGTTCCCCGAATAAACCCCTGATAATACTGGAGCTATCTGTTTCTCGACAAGTTCCTTACCCAGGAATGCTTCTAGAAATTCACCGATGGAACTCTCTTTTGTAAAATGTGTATTTTCCGTTTCTAGGTCTTTAAGGGCATTAATCTTCCCTTCTTCTGACACCAGGGTGCTACTTTTAAGTGAATCAACTGACATGGGAATTCCGAAAATCGTGTCTTGGGGAATCTCGTGTAATTCGCCATTTGTGTATATGTAGGATGTGCCTGTTTCATTATAGACCAGTTCCTCTTGAAGTTGAAGTTCTTCAACTAGAGACAGAACCCCTTCATTTCGGGCTACGATGGAATCTGCTCCTGCTTCCATAATGAATTCGCCTTCTCTTATGGTTCTAATTTTGCCGCCAAGCTGCAGATCTCGCTCGATTAAGATTAACTCGATATCTATTTCTCGTTCTTTGGACATTTTTTGAAGATGGTACAGAGCTGTTAATCCTGTAATTCCTCCACCTACGACAACCACTGTCTTCATACGATTCACTCCAATAATTGCGTTTATGTATACAGATTATCATGTTTTTTGTTTATTAGAAAAAGATTCTGTGTCTGATTTGGGAAAAAATATGGGTATGAAGGTTAGTTTCAACATGTATATATTATTTTCATTAACCCTCTTCTGATTCATCACTCAATTCCTAGTTGACAACTAAGAATACTTATATATATAATGTAAGAAATCAATGACAACTATATAGCCACTTATCCAGAGAGGTAGAGGGACCGGCCCGATGATGCCTCAGCAACAGATTCTACATCGTAGAACACTGTGCTAATTCCACAAGCTTTGTGCTTGAAAGATGAGTTGAAGTTTTATACTTAAAGCCTTCTTCTTATCTATTAGGGAGAGGGCTCTTTTCAATAAAAGAGCCACTTCCAATGTTCGAATACTAATAAGAGGAGTGATCCAACATGGGGAAAATTCTCCAGGAATCTATTCATAATCGCAAAAATGAGTTAATAAACAAATTAATTGTCCACAACATTTTCAAAAAAGGGGACAAACAATTATTCGAGCTGACGTTGCAAGAACTTGAGGATGAATACAAATATCTTCAAAAGGAATGCCATCCGCATAGTGATGTTGGGTCCATCCATTGGAAAAATTGTGCGAAATTAAGCAGTTAATAAGCAGCAATCCTAGGTTGTGGACTGCTTACTTATTTTTCTATAGTTAAACAAAATGTCTGCATTCATCAGCACATCCTCCTCGTGGTGATTCTAGTTTTTCTTAACAAAATTGATTCATATATAAACGATCTACTCCTTATTTAAAAAATTCTTTCAAAAACATTCCAAATGTCTTATTCTGATAATCTATCATCTCTTACAAAGGAATTAATATATGACTTCCATCCTGCAGCATTTCATGAACGAATTCATCGGCTTAGATAGTTGGTCTCTCATTTTCATCAGTATTTTCATTAATATACTCATCAGTATTCTTGGTTTCCTGCCAAGTGTCTTCTTAACGGCCTTTAATATTTCCGCATTTGGGTTTTGGCCAGGAATCGGTATTTCCATACTTGGTGAATCCCTAGGGGCCATTGTTAGTTTTTATTTGTACCGAAAAGGAATGAAGTTTGCAGGTATTGATCAGATTCTGTCAAACAAATACTTTCTTAAATTAAAAGAAGCGTCTGGTACGGAATGGATCTTTCTTCTATTCTTGTTCCGCATGGTTCCATTTGTTCCTTCAAGTGTAGTAACCGTTGCCGCTGCCTTTAGCTCTATTTCTATTGTTGCCTTTTCTATGATCAGTTCTGTCGGAAAGATTCCTTCGTTGTTGATTGAGGCATTCGTGGTGATGAATGTGTTGGATGCGGATAAGGGCACGGTCATTTTATTGGCAGGTTCGATGATGGTTGGGATACTATATTTGGGATATCGTTGGTGGAAGAACAATAGATTATAATTGTGTCAGTTACGGACACCACTCTCCTCGGGAAAAGAAAAAAGACGTCCACCACATGGCGTACGTCTTTTCTCCCTTTCATTTATTGTGCATTTACCTCGACAGCATCCTTCTTGTGATATTCTGCAAAGATCTCCGCGAACGCTTCTGTAGAGTTATACAATTCCACTAAATTATTTTCCACTCCGCCAAACTCAAGTAACATGGCTCTCTCGGTTAGGTCCTGATTGTAAACCCCGTTACCTTCTGCTCTTGTTTTGATGAAAACTCCACGGCTGATGCCAGGATATTTTTCCTCCAGTTTAGCATTCAATTCCTTTGCGATCTTAAGGTTCTTTTCGAAGTTTTTGTTTTCTTTCCCTACGATAAAAAATAAGCGGGCATAGTTTTTACCGTTAATGGTTTTGGTCGTGATGCTCCGTGGCTGAGAATCCCGATGGATATCGATCAAGTACGTTAAGTCATCGTTTTGGGCAATGGCTTCTTGTACTAGTCCCCTTGATAACTGATAGGATTCAAAATATGTCCATGACTTGTCTTTGAGTGCTTTGTTTACATCTGTCTTATCCTGAACTGCCCCAATCCCCCTTGCTTCAAGCTCTTGCTTTAATTTGGACCCTACAGCAATGACGTTAACCTTCTCGTTGGTACTCGCTGGATCTTTCGAATCGTTATTTTTAATTAGCGGGCTGAACGCTTCCCAGCTGTGTGAATGATAGATGTAGACGGATTTTTCATCAATCTCTTGAACTCCGTTTCCTGAATTGTTGTTTGCCTGATCAATTTGGCTCTGATCGATTTCCTGATCTTTCAACTGATCTTCTGTTGGAGCCGGTGATTCATTTGGAAGGTTGGTAATGTCCGTCCCCTTCCCCGCAACAGCTATGTGAGTATGATAATTTTCGATTCCTGGGATTTCCCGTCCAAATAAACTTCGCGGATCAAGGAGTGAAACATTCGTGACACTTTCCAACCAATCAAAATCATTGTTTAATGCTGCCTCATTTGTAACACGCAATCCTGTCATTTCCTGTGACAACAACATAAGAAATGTTTCCTTCGGGACTAGTTCCGACATTGATGAATACAGTAAACTATCCACCCTCAATTTAATGGCAGTTGATGAAATCAACCACACGGTCAAGTACATGAGTACAATACCGATCAATACTACCCGAATGATGGCCTTCATAGAGACGAATACTAGTGGGACTAAGCTATTGTTGTTTCGAGACTTATACGACATCATCAGTACCCCTATATAAAGTATTTAATAGTTAACTTTATGCAGGGGGATGATAGAGTAGAAGGTTTTTTCCGGGATTCGGTCGGATTTCCTATTTCGCCTTATACCGTGAAATCATTTTCAACCTTTAGTTTAAGTGCATTTCGAAGTAATTCTTGAACGACTGCTGCGAAAATGGAAATGGTGACAGACGCAAAGCTGATAATGATCCCAACCATAGCAATACCCGGATGAAGAGCATGTTGAATGAGAAGAAACACTATACCTGCCACATATATGGCTGTAATCAATAAGGCATACAACTTTATTCGGTGAAGAGACACAATTGCTTTCCCTGAAAAAGCGTTCTCTTCAATACACGTTAAAAGCTTAAAAGCTTGATACAGCGCTAAATTAAATGGAACCGCTGTTAAGTATAACCCTATTAGAACCGGCCATTTCAAATAAGCGAATTCGGGAAATAGATCAGCCGAATGCTTCGCCATGGTTGGCAACCAGACAACACAAAGGATGAATACAATCGCTCCTATTGCCATCACGGCCCCTTTTAAAAAAATCGTCGTTCCTCGTTTTATAACACACCTCTAATACCATGTTTTTCTAAATTATATAATGAGATTTATTGTTTTCCAATAAAATAGTATCGATTTTTTATTTTCTATTAAAAATCCCTATACAAACAAACACATGAGTAGACTCATGTGTTTTAAAACTTTATCTGCTATTTACTTCATTGGCTGCCCTCACCCCCGACTCTATCGCCCCTTCCATCCAACCGTGAAAAGAGGACGTGTGCTCTCCGGCAAAATGAATCCTGCCTTCGGGTATCTTAATATACTCCCCGATATCACTAGCCTGACCAGGGGTATAAAGGGTAAAACATCCTGCAGAGAATGGATTTTTACTCCAGTTGTAGACTACATAATTCAGCATTTCTGTATACACCTGTTCTCCATATATTTTAGAGAGGTCTTCTAAAACTTCTTTGATGATTACTTCTTTCGATTTACTGTTCCATAAGAGTGCATTCTGCCCCCAGCTGTAACTCGCCAACATGACCCCTGGTTTGTTACTTCCCTTGTCGTGACTCGGCATATACGTAAAGCGTGTGGGGAGATCTGACACGATGTTTCCGTAATTTAAGTCTTCCCAGAAGCGACGACGAAATTCGATTCCTATTTTGACGGATGGAACATTCGTTACTTCGCGAATCGCCTGCCACTTTTTAAAAGATATTGAATCATAAGGTATGACATCGATATACTGGAATACAGTAAAAGGGACGGTGACAATGACATAATCGGCATTGTATTCCCGCACCAATCCGTCAGCGGAGTTTACTGATCGAACGCTTACACCTCCCACGGACTGGATAATGTGAGTCACTTTTTGATTCAGTAGAATATGTGACCCAAGCTCTTGGACAAATCCATAGGGTAAGTGGTCGTTTCCGCCCTTTATTTGATAAAATTTTGTTTGTTTCCTGAATATAGGAAAAATGATATCTTTTAAAATGTCGACGAACGAGAATTCAGGGAATCCTTCGATTCCAAGAATGACATTGATTTTTCGGATTGCATTAAAAGATAACGATTTACCGTATGGGTTATTTGCTAAAAATTGTCCCATCGAATAGCCAGAGTATTTTTTTATTAATTTTTGCTGTTCCTCAAGGTCACTGTTTCTATATAATTCGATAAAGGGCCTGGTTGCTTCAAGGAATAATTCCGAAGCCGTTTTTCCCTGTTCACCTTCTGGTAAAGGATACTGTAGAATGGCTGGATTTTTTTCATATATCTCCCTTGTTGTAAGGATATTGTTTACAAATAGTAAATCTCTTGGGGAATTATTGATGAATTCTTGATAAGGCAGCTTGAATTTTCGGATATACTCAAAAACCAACTTATGGTTATCGGGAATTCTCATCGCTCCCAGGTCCATATAATTACCGGATGTGAATGGCTTCCGCACTGTATATACCCTGCCGCCGATCCGTTTATTCCCTTCTAATATCGTTATGTCATGCCCGGCTTTTTTCAATAGAGATGCAGCGACTAAACCACTCATTCCTGCTCCAATGATTATCACTTTTTTTGACTTAGTTGGATTTAATCCATTCCGGATAATGGCCAGCATATCTTCTGGATAGCTCAATTTGGAGGGGTCATCTCTTGAACGTTGGTTTACCATCTCATCACCCGCCTACCTTTTCTTACATCATATGACGTCAAGAAAGGAGGTATACGTATGTTATCTGTGACAAAGAGCTCATTTCCGGTCATTTTCAGAACAAACGTTTCTATTTATACGTTTATGTGTTATACTTACGTTTCATTGGGTCTACGAGACTGTATTTAGTCAATCCCTCGAGCAAGTAGAAGGGAGACATGTTAGATGTCACTAGAAAATATCGTAACCATGCTCAGGACTCTTAAGGAATTCAAGGATAGTGAGATCGTTCATACGATATCAAGTCATGATCACTCACCTGTTATGACCGTTACCTACCAGTTGGACAGGGATTGCTTTCAAATCACATATATGGATTCAATGAAAGTGGAAGAGTTTACAGACATTAGCCTTTTGGCTACAACTATACAAAGTGTCGTTCTTCTCGAACCTTCAAGATAAGATTATAAAATGGAATGCCATTACGTAAATCGTGATGGTATTTTTTTGTACCCGGAATCTGTTTTATTATGCTAACCTATAGATAAAAAGGAGGGACATTATGTCTTTATCTTCTCAGCCTTATATTCGAAAAGTGTCACTTCATAGGGAAAACGTTCCTTCTTTTCATTCGTATCCCTTTCATATTCCGAGTATTCGGAGCCTGACAGACCTTTCCTTTCACCCCGATGTAACATTTATTGTGGGGGAAAACGGAATGGGGAAGTCAACTCTTCTTGAAGCCATTGCAATGGCCATTGGATTTAATCCTGAAGGAGGTACACTGAACTTTTCATTCTCCACGTATGATTCGTATTCGAATCTGGATAAGTACTTAAGGATTGTGAGAGGAGTCGATCGACCTAAGGATGGTTTTTTCTTGAGAGCAGAAAGCTTTTACAATGTTGCGACAAATATTGAAGAAATGGATCAGCAGCCCTCTTTTGGGCCAAAGGTGATTGATTCATTTGGAGGAAAATCTCTTCATGAGCAATCACACGGAGAAGCCTTTTTCTCAACCTTTATGAACCGTTTTCGAGGTAAAGGGATTTACGTACTGGATGAGCCGGAAGCTGCACTCTCCCCTTTAAGGCAATTATCCATGCTCTCCAGGATACATGAACTTGTGAATGATGACTCCCAATTCATTATTGCCACTCACTCACCCATTCTGATGGCATACCCTTCTTCTTCCCTGATTGAATTAACAGAAGAAGGTTTAGAAGAGTCTTCATTGGAAGAGACGAGCCATTATAAGATCATGAAACAATTCTTTGATGACCGGGAACGAATGATTCATCATCTACTTAAAGAAGATAACTGAATGTGGAAAGAGGAAGTAATCAATACAGGTGATGACTAAAACCGAACCTAATACCAATTCCGGTATTAGGCTCGGTTTTTTCTACTTAAAAAGAAGGGAGTTCACTAAGATTATTCTCTTTTAAGCCGTCGGGTTCACTTCGAAGAACATCTCTGCCATACCGATGAATCACATCGACATGAGCCAGTTTTCCTGACTTTGCTTCTTCCAGTGCAGTGATATAATCCAACTCCCTCCCACTTTCGGTTTTAAAAGCGATGAGATCGTCATCCTCATTTCGGCGAACGGCTACAATCTGTTCTGCGCCAGTTGCAATCTCCTGAGCCATTTCTACTTTAGCTTGAAATTCACCTTGCTTCTTGTATTCTTCATAAACCTGTTCAAAGCTCTTCTTTTCCATCTGGTTCACCTCCCGAACATACGTTTAGTATTAGCCCTGGAGCACAGGATTATGATAAAAAAAAGACTAATATACACTGCTTCCTCTTCCACTCTAAAAAAGAGTGCCATCCATCACGGCACTCCACTATCATCATTTCAGTTTCTCAAGAGTATCATTTAACACAATTTTTTGTTCCTCTATAGCTTTCATCGCATCTTGGATGTTTCTTTTATAAACAGAAAGGATGCTTTGTCCATATGTTGTCCCCGGTACTGCCCATTTTCCGTTCAAGTCTGTCCAGTTTTTGGCGCTCCCTCTTGTGACTAATGAAAAACGGGGATCGACAAGTGATTGTCCTTGTGGAATTGGATCAGTTGAAGAATACGCGTACAGATGCTGAATATGAGCAAGAACCCCTTCTTCTGGAGTCTTAAATGATGCTCCGTCATTACCAGGACCGGTAGTACCAATCCCTGCATAGTTATTTTGATTTGGATTGACTTGTCCTGTGAATCTGAAATAATTGGTTTCATGTATAGCTTGAGCGTAAGCTACGTCTCCTCTGATTCCATAAAGTTTCCCGTAAAAGAGATAGAATCCCCCTAACAGTGGGGCATCCGGGTTAATTGTTTTCACAAAGTCATCCAATTGTCCAGCTCGTAATGCAGATGCACCCAGAATCGAATACTGTATTCCCGGCGGCTTAGGCGGCTGTGTCGGTTTTGGCGGATCAGTTGGAGGCGGTACAGGCGGCTTGGGGTCATCATCGTCAACTCTTACGAAAATAAATGCTTCAATTCCCATTTTTTTAAGTGTGGCCACTTGTTCTTCTGCGTTCACTCTTTCTGCATAAGCACCAGTTTGGACCCTGTAATACGTTTTATCCAAGACCACCACAGTATCAATAAAAGAATTCACACCTTTTCTTTTCAATTCATTTACCCGGTCTTCAGCATTTTCACGCTTCGTAAATGAACCGGCAATCACTTTGAAAAGTTCTTTCTCATTCACTATTTTCGCAGGTAAACCTAAAGCCTTTGCAACACCCCTAGCGATTGCCACTCCTACAGTGTTTCTAAATGTGGCGTTGTTCATCAACGCAATATCCTTTGGATTATCAATAAATAGAATCTCCAGTAGAAGTGAAGACATGTTCGTTTCACGTAATACATGAAAATTCGCTTTCTTTTTCCCTCTATCAATCACTTTATAAGATGATTTTATAGCTGATGTCACTTCATCGTGAATGATTTTCTGATAGGTAATCGTCTGGGAAGGAACACTGCCATTGTACACATAGCTCTCAAATCCCGTTCCACCCCCAGCATTATGATGGATGGACAAGTAGAAATCAGGATTCGTACGGTTGGCAAAGTTTGATCTTTCTGTTAAAGAAAGCGTTTCATTTCCAGTTCTCGTCATCAAAATAGTCACATTGTAGTTTTTCAACAAATAGTTTCTTATAATAAAGGCCGTTAAGAGATTGAAGGTTTTTTCTTCATTTCCATTGTAAACAGCACCTGGATCAGTACCTCCATGACCAGGATCAATCATTATAGTTTTCAATATTATTTCCTCCTAAGAGTATGACATATAGTACTATATTCACATATGGACAAGCCTGCTTGGACTTTACCTGCTTTCTCCTCTTGGATAATACGAAAAAATGTTCCCTGTAGTGAAGGGAACATTTTTTATGCACGATTCTATTTTTATGGAGGAAACTTTCTTATAGGTGTTTTTATTCTATTTCTTTACTCTCGTTCTTATTCATCATTTTGTATCAATTGTCCGGCGGAGGTTCATACTGATGCTCGCTTCATTTTTTTCAGTATGAACTGTTGATCTTATAACCATTGTTCTTTTACTGAGTCAGGAGTCGAAGAGTAGCCCCAAACTGAGCAACGTACATATTTGAGAGAGAAGGAGATCCCAAGTCATACTTAGAGTGAGTTACTGTTGGACTGCTGAAAAGATACATTTGTAATTTTCTTGCCAATGCATCACCTCCATAGAATACTTTATGCCGAAAGTGAACGGAAGGTGAGGACAAGCAACGAGTTTTCTAGAAAATTGGACAGCCTTTTTTTAACAAGAATAAAGCCCTTCTCAAGTTTTATGGCTTCCCTTAAAGAAGAGAGAAATTCGTTACCAAACTACTTACCTCCCACCCTCATTCAGCCTAAAATTGGTCATCTCTTCACCGCCGAATAATAGGTGACATCTGATTTTTCGTAAATTTCCACTTCAATTCAATTAGCACATTTTACCAAAAAGTATTTTATGATTGAATGTTGAACAGAAGCGAATAATAAGAGGCGAAAGCCAAATGAATGGAGGAGTTTTAGTGAAAAAGATTGGAATTCTTATGGTGGTTTTGATGATAACACTTTCTTTCTTACCTGTTCTCAGTACTTCAGCTGAAGCTAAGCAGGCTGAATGTGTAAGTGAAGCCAACGTGAAAGCAAAAGAAGACATGAGAATTTTATGGACCGATCATGTCATCTATACTCGTAATTATATCATTAGCGCCGTTGATGGATTAGAGGATCAGGATGTGGTCCTTGCAAGATTACTTCAAAATCAAAAAGACATCGGGAACGCAATCAAACCTTTTTACGGTGAAAAGGCCGGTAATATGCTGGCTGATTTGTTAACCGAGCATATTGTATTGGCAGGAAAAATCGTCGATGCCGCAAAAAACGGAAAGCAAGCAGAGGTGGAGAAATTAAACAAAGAATGGTATCGAAATGCAGATGATATTGCAGCATTTTTAGCAAAAGCAAATCCTTACTGGTCTGAAAAAGCGCTAAAAGACCTGTTATATATGCACTTGCAATTCGTCACCGATGAAGCAGTCGCACGAATAAAGAAAAACTGGAAAGGAAACATTGCAAGCTTCGATAAAGGGAAAGCCCATATTCTTCACCTGTCTGATGTCTTATCAGCTGGAATAGTAAAGCAGTTTCCGGAGAAGTTTTAATTAAAGCAGCTGGGATTGACTCCAGCTGCTTTTTCTCTTATATGTAAAAATACGCTCTATCCCTTACCTTCCAAGTCGATCTCCTTGATGATGCTGGCAGGATTTCCACCCACCACTACATTAGACGGGACATTCTTTGTCACAACTGCACCAGAAGCAATAACCACATTATCACCAATCGTCACTCCGGGATTGATAATTGCGCCTCCACCGATCCAGCAGTTGTCTCCGATTTTGACAGGCTTCCCAAATTCCGGTCCTTTGTTTCGCTCAACCGGATCCACTGGATGAGTCGCTGTGTAAATATGTACTCCAGGTGCGAGCATACAATTTTCACCGAAGCGGACTTCACACACATCTAATATCACACAGTTAAAATTAGCGAAGAAATGATTTCCGACGTGAATGTTATATCCATAATCACATCTGAAGTCAGGCTCTAAATATACGTTATCCCCTGTAGATCCGAACAACCTTTTTATGGCATCCACCCTTGCCGCGTCGTCTTCTTCTGTCGTTTGATTAAGCTTTCGAGTTAAATAGCGTGCTTCTTTTCGCTCTTTCATTAACTGGGGATCCCATGGTTCATACAGTTCACCATCAAGCATTTTCTGTTTTTCAGTTTTCATATGTCTTCCTCCATCTTTGATAAATTCAACTGCCAGGACACGCCGAACCTGTCCTCTACCCAGGCAAATTTCTCACTAAAGGGAGACTCCTCCAAGGGCATAAGCACAGTCCCGCCTACAGATAGTTTATCATACACGCGGTCGATTTCTTCTTCCGAATCACACGCTACAAATAAAGACATGGCAGGTGAAAATGGATGATCGTCCCTATTCACATTATCGATTGCCATATAGGTTTGTCCTTTTAACATGAAGCTCGCATGCAAAACGGTGCCATCTTCGTGATGCATCATATTCATAATCTCTGAATCCTCAAAGATCGATGAATAAAAAGTCATCGCTTCTTCCGCCTTTCCGTTAAACATGAAAAATGTTGTGATTTTCTGATCTCTGTTCATTTAACCTCAACTCCTTTTTGTCTTCTAGTTTACTATTTCGATGAAAATATTAATTTTCCTATATAAAAAAATTTATCGATTCCATAGAAAAAGACTGAATCCGCTAAGATTCAGTCCTCGCTTATTCCTCAATCAGTTCATTCTCAACAAGCCAGTCATGCGCGACAACGGATACACTATTCCCTTCGATATCCACTTTATAATTTAGCTCCCGCATAATATCACTGTTAAGTTTATCGGCTAATTTAGCCGTAATGTCTTTGATTTCCGGGTATTTTTCATAAACGTTTTTATTTATGCTGACGGCTGCCTGGTACGGTGGAAAGAATTTCTTATCGTCCTTCAACGTCACCAGGTCATAATCTACAATCGTTGCATCAGTCTCAAAGGCAACCGAAACATCGACTTGGCGGTTATTCAGTGCTCTTTGCGTCAGGCCGAGATCCATCTGTTTGATCTGTCCGGAACCGAATTTGAAACCATACAATTCCTCTACTCCGGGAAGACCGTCCGGACGATTCGCGAATTCTGCATCAGACGCCATTGTTAATTCTCCAGGATTGTTATTCACATAATCAGCCAGATCACTGATTGATACAATACCCAATTCTTTTGCCTGATCCTTATTCATGGCTAGTGCGTATGTGTTATTCACATTGGACATATTCATCCAATGAATGCCCCTTTTCGCATCAAGCTCTTTCACTTTTTGAAAGGTCTCTTCGGGGTCTGACATCGGTTCTTGTCCCATATATGTAATAAGGGCCGTTCCCGTGTATTCCCACATCATATCCACCTGCTCGTTTTCCAATGCTTTACGAACAACCGTACTTCCCAGGTTGTTCATTTGCTTTACTTTAAAACCCTCTTCCTTTAATAGAAAAGCGGTCATCTCTGAAAGAAGATATTGTTCTGTAAAGTTCTTTCCCCCAACAGATATTTGTTTGCCTCCTATTCCTGCGTTGGAACAGGCGCACAGCATAAGAGTCAGGATGAGAATCCCTATCCACTTTGAATTCCGTTTCACGATCGTCACCTCCTGCTTTATGAATTACATTCCTAATGTTTGTTTTGTACCTTTTGGAACGACGATTCTCTCCACCAATCGCAGTAGTAAATCTACCAGTATCGCTAGTATCGTTACAGGTATGGCACCTGAGATTAAGTATCCATTATCGAACAATTGAATACCTGTAAAAATCCATACACCTAATCCTCCACCACCGACGACATAAGCCAGGGCAGCTGTTCCGATGTTCAATACGACCGCTGTTCGGATACCAGCAAGGATTGAATATGCTGCATTGGGTAATTCAATACGGAGGAGGATTTGATACGGCTTCATCCCCATTCCTCTGGCAGCATCAATAAGATTTTCATCAATCGAGTCAATTCCAGCAACTGTATTTCTGTAAATCGGTAAAAGGGAATAAATAAACAGTGCAAAAATGGCTGTTTTAAAACCGATTCCTAATATACTGATCATGAGTGCAAGAACCGCTAAACTCGGAATCGTTTGGCCAAAGTTCACGGTGTTCGACACGATCCACTCTGCTCGCCTGAACTGCTTCCTTGTAATCAAAATTCCAGCTGGTACCGCAACTATAAGTGCTAAAATGGAAGAAACAAATACCAGCTGCAAATGCTGCTTCAATAAAAGGAGAAATGTCTTCGATTGACTGAACATATAATCGAAGTATTGATTTTTAATAGCCCAGGCAAAGAAAAGGATGACCAGTGCATATACGAAATACCGAACGACATTACTGACAACCTTTTTTGTATTCACAGGATTCATCCTTTCTGAACCAGGTTCGTTTTTCCTTTGATCTCATAATGTAGATATTTTTGTACAAGATCAATCGTAATGGCCCCTTGTTTAATACCTGAGTCATCCGTCACGATGACCTGGTCAGCTTCCTGATTTAAAAGCATTGACAAGGTGTTTCGAAGATCATGATGAATATTGATCGTTTTCGTATCAGGAATGGATTCATCAAAGTCAGCTAAGCCTATAATGTTCTTCAAGCTTTCAATCGTATGTAAACTTAAACTTTTGATGGCACGATCTTTCCCAAAGAACTCATATACAAAATCACTTTTGGGACGGACGAGCATTTCTGATGGAGTGTCGTACTGCATGATTTCTCCTCCACGCAATAGAACAATTTTATCAGCCATTTTAATCGCTTCATCGATATCATGACTCACAAAAAGAATCGTTTTCTTCACTTCACGCTGTATCTGCAGAAATTCATCCTGTATTTTTTCACGAATGATTGGATCAAGTGCCCCAAACGGTTCGTCCATCAACATTACTGGAGGATCTGCTGCCAGCGCACGAATAACACCAATTCTTTGCTGTTGACCTCCGGATAACTCATGTGGATATCTCCTACCGAATTTATCTCCGCTAAGTCCAATCATTTCCATCAGCTTATTGAACCTATCTTTCTTTTTCTTCTTGCTCCAACCTAACATGTCGGGAACAATCATAACGTTTTCCTCGATCGTCATATTAGGGAACAGTCCGTTACTTTGAATGACGTACCCGATTTTTCTACGCAATTCAATTTGATTTAAGTCCATTGAGTCCTGCCCGTCTATGATGATTTTTCCGCCTGTAATCGATTCCAGCCTGTTCACCATTCGCAATAAGGTGGTTTTCCCACACCCTGATGGACCTAATAATACGACTATGTGACCTTTCTCAACGGTAAAGTCGACACCTTTAACCGCTGTCACATCGCCTTCGTAAGTCTTTGTTGTATGATCAAATGTGATCATCTCTTCACCCCTTCCACTTTATGCAATGCTTTTTGGTGTGTAACGCTTTTGAATCCATAAAAGGATTGCATCTGCAATCATCGCCAATATCGCCACTGCTACAGATCCACTGATAATTAAATAATTGTCTCCTCTTGAAATTCCTTGAGTAATCAGGACTCCAAGGCCACCAGCTCCGATATAAGCTGCAATTACACCGATTCCTATGTTTAAGACGACGGCTGTTCTGATCCCGGCCATGATAACAGGGAATGCATTTGGAATTTCAACTCGCAGCAGACGTTGATGAGTCTTCATCCCGACCCCCTTCGCCGCATCACGCATCTCAGGACTCACATTTCGAATCGCTGTATATGTATTCCGTATAATAGGAAGCTGCGAATAGAGAACCAATGCCACAAAGGCCGGAACAAATCCTATTCCCTGGTTGATGATTGAAAAAATCGGAATCATCACTCCAAATAAGGCAATGCTGGGAATAGTCAGCATAACCGACGCAATCTGCAGCACGGTCTCCGCCAAATAATCATTGGTTGTTAAATATATCCCTAAAGGTATCCCGATTAAAAGGGCAACGATAATCGCAAGTCCCACGAGCACTGCATGCTCAATCGTCAAATCAAGAATTCGAGGTGCATTAACCTCCAGAAACTTCATCCATTTCTCCACAGTTTACACCCTCCTTTATTTATGTATTTTGGGCAAAAAAAAACCGTCCAGGATCTATTCTAGTCCTGACGACCCACGGATTTAGTATTACCGTATAATTGCGCCAACATTCCTTTACCCCGTTTGTGGAATTTTGAAACATTATGTCGGAAAATAGTGGTGGAAGAGGTTAAGTTTGGGCAGTGAATTTTGTTGACTCAACAGGTGTAATGAGAGGTGTGGAGGGTAATTGATACAGCTAATTGTGTAGGCCATCCAATCACTTCGATTCAACTGTATCCAACAATTCCACTTCTACCTGTTCGCCACTATCAAAACGATAAAATTTCTCTACGTGCCATAGATCTCTACGTCTTTCATATCCGTTTATCTCTGCCCATTCATGCATGTCACGATATGCATCTCTAATTCCATCATTCGCCCCATGATAAATGGTACTTAAATAAGTTTGTGGCGGAACCGTTAATGACACCATGCCAGGGGGAATAACGTCTATCCTCTCCACTTCCATCCCTACCCAGTATCCATCCAAGTCGCCAGTAGTGTCCTCTGCAATGAACGCACCAAATTGAACCTGCTTATTTATAAGATGCTGAATCTCATGAACCCTTTCTTTTAACTCATAAGCAGCTTTTGGAATCTCTATTATGTACTGGTCACCGGGGCATACGACTCGAAAACCTATTAATTTCAATTCACCAATTTTCTTCACTTTTATGTTACTCGACATCATAATTATACCTCCTTAAGTGATGATTTCTAACACATTTCCATCTGGATCAACAACATAGCTAATAGTATTCACTGATTTTCTCGAGGCACTGTAATTCTTGGTTTCAAGTAGTCGATAATATTGAAATAATCGTAATGTATTTGATTCCTTAATAGAGTTTGTTATTTCAACCAGGAGTTGTTTATCAGAGTTTGCAAATGGAGCACCCTTCACTATTCTATTCCTGGCACGGTGAAGAGCGGTCTTGACCGATGAATCGCTGACTCGAAGCACTGAGGCGATTTCTTTAGATGAGTAGCCAAACACGTCTTTCAATGTGAGAAGCATAGCTTGCTTAAGGGGTAACACTGTAAATAGACATTCCAACAGAGAGTCATACTCGGTAAAGTCATGTGATTCGAAATGATACTCTTCATGAAAATAAATCACATCTTTGCTTTTTCTTTTCCCATCGATAAAAAGGTTTTTGGCGATGGTATAGAGGAAGGACATGGATAAGTTTCGTTCCAGATCTGATTTGATCAATCTGTACGCTTTCAAAAGAGTCTCCTGAACAAGGTCTTCTGCTTCTGGAGTAGAACCAGATAGCTTCACACAATACTTATATAGTTTTAAAATCGTAGTTTCCAGTTCCTCAAATATCAACATTTTCTTCCTTTCAAAAAAATTTTAAAACATATGTAACTTTCATTCTAGTATAATCGTTATACCAAGGAATTCCAAATAGGAGGAGTGAATGTTTTGTTTAAAGTCGGTAGTATATTTATCCCAGTGACAAACATGGAAGAATCGATGAAATGGTATGAAGAGAATTTAGGTATGAGAAAGATCGATACTTGGGATGGTGGTGCAGGATTTTATTTTCCTAATAGTGACACTCAAATAGGATTGGTTCAGGTGGACTCCCCTCAACCTACTGAATTTGTCATCAGTGGCAAAAAGAAAAATGTGTACTTCAATTTTATAGTGGACAATATCGAGGCTGTGCATGAAAAGTTGATGAGTTCAGGTGTAGTCACTACCCCTATTGAAGACTTTGGTGGGATGAAAGGGTTTGATTTCTTTGATTTAGACAACAATCCCTTTAGTGTCGTAAATGAACAAGAAGATTCTCCCTTCCATCGAGAAAATATTAGAAAAGCTCAAGAAACAAAAAAAGGAATGTAACGTTACTGATTCCTCTTTCATCATTCGCATATAATAAGAGGTGCTCTCCACTGAAGCGCACCTCTTTTTTTTATTAACACATATCTTTTTCTTCTACCACACGCTTGACAATGGTCCTTGGTGTACAGAAAGTTCCTAACACTTCTAGAACGACTGGATGAAGTATTTCTATTTCCAGGCATGCGATGAGTTGAAGTTTCACTTGTTCGCGTGTGAGGCTTCCCTCTTTCTCACGACACTTGATATCCATAAGAGAGCAGTTCACATTTCTTGCGTCCATTCCTTCCGGTAAGCATACGGCTATTTTCTTATCAAAGAAGATTGGTACTTCCATGGTGCAGAAATCTTCTTCATTGAATAAGGATTGGATGGTCACAAGCACCACAGCTTGCCCCCGAATCACTACATAACCCGGTGTTCCTGTTTCGAACGAAATGAGCAAGCATCTCGGTTCGGTGTTTGGACTAAGCTGACACTTAATGTTTATTCCATCTCCTCCTGCCAAGAGTTCATCAACGAACGCCCTGCAAACAGGTGATAGACTGACGGATTGAGTGGTGTTGTGGGTTGCGATGATCCAGTCATACACTTTTTCTACAGAGATGCATTCAGGTCTTATACTCCCTGGTGGCGGAGGTGGGGCTTCTTCTCCTAATTGAACGTTCAACTGGAGGTTTTCGCCTTCTCCAAGTACGATGGAAATCTCTTTGACCGGGTAACCTTCTGCAGTGAATCGAATCACATATGTTCCTGCAGGTAATCCCGTTAGGATATAGAATCCATTTGGATCAGTTAAGGTAGAACGAACCGGAACATCGGAACCTATCGGGAAGATTTGAACAAGTACTTGGGAAATGGGTTCGCCGGTTCGAATGTCAGTGACGATCCCACTTATGCTTGAAGGATTATCCTCTAATAAGAAATTGACTGTCTTCGTGTTCCCTCTCGTCACAGTGATATTTTGCATTTGACTTTGATATCCCTGTGCACGCACGACCAGTACGACTGTTCCATCAGGCAAACCAGAAATGGTGTAATTACCATTCATATCTGTAAGGGTAACTCCCAGTAATATTCCATCGAGTGTGAATACTTGGATGATTGCGTTCTCAATTGGATCGAGCGTATTCGCGTCTCGTACATTTCCCGTAATGGTAGCTGGATTAGGTTCTAAAGCGGCATTGAGGACGGCTGTTTCATTTGGGCTTAATGTGATCATGAACGTCGACCTGACGTATCCATCAGCTGAGAAGATCACATTGAAATCACCAGGTGCCAGACCAGTTAAGATATAATTTCCTTCTTGGTCCGTCAAGGTGGACGCTACTACGATTCCACTTCCACTGATCACCGTAATGACGCCGGCACTTTGGATCGGCAGTCCTGTTGTCGCATCGGTTACATTACCTGCAATGGTGGCTGGCTGACGCAGTAGATTCACGTTAAGTGTCCGGTCTCCACCATTGCTGAGGATAATCCTGAAGACTTCACTTGCGTACCCATCAGCTGAAAAGACGACTCGATATTCTCTAGGATCTAACCCCTCAATCACATACTCACCTGAGCCATTGGTAAGGACAGAGGCAATTGGGATCGCTGTACCTATTCTGAAAACTTGAACAAGAGCGGATTGAAGCGGTTGATTGTTCACGTTATCACGTACAATTCCTCTTAAAGTTGCGGTTTGGTTTGATAAGCTGAAATTCAGTGATTCGGTTTCACCTGGTGATAGCGTAACGATGTTAACGCCATCTGCAAAACCGGGTGCACTCGCAATAACAGTGTATTGACCTGCTGCCAAGCCGGAAATTGTGTAGAAACCATTTTCATCGGTTAAAATGCTTGTTATAAACACGCCGTCAGAGTTAAAAACTCTCACTAACGCACCTTGTATCCCGGCAGCCGATTGAGCATTTAATACTTCGCCTGAAATGCTCGCTGGATTCGGGTCAAGATTCGCATTCACCGTTTCTGTGCCACTTGGAGCAAGGATGACCGGTACAACCTCAGTGGCATAGCCGTCTGCTGAAATGACTACATTATAGCTTCCCTGTGGTAAATTACCGATTGAATACGTACCGTCACTGGATGTAATGATGCTTCCAACAACGATGTCGGTATTTGGTATGACCACCTGTACAAGCGCACCGCTAAGTGGCTCAAGTGTGTCTGCATCTCGAATCGTTCCTTGAACCATTGCAGGGAATGGAACAAGTTCAACATTCAGCACTTCACTATCACCAGATGATATAAATACGGTATTCACATTTATGGCGTAATCTTGAAGCTGAGCTTTCACGTCAAAGGTTCCTTGCTGCAGTCCTTCGATTAAATAGCTTCCGTTTTCGTCAGTAAGGACCCGTCTCACCAGAATGTCGGTTCCACTTAAATAAACTTCAACAATTACACCGGTTAAAGGGGACTGATCGAATGCATCAACGATGTTCCCACTAAGAGTCGCGGGATTGCCCTGAAGATTAAAGTCTAAGAATGTCGTTGAATTAGGCTGAATGTTTGTTTGAACAATTTCCAATTGATAGTCAGGGTTAATGGCGGATACTGAATAGCTTCCCTGAGCCAGACCTTCGATAAGATATGTTCCGTCAACAGAGGTTTGTACGGTCGCTACTATTGTTCCCTGGTTGTCGATGACCCTGATTAATGTATCTGTCAACGGTTGTAAGGTCGCAGCATCTCTAGCCGTCCCGACAAGGGACCCCGGATTTGGCGTAAGAAGAATCTCAATTTCAGTAACCCCCCCACTCATCACTTCTGCCGATACAGCGCTTGAGCCAAAATCAGGGCTGCTTCCAACCAACACATACACTAATGGTGATAACGTGGTTGTCTGGAAAAAACCACTCGAATCCGTAATCGTAGTAAAAATGATTGGACCCGATCCGGAAAGCTCCCTGACTTCGACGGTTGCACCTGTAATCGGATTAAGCGTAATCGAGTCACGGACAAATCCTTGTACGATACCCGGGTTTGGACTTAATGCAAAGCTGAGTAAACTGGTTTGATTGGATTCTACGATGGCACCAGCCGTCTCCGGCCCAAAATCTGTTGCATTTGCAATGACTGTGTACACTCCAGGAGTGACTCCGGAGAAGGTATATTCTCCATTTTGATTAGATAAGGTGGTTTGGACGAGAACATTCGTGAAATCGTAAAGTTGAATGACAGCGTTAGGGATGGCATTTCCGTTAGTAAGATTTGAAATGAACCCTTGGAGTTGACCAGGATTTTGCGCCAGATTCAGGGATTCAAATAGAATATCCCCCGGGCCCCCGATAACAGACTTCGTATCTGTTCCAAACGAAGATGCATCTGCTGTGATATTCAATGTGCCTGTTGGTAAAGAGAAAAACGTGACAAATCCACTTTCATCTGTAATTCCTGTTGCAATTGGAATGTTATTGGCGTGCCTGACCGTTACCGTTGCTCCTTGGATTGGATTCGCAGTATTTTCATTCAGGACTTGAACGGTTAACATGACTGGATTTGCAGCTAATACGTTTGTTACAGTGGTAGTTTGATTGGATTCTACGATTGCTGAAACGGTTGAGGAAGAATAGTTCTGCGCCGTAGCTGTAATGAAGTAGGTACCCGGTGAGAGAGATGGAACAGTGTAAGTGCCGTCTGAATTGGCTAGAAATGCAACTACCAATACATTGTTTTCATTGTATACTGAAATTTGAATACCATTTCCTGTTATAGGATTTCCATTGGTATCTTCAATAGTTCCTTCCAAGGTACCAGGATTTTCCCCTAGTGACAAATCAGCTCTCGTATCTGTGTCACTACTAACAAGAGCTCCAATCTGCTCTGTCGTAAAATTCATTTTAGTTGCTGAGACAATATATGAGCCCGGTGATAAACCACTTACTGAATAGTTTCCAAATACTGAAGTTGTTGTTGTTGCGACTGGAATTTGAGAACTTCCATCAATGACGATTACAGTTACGCCTGAAATCGGTTCTCCTGTGGTTCGATTAGTGATCTGGCCGTTGATGGAGCCCGGATTTGGTATCAAGGAAATATTTACATCGCTTAAATCTTGACCGACCTCTAGAAAGATCCCTGTAATGACCTGCCCGAACCCTGGTGAATTGACAACAACATTGAATGATCCGCTTGGAAGATTTCCGACGATATATTGTCCAGATGAGTCAGTGAATCCTGAACCGATTAAACTATTATTTTGATCGAAGATTTGTATAATAGCGTTTACTAGTGGATTTCCGAGATTATCCGTCACGCCCCCTGACACTGTGCCTGGGTTTGGGGTAAGAGTTAGATCCACGGTTGAAGTTTGATTCGCCAGGACGAAAACTCCAGCCTGGGCAGTTGAATAGTTAGGAGCTGAGCCTAAAACGGTGTAGGTTCCCGGTGTTAAATTATTGAAAGAAAATGTTCCATCCTGATTAGGCACGACTGAATCGATTAATACGTTTGTAACATTCCGAAGTTGAATGGTTGTATTCGTTACAAGAGGGCTGATGGTTCCCGTGATCGCTCCTGGATTTGGTTCCAGTGAAACCGAAACCGGCGTTGTCTGTCCAGAATTAACTTGGGCTCCCACTGTCCCGTTTTGGAAGTCGTTTGCAAATACGTTCACTGTATAGTTATCAGGTGCGAGTCCCTCAACCATGAATATTCCGTTTGGATCCGTTAATACCGTTGTAATCAATGTTCCTGTGCTATTCACGATGCTGACGCTAGCTCCAGAAATAGGGTTACTCCCGACACTGTCTAAGACTGTCCCCGTTATCTGACCGGGATCCGGTTCAAGTGCGATACTTCCATCCACTGCCTGATTTGAAGTGACTTGTACAGTAGCGGCATTGGTTTGAAAATCTGGTGCTGCAACCAGGACCGTGTAGATACTTGGAGCCAATCCATTTACAACATATTCCCCATTTTCATCTGTCAAAACAGTCGCGATGACTGCCCCACTTGAATCAACAATTCTTACTTCCACATTAGCACCAACAATTGGCGTGCCAGTTTGGGCATTTGATACGATTCCAGATATAGAGCCTGGATCGGCTGCCAAGTTAAAGTTCACGTTAGAGGTCATATTTGAAACAATCGTCACACCTTGGCTGGCTGCCTGAAAATTAGATGCTGCTGCGACAACTGTGTAATTCCCTGGGGCAATACTCTGAACCGTATAAGATCCGTCAGGTGCGGTGACAGTGGTAGCAACAATGATTCCTGCCCCGGTACTGATTTGAACCGTAACATTTCCCCCGGCAATCGGGTCATTATTCGTGTCTCTTACAAACCCCGTTAAAGTACCCGGATCTTCGTTTAACGTTACATTTAACGTGGTGGTTTGACCGTTTACAATCATTGCTGCCACGGTTTCGGTGGTGTAATTCGGTGCACTAGCAACAACCGTATAGCTTCCTGGTGGCAGCCCGGAGATCATGTAGTTACCATTTGGATCAGTTACTACAGAACCAATCTGAATATTATTTTGAAATATCGTAACCGTTGCACTTGGTATCCCGGCGGCATTTGGATCCAGTACTGTTCCTTGAAGTGCCCCAGCAAGCTTGGATAAAAACGCATCCACAGTTGTAGTTGTGTTTGAAGTAACAACCGCTCCGAGGTTTTTGGTCGCATATCCATCAGCTGTAAAGATGAGAGAATATGACCCAGGCAGAAGACTGGTAAGTGAATATTGACCGCTTCCGTTTGTTGTTGTAGAGATTACAATGATATTTTGGCTGTTCACTGCCTGTACTGAGGCTCCTGAGATGGCTGTCAAGGTATCGCTGTCTACTACCGTTCCTTGAATAGAGCCGGGATTTGGTTCAAGGAAAATGTTCGTTATTGTGGTATTACCGGCAATAACCATTGAAGATACTGTCGTTGTACTATAGTTGTTAGCAAAAGACCTCACTTGATAAATTCCTGGAGCTAAATTATTAAAGGTATACTGTCCACTTCCATCTGCCGTCGAGCTGGCAATGGGTACTCCATTTGAATCAAACAACTCTACATTAGCAAGTGGGATGGCGGTATTATTGGTGGAATCACGGACCGTACCTGAAATCGAGCCGGGATTTGCAACCAGGGTAAAATTGACGACAGATACCTGATTTGGTTCTGTCATGACTGATTGAGATTGTGATTGGAAACCTGCTGCCATAACAGAAACATTATAAAGACCCGGGGGCACATTTGGGAAGGAATAATTTCCTGCTACATTTGTGGTTGTAGTATCTACTAAGGTTCCAGAATTATTTAGAAGCTGTACGGTTGCATTGTTTATTGGACCGCCATTTGATACATTTCCTGAAACATTACTCGGCTGAGGAATAAGTGCAATATTCGCTGTTGTTGAAGTCCCCCCTACAGCAGTTACATTAGCTGCTCCAGTGACATAATTGGCTCTGGCAGCCTCTACAGTATAGTTGCCGGGTACGACATTCGTAAACGTATAAAATCCACTTGCGTTCGATTGAGTTGTGGCAATTGTGCTCATCCCTTGAAGAAGAGACACCGTTGTATTCGGAAGTACCAATCCTGTTGATTGATCGGTAATTGTCCCATTGATGGTGGCGGTCTGCTGAACAGTGATATTGACGACGGATGTGTTTGATTGTATTGCATTTCCTGATGAAGTATCAAAACCTGAAGCTTGTACCCGGTCTAAATTCTGTGTACCACTTGTAGTGAACGCACCATTTAATGTAAATGTTAATGTTGCAGTGGCACCAGGGTTAAGGTTCCCCACGTTCCAGGTAAGCAATTTAGTCACTGAATTGTACGTTGTTAATCCTTGTGAAGAGGAGTTCACTACAAAAGTGTTAACGACATCGGGTCCGATAATATCATCCAGAAAACAGATGTTGCTTGAGAACGCCCGGAATTTGTGACAGTAATGGAGCCGGTCCAATTTGCTTGCTGGCCAAGAACTACTGTTTGTGGTCCGGTGTTCAATACCTTATTCGACGTCAATTTTGCTCTTATATCAGCTTGTTCTGGAGTGATGGGATTTGTCAAAGCATTTGCGAATGAAAAACCCTCGCTTGTTCTTAAGGAATCCTTGTTAAAGTTGTTAGCGTTTGCTGATGAAAAGTATACGGCACGAATAGCCGATGAAGCATTTATGCCTAAGAAAGAGAATACCGTGCTTGCCGGCAGGAACCAATCAAGAAAGAAATCCTGCCCCCCACCGATGCTGGAATCAGCAGGAGTTACCCTGGCAAAGTCGAATTTGGTAATCTTTTGGGCGAAATTTGGTTTCCCCCCGCCAGTTCCTTCAGCTGGGTCATTCCACGAATTCACTAATTTCACCGTATTCTGAATCAAACTCACACGGTTATTCAACCCATCTACATTAAAGAGCCAATCGTACGTTCCGGCCACACCAGTTGTGTTGATCAAAACCCCCCAGGAGAAATTCCTGAAGCCGGTTAACTGATTGTTTCGGGGATCCCCATTCAGCCTTAACCGGAAATAGACATTGGTACCATCGTATGCAAAGAATCCTGCAGGGAATGTTGAATTTCCTACAATATCCGTCGATACTGGACTCTCATCTCCCAAGACGTCAAATAATGGTGTTCCCCCAACTAAAACCGGGGTGTATTGTGCATTACTGGGAAATGCCATAAAAACCCTCCTTTAAATGATATGGTCTTAATTATGGTATTGAAAAATAGGAGTTTTGTCTTACCAAACGTCTAGAAAACTACTGAAGTTGTGCGATTCATGGTTATAATGGAAATCTTAACGGAAGGGGAATGTCCTATTCCCATACCGGATGAACGATATGTCATAAATGAGGTGAAATTGGAAAGATAGGGATATGAAAATCTAAGGTCCATTTTCGAAAAAAACTTTGATGATGATAAATTTCCAAGTCTATCTTTTCCTCCTAATGATAATAAAAAACCCCTTCCCTATTTATCTAACACGCTCGGTTGAGCGGGAGAAAACGTAAAATAATATTGCGTTTGGAGGTGGAATTAGCACGTTCATTCGCTCCTCCTTTTTTTATTGATATGACAACGTTTATAACTATAAAAGAATGTTTTAGCATACAAATTAACATCCGTTTTAACAACGCTTTTAGCAGTCGTGAATAAATTTATTCACGACTGCTAAAAGGGTTGTTAATTCCATTGTAGAAAATAATACTGAAGATAAAAATGGACCATCCAAGTTGGATGATCCTTTGGTATTTCATGAAAGCCCACGATCGCTGAATAGTTGAACATCAGGTTTCCCGTTAAACTTTTGCATTCATAAACAATTAATGAGGTTTAC
>NZ_JBSWVM010000007.1:0-64736 GCF_056159585.1 Rossellomorea sp. ABR4_004 | reverse complement strand
GGAGAGTGGCCCCTTTTTCAAGGTCGCCAACGATAAACTGCTTAATTTCCTCACTGTGCTCACTGATGATCACCACTTCTTTGTTTTCATTGAAAAATTGAAGGGTCCGGTCAATCATCATTCCTTTTAATAACAATCCAAAGAAGGCATACAATCCGATCTGCAGCCCGAAGAACCAGGCAGATGAAATGACAATGAGTATATCGGAAGCAAGGACTGCCCGTCCGAGATCCAGACCAGTGAACTTGTTAATAATCTTCGCAAGAACCCCTGTTCCACCGGCGGAAGCTTCTTGGTTAAAGATCATGGCGACACCAATGGCCCCAATGAGGGTGCCAATCACAATTTGGATAAGCACGTCATGGCCGATGGGATCGTAGAGGGGATGAAAAACCTCTAAACCCCAAACCATTCCACTTAATGAGAGGCTTGCGAAAACCGACTTCAGTCCGAAACTCGGACCGATCAGAAGTAAGCCGAGAATGAATAGGATCATATCAAGTGCCAACATGATCACACCGACAGGTAAGTCCATGAATTGTGACAGAACGATACCTGCTCCGCTCGTTCCGCCTGTACCGACCTTATTTGGCGATAAGAAGAAATGTATATTCAGCGCAATCAAGAAAGCGCCAAGAGTTATATTCAGTAAGGATTGAACTTGTTTCATCATGGAGCAAGCTCCTTTCAGTAACCGTAGTTGTAAAAACAATCAACCCGATTATAAAGAGTGAAAACTGGGATGTAAATGGTAAATCCACATGTAAGCATTTACTTAAAAAAGTTTTTATTATGGATTTTTTCTGACTTTTTTTCAACGGATGTTGGGGAGAAAAAATCGTTGACTTTTTTACATAACCTAACTAATATTTAAATAGGTTAAATATTAATGGCGTGAATAGAAATGGAGGAGCAGGATGGACCCGAAGCATATCCAGCATTCTTATATAGATCGTTTGTTCAATGCATTTCAAATCTCGAACAGACATATTCAACAAGATCTGACTTCTTCATTGAAAGAAATGAATTTAACAGGTTCTCAGTTTTATATTCTTTATCTCTTATCTGCATCAGAAGGTACAAAATCGACGGAGCTTGCAGATAGGCTGGACGTAAAGCCCAGTGCGATTACGGTCATGATCGACCGATTACTCAAAAATGACTTTGTCACCCGGGAAAGGGATGAAAAGGACCGGCGCATCGTGAAACTGGATCTAACAGCGGCGGGCCGTGAGGTTTTTGAGAAGGCGAAAGCCAAAAGAAGAGAAATTTTTTCCCACTATCTGGCTTATCTTGATGAAGAAGATGTCAATCAACTTGTCATGATCTATGAAAAGCTCGCTTCAGCCGTGGAAAATCTAACAACAGAAGAATAAGGAGAGAAACATATTATGTCCATACAACAAGGGATCAATAAACGCTTAGTTCTGACCGGCTTGATCATCGGGATGTTCTTTAGTGCCCTCGAACAAACCGTAGTAGGGACAGCGATGCCAACGATCATTGCTGAATTGAACGGGTTTTCCATTTTTGCGTGGGTGACCACGGCTTATCTGATCACTTCTACTACCGTCACTCCGATTGTAGGGAAGTTATCGGATTTATATGGCAGGAGATTATTGTATTTAATCGGAGTCATCATTTTTATCATTGGATCAGGACTGTGTGCAACGGCCACTTCCATGGAACAGCTTGTGTTATATCGCGGACTTCAAGGGATTGGTGGAGGAATGATCATGCCTCTATCCCAAACGATCATTGGGGATATCTTCACGGCTGAACAGCGCGCCAAGTGGCAGGGGGTGTTTGGAGCACTATTCGGCTTAAGCTCCGTTATCGGTCCATTTATTGGAGGCTTTATCGTTGATACAATCAGCTGGCACTGGATTTTCTTGATTAACGTACCATTTGGTTTATTATCTGCGCTTCTGTTGTTCATCGGTTTGAAGTATGAAAACGTTGGACGCCCGACAGATAAGGTGAGCATTGATTATTTAGGGATTATTACCTTGATTCCGGCGTTAGTGCTTTTACTGATAGGGTTGAATTTCGGAGGAGACAAATTCGAGTGGACGTCAGGAACAAGCTTTCTGATTTTTGGTGGTTCCATCGTGTTACTGCTTCTATTTGGTTTCATCGAAAACAAAGCAAAAGAACCAATCCTGGATCTAAGCCTGTTTAAGAACAGAGTGTTTGCGACGACGAATGCGTTAGGTTTCCTGCTTGGTCTAGGAATGTTTGGAGCGATTATGTTTGTACCGATGTTCATGCAGGGGATTCTCGGAGTTACACCAACCCAGGCAGGTTCTACGATGACTCCAATGATGATCGCGATGATTATGGCAAGTATCATCGGAGGCAGATTATTACTGAAACTGAAATACCGCACCGTCCTTACGGCAGGTATGCTCACTACTGTAGTCGGCTTCTTCTTGATGAGTACGATGGGTCCGGATTCTAAAGAATATACAGCATACTTTTTTATGGTGGTCATGGGATTTGGAATGGGTCTGGTGATGCCAACACTTATGATTGCTGTCCAAAATGAATTCCCTAAGTCCCGATTGGGGGCTGTCACATCATCGGCCACCTTCTTCCGTTCGATCGGTGGAACGATTGGGATTACAGTATTGAATGCCGTTATGAATCAATCACTTCAAGAGAATATGAAGGAAGTGACGGCACAGCAGGATAATCCAGCTGCAAGTCAACTCCTTGCAGGGTTAAGTGAGAAAACAGATGCTCTGTTCGGACTGCTTGTAACACCAGGTTTACTGGATGTTCCGAAAGAGGTAGGCAGCATCGTGATTGCTTCCATTGAAACAGCATGGTCTGATGCCTTCACAACGGTATTCTTAACAGGTTTAATCTTTATCGCGATTGGCGTGGGAGTAGCCCTGTCAGTCGGAAATGGAAGAATTAAACGAGATAAAGAGTTGCAGGAAGAAGCGATCCAAGAGGAGACAACGCTTAAACCGGCAACTGAATAATAATAAAAGCTTGCTTTGAATGTCAAAGCAAGCTTTTTATTAGTTGGTTTTACGGACTTCATACAAATGAAACTTCAATCCAAACGGATCAGATATCATTTCACTCTTCCCATGATAGACGTGATCAACTTTACAGCCGCTGTCCAGAAGCTTTTGCTTGCTTCTTTCAAAATCATCCACAGCAAATTCGAAATGCACGGTGTTACGATCACTATCTTCAATGAAGAAATTCCGACCATTCATCGATAGCTTGGTTTCATTTAGTCCCCGCTCATCAACTTTCATTCCAATGATGTTCGTGTAAAATTGAATCGCCTCATGGTAATGGTTCACTCCAACGGCAACATTATGAGTGAGCTGAAAGGATGAACGATGGTTATGCTTCAGCTGAGGGACAAAATCGTCTGATGGTGCCTGTAATAGATCCAGTAAGGAATAAATGACACAATATTCGTCTCCTGGTCCGAAGTAAGCGGAGCTGCAATGATAAATCATTCCTTCTTCACTTTTCTTGAAAGTGGACACCCCTGGCATGGAGGTTTTCTCGTTTTTAAACCCGAGATCTTGTGAAAAAGTGTTTTCTTTCGATGATACCAGTGGAAAGGACCACCCTTTTGAAGACGCAAAGTCTTCTTGAACGGCCGGGTCGTCTGGAGAGGATAAAACAAATTCACAACGACTTAACAAATGATGATACACCCCATTAAAGCCATCCCCCCACATGGAACAATAGCGGCAATTCCTCCCCATGTTATGAATGATAATCAGTTCATCCTTGTCTTTGAAAAGCTCCTCTAGTGTAACGGTTTTCTGGTCAGTTGTTAAAAAGAGGTAGTTTTCAACCTTTTGCGACGTTTGTTCTTTGCGCAGCTGTGCAAGAAGCTTTTTCTTTTCCATGATTTCCAACTCTAAAGCCTGGATCAGTCTTGTTCCTTCGTATGTGGTCATTTTTTAGCCTCCTTGTTATATGTAAGATTTCTCTATTGGTATGGGATGTCCTTCTTTTGGGGTGAACCTTTGGTGTATAGGGAAGGAGAATAGTTGGTGAAAATGAACGGCGGAATTTTTAATTTATCGGCGAAACGGATTCTCTCACCCCTTTATGCCCGACTCCAATAAAGATACCTTTTCACAAGCTCGCTTCTCACCTATCCTTAACCGAATTTTCTTTGAAGGAATTTTCTGAAAATATATTGACAATTTTCTGCAAAACCGTTATCTTGTGAGTAGATAAATATAACACATAATTACATAAACGAATTAATAACGTTATATAAATATATTTTTATATAGTGACAGGAGGCCGATACGTTGATTTTGCATGAGATTGAAACTGCCAGTCGATCGCAAATGGAACGCCTTCAACTAGAGAGATTACAACATATTGCTGCTTATGTGTATGAACGAGTCCCCTTTTATCGTGAGCAATTTGACCGAAGAGGTTTGAAGCCACAGGATATAAAGTCTTTGTCAAACCTTGAAATGTTACCGCTTACAAAAAAGAAAGATTTACGCGATCATTACCCTTTTGGCCTGTTCGCGGTCAAGCGTGAAGAAATGGTAAGGGTCCACGCATCTTCCGGAACAAGCGGAAAGCCAACGGTTGTAGGGTATACCCAAAACGATATCAACATGTGGGGAGAAATTGTGGCCCGGGCCATTGCCATGTCAGGTGGAAAACCGGGGGATGTCCTGCATAATGCATACGGATACGGACTGTTTACAGGAGGTTTGGGACTTCATTATGGAAGTGAGAAGCTTGGAATGATCACAGTACCGGTATCAGGTGGAAACATGTCCAGACAAATCACTTTGCTGGAAGACTTTCAGCCGACGGTCATATGCGGCACACCGTCCTATGTACTCAATTTGGCAGAAACAATGGAAGCACTAGGGAAGGATCCGGCTTCACTATCCTTACAATATGGAATATTCGGGGCAGAGCCCTGGTCGAATGCGATGAGAAAAACGTTGGAGAAAAAGCTCGATATTAAAGCATGTGACATTTATGGATTAAGTGAAGTCATCGGCCCGGGGGTTGCCATGGAATGCCACGAAGCTCAGGATGGCCTTCATATTGCAGAGGATCATTTCCTGGTGGAGGTCATAAACCCTGATACATTAGAGCCTTTACCAGAAGGTGAAGTCGGTGAGCTTGTGTTTACAAGTTTAACGAAGGAAGCCTTTCCGATCATCCGTTATAGAACCGGTGATATTGCTTCGATTACACACGGTAGATGCTCGTGTGGAAGAACGACGGTGAAGATGTCACGTGTTAAGGGAAGAGTGGATGACATGCTCATCATCAGGGGAGTGAACGTGTTTCCATCAGAAATGGAACACTTCCTGCTCCAGATAAGTGAGCTTGCACCACATTATCAGGTTCACTTAAAGAAAAAAGGGGCACTCGATTTGGTGGAGTTGCAGGTTGAGGTCACGGATGAATGCTACCAAGGAATGTCTCAAGACATAAAGCATGAAGCAATCAATCAATTAGAATCAAAAGTGAAAAGCCTCATGAAAGACCGTTGCTATGTTTCCATGGATGTGAAAATCAGGGGACCGAAAGAAATCCCCCGTTCAGAAGGGAAAGCCATCCGGATTGTGGATCTTAGAGGAGAAGCCATGTTTCAATAAATTTTTTTGAGAAAAATAGTTATCACACAATATAGCGACAGCGTTTCAACTGTGTGATAAAGGAGGAGCTACAGTGAGTGACGTATTATCAAATCAACACCTGACGGAAGAAGAGCGTATGACTCATTTTATGAAAAAGATTGAAAATGATGAAAAGATTGAAGCGGATGATTGGATGCCTGATGAGTATCGGAATGCACTGATCAAGCTGATATCCATGCATGGAATCAGTGAAATCATGGGGGCACTTCCAGAGAAGGAATGGGTACCGAAAGCACCTACACTAAGAAGGAAGCTTGGAATCATGGCGAAGGTTCAGGACGAGATGGGCCATGGACAGCTTTTGCTTCGTGTAGCGGAAGATTTAATGAAGCCTTACGGGAAAACACGTGAGCACATTATGAGAGATTTGTTTTCAGGAGATTTAAAGTTTCATAACGTCTTTCACATGGAGGCACCTACCTGGGGAGACGCTGGATTGATCGGCTGGCTTGTGGACGGGGCAGCGATCATTACACAGACGAATATGCTCCATGCTTCATACGGTCCATATGCCCGGGCGCTGAAGCGGATTTGTGCGGAAGAAGTGTTCCACGCACAGCATGGTGAAGCCATCATCATGGCTCTGGCAGAAGGAACTCCCGATCAAAGGGCATTAGTTCAGGATGCAGTTGACCGCTGGTGGGAATCGCTTCTTATGTTCTTTGGACCTGGTGATGCGAAAACCACAGGTTCCTCTAAACAGGACATCACCATTAAATACAACATCCGTACGAAAACAAATGAACAGCTGAGACAGGACTTTTTCACGAAATATGTTCCAAGGATGCTGTCGTTAGGACTGACTCTTCCCGATGAGACGATGTACTTCGATGAAGAACAGGATTTATGGATCTATAAGCAGCCCGACTGGAACCGCTTTAAGGAAATCATTCGGAACAAAGGTCCGAAATCAAAGGATCGCCTTCGTTTAAGAGAATTATCCTACGACAATAATGCGTGGGTTCGAGAAGCATTAAGCCCTAGTGACCAAGTAAGCTAGAAGGGGATGAGTTGGATGTCTGACAAGGGGCAGAACTTTTATCAGGAATTTGAAGTGTTTAGTAAGAGGACGGACGGGGCGCAGATGCAGCATCAATTCAGTCTGTTAGCACCCAACCATGAGCTTGCCATGGTGATGGCTCAAGAGAATTTTATGAGAAGAGAGCCGGTCTCGGATATATGGGTTGTGAAGCGGTCGGACGTCCGGATGATGACACCCGAGGAAAGAGAGAGTGTCGGTCGTCTTGATAATAAAGATTACCGGAACGCCAAAGGCTACGGTTATCTGAAGAAGAAGTGGAGACAGTACGAACAGGAAATGCTCGATGAGAAAGAAATTATGTCATGGGGAGAGTTGGTGAAGAAGAAATGAAAGTGAATAGACCAAATGACATCCCGAACGAAGATTATAAAGAAGCGCTTCTGGGCCTTCTCTATCAACTGGCCGACGATGATTTCATCCTTGCTTACCGTGGGTCTGAATGGTTGGGGCTCGCTCCTCATATTGAAGAAGACGTCGCGTTTTCATCGATTAATCAAGACACGATGGGGCATGCCACAATGTTCTATCAGCTCCTGGAAGAGTTAGGGGAAGGGGATCAGGACCATCTTGCACATGGAAGGAAGGCGTCAGAACGAAGGAATGCCATTCTGCTGGAAGAAGTGAATGGACCCGGTCACTACTTGCAAGAACCCCGTTACGACTGGGCCTTTGCTGTTGTAAGACATTATTTTTACAGCGTCGCCAAAAAGGTACGGATTGACTCATTAAAGAACTCCTCCTATGAACCACTTGCCGAAATGGCGATCAAAATCAACACAGAATTATATTATCACCTGCTGCACTGGAAAACCTGGTTCATTCAATTAATGAATGCCGGCGGTGAAGCAAGGGAGCGAATGAATAAGGCGATTGAACGAGTATTGGATGAATTTCAGGGAGTGCTCACCCTTGGGCCAAATGGAAAAGAGATGTCTCTTATGGCGCTGATCGAAGGAGAAGAGAATTTATCGAAGCGATGGGAGCTTGCCCTTCAACCGGTCTTCCAAACGACTCAACTATCCTTTCCTCCGAAGGTAAGCATGAAAAAGGGGAATGGACGCTTAGGTGAACACACTCCTGAACTGGATACGGCACTTTCTACATTAAGCGAAGTTTATAACACAAATCCCGCAGCAAGCTGGTAAAGGATGAAGGAATATGACTGCAACCGTTTTAGAAGTTCTTCAAACAGTGAAAGATCCTGAAATTGATTCCATCAGCATTGTAGATCTTGGAATGGTCAATCGCATACACAACCAGGAAGATGCCCTGATGATTGAACTCCTGCCAACCTTTGTAGGCTGCCCTGCATTGGAAATTATTAAAGGGAATGTGGAGAAGGCGTGTCGGGATCAGCTTGGAATTCAATCCGTACAGGTTCAGTTCGTATATTCTCCTCCCTGGACATCAGACAGGTTAACCGAAAATGGCCGGGAGAGACTGAAGGAATTCGGCATCGCACCCCCGCCTGAACAATTCAACGGGGAAGAAGAATGGGAGATTCACTGTCCATATTGCGATTCCCCCTATACGTCAATGGAGAATCTGTTTGGTCCCACCGCCTGCAGAAGCATTCTATACTGCAAGCAATGCCGCAACCCGTTCGAAGCCATGAAACCAATATCGACAATGATGTGAAGTATCTATAAAACTATTGAAAATCAAAGGAGAGATTCCACTATGGTAAAACTAATCGCATTGTATAAGCATCCTGAAAACAAAGAGAAATTTGATGAGCATTACTTCAATACCCACGCTCCAATCACGGCAAAAATTCCAGGTCTTAAAAAGATGGATGTAACGAAAATCGTCGGTTCACCCATGGGTGGAGAAGGCAAATACTACTTAATGTGCGAAATGTATTATGACAATCATGAAGCGATGAAAGCAGCCATGAAATCCGATGAAGGCAAAGCATCCGGGAAGGACCTTATGGGCTTCGCCGCAGAGTTAGTCACTCTTATGATCGGTGAAGAAGTGAATGAGTAAAGAGTACGAATATATCGTAGTGAGCGAGAGGGACGGACTTGGTTTTATTGAATTGAATAGACCTAAAGTTCTGAACGCCATCAATCGTCCTATGGTATCGGAGTTAGTCAATGCTTTCGAGGCATTCGACCGGAACGACAGTGTGAAAGCAATAGTTTTATCCGGTAGGGGCAGAGCCTTTGCTGCAGGAGCAGACATTGATGAAATGGCGGAAGACGGTGCCATAGATTTAGAGCTCTTGAATCAATTCACCGAGTGGGACCGCCTTGCCTGGATCAAGAAACCGATCATTGGAGCGGTCCAGGGGTTTGCCTTAGGAGGCGGGTTTGAGTTAGCTCTTTGCTGCGACATTCTATTCGCTTCTGAGGATGCAAGCTTCGGATTCCCTGAAGTGAATCTTGGGGTCATGCCTGGAGCGGGTGGAACCCAGAGGCTCACCAAGCTGATAGGGAAATCAAGAGCGATGGAATGGTTACTGTCGGGAGACATGTTTACAGCCACGCAGGCTCTTGAATGGGGAGTCATTAACCGAACAATCGCGAAGGAGTTATTAATTGAAGAAACCGAGAAGTTTGCGAAGAAATTAGCTGCCAAACCACCGCTTTCCCTGCGTTTGATCAAAGAATCTGTTCATAAAGCCGTTGATTCCTCGATTTATGAAGGGATGCAATATGAGCGGAAGAACTTCTATCTTCTCTTTGCCTCAGAAGATCAGAAAGAAGGCATGAAAGCTTTTGTGGAAAAACGCAGACCGGAATTCAAAGGGAAGTAAGGGGGCTGCATCATGTTCGAAACCATTAAATATGAAGTGAAAAATAACGTAGCATGGATTACCTTAAATCGCCCGGATAAACTGAATGCTTTCATCCGTCAACTCAATTTGGAAATCCAAAAGGCAGTGAAGGACTCCTCTCGAAATGAAGAAGTGAGGGCCATCGTGATCACGGGTGAAGGCCGGGCTTTTTGCTCGGGGCAGGATTTGAGTGAAGTAGATGAATCAATGGATCATGGAGAGGTGCTTAGAAATAACTACGGACCGATGGTGAAAGAAATCGAACAGTGTGAAAAGCCGGTTATTGCAGCTGTGAATGGAGTGGCGGCAGGAGCGGGATTCAGTTTGGCCCTTGCCTGTGACTTCAGGCTGGTGTCCGAGAAAGCGAGCTTTGTGCAAGCATTTGTGCATGTCGGTTTAGTTCCGGACTCAGGGAATCTTTATTACTTATCAAAGATTGTTGGCTACGCAAAAGCGTTGGAACTGGCGGTGTTTGGAGAGAAGATAAAGGCGATCGATGCAGAAAAGCTGGGTCTTGTCACAAAAATCATATCACTTGAAGAGTGGCAGGAAGAGACGGCTGCATTTGCCGAAAGAATCGCCGCCTTGCCGACGAAAGCAATCGGCTTGATGAAGCGCTTATTAAAGGGAAGCGCGGACTTATCCTTCCACGAATACTTAGAAAAAGAAGCCTATGCCCAGCGGATCGCAGGAAAGACAGAAGATCATCGAGAAGGTGTAATGGCTTTTATGGAAAAAAGAAGACCAGCCTTTCACGGAAAATAATTCAATCAAAAAGGAGATGGAGTTATGTCTACAGTAAAAGAGCAAAGCTTTGAGGTCCTTGAAATGAAAAGAGAACATTATTCATTGGTGATCAACGGTCAACGTATGGAAAGTGGTTCAGGTGAAACCTTTACGACGTACAATCCAGCGACAGGTGAGGCAATTGCCACTGTTTCACTGGCATCTGTGGAAGATGCTGAAAAAGCGGTTGAAGCAGCGAGGAACGCGTTTGATTACGGTAAGTGGAAGAAGTTCCCGATCAATAAGCGTTCCCGTGTACTCAATAAAATTGCAGGCATTATGAGATCACGCTTTAATGAACTTGTCTCTCTTGAAATCATGGATAGCGGGAAATCACTATCCGCTGCACAAGGTCAAGTGATGCAAGCGATCGAAGACTTTGAATTCTATGCAGGAGCGATCGTGGGCCATCGTGGCACGGTCAATAATGTTCCGGGTCAATTCATGAATGTTGCCGAGAAAGAGCCGGTCGGGGTATGTGCCCAAATCATTCCGTGGAATTATCCATTGATGATGGCAGCGTGGAAAATTGCGCCGGCGATCGCGGTAGGCTGCTCGGTTGTCGTAAAACCTGCAACTCTTACACCGCTGACAGCCATCGTACTTGGTGAAATCTGTATTGAAGCAGAAGTCCCTGAAGGTGTTGTTAACGTCATACCTGGTGCAGGTTCTTCTGTCGGCAATTACTTAGTTGAGCATGAAAAGGTTGATAAAGTAGCCTTCACAGGTTCCACTCCTATCGGTAAAAACATCATGGAAAAGGCGTCTCAAACCCTAAAGAGAGTCACTCTGGAATTAGGCGGGAAGTCACCAAACATCGTATTTGAAGATGCAGATGTAGATGCAGCAGTGGATGGTTCCCTGTTCGGAATTTTCTATAATACAGGTCAGTCCTGTGAAGCACGCTCCAGATTATATGTTCACGAAGACATTTATGATGAGTTCATGGAAAAATTCGTTGAGAAGACAAAGAAGCTGAAACTGGCTGACCCCCACGATAAAGGAACTCATATCGGGGCGATCATCAATCAGGATCAGTTGGACACGATTGACGGATATGTTCAATCTGCCAAAGAAGAAGGAGCAACGATCTTAGTAGGGGGAAGCCCTGCGAAAGTAGAAGGATTCGAAAAAGGGTATTGGTATGAGCCGACCATCATTACAGATGTGAATCACGACATGAAGGTTGTAAAAGAAGAAATCTTCGGACCAGTTGTGGTGGTAATGAAATTCAAAGATGAAAAAGAAGCGATCAAAATGGCCAACGATAGCGAATATGGTCTCGGTTCAGCGGTATGGACTCAGAACCATGGCCGTGCGACAAGAGTATCGAAAGCGATCCAAGCCGGGATCGTGATGGTGAACTGTCCGTTCTCCGCATTCCCGGGTACTCCATTCGGTGGCTACAAACAGTCCGGATTCGGCCGTGAGCTTTGCATTGAAACGCTCGATCTTTACACAGAAACAAAGAGTATCATTTCTTACTTCGGAAACCGTCCGTTAAATCCATTTGGTGTGTAAGAAGATATAAACAAGCAGGGGGTTGTCCTATCAGGGTCAACCCCTTATTGCAAGAAAGGGGAAATCATACATGACACAGCATATCGTAGTAGTTGGTTCCGGAGTAATGGGTAGAGGGATTGCTTATGTAAGTGCAGTTGGAGGCTTCAGGACCACACTGGTTGATATTAAACAAGAGCAGTTGGATCATGCCAGGAATGAGATCCAGCTCATTTTTCAAAAAGGAATGGAAAGGAATAAGCTCACTCAGCAGCAGTACGTAGAAGCAAAAGAGCTTATGAGTTATTCAACGAATCTTTCGATTGCCGTACGGGATGCCGACGTGGTCATCGAAGCCGTTCCGGAAAAAACAGATATCAAGCGTGGGGTATTCGAAGTTCTGGATGCGCATGCCCCTGAGTATTGTTATTTGGCGACAAATACTTCCACTATGAGTCCGACGGAAATTGCCTCATTTACGAAACGACCTGACAAAGTCATTGCCATGCACTTTTTCAATCCCGTACATAAAATGCCCCTCGTTGAAATCGTGAAGGGCTTGGAAACAAGTGATGAAACGACTGAGGTCATCCAGCAAGTAGCCCGCTTGATGGGGAAAGAAACGGTGGTCATCAATGAGTTTCCTGGTTTTGTCACAAGCAGAATCTCTGCCCTCGTTGGGAATGAAGCCTTTTACATGCTCCAGGAAGGACTCGGTTCTCCTGAAGAAATCGATAAAGCAATCAAGCTCGGATTAAATTATCCGATGGGTCCATTTGAACTTGGAGATTTAGTCGGACTGGATACACGATTGAATAATCTTAAGTACCTTCATGAAAAGCTTGGAGAAAAGTATCGTCCGGCCCCTCTTTTAGAGAAATATGTGAAGGCAGGACGTCTTGGCCGAAAAACGGGTAAAGGTGTATATGATTACTCGGAAACAAAGGAAAAGGAGCACCAGTCATGAGAGAGGTTGTCATTGTCGATGCCGTCCGTACTCCGATTGGAAAATACAAAGGCTCTTTAAAAGAGGTGCGTCCCGATGATTTGGGCGCACATGTTATTAAAGCACTCGTCGAACGAAATCCCCTCGTCCCTGTGGATACGATTGAAGAGGTGGTGCTTGGAAATGCAAACGGTGCCGGGGAAGACAACCGGAATGTAGCCCGGATGTCGACACTCCTGGCAGGTCTCCCTGTTGAAGTCGGTGCCACCACCATCAACCGTTTATGCGGTTCTGGGCTGGACGCTGTGAACTATGCGGCTAGAGCCATTTTGGCTAATGAAGGGGATGTTTTCATTGCAGGCGGGACTGAAAGTATGACACGTGCTCCGTACGTCATGGCAAAGCCTTCAAAGGAGTTCCCAAGAGGCAATATGGAAATGTTCGATACGACGATCGGATGGCGCTTCGTTAATGCCCGTCTGAAAGAAAAATTCGGGACCGATTCCATGCCGGAAACAGCCGAAAACGTGGCGAAACAGTTCGGTATTTCCAGGGAAGAACAAGATCACTTTGCTTACTGGAGCCAAGTGAAGGCGAAACGTGCAATGGATGAAGAACGGTTTAAAGAGGAAATCGTACCCGTTGAGTTACGTGACAGAAAAGGGAACCTTTCAATTTTCCAGTTCGATGAACACCCAAGACCCGATACCAATAGTGACAAACTACAGAAGCTTAAGCCTTTATTCCAAGGCGGAACGGTGACGGCAGGGAATGCATCAGGAGTCAATGATGGTGCCTCTGCTCTATTATTAATGAGCAGGGAGAAGGCAGAGGAATTAGGAGTGACTCCGCTTGCCCGCTACATGACATCGGCCACTTCAGGGCTTGAACCCTCCGTAATGGGTCTGGGGCCGATCTATGCCACACAGAAGGTACTGAAACGGTCCGGGCTTGGCCTTGACCAAATCGGCTTAGTGGAACTTAACGAAGCTTTCGCTGCACAATCCATTGCCTGCATACGTGAGCTGGGGTTAAATGAAGAGATCGTCAATGTAAATGGAGGAGCCATCGCCTTCGGTCATCCACTTGGAGCAAGTGGAGCACGTATCCTTACCACCCTTCTGTATGAAATGAAAAAGAGAAAGGTACGGTACGGCTTGTCTACCATGTGTATTGGTGTCGGCCAGGGGATTGCGACTTTAGTAGAAAATATTGAAGCTTAGTAGCTTGAGTCCTGTATGTGCAGGGCTCTTTTTGTGATTAGAATGTATTCATTTTTGGAAAGGATAGAAGTGAGGTGAGTGAGATGGAATTTGAAATCATGACAAAAGATAGCGAGATTCCTTGTCTCGTAGTCGCGGATGAAGATAACGGAAGGTATCTGATAAGGAAAGCCGATACGAGCGGGGAAGTGTTTAACAGCCAGGAAGAGCTTGTAGCATGGATCGAGTCGAATTGGTCGAAGGAGCAGGTTATCAATTCATATGAATTTGTGAAGATGCTGGAGATGTTGAGGGTGTATCATTGAGGGGGCAGGCTCTGTAGTGGAGCCTGATTTTTTTTGCCTGAGATTCATACAAACTTAAAAAACATGAATATTCATTTATTTTCATGGAAAGTTTATGATAATATATAAATCAAACGTAAATTAAACGTCATAAACTACTGAATATATATTTAAAGGAGAGGCACCGATGAATACAAGATCAATGATCTTTACACTATATGGGGATTACATACGACACTATGGCAATAAGATATGGATCGGCAGTTTGATACGTCTTCTGAATGAATTCGGTCATAACGATCAAGCAGTCCGGGCTGCCATTTCAAGAATGAATAAGCAAGGCTGGGTACAGGCAGAGAAACAAGGGAACAAAAGCTACTACTCCCTCACAGAACGCGGTGTGATCCGAATGGAAGAAGCGGCAAACAGGATCTTCAAGCTGAAGCCTGAACAATGGGACGGTAAATGGCGAATCCTTATGTACTCAATCCCTGAAGAAATAAGGAGCATCCGGGACGAACTGAGGAAAGAACTGGTCTGGAGCGGCTTTGGAACCCTTTCAACGAGCACTTGGATCTCTCCTAACAATTTGGAAAAACAAGTGCAATCCCTGATTGGAAAATATGATATTAAAGAGTACGTCGATTTCTTCATCGCCGAATACGAAGGTCCCAATGAAAATCAGCGTTTGATCGAAAAAAGCTGGGACCTGAATGAAATCAATGATCGCTATCAGGAATTCATTTCCCATTACAGTCAACAATATATGATTGATAAGAGTAAAATCGGGAAAGGACAAATGACCGATGCTGAATGCTTCGTGGAAAGAACAAAGCTCGTCCACGAATACCGTAAATTCCTCTTTGTGGATCCTGGTCTCCCTGAAGAACTTCTGCCTGAAAAATGGCTCGGAGCACACGCAGCCTCCCTCTTCGGAGAATACTACAAAGAACTTGCAGAACCAGCTTCCCGATTCTTCGAAAGTGTATTCGAAGACGGCAATGAACTCAAAAACAAAGACCTGAGCTACAACGTTATGACCCATCCATTACTATTAGACTGATAAGAACCACTTGCCTGTTGGGTAAGTGGTTTACTTTAGGGGTGCAAAAATTGTAAAACACATAGGAAAGCGCACTTGAATTCACAATATTATTCACAGTGCGTTTTTTATTGTTTCAGCAGCATTTTGACGAATGTGAATTGCTTATTGTTTCCTAATTCACATAGTAAATCACAGGGTACGAAATAATTATTGGAGGATATGTGAATTGGGTGATTTAGTAAGAAAATTGAGCAACCAGTGATAGGTAAAATAAGCGGAGATTTTCCCGTTATTCTGTGGAATAGAGCTCTATTCGGGGAAAATAAGGGGAGTTTTCTCCCTTATGCAAAGCAAAATTAACGATTCTCACGTTTTTTGAGTCAAGAGGGGAAATCTTTCCGTCTATTTAGGCTATTGTCAGTGCAAATTCCTCATTAAGAGTATATTCTCCGCCTATTTATCAGACTCGCCTCGCTTTAGCGATATTTAGTGAAAAAAGAAAATTCAAAAAAGGCTTAGAGAAATTTGTATCTCTAAGCCTTTTTGACTGTGAATTATGCTGTGAAGTTTATGTGATTTGCTAATAGATCTGGTCTGTGAGTTACCGTTTTGCACCTCACAAGTAAACCCGTTGCCTGTTGGGTAAGTGGTTTTTTTAGGGACCGACCTCTATTTTTTCAGAAGATAAGAGATGCCAAATAATAATGCTCCGGTAATGAAAGAAGCATACCAAGGAAAAAGGAACGATGGACCAAGGTCAGGCAGGAAGTAAGTGGCGCAAATGATGAAGCCCATCGATACCATACCCACTGTGCCTGCCTTGATGGAATCTTTCACAGGAGTTTGTTTCTCTTTGAATAAAGAATGTTTAATGACCGAGAAAATGATTTTCACCCCAATCAAACTGGAAATGAAGATGATAAGTACCAATATTCCGGAAGTGACTGGATATACTTCACTGCTTATCTCTTTAAACATCGGCCCAATCAATAATAAGAGTCCTCGAAACAACATGAAATATGCCAATAAATTAAGAGCTAAAGATGAAATGAATATAACGACATTCCTCTTCTTCTCTGTAGGAAGCTGTTCAATGATATCATCAGCGTAAGCCTTAGGATCATCCCCTAAAATCATTCTGGCTGTTTTCCCTTCACGCTGCCCGTCAATAATATGATCCAGGATTTCCATTAATATTTCCTCGGTCTGCTGCTCAGATAATGAAAGTTGTAGGCGCATGTATATCAGAAAATCCGAATAATACTTTTCGTTCTCTTCCGACAACCCTGTTCGTTTCTGATTGTTCAATTCAATCAACTGCTTTGCTTCAATCATCATGATTCCCCCTTTTTAATAGTGAAGTGACGGGTGATACGATTTGTTCCCATTCCCTTGATATATCTGAGAGTGCTGAATGTCCTTCTTCTGTTAGAAAATAGTATTTTCGGTTAGGTCCGGAATCAGATGGCTGCATTTCCCCACGGATCAGATTATTTTTCTGAAGGCGTAACAACACTGGATAAATGGTCCCTTCGCTCACATCCTGTAAACCGGAAGACTGCAATTTTTTAGAAAGTTCATATCCGTAGACCGGTTCTTTTTCAATCACAGATAGGACGCAACCATCTAATATACCCTTTAATAGCTGACTGCGGATAGACATATAGTGCCTCCTTTTTTGATACATTGCTATACAAGGTACTGATGTAAAACATAACTACCTTGCTTTACAAAGTAGTTGATTTTAGAATATGTGTTTTGGAATGAAATGTCAATAAATAATTCAAATGGATGGAAATTCTTTTCGGTACTTGTCGTACAATTCCAAAAAGTATAACATTAATTTAACGAAGGGGGATTATAATGAATAACCTAACGAACGTATTACATATAAAATATCCAATCATTCAAGGGGGCATGGGGAACATCAGCAACGCTCCCTTGACGGCGGCAATCTCGGAGGCCGGAGCGCTCGGTACAATCGGAGTCGGCACCATGGGCGTGGAGGAAGTAGAAGGGATCATCGTGGAAACGAAAAAGAGAACCAGTAAGCCTTTCGCTCTAAACATCCCAATCTCCATCACTCCTCACTTGAAAGAGATGATCCGCTTAGTGGTGACACATGGAATACCGGTCGTTTCCTTATCAGCAGGAAATCCTGCACCGTTCATTCCCTATTTTCATGAACATAACGTGAAGGTGATCTGTGTCGTCGCTTCCAAAAAGCAAGGAAAGAAAGCGGAAGACGCCGGTGCAGATGTGATCGTGGCGGAAGGATATGAGGCTGCCGGGATCAACTCCAATCTTGAAACGACGACGCTTGCCCTTATTCCACAACTCGTCGATACCGTGGACATTCCTGTGGTCGCGGCAGGAGGAATCGGTGATGGGAGGGGACTCGCTTCCATGCTTGCCCTTGGTGCCAGTGGTGTGCAAATGGGTACACGGTTCATCGCTACACAGGAAGCTCCTTTTCATGAAAACTATAAAACGACTCTAGTGGAAGCAAAAGATGATAGCACCGTCATCGTCGGTCGTTCTGTTGGTAAAGTTAGAAGGGTCATGAAAACGCCTTATGCTGCACAATTGATTCAAAAAGAACAAGAAGGGGTCGCTTTTGAAGAGTTCAGTCAAATGACCTCAGAAGATTATCATCGTGTTGGAGCACTTGAAGGGAAGCTGGATCAAGGATTTATCAACGGTGGCCAGGTGTCCGGTCTAGTTTCGGATGTCCCGACGGTGAAGGAATTGGTTGAGAGAATGATGAACGATGCCCAGGGAATTTTCAGTAAGCTATCAGGTAGTGGTGTGGAATCTTAATAGATTGTTGTAACGAGGCGCTTTTCCTTGATTGGGGAAGTGTCTTTTTTTATGGTGGTGGTCACAATTTGGCACCAGTTTTAGTGAAAGTGGCGCAAGTTTCCTAGATTCCGGCACAACAAAGTAAAAAAGAGAGAGTCAATGGGGAAACTATAGTACGATACCATTAATTATGCTGAATTTTCATAGATACCGTTGTTAAAGTGCCCATTTAACGATTTGTTACAGCATTCCCTACCAATCGCCAAGTCCCAATCTGCATCAAATATTTTAATAACGGTACTCCTCATCACGTTCACCAACCCGATAACAAAAATATTTTCCCGCAATCCCTCTAGAAATCATCACCAATACCGTCTATACTAGTATTAATTTTTAAATTTTCGGAATATTATTGACTATTTTGTGACAGGAGTGATAATATAACGTTGTATTTACGTTGGTATTCATTTTTATCATACTTGGATTTGCTAGTCTACCAGACTACTGATCATATATTAGGAAGAGAAAAAGGGGGATTTCTGTGAAGAAGAAGAGTTTATTACTTGTTGTCATCTCTATGATGCTGGGAATGCTGTTTTTAGCGGGCTGTGGTAGTGATACAAGCTCAGGTGGAGAAGATGGTGAAAAGCAATATGTGATCGGGGTAACCCAAATTGTGGAACATCCATCTTTGGACGCAGCATTTGAAGGTTTTAAGAAGGCTCTGGCTGAAAACGGTTTCAAAGAAGGCGAAAATGTAAAATATGATGTTCAAATCGCCCAAGGAGATCAAAGTAATTCACAAAGTGCTGCCAAGAACTTTGTTGGAGACGGTGTCGACCTTATCTTTGCTAACTCAACCCCAAGTGCACAACACGCATTGAATGCAACGAAAGAGATTCCGATCGTATTTACTTCTGTTACTGACCCTGTTGGTGCTGAATTGGTTAAGTCTTTTGAAGAGCCTGGTGAAAATATCACTGGAACGACTGATACTCATCCGGAAGCGATTTCAAAGACCATTCAATTTATTACAGATGAAATGAAAGCGAAGAAGATTGGGATTGTTTATAATTCCGGTGAACAAAATGCTGTCGTGCAGGCAGCTGAAGTAAATAAGCTTTCTGAAGAAAAAGGCGTGGAGGTTGTAGAGGCTACCGTTTCAACGTCGGCTGATGTTAAACAGGCGACTGAATCCCTGGTGGGAAGAGTCGATGCCATTTACATTCCAAAAGATAATACAGTCGTTTCAGCGTTGGAATCAGTCATCACTGTAGCGAATGAAAAGGATATTCCTCTTTTTGTGGGAGAACTGGATTCATTGGAAAAAGGTGCAATTGCAGCGAGTGGATTTAACTATGAGGATCTTGGTTATGAAACAGGATTGATGGCTGTGAAGATTTTAAAAGGAGAGAAGAAACCTTCTGAAATTCCTGTACAGGCTCCACAAAATTTCGATTTGATGTTCAATAAGGCAGCAGCTGAAGAACAAGGAGTGGAAGTACAGGAAGCCTGGTCTGAGCTTGGGAAATTTTTAGAAGAAAAATAGGAAGGGTTGATGATTCGTGCCAACAGCAATATTCGCATCCTTTGAATCTGGAATCATTTACGCTATCATGGCCCTCGGAGTCTACTTGTCCTTTCGGATATTGGATTTTCCTGATTTAACAGTCGACGGCAGCTTCGTTACGGGAGCCGCTGTCGCTGCCACCATGATCGTCAGTGGCGTAAATCCAGTCATCGCAACCATTACAGCGATTGTCATTGGATTCGTTGCAGGATGTATAACGGGACTACTTCATACGTTTGGAAAAATCAATGCCCTATTATCAGGGATTCTCATGATGATCGCCCTGTATTCGATCAATCTCCGGATAATGGGACGGTCGAATGTACCCTTACTAAGTCAGGATACTGCTTTTACAGGGGTGGAAGGATTTTGGTCTCCTCTCGGGATCGATGCCGCACTCAATAAATTGTGGATGGCAGTGGGGCTTGGGGAGCCTGTTCCGGGAACGTGGAGCATTTTATTTATTATGATCATCATCACGCTTGTCATCAAGTTTTTAACAGACGGATTTTTGAAAACGGAAGTCGGATTGGCATTACGGGCGACTGGAGATAACCAGCGAATGATCCGCAGTTTCTCTGCAAATACGAACTTGATGATTATTCTTGGTCTGGGAATATCGAATGGGATGGTAGCATTGTCAGGGGCATTGATTGCCCAGTATAGCCGATTTGCTGATGTCGGAATGGGGATCGGGATGATTATCATCGGACTTGCTTCGGTTATCATCGGGGAAGCATTGTTTGGAACCAAGACGATCGCCCGTACGACGCTCGCAGTCATTGGTGGGGCGATTATCTATCGATTAGTCGTATCCATGGCTCTTCGCGTCGATTTCCTGGAAACAGGAGATATGAAGCTTATCACAGCGACAATCGTGATTCTTGCCCTTGTTATGCCAAAAGTGATGGACCGTTACAAGGATAAGAAACGAAAGGCGCAGAGGATGGCAGAACGATTAGACAGATCTTCAATCACAGATGGAAAGGGTGAGAGCGGTGTTACAATTAAATAGAATCCACAAAGTATTTAATGAAGGGACACCCGATGAAAAAATCGCCCTTGATGACATTCAGCTCTCTCTAAAACCCGGTGATTTCGTCACTGTGATCGGAAGCAATGGAGCCGGGAAATCGACATTGATGAATATCGTTTCAGGTGTCCTGCTGCCTGATGTGGGAAATGTTCTGATTGACGACCATGATGTTTCTAAGGTTTCCGAGTATAAAAGATCCAAGCTTATCGGCCGCGTATTCCAGGATCCAATGGCAGGTACTGCACCTACTATGACCATCGAAGAAAACCTGGCCATGGCGTATTCCAGAAATCGTACCCGCACCTTTAAAATGGGGGTGACCAAAAAACGGAAAGTGTTTTTTAAAGAAGTACTGGAAACGCTTCACCTCGGGCTTGAGAATCGATTGAATGCGAAGGTGGGGTTACTGTCAGGTGGGGAAAGACAGGCGCTTTCCTTATTGATGGCCACATTTACCGAACCGTCGATTTTATTGCTGGATGAACATACGGCAGCATTGGATCCTGCCAGGGCGGATCTGATTACGAACCTGACGAAAGAGATTGTAGAAAAGTATAGCCTTACCACATTGATGGTCACCCATAATATGCAGCAGGCGCTGGACCTTGGGAACCGCTTGATCATGATGGATAAAGGCCAGATTATATTAGAGGTGAATGAAGAAGAGAAAAAACATCTTACAGTCGAAGGACTTCTCCACGAATTTCAGCGAATCCGTGGAAGCAAACTCGCCAGCGACCGGGCACTTCTTTCATAAGCTAATAAAAACAATAAACAACCTTCTACAAAAAGCAACGAACCTTGGTTCGTTGCTTTTTTGCGTTTAAGGAGTGAGGGACGGACCTCGGCGAAGCCGAAGGTCCGTCCCTCTGTATAACTTATATTAATATAATATTTTAAATTTTAACAATTTATTGACTATTTATAAAACAAAATGTTATTATATCGTTGAATTAACGTTATATAAAAATATATGATTTGTTGGTTTAAAGGGGGAAAGCAATGAAGTCTGGATTAGCAGAAGGACATACGGCCGTCGTCATAACAGAAGTAACCCCCAGCATGTATGCCCAGTTTGAAGGGGACGTGGTACACCCTGTGTATTCAACCGTCTCAATGGTTTACCACATGGAATGGGCATCAAGAAAGATCATTCTACCCTATTTGGAAGATCATGAAGAGGGAATGGGAGCCAAGGTGAACGTCGAGCATATGGCACCGGCAAAAAACGGTTCCTCTCTTGAAATTAAAGCGAGCGTAATAAAATATGAACGAAACATCATCGTGACCGAAGTGTCTGTCAGAGATAAAGAGAATGACAGACTCATTGGGAAAGGTGAGGTCAAACAAGTCGTACTTCCTAAAGAGAAAATTAATGAAAGAATAAAAGAGAACTAAGTTTAGATCCAATTCATCAAAAGCAGTGTAAAAGGAGGAGCTTTAGTGTCTAACGTATTCACCAAAATGGAAGCGGTTACAAACAGAGAGCTTGCAGGGGGCGGAGAAATGGATATGTTCGAAAAAATACAAAATCATGAACAGGTTGTGTTCTGCAATGATGAAGAAACAGGACTGAAAGCCATCATCGCCATACATAATACGACTCTTGGACCTGCACTGGGCGGCTGTCGGATGAGACCCTACACCTCAGTTGATGAAGCACTTGAGGATGTTTTACGTCTATCAAAAGGGATGACCTACAAATGTGCAGCGGCCGACGTGGACTTCGGTGGAGGTAAAGCCGTCATCATCGGAGATCCTGAAAAAGACAAACACCCTGAGTTGTTCCGTGCTTTCGGCCAATTTGTTGAATCCCTGAACGGAAGGTTCTATACGGGGACAGACATGGGAACGACTCCTGATGACTTTGTTTATGCCCTAAAAGAAACAAATTGCATTGTAGGTGTCAATGAAGAATACGGTGGAAGTGGAGACTCATCCATACCGACTGCCATGGGCGTCATCTATGGCTTACAGGCAACCAACCAAAACGTATGGGGCTCAAAAGACCTTCATGGAAAAAGCTATGCGATTCAAGGGTTAGGAAAAGTAGGCTTTAAAGTAGCCGAGCGTCTACTTGAAGAGGGAGCAGACCTCTATGTAACTGATATCAGTCAGAAATCCATCGATCAGTTAGTAGCTAAAGCAACTAGAATGGGAGCAGCGATTAAAGTCGTATCCGGAGATGAGATTTACTCAGTTGATGCAGATGTCTTCATTCCATGTGCCATCGGGGGGATCATTAATGATCACACGGTAGATCAGCTGAAGGTAAAGGCGGTCGTCGGTTCTGCCAACAACCAGTTATTAGATCTTTCACATGGAATGAAGCTGCACGAAAAAGGGATCTTATACGCACCTGATTACATCGTCAATGCAGGCGGATTGATCCAGGTAGCTGACGAATTATACGAACCGAATAAAGAACGTGTCCTGCAAAAGACAAGCGCCATCTATAACAGCCTTCAGAATATTTACCTGCAATCAGAGAACCAGCACTTGACTACAGTGGAAGCAGCCAACCGGTTCTGTGAGGACAGGATCCACGCACGCACAAGAAGAAACAGCTTCTTCTCCCATGCGAAACGTCCGAAATGGTCGGTTAGGACATAAAAAGCGAATCAAGAGTTTATTGGAATAACAAAATAGCACCAATAAGAGGTGATGAAATGATCGAGGAATTTCAATTGGTCCAGGTTATGGATCAACAAGGAGAACTGGTTCAAGGTGAGTATGAAAAGGACATCTCAGAAGATTTAGCCCGTACTTTTTATCGGCATTTAATCAGGATCCGTACATTTGATAAGAAAGCGGTGAGCCTCCAGCGTCAGGGGAGGATCGGAACGTATGCACCTTTTGAAGGCCAGGAGGCATCTCAGGTGGGGAGCGCACTTGCCCTCCAGGACCAAGACTGGTTATTCCCGTCCTATCGGGATCATGGGGCTACCATGACATTCGGCCACTCCCTGCTTCATATCCTCCTTTTCTGGAAGGGGAGAAATGAAGGGTGCGTGCCTCCTGAAGGAAAGAATATTTTCACTCCAGGAATTCCGATCGCGACACAGCTTCCTCATGCGGTAGGGGCGGCTTTCGCCGAAAAAAGAAAAGGGACCCGTAATGCAGCCATTGTTTATTTTGGTGATGGCGCCACTTCTGAAGGCGACTTTCATGAAGGATTGAACCTGGCAAGCGTCTGGGAGGCACCGGTCGTCTTTTTCAATCAAAACAATCATTACGCCATCTCCGTTCCCATGCACAAGCAAATGAAAACAAAGACCATTGCCCAGAAAGCTCTTGCCTATGACATTCCAAGCGTACGCATCGACGGCAATGATATTTTTGCTGTTTATTTTGAAACGTTGAAGGCGTTGGAGAGAGCACGAAACGGGGACGGACCTACCCTGATCGAGTCCGTTACCTGGAGATACGGTGCCCATACAACCGCGGATGATCCGACGAAGTATCGTGATCAACAGGAAAGTGAGTCCCGACGTAAGGATAATGACCCTGTTGACCGCTTAACGAAATTCATGAAGCATCGAGGCTGGGGTGACGAAGAGTGGATGACCTCAGTTCAAAAGGAATGTGCGAAGGAAGTTGACCTTGCAGTCGAGGAACTGGAAGCATATCCGGCAGCTGATCCCAGTGTGATTTTTGATTATGTGTTTGCGACACCAACCTGGACGATCCAGGAACAAAAAGAAAAGCTCCTTGAGCGATTGAGAGGTGAGTAGAATGAGCACCTTAACGAAAATGAAGACGCTGACGATGGTTCAAGCCATAACGGATGCTATGAGAGTGATGCTTCAGGAAAGCGAAGATGTTTTGTTGATGGGTGAGGATATCGGGACGAACGGCGGGGTGTTTCGGGCGACGGATGGTCTTCAACAGGAATTTGGTGAAGACCGGGTCCTCGATACCCCGTTAAGTGAAGCGGGCTTTATCGGAGCGGCCATCGGAATGGGGCTGAACGGATTTCGTCCGGTAGCGGAAGTCCAATTTTTAGGATTCATCTACCCGGCTTACGAGCAGATCATGACGCATGCATCCAGAATACGCTCCCGTACCCTTGGCCATTTCTCTTGTCCTATAGTCATCAGGGCTCCCTATGGCGCCGGAGTCCGTGCCCCTGAGATTCATTCCGATAGTACCGAAGCCCTTTTCACTCATATGCCAGGTATCAAGGTTGTCTGCCCCGCAACCCCATATGATGCGAAGGGACTCCTGATTGCGGCCATCGAGGATCCTGATCCCGTTCTATTCCTTGAGCCTATGCGATGTTACCGTTCTTCAAGAGAAGAAGTACCTGAAGAAAAGTACACCGTGGAAATCGGGAAAGGCAAAGTAGTCACAGAGGGTGAGGATGTCACGATCATTGCATGGGGAGCGATGGTTAAGGTAGCTGAGGATGCAGCCAAGGAAGCCGCAGATAAAGGTATTTCCTGTGAGGTCCTCGACCTTAGAACACTTTATCCCCTGGATAAGGATCTCATTTCAAGCTCCGTTCAGAAAACGGGGAGAACCGTGGTTGTCCATGAAGCACATGCCACTGGTGGAGTTGGAAATGATGTACTGGCGATCATCAATGACAAATCGTTTTTATATCAGAAAGCGCCGACTGAAAGGGTGACAGGATTCGATACACCTGTCCCGTATTTCGGATTTGAAGATTTCTATTTGCCTGACAGTAAACGTGTGCTGGCTGCAGTGGAGAAGGTAGCCCGCTATTAGACAAGGAGGGAGTTCATGGAAGTTAAGCTTCATGATATTGGGGAAGGCATGACCGAAGCCAATATCAATCACTTTCTTGTAAAAGTGGGGGATGTCGTGCGAGCGGATCAACCATTGGTAGAGGTACAAACAGATAAAATGACGGCGGAGATCCCGGCACCATTTTCAGGTGTGATCAAGGAGTTTACGGTTAGTGAAGGGGAGACGATTCCAGTCGGATCCACGGTTTTGTTGATGGAAAAAGAACAAGGAAATCACTCCGTGAGCCGGCGAGTTGTGCCGGAAACGACCAATGTAATGAAGAAGAGAAGGATCCTTGCGTCACCATATACAAGGAAAATAGCAAGAGAGAATGGGATCAACATAGAAGAAGTGATTGGTTCCGGAGTTGGCGGTAGAATCCTTGATGAAGATATTTTCCTTTATGTGAATGGAGAAAGTAAGTCAGAGAAAGTACCGGTGGAAACCCCTGAACGTTCAGCCACTGTGGCACCGACAGAACCTGACGCGAAAACCATTCCTTTCCGGGGCAGACGAAAACAGATCGCTTCTAAAATGTCACAGTCACTGAGAACCATCCCGCACTGTACCCATTTTGAAGAAATCGACGTTACGAATCTACTATACTGGAAAGATACTATGAAAGCGGGCGGCGGGTCCATTTCCATGGGTGCGTATTTTATCAAAGCCATTTCTGTTTGTTTAAAAGAGTTTCCGATTTTCAATGCCCGTCTCAATGAAGAAGAAGAGTGTGTCGAGCTTCAGTCTCAACACAATATCGGAATTGCAGTCGACACAGAGGAAGGTCTGATCGTTCCTGTCATCAAGCACGTGGAAGAAAAAACGATGAAAGACATTCACGTGGAGATGAAGGATCTGACCGTCAAAGCACTGGACGGAAGGCTTGCGATGAAAGAAATCAAAGGAGGAACCTTCACAGTCAGTAACGTAGGCCCTCTGAACGGATCGATCGGAGCCACTCCGATTATTAACGAACCGGAAGTGGCCCTCCTCGCCTTTCATAAAACGAAGAAGCGTCCGATGGTGAACGAAAAGGATGAGATTGTCGTTCGTTCCATGATGAATGTTTCAATGTCCTTTGATCATAGAGTGGCAGATGGCGGGACAGCCGTGAAATTTACGAACCGACTACGGGATCTGATCGAAGAACCTCAATCCATGCTATTGGAGTTGATGTAAATGGTCGTGGGAGAGATTACGGAAGATAAAGACATTGTCGTCATCGGAGGTGGTCCTGGGGGCTACCACGCGGCTATCAGAGCCGCGAGCCTCGGTAGGCAGGTGACGTTGATCGAACGGGAGGATGTAGGCGGGACCTGTTTAAATAAAGGCTGCATCCCGTCGAAGGTATTCACCCACTTTTCCCAGGAATTTAAAAAGACGAAGCACCTGAAGGAAATGGGGATGGAGTTTGGGGAAGTGAAAGCAAACCTTGCTACTCTTCAACACTATAAAAAGAAAAAAATCACCCAGCTCCGATCAGGGATAGAGTCACTGTGCAAAGCAAATAAGGTTGAGATCGTCAGAGGATCGGCTTCATTTCTATCAGAATCCCGTGTTGGGGTTGAAAGCGGACATGAATTTTCTCTCTTCAATTTCAAAGATGCGATAGTGGCAACAGGTGGAGATCTACACTATCCGGATGGTATCGATTTTAATGCTGGTCGTATCCTGAAGGAAAGACAGATTTTTGAGCTGGAGGAAATCCCTGAAGAACTGATTGTGTATGGTGCCGATTATATTTCACTTGAGATCGCGTCCGTTTTCTCCACATTGGGAAGCCTCGTCACTCTCATCTTGAATGAAGAACTTCCATTTGACTCTTCGCTTTCAAAAGAGTTGTTCAGGCAGTTTAAAAAGCAGAAAATCAATGTTATCAAGAGCTCTACCATAAAAACGGTGAGTGAGACAGAAGACAAGGTTATAGTAGGACTCAACAAAGCAAACGGTGAAATGGTCTCCATCGAAGGCTCCCACTTTGTCATGAGTGGAAAAGTGAAGCCGAACCTATCAGACATCGGCCTTGACCGTCTCCGTATTGAATTAACCGAGGATGATTATATCCAAACAGATCGGGAGGGACGGACCTCCATTCCGAATATATGGGCGATCGGGGATGTGACGGAAGGTCCGTCCCTCGCAGTTAAAGCGATCAAACAGGGGAAGGCGGCGGCCGAGGCGATGGCTGGGCTGCAGGTGGAAGTGGATCTGCAGTTTGTGCCGACGGTGGTGCAGATGAGCCCGCCGATTGCGTGTGTGGGCCTTACCGAAGAGGAAGCACGAGAGGAAGGTTATTCGGTTACAGTGAGTGAGAACCCTGTAAGAGGAAACGGGTACGCTCAGCTGACGGATGAAAAGGATGGATTCGTGAAAGTCGTGTCAGACAGTGAAACGGATTTGATTCTTGGTATTCATATGATGGGAATGGGAGCAGCCGAGCTGATCACATCAGGTGTGCTGGGACTTGAAATGGCAGCGAGAGATGAGGACTTTCGCTTTCCACTTTATCCTCACCCGAGTATGAATGAAAGTTTACTCGAAGCAGTCGAAGGGTTAAAGGGAGACGCCGTGCACATGCCTCCCCGAAAAAAAGAGATGGCCAGATAAAGTGAGGGAAACGCTTTTACACAGAGAAGCGTTTAAGCTTTACTAGCCGCTCTTGAGAAGTTCTACAAAACTATTTAATATAATATTCAGAATATACTTACGCTTAATGGAGGGATTAGGATGCAAGAAAATGTAGCCAAAAAGCAGGTTAAAGTAGAAGATGTCTTCCCGGTAAGAGATGTTGATTTTTTAGAGTACTATACGGGTAATGCGAAGCAGGCTGCTCACTTCTTCTGTACAGCATTCGGCTTTAAGACCGTAGCCTATTCAGGGTTGGAGACAGGAAATCGTGACACAGTATCATATGTACTGCAACAAAACAAAGTTCGATTGGTTATTACGGGTAGCCTGCACGAAGGCAGCCGAGTATCACAATTCGTGAAGCAACACGGAGATGGAATTAAAGATATCGCCCTTGTGGTGGATGATGTTGAAAAGGCTTACACTGGAGCGGTGTCCCGCGGTGCGATTGAAATCATGCCACCAGCGACGCTCGAAGATGATAATGGAAAATTGAAAAAAGCCATCATTGGTACATACGGGGATACGATCCATACCCTTGTGGAGCGTAAAGATTATAAAGGGATCTTCATGCCGGGCTTTGAAAAATATGATTCCGCTCTTAAACATGAAGATGCCGGTATCATCGCTGTGGACCATGTAGTAGGAAATGTGGAGCGCATGGAAGAGTGGGTGGAGTACTATGAAAAAGTCATGGGCTTCAAGGAAATGCGTCACTTTACAAATGAAGACATTACAACCGAATACTCGGCCCTTATGTCCAAGGTGATGCATAACGGCGGCCGAATTAAATTCCCGATCAATGAGCCTGCTGAAGGAAAACGTAAATCACAAATCCAGGAATATCTTGAGTTCTACGGTGGTCCAGGGGTGCAGCACATTGCCATCCTGACCGAGGATATCGTGAAGACAGTCGGAATCTTAAAGGAGAATGGTGTGGAATTCCTAAATACTCCGGATTCCTATTACGACATGCTTTCAGAGCGTGTAGGGGAAATCGATGAAGAGATCTCCAAGATCAAAGAGTTGAATATTCTAGTGGACCGAGATGACGAAGGCTACCTGCTTCAAATATTCACAAAGCCAATCGTAGATCGTCCTACCTTATTCATTGAAGTGATTCAACGTAAGGGTGCAAGAGGGTTCGGAGAAGGGAATTTCAAAGCATTATTCGAATCCATCGAGCGCGAGCAGGAACGCAGAGGGAACCTATAAAATAAAAAATAGATAGATAGAACATATATAACGGGGGTCAAAGGACCGGTCAGGGGGGTTAACTCATGAAGAGATTAGCTGCTTCTACTTATAATATCGTACAGTTTACTGGTACCATATTTGAGCTAGAAGATAAGCTAACACGTGAGTAGACCCCCTTCATCCATGAGGAAGGCGAGGATTCATGTATGACATTGAAGTTCAAAACAAGAGAAGCGGTCACACATATTGCTCCATATGTGCTGGGGAAGACACTTGGCGACTTACAGAAGGAGCATGGTCTCTCCTCAATCAGAAAGCTGTCAGAAAATGAAAATATATATGGCTGCTCCCCGAAAGTGAAGCAGTGGTTTAAAGAAAATGGGAGCGACCTGTTTTTGTATCCGGACGGAGCTGCCGTCGATCTTAGTCATAAGGTCTCAGCGTTTCTGGGGGTACCGAAAGAACAGATTGTATTCGGGAATGGCTCGGATGAAGTGATCCGGCTGTTGACGAGGGCCTATTTGAGTAGTGGCGACGAAGCCATTATGGCCGATGTTACGTTTCCAAGGTATAGAACCAATGTGTTCCTGGAGGGAGGAACTCCGGTCATTGTCCCACTCTTAAACGGAACCCATGACTTGCAGGGGATGCATGACCGCATCACTCCAAAAACGAAGCTGATCTTTGTTTGTAATCCCAATAACCCGACTGGAACCATTGTTGGAAAAAAAGAACTCCTGCAATTTATCGAGAGCGTCCCTTCGCATATCCTGGTAGTGGTGGATGAAGCCTATATGGAATACGTTACAACTGATGACTATTTAGAAACCCTGCCTCTCCTGTCAGCATTCGAAAACCTGATCGTGCTTAGAACATTTTCTAAGATATATGGTTTGGCAGGATTAAGAGTCGGGTTCGGTGTCATGAATGAGGAGATTGCAGAACAGCTCCGTAAAGTGAAAGATGTCTTCAATGTGAATACCGTTGCCCAGAAGTCAGCGATCATTGCCCTGGAAGATCAAGCGTTTATTAGGGAATGTACCCATAAGAACGAGCAGGGGCGTCTTTATTTGGAAAGTGAATTTGATCGTCTGGGGATAGCTTATTTTCCTTCTCAATCGAACTTTATCATGGTTGACACAGGTATGAATGGTGACACGGTCTCATATGAGCTTGTGAAAAGGGGACTCGTCGTCCGTTCAGGAACTCTTCTCGGATACCCTACAACGGTTCGTGTCACGATCGGAACACAGGACGATAACAAGAGATTCGTTAGAGCACTGGAAGACATTTTGCAAAACGGAGGGGTGAACTAAATGGATATCAAACCCCAGACGCTTGAGTGGCAGTCTGCTTATAAACTGATGATCGGTTCGATTTTGCCCCGGCCGATTGCCTTTGTTTCATCCCTTGATGAAGATGGGATAGCAAACCTGGCACCTTACAGCTTCTTTACGGCGATTTGTGCGGAGCCTATGCTCGTCTGCTTCTCTCCCATGAGAAGAGGGAAGGATGGAGGTAAGAAGGATACCCTTGAAAATATCGAGAAAACCAAGGAATTCGTCATCAATATCGTAAGTGAAGAATTTGTGGAGGAAATGAATAACTGTGCCATTCAATTTGAACCTGGCGTTGATGAATTTGAGCAGGTCGGGCTGACGAAGAAGGAGTCCATTACGGTAAATCCTCCAGGTGTATTTGAAAGCAAGGTGCAATTGGAATGCGTTCTTCATGAAGTTCTTCACTTCGGTGATCATCCTGGTGCAGGGAGCCTGGTCATCGGGAAAGTTGAGTGTGTAAGGATTAATGATGAACTCTATTACGACGGGAAAATAGATTCAGAGAAACTTAAACCGGTGGGAAGGCTTGCCGGTCAAATGTACACCAAACCATTATCCGATTCATTTGAATTGATTCGAAAAAGGTGATGACACGTGAAGCTGGTTAGTTTTTTAAAAGAAGGAGAAATAAAGGCGGGGATCGTTCAAGGTGAACTTGTTGTGGACATTCATGCTGTGAGCGGAGGTTTGCTCCCTAAAGATATGTTATCCATCATCGATCTTGGAAACGAAGGCCTAAAACGGATGAAGGAGCTCGGTACCTTTTCGGAGAGAGACACGGGAGTGCATTCATTAGGTGATGTCACCCTGAAGTCGCCGATTCCAAGGCCTGTCAGCATCCGGGATTTCTATGCGTTTGAAGAGCACGTGAAAACGGCCCGTAAGCGGAGGGGACTCGATGTGGTGCCGGAATGGTATGACATACCCGTCTTTTATTTCACCAATCACTTAGCTGTAAAAGGTCCTCTCGATCACATCGCGAAGCCTGCTGGATGTGAGTGGCTCGATTATGAATTGGAAATCGCCTGCGTGATTGGGAAAGAAGGAACAAACATTTCAGAAGAAAACGCAGAAGACCATATTTACGGCTATTTCATCATGAACGATTGGAGTGCCAGGGACATCCAGAAGCATGAGATGAAAGTAGGACTTGGTCCAGCAAAAGGAAAGGATTTTGCCACTTCTTTCGGTCCTTATTTAGTGACGAAGGATGAACTGGAAACCTATCGCAAGGGAAACCGTTTTGATCTTCCTATGACGGCAAAAGTGAATGGAAAACTCTTATCAAAGGGGAATTATCAGGATATCCATTATACATTTGCAGACATGATCGAGCGGGCATCGAAAGACGTCACCCTGTATCCCGGCGAGGTGATTGGATCCGGTACTGTAGGAACAGGATGCATTTTAGAGCTGGGTACTGAAACGCATCCGTGGTTAAAGCATGGGGACGTAGTGGAGTTAGAGATCGCGGGCTTAGGTGTTTTACGTAATAGGATTGCAGGGAAAAGAGAGGAGGAAAACCATGTACTATCGTCAACTGGGGAAAATACCTCACAAACGTCACACGATGTTTAAAAAGGATGATGGCACGCTTTACAGGGAGCAGGTCATGGGGACAAAGGGGTTCTCAGGGACACAGTCGATTCTGTATCATCATCATTTGCCGACGGCTGTGGCGAAAACAGAGTATTTAGGGAGTTATATGCCGGAGTTTGAGGAAGAGGGCGCTCTTCGTCATCGACATTTCTTTACAGACAGAGTCGAGAAAAAAGGCTGTGCCTTAAAGAGCCGTGAATATTTACTTGGTAATTCCGATTTATTGATTGGAACCGCCTATGTAACAGAAGAGATGAAAAGTTTTTACCGGAATGGTGACGGAGACGAAATGCTGTATATCCATTTTGGCAAAGGAAAAGTGGAGACGATGTTCGGAACGCTCACCTATGGAAAAGGAGATTATGTAGTGATTCCGATCGGGACCATCTACCGTGTCGTTCCTGAAGAAGAGACGAAGATGCTGATCGTCGAGTCCTTCAGTCAGATTACCACACCTCGACGTTATCGAAATGAGTACGGACAGTTGCTGGAGCACAGTCCGTTTTGTGAGCGTGATCTGCGGGGACCTGAGAAGCTTGCAACCATGGATGAAGAGGGCGAATTCGAAGTGATCACCAAATCAAGGGGAGCTCTTCATTCCCATGTGTTAAACCATCATCCACTGGACGTCGTCGGCTGGGATGGCTATCTTTATCCTTGGGTGTTCAATATCGAGGATTTTGAGCCGATTACAGGACGCGTACATCAGCCGCCTCCAGTTCATCAAACGTTTGAAGGGCATAACTTTGTTGTCTGCTCATTTGTTCCAAGATTATACGACTACCATCCGGAATCGATTCCGGCTCCTTATAATCACAGCAATGTGAACAGTGATGAGCTGCTGTACTATGTGGAAGGAAACTTCATGAGCAGAAAGGGAATCAAAGAAGGATCGATTACCCTCCACCCGAGCGGGATTCCACACGGTCCTCATCCAGGAACGACAGAAGCCAGTATCGGGAAAAAAGAAACCCTCGAGCTCGCCGTGATGATCGATACTTTCAAACCGTTGAAGATCGTCAAAAAAGCAAAGGATGTCGAAGACCCGAATTATATGTTTACATGGGTGTAAAAAAAGAATCAATCCAAAGACCGTCCGGTTCCTTGGGTTGATTCTTTTTTATTTATATACAGTTTAAAAAAGTGGCGACTGCTTTTTCGAAGAATATATTTCTATACAAAAGTTTATTCTTTCTTGTATAAATACTGAAATTAAATTCTAGTTTGAAAGGCATTACGGATTATGGGAATGAAAGGTTTTGTATTGAATTCATTCCATTTTGATGATCGTCTTACAAGATTAATAATCATTCATTCCTACAAATTAATAGAAAAATGAATTCTCAATTATAAAAAAACAGTGAGAATAAATCAGTCAGATACACACAGGTCTAAACTCCCCTAAACCCCCATTCCCATAGGTTTTTGTCGAAAAATATTTAATAGGGCTCCTAATGGAATCTAAAGCGTCAGTCACCCTATCAATTAAAAAAATCTAAAATATTTTTTTCTCCCGACAAACTGTATAAGGACAAAGATGTAAGCGTTTACTTATAATCAGATTAATCTAAATAGTCAAATAATTTACAAAAAGCCTGTTGACCTTACCGGGAAACGGGAGTAATATTGTCCTCAATAAAAAAATCTGAGCCAGCAGTAAACAGCAGGAATACCGAATCAAGCGGCTGTTCGAATGTGCTCCAAGTCAACGGACTATCGTTGCAAAAATAAATTTCTGAATAATCAAATAAATTTCAACCGGGAAAGGAATGATTAACATGAACGAACAGTGGATCTACTTAGACGGACAATTTGTAAAAAAGGAAGACGCAGTTGTATCTGTGTACGACCATGGATTTCTATATGGAGATGGAGTGTTCGAAGGGATTCGAATGTATGATGGGAACGTGTTCCGTCTGGAAGAGCATGTTGATCGCCTTTATGATTCTGCAAAATCCATCATGTTGCATATCGAAGTCACTAAAGAAGAGATGAGCGACATTATCGTTGATACATTGAAAAAGAATCAACTCGAGAATGCCTACATACGTGTGGTCATTTCTAGAGGTGTTGGAAACCTGGGATTGGATCCATTTACTTGTAGGAAGCCACAAATCATCGTCATTGCAGAACAATTAGCCCTATTCCCTAAAAGCTTATACGAAACGGGCATCGATATCGTAACAGTGGCCAGCCGCCGAAATCGTGCAGACGTTCTTTCACCAAAGGTTAAGTCCTTAAACTACTTAAATAACATTCTCGTGAAAATCGAAGCGAACCTTGCCGGTGTAAGTGAAGCATTAATGTTGAACGATCAAGGATATGTAGCAGAGGGATCCGCAGACAATATCTTCATTGTCAAAAAAGGAAAGATCCTGACGCCTCCCGGATATGTAGGGGCCCTTGAAGGGATCACCCGTAATGCCATCATCGAGATCGCCGGTAAATTAGGATTCGAGATGAAGGAAGAAGTCTTCACCCGTCATGATGTGTATACAGCGGATGAAGTGTTCTTAACAGGGACAGCCGCAGAAGTCATTGCCGTTGTCAAGGTTGATGGCCGTGTAATCGGTGAAGGGAAACCTGGAAAGTATACAAACCAATTATTGCAGGAGTTCAGAAACACTGTCACGCAGGATGGAAGAAAAGTTTACAAACAGAATGCTCAAGTTGGCTAAGTTGGAGGTGATGACGTGCGAAGTGACATGATCAAGAAAGGAATCGACCGGGCTCCCCACCGCAGCTTACTATATGCGACGGGAGTCAAGCTCGAAGACATGGAAAAACCATTTATCGGGGTGTGCAATTCTTACATCGACATCATTCCCGGTCATATGCATTTAAACGGATTTGCCCAGGTGGTGAAAGAAGCGATACGAGAAGCCGGCGGGATTCCATTCGAATTCAACACAATCGGTGTGGATGATGGAATAGCAATGGGACATATCGGGATGAGGTACTCATTGCCAAGCCGGGAACTGATTGCCGACTCGGCAGAAACCGTCATCAACGCTCACTGGTTCGACGGAGTGTTCTACATTCCGAACTGTGACAAGATCACACCGGGAATGCTCATGTCAGCTGTCCGGACAAACGTCCCTTCCGTCTTTGTATCAGGAGGACCGATGGAAGCTGGGGTTTCCAGCGACGGGAAGCCATTATCACTCGTATCCGTTTTCGAAGGAGTCGGTGCCCATCAGTCAGGAAGGATGACAGCCGAACAGCTTCTCGACATTGAAGCCAATGCATGTCCCACTTGCGGATCATGCTCAGGAATGTTCACAGCGAACTCCATGAATTCCCTGATGGAAATGTTAGGAATGGCTCCACCAGGAAATGGAACCATTGTTGCCACATCGGAAGAACGGCATCAGTTAATCAAGGATGCAGCCAACTATCTGGTTGAAATGGTCAAGAAGGATATTAAACCAAGAGACATCATAACAAAAGACACCATCGATGATGCATTTGCTTTAGACATGGCCATGGGAGGTTCAACCAATACCGTCCTCCACACACTGGCGATTGCCAATGAAGCGGAAATCGATTACGACATCAACCGGATCAATAAAGTCGCTGAGCGAGTTCCCTATTTATCTAAAATAAGCCCGGCATCAGATTACTCCATGCAGGATGTTCACAATGCAGGCGGGGTCAGCGCCATCATTAAAGAACTATGTGAAATGGAAGCTGTACACAAAGATCGCATCACGGTTACAGGAAAGTCACTATATGAAAATGTGAAGGATGCTCATATTCAAAATGACGATGTCATTCGTCGCAGGGAAAATGCTCACAGTCCAGTCGGAGGATTATCCGTCCTCTTTGGAAATATCGCTCCAAACGGGGGAGTCATCAAAGTCGGAGCAGTCGACCCATCTATTAAAACCTTCATGGGTGAAGCGATTGTATTCGAATCTCAGGATGACGCACTTGCCGGAATCGAAAGTGGAGAAGTGAAAGAAGGGCATGTTGTAGTCATCCGATATGAAGGACCAAAAGGCGGACCGGGAATGCCGGAGATGCTGGCACCGACGGCAGCCATTGCAGGACGTGGTCTTGAAAAGAAAGTCGCACTCATGACAGACGGTCGATTTTCAGGGGCATCCCGGGGCATTTCAATCGGTCATGTCTCACCGGAAGCGGCTGAAGGAGGACCGATCGGTGTTGTTGAAAATGGAGATCCCATCTTCATTGATCTAACGAATCGAACGATCTCCCTCATGGTTTCAGAAACAGAACTTCAGTTCAGGCAAAAGGAGTGGGTACAGCCACCTCCAAAGATCAGAAAAGGTTATTTAGCACGATATGCCAAACTTGTCACGTCAGCCAGTACAGGTGGAATTTTGAAAACGGAATAGAGTAAAGCGTTGAAGAGGTAAAAGGATTGGAAATCGTATTTTCAGAGAGCTGGTGGTGCTGCAAACCAGTAATACATCCAATGCCGACATCCCCTCTGAGTATCGTTCTGAACCTCTAAAAGTAGGAACGATCGAGTAGATGATACTCGTTACAAAAACAAAGGCTGGTGAAACCGATCAGCCTGCAAAGGGAGATGATATCCGTTGTCTCTGAATTAGGGTGGTACCGTGGAAAGGATGAAGACCTTTTCGCCCCTGCGAAAGATGAACTCTGTCGTAGTGGGTGGAAAGGTCTTTTTTGTTTGGGAAAGTGGATGAATAAAGCTAAGGTTCAGGTGGTTCACCGCCTGCGCTTTTAATATATCCAGCTCCGGCGGCTAGAGGCTCGAGGTCATAAAGCAAACATACCAAAAAGGCAAAGAACGCCTTTCTGGCATATTCGCTTTATGCTTGTCGCCTCTTACCAAGCCGCCTGCGCTTTTAATATATCCAGCTCCGGCGGCTAGTCCCTCGAGGTCATAAGTCAATCTCGCCAAAAAGGCAAAGAGCGCCTTTTCAGCGATCTTGCCTTATGCTTGTCGGGCCTGACCAAGCCGCCTGCGCTTTTAATAAAAGGAGGAGATAGGCAATGAGAGCGAAGGTAGAGGCAGAACCGGCTTCACAGACACTAACAGAAAACGTCAACGGTGCTGATATGCTCATGAAAGCTTTGAAGGAGGAAAAGGTTGAGATTCTGTTTGGGTACCCTGGAGGAGCGGTCTTGCCGATTTACGATGCTCTATACAAAGCCCCGATCAAGCACGTTCTCGCTCGTCATGAGCAAGGCGCCATCCATGCGGCAGAAGGGTATGCCCGTGTATCAGGGAGACCGGGTGTGGTCATTGCCACGTCAGGACCGGGAGCGACGAATTTAGTGACAGGGATTGCCGATGCCATGATGGATTCACTGCCTCTTGTTATTTTCACCGGGCAGGTGGCTTCAGGGGTCATCGGAACCGATGCATTCCAGGAAGCGGACGTAGTAGGGATTACGATGCCGATCACCAAGCATAATTATCAGGTGCGTGATATTAAAGATTTACCGAGGATCGTGAAGGAAGCCTTTCATATTGCATCAACCGGCAGGCCCGGACCGGTACTTGTGGACATTCCGAAAGACTTGACCTTGCAGCAAGCTTATCCGGTAAACGATGTGGAAATGGACTTACCGGGGTACCAGCCTAACTTCTATCCCAATCCGCTTCAAATCAAGAAACTGGTGGAAGCCATCAAGGTATCCATGCAGCCGGTCATCTTAGCCGGGGCAGGAGTTCTTCACGGAAAAGCAACGGAGGAACTGAAGGCTTTCGCAGAACAATATGACATCCCGGTGATTCACACTCTCTTAGGCTTAGGTGGGTTTCCGGCAGATCACCCATTGTTTCTCGGTATGGCGGGGATGCATGGATGTTATGCAAGCAACATGGCACTCCACGAATGTGACTTGCTCATCAATATCGGTGCCCGATTTGACGACAGGTTGACCGGGAATCTTGCTACCTTTGCACCACGGGCAAAGGTGGTCCATATTGACATCGATCCGGCGGAGATCGGAAAGAACGTCAAAACGCAGATCCCGATCGTAGCCGATGCCAAACAGGCACTGGAAAAACTTCTTCAACATGAAGAAGAGAAACCTGATTTCGATGCCTGGCATCATCATCTTAAGTCATACAAAAGGGAATATCCTTTCTGGTATAACCAGGCCCACGATGTTCTGTCACCTCAACGCCTCATCGAACAGGTGTATGAAATGACAAACGGGGAAGCGGTTGTTACAACAGACGTGGGACAGCATCAGATGTGGGCGGCACAGTATTACTCTTTTAAAAAGCCGAATAATTGGGTCACTTCAGGAGGCCTTGGCACGATGGGATTCGGATTTCCGGCAGCGATAGGGGCTCAGTTAGCGAATTCAGACAGTACAGTGGTTGCCTTTGTAGGAGATGGCGGATTCCAGATGACTCTTCAAGAACTGGTGCTGCTGAAAGAGTTGAACCTTCCTGTTAAAGTGGTGCTTCTAAATAACGGTACCCTCGGAATGGTGAGGCAGTGGCAGGAAACATTCTTTGAAGAAAGGTACTCCCAATCGGTGTTCTCCACCCAGCCTGATTTTGTGAAGCTGGCTGAATCATACGGAATCAAAGGATATCGGGTGAAAACCCAGGAAGAAGTGGATTCTGTTTTAAAAGAAGCCTTAACAAGTGATGAACCGGTACTCATCGATTGCTGGGTGAATCCAAAGGAAAATGTCTACCCGATGGTGGCTCCAGGGAAGGGATTACATGAAATGTTAGGAGTGAAACCATGAGGAAACGGATTGTAACGGCTCTCGTTCATAACCGGAGCGGTGTCTTGAATCGGGTGACCGGATTGTTTACTAAACGTCAGTTCAACATTGAAAGCATTTCTGTAGGATACACAGAAACCGAGGGGATTTCGAGGATGACCTTCGTTGTCAATGTAGAAGACGATCGCAAAATTGAACAGCTCTTAAAACAACTTCATAAACAAATTGATGTCCTCAAGGTCTCCGACATCACGGATCAAGGAGTCGTCGCCAGGGAACTGGCACTCATCAAGGTGTTGAGTACAGGGCAGACCCGATCTGAAATCAATGGGATCGTAGAACCTTTCAGAGCGGCAATCATTGATGTGGCAAGGGACAGCGTAACCGTCCAGGTAACCGGGGAAACCTCCAAAATTGAAGCCATCATCGATTTGTTAAGACCGTACGGAATTAAAGAAATTGCCCGAACAGGCATCACGGCATTCGCAAGAGGAAATGGTAAGTCGGTGACGGATTTAAAACAATATTCAATCGTGAATTAGAAGCTGCTGGATTCACACTTTTAAAAAACTTATTATTCAAAAAATGGAGAGGATGAGGGAAATGGTAAAGGTATATTATAACGGAGATGTGAATGAAGAGGTTTTAAAAGGAAAAAAGGTAGCGGTTGTCGGTTATGGTTCACAGGGTCACGCACATGCTCAAAACCTGAAGGAAAGCGGATTTGATGTTGTAGTGGGATTACGGAAAGGGAAGTCGTGGGACCAGGCTGAAAAAGACGGATTCGATGTCTACTCCGTCCGCGAAGCAAGTGAACAGGCGGACGTCATCATGGTTCTCCTGCCTGATGAGCATCAGCCGAAAGTGTATGAGGCAGAAATCAAGCCGGCCCTGTCTGCAGGGAAAGCACTGGCGTTTGCACACGGATTCAATATCCATTTCCATCAAGTCGTTCCTCCGGAAGATGTAGATGTTTTCCTGGTAGCACCGAAAGGACCGGGACATTTGGTAAGAAGAACCTTTGAAGAAGGAGCCGGAGTGCCTGCACTCTATGGGGTTTACCAAAATGCTACAGGTCAAGCCGGTGAATTGGCGCTCGCATATGCAAAAGGTGTAGGGGCAGGACGCGCAGGAATCCTGGAAACATCCTTCCAGGAAGAAACGGAAACCGATCTGTTCGGGGAACAAGCGGTCCTGTGTGGAGGAGTGACATCCCTTGTGAAAGCAGGATTCGAAACGCTGGTTGAGGCAGGTTATCAGAAAGAGGTTGCCTATTTCGAATGTTTACACGAATTGAAGCTGATTGTTGACCTGATGTATGAACAAGGATTGGAAGGAATGCGCTTCTCAATCTCGGACACAGCACAATGGGGAGACTTCGTTTCAGGGCCTCGGGTGGTGAACGAAGAAACGAAAGCCCGCATGAAGGAAGTATTAACCGATATCCAAACAGGGAAATTTGCGAAGGGATGGATCCTGGAGAACCAGGCGAACCGTCCGGAATTCAACGCCATCAATCAGCGTGAAAGTCAGCATCCGATTGAAGTCGTTGGAAGAGAGCTTCGTAAAATGATGCCATTTGTACAGAAGCCTTCTACTAAAGAAAAGGAAGTGGTTGCGAGTGCGAACCATTGAGATCTTTGACACAACTCTACGGGACGGTGAACAGTCAGCGGGCGTAAATCTTAATACGATTGAAAAGATTGAAGTGGCGAGACAGCTGGAAAGGCTGGGGGTGGACGTCATTGAAGCAGGGTTCCCTGCAGCTTCAAAAGGAGACTTCGATGCCGTGCAGCGGATCGGCTCCACGATCAAGAACAGCTCGGTAACAGGTCTGGCGCGAGCCCAGCAGCGGGACATCGATGCGGCATGGGAGTCGCTTAAAGGAACGGCCGAACCAAGGCTGCATGTGTTCCTGGCCACCTCTCCCATTCACATGACTCATAAGCTGAAGATGACACCTGATCAGGTCATCGATACAGCGGTCCAGGCCGTTCAGTATGCGAAGAAATTTTTCCCGGTGGTTCAGTGGTCGGCAGAAGATGCGTGCCGATCTGATCTCAATTTTTTAGTGAAAATCATGGAGAGGGTGATTGCGGCAGGTGCTTCTGTCATTAACCTGCCCGATACGGTAGGGTATATCACTCCTCATAAATACGGTGAACTATTTCGATATGTGAGAGAGAACGTTCCGAATATCGACGGAGTAAAGCTATCGGCTCATTGTCATGATGATTTGGGGATGGCCACAGCCAATTCACTGGCTGCCATTGAGAACGGAGCCGATCAAATTGAAGGAACGATCAATGGAATCGGCGAACGTGCCGGGAATGCAGCTCTGGAAGAAATCGCAGTGGCTCTTAGAATCCGGGAAGATTTTTACGGAGCCACTACCCGTCTGAAGCTGGATGAAATCAAGAAAACAAGCTCTCTTGTCAGTAAGCTGACGGGGATGAGAGTACCGGCTAACAAAGCGGTTGTAGGTGATAATGCTTTCGCTCATGAATCAGGCATTCATCAGGACGGAATGCTGAAGGAAAAAACGACGTACGAAATCATCACTCCTGAATTGATTGGAGTGAATGCAACCCGCCTGGTACTGGGAAAACACTCAGGACGTCACGCCTTTAAAAATAAAGTGGTTGAATTAGGATTTGAACTTTCAGACGAGAAGCTTAATGAAGCATTTCATGCATTCAAGGATCTGGCGGATAAGAAGAAGGAAATCGTCGATGAGGATCTCTTCAGCATCCTGACGAATAAGCAAACGGAAATGGCCGAAGCTGTCGGCTTTACATTAGAAAGAATGCAGGTCCAATATGGCATGGACAATATCCCGACGGCCACGATCGAATTGAAGTTCGAGGACGGAAGTGTAACCCGGCTCGCTTCAACGGGTTCAGGAAGTGTAGAAGCTATCTACAATACAATCGAAAAAATCCTGCCAAGTCCTTCTAGATTATTAGATTACAAAATCAACTCAGTAGGAGGGGGCCGTGATGCCCTTGCAGAAGTTTATGTCCGACTCGAATATGACGGAGAAAAGACAAGCGGACGCGGAACCGCCCAGGATGTATTAGAAGCATCAGCTCGCGCTTACCTGAATGCAGTGAATCGATCAGCACAACGGAAGTCACATTCCATGGAGAAGGAAGCAGTGGAAGCCAGCTTGTAAGACAGAGAGCCTTGTAAATCAAGGCTCTCCCATCAAACCAACCAAAACAGGAGGTAATTCTAATGAAGAAAAAAATCGCTGTACTACCAGGAGACGGTATCGGTCAAGAGATCATGGACGGGGCATTAGAAGTACTGAAGGCAGTGGGTGATTGGTTCGGTCATGAATTTGAAGTGGAGACAGGTCACATCGGCGGGGCTGCCGTCGATCGCTTCGGTACACCATTACCTCCTGAAACGATCAAGCTATGTAAAGATAGTGACGCTGTATTATTAGGAGCCGTAGGAGGTCCAAAGTGGGAGCATCTTCCGAAAGAGCTTCGTCCTGAAAAAGGTCTCCTGGCGATCCGTAAAGAGTTCGGGCTATTCGCGAATCTGAGACCAGTGAAAGCATTTGAAAGTTTACTGGGTGCATCCCCGCTAAAACGGGAGATTGTAGAAGAAGTAGATTTGGTGATTGTCAGGGAACTGACAGGGGGATTGTACTTCGGTCAGCCGTCCGGTCGTCAAGGGAAGAGAGACGAAGTAGCAGTTGATACCCTTGTATATGAAAAAAGTGAAATCGAACGAATTGTTCATAAAGCCTTCAAGCTGGCTCAAAAACGCAATAAAAAATTAACGTCCGTTGACAAGGCAAATGTCTTGGAAACAAGTCGAATGTGGCGAGAAGTCGTGAATGAAGTGGCGGCTGATTACCCGGATGTGGAAGTGGAACATATGCTGGTCGATGTCGCTGCCATGAAGCTGATGTATCAGCCGAAGCAATTTGATGTACTGGTGACTGAGAATATGTTCGGGGATATCCTGAGTGACGAAGCCTCCATGATCACAGGCTCGCTGGGAATGCTTCCTTCAGCCAGTTTAAGAGGGGACTCCTTCGGGCTTTACGAACCTGTACACGGCTCTGCACCCGATATCGCCGGAAAGGGAAAAGCCAATCCACTGGCTATGATTCTATCGGTTGCCATGATGCTCAGACATTCCTTCGGCTTAAAAGAAGAGGCTGAAATGATTGAAATGGCCGTTCAGGAAGTCCTGAACGCAGGCTACCGTACAGGAGACCTTTGGACAATGGGGCGAGGAACCGTCGTTGGGACCGGTGCCATGAGCCAGCTGGTTGTAGAGCGCTTAGAAGCGGATCATGCCCTGTCTTCGATCCTGGCGGCTTATTTATAAGATCGATTTGATTGGAAAGTACCAGTGGAAATCAACCACTACTCAATCAGCAACAATTCTACCAATACAGTGTTAACGGAATAAAAATGTTACCAAACCAGGAGGGAGTTCATGGCAGGGAAAAATATCATCGAAAAGATATGGGAAAAACATATCGTGCACAGAGAAAAAGGAAAGCCGGATTTACTGTATATAGATTTGCACCTTGTACATGAAGTTACGTCTCCCCAGGCATTTGAAGGGCTGCGCTTAAAGAATCGAGAGGTGCGGAGACCGGATTTAACCTATGCCACGATGGATCATAATGTACCGACAAGAGAGCGTCACATCATCAGAGATGAAATCGCTCGACTTCAAATGGATACGTTGAAGAAAAATTGTGAGGAATTCGGTGTCACTCTCGCCGATATTCATCATCCTGATCAAGGGATTGTCCACGTCATCGGTCCAGAGCTCGGTTTGACACAGCCAGGGAAAACCATTGTTTGTGGGGACAGTCACACCTCTACCCACGGAGCTTTCGGAGCGCTGGCTTTCGGGATAGGTACGAGTGAAGTGGAGCATGTTTTAGCAACCCAGACCCTCTGGCAATCGAAGCCGAAAACCCTTCAAGTGGAAGTAACTGGAGAGTTGGGATTCGGTGTTACGGCAAAAGATGTGATCCTGAACATCATTTCTACTTACGGGGTAGGATTTGGAACGGGATATGTCATCGAATTCACCGGTGATGTGATCCGAAATCTATCAATGGAAGAAAGAATGACGGTTTGCAATATGAGCATCGAAGCGGGAGCCAAAGCGGGATTGATCAGTCCTGACGAAACGACCTTCGCTTATTTAGAAGGTCGGGAGTATCTGCCGAAGCATAAATCATATGAACAATGTAAAGAAGAGTGGAGATCATTGACGAGTGATGAGGACGCCGCTTACGATCACAAAATCGAGGTGAAAGGTGAAGAAATTGAGCCTCATGTAACATGGGGAACCAATCCGGGGATGGGCGCATCGATTTCAAGGTCCGTCCCTCACCCGGAACAGTACGCAGATCCTTCTGAAAGAGAAGGGGTTGAAAGGGCGATCCATTATATGGGGCTCGAGGCGGGTATGAGAATAGAGGACATAGAGGTTGATTATGTGTTTATTGGCTCGTGTACGAATTCGCGCTTGAGTGACTTGAGGGCGGCGGCTGAGGTGGTGAAAGGTCATACTGTAAAGCAGGGCGTAACCGCCTTGGTTGTTCCGGGATCGTTTAAAGTGAAGAAAGAGGCTGAAGAACAAGGCCTGGATACCATTTTTAAAGAAGCCGGATTCCAGTGGAGGGAAGCTGGTTGCAGCATGTGCCTGGCGATGAATGATGATATCGTTCCACCGGGCAAGCGCTGTGCATCGACTTCCAACCGGAACTTTGAAGGCCGGCAAGGAAACGGATCAAGAACCCATCTGCTCAGCCCATCCATGGCCGCTGCGGCTGCCGTGACCGGAAAACTGACAGATGTACGAAAACTTGAAAAAATGCCAATTTCATAGGAGGTGAAAAGGTGGCAATCAATCATGTGGAAGGAAAAGTGTTTCCTCTAAGAAGAGACAATGTGGACACGGATCAAATCATCCCAAAACAGTTTTTAAAACGAATTGAGCGTAAAGGCTTTGGTCAGTACTTGTTTTATCATTGGCGGTTTGAAGACGATGGGAAGTCCCTAAGAGACGATTTCTTATTAGACACACCACAATATCAAGATGCCGAGGTTCTCCTCGGTGGAAAGAATTTTGGGTGCGGATCTTCTAGGGAACACGCTCCGTGGGCCCTTCAGGACTATGGGTTTAAAGTGATCATCGCCAAAAGCTTTGCAGATATTTTTTATAACAACTGTTTGAAGAATGGGATCCTGCCCATTCAGCTTGAAGAGAAAACAGTGGATGCTCTTTTAAGAAATGAGAGTCATGTAGATTTATATAAAATGGAAGTGTCCCTTGAGCATCAGACGATTTGTGACTCGGAAGGTCAACGCGTCTCCTTTGAAATTGATCCCTACTGGAAAACGATGCTTTTGAAAGGGCTGGATGAGATCGATTTAACTTTGCATTACGGAAAAGATATTGAAGAATACGAAAAAAATTATGAGGTGAGTGGCTTGGGAATTTAATGGATAACACTGAAGTTGTAGAGGCAATGGAAAGAATCAGTCATCGGGTGCATCGAACACCGTTAAAGCAATCATCGACGCTGAATACGTTCACTGGTGGAGAGATCTATTTGAAAATGGAGAACCTGCAGCGAACAGGTTCCTTCAAAGTAAGAGGCGCAATGAATAAAATCATGTCATTGTCTGAAGAAGAAGCGGGTAGAGGCATCATTGCCGCATCTGCAGGAAATCATGCCCAAGGTGTGGCACTGGCTTCATCCCTGCGCGGAGTTCCGTCGAAAATCTTCATGCCGAAACGAACACCTTCCACAAAAATTGCGGCAACGAAACATTACGGAGCTGAAATTGTCCTGACTGGAGACACCTATCAGGAAGCCTACGGGGCAGCACTTGAAGAGAAAATCAGAAATGGCTCGACGTATGTTCATGCATTTGATGATCATAAAGTGATGGCTGGGCAAGGGACAGTCGCACTGGAAATGCTTCAGCAACTCAGTGATTTAGACATGATCCTGGTACCTGTTGGCGGAGGCGGTCTGTTGGCCGGGATGGCAATGGCCGTAAAAGCCTTTAACCCCCGAGTGAAAATCGTCGGCGTACAGGCACTGGGAGCACCGGCTACGTATAACTTCTTTACAGGAAGAAACAAAGGATCTCTGGAGCATGTGCACACCATTGCAGACGGGATTCTCGTCAAGAAGCCTGGGGAGCTCACGTTTCCGATCATCCGGGAGTATGTAGACGATATGGTCACGGTTACGGATGAAGAAATCTCCTATAGCATCATGTTCATGCTTCAACGGGAAAAAACGCTGGTTGAAGGAGCAGGAGCAGCATCCTTAGCGGCAGCCATGTGCCAAAAGGTCAAGGTGCATGGAAAGAAAGTCGGCTGTGTCATCAGTGGCGGAAATGCCGATCCGAGCAAGATCCCTGTGTATCGGGATCTATCCAAAATGGCCAGACAGCTGCATCATATCGTGTAAAAGAAGGGCGGCTCTTAACTACATGGTTAGTTAGGAGCGGTCCTCTGTTTATAAGTGGTGGAGTTTTATAATAATTCTTCCAATCTATGAGTAATGAAAGCTTTTACATTCTAAAAATACGAAAATACCTATTGTAATAGGTAATTTTTTCTACTATAATGTCCACTATACAAGAACAAATGTACACGAGAAATATACAAATGGAGGTTTTCGGCTTATGGAATCAATTTCAATCGGACTTTTAGGACTCGGAACGGTGGGAGCCGGCGTGGTGAAGATTGTAGAGAATCATCAGGATAAACTGTCCCATCAAATCGGCTGCCCTGTGAAGGTGAAAAAAGCCCTTGTTCAGGATTTAGAGAAAGATAGAGGACTGGAAATGGAAGACAGCATACTGACCTTAAATCCTGAGGAAGTCCTGTTTGATCCTGAAATTGATATTGTGGTCGAGGTAATGGGAGGAATCGAAGCGACGAAGGAACATCTCCTACATGCACTGCACCAGAAGAAGCATGTCGTAACGGCAAACAAGGATCTCATGGCCCTTCACGGACCGGAGTTACTAAGGGCAGCATCAGAAAACGGCTGTGACCTATTCTACGAAGCAAGCGTCGCAGGAGGAATCCCGATTTTAAGAAGTTTAGTAGATGGCCTCGCCTCCGATCGCATCACGAAAATGATGGGAATCGTCAACGGAACAACGAACTTTATCTTGACGAAGATGACGAAAGAGGGACGGACCTTCGATGATGTTCTCCAGGAAGCCCAGGACTTAGGCTATGCAGAAGCGGATCCGACGGCAGATGTAGGCGGCTTGGATGCAGCGAGAAAGATGGCGATTCTTTCAACGTTAGGGTTTTCCATGAACGTCGATTTAGCCGATGTGAAAGTGAAAGGTATTACGGAAGTGACGGGTGAAGACATCCAATATGCCGAACAATTCGGCTACACAATGAAGCTCATCGGCTATGCTCACCGTGAAGGGGAGAGTGTTGAAGTGAGCGTGGAGCCCACTCTGCTTCAAAATGAACATCCACTCGCATCCGTCCATGATGAATATAACGCAGTGTACGTATACGGGGAAGCGGTTGGTGAAACGATGTTTTACGGTCCGGGGGCAGGAAGTCTTCCAACTGCCACAGCCGTCGTATCAGATATGGTAGGGATTATGAAGAATATGAGATTGGGAGTCACGGGTAAGAGTGCGGTGAATCCGCAATTCCCCAAAAAGTTAAAAGAACGGAATGAAATTCATTCAAAATATTTCTTGCGTCTGCACGTTCAGGATGAAGTAGGTGTCTTAGCAAAACTCACTTCCATCTTCTCGCATCACGGTGTCAGTTTCGAGAAGATCCTGCAGAATCCGTTAGACAGTGATGAGTTTGCTGAAATTGTCCTTGTGACTCATAAAGCATCCCTTGATCATTACGAAGACATTTTGATGGAGCTGAAGGATTATGAAGGAGTTCATTCGATTGAAAGTTCATACCGTGTAGAAGGAGGAGACAAAGAATGAGATGGAAAGGGTTACTGGAGCAATACGGGAAGCATCTTCCATTAAATGATGACACTCCTCGTCTAACGTTAAATGAAGGGAATACACCCTTGGTTGAATTAAAAACGCTGTCCCGGGAATGGGGCATCGAGTTGAATGTGAAGGTTGAGGGAGCAAACCCTACCGGATCCTTTAAAGATCGCGGAATGGTTCTCGCCGTTGCCAAAGCAGTAGAATCGGGAAGTTCGACGGTCATTTGCGCCTCTACGGGAAATACCTCTGCTTCAGCTGCAGCCTATGCAGCGAGGGCAGGAATCAAATGTATCGTGGTCATCCCAGAGGGGAAAATTGCTCAAGGGAAATTAGCTCAAGCTGTCATGTATGGTGCCGAAATCATTTCCATCGAGGGAAATTTTGATGAAGCCCTCGAAATCGTCCGTGAGTTGAGTAAAACCGAATCTGTCACTCTTGTGAATTCAGTGAATCCATATCGATTGGAAGGACAGAAAACAGCAGCTTTTGAAGTCATCGAAGGGTTGGGTGAGGCTCCTGATGTGCTTGCCATCCCTGTCGGTAATGCAGGGAATATTTCGGCTTACTGGAAAGGATTCAAAGAATACCACAATCTCAAAGCCTCGACTTTACCACGAATGTTTGGCTTTGAAGCGTCGGGAGCAGCAGCCCTGGTCCATGACAGGGTGTTTCCTCAGCCTGAAACGATTGCCACTGCGATCCGCATCGGGAACCCTGCAAGCTGGACGTTAGCAATCGACGCGTTGAAGGAATCAAACGGACATATTGATGAAGTAACCGATGAAGAAATTCTTGAGGCCTATCAGCTGCTTGCCAGTAAAGAAGGGATATTTGCCGAGCCCGCTTCATGTGCCTCGATTGCTGGAATAAAGAAATCATTAGATAAAGGCTTGATCGAAAAAGGTTCAAAGGTAGTGGCGGTGCTGACAGGTAATGGCTTAAAGGATCCGGTTACGGCCATGGAATGCAGTCCGGTCACACCGGTGAAGTTGCCCAACGATCGTGAAATGGTGCAGGACTATATTAAAGGGACAATTGGCGTATGAAAAGACGTGACCCCCGCTCCTGGAAAATCATTGTCCCTGGAAGCACAGCCAATTTAGGAGCTGGATTCGATTCTTTGGGCTTGGCGTTAAATGTATTTTTAACCGTTGAGGTACACGAAGCAGAAGATTGGCAAGTGATCCCCCTTTCTTCTGCTCTGGAGGTCTTTCCGGCTGATGAGACACATTTTATCGTTGAGGTCGTGAAAGAGGTGGCGGATGACTATGGTAAGAAGCCTTCTCCTTGTCACCTCTACGTATCCAGTGACATTCCGTTGACGAGAGGGTTAGGCTCCAGCGCAGCAGCGGTTGTGGCGGGCATTGAGCTTGCCAATGCCCTGTGTGAGTTGAATCTGTCACAAGAAAAGAAACTGGCACTGGCAAATCGATTTGAAGGTCATCCCGATAACGTTGGAGCTTCACTATATGGCGGGTTTGTAATCAGCTGTCAGCATGATAGGGGTGTAAGTCTTTTATCGGTCCCTGATCTTCCTATTGATGTGGTATGCGTGATTCCCAAAGCTGAACTGAAAACATCGGATTCCCGAAATGTACTCCCTGATAGTCTTTCCTTTGAAGAATCCGTGGAAGCCGGAGCGATTTCAAACGTACTGGTAGCGGCATTTCTAACGGAAGATTGGGAAACAGTAGGGAAAATGATGAAGCGAGACAGGTATCATCAGCCCCACCGAAGAAAGCTGCTTCCACACTACGATGCAGTAGAAGAGGTAGCGGGCCGTTTCGGGGCATTCGGTGTCGCCTTAAGTGGTGCCGGGCCGACGATTGCCTGCTTTGTGGAACGGGAAGCAAGTGAATGGCTCGCACGGCAGCTGGAACAGTCCTTCCCGAGCATGAACGTCCGCAAACTATCCATCTCCCCGTCGGGAAGCAGCATCACCATTGAACAACCAAAGGTCCGTCCCTCGTCGCTTTGAAACATGCGAGGGACGGACCTTTTTGGGTGGGGGATCCAGGTTCTTATGGTTATTTTTCTCTTGAAATCATAAAACAATTTTCTGTTTCATTTACGATCAGGTAGTAGGGTGATTGATGGGTCATGCCCATTTCTTCCCGGAGTTCTTTTGGGATATGGACGGTTCCTTTTTCTGAGACGTAGCGCTTGTTATGAGTAGAGTCTTTGACCGCGCGCTTAATATATATACAGCTGTTTTGGTAGATGAGTTCTGCAAGTCTTCCTGGAATGAGTCCAAACTGTTCTCTCCATTTGTGGGGAAGGGTAATCGTACCGCTTTTACTGAATGTTTTGCTACCATACATCGTGCTTAACATGTAGCATCACCTTCTTTCACTATCATTGCTTCTCTTTTTTCCTCTTACATGAAAAATAAACACAATTTTGAAAAAATAGGAAGATGGTTGTGGTGTGTTTAAAGGAAGGATGTTCAGTGGAATAAAAAGGTATGAACCTTAGTATGGAGGTGTGAATCATCGATCCAATCCAAATTCTGTTTTTGCTTGTAATCGGCTACAGTGTGTTTACCATTGATAAAAAGAAAAAGAATGTACCTGTTCCAGTAGTTTTACTTCTATTTGGAATAGGGCTGTCGTACGTACCTGCTTTTTCTGACGTAAACTTGACGAAAGATATTATCTTTGAATGGTTTCTTCCCTCCTTATTATTTATTTCTGCCTATCAATTTTCAACAAAAGCCTTAAAAAAGCATGTTGGAATCATTTCTATCCTTAGTACAGTGGGAATTATCATTACTACGCTTTTAATGAGCCTGCTTTTTTATTACGGTTTGCATCCTTGGCTTTCCATTTCGTTTATAGAGGCTCTATTAATCGCAACGATCCTGACGCCTACGGATCCTGTTTCTGTTGTGTCTATATTAAAGGAATCTTCCGATCATCAGGACATAGCAGATGTTGTAGAAGGTGAGTCAATGATCAATGATGGCACAAGCATCGTGCTCTTTACGGTTGTGGCAGGAGTCTACTTTGGCGAAGAGTCCATCTCAGTGCCTTCATTTCTTTTGGAATTTTTATTGGTTTCCTTAGGAGGGATTGCCATTGGTGTGTCGCTCGGTTGGTTGGCGAGTAAAGCCATCCACTTCACAACTGATTCCAGATACCAGATCATGCTTAGCATCATTCTTGCTTATGGAACCTTTTACATAGGGGAAGAGCTTGGTGTCTCAGGCGTACTGGCTACTGTATTCTCAGGGGTCATGCTTTCGTATGAATATGGAAGAGCAATTAAGGAACATCATTTTAGAAAGGACCTGGATGGTTTCTGGACTGTCATGGAACCGACCATTCTAACCTTTTTATTCCTATTAATAGGGATCCAGGCGACACAGTATTTGTCTTTCTCATTAATCGGGTGGATCTTCTTCCTATTTATTCTCTCATTGGTGGTTCGCTATGTTATTATTATTGGTGTTGTCAAAGTGAGAAAAACTTGGAGAAAAAAGTACGGATGGAAGGAAGTATTCATATTAACGTGGTCCGGTATTAAAGGAACCATGTCTGTTGCCTTATTACTAAGTATAGATGGACAAGGTCCTCAGCTGCTCCACTCCTTGACATTTGGAGTCATACTGTTTTCTCTCATCATACAAAGCATTGGAATTTACCCTTTGACGACTTTCTTTTTGAAAGGAAAATAAGTCTTCAAAGAATTTATGATAAATTGGTAAGAACTGAGAAACCATAGGAGAAAGACTATTTTGAATTTAGGTGAACCCTCAACGATGAAACAAGCAAAAGACATTGCCTTGAAAATCTCCGTCACCTACGTATTATTAGGCATCCTGTGGATAATATTATCCGACTATTTTTCCATGATCATCGCTCATGAAAAGCTCAGCATGTATATTTATTTTCAGCGCTATAAAGGCTGGTTATTTACACTTGTAACAGGTATGATCATTTTTTTATTGGTGTATCGGAGAACCAGTGAAATAATAATTTCGAATGAAAAGTTGCAGAAGAAAGAGAAACAGCTTCAAATCAGGAATCAGCATTATCATTCTCTTTTTGAACAAAATCCGGATGCAGTGTTAGAGCTTAGCCTGAATGGCAATGTGGTATCTGTTAACTCTGAGGCTGAAGGATTGCTGGAATCAACTCATGAAGAGTTGAAAGAAGTGAAATTCAGTAAATTTTTGGATGAAGTCGAGATGAAAAGAGTAACGGAGTACTTTTTCCAAACCTTTAAAGGGTGGGCGTCAACCTTTGAAACGACCATTCATTTAGCCAATAACAAACGTAAAATACTGCGTTGTTCACTTGTACCGATTATTGTGAATCGAAAAGTGACAGGGATGTTTGCCATTGCAAGGGATATAACCCTTCTCCGGGAAAATGAAGAAATGGTGATCGCATCCGAAAAGCTTTCTGTCATTGGACAGCTGGCTGCGGCTGTGGCACATGAAATCCGCAATCCCCTTACTTCCCTTAAAGGGTTCATCCAGCTTATGCAAATCAGCGATCGAATCAACCATGATCATTTGGATATCATGCTCTCTGAAGTCGATCGGATAGACTTGATCTCAGGGGAGATGCTGATACTGGGTAAACAGCAGGAGTTCGACCTGCGTCGCGAAAAACTGGATGATATACTGAAACAAGTACTGGTACTGATGGAAGCACAGGCTCATCTTGATAATGTATCCATTCAATATAAAAATCTGGCGGAAAAGCCTTTGTACGTATTTGGTGAAGGAAATCAGCTCAAACAGGTGTTCATTAACATTATTAAAAATGCAGTTGAATCCATACCTGAAAACAAGGATGGGAATGTTTCAATTACATTGGTCACCCGAGGTGATGACGCCCATGTTATCGTTGCGGATAACGGAGTAGGCATGGAACCGGAGAGAATCGACCACCTTGGGGAACCATTTTATTCAACGAAAGAAAAAGGAACGGGTCTGGGACTGGCCGTCTGTCAAAAGATCATTGAACGACATAAAGGACATATACGCTTTCAAAGTGAAAAAGAAAAAGGAACCGCAGTGGAAATCAGCTTGCCAATCGTTGCCGAAGAGATTCCTGCTGCCTCTGCCGATTAAGAAAGGACAAATAGTATGAACTCAATTTCAACCATTATCAATGCCCCATCAATTCAAAAAAACTGGGAAGAATCAGGATTCACTTCTTTAACTCCTGTCCAGGAGCGTGTGGTACCTCTCATTATGGAAGGGAAAGATGTTGTTTGTGAATCGCCGACTGGAACAGGAAAGACATTGGCGTATCTACTTCCAATCATCCAAGCCATTGATCCAGCAAGAAAACAGGCTCAAGCTGTAATTCTTGCTCCATCAAGAGAGCTTGTCATGCAAATCCACCAGGAAATCCAAAAATGGGCGAAGGGATCAGACGTTACGAGTGCTGCCTTCATTGGAGGAGCAAACATTAAAAAGCAAGTCGAGAAGCTGAAGAAAAAGCCACATATTGTAGTGGGAACAACGGGTCGCCTGATCGAATTGATGAAAATGAAAAAACTGAAGATGCATGAAGTAAAAACCATCGTCGTCGATGAGTTCGATTTAATGATCTCATCTGAACATATCCGTGAAGTGAAGGATATCATCAAATCCACCTTAAAAGAGCGTCAGGTTCTATTCTTCTCGGCCACTTTATCAGACGAAACCGAGAACGTAGCGGAATCATTATTACAAAACCATGAAATCGTCAAAATGGAAGCCAATCTCGATAACCCGAAAGTAGATCATGTGTATGTATACAGTGAGCTGAGAGACAAAATGGAAGCTCTAAGAAGCATTTCATATTTCAAAGGAATCAAAGCACTTGTATTTTTCAATCAGCTGGAGAAGCTCTCTGAAATAGAAGAAAAACTGAAATATAAGGGAGTCGAGCTGGAAGTATTGGCAGGGGAATCAAACAAGATGGAGCGTAAGCAATCACTGGACCGCTTCCGTTCAGGAAAAGTGTCCATGCTTCTGACAACAGACGTTGCAGCACGTGGCCTTGATATCACAGACGTCACACACGTTGTCCATTACGACTTCCCAAGCGATACGAAACAATACATTCATCGCTCAGGTAGAACCGGGCGCATGGGAGCGGAAGGAACCGTCATCTGCCTCGTATCCAAACGCGAACTGAGCTTCCTCGAGAAGCTGAGCAAAGAACTCAACCTCCCATTCCAAGAAAAAACCATTCGAGGCGGGGGACTTCAAGCCCCGGAACAAAAATAAGAAAAATAGGTAGAGGTCCGTCCCCGGGTTTTGAGGGACGGACCTCTGTTTTTTGACTGGATGGGATGATATCTACCCCTCCATTATTTTCACCTTATCTTCCATACACGACATTTCCATCCATCATGGTCATCCAAACACCAGTCTCCAGCATTTCCTCTTCTTCCACTTCAAACAAATTACGATCCAAGACGACTAAATCCGCTTTCTTCCCAACTTCGATCGTTCCTAAATCATGCTCTCTGAAGTTTCCGTAGGCAGGGGATTTCGTATAATGAATCAATGCATTTGCTAATGAAATTTTTTCATGAGGATTCCAGCCGCCTTGAGGAGTTCCGTCCTCATGCTTTCTGGTAATCGCCCGGTAAAGACCGAGCATGGGATTCAGATCCACAATCGGAAAGTCCGTTCCGAAAGCGATACTGGCCCTATGATTCTGCAAGGATCCAATCGGCCAGGTGAATCGAGCCCTTTCCGGACCAAGTCTGTCTAAATAGGCATGAGTATCCATCGATCCTGATGTCAGGTGTTCAGGCTGAATGGATGCAATGACGCCTAATTTCTCAAACCGATCGAAGTCACTTGGATCGCAAACTTCAATATGCTCGATTGTATGGCGGGAATCCCGTAGTCCGTTTACACTCCGGGCACGCTCATACAAATCGAGGCCCAACCGGACCGCAGCGTCTCCACATGCGTGTAGGCGGATCCTGAATCCTTCCCGGTCTGCTTCTTCAACCCATTTTTGGTAAACGTGAGAATCATAAATCGTGCCGCCGGTTTCAGAAGGACGGTCAGAGTACGGCTGAATCAAAAAGCCTGTATAGGTGAGGGGGACACCATCCAGGAACTGCTTCAAGCCGGAAAATTGAAGCTTATCGGATTGATACTTTTCCCTGAGTTGAATACCACGCTCAAGATTTCCGTCCAAAACATCCAAAAAATGAATTCTCGTCGTCAGTGTTCCTTTTGTCTCAAAGGTCCTATAAAAAGCTGGATCCCCCAAAGTATATCCGGGAAGAGGGAGCATATCAGACACAGAGGTTATGCCGTAGGATGAAGTCTTTGCCAACATCCCGTTCATCAACCTGGTTTTCACTTTTTCATCAAACCTAAAAGCTTCAATTACATACTGAACAGCCGTCTCATACAAAAAGCCGGTCGGCTCCCCATGCTCGTCTTTTTCAATCTTTCCAAAAGGAGGCTCGGGTGTATCACGGTGAATGCCTAATTTCTGAAGGGCAGCTGTATTCAGCCAAGCGCTATGAGCTTCTTCGTTCAGAAGCACAACGGGACGATGGGGAAGGTACTGATCCAGAGATTGACGGGAGGGAAGAGCCTGACCAGGCCAGCGAACGTGATGCCAACCGAATCCAAGGACCCATTCTTCATCTGGATGGTCCTTTGCATATTCCGCAACCATTTTTGCCGTCGCTTCTTCTGAATGGCCGAATGTCAGCTGACAGAATCCCTCGAACATTGCCCCTAAAAACAAATGAAGATGGAAGTCATGAAACCCTGCCGTCACGAGGCGGTTTCCGACATCCCATGTTTCTGTAGACGGTCCTATGAAGCTCACCATCTCTGAGCGGGGACCAACCCCAATAATACTGTCATCCCGAACGGCCACGAACCCATCAAAAGGGGATAAATCTATTCCCGTAAATATGGCTTTACTTACAATGATTTTATGAGCTTTATGATCCAACATCGCTTCTCCAATCCTTTTCAGCTTATTAAATCGATTGTAACCAGAATAAGGAAAGAATACAAACCAATGCTTTTGATTACAAGAATAAGTTTTTATGAGAAATTCAATTTTCAAGAAGGCATTAAAAAATACAATGTTGAATAGTAAAAGAGAACAAGAAGAAAAGGAGAATGATTATGCTGACAAGAACCTTTCCGGTGCTTGAAACAGAAAGATTCCGCTTAAGAAAGATGGAAGAAGGAGATGCTCCCCAAGTATTTGACTATTTTTCAAAAGATGAGGTCACTCGATATTATGATCTTGATTCGTTTCAAGAAGAAAAACAAGCCGTTGAAATCATCAATAGATGGAACGGGAGATTTCAGGAAAATGAAGGGATCAGATGGGGGATTGCTTTAAAAGAAACAGACGAAATCATTGGCAGCTGCGGTTTTCATCAGTGGGAAAAAGAGCACTTTAAAGCCGAGGTGGGATTTGAGGTTCATCCAAACTATTGGAGACAAGGGGTCATGTCCGAGGTGCTAAGACCTACCTTGAAGTACGGGTTTGAAGAAATGTCCCTCAATCGAATAGAAGCTTTTTATGATCCGGAGAACACAGCTTCAAAGAAATGTCTTGAAAAAGCAGGGTTTATGTTCGAAGGAGTATTGAGAAAAGCGGCATTTGAAAAGGGTATCTTTTGTGATGCTGCTGTTTGTTCCCTGTTAAAAGAAGAGTTTTAAGCAAAACTTAAGACGCTGCTTATGCCTATACCACATAAACAGCGCCTTAACTTAAGTAAACCTTATTCAATTAACTTTACTATCCTTTCTTACTAATACACATACTTAACATTCTTTTGAATTAATGGTATTGCATGTATTATTTAGTTTATTTTCTCTTGCCGCTGATTTTCCCACACGCCCACATGTTACGAAGATAGTTTTCACGGGCTATCTTCTTGCGTACCATGATGTTAGCATGCTTCGCTTACACTCTTCATTGGAATCATCTCCTGAAATAAGATTGCGCATTCCCGCATATCCACACATCTTGAAATCAGTTTTCACGGGCCGATCTCAAAAGCGAGATGTGATGCTGACATGCTTTGCTAGCTTACTTCATTGGAATCACGCCTTCCTTTAAAGTTTGTGTTTGTAAATCTTTTATTAATTATATATTAACAAATTCTAAAATTAATGCAAATGTTCAGAATAATCAATATAATACGATTTGGGCTGTTTTTAACGATGAAATAGTCGGTTATCTTACTTTATCTCAATTTTTCTTGTTTTTTAAAAAATTCTTTTCAAAAAAGTAAGTAGCTTCTGAAAAAGTGGATTCAATTATACATGGACCGTTCCTTTTCGCTCCAGGCACTTTCTTTCCGCGGGGAGGAAGTCGAGCCTCCTCGGGCTTTGCCCTGTGGGGTCTCGACTGTCTAGCTCCGGCGGCTAGCCCCTCGAGGTCATAAGCTAAATGGGCCAAGAAGGCAAAAAACGCCTTCCCGGCCCATTCATCTTATGCTTGTCGGGGCTGGGCGAGCCGCCTCCGCTTTTCGTACTTTTCCTCTATTTCCCGCAGGAGTAAAGTGCCTTCCGCTCCAATCCACTCTGTGCAACTACATTTTTTTTTGCCTATAAATATGGACAATTAAAAACCTTAAAGCTTATTTTGAAAATATGAAATGAGCAACAAACAGAGCCATTAATCTAATCTTCTATTAAGATAATATTTTTCCAAATCCAATTCCCGGTTCATAAGCAGTTCCATTTCTTCGAGATGATGTGTTTCCACGACAGGATCAAGGTGGGACCAGTGAACTTTATTGACGAAGTAATAGTTTCTGATTTTCCTGAGGATGACAAGGGAGTGGGGGAAGTGATCGAATTCTGCCTTTATGCTGTTGAAGCGGGTAAAGCCCCATTTTGTTAGATTCATTTTTATCACCTAATGTTCTATTACCTTTTCTTGCAATATGTTAATCCCCGGGGAGCATATCCGATTTAAACAAACGTTTGATTAGTTCTTCAAAACATTTATTCTACTAGGGTTCAAGGGATTAAACAATCGTTTAACAGTATTTACATATCCAGTAGTCTATCCCTATCATCCTGAGATTGTCATTGCTATTTTTGAAGGGCTCTTGTTATGATGAGAAGGTTATGAATCGTAAAGAAAAGCTAGGAGAATGAGCTTTGAATAAAGTATTAAACAACTATTCTATTTATCCATATGAAGCGGAAAAGAAGGAAATCCCGGTAGCGCCACTCCATAAGGGAGACACGACGAAACAGCTGATATCCTCCCATGAAGAGGATGCTTTTTTCTTTCGGACGATGGAGGAAGCAGGCATTCACTTGAATGCTTCCCAGATAGAGGCTGTGCGACATGTGAAGGGACCGTGTTTAACCCTGGCTGGTGCAGGGACGGGAAAGACGACGGTCCTCGTTTGCCGGGCAGGCTACTTGATGACCGTGAAAAATATTGAGCCGAGGAATATTTTACTGGTGACCTTTACAAAGAAAGCGGCGGAAGAAATGAAGCAGCGGATTTCAAGTCTGCCGGGGACGGAAGCGGGTGGACAGGTTCATGCCAGTACGTTTCATGCCCTGTTTCTTTATTTATTGAGATCCCGTCATTACACACAAGAAGTGATCGGGAACGAGCGCTATAAACAAATTATCTTGAAGCAGATTCAGAGAGAAATGAAGATATATGATCCTTATGATGCAGAGACGCTCCTCGCAAAACTCTCTCATTATAAGTTGAACCAAAAAGATATCAGGGATCTTCCACAGAAATCAAAATCAGATAAAGAAGTGCGTGACATTCTCTTAAAATATGAAGAGTGGAAGCGGATGAATCATAAAATGGATTTCGATGATATTTTGACAGAGGCATATCAATTATTACTTTCGAATCCTAACCTCTTGACCTCTCTTCAGCACCGTTTCCAGTACGTGATGGTCGATGAATTCCAGGATACGAATTCTGTACAATATGAGCTTATGAAGTTGATTGCGGCTCATCGAAACATGTTCGTAGTAGGGGATGATGATCAAACGATCTACACCTTTAACGGGGCCAGAAACGAATTTATTTTGGATTTTGATGAAGAGTTTCCGGATGCAAAGGTTGTAACGTTGAGGGAGAACTATCGATCCGATGCCTATATCATAGGGCTCGGGAATGAAGTGATTGGACGAAATGATCACCGCCGGAAAAAAGAGCTGATTGCCACGAAAATAGAAGGGCAGAAGCCTCTTTATTCAAGACCTGCAACGGCAGACGAGGAAGCCGTCTGGATCACTGAAGAAATTCAAAGGTTGATAGGAGAAGGCTATACATATGGGGATATGACGATTCTTCACCGCACCATGAGCAGCGGGCGGGCAGTCTTTGAGCAACTGCTATTAAAAGAGATTCCGTTCACGCCCTATAATCAAAAGGATTCCCTCTTCTATGAAAACTGGACGGTGAAACCGGTGGTGGATTACTTGCGGTTATCAATTGTTCCAAGGAACTTTTCAGCCATGGAATCCCTGCTGCCGACTTTATTTATAAGAAGGGACCGGGGGATGGCTCATATTCTCGAGGAAGATCGTAAAGAGAGGAAGAAATATCCTCTTATCCATTTAACGACATTATCAGGATTGAAGCCGTTTCAGGTAAAGAATATAAAAGAACGGATGAAATTTCTAAAATCGATCGGAGACCAGTCACCTGAAGCTGCGATCAAACGGATCAGGAAAGAGTTCTATCATCAATACATCGATGCCCAGGAATCACATGTGGTAACAGAACAGAAGGAACTCATTAAAGAAATGCTGGACGAGCTTGAGGGATCGGCGAAACGCTTTGATTCGATTTCGAGTTTTATTACCTTCATTGATGAGATGAAAGCAAAGTATGAAGAAATCTATTCAAATCAAAGTCAAAAAAAGAATACAAACAGCGTATCGTTAATGACGATTCACCGTTCCAAAGGCCTGGAGTTCCCCGTCGTGTTTTTGATCGGTGCCATTGAAGGGAACCTTCCCCACAGCTCAGCGTTGAATGCCAATAAGCTTGAAGATAAGGTATACAAAGATCCGAATCAAAAAGAAAAGGCAATAAGTGCAGTAGAGGAAGAAAGACGGCTCGCGTATGTAGCCATCACAAGGGCAAAAGAAAAATTGTTTATTTCATCTCCTGCCTATTATCAAGGCGAACAGCGGAAATGTTCCCGGTTTATTGCGGATTTATTTACGAATACTCCCCACACGGATCAGCCAAAGACAAGTAAAAAGGCGAGGAGTGGGAAGGTGAGTAAGATCTTGGCCTGGATTTGCACAAATACCAAATGCATTGCCTGGCAGAGGCCGGAAACCCATGAGGATACGGAATCCAAGGTTTGTCCCCTTTGCTCAAGTCCAATGAAGCTTGGCGAAAAGGAAATCACTGAATAAAAAGAACCCGGGCGTCCTGGAAGACAGGACGTGCGGGCTTTTTGCTTTGCTGACCGTAAAGATATCAAACGTTATACGGATTTATCGACCTTTATAGAAAGGTATCAATCTTAATTGGGCTTTATCAACCGTTCTTTCAAGATATCGACCGTTCTGCAAAAATAAATTTTGCTAGAGGTCATTGAAGGACCAAGTCATCATTGCGAAAAATGATCATGGTCATGAGAGTCGATTTTTTTCGAATCATTTGAATCCAAAGCTTGTCTTAAGAAATAAATTAGAATACCTAAAATCATTCCAAGCATTACGATTAAACCCAAAGTGATTGTGATTCCCACTGTGCCGCCTCCTTTTTAAAATTAGCTATGGTCCAATTTTCATCATTTTAAACATCTATATCGTTAGTCTATGAATAGGAGGAGGCAATATATGCGATGTAATATAATTTATAGGCAGAATCAATTCAGTAAAAAGGAACTATTTTCTAAATATGCTCATAATTATAGAACATACGTTCGTTTTTTGTGTTAAAATATATGTACGGTGTACATAGCTGGGTGGGCAAGAGGCAGCTCCCTTAAGATGGGAGGTGATGTGCAGGAATGATCGAAACGGCAGACGTACTACAATTGATGATTGCCTTTGGTACATTAACAGTAGCAATAATCACAGTCACGCAACAAAAAAAGAAGTAACCCACCCACTATGACAACTGCAAGGGAAAGGTTACTTCTATCTTATTAAGGATAAATTGCTCACGGCAATGTATACTGTCAGAGTTCTGGTGGCAGCCAGGACTCTGTATTTAACCAATGAACTTTTCTATTCTATTATACAAAATGAAGGGAAAACCTGTAAAGGAATCTTATTAAGTTCGATCCATTAAAATGGCTCGGACGGGAGATCCATCTCCTTCTTTAAGAGGGAGGGGAAGGGCAACCAATTCATACCGCCCAGGCTCTACGTGGTCAAGGACAATCCCTTCCAATATTCCGATGTCATGTTGTCGCAACGAATGGTGAGCAGTAAGCTCCTTACTATCCAATGGATCCACTGAAGGAAGATCCACTCCAATCAAATCAATCCCTTTTTCCTTCAAAAAAGGTGCGAGCCCTTTCGCAATGTGAGGAATGCGTTCAGGAAACTGCTCGTGATTCTTCCATGCATTCGTCTTGAAAAGCACCTTCTTAACTCCAGAGAGGTCGACCTTATCCATTAGTTCACTACTTATTTCTGGAGCATCCTCCACAGATACAACGATGGCCGGCCCCATGAACCTCTCTAATGGCAGATCCAATATTCTCTTTCCATCTTGGTCGAAATGGAAGGGGGCATCGACGTGTGTTCCAGTATGAGAACTCATGGTAAGCTGACCGACGTTCACGGATCCCGATTCCGCCTTCGTCCAATTCAAAGAAAAAGAAAAGGGAGTGTCCCCTGGCCAAACAGGAGTATCATTGTGCAACGGGCGGGAGATATCAATGATCTTCAAACAATCTCATCCTTTCTAAAAGAAGTTACGCTACAACATTCCGCGTATTTTCAAACTTCTTATATTCTTCCTTGTCCATGATGGTTTTCAATATTTGGATGGTCTCCCACACATCTTCATACGAAGAATAGAGAGCTACCGGAGCCAGTCGGATCACATTTGGTGAACGGAAGTCAGGTGTTACTTTATTCACTTTCAAGGCTTTACAAATTCTTGCCGCCTCTTCATGCTTTAAACTAATGTGCCCGCCTCTCTGATCATCTTCAAGTGGGTTACAGATTGTAAACCCATACTGTGAAAGTTCTTGTTGAAATAAATCCATCATAAATCGTGTAAGAGAAAGGGATTTTCTCCTCAGATTCTCAATGCCGGCTTCTTCAAATAACTCCAGGGATCCGAGTAAAGGAGCACTGCTTAATATATGAGGGGTCCCGATTTGAAAGGCACCTGCAGAATCTGCATGGGTCAGCGTATGATCCATATCAAACTGTCTATCCTTACGGGAGCTGAACCATCCGGAAAGACCAGGTTTCTTTCCTTTATGCCTGTTATGAACAAACAATCCGCCTACACCACCAGGGCCGCTATTTAAATATTTGTAATTGCACCACACGGCAAAGTCCACTCCGTCATCATGTAATTGATGAGGAAGAGCCCCAATGGAATGTGCCAAATCGAATCCAATCACAATTCCACGTTTATGGGCTTCGTCTGTCAATCGTTTTATATCCAGTAGCTGGCCGCTTCGATAAAGAACGGACGGTAATAGAATAAGGGATATATTATCACTCATGTTTGCAATGATGTCTTCTTCCCGCAGTGTATATCCGTCCTGGCTTTTTACTTGGATCAAATGCTCCTCAGGTGAGTAGCCTTTTAACTCCAGCTGACTTTGGATCGCGTAAATATCCGAAGGGAAAGTCAATTCATCTGCCAAGATTTTAGTGCGTTTTTCATCAGGTTGATAGAATGTGGCGAGTAACTGATGAAGGTTCGTCGTAATGGAACCCGTCACAATCACTTCTTCCTTTTCTGCCCCAACTAATGGGGCCGTCATTTTACCAAGCTTCTCAGAATAATAGAACCATGGCTCCTGCCCATCCATCCAGCCATCGATTCCATGTTCCTTCCAATCTTCCAATGACGTAAGTAACGACTTCTCTGCCCGTTTTGATAATAAGCCTAAAGAATTCCCATCCATATAATAGTGATTTTTCTTTATGTAAAATTCATTCCGGAATTGGGCCAACGAATCCTGCCTGTCCAGTTCTTTAGCGTGTTCCAACGTGAACTTCTCTCCATCTGTCATCCTTATCCCACCTTAAACAGTCTTACCAAAATGATAATCGAAATGGTTTGAATAGTAAAATAATTTCTTAACCTAGTAGAGTAAAAGGTATTTATTTTTGAATAATTTATTCGAAAATGTATAAAAAGTCAAAAAACTTTGGTATAAATGAATTAATATAAAAATTATCAGGATAATTATTCATTATTGAATAGTTTTAAGACGTGCAAAGGGGTGCTGTCTGTGACTGTAAAGAAAAAAAGTTGGAATGAAAATGAGGCGATCCTTCATTCGCTGCAAGATGATATTTTAGTAACCAATACAGATGGGATTATTTTGAAAGTGAGTGACGCAACCGGAGATATTTATAACGTGAACTCGGCAGATATGGTGGGGAAATCTGTATATGATTTGGAGAAAGAAGGGGTTTTTTCTCCGATATTAACTCCGATCGTTTTAAAAGAAAAGAAAAAAATAACGTTGGTCCAGACGAGTAAAGAAGGCAAAAAACTGCTCGTTACAGGGATTCCGGTATTCGATGAAAACGGGGAACTAGTGAGAATCGTCAGCTATTCCCATGATGTAACGGAATTATTGAATATGAAAAAGTATTTAACTGAAATGGAAGATGAGATGGAGAGGGTCAAAAGCGAGCTTGAAATCCTTAGAAGCCGTCATTACTATTCGGAAGGAATCATTGCCTCGAGTAATGAGATGAAAAAGGTGTTACAGGTTGCCCTGCAAGTAGCAGAAGTCGATGTGAACGTCCTCCTGCTGGGGGAATCCGGTGTCGGTAAGTCCCATATCGCGAAATTCATACATAACAAAAGTCAACGAAAAGGCGGCCCGTTCATCGAGGTCAATTGTGGGGCGATACCAGACTCGTTATTTGAAGCAGAATTCTTTGGGTATGAATCCGGGTCTTTCACGGGGGCGGACCGCAAAGGGAAAGTAGGATTAGCAGAACTCGCTGAAGGCGGCACCCTGTTTTTAGATGAAATAGGGGAACTATCTCTATCAAACCAGGTCAAAATTCTAAAGTTCATCCAGGAGAAACAATTTTATCGCGTAGGCGGTACGAAGCAAAGGAAGGTTGACTTCCGGGTTCTGGCAGCTACGAACAAGGATTTAGAGGTGGCTGTAGAGGAGAAAGAATTCAGGAGGGATTTATTCTTCCGTTTGAATGTGGTTCCTATTACGATTCCTCCATTGAGAGAGAGAACATCAGACATTATTACGTTGATCGATTACTTCGTCAATCATTTTTGTGAAAAATATCAGCGCCAAAGAGAGCTGGATGAAGGAGTTGTTCATCAGTTGTTGATTCAAGATTGGAAAGGGAATGTCAGAGAGCTGATGAATATAATTGAAAGGCTGATTGTGACATCTTCCAAGCCATTAATTGAAATGGAAAACCTCCCTGGTCCATACATAAAGCATAGTGCTGATATTTCAGGATTTGAGTACAATGGCCAATCATTAAAAGACATTCTTGAGTCGGTCGAAGAACAAGTAATAAAGAATGCGAGGGAGAAGCATAAGACTACTACGCAAATGGCCCAAAACCTGGGAATCAGTCAACCTTCAGTAGTCAGAAAACTTAAAAAATACAAAATAAAATAAAATATTGGCATGGAACTTGCAAGTAATAAGGTGAAAAGAACTGAAAGGTAGAAGGGAGATATGA
>NZ_JBSWVM010000006.1:0-143536 GCF_056159585.1 Rossellomorea sp. ABR4_004 | reverse complement strand
TTCCCCTCATATTTACGATTTTGTTTCTGCGAAGCGGTGTGCAGAAGTTCTTCTTTCCTGCTGAACAGGGAATACTGCAAGGTGTGCTTTCCAAAGATGATTATTCAACGGCCGCCGGCTTGAATCAAATGGTGATGAGCTTGTTTATGTTACTTGGAAATGCTGTGGCCATCTTTGTATATTGGACGACCGGGATCTTTGGTGCAATTGCAGTCGATTTTGTTACATTCGTAATTTCTGCCATCTTAATCAGGAAATGTATCATTCCTGAGGACGTTCGTCTTCCAAACGGAAAGCATACGTTGAAAGACTTGAACATTCAGTCTGTGACAAAAGATTTTAAAGCCGGAATGAACTATATCCTGAATCACAAGCTGCTATTATCCTTGATTGGAGGGTTTGTCGTATTTGGGGTTGTGAATGGCGGATTCTCGGTCATTCCCATTTTTATATTGAAATATAAATTGGCTCCAGAATCTTATGAAGAATATTCGATTTTATTAGGTGTCGCCTTCGGTGCCGGTGTATTGATTGGCAGTATCCTCTCTTCAATTCTTGCTCAGAAATTCAAGTTTCATGTGTTGATCGTTGCAGGGTTGGTTATTTCCGGAACGTTTATCATCGCGGCATCTTTTGCCCCTGCGACCTGGATCTTCCTCACGATCATCTTCTTCGCTGCACTGGGCTTACCACTTGTGAATATTGCAATCGGGGGATGGATGCCAAGTATCATTGATCCGAAAATGATGGGAAGAGTGCAAGGGTGGATCAATCCTCTTATGATGCTGTCACAATCCATTACCCTGGGAGTGATCGCTTTGACATTTCCGACTGTAGTAACCGTTGAAATGCTCTACTGGCTCGTTGGAGGATGTCTCATCATAGTAGGTATCTTCTACACCATCATTCTTCCTAAATATGTAAAAGAGGAAAGTGAAGCTCAGCCTGCTGCTCTGAATGGCTAAGTGAAATCCCTCCATGGATTGGAAAGAACAATTCATGGAGGGATATTTTCATTTTGAAAAAACTATAATGATTTTATGAACGATTTTTCTTCTTGTGCGTCTTATGAAAGAACTCGCCGGCTGGGGCGAAAAGAAAGGACAGTAAAGGATGGAAGAGAGAGATCTGATCAAACGGGCGAAAAAAGGGAATCACGAAGCCTTTGCTATCCTTTTTCAAGAACATTATCCTTTTCTAGTAAAGTACTTAATGAAAGTGACAATGAATCGGGATCAGGCAGAGGAGCTTGCACAGGACACAATGGCAAAATGTGTAGAGAAGATTCATCAATACAACGGGAAATCAAAATTCTCATCATGGCTGATATCCATCGGAACCAATCGTTATATCGATCTTCAGCGTAAAAAGAAAAGGGAACAGAATTGGCAGAATGAAGAAGAGAGTGTTAGAAAATTAAAATGGGAGATGGAGTCAAGGAATGAAGAATGGAATGATGTGCTGGCAGCCTTATCCACATTATCCGAAGATATCAGGCTCCCTATCATTCTGAAACATTACTACGGTTATTCCTATGAAGAGATTGGTCAAATGACAGAAGTGCCATCTGGGACAGTGAAATCACGGGTTCATCATGGGATCATGCGTCTGAGGAAGGAGTTGAAAATAGATGAACAATCATCAGGAACAGAACGATGAATTAAAGAAATTACTGGAGCACGGATTCCAGTCGATTGATGAAGAAATAAACGAAAGCACCCCGTCCCTGCAGTGGTTTGAGCAATTAGTAGAGGATCGGCAAGTGGAGCTTAAAGCCAGATTTAAACGAGATCTATTCATCTTTCTTCTTTTGGCCTGTTGTATCTTGACTGGGTTATCCCTTACGTTATTTCAAATGCCCATTCTATTTCTTCTCCTTCAAGTTGCCATCTTTGTGGGAGCCTCGATTTTTACTGGCATAACCTATACGAAAAAGGTGAAAAGGATATGACAAAAGAAGAACTCTATATCTTACCCCTTGTCATTCCGATCCTTCTGACTCAAAGTATTTACCTGTTTATCGATGCCCGGAAGAACGGACATAACTATTGGTTTTGGGGAATCTGGGGATTGATTCAATGCCCATTTCCACTTATCTTTTATTTCATATTTGCAAAGAAGATTTGGAAAAAATCCAAGACAGGGGAGAGGGAATCATGATAATTGTGACTACCGATTTTGTACCAGGTAAGGAAGTAAAGGAATTAAAAGGATTTGTGAGGGGAAGTACCGTACAAGCCAAGCATATTGGTAAAGACATCATTGCCGGTCTTAAAACCATTATTGGTGGAGAAATAAGCGAGTACAGTGAGTTGATGGAGGAAGCAAGAAAACAAGCGATTGATCGTATGATGGAAGAAGCTTCTCAAAAAGGTGCAAATGCGGTCATTGCCGTTCGCTTAGAAACCTCGGCCGTCATGCAAAACGCTTCTGAAATTATTGCTTACGGAACGGCTGTCGTCGTGGAATAATTCTGTTGTGTCGTTCACTTATATTGTGAGAAACAAATAGTAGATAGAAAATTATCAATAAAAATAATATTGACACAATTATTGCTGTGTAGTATGGTTATTAATGGAATAAAAAAAGAATGAATGGAGGGTTTGTGATAATGAAAGTGTATACAGTTCATGGAGTACCAGCAGTGTGCAGTACCAATTTCATATCATCACATAACCAGTAACTCTTAATCATTCTGAAATATGAATATTAATGGCACAGGTTATGCATATAATCTGTGCTTTTCTATGTCCAAAAATAAAGACGGACGTTTTTAAGGCGCAACAGATTGCTGGGTATTCGATGGAATCCCTATCAAATCTAGTGAGAAAAGCCTTAGGCGTCGGTCTTTTTTTGTTTAGGTGTACCCAAGGACCATCCTTGATCACATATAAGAACCCAATTTCAGAAGGAGGAAATGATTATGTCAATCATTCAAATGAAGAAGATGATGTCTGCTGTGGAGACAGAAGGCGGATAGTGAAGAAAGTCAACAAGAGGAGGTAATGTGGAATGTTTGGTATTTTTAAGAAATTATCGTGGTTTTTTATTGAAAATTGGAAGAGATATACGGTGGCGATCGTTCTATTGACGATTGTCGGGATCCTTGATGTGATTCCCCCAAAGCTTGTAGGGAATGCCATTGATGACATTCACCTGGGTGCGATGACGTGGGAGGTCGTAGGGGAATATCTGTGGCTGATCGCTGGAATCGCACTCATTTCATACGCCATGACGTATGTGTGGATGTATCAATTATTTGGCGGAGCGTTTCTCGTTGAACGTAAGCTTCGCGGTAAATTTATGGGACATTTATTAAAGATGACTCCGACTTTTTTTGAAAAGAATCGTACGGGAGATTTAATGGCGAGGGCAACGAATGATCTGAAGGCCATCTCGGTTACAGCCGGTTTCGGGGTATTGACACTGATCGATTCCAGTGTCTTTATGTTAACGATCCTTTTTACAATGGGATTTCTTATCAGCTGGAAACTGACGATCGCAGCAATATTGCCGCTTCCGATCATGGCTATGTTGATGAAGGTGTACGGTGCGAGAATTCATAAGCGATTCACCGAAGCCCAGGATTCATTCGGTGACTTGAATGATAAAGTGCTTGAGTCGATTGCAGGGGTCCGTGTCATTCGTGCGTATGTACAGGAAAGAGCGGATGAGAAGCGTTTCGCTGATATGACTGAAGACGTCTATAACAAGAATATTGGTGTGGCAAAGATTGACTCCCTCTTTGAACCAACAATCAAAGTCCTTGTCGGGTTGAGCTACTTAATTGGACTTGGTTATGGAGCATATCTTGTGTTTCATCAATCGATCACATTGGGAGAGCTTGTTTCCTTTAACGTGTACCTCGGGATGCTGATTTGGCCGATGTTTGCCATCGGGGAGTTGATCAATATCATGCAGCGCGGGAATGCATCCCTTGACCGGGTTCAAGAGACCCTTGATTACGTGCAGGACGTCCAGGATTCTGAGAATCCTCAACGGATAGATTCTCCTGATCAAATCGGATTTAAGGATGTGGATTTTCAATATCCGTCTTCACAGGTGTTGAATCTGTCCAATATCAATCTAAATATCCATCGGGGAGGCACTCTTGGAATCGTCGGGAAGACAGGAAGCGGAAAAACGACCTTTATCAAGCAGCTCCTCCGTGAATACCCTGCCGGAAAAGGGGATTTATCCATAGGAGGGGTGCCAATCAGTGAATTGACTATCCAGCAAGTTAGGGATTGGATCGGTTACGTGCCCCAGGATCATGTCCTTTTCTCAAGGACCGTTAGAGAAAACATTCTGTTCGGCAGACATAATGCGACTGAGCAAGACCTGGAACAAGCCATTGAACTGGCTGATTTCAAAAAAGACCTTGAGATGCTTCCTGACGGATTGACTACTCTGGTAGGAGAAAAGGGTGTGGCTCTTTCTGGTGGCCAGAAGCAGCGGATTTCGATTGCCCGGGCACTGATCAAAAATCCGGAAATCTTGATTCTGGATGACTCGCTGTCGGCTGTTGATGCGAAAACAGAAGCGAAGATCATTGAAAATATACGAAGAGAACGTGAAGGGAAAACAACGATTATTACGACTCATCGACTCTCCGCAGTTCAGCATGCAGACTGGATTATCGTATTTGAAGATGGGAAAGTGGTAGAAGAAGGGGTACATGAACGACTCCTTGAAAACGGTGGTTGGTATAAAGAACAATTCGACCACCAACAAGTTGAAGATTCCTCACGCGAGGAGGTGAGCGCATGAACGTCGGTAGAAGACTGACCGAATATGCCCTTATGTATAAAAAAATCATCATTGCTGCTCTCTTGATGCTTAGTGTGTCAGTAGCAGCTGAACTTGCAGGTCCTTTTATTGCGAAGAAACTGATCGATGATCATATTCTTGGAATTGAATCGACCTGGTATGAAACGGTAGAGGGAAAAGAAGCTGTATCCTATAAGGGGAAATGGTATAAACGTGATCAATATTTTTCAGAAGGGGAGACGAGAAAAGATGATATCCGTATCTTACAGGTCGGGAGAGCGTTTTATTTCGTTCCTTCCACCGTCTCCTTCGACGGAGAAAGGACTGTCAAGTCAGGTGAAATGACGATAACAAAAGGGGATGAGTCGGCAACTTATCCCGCCGAGAAGTTGACCGGAGATGAGCTGCTGCGTTTTTATAATCCTGAAATCCCGAAGATCATTCAATTGATTGCCTTTTATTTTGGGCTGCTTGTAGTCGCTGCCTTTTTCCAATACGGTCAGCGCTTCTATTTACAGAAAGCAGCAAACCGGGTCATTCAGAAAATGCGTAATGATGTGTTCCAGCATATCCAGAAACTGCCGATCCGCTATTTTGATAATTTGCCGGCAGGAAAGGTCGTAGCAAGGATCACAAACGACACCGAAGCGATCCGGGATCTGTATGTAACAGTCTTATCAACTTTCTTCTCCAGTACAATTTACATTATTGGAATATACATCGCACTCTTTATACTTGATGCAAAATTAGCAGCCATTTGCTTGATCCTGATTCCGATCCTGGTTGTATGGACGTACCTGTATCGTATCTATGCGTCTAAATACAACCATGTCATCAGGTCCAAAGTGAGTGATATCAATGCCATGATCAATGAGTCGATCCAGGGCATGAACATCATTCAGGCTTTCAGCAGAGAAAAGAAAACGAACGAAGAATTCGAAGAGTTGAACGAAACACATTTCAAGTATCAAAATAAGCTCTTGAGCTTGAATTCGATGACATCCCACAACTTGGTCGGGGTACTGAGAAACATCACCTTTGTAGCATTCATATGGTACTTCGGGGGCGCATCAATGGGAGTGGGATCCGTTGTCACTTTGGGAGTGCTATATGCCTTCGTTGATTACATCAACCGGTTGTTCCAGCCTGTGACAGGAATCGTCAATCAGCTGGCAAACCTTGAGCAGGCACTGGTGGCAGGGGAGCGGGTTTTTCGACTGTTAGAAGAAACCGGAACATCGGTTGAAGATGAGAAAATGAGCAGATATGACGGAAATGTCAGCTTTGAACATGTATTCTTTGGGTACAAGGAAAATGAATATGTTCTGAAGGACATCACGTTTACAGCAAATAAAGGCGAAACCGTAGCCCTGGTCGGGCACACGGGTTCAGGTAAGAGCTCGATCATGAATCTATTATTCCGTTTTTACGACAGTAATGAAGGGAAGATCCTGATTGATGGAAAAGACATTGTAGATATTCCCTATCAAACGATTCGGGAGCATATGGGAATTGTCTTGCAGGATCCTTACTTGTTTACGGGAACGATTGCATCCAATGTCAGTCTTGATGATCCAAGGATTTCAAGGGAAAAGGTGGAGGCTGCACTTAAAGCCGTAGGTGCTGAAAAGGTGTTTAAGAACCTTGAGAATGGCTATGATGAACCGGTGATCGAGAAGGGGAGCACCCTTTCTTCAGGGCAGCGTCAACTGATTTCCTTTGCAAGGGCACTGGCCTTTAATCCAGCAATCCTGATTTTGGATGAAGCGACTTCGAGCATTGACACAGAGACGGAAGCAGTCATTCAGGAAGCGATGGAAGTCTTGAAAAAAGGAAGAACCACCTTCATCATCGCTCATCGACTTTCTACGATCAAGAACGCCGATCAAATACTTGTTTTAGATCGGGGAGAAATCGTAGAGAGGGGCAATCATGATGATTTGATGAAGCGGAAGGGGCGCTATTATCAAATGTATCAGCTTCAACAAGGATCGAAAGGTGAATTGGCAGGTTAGGAAGGAGGAGTATCTGACTATTTTAGTTGGGTGCTCTTTCGGTTTCTTGAAAACGTTCTAAAGAGAGCCAAAAGGCTTGAACGATAGCCCCATTCAGTACCAAGGTAAAATGAAAAATACAATATTCTGCTAAGAAAACAGGACTTTTGTGGGATTTTGTCGTTTTAAATCGAAATTCTATCTTTATCAATGTATAATTTAATTGATAAAAAAGTTTCATAAAGGGAGGATCCTATGATGGGATGGGCAATTGCCATTTTATTTGGGACAGCAGTCGTGCTGCTCATTTTATCGTTTATTAAAACGACACAAACCAACTCACAGCTTGAGCAACAAATAGAGCATGTTTCCATTTCAGTATTGAATGAAGTACATGAACTGGAGAAGCAGTTAAGGAATATTCAATTAGATGCTGAAATCACAGCACAACAGTCAGGGGCTGCGCCCGCGGAATCGGAAGAACGGTTTATGCTGCGTGAGATGCTTGACTTACATAAAAGAGGGTATTCCATTGAAAGCATTGCATCCAAAAACCAGCTCACACCGAATGAGGTAGAGCATATGCTTGCTCCTTACATGACAAGGAAAAGTGAAAGGAGCTTAGTAGCACAATGAGAGTGACGCCTAATTCATTGCGCAGTTTTGCTGCAGGTCTCTTAATCGCAACGACGTTAGTCGGTGCCGTTTATATGTTTGGTCCCTCAGAAGCCAAGAGCACTGAGAAAGTCGAAACCGTTAAAACGGAGAAGCTTACAGAAGAAGAAATGGTGAAACAGCTGACTTCAAACGGCTTTGTCATACATACAGAAGCAGAGTGGAACAAGCAGCTTTCAGCTATGACCGAGAAACAGGATGAGAAAGCGGAAGATAAGAAAGAGGAAAAAACGGATGATAAGGTCGTTTACAAGACCATATTGACTGTTTCTACAGGTATGACCAGTATTGATGTCGGAAATGCCCTGGAAAACGCAAACATCATCAAAAGCGGCCTCGACTTCTACAAAGAAGTCGAGAAGCGAGGTCTTGAAAATGATTTGCGTCCGGGTACTTTCGAGGTCGAGAGCGGAATGACAACAGACGAAATCATTTCGACTATATTTAAATAATGGGTAGTAGGGACAGGGGACTGTCCCTACTTTTTTTGGTCAGGTTGGGACATGCTACCTGCGTCCAAACACTCAGTAACAAATCCCTACGCGAGATTTTATATATCGGTCATCCTCCAGCTGTTGATAAATAAAATCCCCCGTGTCAAACATGGAAATGCTTTTTCCTTCTTCAGGAAGGACATCACCCTCTGTTCTGTATTCCCCAAGCCGCTCTCCATCAGGTAAATAGGTAGGACAAACCATCGTCCAATCCATTTCTGACGCTTTTAAGATTAAATAGGCTCTTAAATGGTCCTCAGCAGCAGTCGTGCTTCTACGTTTTGATTCATCTGACTGGAATCGATACAGACTGGACTCCTTGCGTGCTTGAAGGATCCCTGCTGTACCACAGGTAATGATTCGTTTTACACCATGATGCCTCATTGCTTTTAAGAGGATGGGCATGCTCCTTGAGAGTACGTCATTCTTATCCGTATTCAAGCAACTGATCACCGCATCGCAGCCCTCAATGGTTTTCATTACATCCTGTTCATTCAATACATCACCAGCAATATCCATGCCAGAGGCTTGTCTATCCACTTTTTTTCGAACCAAACAATTCACTTCATGTGTAGAGTTTGCTTGTTGAAAAACAACAGAACCGACACGCCCCGTACTTCCAAATAAAGCGATTTTCATCATTGTGACCTCCTGTTTCCCAATAGAAATAGTTTACCGCAAAATCGTTATTCTTTACATGATTGAGCGTATCAAAATGCATACTAATAAGTGTGAAGAATGATAAAGTCTCGAATTGAAAACTTTTGTATTGACTTATTCCTTGTATCGTTTTATGATGACATTCGTAATAGTTTTAAATCCGATAAGAATAGTGGGGGTTTTACAATGAAAAAATGGAAATTATCCATCATCATGCTAATTGCTTTATCCATGGTATTAGCAGCGTGTGGTCAATCTAATGATAAAGAAGAATCCAGTGGTGATTCTAAAGAAGGTTCTGACACATCACTTTACGATCAAGTGATGGAAGAAGGTGAATTACTGGTTGGAACGGAAGGTACATATCCTCCTTTCACATTCCACGACGAATCAGGGGAACTGACTGGATTTGACGTAGAGATTGCCCGTGAAGTAGCAAAGCGCCTTGGTGTTGAAGCTAAATTCCAAGAGACTCAATGGGATGCCATGTTTGAAGGTTTGAATTCTAAGCGTTTTGACGTCATTGCGAACCAAGTGGGAATTCGTGAAGATCGCCAGGAGAAATATGATTTCTCAATTCCATATATTGAATCAAGTGCAGTAGTGGTTGTATCGAAAGACAATAAGGATGTAACATCATTTGAAGATATCAAGGGATTGACTTCTGCTCAATCTCTGACAAGTAACTACCGCGACATCGCTGAAAAAAATGGTGCAGAAATCCAGGGTGTAGAGGGACTATCACAATCCATACAACTCCTTGAACAAGGCAGAGTGGACGTGACTGTGAACGATAAAATCTCTATTCTGGATTATTTAAAGAAACAGCCGAATGCCAATGTCAAAATTGCGGCTGAAGCTGAAGATGCCGGTCAAAGTGGTCTCATGTTCCGTAAAGGTAACGACAAGTTAGTGGAAGAAGTAAACAAAGCGTTAGAGGAAATGAAGGAAGACGGTACGTACAAAGAGATTTCTGAGAAATGGTTCGGAGAAGATGTATCTCCTAAGTAGTATCTACCAGGATCCTGAAGCGATGATTGATATTTTACAAAGCTCCCTGCTTCCAATGCTAGAGGGAGCTTTGTACTATTCTATCCCTCTGACGCTGATTTCTTTCGCTTTAGGAATGATTCTGGCCGTCCTTACAGCCCTTGCCCGATTGTCCAATGTATCGATTCTAAGAGGAATTGCACGATTCTATGTATCTGCCATCAGGGGAACACCTTTACTCGTTCAATTGTTCATTATTTTCTACGGTTTACCGACACTTGGAATAAAGTTTGATCCGTTCCCGTCTGCCATCATTGCTTTCTCATTAAATAAAGGTGCCTACTCCTCTGAAATCGTCCGTGCAGCGATTCAATCGATTCCTAAAGGCCAATGGGAAGCGGGCTATTCAATTGGTATGACGTATTCGCAGGCTCTAAAGAGAATCATCCTGCCCCAGGCAACAAGGGTATCCATCCCACCGTTATCGAACTCATTCATTAGTTTGGTGAAGGATACCTCTCTTGCTTCATTAATTCTCGTAACGGAAATGTTCAGAAAAGCACAGGAAATCGCTGCAACAAACTATGAGTTCCTTCTCATGTACATGGAAGCTGCCTTACTTTACTGGATTATTTGCTTTATTCTATCCATCATTCAAGGGCGGATCGAGACAAGACTGGACCGATATATTGCCAAGTAATATTAAAGGAGATTGAATATGATTTCCATCAAAGGATTAACTAAACGATTTGATCAATTAGAAGTACTAAAAGGAATGAATGTAGAAGTCAATAAAGGAGAGGTGATCGTCCTGATTGGCCCATCGGGTTCAGGAAAGACAACCTTCCTCCGCTGTTTAAATGCACTGGAATTGCCGAATGACGGAACGGTTTCAATTGGCGGGACTTCCGTTGATTTTAATAAAAAGGTTTCCAAGCAAGAGCTTATTAAACTTAGAAGGAAAACAGGCATGGTGTTCCAAAACTATAATCTGTTTCCCCACATGACCGCACTGGAGAACGTAATGGAAGGACCAACTATCGTCCAAAAACGGAGCAAGTCCGAAACAAAGGAAAAAGCCATCAGACTTCTTGAAAAAGTAGGACTCGGTGAAAAAGTGGACTACTATCCGTTCCAGCTCTCAGGAGGACAGCAGCAACGGGTAGGGATCGCAAGAGCATTAGCGATCGAGCCGGAAGTGATGCTCTTCGATGAACCAACCTCAGCACTCGATCCTGAATTGGTTGGGGAGGTTCTAAAGGTAATGAAGGACCTAGCTGAAGAAGGCATGACCATGGTTGTGGTATCTCATGAAATGAGATTTGCCAAAGAAGCAGCCGATAAAGTCATCTTCATGGATGGTGGATATATCGTCGAAGAAGGCTCTCCTCAAGAAGTGTTTCAACACCCTAAGAATGAGCGTACGAAACAATTCCTGAACTTAATACAATAAAGGATAAAAGATGAATGAGACTCATGCTCATTCATCTTTTTTTAGGTTTAGAGTCATAATAGTATGTCAGTCTAATAAACTTTTCAGAAAAAGGTTAGATTAACTGGATTAGTGGAAATATGGTAATAGAAGAGTCATTTAAGGGAGGAACCAGAATGGAATATCGTATAGAACGTGACACAATCGGAGAAATGAAGGTACCCAAGGAAAAATATTGGGGAGCACAGACTCAGCGAAGTAAAGAAAACTTCCAAATCGGTACAGAGAAAATGCCCATTGAGGTTACATATGCCTTCGCACAGTTAAAGAAAGCCGCCGCAGTCGTCAATCATTCACTTGGAAAGCTATCAGATGCCAAGAAGACAGCGATTGGACAGGCATGTGATGAAATCCTGGAAGGGAAGTGGGATGCCCATTTTCCCCTTGTAGTATGGCAAACAGGAAGCGGTACACAATCCAATATGAACATAAATGAAGTCGTTTCCTTTCGTGCCAATGAAATTCTCAAAGATAAAGGATCGGATGAAAAAGTCCATCCGAATGATGATGTGAACATGTCCCAAAGCTCAAATGATACATTCCCTACAGCCATGCACATCGCGGCGTATCAAGAAATTGAATCAAAGCTGTTTCCTGTCATTCAGGAATTTACTGCGACATTAAGAGAGAAAGAAGACCATTTCAGTGATATTATTAAAATTGGACGTACACATCTTCAAGATGCAACACCATTGACGCTCGGTCAGGAAATCAGCGGATGGCGCGCCATGATGGAAAAATCCTATAGTATGCTGAGAGAAAGCGTTCATCAATTAGTCAATCTGGCTATCGGTGGGACGGCTGTCGGTACGGGGATTAACGCCGATCCGGAATTTGGGGACAAAGTGGCAAGACAATTAGAAGCTCAGACTGGCATCAAGTTTGCCTCATCTGATAACAAATTTCATGCCTTAACGTCCCACGATGAAATCGTGTACGTACACGGAGCTGTAAAAGCACTGGCAGCAGATCTGATGAAAATAGCCAACGATGTAAGGTGGTTAGCGAGCGGTCCCCGTAGTGGGATTGGTGAGATAACGATCCCTGCCAATGAACCAGGGAGTTCGATCATGCCTGGTAAAGTGAATCCGACCCAGAGTGAAGCAGTGACGATGGTGGTGACACAAGTATTTGGAAACGACGCGGCCATCGGATTTGCCGCCAGCCAAGGAAACTTTGAACTTAATGTGTTTAAACCGGTCATCATCTATAACATGCTGCAATCTGTACGCCTGCTTACAGATGGAATAAAGTCCTTTAACGATAGATGTGTAAAAGGACTTGAAGCGAATGTAGAGGTAATCGAAGACTTTGTTCAAAGGTCCCTTATGCTCGTAACGGCATTAAATCCTCATATAGGGTATGAAAAAGCGGCTGAAATTGCCAAGAAAGCCCACAACAATGGCTCTACATTAAAAGAAGCAGCCATCGAATCAGGATACCTGACAGCAGAGGAGTATGATCAGTGGATCGATCCGGCAAGTATGGTTCATAATAAATAACATGAAGAGCTGGCTCCTAATGGGGTCAGTTCTTTTAAAGTGGAAAGACAGCCAAAATGAAAACCCCCGGCCAAGGACCGGGGGCTTTATCCATTCATATGAAATTGCTGATTATTTTTGGTACCCGCCACCGATTTGTTGTTCAGCCATTTGAACTAGGCGTTTTGTAATTTCTCCACCTACAGAACCGTTAGCACGAGCTGTTGCATCTGGTCCTAATTGTACGCCAAATTCAGAAGCGATTTCGTACTTCATTTGGTCGATTGCTTGTTGAGCTCCTGGAGCTACTAGTTGGTTAGATGAATTGCTGCGAGATTGTTGCTGTTGCATAATCTGTCATCTCCTTAAAATGTATAAGTTTTTTTGGTTGGGTTAGCTGGATTTGCACCAGCCCGCTATTCCATGAGCGACCATTCTAATAATGGCGTAACCCATCGAGTGGTGGGAGAGAAGGCTTGTTCCTGCCTTGTTAATAGGTATTATGGTTCGTTTCAGAATTTATATTCAATGTAGTGACAGGGAATTTATTCCTGATAAATCCCTAAAAGTTTTCTACATAATTCATTGTGATTGTAAAAAGGATAACACTATACAATGAATTAGATTGAAAGTATGGTGACACAGCATGAAAGCTTGCGCATTATGTAACGGGATCGTTGAATACAGGGGACTTTGCCCAAAGTGCGGAGACTCTACAACCGATCAGGGAAGATATTATGATTTTTACGATGAGTACAGTGCGTATATGGATATACAGCATGTACAGTTAGCCGATGGCATACCAAATAGCAGCTGCTCTGATACTTGCCTGCATCTTTTTACATGTATTCGATGTGGGGAAGAAGAGGGGAAAAGCATAGATTTGACAGAGTTTTAAAAGGGGTCAAAAAAGCCGCACTCGTGAATGAGTGCGGCTTTAAGCATTTATTTTATCGAATTCTTGACTCGGATTCTGAATCAAAGAAATGAGCTTTGTTCATATCAAAGGCAAGTTCAATTGTTTGGCCGGCAGCGATATCGGTACGAGAGTCAACGCGGGCTACAAACTCTTGTCCTTCTAATTGGGAGTAAAGCATTGTTTCAGCACCTGTTAATTCAGATACTTCAATTTTTGCTGTGATTTTCGCTCCTTGTGCAGTATCTAAGAATAGTGGCTCATCATGAATATCCTCAGGACGCACTCCCAGAACGATGCTCTTACCTACATGACCTTGTTCGCGAAGCACTTTCATTTTCCCTTCCGGTACAGAAACTTTGGTATTTCCAATTACGAATTTACCATCTTCAAGGGAACCATGGAAGAAGTTCATAGCAGGTGATCCAATGAATCCACCTACGAATACATTTTCAGGCTTATCGTATACTTCTTTGGGAGATCCAACTTGTTGGATGACTCCATCCTTCATCACAACAATACGTGTTGCCATTGTCATTGCTTCTGTCTGGTCATGTGTTACGTAAATCGTTGTCGTTTGTAAACGTTGGTGAAGCTTGGCGATCTCTGCACGCATTTGTACACGAAGCTTAGCATCAAGATTGGATAAAGGCTCATCCATTAAGAACACTTTCGCATCACGAACGATGGCACGGCCGAGTGCTACACGCTGACGCTGACCACCTGATAATGCTTTCGGTTTACGATCTAGCAGTGCTTCGAGACCAAGGATCTTAGCCGCTTCTTGAACACGGCGGTCAATTTCTTGTTTATCGAACTTACGAAGTTTAAGACCAAAGGCCATATTATCATATACGCTCATGTGTGGGTATAGGGCATAGTTCTGGAAAACCATGGCGATGTCACGGTCTTTTGGTGCCACATCGTTTACGCGCTTTCCATCGATAGAGAAATCCCCTTTGGAAATTTCTTCAAGTCCGGCGATCATACGCAGAGTCGTTGACTTCCCGCAACCTGAAGGTCCTACAAATACGATAAACTCTTTATCTTGAATATGAAGATTAAAGTCATTTACTGCCGTAACCTTACCATCATAAATTTTGTGGATTTTTTCTAATTTTAATTCAGCCATTTTACCTTCTCCTCCTTGAAATGCAATCGTTTTCATCTATAGTCCTATTGTAGAGAAAGCGTATTCAAAACGATATGGTCAAGTTGCACAAAGTTCCTCATCCCTTTTTATGCATGTTGTCAGATTGAAAGTTCAAGCATGCGAAATAGGCTAAAATTCCACCTTGAAACGTTTTAATATCAATATTGGTTTTTTCCATGAACTTATCAATTCGATACTGTACACTATTCCGATGCATAAATAGGTTCTTGGCAGTCTGACTGATATTTGATTGATGTTCGAGAAAAGCCTTAACAGTGTGAATCAATTCAGGATCCTCCTGAAAGGTGTCAGCCACCTTTGCGAAAATATGTTTCTTCCATTCCAGCGGTAAATGATGGAGGGCAAATTCAGGCAGAACTGTCACCACGGATTGAATAAATGCCTGCTTCTGCACCGTTCTGGAGAATGAAAACAATTCCCGCTCATATTTAAAGGTGAGAGGGAATTGTGGAACCTCATGGAATTGTCCTATGAAATAAGAAAGACTGACAAAAAAGTCCGATTCAATCACATGGGAAATCGAGAGTAATTGCTCTTCATCCAAATTCCATTCACCTTTCTCTTCAATGAGCAACCCCATACGATCATCTTGCAATACAAGAATCGTGTTGAGGGGTAATAGATGTTGAAACGCCTCTTTTAATTGAAGCTGGTCCAAACTCTCCTTCAGCGAGAATTGGATGATACGGAATTCGCCGGCTATATATGAAGGCATTGGTCCATTTTTATATAAATAGGTGAACCATTCGATTGAGTGGGGAGAATCGTTGATCGATCCGGATGGATTTATTATCTCTTTGAACAAGCAGTGCAATAACTCCATTTCCTCTTGAGTTATCTCACTTCTATCAATGCCTATGTATTCATCTTCAGCTTCATTTGTAAACCAAATCTTAGTTGCTTCAAGATTGGTTGGATAATGGTGTTGGATTATGGCAGCAGGAAATTTTTTACGTAAAGATGTAAACATGTCATCCCTCTTTGTTCATTATTATAGTGAAAAAGGTTATAATGTCTATTGTACTGAAATAGTTGGATTAATCAAAGTGTGTACCATTGCAAAAAATAGCTAATTTTAATACTATTGAAGAATGAATAAATCATTATGGGGTGTCCTAAAATGGAATATACTAAAGAAGTTACCAATCGAATGAAACGTCTTGAAGGTCAAGTGCGCGGCGTGTTGAAAATGATGGAAGAGGAAAAACACTGTAAGGATGTTGTGACTCAATTATCTGCCGTACGTACTGCCGTGGATCGTACATTAGGGCTCATCGTTGCGAAGAACCTGGAAGCCTGCATACGTGAATCGGAAGAAGAGGGCATCAATGCAGAAGATGCTATTCAAGAAGCCGTCAATATGCTTGTCAGAAGCCGATAAATACTAAAAGCTGCCGAAGGATCATGATCCTTTTTGGCAGCTTTTTTGTTTTATCCGATTCTATTTCGGCGGTTCTTCATGATCCGTGATTTCGATTGCTTCTTCGATGTTGGTTGTGTTTTCCCTCATATGGACGGACCCCCCGGACATGCCTTCGTTGATAAAACGGTCCACATCGAGAAATGCTTTTTCTTTTCCTTCGTAATTGGTATCTGGAAGGAATTGATCATCTTTTTTCATGCTCATCAGCCTCCTTACTTTAGTTTTGGAAAGGAAGCTGAAGTTATGCATGAAGGCTCATTAATTTCTCATTTTGAGGTGAATTATGTACGTTCCATCAATCATAAACGTGGAATAGCATTAGTTCATGAAGCTGCTTCTTAAGGGTGTCTTCCTTATCAGCCGGTGGAGTGGCTCCGGTCCATTCAATTTTACCGTCTTTATGGTAATTTCCTTGATATTTTGTCCCGCTGAAGTAAAAGGAAAACGTCCAGCCAGGGAGCTGTTTATTTTCGAACATGCTTTTATATTGAAAATGTTGAATCATTTTTCATCACCTCCACTATTATTGTAAACGTTTTAATACTTGCTGTGTAGGTGTGGGTTTTAAATGTATCATAAATGGAATTCTCCTCTAATAGAATTTACTGAAGAGATAGAGGGGGGACGAAGAATGAATTCGTTTATTCGTGACTTGCAAAAGGCGATCAGTGATGAATGGACAGCCTATTATTTCTATAAAGAATTAAAAGGGCGGACGAATAATCCATTGTATGTAGAGTTTATCGAACATGCCCTGAAGGATGAAAAGGTGCATTATGAAATGTTCCAATACCTCCATTATTTATTAACGGGAGAGTATTACGAGCATAAGAAAGAGAAGGTAGGGTTTACTACTTTTAAAGAAGGAGTCCTGCTTGCACTGAAGGATGAGCTTGAGGCTGCAGAATTCTACAGGGACATGCTGCTGGAGATTCCGAATCAACAAGCCTATAAGCCCCTTTTTATTGCCATGACTGATGAAATGGAACATGCTACAAGATTTTCTACGATTTATAATTCATTACGGTAAGAATGACAAAGGTTGAACCACCTGGATTCAACCTTCGCTATTTTTAGCACTGAGTGTGAGGAATGTGCGGACAAGCTGTTTTCGACGTTTGTTTTCAATTTCTTCTTCATCAAAGCTCATGGGCTTTGAATTGATTTCGAATAATACGAATCCCCCATTTTCCCGGGGAGCTAAGTCGATGGAGAATTCTCCGACATAGCCAAAGGATTTAGCGAGCTCTTCCCCACATGTTTGAACGATCCGTGAGATTTCCTTTTTCGTGTGAGCGTCTGCGATTTCTTTAAGTGAAATAACCTTCCCACCTGTAGGTACATGAGTGGTGACTTCCTGTCGTTGTGACATGCGGACACCAATGCCTATTAAACGAAAATCTTCTCCGGTGTGAAGGACTAATATTCGGAAATCATAACGATGATCATGCAATGTATTACAGGCAACGGCTTCCTGAATGATCCATTGGTTACTAGTAAACCATTCGCTGTATGATTGAAACAGGCGGGATACGTTTAAGAACCTCTCCATTTTTTTAATACTTTTACAGAGAATACGTCCATTGTCATCGATTTCGATGAGCCTTATTCCTTTTCCTTGAGAAGAGAGAGTGTGTTTCACATATATTTTTTTATGTGACGTAAGAAAGTTGGTAAAGGACTCTTCATTTGTAACAAGTTCAGTTTGTGGCAGGTAAGGATCGAGTTCAGGATTTTTGGACAGAAGCTCGTATATTTTCCATTTGTTAAAGAAATGAGGGTTGAAGAAAGGGATTTTATGTTCCTTAATAAAATGGAGAAGCTTCTCATAGGCCTGATTTTGCTCAGCATGCCTCGAGGGAACGCGATTGTATATGACGTTTGGTACAGGAAATAGGCATTTCACCCATTTGTTTAATGGCTGATTGTACATGATCCCGGAAATGGAATCACCGAAAACATCTTGAGGAGAGAAGACAAAACAGATTCCACCTGCCTGTTCAACGTCCAGTTGAATCGATCGAAACAATTCAAAATTCCCCTTGTATTTATTCCTTTCCTCCTTACTTGCTACGATTCCGATCAGGGGGATCGCCGGAATATTCTTATGAAACGAGATGGTGAATTGATAGCAATCTTTTGAATCCTTAGTACAAAGCAGAAATGAATTCTTCGCAAACCCATAAGTCGTTATAGATTCTTCTACATGAAAAAAGGTTTTCTTTTCCCGATCATAAAGGATTTTCATGGAAGCATTTCCTCAGGATGATTCAAGCTTTGCTGAGTGAGAAAGATCCCGAATGATAAGGCAAGTTTTCTTGTTAATAAGTCAAAGCTCTTCAAATGCGGGTGGGAAAAAATAGACCTTCCCGGTTTTGAGTTTGCTTCGAACATCCAAATTCGATGATTTTCGTCCACTCCGAAATCAAAACCGATTTCCCCGATATATCCCTCCAGATTTCGTTCGATGGCATGTGATAGTGATAGCGCTGCGTTCTTTAGTGCACCTTCAATAATATCTCGGACTGCTTCATCTGGAAACAACTCCGATAAAATCTTCACTTCTCCACCGTTATTTGCATGGGTGGTCACACTTCCCGATCCTGCCACTTTCCCGGCCAATGCACTTACTTGCCAAGCCCCATCCTCACCTTTATTCGTATGAACCCTGAAGTCAATCGGCCGGTTATTTTCTTGCAACAGGGAAATCCCCTGCTGGACGATGAAAGTGTCAAGATTTCGATTCTTAAAGACCGTATTGACAAGTTGCTCCAAAGACTTAAATTTCAATAAGCGATTTTTACGTTCATCATCCCTGAACCGACAATAATATTCTTCAGAAGTGCGGTTAAACGTAATCTTGTGGATGCCGTTCCCGAGACTGCCGTTCTTCGGTTTAAGATAAATATGATGATAGGAGGAAAGCATTCTCTCGATCTCATCAAATGATTGAAATGAATGTGTTTCCGGCAGAAGATGCTGGACGGAAGAATCGTTTTCCAGTCGTTCAAACAAATCAAGCTTATTAAAAAAACCTGGATTGTACCAAGGAATACCGTATTCCCTCTGTAGTCTTTCTTTGATGTTCTGGTACGTTTTCCGCTTTTCGCTGCGGCGGTTCGGCAGCCTGTCATAAATAACATTTGGAAAAGGAATCTCTTCGATTTCCCAACCTTCTCCAAAGTGAAAATATCCCTTTACGAGTCCATTCTCCCAATTAATATGACGCTCTCCAAACACAAAGGGAATGACTCCTAGGGATGATTGAACAGATAAGAGCTTTTTGAAGAAATAGGAACGTTCACCAATCGGGCTTAAGCTAAAGCTCGTGAATCCAGAGGTGAAAATGCCAATGAGCACCCCAGCGTATAAACAATCCTCTTTACAAAAGAGAGAAAGGGACTTTACTTTAGAAGGAAGATGTAACTTCCCGGCTAAACCAGAGCTAATGCCAATCACGTTACGACCATTCGGATGACGCTTACATTCAGCGGCTTGCCGTGCAGTTCCAAGGATTACTGTATGAGGAAAAGTTTTTTCCTCCAGCTTGAAACCAGAGGGGAGGTAGAGAAGGCTTTCTTCATCTTGGAATTGTTCAATTTTATACGATTTAAGCACTAGAAATCACCTCGTCTTAAGGATGTTAGTGATTGGGATGCCAAGAACTCACAATAATCTAATGGAGCTTTATATAAGGAAGGCAGTTTCTCATGTCCCAATGTATCTACTACCTTATGTCCCGGCTTTGAGTTCATATCGAGAATCCATAGGGATTGATCCTCACCAATAATAATATCAACCCCAATTTCAAACAAAGCTGAAAAATGTTCTTCTAGTAGTAAAGGCATTTCTTCCATGATGTCCGTGAGTTCTTCTTCAATATAGTCCCAAGAAGAATCGTGAAGTGTCATCCAATCACTATATGATTTATATGAAGCTCCTCGACTGATATTGGTCAGAATTGCCTGCTGTTCCCCTACACGGATGGCCCGCTGAAATTCTCTCCATTCTCCATTAGCGTTTTTATTCAAAAGAATGCGCAAATCAAAAGGTGCATTCTCTTTCGTCAGATTGAGAATCCGCTTTTGACAAATGAACGTATGTTGCTGGAGGATTCGGTTAACCCACTTGATAAAGATCTCTTCCCTTTGGAAGGATTGTTCTCTGATTCCTTCCTTTTTCGTTGTTCGAACGACTATCCCCCTCTGGCTTTCAACAAGATGATAAATGGCAAATCCATGAGCCCCATCGACTGGTTTGATTATTATATCTTTATGTTCAGTAAGTAGATTTAATAAATGATTTCCATCGGTTACAAGATACGTATCGGGAATGTATGGGGAGAGTGGAGTCTTTTTAAGTTTTTTGTAAAGATGCCATTTGTTTGGTAATCCATAGCCGAGAAATCGAATGTGTCTCTGGTTCTTTAACCACTGAACGACGGCCTTTGCCTGTTGGGATTGTATATCCTTTTGATAATACGTACGGTCGTAGATATATTCCGGAATTTCAAAGGCTTCATTTTCCCATGATTGTGATTCTTTATTGAAATAAAATCCATCCACCGTTTCGTTCAAAGGAGAGATTCCTTTCGGGGAGAACAGATAAAGATCAATAGGATAAGAGACGGATTGTTTCGCTATTCCAAGAAAGTAGCTGTTCGTTACTTGCGGTGTAAGGGTCATAATGCCCAATGATTGGTTCATCGTTTTAATCCTCCTTGTTCATCCATTTTGTAAAACTATATTCATAGAGTGCTTTAACCGAAGGACGAATTCGATCGTTTTCCAAGTATGTTCGTTTAGAGGGTTTGGAATTGACTTCAATGAGCCAGGGCTTTCCGCTTTCATCGATGCCGACATCAATGCCAAGCTCGGCGAAATGCCCTTCAACCGTGTCAGAAAAGAGTCGGGCAGAAGACGTACATAACACCTTCATATCATTTAGAATCCCAACACTTCTCTGGAGTGAAAAAAGAGATTGAAGGATGGGAAGAGGTTTTGCGATTCGTCCTCCTTGATCGACATTCGCCACGAATTGATTCTGAGAAGCGATCCGGGCAACAGAAGAAACGATTTCCCAGTTTCCCTTTCCATTCAAGTGACAAAGAAATCGAAAATCTAATGGCTGATCTTCCACTGTAAGAAAAGGAATGGTTTCCTGAACCAAATAAGAAGAAGGGTTGCACCAGGATCGAATTTGCCTATAGAGTGCAGAGTAGGTTGAGAAGGAAAGTGGACTCTGTGATGTGAAAGAATTTTGGTGCATAATAAAATCATTCTCTCTTTTTTGGATACGCATGATGTAACGGCCCCTGCTACCGTTTACCCCCTTAACGAAAACATCCTTATATAAGGAAAGCATTTCCTCCAATGAATCGAATCCCTGCACGGTTTTGGGCAGGTGATGGGCGAGTGACGGGCTATCTTTGAGCGCATTGTAAACCTCGTCTTTCGATAGAAACCCAGAATTGAAAACGAGAATGTTCCGTTCTTCAGATTGAGTGAGGGCTTTTTCAAAGGATGGAGTTTTTTCTACCTTTCTTGAATGACATCGATTGTAAATGATGTGAGGAGCAGGAAGTGTTTTAAGCTCCCAGTCTTGATCAAGAAATACAACCCCTTCAGAGAGGTCTCCAACAAAAGAAGAGAGGGAAATAAGATAAAAGAATCCACCTTTTCGTTGAAACCAGCTCTGACACTCTGTAAAATATTCTTTTAAAGAGTGTGAATGTAATGTATTCAAAGAAAATTGGTTGATTAGTAGGGCCACAACCGGTCCCATATGGATGATGCTATGCCTTGAATCGATGGATATCCATATGTTTTCCAGATTCGGTATGGAAGAGAATAATGAATCGCTTGTTTCTAACATAATCTGTAAAGAATCAGTTGGATCTTCCCTGCATGTTACGTTAAGAGAAGAGTTTCCACATTTCAGCATCATGTTCCGTTCAAAAGGATATCGATTCATCATCTGCTTCGGTATATACAAGTGATGATGATCATGATGATGTTTATGCGAACTAAATGAACATTTTATCTTCATCAGGCATTCCCCGTTTGCATAACCCTTAAGAATGATTCTATAATGATTTATTGGGCTAATGTTGATATAGCATTCTATGTGAACCAAGGCAAAATGTTCAAACAAGAGAGGTAGAAAAGGAAGGTGCAATCATGCTGGATGCTTTCATCCTAATACTGTTCATGGTTTTGATTGGAGCCCTCATTGGAGGAGTCACCAATTCATTAGCCATAAAAATGTTATTCAGACCTTATAGGGCTTACTATATCGGGAAATTTAAAGTACCATTCACACCAGGGTTGATCCCAAAACGCCGGGAAGAATTGGCGGAACAACTCGGGAAAATGGTGGTCGATCATTTAATCACGCCTGAAAGTCTTCAGAAAAAAGTGATGAATGATGATTTTCAAAGGGATGTATCCCACTGGCTAGCGGAAGAATTACAACCTGTCTTCACATCGGACAAAACGGTGAATGAGTGGTTGGATATCCTGCAAATTCCTGTATCCTCCCCCCGTCTTAATGAATGGCTTGAAGAGTGGGTAGCTGTAAAGATGAAAGATACGAAAGCAGCCTATACCTCTAAAAAGCTGGAAGAGGCTCTTCCAGAAAAGTGGCAGGAAAAAATCGAAGAAAGTATTCCGAAGCTTGTTGACTTTATCGCAAACCGTGCGGAAACTTATTTCACAAGCCCAGAAGGAAAAATGAAAGTGAAGATCATGATCGACGATTTTCTAAAAGAACGGGGCATGCTTGGAAACATGCTTGGAATGTTCCTCGGCAACACGTCTGTTGCGGATAAAGTACAGCCTGAAATCGTAAAGTTCATCAAGCATGAAGGAACCCAGGAAATCCTTTACAATCTGCTGACAAAAGAATGGTCCAAACTGAAACAAATGAAGCTTGATGAATTCATTGATCGATTACCGGAAGAAGACTTGATTCAATCCGTTCAGGCATCCCTTGTCAAACTCGTCAACATCGAAGGGCACCTATCCAAGCCGCTAAGAAACTTTCTTGAACCTCATAAGGATTCCTTCTTCAATAACCAGCTTCCCAAATGGGTGGATAGAGGGACGGACCTCTTATCGAAGAAGATTCCGAACCTGATGGAGAAGATGCACCTGCAGCATATTGTGCAGGAGCAGGTTGAATCTTTTTCAGTTGGAAGATTGGAAGAATTGGTTCTCGGCATTTCCCGTCGTGAATTCAAGATGATTACGTACTTAGGGGCATTACTTGGAGGAGTGATCGGAATCGTTCAAGGGGTCATAGCCCTCTTTATCTCTTAATTCAGCATGGCCTAAGGGTCCTTCCTAGAATTTTACTCTATAGTTTGTTATAGTGGTGTAGGAAACATAGAGTGAAATTATAGGAGGTACGTATTTTGGCTATTAACTTATACGATCAAGCGAACGAATTGGAAAGTGCTTTACGTCAAAGCGATGAATTTCTACAACTGAAGAAGATGTATGACGAAGTAAACAATGACGAATCTGCTAACAAGATGTTTGAAAACTTCAGAAACATTCAAATGAATCTTCAACAAAAACAAATGAGCGGTGAAGAAATCTCTCAAGAAGAAGTAGAGCAAGCTCAAAAAACAGCTCAACTTGTTCAACAACACGAAGTAATTGCAAAGCTTATGGAAGCTGAGCAACGCATGAGCATGGTCATCAATGACTTGAACAAAGTCATCATGAAGCCGCTTGAAGAACTTTACGGTTCAATGCAGAAATAATATGGGTACGAAAAGGACTGACTTCCGGCACGGGGGTTGGTCCTTTTTTTTGTGGATATAGCTGTGGAACAGAAAATTGATAAGTTCTACCTGCCACTCGCTATAATTTGTGAATTGCTCCCACCCCTTGTCATATTTGTCTCCCCTCCTTCATAAAAGTAAAGAAAGGGAGTAGACAACATATAGGGGGGACACCGATGATGATCTATAGAATGCTGGCGTTAAATATTGATGGAACGATTGTAAATGATAACGGAAAAATTGCGAAGGAAACGAAGGATGCAATTGAGTACGTTCAAGATAAAGGTGTAACGGTCACATTGGTAACAAGCAGGAGCTTTGCTTCAGCTAAGAAAGTAGCCAAGGCCCTTAAACTGAAAACCCCGCTCGTCACACATAGTGGGTCCTACATCGCTGGTGAACTTGAAAAACCGATGTATGTAAAAAAGATTGCCGAGGATATTACGTATGAAATTGCTCAATTCCTTGAAGGTTTCTCAAGCCAAGTAACTCTATCCCATGAAAAGAGGTCAATCATTGGCAAAGCCAATTCCCAGGCAAGGGAGATGGCAAAAGTCTCTTGGCAAAGAGAGTCGAAATTACTTTATAGTAAGCAGTTTGTGGATCGTGTGAGCGATCATCTATTGGAAAATCCAATGTCGGTTCCAAAGATATCGGTTGTCATGGAGCATCGTGAAGATGTGTGGGACGTTGTCGCTTCTCTAAAAGGCATGTATGAAGAAGTGGATGCCATCCCGACATCTGATTATAAACTGGATATAGTGCCAAGGGGCGTATCGAAGCTTCGAGGATTAATGTATCTGTCTGAACGTCTTGGAGTGAAAAAGGATCAAATCGTGATGGTTGGGTCGGGGCTGGATGACATCGACTCCTTGGAATGCTGTGGTCTTGGGGTAGCTATGGGAGACGCACCCAGACAGGTGAGAGATGCAGCTAACTGGATTACACGGAGCCAAAGCGAAAAAGGCATCCCATACTTTGTGACAGAGCTATTCCGTAAGCAGCACCCGATTCCATTCCTGAAAAAAATGAACATCATTAAATCATAAACCGATACACCTCGCTTTTCTATTGGAAAGCGAGGTGTTCTATTTATTTCAGTTGGCCTCCCTGCCATTGACCATTCCCACCCCATTCTGTACACTTATAAAAGCTTATTAGATTTGGTGAAAGGTGATTAGAAAGTGAATGTTTTGATAAAAGGAATCGAGGATGAGCGTTTTGAGCGCCCCCTGCGATTGATTGCGAATTTATTTTTTGAAGAATCCGTGATTCACTTTGGCACTTGTGATGACATGGATCTTCAAGTCAAAATAGAACTTACACTTGAAGAAAAGATAGAAGCAAAAGCTATGTTGATAAAGCCTTCTTCAGATGAAATATACACTGCGACCTATGAACGAGACTGGACTTCATATGAAAATGAAAAAGAGCGCTTCAAACAGCTGAAAACTGCAGTATCTCATGTGTATCTGAATGTTCTTCAAGATCTGACGGGAATCAGGCAAAAGTGGGGGATCTTAACAGGGATCCGTCCTACCAAGCTTTTGCATAGGCAGACTCAGCTGGGCCTCCCCCAGGAGGAGATTCATGCGAAATTGAAAGAGGAATACCTTATTACCGATGAAAAGATTCAGCTGATGCAAAACATCGTGGACCGGCAGCTTTCGGTTGTACCGGATCTTTATGATCTCCAGCATGAAGTGAGCATCTATATCGGAATCCCGTTTTGTCCTACCAAATGTGCGTATTGTACTTTTCCTGCATACGCTATTCTCGGTAAACAAGGGCGGGTCGATTCCTTCCTGGCAGGGCTTCACTATGAAATCCAGGAAATGGGACGCTGGCTTAAAGAAAATAACGTCAAGATTACGACGATTTACTATGGTGGAGGGACCCCTACGTCCATCACGGCAGAAGAAATGGATGCACTGTATGAAGAAATGTATCGATCATTCCCCAATGTGGATGCGGTAAGGGAAGTGACGGTAGAAGCAGGGAGACCGGATACAATTTCCCCGGATAAACTGGAGGTACTAAAGAAATGGAATATCGACCGCATTTCCATCAACCCTCAGTCGTATACACAAGAAACATTAAAAGCAATCGGCCGTCATCACACCGTGGAAGAGACCATCGATAAATTTCATTTATCCCGCAATATGGGAATGAACAACATCAACATGGACCTTATTATCGGACTTCCAGGTGAAGAGCTTCCAGAACTTCAGCATTCTTTGGATGAAACCGAAAAGCTCATGCCGGAATCGTTGACCGTCCACACACTGTCCTTCAAGCGGGCGTCTGAAATGACCAAGAATAAAGACAAGTATAAAGTGGCAGACCGGGTGGAAATCGAGAAGATGATGGACCTTGCTGAAGAGTGGACAAAGGCACACGGTTATGATCCCTATTACTTATATCGTCAGAAGAACATTCTGGGTAACCTCGAAAATGTCGGCTATGCTCTCCCGGGACAGGACAGCCTTTATAACATCATGATCATGGAAGAGGTCCAAACCATCATTGGCATCGGCTGCGGCGCTGCGAGTAAATTCATCGATCCAAAGACAGGAAAGATCATGCATTTTGCCAATCCGAAAGAGCCAAACGCCTACAACCTGGGATTCAAAGAATATACCGATAAGAAAATTAAGATATTAAATGACTTATTTTCATAAAAAAGAAGCTGTTCAGCATTCTGGGCAGCTTCTTATTTATACCTATGGGCTTGTTGTGTTACATATATAATTAACGGAATTTTTCAATAATACTTAAAGGATTACTTATGAAAAGGTCGAATTAGTAGTTAGACATAGAAAACAAACAGTATTATTGTAAACGCTTACTAAAATTGAGGGGAGAGATCGAATATGATGCAAACACCTCTGCTTCTGACACAAATGATAGAAAGAGCCGAAAAATATTTTCCTAACAAAGAAATTGTTTCACGCACTGAGTCCGGAATAAGCCGCTTCACGTATAAGCAGTGGGGAGAAAGAACCCGAAGACTTGCAAGCAGCCTATCAGAACTTGGAGTTGAAGAAGGGGATAAGGTTGGAACCCTTGCCTGGAACCATCATCGACATCTTGAATCCTATTTTGCGATTCCTTGTAGCGGGGCCGTCCTACATACGATCAATATTCGCTTATCACCTCAGCACATCGTGTATATCATCAATCATGCCAAGGACCAGGTATTGCTCATCGATTCAGACATTGTACCGCTCATCGAAAAGATCAAAGACCAGATACCTACGGTCAAAGCCTTCATTGTAATGACCGATGGTGACTTGCCGGAAACCACTTTGGAACCGGTTTATCATTATGAGAGTATGCTTGAGGAAGGCGACCCTTCTTTCCAATTCCGGACAGACATTGATGAAAATTCTCCTGCAGGGATGTGTTACACGTCAGCCACAACCGGAAATCCTAAAGGTGTCATATATTCTCATCGTGGAATCGTCCTGCATGCCATGGCGCTGGGGCTTGCTGATACCACTGGTGTCTGTGAAAGAGACGTTGCCCTGCCGGTCGTACCGATGTTCCATGTAAACGCATGGGGACTTCCGTTCGCCTCTGTATGGTTCGGGACAAAGCAGGTTCTGCCCGGACCATATTTTACTCCAGGATTGCTGGCACAGTTAATGCAGGATGAGAAGGTAACCATCTCTGCAGGAGTCCCGACCATTTGGCTTGGTTTGCTCAATGAATTAGAGAAAAATGAATATGATCTCTCCAGCCTTCGTTCCGTTCTATGTGGGGGTTCTGCGGCTCCTAAAGGAATGATCAGGACCTTTGAAGAGAAATTCGGTATTCCGTTCATGCATGCATATGGGATGACGGAAACAAGTCCGCTGGCAGTGATTGCTGCATCGAAAAGCTATCATGATGATCTTTCTGCTGAAGAAAAGCTTGAATTAAAAGCAAAGCAAGGGATCCTCGTCCCTGGATTAGACATGAAAATCGTCGGGAAAGACGGAGAAGTGGCTTGGGATGGAAAGGAAATGGGAGAGCTTGCCCTGAGAGGTCCCTGGATTGCTTCTGAATACTATGAAGATGAAAGAACTCAGGAAGCATTCCGTGATGGCTGGCTGTATACAGGTGATGTCGTCACCATCGATGAAGAGGGCTACATTAAAATCGTTGACCGCACAAAGGACTTGATCAAATCAGGTGGAGAATGGATTTCTTCTGTAGACATTGAGAATGCTCTCATGGCACATGAACATATCTTCGAAGCCGCGGTAGTTGCAGTTCCCCATGAAGAATGGCAGGAACGCCCGATCGCTTGTGTGGTGTTAAAAGACTCGGGAAAAGGAAATGTGTCCAAAGAAGAAATCATGGATTTTCTGAAACCACAGTTTGCCAAATGGTGGCTGCCGGATGAAATCCTGTTCCTTGATGAGATTCCCAAAACGTCTGTTGGGAAATTTTTGAAGAGAGCCTTGAGAGATCAAGTGCAGGATAAAATGAAACAAATATAAAGTCGTATGAGAGGTCGGTCCGAACTCGACCTCTCTTTCTCGAATTATTTTACTATTCAAAATAATAATTCCTAAAAATAGGATATTACGCTATGCTAGAAGAAAGGGGAGGGATTTTTTTGACAGTGTCAAATCAATACGAAACAGTAAAATTACATAAAGAAGGTAAGGTGGCAAGGCTTCAGTTGAACCGGCCTCAATCACTGAATGCGTTGGATGCAGGTCTTATGGGAGAGCTCCTGGCTGCGTTAAAAGAAGTGAAAAATGACCCATCAATTTCTTTATTGGTCCTGACAGGAGAAGGAAAGGGGTTTTCTTCCGGAGGAGATATTAAATCGATGCTTTCCTTAAGCGGTGAAGAACAGTTCTCAAGTATTATGGATACCATCAGTGAACTGGTGATGACTCTGTATACTATGCCAAAAATTGTTTTAACAGGTATACATGGTGCTGCTGCAGGCCTTGGTTTCAGTCTGGCGCTTTGCTCTGACTATATTCTGTGTGAAGAAGACAGCAAGCTCGCCATGAACTTTATCGGCATCGCACTGATTCCGGATGGAGGAAGTCATTTCCTTCTGCAGGAGCGCCTGGGAACTCATAAAGCCAAACGTTTGATTTGGAACGGTAAAGTATTGGAAGGGCAAGAGGCCCTTATGAAGGGACTCGTTGACGAAGCGATTCCATCCGGGAAATTGGATGAAGGCATTGAACGCTATACGAAACAAGTATTAAGTGCACCGACGAAAGCGATGCTGAAAACGAAAGAAGTATATGTCGCATTAAACAAAGAAAGGCTTCAACGCGCCCTTGATCTGGAAAAAGAAGGGCAATGGCTCATGCGTCAAACCTCGGATCACCAGGAAGGCATTCGTGCATTTGTGGAGAAAAGACGACCTGAATTCAAGGGAGAATAATAGTTGAAGAGAACTAGCCTGAAGGGTTGGTTCTTTTTTTCGTTATATATTCATCCGATAAAAAAAGCATTACAAGCCACTCGAAGTGACCCGCAATGCAGGATGTAAGCCTTACACATGAAACAGCAATAGTTTCCCAAGTGGAGAAGTACAGCGATGCGTATGCTCGGAATACCCCTTTTGTTCTAACATGGATTCACCCATTTTCTTTGCGTCGCTGTCGGATGAAGCTTCGAATGATTCATCCAGAATCTTTTTTCCGTCTTTTTCAAAAACCGTTAATTTGTAAACTTTCATTGTGATATACCCCTTTGTTTAATATTCATGTACTCTTTTATTTTTTCATATTATCATTTTTTTGGAAAGTCCCAATAGTTTGATAAATAAAAAAGGTGGGAAATGAAACCTTTTTTGTATAAAATCGTAGAGTACTAGAGAGAAAATAGATGTTTGTTTAAAGGTATGGGAGGGGAATGCAGAAATGAGTTTGAGTATACAACAGGTAACCAAAAGGTTTGGACAATTTACAGCAGTTGATCAGCTGTCACTGAATATCCCACCGGGGGAAATGTTTGGGTTTCTTGGCGCGAATGGGGCCGGGAAGACGACGACATTTCGAATGGTGTTAGGGTTGTTGGATGCATCGGAAGGGCAGATTACGTGGAAAGGGAAGAAGATCGATTATTCCACAAGTCCGGAAATTGGATATCTGCCTGAAGAAAGAGGATTATATCCGAAAATGAAGGTGAACGATCAGATCGTCTATCTGGCGCGTCTTCGTGGTATGGAGAAAAAGACCATCCTGAAAGAACTGGATTACTGGCTGGAACGATTCAATGTTCCCCAAAATGTAAACAAGAAAGTAGAAGAACTTTCAAAAGGAAATCAGCAGAAAATTCAGTTTATTGCATCGGTTATCCATAAGCCGAGTTTACTGATTCTCGACGAACCGTTCAGCGGCCTGGATCCGGTTAATGTTGAACTGTTAAAGGATGCGGTCCGGGAAATCAAGAAAAATGGAACCACCATCGTGTTCTCCAGTCACCGTATGGAGCACGTGGAGGAGCTCTGTGAAAGCCTGTGCATCATGCATAAAGGGCGTCCCGTAGTGCATGGTGGCTTGAAGGAAATCAAGCGTTCCTTTGGAAAGAAGAATGTGGTCATCCACTCAGATTTTGATCTTCTATATCTAAAGGATATGAAAGGCGTGGCGAAACTGAAAGAAACAACCGAAGGAGTTCTTCTTCAGGTCGAGTCTGAGGCTGATGCCCAAAGTGTATTTCATGACGTTGTTCAAAAGGGATTCCTTCGTAAGTTCGAATTAGAAGAACCTTCCCTGAACGATATCTTCATAGAAAAGGTGGGAACTTCTTATGAATAATTTCTTCTTGATCCTTAGTCACGCCTATTTTTCAAAGCTTAAGGCAAAATCTTTTATCATTTCCACCGTCATCATTGCCGCTGCTCTTGTATTACTGGCCAATTTTGACAGTATCATTTCGAACTTCAGTGATGATGACACGAGTAATATAGCGGTTCAGGACGAAACGGGCAACCTGTATGATCCGCTTATGCAGCAGCTGAAGATCATGAATAGCGAGATCGAGCTGCAACCTGCCACTCAATCGATGGAAGAAATCGAAAAGAATATAGAATCTGAAGAATTAAAAGGACTACTCATTTTGAGTGAAAGCCCTGAAGGTCTTCCACAAGCTGTGTATAAATCTAATTCATTATCAGATTCCAATGTGAGCGGAGAATTACAAGTCGCCCTGCAAAATGTGAAGTCTTCAATGGCTGCAAGTAAATTAGAGCTTTCAGGTGATGAATTGGCACTGTTAAGCGGTCCTGTTGCATTTGAAAAGGAAGCCCTTATTGAAGGAGCCAAGTCTGAGGAAGAATTGAGTCAGGCGAGGGGTATAGTATATGTTCTATTATTCTTTATTTATTTCTCTGTCATTGCATACGCCAACATGACGGCCATGGAAGTCGCCACAGAAAAAAGCTCGAGGGTAATGGAAATCCTAATATCCAGTGTGTCTCCGGTTAAACAAATGTTTGCCAAGATCATTGGAATTGGCCTTGTAGGATTAACACAGTTAGCTGTAATCCTGGCAGTGGGCTATTTTACAATGATTCAAAAGAAAGATGAACTGGTAGGTGATTTCTTTGAAGGATTCGGATTTGAATCTTTATCGGTAGGTGTCATTATCTATGCGGTAATCTTCTTTTTATTAGGGTATTTCCTGTATGCTACCCTGGCTGCATTACTAGGATCTCTTGTCAGTAGAATCGAAGATGTACAGCAGATGATCATGCCGATGACCTTCTTGATCATGATTGGATTTTTCATCTCTATGTTCGGTCTTGGGAATCCGGAATCCAGTTTTGTGACGATTACTTCTTACGTCCCGTTTTTTACACCGATGGTTATGTTCCTTCGTGTGGGGATGTTGAATCTTCCAGTGTATGAACCAGTCATAGGAATTGTTGTCCTCCTTGCGACGATTATTGTTCTTGGAATATTTGGAGCAAGAGTGTATCGGGGTGGAGTGCTCCTATATGGTAAATCTAATTCATATAAAGATATTAAAAAAGCAATTGATATAACATCGAAAAAATGATTCTGTAAGAACAGGCTGTCTCCGTCGTCCGGGGCAGCCTTTCTCTATGAAACGGGTAAAATGTTGAATATATACTGAAATTATCGCCGGTTTTAGGATATAATGAAAGAATATAAGAACGTATATTCGTAGTGTGGGGAGTGAACTTCATGGGGAAGATTCGTTTTTTTCATGTAGCAGATTTACATCTGGATAGTCCATTTATCGGGCTAAAACATTTACCGAAAGAAGTGTTCGAACGAATACATAATAGTACCTTTGCCTCTTTTGAAAAAGTGGTAAGGGTGGCGATTGATAGGCAAATTGACTTCATGATCATCAGTGGGGATCTGTTCGACGAAGAAGATCGCAGCATTCGTGCGCAGGCGAAATTATTGAAGCAATTCAAACGGTTACATTCAAACAACATTCCTGTTTACGTTGTTCACGGGAATCATGATCATCTTGGAAGCTATCGATTAGAGCTCGATATGCCGGATAACATACATATCTTCAACGAAGAAACAGAAGTGAAACAGCTTACTGTAAAGAATGGGACAACTGTAGATTTAGTCGGGTTCAGCTATGGTACAAGACATATCCTGGAAAGAAGGGTTGCTGATTATCCCAAACGTTCCGATAACCTCTATACGATAGGCATTCTCCATGGAAGTGAAGGAAGTGTACATTCTTCACACGAACCGTACGCACCTTTTTCGATAAGGGAACTATTGGAGAAGAATTATCACTATTGGGCTTTGGGACATATACATGAACGGCAGATACTGAATGAAGAGCCTTACATCGTATATCCTGGTAACATCCAGGGAAGACATCGGAAAGAAACAGGTGAAAAAGGATGCTATGAAGTGGTGCTTGATCATCACCATACAGAATTAACATTTATCCCGACTCACGACTTGATGTGGAGGACATGCAGCGTATCCCTTCAAGGTGTTCAGCGCTTTGGGGAAATTTTTCAGCGTATCCAGCAAGCTCTGGAATTTCTTGAAAAGGGGGATGTGTTGATTGAGGTTATCTTGACGGATGATGAATCACTCCCTCAAGACATGGCTGGCAAAATCGAAAATGGTGACCTACTGGAAGCATTGCAATCAGAATACGAGAGTCAGCAGGGTTTGAAGTGGATTCATTCAATACGATGGAATCATACCCAAGCGAGTCGGGGAATAGAACAGGATCCGTTCAGGCAGGAAGTAATGGAGACACTGGAGAGCATGGGTGAAGAAGACTGGAAGGATGCCCTGGCAGAATTGTATGAGCACCCATCTATATACCGCTTTCTGGATCCCTTAGAAGAAGAAGAGAAGAAATCTTTAATAGAAGAAACAGAGCGCTTGTTACAAAATAAAGGCTGAACGTGGAGGTGAATGGGGTGAAACTTCTCGAACTTCATATATATGGATACGGAAAAATAGAAAACAAGCACTATACGATCAGTGACCTTCAACTATTTTATGGGGAAAATGAAGCTGGAAAATCAACGATTATGTCGTTCATTCATAGCATTTTGTTCGGGTTTCCGACGAAGCAGCAATCCCTGCTCAGGTATGAACCGAAGTCTACTACAGAGTATGGCGGGAGAATCCTTTGTAGGATGGAAGGACAAGGAATCCTCAGTATCGAGAGGGTTAAAGGGAAGGCAACCGGTGACGTCACCGTTCATTTCGAGGACGGAAGAACCGAAGGCGAAGAAACCCTTCAACAACTGCTCGGAAATATGGACAGGACAACTTATCAAAACATATTCTCATTCAACCTCGAAGGACTGCAAAACATTCAGCGCCTCAAAAAAGAAGAACTGAATCGATACCTATTCTCTGCAGGCTCTACAGGGACGGACCTCCTGTTACAGATGGAACAGAATTGGCAGAAAGAAAGGGAGCAGCTGTTTAAGAAATCGGGAAGAAAGCCGATGGTCAACACAGTGCTGACACAATTAAAGCACCTTGAAAAACAAGTAAAGGAAGGAAAAGAAAAAAATAATCAATACCGTCCTCTCATATCAAAGAAAAACTCGTTAGAAACCCGGATTTCATCCATGGAGAAAGAAATGAGGTCTCTTGCTGAAAAGAAAGAGGACCTGATTTCAGTTAATGAAAACTGGTATACACTCACTAACTTCAAAAGAGTGGAGGAGCGGCTTTCCCAATTGGAAACAATTGAGTTTCCTGCAAAAGGGTTAGAGCGTTTAAATGAACTCAAAACGGAAGAAAGACAAGTATCGGCATATCTTGAAACCTTGGTGACGAAACAAGAAAATCTGTACAACAAATTAGATTCAGAAGAGATTGATCCTTCCCTTGTTGAAGACCTTCCTTTTATAGAAAAGATATTGTCTCAACAGTCTTTTTATCTGAAATGGAAAGAAGAAAGCAATGAACGGAGCAGAGAACTAAAAACGGTGCGTAGTAAGATCAACGATACGATCCGTGAATTGGGATTAACGATCGAGATGGAGGACATCCCGGCCCTGGATACAAGCTTAATGATGTCTGACCGTATTCAAAATGCACTGGACCATCAATCAAAGCTCCTTCATGAGCGGGGAAGCTTTCAGAAACAATTCCAAGAGGAAGAAGAAGAACTTCACAACATCGAAAGGAAGTGTGATAGCTTAGAGGATCGGCTGATGGAAGAAGATGAGTATCAAGAATTGCAAAGAACGGTGAAAATGGAATCTTCCCGGCAAGCTTCACGGGACCAGGCACATTGGATGAACCTGCAAGTGAAAGAGGCAGAACAACGTTTCAGCAGAAAAAAGTCCTCCTTCTCCCGGCAGCTCCTCTTAATAGGTGCAGCACTCCTTCTTTTATTGGGAATTGGGACATGGGCAATGGTGATTGGTCATGGGCTTTTTGTCGGGATCAGCTTGCTCCTTCTCATTATAGTGGGTGTATCTGGAGTGCAGGTGAGAGGAAATCTGCGAGAAGAAACCAGCACCCTTCAACAAACTAAAGCAAGAGCAAAAGAGTTTCAGCCGGAAGGTCACATGGAATTTCACTCTCTGGATAGGACTGAGCAAAGCTTAAAGCAGCAAGTGGAGTTGAGGAACGAGTGGAAGCAGCGGATTCTTTCATTAGAAGAGCAACAGGTAAAACTTCAGAAGGTCTATGAAAAGCAGAAGGAAGTTGAGAAAGAAATTGTTTCAGGAGAACAAAGATTATCCGGTCTAAAATCAGAGCTCTGTCTACCTTCTGATTTTCACTGGAAGTGGCTGCGTGATGCGTTTGTCAAGATAAAAGAAATCGTTTCGAATTATGAGTCTTATATCCATCTTAAAGAGGAGCAAGACTATGTGGTCCAAAAATTGAATGAGTACAGGGATCATTGTCAGGAATGGTTCCACCGCCACTCTCTCCCGTTTACCACAGTGGATGAGGCTGTGATTAAACTGAAGGGGATCATGCAGGACATTGAAAAGAAAAACCTCATGATCAATAGCATCCAAACGGAGATCGAGCCTCTTTCTTTTGAGATAGAGAAACTCAGAATTGAAGGTGGAAAGGTCCGTGAAGAGATTGGAATCCTTCTTCAATCTGCAGGGTGCATGGAAGAAACAGAATTTCGTGAAAAGGCACTACACGCCGAAGAGAGAATCGACCTATCGGTTCAATATAATGGAATGAAAACGAGGCTGACCGAACGAACACTCACCACGTTTCTTCGGTTTGATTCTCAGGAAGATAGCAGAAAGGAATTAATAAGGGTATCGAAACGAATTGAAGAGCTTTCAACGGAGCTCTCTGCTCGTCAAAAAGAGCTCGCTTCCATTTCATATGAAATAAAAGTGCTGGAGGAAGGGAAGAGCTACTCCACAATTCTGCAGGAGTTTCAAAGCAAAAAGGCTGAGCTTCAAGAACTTGCGTATGACTGGTCCAAATATACGTTAGCACAAGTGGCCTTAAGGAAAACGATGGATCTTTATCAGAAATCTAAGATGCCTAAAGTGATGGAGCTTGCAGAAGAGAACTTTAGAGAGTTGACGGAAGGGCACTATCTGCGGATTTTCATACGAGATGACGAAATGATCAGGGTACAGCGGAAGGACGGTACGGTATTCCATGCAGTAGAACTCAGTCAAGGAACGAAAGAACAGTTATACATCTCAATTCGCTTTGCCCTCATTCAATCTTTCAGGGACAAGTACCCATTGCCGATACTGATCGATGATGGGGCAGTCAACTTTGACATGGAAAGAACAAACGCATTTCTAAAGCTGTTGAGGAAAATGGCTGTGAACCATCAGACTCTGTTCTTTACCTGTCATCCTCATATAAGAAATGAGTTTACCGAGGGTGAAATAATCGTATTAAAGCGAGTGGAAAAGGAATCCATGCGCAATGCATGAATCTTACAGAATTAATTGGCAATCATTTCTCAGATTCGTTACAATACTACAAGGAGTTTGTTTGCACGTGCACGGGAATGAAATGAGAGTCAGAAAGAAGGAACACATCGTATGGCAAAAACAATAAGGTCCAAACGTAATCGGGGACCACTGGCACTACTAAGCTTTAACTTATTTATCGTCATGGTTGGAATCGGGCTGGTCATCCCCATTCTTCCTTTTTATGTAGAAAAATTCAACGCCAATGCTCAAACGCTTGGAGCGTTGGTGGCTGTATTTGCTTTTATGCAGTTTTTATTTGCTCCTATTTGGGGAAGGTTATCCGATCGGATAGGCAGGAAGCCATTAATCACCATCGGCTTGGTTGGCTTTGCCATAGCTGAATTCATTTTCGCCTTCGCTGTAGGGTTATGGATGCTATTTCTGTCCAGGATCTTAGCAGGCATTTTCGGCTCGGCATTAATGCCTACTGCAATGGCATATGTATCGGATGTAACGGATGAGGACAGTCGGGGTCAAGGGATGGGGATACTTGGTGCTGCCATGGGTCTTGGAATCGTCATCGGCCCTGGAATCGGGGGATGGCTTGCAGAAATCAACCTCTCCTATCCATTTATCTTTGCCGGGATCGCCGCCTCCATTGCAGCTATCGTCTCGGTCATCATATTACCGGAATCCTATCCAAAGGAAAAAAGAACATTTGATCCAAATGAGAAACGTGAGAACCGCTTTGTGGTCATGAAGAATGCGGTGATGAGTCCGGTCGGATTTCTGTTGGTACTCGTATTCATCATGAGCTTTGGATTGGCGAATTTCCAATCGATCTTCAGCTACTATGCGCTAGAACGATATGGGTATGGTCCACAGGAAGTCGGGATCATCATTTTGATCATTGGTATCATCGGTACCGTTGTTCAAGGAGTGGGAGTGGGAAGGGCGACGAAGATCTTCGGTGAGGAAAAAGTAGTAACCGGCTCTTTGCTCCTCAGTGCACTGGGATTTGTCATCATGACATTTGCCACCAACTTTGTAGGGGTCTTGATCACAACCGCCGTTTTCTTTGTCGGAAACTCGATGCTACGCCCATCGTTGAATTCCCTCATTTCAAAACTTGCAGGAGAACGTCAAGGGACGGTCATGGGGCTGAATAACTCGTTTCTCAGTCTTGGTAACGTTGCTGGACCATTGCTTGCCGGGACACTGTTTGAGTGGAATATACATATTCCCTACTTCTTCGGAGCATTCATTATGCTTGTAGGACTGGTAGCGACGAAAGTTTGGATTAGCAAGAAACAAAAAAGAGCATTGGTGAATTAGGCATCAGAATCGTCTCCGGTAGGGGGCGGTTTTTTGTTGTGAGAAGAGAGAGGGACGGACCTTTGGATATTGATTTTTGTTAGGCCCCTATATCACTCCAACCCTTTCCACCCCTGTACTCTATCGAAATATGGTATACTGAAACCACTAATATAGTTGGACGGAGGAGAAGAGATGTCTGGGATTACACAATTTAACGTTGGAGAAACAATCGAATTACCCCTTTTGATTAAACAAATGACCAAAGGTACGACAAATACAGGGAAGCCGTTTTTAACGCTGATACTGCAAGATAAGAGTGGAAATATGGAAGCTAAGCTTTGGGATGCTTCTGAGCAGGATGAGAAGGCATATCAACCTGAGACAATCGTGCAGGTTGTTGGAGACATACATAGTTATCGTGGTAAAAGTCAGCTCAAGATCAAGCAAATTCGTCCGGCTTCCCCGGCAGATGGTTATGCCATTTCGGACTTCCTGGAAACGGCGCCGGTGAGCATTGATGAAATGACGAGTAAGATCACTCAGTATATTTTTGAAATGAGAAATCCAAATATTCAACGCATCACAAGACACTTGATTAAAAAATATCAGAAGCCTTTTCTGGAATATCCGGCTGCTACCAAGAACCATCATGAATTTGTGTCAGGCCTTGCGTATCATGTTGTTTCGATGCTTGACCTCTCGAAAGCCATTGCAGGACTCTACCCATCCCTGGATTCAGATCTATTGTTCGCTGGGGTCATCCTTCATGATTTAGGCAAAGTCATTGAGCTTTCAGGTCCAACATCAACTACGTATACGATTGAAGGGAATCTGATCGGTCATATTTCGATCATGGTGAATGAGATTGGAAAAGCTGCAGATGAGCTTGGAATTGAAGGGGAAGAAGTGATGATCCTTCAACATCTCGTATTGAGTCATCACGGAAAAGCGGAATGGGGAAGTCCTAAACCGCCGCTCATTCGTGAAGCTGAAATCCTGCATTATATCGATAATGTGGATGCTAAGATGAATATGCTGGATCGTGCATTGGAACGGGTGAAACCTGGGGAGTATACAGAAAGAGTATTTGCCCTTGATAATCGTTCATTCTATAAACCGACTTTTCATAAATAGGAAACCTCTTAGACCCCGGGTAATGGAACGGGGTCTTTTTAGTAGAATAAAAGGGTAAATCTAGTAATGTTTTATCTCTTCCCTACATATAGTGTGAATAAAGAGGACAAACCTATAAGGAGATGAAGCAAATGACACTACCTATTTGGATGTACTTGGTTGTAGCAGGGATATTCGGGAGTGCCTTTATGACGATTAAATCAGCTAAGGAAGAAAAGAATATGGAAGATGAGTGGATAGAGAAAGAGGGAGAAGTATACATTCATCGAATGGAAGAGGAGAAGGAGCGGAGACGTCAACTAACGTCTTGAACATAGAGAATAAAAAGGACTGACGGAATGAATCCGTCAGTCCTTTTTGGTCTACTCTTCGGTAGGTGCTGGAGTTTCTTCTCCTTCAGGCACAGCAGGAGTTTCTCCGCCTTCTGGTGCAGCAGGAGGGTTCAGCACTTGATCAAATGCTTTTTTTAGATCTTCATCTTTAATATTTAAGTCAGCTTTTTCAATTTCTGCTTTCATCGCTTCCTGGATTTTTTGAGGATCCACTTTTGAAAGCTTCAGTTCTTTTTCAATTTCCTTTTTCATTTCGTCAAAGGATTTCTTTTCTTTTTTATCTGTCACTTCAATGATGTGGTAGCCATATTCTGTTTTGATAGGCTCACTCACTTTTCCTTTATCTAAAGTGTCCAGAGCTTTAGAGAATTCCGGTACGAAGTTTTGACGACCTGCATTGTCTACCCAGCCTAAGCTTCCGCCATTTTCAGCAGAACCAGGATCTTTTGAATATTCTTTTGCAAGTTCTTCAAACTTTCCACCATCAGCTAATTTTTGTTTCACTTCTTTAGCTGTTTTTTCATCATCTACAAGAATGTGACGAACTTGAATGTCAGGCTTCCATGTCTCGTAGTATTCCTTTACTTCTTCTTCAGTGACTTTCACGTCAGAGATCGCAGCTTTTTCTTGAAGTAATTGAAGCTTTAAGTATTCTTTAAACGATTTTTCATCAAGATTATATTGTTGTAAGAACATTTCGAATTGAGGTCCCAATTGATCTTTGGCTTCATTCAGCTTTTCGTCAACTTCCTCTTTCGACACGTCATACTTTTCTTCAAGTACTTTCGTGTAAACCAATTCTTGAAGAGCTTGTTCCATTTGTGGAGTGAATTTTTGCTTCATTGATTTGTAAAGTTCATCTTTTGTTACGTCTCCAGCTTTTGTTGTTGCAACAACGTCACTGTTTCCTTCAGCACCGTCTCCGCTGCATCCTGCAAGTCCAACGACTCCCGCAGCCAATGATACTGAAATGATCCATTTTTTCATGGTGACCAACTCCTACAATATATTCGTTTGATGGCTTGTCAAATTTCTACAAAACATACTATAACACACTTTTTCCATGAAAAAAAATATTTTCCATATTAATCTTCAGAAAAATGGGCATTTTACACACCCATTTCCTAGGTACTTTCATATGATAAGAGCGAAGAGAGAAAAGGAGGTAATAAATATGAGCTGTGGATACAATTCCGGATTCGCGTTAATCGTAGTGCTGTTCATCTTATTAATCATCGTTGGTGCCGCATATATTTGCTAAAAAACTAAATTTATGACATTAGCCTAAAACAAATGGCAGCTAACTTGAATAAGATAAATTAGCGCTTCAAAGGAGGTGGAAAGTTATGGGTAATGCATACGGCGGAGGTTTCGCGTTAATCGTAGTACTGTTCATCCTGTTAATCATTGTGGGTGCAGCATGGCTATAATTTTAGCCTCAGGGTTTAAAGTTATCGGATAAAGACTGTAGAGGGGGCAATACCTTAAGAAAGGCGGCCCCTTTTGCTTTATTCATATTTAGGTGGCTTTTTCATACATGAAAGGAGGAAGCGCAGATGTCAGGTGCTTACGGCGGAGGATTTGCGTTAATCGTTGTTCTATTCATTTTGTTAATCATCATTGGTGCAGCATACGTTTGCTAGTTTGAGTATATAAAAAAAGCAGATCCGGATTTTTCCGGGTCTGCTTTTTGCTTGTCGCCTCTGAAAGAGCCGCCTCCGCTTTTCTGATTGTCCAGCTCCAGGGCTTAGAGGCTCGAGGTCATAAGTCAAATCTGCCAAAAAGGCAAAAAACCGCCTTTCCGGCAGATTCGTCTTATGCTTGTCGCCTCTGAGCAAAGCCCTTCCGCTTTTCTGATTGTCCAGCTCCAGCGGCTAGAGGCTCGAGGTCATAAGTAAAACCTACCAAAAAGGCAAAGAGCGCCTTTCCGGTAGGTTTTACTTATGCTTGTCGCCTCTGAACGAGCCGCCTCCGCTTTTCTATGTAAACAATATTTCTATATAAGAAGAGACCAGTAGTATGGTGATTAGGATGTTGATGGTTCTAAACACCTTTGGTTGGCGTTCTTCAGGTATTTCTTTTTGTAAACATAATGCGTTTGTCATTTTATTTATATAGAATAAGATGAAAACAGCAAACACTAAAAACATGGAGATCATCCAAACCCCTCCCCGTTATCTCCTTTAAGCTATACATTACCAAATAATTTCTCTAATTGGTAGCGTGAGCATTGCAATAGTCATGCAAATAAGGCTTTTTGCATTCTTTTCTACATTTCATCCAAGTGCAAGCAGGAATTTTTGATCATTAAATGAAGAAACTTCGTGAAAATACCTGAAAAAAGCAGAAGGATGATTTCTTCCATCGAGTGTATGTTTCAATGGCCATCCATCATCCTCACTGATAAATCAATATTTCGTATCCATCATCATTCTCTTCGATTAATGCATTTTTTGGTGAGTCCATCAGTTGCTTTGCATATATAAAGTCAATTGCACAGATACCTGAATGAAATGCAAGAAGCATTGTAAAGTAATGAGAGTAATGTGGGAAGTGGATGCATCCGTATAGCAAAATCCCGTTCAGTACAAAGAATGGTGCCACCAAGGCAATCATGTAACGGTATTTTGAGATAGGTTGATCCACTCGCAAAGAAACGATCGGTAAAAGAAATAGTTTCCGATTACATTTGCACTTCATTTTTTTCACAAAAGGAAGTATCGGTACAATGTGAAAAAATTTATGCAACGGATAGATACTCAATATTCCTATGAAGAAAACAAGGAAGTGGTTATCATAGAACGCACTTGGAAATAGTAAGTTGATCGGTACGTATATTAATGAGAATACCATCATCATGATGATGGATGAAAGTAAAAAGACTCGGTAAAATCCGAATTGTTTTTCCAGATTGATTGTTTTCCAGCAATGCATAAAAAAATCGCCTCCATTAGACGAATAAATCTTAGTTAAGTGCCTAACATACTTTATTACGATTGCCGGAAAAAATCAATACATTTCAGGCTGATTTTTTCATATTTTTTAGAAGAACTTTTTGGGAAAGGTATGTTATAGTTTTGTACAATGAGAGTATGAGAATTTTTTGCAATGATTGAAGGGTGATTATGATGAATGATTTAGTGAAACGTATAGAGAAACTCGAGTATTATCAACGGTTAATGGCGGAGATGATCCCCGAAAATGGTTATCCTTTTCATCGAATGATCATTCGTAAGGGTTTGTCGGAGAGGGAAGTGAAGGAGTTCTTTATCACTTGTGATAGGTTGAGCATGAAACTCCAAAAGCAAAAAGCGGAAGGATTCGTGTACAATACTCCGCTTTTCAAAGAATTTGAAGAACAGCTTCATTCAAAGCTGAAAGTTCATGCAGTGGTTGATAGCTGTTTAGCTCAAGACATTTATCCAGCTTTGATGAAACAGTTAAAGAAGAGCTTGTAGATCAAGCCAGTTCTTCTTCATCTTGAAATAATTCACCAAGTTTTCCGTTATCATCAGAAAAATCATTCTCAATGTTATGAAACGATTTTTCAAATATCTCCATAAAATCATTTCCATATATATTTCGCACGACGGTCATCATTTCAATCATTTCAGGGAATTTTCCATATAATTCCCGTAATGGGGAAACTCCCTGGAAGATTGAGTGACTCTCAGGCTTATAGTTCTTCATTAGCTCAAGAAGTATATTTTCCCCTTTAGCCGTCAATTGAATATAGGTGTTCCGTTTATCGTTCTCCCGTTTAGAAAACTGAAGTAATTCCCGTTCTTCTAATTTCTTGGAGAAGTTAAATGCAGTTGACACGTGCATAACACCAAACTTGGCTACGTCTGAAATAGAAGCACCCTTTAAATGATACGCAATCCAGAGAATATGATGTTCGTTGATATTTAAGTCGTATGGCTTGATCCATTGCTGCCAGTCCTTTTCTATGGCCTTCCACAGAGCTTTACTAAGCTGAGCCATCCTTTGACTGAAGAGCATAGCCTCTTTCAAAGTAAATTCTCTTTCCTTCATCTCATTCACCCACTTTGCTAGAAAATCTTTTTAAAACTAAGTAGTACCAAAATGACTTACTAAAACAACTATCACAAAAAAGAAAGCGCTTATATTTTATTATGCCAATAAAGTAATAATTAATAAAGGTTAAATTGACAAAATTTTTCGAAGTATACAATTTTTGATTGGGACATACTGTGGAAATCAGAGGTTGATGGGTGGATGGATACTGTAATGACGGGATTTGTGGGAGAAATCATTATATTGAAAGAAAAGAAGGGGGATTATATTTTTTTTTGAAAACATGTTTCTACAGTATCGATATAATCCCTATTCCAACAAAAAAGCCCCACAGCCTTCATCACCATTGGTGAAAGAGAGCTGCGGGGATCTGGTTATTGATTAGGTGTATTTGCTGAGTTAATCGATTTTTCCAGGTCTTCAATGGTTCGTTGGATGGATTGGATTTCTTCCTGAAGTCGACGGTTATTTGGCTCTGTCGAAGCCTGCCATTGTTTGAATGATGCTTGAAGGTCTTTAGAAAGCTGCATGACTGTTTCTTTTCCTTCCTGAGACAGGGTGCCGATGGATTCTTTCAATTCGCCAATATTCACTTTCATCTCGTCGATTACTCCAGTCCAGTCATCTTTCTTGTCTTTGATTTGTGCCCGGATTTCTTTCCCTGATGAAGGAGACGTGAGAAGGGATGCCACTCCTCCGACCACTCCACCGATTAAAAGCCCATAAGCAAGAGATTTCTTGTTCACTATGATCACCTCGTTCTTCTATTTCTATAATACTCTATTTCTACAATCAACATGTATTCTCCTTTTCCCTTTTAAAACAGATTAAAACAAGTCAATTCATAACTTTCATATTTGCAGCATAAAAATAAAGGTAAGAGGTGGAGTAAAGGAGGGGTTCTAATCAATGGACGGGATAATCTTTGGTTTCTTTGCTCTCTGTGCAGTATTATTTCTAAGTATGGTGTATAATTTCATTTCCATTCAAAGGCCAGGTATGTATCCTCCTAAGAATATATTGAAAAAGCGTGCTGCCATAATGGGGTCTGGTGGGGTAATCACCTTTTTGATTGGAGTACTCTTATGGGTTGCAGTCAAGTAAGATATAGAAAAAGCCCTCCGTTCATGTGGCGAAACACACAATGAATGGAGGGCTTTACTATGATTAAATTAGGATAGCTGTTCAGATGTGACAGCTTCTCGAATGGTTGAACGTTTTAATATCCCATTAATGATTGGATACACCACAAACATTGCCCCGGCGTTAACCAGTGTAGCTGGAAGTACGACTGCTGCAAAAAGAGCGAAGAAAGCGCCAGGCAGACCGACAATCACATATGCAGAGAGTAAGAATATACTTCCTGATACAAGTGTACCAAGTGCTGTTAGAACAGAAGATCCTACAAGTGAACGAGTGATGTTTTTAGTAGCCAGGAAAAGACCGTAAAAAATGAATGCCGTGATCGGTTTATCAATCAGGTTAGGTAAGAATCCTCCAGGGAACTGTGTTGTCAGACCTGAAATGACTCCAGTTAATAAACCTAAAAGTAATACGTTTTTCTTGGCTGGAAATAATATAATGCCCAGAAACATCATCGTCAGCATCATGTCCGGCTTCATTCCTAAGAAAATTCCCGGGATCACTGTGTGCAGGACGGCTCCGATCCCTACTAATAATGACAGGGATACAAGTGTTTTTGTATTCATTTCTCATCTCTCCTCAACTAAACTAGACTATTTGCTTCTCCTAATGTGCACTGTTGCCATTAGCGAAAAGATAGGTACATTATAACATATCGAGTATTGTTGTCAAAGATTAATTATTCTGAAAAAATCCTGATCCCTTTAATTTCCGGGATTAGGCTCAATTATTAGGAAAGATGCTGTGCAATGGATTCAGCTATTCCTTTCAGGTCTTCTTGAGTGTAGTCGTCATTGTGTGTCTTCCATACGGCTCCGAAGCCATCTCCATGGCCATAGCGGGGGATGAAGTGCATGTGGAAATGGAAGACAGATTGTCCTGCTTCTTCACCCGCGTTGTTTAACAAGTTCATTCCAACAGGGTTAAACTCGGCCTTGATACTGTCAGCAATCTTAGGAGCAACGGAGAAGAGGTGGCTTGCAATATCAGGAGTCAGCTCATAGATGTTTTCTTTATGTACTTTTGGAATAAGTAATGTATGGCCTTTCGTCACTTGGCTAATATCAAGGAAAGCAAGGACATGCTCATCCTCATACACTTTCATAGCAGGGATTTCACCGTCGATAATCTTACAAAAAATACAGTCACTCAATGTTTACTCCACCTTTCAGTAATGGCATTTTTATGTATTTTATCATGAAAGAGAAAATAAATGAAGAAGAGACAGGAACGATTTTCCTGCCTCTCTTCTTGAAGGGGTAATACTATAAAGGTTTATATGTCAGGCTTCATTCTCTTTGATAAACACCTCATTCGCTAGTAGCTTCTGTAGTGATACATTCTTAAGTTAGAATGAAAATTGTTCAATGCGACCATCCCCTTATCTTTTCGCTATTTAAGCAATTTAGACAATAGAAACTGTTAGCCGTCTTGGACAAACACCTCATTTGCTATAAGGATGATATGTGTAAACCATTAGAAACATGAATGACTTTGTGCAATGTGACCATCCCCTTATCTCCTAAGCTTAATAAGCTAATAAAGTAAGTTGATTCAGTCAAAGTGTGCTTTAACAAACACCTCATTTATCAATTTTTTGAACAAATGAATATGGTGAGTGTGTCATTCACTATAGAAGACGACAATCCTTACAGTCGCAAACAATAGTGAAATCGGTTAGCTGGTCTTTAACAACCATCCCCTTTTTCTTATTGCTGGCCCCTTCAAATATTATGATGTGCAAATCGAGTATGGTTATGAATGTTAAAATGTGGAATGAGAAATTGGATTAACAATGCCTTTACCATGAAATTTTGATAAAATAGAGAAAACCATGTAGAAGAGAAAGGACGTTGCTGCTCGTGTCATTATTAGAAATCAAACACCTGGTTGGCGGATATACCCGAAAACCGGTATTAAAGGATATTTCATTTTCCATACATTCAAATGAAATTGTCGGATTAATCGGCCTGAACGGGGCAGGGAAAAGTACGACTATCAAGCATATAATCGGTCTCATGGAACCCAAGCAAGGAGAAGTGGCCATAAATGGTCATACCTTGAAGAGTGATGCCGATCAGTATCGAAAGCAGTTTTCATACATACCGGAAACACCGATTCTTTATGATGAGCTTACCCTTGAAGAGCATTTAAAACTGACGGCCATGGCTTACGGCTTATCAGAGTCTGAGTATAAAGGAAGAATTGATAAACTGTTGAAGGCCTTTCGTATGGAGAAGAAGATGAGCTGGTTTCCTGCACACTTTTCAAAAGGGATGAAACAAAAGGTGATGATCATGTGCGCTTTTCTCATTCAGCCCAGTCTCTATATCATTGACGAACCGTTTGTTGGATTAGATCCACTAGGAATTCAGTCACTGCTTGACTGGATGCAGGAGATGAAGCAAAACGGTGCCGGAATACTGATGTCGACGCATATTTTAGCAACTGCAGAAAGATATTGTGACTCATTCATCATCCTTCATGAAGGGAAAATACGTGCAAAAGGAACGCTTCAGGAGCTGCGGAAGGAATTCTCCATGGCGGGTGCAACGTTAGATGATATTTATATCCAGCTGACAAAGGAAGAATCCCATGATGAATAAGGTGGAAAGCATTTGGAAGAAACGAATTGTAGAGTATAATCAGGAGCTTCAAAAGTATTTGAAATACATGTTTAACGATCATTTACTATTCGTCCTGATTTTTGCATTGGGAGGAGCTGCATATACATATAATCAGTGGGTGAAAACCCTGGATCCAGCTTTCCCTGCACCACTCATCATGGCGGTGATCATGGGCATATTATTGGCATGGAGTCCCGTCTATACGTTTCTAAGAGAAGCGGACGCCGTGTTTCTTCTGCCGTTAGAGGGACGTTTATCAAGTTATTTCACTAAATGCATCTGGATCAGCTTCATGTTTCAATCATACATTCAGCTGCTTGTACTGGCTGCACTCATGCCAATGTATGTAGCGGTATCCGGAAGCAGCTTTGGAAGCTTCTTTCCGTTGCTTGGCTTTGTATTGGCATTAAAGATATGGAATCTATATGTACGATGGTTCATGCTGCGCTTTCAGGAAAGGGAAGCTCATTTGACTGACAGCTTTTTGCGCTTTATCTTAAGCGGTTCTCTCGTGTTCTTAGTGCTATCGGGTGCTGAATTCTGGGTGGTCATCGTCGTTGCCTTCATTATGCTCGGGTATGCGTTGTACTTTTTTCGATCAACAAAAGGTAAAAATCTTAAATGGGATCTGTTAATCAATCAGGAGCAGCAGCGGATGCTGATCTTTTATCGAATCGCCAATATGTTCACGGATGTGCCTAAGCTGAAAGGGAAGGTGCACCGGAGAAAATGGCTTGATGGACTTGTGCGAACGCCTTTCTCTCAAGTATCGACGTATCGATATTTGTATCTTCGGTCTTTGGTTAGAACAAGCGAATATTCGGGTCTTTACATTCGGTTAACCTTGATCGGTATGCTGTTAATTTATTCGAATTCTTCTTTTATCTTCAGTATATTGACGGCATTAGTGTTTCTTTATTTAACGGCTTTTCAGCTGATCCCTTTGTTTAAACGGTTTGATTATAAAATCTGGGTTCTCATCTATCCTGTATCAAGGGCATTAAAGAAGTCTTCTTTTCAAAAAATCATAAATCAGGCAATGATGATCCAGGCGGTTTTGTTTTCCCTGCCTCTATTTTTAAAGGGTGCATGGATAGAAGGGTTGATTACGCTACTGGTCGGGTTGGCATTTTCAATTCTATTTAGTCAGTTCTACTTAGTGCAGCGATTAAAGAAGATGGAAGATACATTATTTTAGTGAAACGATCCGGCTGGAAGAAACGTATAGAATGAGTAAACTGATAAAAAAGGATGGTGGTTCAGTGTGAACCATGAAAAAGAAGAACTTGATTCCTGGAAACGTAAATTCAGTAGAAAATCTTCCATCTTCCAAAGGGTTTCTAAGCAAGCTCAAACAAAAGTGAACCAATGGATCCCTGAGAAAGCACATAAAGTGGTAACGGAAAGCATCAAGAAGATGGTGGAAGTAACGTTACAGGGAAGCGAATGGGTACCTCTTCAGCAGGTCTCTGTGAAGTCTTCACTGAAGGAAAGAGAAGCGCTGATGAAGGAACGGAAGGAATTTTACCGGAAAGCGGCTACGATTGAAGGGGCTGGAACTGGTGCAGGTGGAATCTTTCTAGGCCTGGCAGATTTTCCGTTGCTTTTATCGATTAAAATGAAATTTCTGAGCGAATGCTCTGCCATTCATGGCTATGATACAAAACAATATGAGGAACGCCTGTTTCTGCTTTATGTCTTTCAGCTTGCATTCTCCAGTGATTCTCATAAAAAACATGTCCTCGACGTCATCGAAAACTGGGATGTGGAAAAAGAAAAATTGAAGGAATTGGACTGGAGAACTTTCCAGCAGGAGTATCGGGATTACATTGATCTCGTGAAATTGTTTCAACTCATTCCCGGGGTAGGGGCTGTGGTGGGAGCCTATGCAAACTATCAACTTCTTGATCAATTGGGTGAAGTGGCAAAATATGCTTATCGGATTCGGTACTTTCATGATTTAGAATAGTAGTGAGGAAAGTTCGACGTTATCGTCGATCTTTTTTTTGAGGGATATTGGCAGGGCAACTGAATGCAAACGCATCTTTTTATTTCCTCTGAATATTCAGGTATAGTTAGAAAGTACGTTATCATTGTTTTAGTGAGGTGTGAAATAGATGAACAAACGCAAAAAAGGATTGAAAGTGTTAGGACTTATTCTATTCTCATTCTTCTTCTTTTTAGCAGGGGTGTTTCACTTTATTGAAGCTCAAGGATTCGCGAAAATGATCCCTGAATTCATACCCCTAAGGGAAGAAATCGTGTATATAACGGGAATGATCGAGTTTATATTGGCAGTACTTCTTCTCATTCCAAAGACTCGTGAAAAAGCAGGGATTATCACAGCGATTTATTTAGTCCTTATCTTCCCTGCAAATATTTATGCGGCCATTAAAGAAATTCCTGCTCCAGGAAAAGAGGAAGCGAATGTAGTACTGCTTTGGTTGAGGTTATTGTTTCAACCGCTTTTAATCTGGTGGGTATTGGTGGTAAGTAAGATCGAAAAAAATCATCGCTTTTATTAAGAGTAAAGGATCAGACCTTATGGGATCTGATCCTTTTTTATGAGTTATTTTGTTAGCGTCTCTGTGACAGAATGCCTTTCTTGGTATTGAATGGTAGCAGACGCCAGTGATTTAGCGGCTATCAGGAGAGCCTTTTCGTTAATATCAAACTTGGGATGGTGGTGGGGAAAGGCTACTTCAACATTTTCCGGCTTGGCTCCCGTAAAAAAGAAGGTACCCTTTATATGTTCTAAGTAATGAGAGAAATCTTCCCCGCCCATTTGCATTTCAATTTCTTCCACATTATGAACTTCATCGATTGTATCAACACTTTGAATCAACAGATCTGTTTCCCCTGCGTGATTCACGACAGCAGGATATCCGCGTTCATACACATATTCATACTCACAACGGGCTGAAAGACATGCACCTTTCAGGATCTGTTCGATTTCCTCTTCAATAAAGTCTCTGATCTCAGGATTAAATGTACGGACTGTTCCTATAAGTTTAGCTGAATCGGCAATCACATTGAATGCGTTATCTGCCATAAACGAACCGATTGTTACGACGGCAGGATCAATCGGATTCACTCTTCTGCTGACAATTTGTTGAAGCTCTGAAACGACTTGAGCCCCGATCACGATGGAATCCTTTGTTTTATGAGGCTGTGCCCCGTGACCGCCGGACCCCTTGATGACAATCTCAAATCTATCTGCAGCAGCCATGATTGGACCTGTCCGATATAGGATTTTTCCGAGAGGTTCACTTGACCATAAATGAGTTCCGAAAATAACATCCACACCATCCAGACAGCCCGCTTCAATCATGGGTTTCGCTCCGCCTGGTGCATATTCTTCCGCATGCTGATGGATAAGAACCACTGTACCTGAAAGCTTACTACGCATTTCATGCAGGGTTTTACCCAATACTAACAGTGTTGCTGTATGACCGTCATGGCCACATGCATGCATGACGCCTGGAACGGTGGAGCGATATTCCACATCCTTTTCATCTTGGATGGGGAGGGCGTCAAAGTCTGCACGAAGGGCCACCGTTTTACCGGGAAGAGCTCCCTCGATTCTTGCGACTACCCCATTGCCGCCGACTTGTTCGAGGATCGGAACCCCGATTTTCTTGTAGTAATCAGCAATGTATGCAGCTGTATTTTTCTCTTGGAAAGATAGTTCAGGATGTTGATGGAGAAATCTTCTGATCTCAACCATTTCTATCCAACGTTCTTCTAATTTCTGATATAATTCATTCAGCAAGTGCACAACCTCCTAATATTTGATGAATATTACGAATATTATAACACTAAATATTGAGAGGGAAGTGGGTAATTAGAGTGAAATTCAAGGAGGATCATGATGAAGAAGTTTCAATACATAATGGCCATCATTTCATTTGTACTGTTTATGACCATCGCACATTTTGTTTTTTATGAAATGGAGATTTTGGGTGATGAGTACCTCTTGTCCAGCATGAGCAACCTTCATTTAATAGAATTGTTTTCCGTAATCGGTACTGAATTAGTGATTGGGATCGCATCCATCGCCCTTATTTTATATCTTTGGTGGGCCAAGAAGGACTTTGTTGGAATCATTACCGTTGTTGTCCTGGTAGCGGGAAGTAACGTTCTGAATAAAACAATCAAAGGTTTGATGGAAAGAGATAGACCTCCATTTTCACATGGCGAGGAAGGGTTCAGCTTTCCCAGCGGCCATGCCATGGTAGGATTGGTCTTCTTACTCGTCACTGCATACTTCATTAGCAGAGAGATCTCTTCTACTGTAATGAAAGTGGGCCTCTTTATCCTGGCGTTCACCCTTTCCCTGCTGACAGGTCTCAGCAGAATAGTGGAACAGGCTCACTATCCATCAGATGTCGCAGCCGGATACCTACTTGGATACTCCTATTTCGTACTGTGCATCTTTCTCTATGAGAAGCGGCAAAAACAAGAAAAATAGAGGGACGGACCTTGTTTTCAAGGTCCGTCCCTCACTATGTTCAAATCAAAAACATCGCCACGATTGTTGTAGCTATTAATCCGATGACGACAGGAAGCATGTTACGCCGTGCGAGTTCAAATGGATCGACTCCACAGATGGCGGCAGCCGGGATGAGAGCCCATGGGACGAGTGTTCCACCGCCTACCCAGATGGCTGCGACTTGCCCGAGTGCGGTTAGGGTAGCGACACCTGACCCAATGCTATCTGCGAATAGATTGGCCACGGAACCTGCTAGGGAGATACCGGAAAAGCCGGATCCGTCAAGACCCGTGATCGCTCCAACAGTCGTTAGGGTGATCGCCCCCACTGCTGTAGATAGGGGAACGACGGCAGCCAGGGATGCCCCGAGATCATTGACGATTCCTTGAGAGGTTGAAGGAAGGAAGTCGCCGATAATCGTTTGAAACCCTGAATCCCCCAAGTAAAAGAAAGCGGCGATCGGAATTACGGGACCAAACACTTTAAATCCAAACTGAAAGCCATCAATCATGAAGCTCGTCGTTTTCTCCAATCCCTTTCCCTTAAAGGCAGCCAATGAAATCAAGAGAAGAATGATGATGGATGTTCCACCTATCAGTGCCGTTGCATCTCCCCCTTGTAGATCAAATAGGACCATAGCGGTAATATCCAGGACAAATAAAATAGGGATAAGGATGGCAATTGTCTGTTTCCATCGTGTAGATAACAGATTCGTTGACTCCTCCTGATCCTTGTCAATAGATGCTATGTGGCTTGAATCCACTTTCAGGATTCCTTTTTTCATATCCCGTTTAAGAAATAGAAAAGCGGTGACAGTTGTGACGACGCCCATCACAATAATAAGGGGGATACTTGCAGAAATAACATCGGAGACAGGTATTCCTGCTGCGTCGGCCGTTAACTTCGGAGCTGCCTGGATGACAAAGTCACCTGAAAGGGCGATACCGTGACCGAATAGGTTCATGGCCATGGCGATTCCCAGAGCGGGTAATCCGACTCTGAGGGCGACTGGTACTAACACGGCACCCAGGAGGGCTACTGCAGGTGAAGGCCAGAAAAACCAAGATATAAACATCATCACGAGACCGATTGTCCAGTAGGCAAGGGCCGGTGTCCGGATGAACTTTGTAAACGGGCGGATCATGACATCGTTAATACCGGTAGTAGTCAGTCCTTTACTCATTGCTACAATGATGGAAATCACGAGAATGGTAGATAACAATTCCGTAATGGCAAAGACAAAGCTATTAAATATACTACTAATCGATCCGCTTAACGATCCTGTTGCCACCAGGGCAATACTGAAGATTCCCAGGATACATACGATCGTGGTGTCTTTCCGGAAAATCATGAATAGGATGATGAATCCTATGAATGCTAAATAAATCCAATGAAGAGCCGTTAAATCAATCCCCATTAGAAAAACCCTCCTCTAAATCGTTCCTCAAACTTTAGGCATATGCCCTGATCTGTACTATAGATTATGAAAATAGTGAAAAGGTGTGATATAGGTTAGAAACATTTTTTCCGTCTCGAGACCGAGGCAGAATCATGCCGATGCTCCTCCATACACGATTGAAAGCAATCTATAATGAAAGTAGCTACAGGAATTTATTCATTAATAGCGAAATTAATAGAAGATGTGAAGGTGGTGCTGGTATGAGGTATAAGGGAAGGAAACAATGGTTTTTCTCATTCCTGTTAATGGCGATAGGATTGTTGTTATTATTATTGAATATTGGTGTCATTTCCTTGGAAATAACGCAGATATTTGTCAATATCATTCCAATTTTGTTGTTACTCCTTGGCGTGAAGTGGACGGTAGACAGTTTTTTGAAGGGAAGCTTTGGAAAGTTACTGTTTGGACTATTCAGTATGGTGTTTGGGGGACTCATTATACTCGATGGGTATGATGTAGTGGATTTTGACTATGCGAGCTGGTGGAAACTATGGCCCCTCTTTATTATTGCTATTGCCATTAATAGAGTGGGAAGAAATAAACCCATCAAGATTACCATAACCAATGAATCACCAAGTAAAGAGGAGGCATCTCAAATAGGATTTGAAAATCAGCCGTTGGGGGAGAAAATCCTTCATAACAAGAATAAAATGAACAAAGGGTTTATTGTCGGGGATATACGTTTTTCCGAGCCTAACTGGCCCCTGGAATCAATGAATCTTTACAATGCCATTGGAGATTACTATTTTGACTTTAGTAAAGCCTTTATACCAGAAGGGGAAACGCCAATTGATATTAGTGGCTGGATAGGTGATGTGAAGATGATCATTCCAGAAAACGTACCAGTGGAGATCACCTTGAAAGTGCAGGTAGGAGATATTAAATTATTCGATCAAAAGTCCGCCGATCTTCGTTCAGAACTATATTACCGTTCACCTGAGTACGAGCTTGCAAGCAAAAAAATCAAGCTGACTGTTCATGTGAAAATAGGATCGATTCGAATCAGCCGAGTGTGATCGAAGACGATTTATCCGATAAAAGGAGGTTAGAACATGGAAAAGTCTTCAAACATTCGCAATTGGATCTTTAAAAGCTTTTTCATGATGTCCACCATGGCTGTTTTGCTTTTCTTTATTTCCTTGCAAGTCTATCTGTACGTATCTAATGACCCAGGCTTTTCTCTCGAAGTGTCACTCTATTTAACCATTTGGCTGGCAAGCATCCTTCTATTATTAAGCATTTATTTCGGATTTCGTACCGGATATACATTTAAAAGAAGAATTGATGATATTTCCACCTTTGTAACGTTGCTAAGAAGTGGGAAGCTTTCAGCAAGGGTGGACCGATACGAACACGATGAGCTTGGAATCTTATCGGATGAATTGAATCAGCTTGCTGTGTTCATTCAAGAACAGGTGAAATCATTGCAGAGATTAGCTGATGAAAAATCTGAGCTTGCCGATCAAGCGCACCAGGCAGCTGTCATGGAAGAGCGGCAAAGACTTGCAAGGGATCTTCATGATTCAGTCAGTCAACAATTATTTGCTTTGAATATGCTTTCTTCTGCCGCGCAAAAAAGCATGGACTCAGATCGTGAAAAGGTCAGGACGATTGTATCACAAGTGGCTGAAATTGCAGGGAAAGCGCAAGGTGAGATGAGGGCTCTCCTTCTTCATTTACGACCAATCGATTTAAAAGGTGAAAGTCTGTGTGAAGCGTTAACCATATTAATTAGAGAATTAAAGGAAAAAACTCAGATTGAAATCGAAGCAAGCCTAGATGGGATTGAGAATCTTTCTAAGGGGACTGAAACCCATATGTTCAGGATTATTCAGGAGAGCCTTTCCAATATCCTGCGACACTCAGAGGCAACGAAAGTGAAGATTGTGACGGAGAAAAAGGACGGTTATGTCACACTGTACATAAGTGACAATGGAAGAGGTTTTAACCTGAGAGAAAACAAGATGACATCGTACGGACTTCAGACGATGAGAGAGCGTGCCGAGGAAATCGGTGGATTGTTTCAAATTCGTTCTAAAGAGAAAGAAGGAACGTATATTGATCTGCGGATTCCAGTCTAAACCAAAGGGGGAAATCAGGTGGATAAGGTAAAGGTGATGATTGTAGATGATCACGAAATGGTTAGATTAGGAATAAAAACGTATTTGCTGACAGAGGATCGGATTGAATTCCTAGGGGAAGCGAAAAGCGGTAATGAAGCGGCTCAGCTTGCGAAGCTGTATATGCCTGATGTGATTCTGATGGATTTATTAATGGAGAACGGGAATGGTATCGAAGCCACAAGAAAGATCTTAACCTTCCATCCCCACTGTAAAATCATTATACTGACAAGCTATTATGATGATGAAAAAGTGTTTCCTGCCATTGAAGCAGGTGCTCATAGTTATTTGTTGAAAACGGCAAGTGCCGAAGAAGTGACATCGGCTATTTATAAAGCGATGAAGGGGGAGTCCGTCATTGCCTCCAAAGTAGCGGATAAAATGATGAACCGATTCCGCCCTCAGGAAGTATTGCCTCATGAAGAGCTGACGTCGAGAGAAATGGATGTATTGAAATGCCTGGGAGAAGGGATGACGAATCAGGAAATTTCTGAAGAGCTTTTCATAGGGATAAAGACTGTTAAGACTCATGTAAGCAATATCCTGAGTAAGCTCGGAGTGGCGGATCGTACCCAGGCAGCGATATATGCAAATCGGAATGGGATATTACACAGTAATAATACGAGGAAATAGGCAGACTTTTACTGAAAATAACGCAAAGGGGCTTAGTCAAGGGGAATGGTATCACTCCCCTTGACTAAGCCCCTTTTGCGGGAACAGAAAAGTTACTTAGAAAGTCACAGGTTTGCTGAATTTGAATCGAGAAGATAGTATGGTTTCTGTTGAAGAGATGGTGGCGAATTCATGATGAAGATTAGCCAGCGACAGACCATGAACAATTTCAGCAGAAAATAAAGAACCATCATACGAATACGTTTCGAAGCATGCTGTGGCATCGAAAGGAACAGTCACATCATAACCTAAGTTCCCTGCCATGCGAACCGTAGTGGATACACAGTGATTCGTCGTGAAGCCCATCACTACAAGGGATTTGAACTTTTCCCTTTTTAAATATAAATCCAGGTCCGTATCGATAAAGGCGCTGTTGACGTGCTTAATGATTTGCTTTTCGTTTCGTAAAGGGCGGAATTCGTCTATAAAATCGAAACCTGAGCAGCTTGAATGCAGTTGTGATTCCATATCATTGGATGAATGCTGTACATGAACGACTGGACATGACTTTTCTCTCCAGGCGCGAAGAAGCTGAAAGGCGTTTTCTTCCATACCAGGATTATTTCGCTTTCCCCATGAAGGATGACTAAATGCCTTTTGAAAGTCAATCAGAAGCAAACACGTTTGACTCATTGGTACTCAACTCCTTTCATATAGGGTGTGTCGTAAATACAAAGTAACTATCTATGACCAATACGATAAAGTATACTGTTAATAATTTGTAATTATGTATGTACACTTTAAGTGTAATTGTTAAGTTTGAGGGACCGGTGAGTAGCTGCCATTCAGGAAAAATAAAAAGCTGCCTCGGAATGGGCAGCTTATGTCTTACTCTTGACCTGTTACATGATATTCACTTACATAGGAAGCACGGGGAAAGATATCTTTCTTATTATCAATTCCTTCTTCCGTCCCGCGCTTTTCATGTGCTTTTTTGTATTGCTCGGACTCCTGCCAGGCAATGAAGTTTCTCTCGTCTTCCCAGAGTGTCATAATCACATATGTATCCGATTCTAATGGACGAAGAATTCGAATGGCCGTAAAGCCCGGAACTTCTTCGATCAATCCTGCCCGATTTTTAAAGCGGTACTCAAATAGCGGACGGCCTTCATCCGTTACTGGAATATTATTGAACACTACATATCCTTCATTTACAAGCTCGCCAGATTGATCGACGATTTCATATTTGCGTGGGGATTCAAAGACACTTTCCCCATTTGTCTCATGAAGCAGCATGGCATCTTTTCCTTGCAATAGGATCATTTTTTCATCTGTATGCCGATCCATTAATTTTTTCAGAAATTCATGTGTTCCGGTAGTTATATACACCTTCATCCAAATCACCTCAATTAATTAGTTATCTCTATTATACTCTTCCCTAATCCTTTGCTCATGTAACATGATTTCTGGATATTTTTTCTTCTCCCTTGAAAATCGGCAAATTTATGACATTTTCCCTTGATAACTATACAATTCTCATTAAAACGTCTATAGTTTAAAAGGGTTACAATTCGTACGGTCATATTATAAGGTTCTATTCGAAAAGGATCTGTCGAGGGCTCTGTCAATCAATATGAGACTTTTTGTGACAGAGCTGAAAGGTGACAAAAACGAGCTAATAGAAACTAGAATTTCTTGTTCTCAAATGGAAATGGACCACGGCTCTCTTAAAAAGAGTTTGCTTTCTAAAAAGTTAGTGTTTTAATTTAGATTTTATAAAAAACCTCATACTGAGAAAGTTGATTGGAGCGGAAGATGCTCGACTCCTGCGGGAGAAGCGGGACAGGTGAGACCCCGCAGGCGAAGCCGAGGAGGCTCACCGCCCGCCCCGCGGAAAGCGAGCATCTGTAGCGGAATCAACTACTACTATCTTCTTTAAAATCACCAAACTTTACGAAAGAACCGATTGAAAATAGTACAATTTTAGAAACTACTCAATTTAGTATACAATGGGAATAATGGAGTTACATAGAAAGGTGGACGAATAAAGGTATGAAACAAATGAATGATACATTTTTACGAGCAGCAAGGGGAGAGAAGACGGACTATACTCCGGTTTGGTATATGAGACAAGCTGGGCGTTCACAACCTGAATACCGCAAAATCAAAGAGAAGTATTCTCTGTTTGAAATAACACACCAACCTGAGCTTTGCGCATATGTGACAAGGCTGCCGGTTGAACAATATGATGTGGATGCAGCGATCCTTTATAAAGACATTATGTCACCACTACCTTCTATAGGAGTGGATGTAGAAATCAAATCAGGAATCGGCCCCGTGATCGATAACCCGATTCGTACGACAGCGGATGTTGAAAAGCTTGGAGAAATCGATCCCGAAAATGATGTTCCTTACGTATTAGATACCATTAAATTATTGACTGAAGAGCAATTGTCCGTGCCGTTGATCGGTTTTGCAGGTGCACCTTTTACAATGGCAAGCTACATGATTGAAGGCGGCCCATCGAAAAACTATAATAAAACAAAAGCGTTCATGTATGCAGAGCCACAAGCCTGGTTTGCTTTAATGGATAAACTGGCAGCTATGACAGTGACGTATGCGAAAGCTCAAATCAAAGCAGGAGCGTCTGCTTTTCAAATTTTCGACTCATGGGTCGGGGCATTGAATATACAAGATTATCGTACATTCATTAAGCCGGTCATGGAGAAGATCTTTACAGAATTGAAGGAAGAGAACGTACCATTGATCATGTTTGGTGTTGGTGCAAGTCACTTGGCGAATGAATGGCATGACCTTCCTCTTGATGTAGTCGGATTAGACTGGCGCCTGCCGATTAATGAAGCAAGAGAAAGAGGCATTTCCAAAACGGTAATGGGAAATCTGGATCCTGCGATTCTGTTAGCTCCTTGGGAAGTGATCGAAGAAAGAGCCAAAGAGATCCTCGATCAAGGAATGGAGCTTCCTGCCCACATCTTTAACTTAGGACACGGGGTATTCCCGCAAGTTAATCCGGACACATTAAAGCGTCTGGCAGCTTTCGTACATGAATACAGTGCCAGGTAGAGCACATTCAAACGTGTGTAACCATGGATTCATATGAAGAAACATGGCACAATAATGGAATGTATGATACTGATAATGAGGTGAAATGGTATGACAAAGAAGAAAATGGGTCTATTGGTGATGGCCTATGGAACTCCATATAAAGAAGAAGATTTGGAACGTTACTATACTCATATCCGACATGGAAGAGCTCCCTCTGCTGAACTGCTGGAAGACCTCCGTGGTCGTTATGAAGCCATTGGTGGGATTTCTCCACTGGCTAAAATCACCCTGGATCAAGCGAAGAGTCTTGAAGAACATTTAAACAGCATTCAGGATGACATTGAGTTTAACATGTATCTAGGTCTAAAGCATATCGAACCTTTCGTGGAAGACGCTGTTGAACAAATGCATAAAGACGGCATTCAGGAAGCCGTTTCGATTGTACTAGCCCCTCATTTTTCAACGTTCAGTGTTAAATCCTACAATGGACGCGCGAAGGAAACAGCAGAAAAGCTGGGCGGGCCTCACATTACATCCGTTGAAAGCTGGTATGATGAACCTAAATTCATTCAGTACTGGGTTGACAGAGTGAAGGACACCTATGCAAGCATGTCGGATGAAGAGCGAAGCAATGCTGTCCTGATCGTATCCGCTCACAGCCTGCCTGAACGCATCCTGCAATCAGGCGATCCTTATCCAATGCAATTAGAGGAAACAGCAAAGCTGATTGCAGAGGGCGCAGGCGTGAAGGAATATGCAGTAGGCTGGCAAAGTGAAGGAAACACTCCTGATCCATGGTTAGGCCCTGACGTTCAGGATTTAACACGTGATCTTTATAAAGAAAAGGGATACAAGACATTCGTCTATACGCCTGTAGGCTTCGTATCCGATCATCTTGAAGTTCTATATGACAACGATTATGAATGTAAAGTTGTAACAGATGAAATCGGAGCTTCATACTATCGTCCGGAAATGCCGAATGCCAAACCTGAATTCATCGATGCAATGGCAGATGTCGTGTTAAAACACCTTAAATAATTTCTCGTTTTTGGCTGAAACAAAGGAAGGACTGAAGCAAATGAGTTCACTCTCACCGCTTTAGTCCTTCTCTATTGTTCAATAAGATATATTGTTAAAGAAGGCGATGAACGTGTTGGAACAACAAAATAAAAGAGTCGTGATCATAGGTGGAGGGATTACCGGATTAACGACTGCGTACTACTTGCAACAGGAAATTGAAGATAATAACCTTCCCATCGAAGTGAAGCTTGTGGAAGCAACCCATCGACTCGGTGGAAAAGTGCATACCTTGAAAAGGGAAGGTTATGTGATCGAAAAGGGACCGGATTCATGTTTAGCCAGCAAATCAGAAGTATCCCGCTTAGCAGAACGGCTTGGAATTGAGGACACGCTCATTCGTAACCGTAAAGGCACATCTTATGTGATAGCGGGCGGTGAGCTGTACCCTATACCCGGGGGATCCATTGTAGGTATTCCAACCCAAATCGCTCCTTTCATTACGACCAGTCTGTTTTCGTTGACAGGTAAAATGAGGGCTGCCGCGGATTTCGTTCTTCCCCGATCACAGGAAATGGAAGATCAGTCATTGGGGAAATTCTTTCGACGAAGAATGGGGGATGAAGTTGTTGACCATTTGATTGAACCTCTCTTAACAGGCATCTTTGCCGGTGATATCGATCAATTAAGCCTAATGTCAACCTTCCCGCAACTCTATGAATTAGAACAAAAACATCGTAGTTTAATAGCAGGTATTAAAAAGAGCGGCCAATCTGTAAACCCGAATGAAAAAGGGAACTTTCTTACATTTACTGGAGGACTTCAATCTCTGGTCGATGCCATGGAAGCAGGATTGAACCCCAATACGGTATACAAGAGCATGAAAGTAACCAGTATAGAAAAAGAAGACAGCAATGTTTACACGATTACCTTCACAAACGGTGAACAGATGGAAGCCGACAGCGTAATCGTCACCACACCTCATCATGTAGTACAATCCATGTTTCCCACGTATCCTTTCTTAACCTTTTTAAAAGAAATGCCGGCAACATCTGTGGCAACCGTAGCAATGGGGTTCGCACAAGATGCCATAAAAGAAGACATCGCAGGTACGGAATTCCTTGTATCAAGAAACAGTGACTATTCCTTGACGGCGGGAACCTGGACCCATAAAAAATGGCCACACACTGCCCCGGAAGGAAAGGCACTATTGCGATGTTACCTGGGTAAATCCGGTGACGAAACCATCGTCGATTTATCAGATGATGAAATTGAGCAGATTGTCCTTGAAGATCTGAGCAAGGTTATGGATATAGAAGGTGAACCTGAGTTTACAATCGTGTCTCGTTATAAGAACTCCATGCCTCAATATACAGTAGGTCACAGGGGGCGGATCCAGGACATGTATGAACAGGCTGAAGCAAGTCTGCCTGGATTATTTATCGCCGGGAGCTCTTATGAAGGAGTAAGTATTCCTGACTGTATCGTACAGGGGGAAAAGGCTGTATCGAAAGTGATGGAGTATCTGGAATAGGATCATGAAGGCCGCCAGGGTTGGCGGTCTTTTTTGAATCTATTAGGATTGGGGAAGCTAGGAGGATATTTTTTTAAGCTGGAACACCAGAATGACACCTCCTGCAAGCACAACAGGAGGTGCACCACTCACTTCACAACCCGATACCTGGAATGCTGCAGCATCCAATTCTGAGGAAATGCAGATCCCAAAACCCAGTAACTTAAACCTCGCAGTCTATACTCATCCACCGTTTTCTGTTTGGCGAGCATGCTTCGTGCGTCTTCAAACCAGACTTCATGCTTTTGGCCGGCTTCATCCCAATAGGTGAAATAGGGGGATTGATAAACGTCGTTGTATTGAATCCTTACACCATATTTGCTTGCAAGATCAAGTGCTCCTTGAGGGGAGACCGTTTTGGCGAAGGTTCCGTCGACCCATGGAACTTTCCAATCGCGTCCGTAGAGGGGGGCGCCCATCATGATTTTGTTTCTCGGGATGACGGTGACGGCGTAATCAAGTACTTTCTTCACTTCATTGATGGGGGCAATCGCCCACGGTTTGCCGCCTGCCCATCCCCATTCGTATGTCATGAGTACTACAAAGTCGACAATTTCTCCGTGTGCTTTATAGTCATGTGCTTCATATAAAAGTCCTTTTTGATCAGCTTTTATTTTAGGTGCAAGGGCCGTCGACACAGAGTATCCTTTAGGTTTTAGTGCTGCAACGGTTCTTCTTAAGAAAGTATTATAATTTTCCCGGTCCTCGGGATATACATATTCGAAATCAAAATTTAAACCTTTATAGCCCTTCAACTCCATTTTCTTTAAGATGGATGAGATTAAGGTGTTTTGCAGAGTTTCACTTCTTAGAATGGTGGCAACAAGATCAGAGTCGAATTTTCCACCTGTAAAATTTGTGAGAACCAGTAAAGGGTCGACGTTTTGGTTGTATGAGGCTGAAATAAGAGCACTATCATTTAACTCAGTGACCGAACCGTCCTTTGTAATGGAATACGTAAAGGGAGTCAGGTAGGTGAAATAGCTTCCCAAACCGTTCACTTCTGCTACTCCTTCACTGTCTGTCCGGGTAATATAGGCATTTACTTCTGTCGTTAGTTTGGTGTTTGGAATCCTGATTTGCTGGTTTGGATAAATGAGAGAAGGATTCGCAATAGAATTGGCATTTAATATTTCCTGCAGTGGGATTTTATAGTTATAGGAAATGGTATAGAGAGATTCACCTGACTTTACTCTATGGATAAAGGAAGGCATAACAATCAACTGACCGACGAATAGCATGGCAGGATCGGAAATCTGATTGAAATCGATCAGTTCTTTTAAACTTATATTGTATTTTTGGCTAATGCTATACAAAGTGTCTCCTGGTTGCACGATGTATTCTTTTAAAGGCTCCGGAATGAGAAGACTTTGTCCAATCACGAGAATATTAGGGTTTTTCAATTGATTTCCGTAAGAAATTTGATTGACTTCGACACCATATCTCTGTGCGATCGACCAAAGAGAATCCCCGCTTTTGACAACATAAATATTCATTAGACACCTCCTAACAAACCTTATCTTTATAGCCTATTCAGAAGGGCTTATTCTATATGAAAGATGAATGGTATACTAAAAGAAAAAAATCACTTGTGTATTGGCAAGTGATATGGTAAATTTATTAATGTTAAGAAAATGACTAAATTACAATTTTGGTCAAATGGTCATATTGAGGGGTGTGTTCATGGCAATCGATCGAAAGAAACAGGTTCTGGAGGCTGCGACAAATTCGTTTTCATTGTTTGGGTATAAAGCCACGACGATGGATCAAGTGGCAAAATTAGCGAATGTGGGAAAAGGAACGATTTATACGTTTTACAAAAATAAGGAAGAACTGTTTGATGAAATTGTATCATCGTTAATCAATGAAATGAAACGGGAAGCGGAAGAAGTGATTGATCCACAGGACACCTTCTCAGAAAATGTCCATCGTGCATTGTTCCGCATGCTTGAGTTCAGGAAAGAGCATAAGCTGACCATCAAGCTTTATCAAGAAGCCAGGGAAATGGGAACACCTGCTGTATCAGAAGTCATTGAGCGCATGGAGAAAGTGGTCATTGAATTCTTGAGTCAACGAATTGAAAAAGCGATTGCCTCAGAAGCGATTAAGCCATGTAATCCTGAAATGACCGCCTTTGTTATGTTGAAGATGTACGTTTCACTTATTTTCGATTGGGAACGGGCACATGGTCCACTTGATAAAGATGAAATTGCCAATCTCTTTGAACTTTATTTAATTAAAGGGTTATCGAAATGATAGTCCTTCATTTTTTGGCAGCGAATGACTAAATGAATGGAATAGTCATTTATTTTTATCACCAAAATGACTATTTGAACTAAATGGTCAATAATTCAAAATCAGAAAATAATAGGAGGAAAAACATGAAGAATTCATTTATTGGTTCAGAATTCAAAGCAATTTTCAAGAATAAGAAACTTCTCATCCCGATTCTCGCCGTTCTTTTCATCCCTGTTTTGTATAGCGGTATGTTCTTGTGGGCATTTTGGGATCCCTATGAACAGTTGTCAGACTTACCTGTGGCTGTTGTAAACAGTGACAACGGAGCAGAGTTTGACGGGAAGGAATTGCATATTGGTGATGAGCTTGTAGATAAATTGAAGGATAGCGATCAATTCGACTTTCATTTTATCGATAAAGAAGAAGGCTACAAAAATTTAGAAAAGCAGGATTATTACATGCTCGTTGAGATCCCGGAGGATTTCTCTGAAAACGGAACTACATTATTAGAAGATAATCCTAAAAAACTTTCTCTGAAATATGTACCGAACGAAAGCTTTAACTTCCTGTCGGCCCAAATCGGTGATACGGCGATGAAAGAAATCAAAGCCAGTCTTTCTAAGTCTGTATCTGAAACATACGCTGAGACCATGTTTGATAAAATCAAAGAAATGGGAGACGGCTATCAGACGGCCAGTGATAAAGCTTCCGAAATCAATAATGGGGCAATTGATTTATCTCAAGGTGCCAATAAGTTAAAGGATAATTTAGCTGTCCTTGCTGAAAAAAATGTTGAGATGACGGACGGTGTGGCGAAAACCCGTGCAGGTGCTGAGAAACTCGCAAAAGGTTCTCAGGAACTATCGGACGGTGTCGGGGTCATGAATGATAAATCACAACAATTGTATGAAGGAACAAAGAATGTCCAATCAGGGATTGATGCACTTGCAGCTGGAATCGATAAAAGTAAGGCAGGTTTAGAGCAGGTGGATGCAGGATTAGCCAGTGCAGTGGCTAATACTTCAAAAGATTCGGAACTATATGGTGGTACTAAGAAACTCGCTGCCGGGCTTGAAGAATTGAAAGGGTATGCGAATAGTGCAGGGACTGGTGCTCAGCAAATCAATTCCGGGGCGGCTGAATTGGAAAAACAATTAGCTCCATTTATGGGAAGTCTTCCTGAAGAACAACGTGCTGGATTAGAAGCAGCCATTACACAAATAAAAAATGGGGCTTCGGATCTTCAAACAGGTACAGGTGCATTAAGTAAGGGAGCAGGGAACCTGAAAAATGGGGCAGATGGTCTTACAGCCGGCATTGAGAAACTGAATAAGGGCCAAATGGAGCTTCATGCCGGAGTCGGACAATTAGTAGACGGCTCAGCCCAACTAGATCAAGGGTCCAACCAGCTTCAAGCAGGTCAGGGTGAAATTGTGAAAAACTTTGGCCTATTAAATGATAAGCTTGGTGAAGTATATCAAGGAACAGTAAGTGTTGCTTCAGGAGCAAATGAATTAAGCTCAGGCCTTAACAGAGTATACAATGGCTCCACTCAATTAACAGACGGGTCTAAGAAACTTGCCGACGGTTCAACAGAGTTGGCAGCTGGAACAACCAAACTATCAGATGGAACAACGGAATATGAAACAAGGCTGAAAGACGCAGCAAAAGAAGCAAACAGTGTCAAAGCGGATGAAGAAACGTACGACATGATGGCTGGTCCAGTTGATGTGAAAAATGAAAAAATCAATCATGTTCCAAACTACGGAACTGGTTTTGCTCCTTATTTCTTATCTCTCGGATTATTTGTCGGAGCACTATTAATTTCGATTGTGTATCCATTGAAAGAACCAGCAAATCGTCCATCAAGCGGGATGAGTTGGTTCATGGGTAAATTCACTGTTCTTACAGTCGTCGGGATCATTCAATCATTGATTGCAGCTGGCATATTGCTGTTGGGATTAGGTCTTGAAGTGGAAAGTGTACCATTATTCTTACTTTCTACAATCATTACGAGTCTTACATTCCTTGCCCTCATCCAAATGCTTGTTACGATTTTAGGTGATCCAGGGCGCTTTGTAGCGATTATCATACTAATCCTTCAATTAACTACAAGCGCAGGGACATTCCCATTAGAATTAATCCCGACTGCTCTGCAGCCAATCAGTGCATTGTTACCAATGACATACTCAGTGGCAGCATTTAAAGCAGTCATTTCAAGCGGGGACTTTGCCTTCATGTGGCAGAACCTCTTCCTACTCCTGGGATACTTCGGTGTGTTTATCGCAATGACGGTTGTATTCTTTGTAGGGCTGTTCAAGAAACAATATACAAAAACAGTAGAAGCTTAAGGAAAAAAAAGGGAGATGTCACACACATTTCCCTTTTTTTCTTCATAAAATGGACAAACCATCCATAAGCATGAGAGTGTATACTAATTGGTGAGAAGTACATAATGGTGAGACACCTAAAAAGAAGCATGTATAAAGGAGAGTTCTGGATGAAGAAAGTAAGTTTGTTTGTACTGGTGGGCTTTCTCGCGTTGTTTATCGCTGCCTGCGGGAATTCAAATGAAGATAATGGATCAAAAGAAGATGAAAAATTGGAAGCTATTGAGGCAAAGTTAGACGTGCCTGAAAATGGTGAAAAAGGAGAAACCGTTTCGCTTTCTACTAAAGTCACTCAAGGTGATGAGAACGTCGAGGACGCTGGCGAAGTGAAATATGAGATTTGGAAAAATGGTCATAAAGAAGAAAGTGAAATGATCGAAGCTAAGCATGATAAGAACGGAGTATACAAAGCTGAAAAGACGTTTGAAGAAGATGGCATGTATACTGTGCAAGTCCATGTAACAGCCCGTGATATGCACACCATGCCAAAAGCTGAAATTGCGATTGGCGAAGTAGATGTTGAGGAACATGGTGAAGAGAGCGAGAACGATCACCACGGTCACCACGAAAGCTCTGTTTCCATCCATCTTATGAAGCCTGATATGATTAAAATGAATGAAGAAGCAGAAATGAACGTTCATGTGGAAAATGAAGAAGGTGCACTGGAAAAAGCAGAAGTGCGTTTGGAAATTTATAAAGAGGGTCAAGAGAAACATGAGTGGGTCGACTTATCTCAAGGTGAAGCCGGTAAGTATAGCGCTTCCTATACATTCCCGGATAAGGGGACATATAATGTACAGGTTCACGTGACCAAAGGTGAAGAAATTCACGAACACACAATGCAAACAGTGGAAGTACAATAAACATAAAAAGGATGCTTTTCATTTTGAAAAGCATCCTTTTTATTACCCCTTTTTCTTCATCATTAATACTCGTAATCAGTCGTACATTTCTCGCAATAAATGCCGTAACATTCATGCTGCTCCTCAATTGTATCTCCACATTGTGCACAAGACTTAGGCGGCAAATTTCGAAAGAACTCCACAATATTTTTTACCATGTTCATCACCCTCCGTAAATTTTTTCACCCATCAATTGTTTGTGTTATATAACTGATGTGTTAATTTATTTTATTGTATTATAACAGTATGTATTTCGTCAACGATTAATTCAAAAATAGGCGAAAAAAATGAAAAAATAGGCACAATGAAGTATAGTAGGGGTACATACTAAAGTGAAAGGCGATGTTCAAAAATGAAGCTAACCGTTATTGGCCAATGGGGCGGCTATCCGAAGGCAGGAGAAGCGAGCACCGGGTATTTACTTGAGTATAAAGGCTTCAAACTGCTCATTGACTGTGGCAGTGGTGTACTATCCCATCTGCAACATCACGTAGAGGCAACAGATTTAGATGCGGTCCTTCTGTCCCACTATCATCCAGATCATGTAGCAGATTTAGGTGTACTACAACACGCTTTATTGATTCAATACTTCCTGGGGAAAAATAAAGGTACATTACCTGTATATGCCCATAGAGAAGATCAACGGGGTTTCGATACGATTACATATAAAAATTTGATGAAAGCCCATGAATATAAGGAAGATACATCATTATCGATTGGTCCTTTCACGGTAACATTTGTTAAAACCAAGCATCCCGTTCCATGCTATGGAATGAGAATCGAAGCAGACGGTAAATCGTTGTTCTATACAGCAGACTCGGCTTTCAAAGAGTCATTTGTTTCATTTGGGAAAGACGCAGATGTACTGCTCTGTGAATGCAATTTTTATGGAGGGATGGATGCCTCGAACGCTGGTCACATGACGAGTCTCGACGCCGGAAATCTTGCACAAAAAACGAATGCAAGAAAGCTCATACTGACGCATTTACCTCATTTCGGTGAACTGGAGTCCTTGGTAACAGAAGCGAAAACCATGTATAACGGCGAGGTACTGTTAGCAAAAAAAGATATGAAAGTAGATATTTAGGGGGAAAAAAGATGTTATTTATCGATAATAAAGGGATCACGGATCCCAGGATCAATCTTGCTATTGAAGAATATGCACTGAAGAACTTAGATATTAATGAAAGCTATTTATTATTTTATATAAATGAACCTTCCATCATTATCGGCAAGAACCAAAATACGATCGAAGAGATTAATACAGACTATGTGGAGAAGCAAGGTCTGCATGTCGTTCGCCGCCTTTCCGGTGGGGGAGCGGTCTATCACGACTTAGGAAACCTGAACTTCAGCTTTATCACGAAGGATGACGGAGAAAGCTTTCACAACTTCAAAAAATTCACTGAGCCTGTTGTAACTGCCCTTCATAAACTGGGGGTGAAGGCGGAGCTTAGCGGACGGAACGATATTATTGCAGAAGGCAGAAAGATTTCCGGAAACGCCCAGTTCTCCACTAAGGGTCGGATGTTCAGCCACGGAACGCTGCTGTTCGATTCCGAAATGGAAAACGTCGTATCAGCTCTACGGGTTAAAAAGGACAAGATTGAATCAAAAGGGATCAAGTCGATCCGGAGCCGTGTGGCTAACATTTCTGAATTCCTGTCAGAAAAAATGACCATCGAACAATTCCGTTCAACCCTTCTGGATTATATTTTCGACGGAAACGACGTAGAAGAATATGTCCTGACGGAAGAAGACTGGAAGAACATCCATGAGCTTTCAAAAGAACGCTATCAGAACTGGGATTGGAACTACGGTAAATCACCGAAATTCAATCTCCAACATTCTCACCGCTTCCCGGTCGGATCCATTGACGTCCGTCTCGAAGTGAACAAAGGGAAAATCGATAACTGTAAAATTTTTGGTGATTTCTTCGGAGTCGGAAATGTAGAAGACATTGAAGAAAAGCTGACAGGCACACGCTATGAACGAAAAGACATTGCCGGAGCTTTAGAGGGCGTTGATATTCAACACTATTTCGGGAATGTGACGAAGGATGAATTTGTGGATTTGGTGTATTAACGATTAATAACTCTCCTTTAATGAGGAGGGTTATTTTTTTGTTTAAAAAATACCGCAAAAAAATCAGATTTTTTAAAAAATTACGTAAATATTTCACATTATGAAATTATCATAAGTTTTATCTTTTAAAAAGCTATAGTATGGAGTCAGATTAAGAAATGAGGAGGTGGCATGTAACATGGATATACGTGATTTAAGAAATTGTTTTGGTAAGTTTGCCACGGGAGTAACGGTTGTTACGTGGAAAGGTGATAACAATCAGAATCATGGTATTACGGTAAATTCGTTTACGTCTGTATCATTGGATCCTCCATTAGTATTAGTATCTATTGATAAAAAAGCCAAAGCCTATGAAAGAATGAAAGAAAAGCCTTTTGTTATTAATATATTGGCAGCTGGTCAGGAAGCTGTGGCTTGGCAATTTGCCGGAAAAGAACAACAAGGATTGCAAATCGAATGGGAAGATACCGACTGTGGACCACTTATTAAAAATTCATTAGCTACAATTGAATGCAACTCCTGGAATGAATATGAAGGTGGAGACCATGTTTTATTTGTTGGTGAAGTTCAAAATTACCATTACGAAGAAGGTAATAGTTTAGTATTTTTCCAAGGTAAATTTTTAGAAACAAATTCAATCGACAACTACGTTAAAAAATAGTAGTAAAGGGGGATGTTTAAATGACAATTCGTACTGGTGCTCAGTATATAGAAGGTTTGAAATCTCGACAACCAGAAGTTTGGCTAGGTGGAAAGAAAGTAGAGGATGTATATGAGGAAGAAGTATTCCGCCAGCCAATCCATGAAATTGCAAATCTCTACGATATTCAAAATGACCCAAAATACAAAGAGGAAATCACCTACATATGTGAAGAAACAGGTGAGAGATATTCCCACGCATTTAAAGTTCCCAAATCGTATGAAGATTTAAAGGCAAGAAGTAAGCTATTTGAAGTGTGGGCAAAAGCAACCTTTGGGCTTATGGGAAGAACACCGGATTTTCTTAATGTAACGATCACTGCAATGGCCAGCAATAAGTGGTTTCTGGAACAATACAATCCGGAATGGGCGAAGAATATGGTGAACTACTACGAATATATTCGGGCCAACGACTTATTCTTGACTCATGCCATCATAAATCCTCAAAATGACCGCAGTAAAGCCTCTCATGAACAGGAAAAGGAGTTTACACATCTAGGGGTTGTTGAAGAAAGACCTGATGGTTTTATCGTAAGAGGAGCCAAGATGTTGGCTACACTTGCTCCAATAACAGATGAAGTGATCATATATTCCTTCCCAGGGTTTCAGCCGGGCGATGAAAAGCATGCCATCGCATTTGCTTTGCCTATAGACACACCGGGTCTGCGGATTGTTTGTAGAGAGCCGATGCAAGATGGAAAACGATCTGTATTAGACCATCCACTCGCTTCCAGATATGAAGAAATGGATGCATTACTTGTCTTTAATGATGTATTTGTTCCAAGTGACCGTATTTTTATCAATCAAAATATTGAAGCTGCCAATCTATTATATCCGAAGACTGGAATTGGACAGCAGCCTGCTCATCAATCAGGGGTAAGAGGATTAGTAAAACTGCAATTTGCTTCTGAAGTAGCGGCAAGAGTGGCCGATTCCATTGGTGTGGACGGATATTTAAACGTTCAAACACAATTAGGGGAGCTTATGCAGTCTGTTGAAGCAGTACGCGCGCTATTAAGAGTGGCAGAATACGAATTTGAAACGACGTCAAGCGGAGAAGTAAGACCTGCCGGTACACCTCTTGAGACCATTCGTGGGATGTTGCCTAAGCTCTATCCACGCGCCATTGAGGTGATGCAAACTGTCGGTGCCGGTGGATTATTGATGTCACCTACATTTGCTGATTTTGAGCAGCCTGAACTTCGGGAGGATGTTCAGAAATATTATGTAGGACGTGAAGGAGTAACGTCAGAAGAACGGGTTCAACTATTTAAACTTGCATGGGATCTATGCGGTGAAGCATTTGGACAGAGGCTACTGCAATATGAGCGTTATTATTCAGGTGATCCTCTAAGAAGACTGGGTCGTTTCTATGCAGGGTTTAAACAGAATCACTCTTTTGCAATGGTTGATGAAGCATTAAAAGGCTCAAAAGACCTTCAAGGACAACCGACCCCGTAAATGTAAGCGCTTTATTTTAATTCGTTGCAAGCAGGTAATTCAACAAGATTTGTCAAAGTTCTTAAATTGGTGCTATTGGCCAATAGTAGGATGAGGGGGATAATAAGTGATTTCTTCTGTAAAAAAGATTTCCAAAATTCTGAATTGCTTCACCAATGACGAACCGGCATTAGGCAATAATGAAATTGCCGAAAGACTCGGAATGAATCCAAGTACTATCCATCATTTAGTGCGGACCCTTTGTGAAGAGGGAATGCTGATTCAAGATAGCCGAAAAAAATACCGATTAGGCTGGAAGCTATTAGAATGGAGCAATCACGTGATGTATCAGCAGGATATTTATAGTGAGGCGACTCCATTTTGTGAAAGTCTCATACGAAAGTTTCACGGTACGGTCCATATTGGTATGTTCGATTCAGGAGAAGTTCGATTCGTGTTAAAAGTGAAATCAAAAACATCACTTCCAGTACCCACTTATGTCGGGGCAACGAAACCGGCTTATTGTACGAGTACGGGAAAAATTTTGTTGGCTTATAACCCTTCTCTGATTAAACCTACGATTGCCAAGGGACTTTTACAGCGTGCACCTAATACAATTACCTGTATTTCAAAATTAAAAGAAGAATTAAAGCAAATAAAAGCCCAGGGGTATGCGATTAGCAATAATGAGAATGAACTAGGGCTATATGGTATAGCGGCGCCTATTCGATCATATACGGGTCAAACGATCGCTGCGCTTAATATGGTTGGACCAATCACATATATGAATGGCAGCAATCGTAATGAAATGATTAGAAATGTGGTTAATACAGCTGAAAAAATTTCAAAAGATATCGGTTATATAAGCAGTGTATTGTAACACCTACAATCATTCAGGAGGTTATGAAATGACTACTCAATCAAAATCATTCTTAAAAACAAGAGTTCTGGATTTATTGAAAACAATTGAAGAAAACAAAGATTTATTGAAACCGCCAGTGAACAATAAAGTGCTTTGGGAAGACTCTGAATTTATTGCCATGTTACTTGGAGGTCCCAATAAACGTCGTGATTTCCATGTAGATCCATCTGATGAATTCTTCTATCAAATTAAAGGCAATGCATATGTAGAGTGCATTAATGATGAAGGAAAACGTGAAGTGGTAACTGTAGGGGAAGGCGAAATATTTATGCTGCCGGCAAATGTACCCCACTCTCCTCATAGAGTTGCAGATTCCTATGGAATTGTTTTAGAAAGAAAAAGGGATCAGGGAGAACTTGAAAGCTTTGTATGGTTCTGTGATAAATGTGACCATGAAATGCACCGGGCCACTGTTCAACTGACAAATATTGAAACACAGGTGAAAGAAGCGATAGAACATTTTAATTCAAGTGAAGATCTGCGTATATGTGAAAAGTGTGGGTATAAAATGCCGCCTGAAGCTGAGGAATGGAAATGAGAGTAGATTTTCATACCCATATCATTCCGAAAGACCTCCCGGATTTTGCTGAAAAATATGGAGGGAAATGGCCGGTCCTCCATCAAACTTGTGCGTGTGGAGCTAATATTTTAGTAGAAGGTAAGATATTTAGAGAAGTGACAGATCAAGTATGGAGTCCTGAAAAGAGAATACAGGATATGGATAGAGAAGGTGTAGACATTCAGGTGCTTTCTCCCATTCCCGTCACGTTCTCTTACTGGTCAAATAAGGATGCAGCACTTGAAATGGCACGGATTCAAAATGACTTTATTTCAAAAACCGTTCATGAGCATCCCTCCCGTTTTGTAGGTTTAGGGACTGTTCCCATGCAGGATGCAGCAACTGCAGTAGCTGAAATGGATCGTTGCATAAATGAATTAAATTTATACGGAATTGAGATAGGTACAAATGTAAATGGCGAAAATTTAGATGCACCTGAATTCCTCGAGTTTTTCGAGATGGCCGAGAAATGGAATGTGCCTTTATTCATTCATCCGTGGGAGACGATGGCTAAGGATCGAACACCGCGACATAACTTTATGTATACCATCGGAATGCCGAGTGAGACAGCTCTTGCCGCTGCCAGTCTTGTTTGGAGCGGTGTGATAGAGAAATTTCCTAGTTTGAAAATTTGTTTTGCCCATGGTGGAGGGTCGTTCCCGTACATTTTACCAAGACTGGATCAAGGGTGGAATGTATGGCCGCAATTACGATTAACAACGCATCCACCAAGTCATTATGTGAAGAATTTCTATTTTGATTCCTTAAACTATGATTCCTTAAATGTGAACTATCTAATTGATCGATTTGGTCATGAGAAAGTAATGATGGGGTCAGATTATCCATTTTTATTAAGAGAGATTCCACCAGGAAGAGTAATAGATGGAATGAACGAATTAACAGACGTCCAAAGGCGAATGATCTTAGGTGAAAATGCGTTGAGATTCTTAAATATAAAGGAGTTAAAATCTGACTATGGAACAAAAACTAATGACACCAGAGGAGAAACTTCAAAGTCTGGGACTTAAGCTTTCTCCTGTACGCCCTGTAGTGGGGAATTATGTTAGTAGAGTTCGTGTTGGCAACCTGATTTTTACTTCTGGTCAAGGAGTCGATGAATATCATGGAAAGATTGGCACTGACTTTGATGTACAGGAGGGTTATCAGGCTGCCCGTCAATCCATGATGAATCTATTAAACGTGTTGAAGGATGAACTTGGAGAACTCTCTAGAGTTAAGAGAATCGTGAAAATATTAGGATTTGTCAATTGTACAGAGAATTTTAAGGATCAGCCAAAAGTAATGAATGGTGCTTCTGATTTATTAGTAGAGGTTTTTGGTGAAAAAGGTAAGCACGCCAGGTCAGCTGTGGGGATGGCACAATTGCCTGGAGGAACAGCCATTGAAATTGAAATGATTGTAGAAATAGAAGACCCATCAATTTAAATGAAATGAAAAAGGTGACATGTTTGTCACCTTTTTTCAAAAATAAAAACGTGTGAATAGTAGCAGGGGGGACTTTCAGTGCATTTAAAAGAAAAATCCAATCAGAAAGTTAGACCGATAGATTGCAGACATTTCATTAATGGTGAATATAGAGATTCATTTGATATGAAAACATTCGAAAATATGAATCCAGCTACTGAGGAGATAATTGGAAGGGTATCGGAAGGCGGGAAGAAGGAAGTGGATGAAGCTGTAAAAGCAGCAAAAACCGCTTTAAAGGGACCGTGGAAAACCTTCACTTCAAGCCAACGTTCTGCTGTTTTAAGACGTATTGGTGATCTAATTCTTGAACGAAAAGAAGAATTAGCTGCACTTGAATCCATGGATACTGGAAAACCTTATCAAATGGCACTTGAAATTGATATTCCAAGAGCTGCCTATAATTTTCATTTCTTTGCAGACTACTTGACCTCTATGGGTACAGAGGCATATCAGCAGGATCAACAAGCCCTTCATTACTCCATTCGCCGGCCGGTTGGTGTAGTGGGGATGATCAATCCTTGGAACCTGCCATTATTACTTCTTACATGGAAGATGGCACCTTGCCTTGCAGCTGGAAATACAGCAGTTATGAAGCCTGCTGAGTGGACGCCCATGACAGCTACGGTACTGGCAGAAATATGTAAAGAAGCAGGAGTACCAGACGGGGTAGTGAATCTTGTTCATGGTTTTGGACCTGGCTCAGCAGGGGCTGCCATTACCGAACATCCTGACGTAGATGCTGTTACGTTCACAGGGGAAACCAAAACAGGAACCGCGATCATGAAAGCCGCTGCCCCATCTTTAAAGAAACTGTCATATGAACTTGGTGGGAAAAATCCTAACATCATTTTTGCAGATTCCGACCTTGATGAAGTGATCGATACGACACTTAAATCAAGTTTTATGAATCAAGGGGAAGTATGTCTGTGTGGTTCCAGAATTTATGTTGAAAGTTCGGTATATGAATCCTTTTTAGAGAAGTTTGTTGCCAGAACAAAAGAGCTCACTGTAGGTAATCCATTCCGGGATGAAACCAAAGTTGGCGCAGTAATAAGTAAAGAACACTATGATCGAGTGTTGGGCTACATACAATCGGCGAGAGATGAAGGCGGAACCATCCTTGCCGGGGGAGGTCGTCTTCAGGAAGAAGACAAAGGGTATTTTATCATGCCGACGATCATTGTTGGCCTAGATAAAGATGCAACATGTGTACGTGAAGAAATATTTGGACCTGTTGTGACGGTACTTCCTTTTGAAACGGAAGAAGAAGTCATTGAACAAGCAAACGATACTCATTATGGATTAGGGACGACGATTTGGACAAATGATTTACGAAGAGCCCATCGAGTAGCTCACCAAATAGAAGCAGGAATCATTTGGGTGAACACCTGGTATTTGCGAGATCTGCGCACTCCATTTGGAGGTATGAAACAAAGCGGTATTGGCAGAGAGGGAGGCATGCATAGTTTCGAATTTTATAGTGAGCTTTCCAATATCACGATTAAATTATAGGAAAGGTGGGCTTTTCATGTTAGAGAAAACGATGAGTGAAGAGATCAAGAGCTTTTCAAATCAACTTATAGAAGCTGAGAGAAATAGAGTGGGGAGTAAACCTTTAACTGAATTAAAACCGTCCATCACCATTCATGAAGCCTATCACATCCAACTGAAAACGATTGCCAGGAAAGTCGAAACGGGCGCAACCATAGTGGGCAAGAAAATTGGTCTCACGTCCATCGCCATGCAGGAACTACTTGGTGTCGATGAGCCGGATTACGGACACCTTCTTGATGAAATGGCGATTGAGAACAATGGAACAGTGTTGAAGCCTCAAGTTCTTCAACCCAGAGTGGAGGGGGAAATCGCCTTTGTCCTTAGAGAAGAGCTACGAGGTCCTAACGTAACTGCAGAAGATGTATTGAATGCTACAGATTATGTATTACCTGCACTAGAAATTGTCGATAGCAGAATTACAGATTGGAAGATTAAATTACAAGATACGATTGCCGATAATGCTTCATCAGGATTATTTGTATTAGGGGATCGACCCGTTTCAATAGAGGACGTCAATTTAAAAGAAGTGGGGATGAACTTCTATCGTAATGGTGAACTGATGAATACGGGGAAGGGTTCAGCAGCACTGGGAGATCCGGCATATTGTGTAGCATGGCTTGCCAATAAACTTCATGAGTTTAATTTGACACTGGAACCTGGGGAGTTGATCCTATCAGGTGCTTTATCTGCAGCTGTATACGCACAACCCGGAGATGAGTTCTCTGCCGTGTTTGATGGTCTAGGGAAGGTATCATGTACGTTTGAAAGTTAAGGAGGAAAAGAAATGAAAACGAAAGTTGCCATAATCGGGTCTGGGAATATAGGTACAGATTTAATGAAGAAATTGTTGCGTTCAGATGTATTGGAGCTAACGGCAATGATTGGTATTGACTCAAATTCAGAAGGATTAAGAATGGCACAGGAACATGGTCTTTCAACATTTTCGGATGGGTTGGATGGATTTTTAGAAAGACATGAATTGGCAGATGTATTATTTGATGCAACATCTGCAAAAGCTCATTATCATCATGCTGAAGTATTAAAAAAATTCGGTAAGAAAGTGATAGATCTTACACCTGCTGCCATAGGTCCCTTTGTTGTTCCACCTGTAAACTTACACGAGCATTTACATGAACAAAATGTAAATATGATTACTTGTGGAGGGCAAGCGACCATTCCCATCGTGCACAGTATAAATTCAGTAGCTGAAGTGGAGTATGCAGAAATTGTTGCCACCATTTCCAGTAGAAGTGCGGGTCCTGGCACAAGAGCTAATATTGATGAATTTACAGTAACAACAGCCAAAGGTCTTGAAGTGATTGGAGGAGCTGAAAATGGAAAAGCGATTATCATTCTTAATCCAGCTGAACCTCCAATCTTAATGAGGGACACGGTTTATTGTTTAGTAAAAGGAAATGTGAATCAAAAAGAGATTACTCAATCAATCAAAAATATGGTAAAGAGAGTGAGTGAATATGTTCCTGGATACCGCCTTCGAACCGATCCTATTTTTGAAGACAATAAAGTGACGGTTTTCCTTGAAGTTGAGGGCTCCGGTGACTACTTACCGAGTTATGCCGGAAACCTGGATATCATGACTTCGTCTGCAGTGAAAGTAGGGGAAGAACTAGCTAAATATGTAATGACTCAGCAGGCATAATACTTCACCTGGAGTAAATGCGAAAGGAGAATGAGTGTGACAAATCGGGATATTACTGTGACAGAGGTAGCGTTAAGAGACGGAAGTCATGCTATCGGTCACAGCTTTACAGTGGATCAAGTAATAAATGTAGCAAAAGCCTTAGATGAAGCGAATATTCCTTATATTGAAGTCTCCCATGGAGATGGATTAGGGGGTTCCTCCCTACAATACGGGCTTTCAAAAACAAATGAATTTGATTTGATTTCAGCTGCTGTTTCGGTATGCAGACAAGCAAAGATAGGGGTTCTGCTCTTACCGGGAATAGGAACGGTTAAAGAATTGAAAAAGGCAGAGCAAGCAGGTGCAAGACTAGCTCGTATTGCTACCCATGTGACAGAAGCCGATGTGTCAAAGCAACATATCCAAACGGCAAAAGAATTGGGTATGGAAACGGTCGGTTTCTTAATGATGGCTCACATGGCACCCATGGAAAAATTGGTACAGCAGGCGAAATTAATGGAAAGCTATGGAGCGGATACCATTTATATTGTAGATTCTGCAGGGGCCATGCTTCCTCATGAAGTAAGGGAAAGAGTGAAAGCATTAAAGCAAAGGGTCCATTCAAATATAGGATTCCATGCCCATAATAATCTCTCTCTGGCGATGGCCAATACACTTGCAGCAATAGAAGAAGGAGCAACCTGGGTCGATGGGAGTGTCCGGTGTTTAGGTGCAGGTGCTGGAAATACCCAAACAGAAGTCTTGATCTCGATACTGGATCGCATGAACATTGAGACTGGAATCGATCATTATAAAATGATGGATTTGGCAGAGGATATTGTAGCTCCCATTTTAGAAAAACCACAAGAAATTACAAAAGGGAGTTTAATTCTCGGTTATGCAGGTGTCTATTCGAGTTTCTTACTTCATGCCCAAAAAGCGGCCATGAAATTCAATGTAGATCCAAGAGATATCTTAGTGGAATTAGGTAGAAGGGGTGTCGTAGGAGGACAAGAAGATATGATTGTCGACGTCGCCAGCGAATTATCAAAGAAAGCTACTGTAAGGTAGAAAGGAGCCAACAATGGAGACTAAAACGCAAAACTTAAAAGAATTAGCGAAAAACATTGATTTTCATCAGGTAAAAGGAATTGAGATGGATAAGATTACACTGGCTTATCCCAACTTAACGGTCGAAGAATCCTATGAAATTCAGAAATTATGGGAACAATGTGCCCTCCAAAGGGGAGATCATAAAATTGGATGGAAAATGGGTTTAACGAGTGTCGCTAAACAACAATCGGTTGGTGTGAATGAACCAATTTATGGGAGACTAACTCAATCAATGGAGCTCAATCAAGATTCTCTCTCTCTTAAAGGCTTGATCCACCCCAGAGTTGAACCGGAAATTGCATTTGTAATGAAGAAAGATTTAAAGGGAAGCCATTTAACACCTCGGGATGTTTGGAGTGCAACAGAATTTATCATGCCTGCAGTTGAGGTTATTGATAGCCGATATAAGAATTTCTCTTTCACGTTAGTGGATGTAGTGGCAGATAATGCCTCTTCTTCTCGCTTTATACTGAGTGATCAAGCATATTCCCCTTTCAACTATTCACTTGAAAATCTGGAAGTTTCCATGTTTAGAAATGGAGAAAAAGTTCAATCTGGTCTGGGTTCTGCTGTTTTAGGGCACCCTGTCAAATCCATTATAGAATTAGCCAAAATGTTGGATCGAGATGGCATGGGAATTGAAGCAGGGATGGTTATTTTAACGGGAGGATTGACCGAAGCAATCAATATTTATGACGGTGACTCTTTGAAGGTTGATTTTGGTCCCCTTGGGTTCATTGGTTTTAATGTGTGTAATGGGAAGGATGATTAAGGGTGCCGATTGCTCATCTTCATATTCTCGAAGGCAGGAGTCCCGAAGTGAAAGAAGAGCTTGTAAAATCTCTGACTCTTTCAATTTGTGAATGTTTAGAAACAAAGCCTGAACAAGTAAGAATTTTAATAAATGAAGTTCCAAAGGGGAATTGGGCAGTTGGTGGGACGTTGAAAGAATAGTAAGTATTTGTGGACATTATTTATTGGAGGTGCTAATGGTGCAAACACTTCATGGTCAGTCATTAACATTGCCTCAGTCGATTGTAACAATTGGGGCATTTGACGGTGTACACAAGGGACATCAATCTGTGATTACTCATGTCGTACATGAAAGCAGAAAAAGAGGTATACCAAGCGTAGTGTATACTTTTGACCCACCTCCTCGTGCTTATTTTAAAGGTGCTAAAATGCTTACCACCTTGGATGAGAAGTTGGAACGTATTGAGTTTCTGGGTGTGGATTATGCCGTCATAGCCAGTTTCAATAAAGAGTACCTAAAACAATCCTCTTCTCAATTTATTAACACTCTAATGAGTTTCCACCCGGAAGAGATATTTGTTGGGAACGATTTTAGATTTGGTAATGGCAGAGAAGGCAATGTGGAAACGCTCAGGCAATTTTTTAAAGTAAGTACATTGAATCCTGTTTGTTGCGAGCAAGGAACAGTAATTTCCTCAACTAGAATCAGAAAGCTTATCGAGCAAGGGGAAAATTTCGAAGCTAGTAATCTGTTAGGGTTACACTTGCAACTGTAGAGAGTACATTCATTGGATTTTCAATATTTGAAAACGCTTTAATAATGAATGAGGGGGAAATGGAATTGAAAAGTTTGAAAAAATGGGGATTAAACTTATTGAGTCTTCTTCTTGTGTTAGGTGTATTGGGTGCTTGCGGTTCCGGAGAATCAGAAAAAAGCAGTGGATCTGAAGATAATAAGGGCAAAACTTATAACTTTAAATTAGCTCATATTACTCCACCGAGTCACATGTGGCATAAAGGGGCAGAAAAATTTAAAGAAGAGCTTGAAAAGAGATCAGAAGGGCGTATGAAAGTAGAAATTTATCCATCAAGTCAGTTAGGGACAGAAGCAGATATGGTAGAACAAATCGCTGCCGGCTCAGTTGATTTTGGTCTGATAACAGCTGCATATATGAGCTCAAGGGAACCTTCATTTGCTGCTTGGTTTACTCCTTATGCGTTTGAAGATTTAAATGCGGCAAATGAAGCAAGAGATTCAGAGGTCGCAAAGAATATTCTCAGTACGATCGATAAGCAAGGTTTAGTTGGTCTGGACTATTTATTCGCCGGACAACGAGTGATGTTGTTTAAAGATAAAGAAGTGAAGAACCCAGCAGATATGGAGGGGTTAAAACTGCGTGTTACACCTAGTCCGCCAATGCAGGACTTCTATCAATTCTCTGGTGCTTCCACTGAGGGGCTTCCATTACCGGAAGTATATTCTGCCGTTCAAACAGGTGTGATTGATGGAATGGACATGGATTTGGATGCAGCCATCACCAATAAATATCACGAAGTAGTTAAATTTGGAGCGGTGACTAATCACATGGTTTGGCCAGCAGTTGCGATGATGAATAAAGGAACATTCGAAGGACTGTCTGAAGAAGACCAACAACTTGTCCGTGAATCCATGGCGGCAGCAGCAGATTTCGCAGCAACTACAAGAGCGGGACAAGAAGAAGAATTTAAACAAACCTTAAAAGACGAAGGTATGAAAATCTACGAACTAGATTCTGATGTATTTAAAGAACAGATGAAGCAGTTTGATGAGAAATATGGTCCTACCGATCCACTTATTCAAGAGTTTATTGATACTTTCCGTAAATAATAGATTAGCAATAGGGGGTCAAAATCATGAAAGCGATAAGTAACGGCATTTCTTCTATAGAAAAGATACTGTCAATGATCCTGATGTTTTCGATGGCCGTTATCGTAACGTTAGCAGTCGGTTTTCGTTATATCCTTAATTCACCATTATCATGGGCAGGAGAAGTGTCTATATTTCTCCTGATCTGGATTAGTTTTATAGGAGGAAGCTTGGGGCTGAAGTATAAGTCCCAGGCCTCTGTCACGATCGTATTAGAATATGTCTCTTCAAAAGTTAAAAGGATCATACTTATTTTAGGGCATATGATTATGCTCATTTTTCTCGTTCTCTTAATCTATTACAGTATTAGTTGGATTTTGTCACCTAGTGTGGCATATCAAAAATCCACAGCCATGTTAATACCAATGTGGATTCCTTATGCAGCAGTGCCATTGGGTCTTTCATTTGCAGGGATCCACGTATTATCTAACCTATTTGATTTGGTAAAGGAGGAGAAGTAATTGACAATATTAGTGGTCTTTTGTTTCTTTATACTCCTCTTTATGTCTGTACCTATCTCCCTTGTACTGGGAATCACAACCGTTCTCTATTTTCTAGTAGTAGGAAACGTAACACTGTTGTCCTCTACTCCCATGAGACTATACTCGGGATTAGATAATTTTGGGTTATTGGCCATTCCTTTATTTATGCTGGCAGGAGAGTTAATGAATGGTGGCGGTATCACCACAAGGTTAGTAAAGTTTGCAAGAGTCTTAATTGGTCATGTGAGAGGCGGACTCGCTTATGTCACGATTATTGCTAACATGTTTTTAGCTTCCATACTAGGATCAGCTAATGCTCAGGCTGCCATGATGAGTAAAGTCATGGTTCCCGAGATGGAAAAAGAAGGCTACGATAGAGAGTTTTCGTCTGCATTAACATTAGCCTCTTCCATAGTAGCTCCAATCATTCCGCCCAGCATGATCTTTATCATCTATGGAACTCTATCTGGTACTTCCATTGGCGGTTTGTTCATGGCCGGAATCATTCCAGGTATCATGTATGGGATAGGTTTTATCAGCTTAATCGCCTTCCTTGGATATAAATATAATTTTAAGAAGTCGACCAGAGCTTCTGCGAAAGAAATTATGACGAGTTCATTAAGTGTTCTCCCGGCATTACTTGTTCCATTCATTATTATTTTTGGAATTTTAAGTGGAGCATTTACAGCTACGGAATCTGCTGCCATCGCCTCTCTGGTAGCCTTTATGGTAGGAATGCTTTTCTATAGGGAACTAAAGTGGAGAAAAATCCCTGGTATTTTAGTGAATACAGTGACGGCAACAGCAACGGTTACTTTTTTAATTGCAATGGCCAATATCTTTGGCTGGATGATAGCATTTGAACAAATCCCACAAGCAATCGTAACACAAATGACATCCTTATCAGATAACCCATTTGTTTTTCTGTTATTGGTGAATATACTACTGCTATTACTAGGTGCGGTACTGGATGGAATAGCGGCTTTAATCATATTAGTACCTGTTTTTATGCCTCTGATCACAGCATTTGACATCGATCCGATTCATTTTGGTGTCATCATATGTATTAATCTCACCATAGGTCTTCTAACACCTCCTGTAGGGACAGGGTTATTCATTGTTTCCTCGATTGCAGATGTGAAATTTGAAAGACTGGTAAAGGCAACCATGCCATTTCTCATGATGGGGATATTCATCTTATTTATCATTACCTATTGGGAAGGAGCAGTGATGTGGATTCCGAATAAGCTTGGACTATGAATACCATGATTAGAAGTTTAATAAGAATAGTGTGGCCAATTCGGAATTTGGATTGAAGGATGCAGCACAATATGAAGCGTTTAAAACGAATGTGGAAGACTTTGTAGCGGATGGCGGTCAATATCTTGCCATCGGTGCCGGTGCATCCCAGGCTACGACAAAGCTTGGATTAAGTGAGGTGAAGGTAGAAACAGGCGGCTCCAACAGCAACGGAATCGTCCAATTATCCCACACGGATTCTACTTACACAGCTGGTTACGAGACAGAAGACCTTGGATTTGTTTATCAACCGACATGGTACACAAATACAGGAAGTGCAGACATTCTATCAAGCTATCAGAATAGCAGTGAATTCTTCCTGGCCGGCCATTGGAAAGGCAGTGAAGCGGCACAAGGTAAACCAGTGATCGTGAAGGATGAAAATGTACTATTAATCGGACTCGAACCAACTTTCCGGGATCATACGGATTATCTGTTCAGACTCGTTTCGAATGCGATTTTTGCACAATAAGAAAATGGAAGTGCCGTCCAAATTTTGGCGGCTTTTTTTCTACAAGATACTTGTATTAATACTATTCTTTATATAGAATATATTTTGAATACTTTTAATAGTTTGATGAATGACCATTCATTCAGTTTATCTGAAAAGGGGAGGGATACAATTGAATATCGCAACACGGTTAGACCAAATCGCTCAAGAGAAAGCAGATAAAACAGCTTATCATTTCTTAAATACCTCCAGTACATACGGGGAACTAAATGCAGCTGTATCGAAATTTGCAAGCGGCTTAGAGCAATTGGGGCTGAAAAAAGGGGATCACATCGCGCTTGTATTAGGGAATTCACCACATTTCGTCATTGGATTATATGGGGCACTTCGAATGGGGTTAAAGGTGATACCGATCAATCCGATCTACACACCGGATGAAATTGGCTACATTCTGAAAAATGGTGACGTGAAGACAATAGTCACACTTGATTTGCTTGTACCATTAATCGAAAAGATGCAGCACCTTTTATCTGACGTGGAGCATTTCATCCTTTGTGAATCAGGGGATGACCGGGCGAAGGATATCGATTTAGAGAAAATCTCGCTTGCGTATCCTAAAATGAAATCGTTTACAAGTGTTCTCGGAAAAGGTGATCCTGCGTTTAAGGGGGAGGAAGTGGATGGAAATGAAGTAGCCATCATCCTTTACACCTCAGGAACGACTGGGAAACCCAAAGGTGCCATGCTGACGCACAAAAATATTTATTCCAATGCAACCGATGTCGGCAGCTATTTACGGATGAATGAAGACGACACCGTCATTACAGCTCTGCCTATGTTTCACGTGTTCTGTTTGACAGTGGTCCTGAATGCGCCTTTGATGACAGGAGCGACCCTTTTAATCGTTCCGCGATTCAGTCCTAAAGCCATTTTCGATCTGTCGAAGACTTATGAGCCAACCGTATTTGCCGGCGTACCAACCATGTACAACTTCCTATTCCAATATCCTGAAGGAAATCCAGAAGATTTATCATCTCTCCGTCTCTGTATTTCAGGTGGCGCTTCCTTACCGGTAGCACTCTTGAAAAACTTTGAAAAGAAATTCAACGTCATGATTTCTGAAGGCTACGGCTTATCGGAAGCTTCGCCTGTAACATGCTTCAACCCGTTGGATCGACCAAGAAAGCCGGGGTCAATCGGAACATCGATCATGAACCTGGAGAACAAAGTCGTCGATGAATTGGGAGAAGAAGTTCCAGTCGGGCAAGTCGGCGAACTGATTGTCAAAGGCCCGAATGTCATGAAGGGCTATTACAAAATGGAAGAAGAAACAGCCGCATCGATCCGTGACGGCTGGTTATACACAGGTGATCTCGCCCGGATGGATGAAGAAGGCTACTTTTATATTGTCGATCGTAAAAAAGAGCTGATTATTGTAGGAGGATACAACGTTTATCCGCGTGAAGTAGAGGAAGTGCTATACAATCACCCTGGAATTGTAGAAGCAGCGGTCATCGGTGTCCCACATCCCGAACTGGGTGAAGCCGTCAGCAGCTATGTTGTGAAAAGTGAACCATCCTTAACGGAACAGGACGTACTTGAGTATTGTAAAGAGCATCTTGCCAAGTACAAGCTGCCAGCATCGATCGAGTTCATTGATGAGCTGCCGAAGAATACAACAGGGAAAATTTTAAGAAGAGCACTGAAAGAACAGGTGCTTCAATCTTAAAAAAAGAAGATGTTCAGTAGATCACTGAGCATCTTTTTGTGTTTACTTCATCGCTTTACTTGCCTGCAACAGCTTTGAGCAGCTAACCGGGATATGCTCATGTTCAGCCTAATCAAAAAATGAAAGGGTTTTCTCGGTTTGTGTCGAATCATACATAAGGAGGAAACACTTAAAAAAGGGGAGAACAAACATGGAATCGATTTTACTACAACAAAAAGGCACCGTCGCCACCGTCACCATCAACCGACCGGAGGCAATGAATGCCTTTAACTACGATACACTGAACGAACTTCAGCAGGTAGTCGAAGCACTCCGCATCAACCCGGACGTCAGAGTCGTCATATTCACAGGAAGCGGAGAAAAAGCCTTTTCGGTTGGAGCCGATCTCAAAGAACGCAAAACCCTGACCGAACAGCAAGTAATCCGCAACGTCTACAAAATCGGCGAAGTCTTCCAATCCGTCGCCACTCTTCCTCAACCAACTATCGCAGCCATGAACGGCTACGCATTCGGCGGAGGAATGGAGCTGGCACTGGCATGCGATTTCAGGATCGCTGTAGCAGAGACTACAATGGGACTGACCGAAACAAGCCTTGCCATCATCCCGGGGGCAGGTGGAACCCAGCGTCTTCCACGATTAGTAGGAGAATCCAAAGCACTGGAGCTTATTCTGACAGCTAAGCGATTAACTTCAGAAGAAGCGTTGGACATCGGACTCGTTACAAGGGTAGTAGAAAAAGAGAATTTCTTGGATGAAGTCCATGCATTCGTGGAACCTATGCTGGCTAATGGTCCTATTGCCCTGCAGCAAGCTAAGTTTGCCGTGAAGAATGGTATGAACGTAGACCTGCAGACCGGATTACAGATTGAGAGAAAAGCATATGAGATGACAATTCCTACGGAAGATCGTGTAGAGGCTTTGTTGGCGTTTAGTCAAAAGCGGAAGCCGGAGTTTAAGGGGAAGTGATGTAGGTTTGATGAAAAGGACTCTTCTTTAGGGATTCTTTTTGGGCAGGCATATGAATCACTGAGTCTTTAGTTCATTTCAACCAGGAGGTTCCAATTCGGAGCCTCTTTTTCTTATGGCCCTTTTTAAAAACCAAAAATCATGTAAAATATAGAATCATACTAAAAAAACACTGGAGTGTCTCCTGTGAAAAAGAAACAGCTTAAACTAAGTACCATCATCATTCTCTTCGTGTGCATCGTTGTCCTGGTATCACTTGTGATAACCGACTTGCTAATTTCCAGGACGATCAATGACAACATAGAGTCTAATATTGAAGAAAAGGCGAAAATCGTTTCCCGGACCGTCGCTCATTCCACGATTGTGAAGAGTGGTTTAGAAGGGGAAAGGGAAGATCGAATTCAAGAATACAGCAAAGATATCCAGAAATCAGCAGAGGTTCTGTTTGTAGTGGTCATGGATATGGAAGGGATACGTAAATCTCACCCTGATCCCGATCGCATCGGCAAGCATTTTGTCGGCGGGGACGAGAAAGATGTACTTCAAGGGAAGGAAACATTGTCTATTTCAGAAGGGACTTTGGGTAAATCCGTCAGGGCATTTTCTCCTGTCTATAACGATGAAAATCAACAGATAGGGGCTGTCGCAGTAGGGATTTCCCTGGGTAGCGTCGAGGAAGCATTGGGCCGGAGTCACCGGAATATATTAGTGGGATCCATGATCGGGATTATTGTTGGAATTATCGGGGCGATTATTATAGCCAGATACATAAAGAAAATTTTATTTGGCTTGGAGCCGATTACGATTGCGAAAATATTGGAAGAGCGGAATACGATGCTCCAGTCGGTACATGAGGGGGTAGTGGCTGTCAATAAAGATACGACCATCTCATTAGTGAACAAATCTGCTCTGAAAATATTTAATAAAGCGGGACTAAGCTCGGATCCGATTGGAATGCCCATCAAAGAATACATGCCACACACCAGGTTGGAAAGAGTCATCAGAACGGGGAAACCTGAGCTTGACGAGGAGCAGACGATCAATGGGGTATCTATCCTGGTGAATCGCGTCCCGTTAATCGTCAATGATGAAGTAGTCGGAGCAATCTCTACCTTCCGTGATAAAACGGAAGTGAATCAATTAGCAGAGCAGTTAACAGGTGTCAAATCGTATGCGGAAGCGCTCAGGGCCCAGTCGCATGAATTTATGAATAAGATGCATGTCATTCTGGGATTGGTGAAGATGAAGGATTACAATCATTTAAATCGCTACGTGAAAGAGCTTGTTTCCTTAAGGGTCGATGAAGTGAGCACGGTGACGTCGAAAGTGAAGGATCCTGCTTTGGCTGGTTTTATCATGGGAAAACTGAGCTATGCGAGGGAAAAGAACGTTGCATTGACCATTGATTGTCATGACTTTATCCCGGAACCCAAAGACCCTACTGTTACTCATGAACTGATTACCGTGATTGGAAACCTATTGGATAATAGTGTTGAAGCAACGACAAATAGTGATGAAAAGGAAGTGCTGATTGAGCTATTCTATCAGGACGAGCGATTTGAAATGGTCGTGACAGATACAGGAGAAGGAATGGCGGATGAAATGGTAGAGGATATCTTCGCCAAAGGATACTCATCTAAAGGAGATGGAAGAGGATACGGCCTCTTCTTAGTGAAAGAAAGTCTCCGTAAACTGAATGGAACCCTGCACGTTGAATCAAAGGTAGGATCTGGAACGACAATGATTGTTCAAGCTTCATATAAGGAGGGGGAAAAGGGTGATTAATGTATTGATCGTGGAAGATGATCCGATGGTGGCCAGGTTTAATCAAAGGTATCTGGAAGAGATCAAAGGGTTTCATTTAATCGGTATCTCGAATTCGATTGAAGATGCCATGGTGAAAGTAAATGAGAATAAGATTGACCTGGTATTATTGGATGTTTATATGCCTGGTAAACGAAACGGGATGGACTTGTTGGAGCAAATACGGATGGAACAGCGGGAGACAGATGTCATCCTCATCACAGCCGCATCAGAAGTTGATCATATCCAGAGTGCCCTTCGCATGGGGGTAGTGGACTATTTGATCAAGCCTTTTGAATTTGAACGATTTAAAAAAGCATTGATGTCTTACCGGGAGAGTAATTGTATGCTTCAGAAGCAATCTACCATCGATCAGAGCGAACTGGATTTACTTTTACTTAGGGATGTACAAGCCAGGGAGAAGTCACCACTTCCTAAAGGGTTGACGAGCAGTACATTATCGTCTATCTACGATGAGATTATGAGTTTGGAAGAAGAGTCCTTTTCAACAGATGATATTGCAGACATAACGTCCATTTCACGAGTTTCGATCAGAAAGTACCTCAGGTTTCTGAAAGATATCGGCGTGGTGGATGAGACCCTGATCTATGGTATCGGAAGGCCGGTCTATCAATATACATGGAATAAATTGAATAGCACACGGATTCAAACCTATTTGTAAGCAGCCCATCCGGCTGCTTTTTTTAATTTCAAAAGTCAAACAATAGTTTCATAACCTATGAAAAGATAAAGCGTTTTCATATGATAGGTATATATTGAAAGCGATTTCGTTAGGAGCGATTGGATGACTCGAAAGAATTTAAAGGAAGAAGCATTATCCATACATGAAACACATGCAGGGAAAATTGAAGTGGTGAGTAAGATTGATATTTCATCTGAAGAAGACCTTAGTCTTGTCTATACACCGGGTGTCGCCGATGTATGTAAGACGATAGCCGAGGATCCAAGGCAGGCCAATACGCTGACATCGAAAGGAAACATGGTGGCCATCGTCACCGACGGTACAGCTGTATTGGGTCTTGGTGATATCGGTCCGGAAGCCGCGATCCCGGTCATGGAAGGGAAAAGTATGTTGTTTAAGAAGTTCGCCGGTATAGATGCCTTCCCCCTTAGTCTGGATACGAAGGATGTAGATGAAATCGTCACGATCATTAAGGCCTTGTCCCCTTCTTTTGGAGGGATTAATCTGGAGGATATTTCAGCACCGCGCTGTTTTGAAATTGAAAAACGGTTAAAAAAAGAGTTGGATATTCCGGTTTTCCATGATGACCAGCATGGTACAGCCATTGTCGTCCTGGGCGCATTAATCAATGCGCTGAAGGTTGTAAACAAATCATATAAGAAAGTGAAAATTGTCATCAATGGGGCAGGGGCAGCTGGAATTGCGATTGCGGAACTCCTTTTATTCGCAGGTTATGAAGATATTACTCTCGTAAGTTTAGAAGGTGTCCTGTGTAAAGGAGAGAAATGGATGAATGCTACCCAAGAGGATATTTCTTTACGCACGAACCTGTTAGGGGTACGCGGTGAATTATCGGATGCATTAAAAGGGGCAGATGTATTTATCGGTGTATCGGGACCTGGAGCCCTCAAGAAAGAGTATATTAAAACGATGAATGAGCAGCCGATTGTGTTTGCGATGGCCAATCCTATACCTGAAATTTATCCGGAGGAAGCATTGGAAGCAGGCGCAGCAGTAGTGGGGACGGGGAGATCGGATTATCCGAACCAGGTCAATAATCTTCTCGCTTTCCCCGGGGTATTCAGAGGAGCTCTGGATGCGAAAGCAAAGGACATCACAATGGAAATGAAAGTGGCTGCTTCCTATGCCATAGCCGATGTGGTCAGCTCTTCTGAATTAAGCCCTCAATATATTATTCCGAAGGCGCTTGATCCCCGAGTGGCAGAAAGAGTAGGGGAGTCCGTGCGGAAGATTGCATGTAAGAAAAGCAAAGCAAACAGCTCAGTTTCATAATGATTAATACGACAAAGGGGATGAACAAGATGGGACAAGCAGCATCAACACTTTCATATAAGAATGAGAAAACAAAAGAGAATGTGACGCATACGAAAGACCGATCTCTTCAGATTTTCAATATGCCGATCCTTTGGTTCCTGGTCTTTACGGGCATCACGCTTGCAAGCTTGTATACGGGGAACCTTCCAGGGGGCATGATCGGAAGTCTTCTCGTCATGATGGTTCTCGGTGAATTATTTGGATGGATAGGAGATCGTACGCCAATCGTGAAGACGTTCCTCGGCGGAGGTGCTATCATTGCGATCTTTGGATCTGCTTTTATGGTTTACGCAGGTTTACTTCCGGAAGCCATCGTCACGTCCATGACCGACTTCATGAAATCAGGCGGATTTTTGAATTTCTATATTGCTGCATTAATCACTGGAAGTATTTTAGGAATGAATTCAAAGGTTTTGGTGAAAGTGGGACTTCGCTATTTCCTACCGATCTTCGGGGCGGTAGCCGGAGCCGTGATAGTAGCGGGAATCTTTGGATCTCTGGTCGGATTTACCCTTCAAGAAGCCATCCTCGTCATAACCATGCCCATCATGGGTGGTGGAATGGGAGCGGGAGCGGTTCCCATGAGTCAAATCTATTCGGAAATGATGGGGAATGACCCGAGCTATTATATCTCCATGCTAGTGCCTGCACTTGCATTAGGGAATGTATTTGCCATCATTTTAGCATCGGTTCTTGACATTATCGGAAAAAAAGTACCTTCTCTAAGTGGAAACGGACAGCTTATGAAAGGCTTTACTTATGAGAAGACAAAACAGAAGTATAATATTGAAAAGATGGGGGTGGGCTTACTCGCTGCCCTTACATTCTTCACGGTGGGGACATTGCTGGGATCGGTTCTTCCCCTTCATCCATATGCCATCATGATCATTCTTGTCGCGGCAGCGAAGATTTCAAACATGATCCCTCAAAACGTCGTAGAGGGAGCCAGTCAGTGGTATCAATTTGTAGCAAGCAATTGGACGTTCGCTTTATTATTTGGGATCGGTGTCGCGTACACCGACTTAGATACCGTTCTTGCAGCGTTGACGCTTCAATATATCTTGACCGTATTCGGAGTTGTTTTAGGAGCAATCCTCGGTGCGGCGATCCTTGGGAAAGTCGTTGGGTTTTACCCGATTGAAGCAGCGATCACAGCGGGATTATGCATGGCCAATATGGGAGGAACAGGGGATGTTGCCGTGTTGTCAGCATCGAAACGAATGGAGCTTATGCCTTTCGCTCAAATCTCTTCCCGATTAGGCGGCGCATTGATTCTGTTATTGGCCGGATTAATTATCCCGTTGTTGTAAATATGGTACACTTAGGCTTGACTCTTGTAGTCAAGCCTATCTTTCATTTTAATAGATTGTGGTGACGTAAATGGACGTAATATTAATTGTACTACCTGCATTACTCGTCTTTGCCGTTGGATATATCGGCCAAAAGAAACTTGGTTTCGAGATCAATTCGATTTCGAAGATGGCTATTTACTTAATGTATCCATTTCTTGCATTTAAGACCTTTTACGAGAATGAACTGAATTTGGATTATCTTTATATTTTTCTCTTTTGTATCGCGCTTTGTGTGATTTTGATTGTATCTATTAAAATAGTGGCTAAGTTTAGAAACTATTCAAAACCGAAAGTGTCGGCCATGATTTTATCCGGGGTATTCATGAACAGCGGCAACTATGGAGTACCGATCATCCTATTTGCTTTCGGTGAGCTCGGTTTTCGCTATGCGGTCATTATGATGGTGATACAGTCCTTTCTTATGAACACAATCGGCCTCTATTATGCTGTCAGTGGCAGTGATAAAAAGAGGGAGACGAGGGAAATTTGGATGAAGATCGTCAAGATGCCGATTCTGCATGGTGCTTTTCTTGGATTGGGCTTTCAATTGTTGCAGCTTGATGTGCCGGTGTTTATGAGTCAGACCATTGATCTGATTTCCCAGGCAACGATTCCTACGATTATGGTAGTGTTAGGGATGCAATTGGCCACATTGGGAGGGAAGAAGGTGGAAAGAGGCGCACTTTCCTTTATTGTGATCATGAGAATGGTAGCTTCACCCATCATAGCTCTGGTCGTCGTTTCGTTCCTGCCTATTTCGACCATGTTGGCTTCGATTCTCATTATTTTGGCAAGCATGCCGACTGCTGCGAATACGACGATGTTTTCATTGCAGTTCAATACAGAACCTGATTTAGTGTCGACAAGTACACTGGTCACTACACTTATGAGCATTGTGACGATCCCGATCATGTTGGCCCTTGTATCCTTATAGAATGGAAGCTGCTTGAGATTTCTCAAGTAGCTTTTTTAATAGAATAAAGTAAGTAGAAGTCTCTCTTTTTGACAACTGCCTTCGAATCTATTACTATTGTAAAATAAATTCCAACCAATTCAATCAGATTAAGGAGGATTATGCATGGCTGGCTATGTTCAACCGGTTAATGAACAAAAGGGTCCAGAGAAAGCGAGTACCGAATTGAACCCTCCCCAGACATCTTTAGTGGCTGGCGGTTTAATCGTTACAGCGATTCTTGGCCTATATTTACTCGTTACACAAGACATTGCCCAAACCGTTTTACTCGTGTTGGGGCTGTTGTTAGGATATACATTATTTCATGCAAGATTCGGATTCACTTCTGCCTTCCGAAGAGTGATGTCTGTAGGGAACGGGCAGGCACTGCGGGCACATATGGTGATGCTTGCCGTTGCCGTAACGTTATTTGCTCCGATCCTTGCGACAGGGTTTACATTCTTTGGCGGAGAAGCGGCAGGTTATGTCTCACCTGTTGGGGTAAGTCTACTGGTAGGTGCCTTCCTGTTTGGGATTGGGATGCAGCTTGGAGGAGGTTGTGCTTCAGGTACGCTATACGCAATCGGGGGCGGTCGCTCCGTTATGTTTATCACATTGCTATTCTTTATTGTGGGTGCCACTGTAGGAGCCTATCATCTTCCATTTTGGACAGAAGAAATGCCTTCCTTTAAACCTATTTCATTAGCAACTTCTACTGGATTAGGTTATTTTGGGGCGTGGATCGTTTCGATTTTATTCTTTGGCTTTGTTGCTTGGATTACACTGCGGGTCGAGAAGAAGAAAAAACCGCCCCGCATGGCGACACTTCCAACATCAAAGGGATGGAAACGGATTTTACGAGGATCTTGGCCCCTTATTGCAGCAGCGATCGTATTGGCTGTGTTAAATGCCCTCACTCTCATGACACGTGGGAATCCTTGGGGAATCACTTCTGCCTTTGCTCTATGGGGGTCAAAGGTTGCCGGAATGTTCGGGGTCGACGTGGCAGGCTGGGGCTACTGGACAGGAGCCAATGCTGAAGCTCTTCAAGCATCGATCTTTGCCGATTCCACAACGGTATTAAACTTCGGTGTCATCCTTGGAGCATTTCTTGCATCTGCTGCAGGAGGCCTGTTCCGTTTTAATAAAATCACTGGGAAAAATGCCATGGCGTCCGTCATTGGTGGACTGCTGATGGGGTACGGTGCCCGTTTGGCATTCGGATGTAACATCGGTGCTTACTTCGGAGGGATTGCTTCCTTCAGTCTTCACGGTTATATTTGGGGGATTCTTGCCCTTGGAGGTACGTTCCTGGCACTTTATCTTCGTCCGATGTTCGGCTTGTCGGTGCCGAAACCAAAGGATACATTTTGCTAGCTGGATAGTTTGAAAAATCCTGCATGTAGTTACACATGCAGGATTTTTTTGGGATTATTCACCGCCATAATAAATAACCATCTGGCACACAGTTGTTTCTCCTGAATCATTTACATATTCATGCCCGGAGTCTGCGGCAAAACGAATCGAACTTCCTTCTGTCAGCTCATAGGTTTCTTCACCAATCTTAAGGGCAATCTTCCCTGACAGCACCGTGATGTATTCCTCCACACCTTTCGTATGTCCTTCATTCCGATACGAGCAGCCCGGTTTCATTTCAACCCGGTAGCTTTCCCATTTTTTCAGGGGGTCGAAAGGGAAGATGGGATAAACGATGTAGTTTCCGTTATCTTCAAGAACAGGCTGAACGTCTTGATAATGAATGATGGATATTTGATTGCTTGGCTTTTCAATCAATGAAGAGAAGGATACCTTTAAGCCATTGGCGATCTTCCATAGTATCGCGACCGTCGGATTCGAGTCGCCACGTTCAATCTGACCGATCATCGCCTTGCTTACACCGGTGCGCTCTGCCATCTGCTCAAGGCTGAAGCCGCGCTCCCTGCGGATCTTTCGTATATTATCTCCAATTTGAATCGGGAAATTTTCCATGTTAAAAACTCCTCTTGTATACTATAACGTCTATATGTATAATATAATAAATTAACAAAAAATTAAAATAGTAAATTACTTTTATTATAAAGGATGTGAGAGGATGGAGGCACTGCTTTCTACGAAAAAAGTGAGTGATTTTCGTCTGGGGTTGCAGGGAGGACTCAGCATTGCCATTGGATATATGCCTGTTGCATTAACCTTTGGGTTATTGGCACGTACAACCGGCCTCACGGTCACGGAAACGGTACTGATGAGCATGCTCGTGTTTGCAGGGGCTGCTCAATACATATCACTTAGTCTGATTGCGGTTGGTACAGGTATTATAGAGATCATTCTTACAACGTTCATCGTCAACATCCGTCACTTCCTGATGTCGGCTTCTTTAAGTGAAAAGCTCGAGGAAGACCGTTTGTTTAAAAAGCTTTTTTATGCGTTTGGGATTACGGATGAAACCTTCACGGTCATCAGCGTTAAAGATGGCAAAGTAAGAACGGGTTTTGCCGTCGGGGTGATGCTCATTTCATACGGGAGCTGGGTTGTGAACTCTGGTGTAGGCTATTTCATTGGGGAAATCCTTCCCGAATTTTTACAAGCGAGCATGACGGTCGCTCTGTATGCCATGTTTGTGGGACTCCTCGTTCCTTCTATGAAAAAAAGTGTGAAGGTCACGTTTTTAGCCGTAGTAGCCGGTGCGTTGAATAGCATCCTGCTTTTCACGACAAACCTTTCAAACGGATGGTCGATTGTACTGGCTACCCTTGTTTCAGCCGTGATTGTGGAATTAGTGGTCATGATGAAGGGGGGGACGAGATCGAATGAATAGCGCAATTGTTTTGATGATCATCGGTATGGCGGTTGTCACGTATATTCCCAGAATGCTTCCTTTCCTCGTATTCAAAGGGAAAGAACTGCCTCCTTTCCTTCAAGGCGTATTAAAGAATGTTCCCTTCGCCGTATTGGGTGCTTTAATTTTCCCAAGCATTTTGTTGATTCAAGAGGGGAATCTTATGTTTGGAGCCGTCGGGACGGCAGCTGCATTTGTCATTGCCTTTCTGGGGGCCAACGTCATCCTTGTGGTGATTGGGGCGATTTCTGTTTTGTCTTTGTATTCGGTATTCTTGATGTAAGCCGTGACTCGGGTCGTGGCTTTTTTTATTGGAGGGAGATGTCGCGATTTCTGCCGTAATGTGTTTAGGTTCTAAATCTTTGGACAGGGTATTACATATAGTAATGAAGATGGGAAGGGAGGAAATATGTTGGCTAAAAAATGGGCACTTCGTTCGATACTGGCTTATTTGCTATTAGGCTTATTTCTATATGTGTATTTATTCTTCTTGGCGGATTCTACTTTGCCTGACATGTACAAAGGAAGCAGTGCTGATCCGGCCACCTTTATGAATGGTAAAGAAATCATGCTGAGTGAGGATTTCTCGAAAATCAAGAATCTCCTGTTTTTCTTATCCACTCCTTACGAATGGTTGTTTTATTTCCTGATCCTGATACTCGGGGTCTCGCGTGTGTTTGAGAAGTGGGCGAGGGGAACGGTGAAAAATGGTTTCCTCCAAACGGCCATTTATTTGTTCTGGTTATCGATCGCTTCGTTCCTGGCGATTTTTCCACTGCAGTACATTTCTCATAGTATTTCGAAGAGCTACAATATTTCCACCCAGACGTTCTCCATGTGGATGAAGGATGAGATCACGGATTTCTGGGTGAATTACCTCCTCATGTTCATCATTGTATCGGTGTTATATGGATTGATGAAACGATTCAGGCAGCGCTGGTGGTTAGCGGCCTGGGCATTGTCGGTACCCTTTACGATTTTCATGATGTTCGTGCAGCCGGTTTTGATCGACCCGCTATATAACGACTTCTATCCACTGAAGGATAAAGCATTAGAGGAACAAATCCTGACTCTTGCCGACAAGGCAAACATTCCAACGGACCACGTATTCGAAGTCGACATGTCAGAGAAAACGAATTCACTCAATGCTTATGTAACCGGAGTCGGATCCAATTCCCGAATCGTTCTATGGGATACGACCCTTGAAAAATTAACGGACAGGGAAATCCTGTTTGTGATGGCCCATGAAATGGCTCACTATGTGGAGAAGCACATCTATATCGGCATTGCCATATACCTGTTCCTATCCTTCTTTGGGTTATTCCTGACGGCCAAGCTGATGAGAGGCATCGTCGCCAATCATAAGGAGGATATGAAGGTATCGAGCGTGTCGAGCTTGAGCTCATTACCTCTGTTCTTAATGATCACCTCCATGCTTCTGTTCACTATCAGTCCCCTTAGCAACTGGATCTCCCGCTACCAGGAAACGAGGGCTGACCGATACGCAATAGAAATGACGGGCGACAAAGAAGCCGCCATCTCATCCTTCCAAAAGTTATCGAAGGTGGGATTATCTCAAGTCAATCCGCCTTTACTTGTGAAGATTTTCCGTTACGGTCATCCGACGATGCTTGAACGACTGACGATGCTTGAGGAGTATGAAAAGGAGAAAGATACAGAGTAAAGGAATAAAACTTACGAGATAAGTATTGGTACACCTTATACAGATTGAGAGAAAGTGAATGACAGGAAGAACGACTTGTGAATGGAAGCGAGTCGTTTTTTTGTCTATTTTTCACTTTTGTTTTCTTTATTCCAAATTTTAGTGTGCAATCCTTGCGGGTGTGGTAAAATAAGGAATTACATAATTGTATTTTCTGTTTATTAAAAAAGGCAGGGGGATGGAGAATATCAAAAATCATAAAGTTTGGTTATTGTTTATTCGTTTTTCATTTACCGTTTTAGCGTTAATCGGCCTACCTTTTTTGAGTTATCTTGAAACTGGTCGCCCGATGATGGAGTGGTCTTTGATTATAGGGATATTAGTTACCCTGATCATCATCTATGTAAATGGAGACGGCTATTTTTACAAAAAGGGGCAGCATTTGATCAAAGAAAAAAAGAAAAGGTTTTATCATTCGATCTCTTTCTGGACAGCTTTCGTTTATACCGCCGTGGCATTATACTTTACGATTAAAATTTATGGGAATTTACTACATTAGATGTTCCTAGAATTGATTACAACATGCGACCATACAGAAAAAAGCCAAGTCTCTTAAAAGACTAGGCTTTTTCTCTTTTATTAATAATCAAGTTCTTCGCTTTCTCTGTCATATAGGCGAAAATTACATCTTTATGATGCAGTCCTGAGTTTGTTAGTTGTGTTTCCAGCCACTCTGTCGATTTGCCAAGAAGCTTCAGGTTCCGCGTTTGGATTTTACCATCCACAATCACTGAAATCGGCAATCCCTCGTCATCAATTTTAAGGTCGAGATGCTGGACGGTAACAGGGGTGTTTTCCACCTTTGGAATGACGCTCACTTCACCGATCGGCTCGAGCATGGCGTAGTCCACATCTGAAATTTTGGGGTAACCTTGAGAGCGTAGAATGGAGGTTAATTGGATCAGCGAGATCTTGGATTTCTCCAGATTATCCTCTAATATCTCCCCATTTTTAATCAGTAAGGTGGGTTCACCCAAGAAGAAGCGATTCCCCCATTGACTTAGGGTCATGAATGAGAACAGTACATGAAGCCCTACTAAAATGACGAGAGCCGCGATGGTTGGCCAGAATTCCGTGGAGATCAGTGGTTCAGAGGCAATGGTCCCAACGATAATAATTGCCACTAGATCATAGGGAGTCATCTGTACAATTGTGGATTTTCCCATCAGTCGCATTGCGGCAATGGTAATTAAGTAGAGGACAAGTACTTTTATTAGCAGGATCATCATATTCGCTCCAAAAGTGTTTAGGTTAGCTTTAGGATGTACTATTTAAATTGAAGTCATGCATGAAATGGAGGGTCCAATGGCCCGTCCATTAAAAAAGGAATAGCTGACTCATGTATAGAGTCAGCTATTATTTATCATCCGTAACTTAGGTTCAGTTCGTTTAATTCTTTTGATAATTTCATGAACAGAGGTTTATTTTTCTTATCCAGGGCGGCGTCAATGTCTGTTAGGAGTTTTGTCTTGCGCGTCATCAGAATGCTTTCATGCAGCACCATGTCGATATAGATCTCCATCACACTTCTCTCAGCGGCTTTCTTACGGGTCATGGCAGAAGCTTTCATCATTTCGGTATAGGACTTTTTGTTTTCCATATACGGTCACCCCTGAATTCTTTTTATTAGTATATGGGGTAAGTAGTAAAAATTCAACCAAAAAATTAAATATTCTGATAATTTTTTATCCTTAGCGAAGTAGCGTGTGATTAATTTCAGAATTTTTAAAAATATGCGAGACAACCCTCGAAATTTATGGTATTATTTTGGTGAAAAATGTAAATGGAGGCGATGAAATGAGAGAAAAATCTCGAATTATAGAAGAATATGAAGTGAATCCCCATACGATGATCCTGCAGCCAATTGAGTACGGTGCCAGGACATTTACCAAAATCATAGAGGTAGATGACGTGCTAATCTCCCCATTCAAACCGTTCGATATTTTAAAGAAGAGTTGTGAATTCTTTGGTTCCTCCTATGAAGGAAGAAAAGAAGGCACCAAAAGACTTACGGGTATCATCTACAAAGCTCCCATCATGGTGAATCCTCAAATGTCCATTTATCTATTTCCAACATCTTCTCCTGTCAAGCAAGAATGCGCCTGGATTTCCCATTCACATGTTCGCGGGTATGAACGATCGACAAATGGATCAACACGGGTCTTTCTTCAAAACAATGAGTCCTGTATGGTTCCCATTTCTTACAGTTCCTTTGAAAATCAAATGCTTCGTACTTCGGACTTGCGTATCGCCTATACACAGCGTGTCGCAGAAATGGAAAGTAAATATAATACGAAGGTTCAAACCGAAATGAGTACTATCAAAACGTTTTACCTTAATCGAAATATCAAAAAAAACGATGCGTGAGATGAATCACGCTTCTTTTGTTGTATCAGTTTTCGTTTCCAGGAATCGACGATACAAATAATGTCTCATTAAATCCTCCACACGGTTTCGAAGGCGCGGATTAAAGTAATTATGGTGCTCCTCATAACCCTTATACAGAAACATATACATCGTAAAGGCATCGTCTGATTGAATTCGCTCAACCTTCATCTTATTGGTCCTCATGTACTTTTTGACATGAGCAAGTTCTCCTTGGATGACCTTCATCGTCTCCTCAATCATTTCTAAATACGGCCGTTTTAATTTAAACGGGCTGCTGTCTACGATTTGCAGATCACGATTCAAAATCGTCAGCACCATCGGTAAATATATGGCCTGTTCTAATATGTTTCTGTCGTTCTCCGGGATCCTTGTCATATGAAAAGACTCCTTTTCACTTTAATATAGAACAAATGTTCGTATTTTCATTTTACGTGGAATTCGATTTACTTTCAATAGCGAAAGTTGTAGAATTTGAATTTGTTTCTATTATGAAGGGCAGATCGGATTTTTATCCATAAAGGAAAAAGTATTTCTGACGTCGAAACAATAAAGAGAATAGAAGAAAGGAAGGTGCCTGAACATGAATAAAGGGATTGAAATCCAGGATCTCTATGAGTTAAAGGCCGTATCAGATCCAAGATTGTCCCCCAGTGGAGATGAAGCCGTTTATGTCAAAACCTTCATGTGTGAAGAAAAAAATGAGTATTTCTCAACCTTACATAGCATCCGTCTGCAGGATAAGACCACTCATCAATGGACTTTCGGAGAACAAAAGATTTCAACTCCCATATGGTCACCTGATGGTAGAAAGATCGCCTTTGTATCCAATCGCTCCGGTGTGAATCAACTATACCTCATCCACCGGGATGGAGGGGAAGCAGAACAACTGACAAATTACCAAAAAGGCGTTTCAAATCCAGTCTGGTCTCCATGCGGTGAGAAAATTTCAGTCACTCTCCGACTTGAAAAAGGGGAGACGTTTGAAAACAAAGAAGGCGAAGAAGAGAAATTAAAGCCATACGTTGCGACTGGCATGAAATATAAAAGTGATGACCGAGGATTCGATGACCAATGCTATTCGCAAATAGTAGTGGTGGAGGTGGCATCGAAAAAAATGAGAAGAGTCACGGACGATATCCATGATTACACTCTTCACTCCTGGTCGCCAGATGGAAAGCATATTGCATTTTCAGTGGACCGAACAGGAGACAAGGATTTCTCATTCCAGTCTGATTTGTGTATTTCTAACCTTGAAATGAATGAATACAAAAAGGTCAATGAAGAATCGGGTTACTACGGAGGAGCGGCTTGGTCTCCTGACGGAAAGCATCTTGCCTACATAGGGCACGGACGTGAATTCGAGAATGCGACACATAATAAGGTGTGGCTGCACCACATTGAAACTGGACATTCCATTTGCCTGACAGAAGGCATGGATCTGCCCGTAGGAGATTATCTTAATAGCGACAGTGTCCAAGGTTCATCACAAACGGGGATACTATGGTCAAAGGATAATGAAAGCTTCTATTTCCTGGCATCTGATGCAGGGAACACAGTCCTTTACTACGCACATATTGATGGGGCGATATACCCTGCACTGCTGCAGGAAGAACAACATGTATATGGATACGACTTCGATTCAACTCGACAGGTGATGCTCGTTGCCATGAGCAAGCCGACCGAACCGGGTGAATTATATACTCTTCATGTTCCTAGTGGTGAGTTGAATAAAATGACTAACCTGAACGGGGACCTGCTGGGGAATCGTGAATTATCTTCTCCCCAATCGTTTATGTACACTGGTGCGAAAGACTGGCCAGTACAGGGTTGGATCATGAAGCCAGTCGGTTTTGAGGAAGGAAAGAAGTATCCACTTATCGTCGAAATACATGGAGGCCCCCACACCATGTATGGGAACACGTTCTTTCACGAATTCCAAGTGCTGGCAAGTAAAGGATATGCTGTTTTATATGTGAATCCAAGAGGAAGCCATGGCTACGGGCAAGAGTTCGTGGATGCCGTAAGAGGCGATTACGGCGGCGGGGATTACGAAGATATCATGGCAGCAGTCGAGTATGCCCTTGAGGAATTTCCGTTTATTGATGAAACCCGCTTAGGTGTGACCGGTGGAAGCTACGGAGGGTTCATGACCAACTGGATCATCGGTCATAGCGACAAGTTTAAAGCTGCAGCCACCCAGCGCTCCATCAGCAATTGGATCAGTTTTTACGGAGTGAGTGATATCGGCTACTACTTCTCAGAATGGCAAATCCAAAGCGATCTTGGCGACATTGAAACCCTCTGGAAGCGTTCACCTCTTGCGTATGTGAAGAATATGAACACACCCCTATTAATACTTCACAGCGAAAAGGACTACCGTTGTCCGATTGAGCAGGCGGAACAACTATTTATCGCCTTGAAACGTGAGAAGAAAGATGTGAGATTTGTACGTTTCCCGGAATCCAATCACAATCTGTCCAGGACCGGAAAGCCTTCTTTGAGGGAAGCAAGGTTACAAGAAATAGTGGATTGGTTCGGGGAGCATTTATAGAGGTGAGAGCTGTCATTCCTGGATGGGGATGGCAGCTTTTTGTTATGGAGATATGGAAAGCAGGAATTGAAGATAAAATTGGGACGTGGGTGGGAGCGAATAATTTAAAAGTCGATAATAAAATGTAAAACTCGATAATATATGGGCTGAGGTCGATCATATTGACCTCAGCCTATTCAACAACCCAACGCAAAAAATCCCCACCCTGGCACGTTTACATCCCCTCTCATTAGGCAAGGTTATAATAATAAAACCAACAATAGAGAACAATGTGGAAATCTTGAATCGGTGTGATATGATGAAAATAGTAAGTAACGATATAACGAAATGAGTTTATTTGTTCATGGTCGTTTAAGGGGAAACATATAATATGGATATAAATAAGATTAAAGACTGGTTTACGCTTGAGAATATGATGGACCTGATTCAGCAGTATCGCTCATTTGGACCCATTCCAGGGATCCTGCTTCCGCTGTTGGAAGCATTTCTTCCATTCCTGCCCCTGGTCGTGTTTGTGACAGCCAATGCGAATGCCTTCGGGTTATGGTGGGGATTCCTGTTTTCATGGATTGGCGCTACGCTTGGTGCACTTATTGTGTTTCTACTGGTACGAAGATATGGGGAAACACGATTCTTTCGCTTCCTAAGAAAGAACCGCCAAGTGAAGCGGTTGACGAAGTGGGTAGACAAGCATGGGTTTGGCCCATTGTTCATCCTTTTATGCTTCCCGTTTACGCCGTCTGCCGTGGTGAATGTGGTAGCGGGATTGTCGTCGATCAGCATCGCCCAGTATATGCTCGCGGTGGTGACGGGGAAAATGGTGATGATTTTCACCATAAGCTTTATCGGATATGATATTATATCATTAGTAAGACAACCAATACGTACTGTAATCGTTGCAGCCATTATTTTTGTCCTATGGTTTGTAGGAAAACGAATTGAGATACATCTGAATAAGAAAATGGAAATAGACCAACGAATTGAACGGAAAAAGCAGGAGGAATCAAATTGAGAGAAGAGGTAAAAAGAGAAGGACTCGAATGGATTAAAGCCTTGGGGATTGGACTGATCATCTTTATCATCATTCGAACCTTTCTCTTCTCCAACTATGTAGTCGAAGGTGAATCGATGATGCCGACACTACAGGATGGAAATAAACTTGTTGTGAATAAAATCGGTTATCATATTGGAGACTTGGATCGCTTTGATGTTGTTGTCTTTCATGCGAATGAGAACGAGGATTATGTGAAACGAATCATTGGACTGCCCGGTGATAAGGTCGTTTATAAAGATGATAAGTTATATGTAAACGGAGAATACTATCCTGAACCTTATTTAGAAAAATTCAAGCAGGAGTACATCGGCAACAAGCTGACCGGGGACTTTACCCTTGAAGAAATCACGGATGAGCAAACGGTTCCCAAAGGAAAAGTATTCGTTCTTGGAGACAATCGTCGGGGAAGCATGGATAGTCGCTACTTCGGTTTTATAGACCGGGAACAGATTGTGGGAAAAGTGGATCTCCGTTATTGGCCTATCAACGAATGGGATATACAATTCAGGAACTAAGGGAATGCTGTTCAATACATGAACAGCATTCTTTTTTTGCGAAAGATTCTTCAGCATGTACTAGTTGTCCTCCTGTAATCCATATAAATATGATAGAATAGTAAGAAAATTCAATCGTTTTGAGGGTGGTAGTGTGACAATCGAAATACCAATCATTGAAACCAAGTTTGTGCCGCCTGTTGTCAAGCATTCATATATAAGGCGTCCAAGCTTAATGAAAAAAATGAGAACGGTTACAGATTATAAGCTGGTGATCGTTCATTCGGGAGCAGGCTACGGAAAGAGTACGGCCATCAGTCAATTCCTGCAGGATGTGAAACCAAACCATTGCTGGTACTCCATTACACAAACCGATGATGGACTCGTTCCGTTTGTGACAAATATTGTGTACAGCATCCAGAAGCAAATTCCTCATTTTGGCGAAGAGTTGAGGGAAACGATGTTGTCCATGGGACAATATATGAAGGATGACGATATTTTCCGAGTAAGTGCATTGTTTATAAACGAATGCATGAAGATCCCTCAAACATTCACCATTATCGTGGACGACTACCATTTAGTGGACCATTCCTTCTTTATCAATCAGTGGATGGAGAAGGTGATTGAGCACTTACCAGATCACATTCATTTCATTCTATCTACGCGTACAAAACCTTCATGGGCCACATTCATCCAGTTGAAAATATCCCGACAATTGCTAGAGATAACAGAAGGTGACCTCTGTTTAACGAAAGAAGAAGTGGAAATATTTCTAACGGACTTTCATGAGACGATCATTCCCGAATCCCAGCTTGATGCGATCTGTGAATTAACCGAAGGCTGGGTCATTGCTGTCAGTATGATTCATTCGCAACTCCAGGAGAATCCTGATATTCTCATGGTGGAAAAACAGCATTCCTCCCTTGATGAACTCTTTCACTATTTGGCTCATGAGGTGTTTTCCAAGCAAACGCCGATAGTCCAGCAGTTCTTGAAGCAAATCTCGATTCTCGATGAAATCAATGGGCGTACATGCGAATCCATCTTTGAACTGCCGGGATCCGGGCAGATGTTAAGCCAGCTGTCAGAGAAAAATGCCCTTCTGCAAGAAATGAAAGGGTCGCATCATTACCGACTTCATGCCCTTTTCCAAACTTTTTTAGAACGGAAATTAAAAGAAGAAAGTATGGGGCTCTATAAGGAATTACAGCTGAAATGTGCTCGATTCTATGAGCAGCAAGGGAAGTGGGAGAAAGCGATTCATCATTATATGAAAATGGAAAACATTGATGCGGTATCCGCTATTCTGGTTCGCGAAGCGGAAGCGATGATGAAAAGTGGACAGCTCGAAACACTGGGTGACTATTTGGGGGAGGTTCCAGACTCATTAAAAGATCAATATTATCCCCTTTGGTTTTATCAAGGTGAGTTCTTTCGCTATCGTTCATTCTACGAAAAAGCAGAAAATGCCTATACCTATGGAATTAGACTGGCAGAGAAAAAGAATGATCCGCTCATGCTGAGCAAAGCATATGAGGGAATCGGCAGAATCTATTTAGATACGATTCAGCCGGGAAAAGCGCAGCGGTATTTACTTAAAGCAATTGAATGCTTAGAGGGAGAAAATACTGAATATCTTCAGGAAAAAAATCATTTATATGTTCTGATAGCAGAGAATTTGGTGAACTCAGGAAAAGCGATTCAGGCAAAAATATGGTATGACAAAGGAAAGAAGAGCGGTTTCATGAGGGAAGAAGGCAATCTTGAGGCAAGGATGCTCCTGCGCACAGGCAAGCTACAAGAAGCTAAACAGGTTCTTCTTTATAAGGAAGGTGAAGACCAGCTGCCCCAATCCCATCGGGAAAAAGAATTGCTTCTATCACTCATTCAATCGTTTATGGGGAATGGAGATGAGGCCAAGACGCTCGCACAGCAGGGAATCAGTCAGGGAATCAAGGGGAAGTCTCCGTTTGTAGAAGCATGCGGCTGGATTCGCATGGGTCATGCCGTTCAGCTCATCAGTGATTACGACGCAGACCTTGCCAAAAGCTGCTATGAAACATCGTTGGAATTAATGAGTCAAATCAATGTTTCAAGGGGAAAAGCAGAACCGTATATGGGGCTGTCCATTCTCTATGCCAGGTTAGGGGAATTCCAGAGGGCAAAGGAATTAGCTGAAGAGGCATTGCATGAAACGGAAAAGGTAGAGGATATGTGGTTGTATTCACTTATCCTTCTCAGCGTCGGGATAACGAACGTTTATAATGAAGAATTTGAAGAGGCGAGGAAAAGCTTTGAACATGCGGGCAGTCATTTCGAAGCGTGCGGAGACCGTTACGGCAAAATGGTGACAGATTTGTGGAAAAGCGCAATAGCCTATAAAACAGGTGATCATGATCGATTCGTTGAAAACATGACCTCCTGTTTAAATGAGGTCCAGATGGGAGAATATGAGTTTATCTTTTTCAAGCCGACCACATTCGGGCCGAAAGACCTGCAAAGCCTGATTCCATTATTAGTAAAAGCTTACCAGGAGAGCATTCACGCCCCATATTGTCATCAGCTTTTAATCAAATCAGGATATGATTCGATCACCTCCCATCCGGGGTACACAATTAAAGTTCAAACCCTCGGACGCTTTGAAATTCGGTTAGGGGATCATAAAGTCATAGAAAAGCAGTGGCAGCGGGAGAAGGCGAAAGAATTATTTCAATATTTCCTTATTCAACGGAATCAATTGAAGAGGAAGGAAGAAATTATCGAAGAGCTTTGGCCTGAGGGGACAGGATCGGATCGTGATTTCAAGGTGGCACTCAACGCCCTGAACAATGTACTGGAACCCAATCGTCAAGCCAGGGGAAAAGCTTTCTTTATAGGGCGGCATCAGGAAGGGTATGGATTGAATCCAATGGCCAACATTGAATACGATGCCGATCAATTCACCAGCTGGGTCACAGAAGGGTTAAAGGAAAACGATGTGGAAAAATCCATTCAATACCTGGAACGGGGATTACATTACTACAAAGGGACGTTCCTGCCTGACCGGAAGGGAACGTGGTGGACCGAGAAGGAAAGGGAACGACTGCATCTTCAGTATTTGAGGGGATTGGAGAAACGGGCCCAGCTCGCAGTGAGAAAAGAACAGGTAGATGAAGCTATCGATTACTGCCTCACGATCATCGAACATGATCCCCTTTGGGAGGAAGCCTACCGCATCCTTATGTACAGCTATTATCAAAAAAATAACCGACCCCAAGCCGTGAAGTGGTATCAGCGCTGCAAAGATATATTGGAAACCGAAATCGGCGTCGACCCAATGGCTGCAACCAGGCAAATGTACGAAATGGTCATTGGAGCGAAGGATAGGGGGAAAGCTCTTTGAATGAAAAAGGATCAATTCCTCAATGGGGATTTGATCCTTTTTGGTTGAAGTTGATAGTTAGATAGCAGAATTTGATAAAGTGACGGGAATGGTCCCGACCTTCATCCTCTCCAAAAACGCATCGACAAACTCCTGGTCCCACTGGGTACCTTTTCCTTCTTCCAAGATGGAGAAAGCTTTTTCGATAGGCATACCTTTTCGGTAGGGGCGGTCAGAGGTCATGGCGTCAAAGGCATCGGCAACAGCAATCAATCGTCCGAACACGGGAATCTCGTCTCCTTTTAATCGATCCGGGTACCCGCAGCCATCTACCCGCTCATGGTGATGTTTGATCCCAGGCAAGATGGGAAGGAGCTCTTCTGTTAATTGAACTCCTTTGACAATTTCCTCGCCAATGACAGGGTGGCGCTTGATTTGATCAAACTCTTCATTGGACAATTTCCCTTCCTTTAAAAGCACATCATCCCGGATTCCTATTTTTCCAATGTCGTGAAGCAGCGCCGATTTATTGAGTAAGTCGATGTCTTTCGAAGACCAGTTGCATTGTGTGGCAATTAAAACAGAAAACTCTGCAACACGTTTAGAATGACCGGCCGTATATGGGTCCCGTGCATCCAATGTACCCGCCACTACTGCAAAAAATTGATCGAGTAGCTGCTGGTTTTTCTGATCTCTCAGATTGATGGCTCCTACCATGTGGTTAAAGCCGGAAAATAAATGGGAAAACTCATCCGTGTATGTATTCACAACAGGTGAAACATGACCCTCTTCTACTTTTTCAAAACGGGCTACCAGCTCTTTCACGGGTGCTTCGATGCTTTTGAAAATAAGGAGGGCTCCATAGAAAGCGAGTATTGTAATGATGAAAATCAGAGTCCCTGCCCATTTCCAGTAGTCTACTAGAAGAGTGGAGTCTGCAATCGATAAGCGAATCTGTGAGGCTAATGAAAAAAGCAGGATCGGAAATAGGGCAAGAAACAGGGAGGCAGCCAAGATTTTCCTTTTTAAACTGATAAAGAGGGTGGACTGATTCGATGGATCGACCCCGTATGTTTCAACTGTTTTCCGAATAAGGTCCACTTGCAGCGAATGACAAGCTCTAAAGGTTAAGAAAAACTCAATCAATGCATGAAGAATCGCCACTAAAAAGGCGCCGCACCAGGCATAAAAAATGTAGGTGTACGGAATTGACAACCATCCTGCGTTGATGCTGATAACCGTCAATAAAGTCGACGGAAGAGCAAGCCCCAGAAAGTGGGGAAGCATGATTCGTTTAACCGTTAAAAGTGGGAACCTTTCCACTTGTTGATAGGCAGTTGAGAGAAGGTCCAGACTTAGTGTTGATTTCTTCTTTCTATAGACAAGCTTCATCGGACGAATATGCTTCTGATACACCAAAAATTCGCAGCTGAACATCGTGACGATTGAAAGGAAGATGATGCCTCCCATTGTGATCAGTTCATTTTCATTAAGGGCAAGGGTTTGAAAAATGAATACAGACCCGACACCAAAGACGGCTATGAAACTTCCCAGAAGATAATTTTTTATGATTGTACGTTGAAATTGCTGAAATACACTCAAGGATGAATCCTCCAATTTCACTAACATTTAGTAGATTCATTATATAGGAAATTTGGAGGGGGGGACATACTGTTTTAGAAGTTTGTTCCATTTTGAAGAAAGTAGGTGATGTCATTACCCTAACCATCCTTCCGAATCCATATACTAAAACCCACGTGTAACTCATTTGTAACTCCCCTCACCTAAGATGAATTCAAAGCTATTATCGCTTTAGTTCATATTCTAAGGGGGAGAAAATGTGAAACGATCGTTTAGATGGACGGTTTTAATGATGTTGATGTCATTCATGCTTATTGCTGCGAGTGCCTGCAGCTCAGAAAGCAGTGGCGGGTCGGGGGATACAGATGAGAAAGAACAGGAGACGGTGAAGATTGGAGTGCTTGCTTCCCTTACAGGGGCACTGGAGTCATATGGGAAGCAAACGCAGCGCGGATTTGAATTAGGCCTCGAGTATGCTACGGATGGAACGATGGAAGTGGCAGGGAAGAAAATAGAGGTTGTGTTCGAGGACACAGAAACGAAGCCGGAGGTGGCCGTTCAGAAAGCGACGAAATTATTAGAAGAAGATGGGGTTGATTTTCTGGTGGGATCATCAAGCTCAGGTGATACATTAGCCGTGCTGCCACTTGCAGAAGAATACGAAAAGATCATGATTGTTGAGCCGGCGGTTGCCGATAGTATTACCGGTTCAGAGTTTAATCCTTATATCTTCCGCACAGCCCGTAACTCTTCACAGGATGCTGTTGCAGGAGCTGCTGCGATTGCGAAGGATGGAGTGAAGATCGCTACACTGGCACCGGATTATTCCTTTGGCCGCGATGGGGTTGCAGCCTTTAAAGAAGCGGCTGAAGGTCTTGGAGCTGAAATTGTGCTTGAAGAATATGCAGATCCGGCAGCGACAGACTTTACATCGAATATCCAAAAGGTCATAGATAGTAAACCGGATTATCTATTTGTGATCTGGGCAGGTGCGAACTCTCCATGGAATCAAATTGGGGATATGAAGCTCCAGGAAAAAGGGATCAAAATTTCTACAGGGGCACCAGACATTGCTGCACTATCCGCTATGGAAGCACTTGTAGGGATGGAAGGGTTCAGCGTCTATTACCATGAACTGCCGGACAATGATATCAACGACTGGTTAGTGGAAGAACATAAGAAAAAATATGACGGGGACGTTCCCGATCTCTTTACTCCAGGTGGGATGAGCTCGGCGATTTCCATTGTGGAGGCTATCAAGAAAACAGAGGGGGATTTAGATTCTGATACCCTCATTGAAACGATGGAGGGAATGAGCTTTGAAACGCCGAAGGGAACGATGACCTTCCGGGAAGAAGATCATCAGGCATTACAAACGCTCTATGCCATCAAGCTTGAGATGAAAGAGGGAGTTCCATATCCTGTTCCGGTTTTGATCAGAGAGCTTTCGCCGGAAGAAACGGCTCCTCCAATCCGTAACTAAAATCCAAAGGTAAGGAATGAAAAGGGGATGACTGACAGGGTGTGTTATGGCACTTTGTTATCAGTCAGCCCCTTTCATGAAATTTAAGCGGGGTGAAGACAGTTGAGTATTTTAGAAACAAAGAATCTAACGATTAAGTTCGGAGGTCATACTGCCCTTGATGATGTAACGTTCTCAGTACCTGAAAAGAAATTCAAGTCGATCATCGGACCGAATGGTGCCGGGAAAACGACGCTCTTTAATCTTCTGAGCGGTCAATTAAAGCCAACTGGCGGAGATGTGTTTTTGAAGGGAAAAAAGATTACGAGACTCTCACCTACAAAAAGGGCACGGCTTGGAATCGGCCGATCCTTTCAAATGACGAATGTGTTCCCGAATCTGACGGTTTTAGAGAATGTGAGATTGGCCGTGCAGTCGAGGCTCGGGATCCGCTATGTGATGCACCGGAATATTAAAGCGTTCAGTGATGTCATGAGTGAAGCCTATGACTTATTGAAGCTCGTCATGCTCTTTAATAAAGCGGACTCTCTTGCCGTAAACCTTGCACACGGAGAAAAACGAAAACTTGAAATCGCCATGCTCCTTGCACTGGATACGGAAATCTTACTGTTGGATGAACCTACTGCAGGAATGTCCCTGGAAGAAGTACCGGCAATCCTGGAAGTGATCCGTACCATCAAATCTCAAAGAAATAAAACCATTGTTCTCATTGAACACAAAATGGATATGATCATGGATCTGTCTGACAGCATTATGGTGTTATTCAATGGTCGAATGCTTGCCGATGATCATCCAAAGGAAATCATGAAGAATGAACAAGTGCAATCGGCTTATTTAGGGGGACTTTACGATGAGCACACTGCTTAAAGTAGAAAACATCGAAACGTATATCGGTCAGTATCACATATTGCAAGGTGTATCCTTTGAGGTTAAAAAAGGGGAAGTCACGGTATTATTAGGAAGAAACGGTGCCGGTAAAACAACAAGCCTCCGAAGTATCATGGGACTGACGCCGCCATCGAGAGGATTGGTCACCTATAAAGGCGAGGAGATTCAAACTCTTCCCACCTATAAGATAGCCAATAAAGGTATCGGCTATGTCCCTGAGGATCAAGGGATATTTAGTGATCTGACAGTGGAAGAAAATATGAGAGTTGCCATGAAGACTCAAGATCAAGAGACAGAGGTACGAATGAATTGGATCATTGATCTATTTCCCGATTTGAAAAAGTTCTGGAAAAAGGCAGGTGGGAATTTAAGTGGAGGGCAGAAGCAGATGCTTTCCATTGCAAGGGCGTACTTAAATAATAATGACCTTATCTTAATCGATGAACCGAGTAAGGGGCTCGCTCCGATTGTCGTAGAGAAAGTGATGCATTCCATTGAAGAAATGAAAGAAAAAACCACGATTCTTCTTGTTGAGCAAAACTTTATGATGGCCAGTCAAATCGGGGATCGTTTCTATATTATCGACGATGGAACCACCGTGCACGATGGGCAAATGCAATCGTTGGTCAAAGATGAAGAATTGAAGAAGAAATACTTAGGAATTGCGTGAGGAGGGATGAGGATGGACCTCATCATTAACTTGGCACTTAATGGATTGGCCACAGGGATGCTGATTTTCCTGCTGGCAGCAGGTTTGACGCTCATATTTGGATTAATGGATGTATTGAACTTTGCTCACGGAGGCTTATTTGCATGGGGAGCATACAGTGGCGTCTGGGTTTATACCGTAACAGACAGCTTTATGGTAGGCATTATCGGAGCGATTGCAACTGGAATGGTGCTGGGACTCGTGACAGAAAAATTCATTATTCAGCCTGTGTACGGAAATCATGTTCAACAGATTCTCATTACGTTAGGGTTCATGCTCGTTCTTTCCGAGATGTTGAAAGTCGTTTGGGGACCGAACCAGCTATCCGCGAAAGCGCCTGACTATTTAGCGGGAAGCTGGGAGATCGGGGATGTCATTGTCATTAAATATCGTGTCTTCATTATCCTTGTTGGATTATTGATTTTCACGATCATCCAGCTGATTTTGAATAAAACAAGAATCGGCTTGATCGTCCGGGCAGGGGTCATGAATAAAGAAATGGTCGAAGCCTTTGGTATCAATATTAAGAAAATGTTTATGTACGTCTTTATGGTTGGATCTGCCCTGGCTGCCCTCGGAGGAATCCTTCTTGCACCATATTCAGGTGTCATTTATGCAGAGATGGGCATGGAATTTGCGATCCTTGCCTTCATCGTAGTGGTGATCGGGGGAATGGGAAGTTTTCCGGGTTCGTTATTTGCGGCTATCTTAGTCGGCCTGTCAGGCTCGTTCATGACGTATTATGTGCCCGAATTATCCCTGGCAGTCAATATGATATTAATGGCGCTTGTACTGATTTTCAGGCCACAGGGACTATTTACAGTAAAGGGGTGACAAAATGAAGATTCTCAAGCAGCGATCGAACGTATTTTTAGGGCTAGCCTTAGGGGTACTGATCATTTATCCATTTTTCAATGATTCAAGAAGCATGATGATCCTCCTGACCCAGGTCTTTATCTTCGGCGTATTTGCCATGAGCTATGATCTCCTTCTCGGATATACAGGGATCGTTTCCTTTGGGCATGCCATGTTCTTTGGTATCGGAGCCTATTCTACAGGCATTTTTCTCGATCGAATGGAGCCTACCATGTTTTGGCTTTTGGTCTCCATCCTGGTTGCTTCCGTGGTAGCAGGAGTCGTCAGCTATATCGTCGGACTCTTGACGTTACGACTTAAAAGTCATTTCTATGCAATGTTGACCCTTGCCTTTGCAGGATTATTCCTCGTCGGGGCTGAAAAATGGAGAAGTTTAACATTTGGAAATGATGGATTTACGTTTAGGACACCGGATTTAATGAAGGATCGTCTCGTATTTTACTTCATCTGCCTCGGTGTGATGGCCGTCATCTTTATCTTATTAAGAAGATTCACCCATTCTCCTGCCGGGTCCGTACTCCAGGCCATTCGTGAAAACGAGCAGAGGGCCGAATCACTCGGGTACCAAGTCCTCCATTATAAGATTATAGCGAGTGTGATAGCAGGTGTGATTGCGAGTTTCGCAGGTTCATTGTATGGATTGTCATTACGGTTTGTGAACACAAGTGTCTTTACGATGGATGTCACTCTGGATGCCTTATTAATGACCATCATTGGTGGAGTGGGTACACTGGTCGGACCGATCGTCGGAGCTGGCCTGATTGAATTTGCCCACCACTGGTTGACCGAGCTCGCCAAAACCTATCCGATCTTTGAACGCTGGATCATTTTCTTCGGAATCCTTTATATCCTGGCGGTTATGTTCTTCCCGGCGGGTATTGTGGGGTCATTTAAGAAAATCAAGAAAAGAAAACGGGGGAAACAAGAGCACAGGGAAGAGAAAAACATCGCAAGCTAAAAGGGAGGATCTTTCATGACGATCGGCATTCTGAGCACCGGATTATATTTACCCTCAACCACTATGACAAGCAGGGAAATTGCTGAAAAAGCAGGACTTCCTTTAGAGGTTGTAGAAAACAAAATGGGAATCAAGAAGAAAGCGGTTCCAGGACCGGAGGATCATACATGTGCCATGGGAATTCAAGCGGCAAGGAAGGCAATCGAAAAAGCATGCATCGATCCCAAGGGTATTGATGTAGTCATCTACATTGGTGAAGAACATAAAGAATACCCTCTTTGGACAGCGGGCATCAAGCTCCAGGAAGAAATCGGGGCTTATCGCGCCTGGGCTTTTGACGTGGCGTTACGGTGCGGTACCACGATTATGGCGATGAAGCTTGCCAAAAGCTTGCTGGAAACGGATCCTTCCGTTAAAACCGTGCTTCTTGCAGGTGGCTACCGTAACAGCGACTTCATTGATTACGAGAATCGCAGGACACGCTTTATGTTCAACTTGGCAGCTGGCGGCGGAGCGATGATCCTTCAAAAAGGTCTTAAGAAAAATATGGTTTTGGAAACATCGATCATCACCGACGGATCGTTTTCAGAAGATGTCATTGTCCCGGTAGGTGGGACGAAAGAGCCCTTGACAGGAGAGTCTATCGGACGATATAAGCTGGATGTCACAGATCCTGAAGGAATGAAAAAGAGGCTCGAGCAGAAATCCATGGATCATTTTCTAAAGGTCGTCCGGGAATCCCTTTATAAAAGTGGATACGAAGAAAAAGATATTTCATATGTGGCCATGCTTCATATGAAAAAGTCGGCGCATCGTTATGTATTAAAGGAACTGGGGCTTACAGACGAGCAGTCCATCTATTTGGAAGAATACGGACATATCGGTCAATTCGATCAAATGTTGTCACTGGAACTGGCAGAGGAAAGAGGCAAGCTTAAAGAAGGCGATGTAGTCGTTCTTGTCAGTGCGGGAATCGGGTATGCCTGGGGGGCGACTACTATCGTTTGGGGCAATTCATAAAAGGGGGAGAATGCAGGTGATAACGGTTCAGTTGAAAAAAGTAAAGCTTGGAAATGGAGAGACGCTCGCTTATCGGGAACGAAGAGGGGGACACATTCCACTGGTCCTCATCCATGGGAATATGACATCATCCAAACATTGGGATATTGTACTGGATCGAATGGATGAAAGCTATAAAATTTATGCCGTTGATATGAGAGGATTTGGCGAATCCAGTTACCATCGGGGTATTACGAGTATCAAAGACTTGTCCGATGACATCAAGGATTGGGTAGACGGGCTGGGTCTCCGTGACTTTTCGATGGCGGGATGGTCGACTGGCGGAGCGGTCGCCATGCAATTTGTCATCGATTATCCGGGAGTTTGTAAGAATCTTATATTACTAGCTTCAGCTTCTACAAGGGGTTACCCATTCTTCGGGACAAAAGCAGATGGTACACCTGATATAGGAAATCGTCTTTGTACAATGGAAGAGGTGACGATGGACAGCGGGAAAACCGTACCGGTTCAAGCTGCCTATGACGGGAATGATCGGGATTTTCTCCGTTCCCTCTGGAATGCCTTGATTTATTCCCATAATCAACCTGAAGAGGATCGCTATGAAGAGTACATCGATGATATGAGAACGCAGCGGAACCTCGCTCATATCTATCAGGCATTGAATACGTTTAATATAAGCGGTGTTTACAATGGTCTCGTTGAAGGGACCGATCAAGCGGTCTCCATCTCGATACCGGTTCTTGTTTTAAGAGGAGACAGGGATTATGTAATCACAAAAGAAATGACAGAGGAAATTGTCGAAGATATAGGAGAAAACGCTACTTTTGTTGAATTAAAGAATAGTGGGCATTCACCGCTCATCGATGATGCAGATCAATTGCTTCGGACAATGACATCATTTTTACAGATGAAGGAGGAACCAGCATGAGACTGGAAAGCAAAGTCGCCCTGATTACGGGTGCTGCGAACGGAATAGGATATGCAGCAGCGAAACTATTTGTGGAGGAAGGATGCCATGTTGCCCTCGTCGACTTTAATCAGGAGGTCGGCGAAGAAAAAGCCCGACAGCTGAATGAACTGGGAACGGGGAAAGCAACCTTTTTTCAAGGGGATGTAGCAGATCGCTCTTCCGTTGATTCTTTTGTAAAAGAGGTAAAAGAACAATTTGGGAAAATCGATATTTTAATTAACAATGCTGGAATTACAAGAGATGGCATGATTCATAAGTTATCGCCGGAAGATTTTCAAAAGGTGCTGGATGTGAATTTAACAGGTGTGTTTCATTGTACCCAAGCGGTTCTCCCCTATTTGATTGAAAATGGAAAAGGGAAAATCATCAACACATCTTCAGTAAGCGGGGTATACGGAAATGTCGGTCAAACCAACTATGCCGCAACAAAAGCGGCAGTTGTCGGAATGACGAAAACATGGGCGAAGGAATTAGGCCGTAAAGGAATCAACGTGAACGCAGTCGCACCAGGATTCACCGAAACGAGCATGGTGGCAGCCGTCCCGGAAAAAGTCATCGATCAAATGAAGGCGATGATTCCCCTTGGAAGATTAGGGAAACCGGATGATATCGCGAAAGCATATCTGTATCTGGCATCTGATGACAGTGACTATGTGAATGGAACCGTCCTCCATGTAGATGGCGGCATCATGATGTAATTTAGACAGGAAAGGGAAGTGACAAGATGAGGAATGTAGTGATCACAGCGGCTCTGCGTACTCCGGTTGGGGCATTTGGGGGAATATTCAAGGATTTGCTCCCGACGGATTTGATTGTACCCGTTATGAAAGAAGCGGCGAGAGAAAGCGGGCTGTCGCCAAGTGATATTGATGAAGTGATCCTCGGGCATTGTATTCAAAGGACCGATCAGCCAAATACAGCAAGAACAGCCGCCTTACTGGCCGGGTTTGATGACACGACCACGGGCTTTACAATCCAGCGTCAGTGTGCCAGTGGAATGCAGGCCATCATTTCAGCAGCCATGCAAATTCAAACAGGGTTATCTGATATTGTCCTTGCAGGTGGGGTTGAAGCGATGAGCTCCAGTCCATATATTTTGAAGCAGCACCGATTCGGGCAAAGACTGCAACATGGAGAAATTCGTGATTCGGTTTGGGAAGTCCTTGAAGATCCGATTCACGGCATGATGATGGGGGAAACAGCGGAGAACCTGGCGGAAATTCACTCGATTACCCGTGAAGAGCAGGATGAGTATGCTGTGTTAAGTCATGAGCGAGCGGTGGGGGCAATGGAAAAAGGGTACTTCGATTCTCAAATCGTTCCTCTTACCGTGAAGGAGCGAAAAGGGGAGAAGGTCATTGATAAAGATGAAAGTCCACGAGCGGGGTTGAAGGTAGAGAAGCTGCAGAAATTAAAGCCGGCATTCCGGGAAGGCGGCACGGTGACTGCCGGGAATTCTTCAAGCCTGAATGATGGAGGGGCGGCACTGATTCTCATGAGTGAAGAAGAAGCTGAACGAAGAGGTCTTCAGCCTTTGGGAAGAATCGTTGGATATTCCGTAGCAGGCGTCGATCCAAAAGTGATGGGGATAGGACCCGTGCCCGCTATTCACAAAGGTTTACATACAACAGAAAATTGGTCTTTGGATGATATTGATCTATTTGAAATCAACGAAGCTTTCGCATCGCAGTATTTAGCTGTTGAAAAAGAGCTCGGCCTGGACCGTGAAAGAGTGAATGTCAATGGCAGCGGAATCAGTATCGGTCACCCGGTCGGCTGCACCGGTGCCCGACTTGTTGTATCTTTATTACATGAATTGAAACGTCGTGAATTGAAAAAAGGAATTGCGTCATTATGTGTAGGCGGTGGCATGGGCGCTTCGATATTGGTTGAAGGGATGTAAGAAGAGGAAGTGCTGGCTCTGAATGGGGCTGGTGCTTTTTTTTTGATTTTTAGTGTGGGAGGGAGACCCGCATCAATTACGGAAAGAACGTCTCCCCCCATAAACACCAATCACAACCCTATGAAAATAGACTCATTTTCACGCATTTACACAACATTTACCCTATTTTGACAATATGTAATGTACGCTAAATGTATAGTCAAATTTGGAGGAGGCGAAGCAATTTGAAGGTTGTAAACAAAAAGTTCATCAGCATTTTTTCAATTTTAATTATTTTTATGATTGCATGTGGTCAAGTATCTCCAAGTCAAATGAGTGCAGCGGGAAATGGGACGTGGAGTTCGCCATTCACTGTTGAGCAGGCTTTATCCAATCAAGATGGTTCCACTCAGTCAGTTGAAGGATATGTGGTCGGGCAGCCAACCTCTACGTCATCCGTTGTCACGAGTAACTTTCCAAACGATTACGCACTTGCCTTGGCGGATTCCCCGTCTGAATCCAATACGGATGAGATGATTTATGTTCAAATTCCATCTTCTTACCGTTCAAACTTTGGATTGCAAAGTAACCCGGGTCTAATGGGTGAAAAAATCAAAGTGACGGGCAGTTTAACGGCCTATTTCTCTCATCCGGGAGTGAAGTCTACGTCAGCATTTGAATCAGTGGAAGATGGCGGGACTGATCCGACTGATCCTCCAACCGACCCAACCGATCCACCATCCTATGAGGAATATTACAACTCGGCTGAAGGAAAAACGGGATCTTCATTAAAAACAGCCCTACATAACATCATTGATGATCATCAAACTCTTTCCTACAGCGATGTTTGGGGAGCACTTCGAAATACAGACGAAGATCCGAACAACCAGAATAACGTAATCCTCCTATACTCAGGCCGTTCCCAATCCAAAACGACGAACGGCGGTGGAGTCAACGACTGGAACCGGGAACACGTCTGGGCGAAATCCCACGGTGACTTTGGAACAGCTCAAGGACCAGGGACGGACCTTCATCACTTGAGACCGACAGATGTAACGGTCAATTCAACAAGAAGCAATCTTGATTTTGATAATGGCGGGACTCAGCATAGTGAAGCACCGGGCAACTATTATGATGGGGACTCCTGGGAGCCCCGGGATGAAGTGAAAGGGGACGTCGCCCGTATGATTTTCTACATGGCAGTCCGCTATGAAGGGGACAGCGGGGAACTGGATTTAGAAATCAATAACAACGTGAACAATGGAAGCGCCCCTTATCACGGGAAAATGTCCGTTCTTCTGCAATGGAATGAACAGGACCCTGTCGATGCCAGGGAAATCCGACGCAACGATATCATCTTTGAACAATATCAAGGAAACCGAAATCCATTCATTGACCACCCTGAGTGGGCGGAAATGATCTGGTAAGAAGAACGGGGCCTGGAATCTTCCAGGCCCTACTTTTATTTGGAAGGTTGGTTCCTTTACTGTAACTCATTTGTAACCCCCGTCATCTATGATTAAGGCAACCATCCAAAGGAGGAGATGAAAATGGAAAGAGTCACAGATTGGTTGCAGAAGCGATCAATGATCTCTCCTGAACACGTTGCTTTAATCAATGCTCCTACCAATGAAACGATTGATTACCGCACTTTAGATGACCGGGCATCTAAATGGGCTCACTATATGTGTGGAAACGGAATAGCGAAGGGAGACCGGGTGGTGTTCATTTCTACGAATCATCCGGTCTGTTTCGAGCTCTTGTTCGCATGCGGGAAATTAGGGGCGGTATTTGTTCCTCTTAATTGGAGATTATCCGCTTCTGAGATTGGGGCGATCATAGCGAATTGTACACCCGGCTTGATTTTATATAATAAAGACTTTGAATCACTTGTTACGGACCTTCCAAACCACGCCCAACGAGTCTGTATTGATGTAGTCACATCTATTGTTTACTCTCAAAAACAGGGAATAACTTTGTCTGCTGCTCTCTCAGGATCGGATCCTTGGGTGATGATTTATACAGGCGGGACGACGGGATTTCCTAAGGGAGTGGTTCTATCTCATCGATCAGTCACTGCTAATGCCCTGAACACAGTGGTGAGCTGGAACTTGACAGATGAGGACTGCACGTTGACGTATTTGCCTACCTTTCACACCGGAGGGCTAAATGCTCTGTCGATCCCTCTTTTGATGGTGGGAGGAAGGGTCGTGATGGCAGAAAGGTTTGACCCCGACGAAGCAATACATGTCCTGAACGAATACGGATGCAGCATCGTTCTTCTTGTCCCCACAATGTATCATTTGCTTATGGAAAATGAGGATTTTAAACATACTCCATTTCCAAAAATGAAAGTGTTTCTTTCAGGAGGAGCCCCGTGCCCGGGAAAAGTATATGAGTTCTTTAAGGAAAAGAAGATTCCGTTTAAAGAAGGATACGGTTTAACCGAAGCGGGACCTAATAATTTTTATATCGATCCTTCCCGGATGAAAAAGGGGTCGGTGGGTAAAGCGATGATGTTGAACCGGGTAAAGGTGATTGATGAATCCGGAAATCCTGTCGGTCAGGGAGAAGTGGGAGAGTTGTTGTTGGGAGGAGACCATTTATTCAAGGGGTACTGGAATAATCAGGAAGAGACAGAGAAAGTTCTCAAAGACGGGTGGTTACATACCGGGGACCTGGCGAAGTATGATGACGATGAAGATTACTATATTGTCGGGCGAAAAAAAGACATGATCATATCCGGGGGAGAAAATATTTATCCTCAAGAGATCGAGCATTGGTTAGGTGAGCATCCAGCCATACTTGAGTGTGCGGTCATTGGCCTGCCTCATGAAAAGTGGGGAGAGGTGGTCACGGCCTTCATCTCGATTCGAAACGGTGCAAGCATGTCGGAGGAGGATGTAAGAACGTATTGCTTACAACAGTTTGGGAAGTTTAAGATTCCCAAGGATTATCATTTCATCCCGGAAATTCCGAAGACCGATGTAGGGAAAGTGAATAAAAAAGCGCTTGCGAAACTTTTTCAAGGGCAATAAAGGAAAAGAAGGGGGACGCCTCGAAATACATACGTCGAGGTGAAGTGAGAATGAAACGGTTATTAACGGGTACAAGAATTTATCTTTCAGGATTTCAGGATGAAGATCTTGCAGCCATACGAGAATGGAATTCAAATGAAGAGCTTCAGAGATTATTCGATGCCCTGCCCCATAAGCCAAAATCAGAGGAAGAAATAAAAAAGTGGATGTGGGCTCCTGAAGACAATGCTTTTCGTTTTGCCATTCGTCTAAAAAATGATGGTAGAATCATAGGCTTTGTTGAATTGGACGGGATCCTATGGACGCATCGTGTCGGGTGGGTCTCCATTTCAATTGGAGACGAACAGGCTTGGGGAAATGGTTATGGGAAGGAAGCCATGAAATGTTTGTTGGCGTACGCATTTCAAGAGTTGAATTTACACCGCCTTCAATTAACGGTATTTTCATATAATGAGAGGGCTATTCGTTTATATGAGTCCCTCGGATTTACGAAAGAAGGAAGCTACCGTCAATTTTTACAGAGGGACGGAGATCGGTATGACATGAACTTATACGGGATATTAGTAGATGAATGGAAAGGAAGTCTGAAAGAAGGATAAGGTTATCCTTCTTTTTTGATGTGGAAGCAACTATTCCCCGATCTTCCATCTCCTCCCCTCAACATACAACAATCCTCCCAACGCGCCATTAAACAAAAAGCATCCCAATAACAGAAACAAAGATTGTACGTAAGTAAGCTGCATGATGACTAAGGGCGCTATGCTGGTTCCACCTAGTAAAATAAAAGAGTACAGGCTGAGTGCCTGGCTTCGGTCATCTCCACTCATATCTCCGATTAGGGTAATGACGGTCGGAATCAACAATGAGATGGCGGAAACAAACAGGACTGAAGAAAGAACGATGAGGAAGGGTTCACTCAAGTGTACATAAATAAATGCAATCAATACACTCGTAAAGGAAATAGTTACTCCAATAAAAAGGGTTTTATAGGCTCCGTTTGCTTCAAGAAGGCGACCGGTAAAGAGTGATAAGCCTACGCCGATCAATCCGACTGCGCGGACGAGGAAGAGTAGGTCTGGACTTCCAGACAAGTACCTGGTCAAGCTGTCATAATAAGCAACAAAAGAGGCGAGGAGTGTGAAAACGATGCCGTAGCAGTAAAGGAGTTCCTTTCTCAAAAGGAGCTTATAAATCGTGATGACCTGATGTTTGACGGAAACGGAACGAGTGGATGTAGCGGGCAGAGTTTGTGTTCCTATTAAAAATAAAGAGGTGTACACCACTGCGAAAAAGAAGAATACGAACGTCCAGTTGCTGTAGCGGGTGATTCCCTCACTGAGCAATTGGCCGAGTATTCCGGCGAACAGAAAACCGGAATTGATAAAAGCGAGAAGCAGCGTTCTCATTCTTCCAGAAAATAAATCATACGTATAAGCAAAGGCGACGGGTGCAAAACTCCCCAAACAAAAGCCTTGAATGCCCCTGATGAAAAATAAACTCCAGAAATCACCCGCAAGCCCCACCATGCCTGTTGAAACAGCAGAGGCGAGCATTCCCCAAACGAGAATCTCTTTTTTTCCAACACGATCTGCGCTATTGGCAAAGGTTAGAAGTCCACAGGCATAGAAAAAGATAAATGAGCTTCCTGCAATAACGACTTCCCTTTGTGCTATGGAGAGGGAGGAAGCGATATTCCCGTAAATGGGAATGAACGTGTAAATATTACATGCTACCATGATTGCCATCACAACAAGAACAGAAGCGATTCTGTTAAAATATTGATTCATCAGCCATCACCTGCCTCTTTTTACTGTATGCAGGTGTTCCAAATATTTTCAATAAAGATTGAGACGGGAAAGATTTGTTCCTGTGTACTATAATGAACCTATACAAAAATTCAACCCGCCTCATGGTTACAATAGATTAGTATAAGAAAGGGAGTGAGAGGATGGCTGTACGTTTTATTCTCGGACGCTCTGGTACAGGGAAGACCCATCGCATATTAGATGAGATGAAGCAGAGCTTATTGGAAGTGCCGAATGGGGATCCCATCATCTATATCGTACCGGATCAGATGTCATTTATATCGGAATACGATCTTGTCAACACACCCGGATTAAATGGGATGATTCGGGGACAAGTGTTCAGTTTCACCCGGCTCGCGTGGAAGATTCTCCAGGAAACCGGCGGAATGAGCCGCTACCATCTATCCGATGTCGGCTTAAATATGATGATTAGGAAGATTATCGACGAAAATAAAGATCGCCTCCATATTTTCTCAAAGGCCGCGGATAAGCCGGGTTTCATTCAACATGTAGAATCCATGTTGACGGAATTTAAGCGTTATTGTATTTCGCCTAAGGATCTCGGGCAACTTGGAGGGGAAGATGAGCGGAATTCTAAGGTGTTGAAGGATAAGCTTCATGATCTTGAACTGATTTATGAGAAATTCGAGGAAAAGCTTTTCGGCAAATATATCGATTCAGAAGACTACTTTCAGCTGTTGGCTGATAATGTGAAAAACTCTGAGCTTCTTAGAGATGCAGAGATTTACATAGACGGCTTTCATAGCTTCACGCCCCAGGAATATCAGATAATCGATCAACTCATTCAGCATAGTAAGACAGTGACGGTCGCACTGACAACCGATCCGGAGCAGCAATTTGGCGCGATGAACGAGTTGAGCTTATATCGGATGACGAACGAAACATTCCATACTCTTCAGGATATAAGCATTGCTGCGGGGAAGTCCATAGAAGAAGAGGTGTTAGTGAAGCCGATTCGCTATCATAATGACACGATGCTGCATCTCGAACGTCATTTTGAAGAACGGCCAACTGTTCCATGCGAAGTAGCAAAAGGATCCATTGAGTTTCTGGAAGCCTCTAATCGCCGGGCAGAGGTCGAAGGGATAGCTAGGGAAATACGGAAGCTTGCCCGGGAAAAGGGATATCGCTACAAGGATATAGCGGTGCTGGTTCGAAACAGTCAGGACTACCGTGATAAGGTGGAAACAATTTTTCAAGATTATAGTATTCCATTTTTCCTTGATCAGAAGCGGACAATGTTAAATCACCCATTAATTGAGTTGATCCGCTCGACTCTGGAAATCATGAACACGAACTGGAGATATGAGCCTGTATTCCGGGCGGTGAAAACAGACCTGTTGTTTCCTTATCAAAAAAATCCAACCGATTTGCGGGAAAAAATGGACCGTTTGGAGAACTACGTGTTGGCTTACGGGATCAAAGGAGATCGCTGGACGAAGAAAGATCGTTGGAAATACCGTCGCTTCCGTGGTCTTGAGAATGTGGACGCACCACAAACCGACCGTGAAAAGGAGCTCGAGCATGAGATCAATGAGCTTCGTTTATTTATTTCTGCACCTATCATCCGTCTCGGGAAACGATTGAAAAAGCAATCCACGGGACGGGAATTCTGTGAAACTCTCTATCTGTATCTGGAAGAGTTGGATATTCCGGCTAAGCTTGAACGTATGCGAATTGAAGCAGAAGAAAAAGGCGACTTGATTGCGGCAAGAGAGCATGATCAAGCGTGGTCAGCTGTAATGGACTTGCTTGATCAATATGTAGAAATGCTTGGTGATGAGGAAACGACGATGAAGAAATTCTCGTCGATCCTGGATGCAGGTATGGAAACGATGCAGTTCTCGTTAGTTCCCCCTGCCATTGATCAGGTCATTATTGCAGATCTTGAGAAATCAAGGCTCGGTGACATTAAAGCAGCCTTTATCATCGGAGTGAATGATGGGGTACTTCCGGCGAAAATGAATGAAGACGGAGTCCTGTCAGATGAAGATCGCGAATCTTTGATCAATAGGGGCTTCAAGATAGCACCCAGTAATAGGACGAAGCTGTTGGATGAGGAGTTTGTAGCGTATAAAGCCTTTACGACTCCGAGTGAACGCTTATTTATCAGCTATCCGATTGCCAATGAAGAAGGAAAAGCGTTATTGCCATCCTCTTTCATAAAAAGGCTGAATGAAATGTTTCCGGATGCAAATACGAAGCTTCTTATTTATGAACCATCCGAGCTTTCTGAAGAAGAGCAGCTGCACTATGTTTGCCATCCCAATGTGACGATTTCTCATTTAACGTCGCAATTACAGTTAAAGAAGCGTGAATATCCGATCTATGATTTCTGGTGGGATGTGTATAACTTTTATGCAACGTCAAACGATTGGAAATGGCACTCGCAGCATATTTTATCCAGTCTCTTCTACCAGAATCGTGCAAATCAGCTTTCTGAGGATACGAGCAGGGATCTGTATGGTGACCATATTTTAGCGAGTGTATCCCGAATGGAGCTGTTCCATAGTTGTCCGTTTTCTCATTTTGCCAGTCATGGGTTGAAGCTTAGAGAGCGGGATTTCTTTAAACTGGAGGCACCTGATATCGGGGAAATGTTCCATTCCGCTCTTAAGTGGATATCAGAAGAAGTGGAGCGTCATGGTCTCACCTGGGCATCCTTATCAAAAGCCCAGTGTCTCAAGCTTGCTAAAGAAGCCGTATTGATGCTCGCACCGAAGCTTCAGCACCAGATTCTTTTAAGCTCAAACCGCCATTATTATATCGCTCAGAAGCTTGAACAAATCATAAGCCGTGCGAGCCTGATTCTCAGTGAGCATGCGAAGGCGAGTGGATTTGTTCCTGTAGGGGTTGAGCTTGGGTTTGGCCCTCATGCGACCCTGCCGCCGTTCCAGTTCCAGCTGAGAAATGGAACGAAAATGGAGCTTCAAGGAAGGATCGACCGGGTAGACAAAGCAGAGGATGCAAGTGGAGTTTACCTAAGGATCGTTGATTACAAATCGAGTGCGAGAGATTTGGATATGACGGAAGTGTACTATGGATTAGCGCTTCAGATGCTGACGTATTTAGATATTGTGTTAATGAACTCTAAACAATTTGTCGGGAAGGAAGCAAAGCCTGCAGGCGTTCTCTATTTCCACGTTCATAACCCTATGATCAATAGTAAGAGAATCTTGACGATGGATCAGATTGAAAAGGAAATCTTTAAGAGTTTTAAGATGAAGGGACTCGTTCTGGGAGACTCTGACATCGTTCGGTTAATGGATCGAACGCTCGATACGGGGAACTCAGATATCATCTCTGCCGGGATCAAGAAGGATGGGTCATTATCCTCCCGGTCAAAAGCAGCTTCAACAGAAGACTTTCACTATATGCGTCAGCATGTGAGAAAGCTATATGAAGCGTCAGGGAACCGGATTGTGTCAGGTGAGACGAATATTACCCCATACAAGCTGAAGGACCGTACACCATGTCAGTTCTGTTCATTCCGTTCCGTTTGTCAATTCGACCAATCACTTGAAGAAAACGAGTACAGAGTGCTTCCGACGGCAAAACCAGAAGATCTATTAAGGAAAGTGAGAGAGGAGGTTGAGTCCAATGACTAAAGGTACGATACCGGCAAAGCCTGATCATGTTACATGGACAGATGATCAGTGGAAGGCGATTTGGGCAAAAGGTCAGGATATTCTAGTAGCAGCAGCTGCAGGATCAGGGAAGACTGCCGTTCTTGTAGAGCGGATCATTCAGAAAATCCTTTCCGAAGAAGATAGAATGGATGTGGATGAACTATTGGTTGTAACCTTTACAAATGCATCTGCCGCTGAGATGAGGCATCGGATCGGGCAGGCATTGGAAAAGGCGATTGATGAGGATCCTCATTCCCATCATTTAAGAAAGCAGCTGAGCTTACTGAACCGGGCTTCCATTTCGACTCTTCACTCTTTTTGCCTTGAAGTGATTCGTAAATATTATTATCTAATCGACATTGACCCGGGTTTTCGGATTGCCGATGAAACGGAGGGAGATCTGCTCCGGGATGAAGTACTTGATGAACTGTTTGAAGAGGAATATGGAAAAGAACATAATCAGGATTTCTTTACACTGGTAGATACATTTACCAATGATAGAAGTGATGGTGCCCTTCAGGATATGATCCGTAAGCTGTATGACTTTTCACGTTCCCATCCTGACCCGGACGAATGGCTGAGAGGGCTGGAAGAGATGTATGACATCCAAGAAGGCGTAGAAATCGATCACCTTTCTTTCATTCAGCCGCTCCTTACCGATATTCGCTTACAGCTTCATGGGGCGAAAAACTTGTTTCAGCGTGCATTGGATCTTACTCGGGTTCCTGGAGGTCCGGGTCCAAGAGCTGAAAACTTTCTAAGTGATATAGAGATTGTCGAGAGCCTTGAAAAAAGCCTGCACATATCATGGAATGCTTTGTATGAGACCATTCAAACCTTACCTTTTACAAAGTTAAAAGCTTGTCGAGGGGATGACTATAACAAAGATATCGTGGATGAAGCGAAAAAGCTTCGGGATCAAGGGAAGAAAACGTTAGAAAAACTGCAGGAGGATTTTTTCTCTAGAAGACCGGAGTCGTTCCTTGAGGATATGATGAAGATGAGAGACGTGATTCACACCCTGGCAGAAGTGGTGGTGGAATTCGGCAAACGTTTCCGACAAGTGAAAGAAGAAAAGGGACTTGTTGACTTTGCCGATTTAGAGCATTTTTGTCTCGATATTTTAAGAGACCCTTCATCAGATGCTTTACTTCCTTCAGAAGCTGCAAAGCAATATAAAAAGAAATTCAAAGAAGTACTGGTCGATGAATATCAGGATACGAATATGGTTCAGGAGTCGATACTTCTTCTCATTACAGAAGAACGTGAAGAAGTAGGGAACCGTTTTATGGTAGGAGATGTAAAGCAATCCATCTATCGCTTCCGATTGGCAGAACCGAATTTGTTTTTAGGAAAGTATACCCGCTTTCTTCCTGTAAGTGGAGAAGCGGGATTGAAGATCGATCTATCTCAAAACTTCAGAAGCCGGAAAGAGGTACTAGAGGGAACTAACTTTTTATTCAAGCAAATCATGGGGTCCTCGGTTGGTGAGATGGAATATAACCGGGAAGCGGAGCTTGTGAAGGGGGCTCCTTACCCTGAGGGGAAAGAGTATCCGATTGAAGTAGCGATCATCAATCAGGAATCAGAGGAAGCTAGTTGGGATGAAGAGGAATTGTCCATTTTTGATGAGGGTGATATTGAGAAATCCGTGCTTGAAGCCCGCTATATGGCAAATAAAGTGAAGGCCATGATTGAAGAGCGTACGACGATCTATGATGCCAAAACGAAGACCGAGCGTCCGATTCAATACAAGGATATTGTGATTTTGCTTCGGTCCATGCCTTGGGCGGCAGAAATAATGGAAGAGTTCAAACGGCAGGGAATACCGATTTATGCAAACCTGTCAACTGGTTATTTTGAAGCAACCGAGATTGCGATTATGCTTTCACTGTTGAAAGTGATTGACAATCCCTATCAGGATATCCCCTTGGCATCGGTTCTTCGTTCACCTGTTGTTGGGCTTGACGAGCAGGGGCTTGCAAGCATTCGGATTCATTCAAGAGCAGGAACGTATTACGAAGCCTTGAAGAAATTTGCAAGTGAAAAACCAAGTAATGTACGCGAAGAAGAAACGTTTGAAAAGGTCAAAGTGTTTCTGTATCACCTGCAAAACTGGCGAACGAAGGCTAGACAAGGATCGGTTACGGAGCTGATTTGGCAATTGTACCGGGACACCAGATTTTATGATTATGTCGGAGGAATGGCTGGAGGGAAACAGCGTCAGGCAAACCTTCGTGCACTATATGACCGTGCCCGCCAATACGAATCAACGTCCTTCAGAGGTTTATTTCGCTTCCTTCGTTTCATTGATCGGATGAGGGAAAGAGGCGATGACCTCGGGGTAGCGAGAGCTCTCAGTGAACAGGAGGATGTGGTCCGCTTAATGACGATTCACTCCAGTAAAGGGCTTGAGTTCCCGGTTGTCTTTGTCGCTGGCACGTCGAAGCAGTTCAATCTCATGGATCTGAACGCTTCCTATCTGTTAGATAAAGATCTGGGTTTTGCTGCAAAGTATACAGACCCATGGAAGCGAATCAGTTATCCATCCCTTCCCCAGCTCGCATTTAAGCGGAAGAAGCGCATGGAGTCAATCTCGGAGGAAATGCGGGTGCTCTATGTGGCGTTAACCCGAGCGAAAGAGAAGCTATTTCTAGTGGGCACCGTGAAAAGCTTAGAGAAGTCACTTAAGAAATGGCGGGGAGCTCTAGGTCAGACAGAATGGTTGTTATCTGACTATGACCGTGCCGGGGCAAGCTCCTATCTTGATTGGATAGGTCCGTCCCTCATGAGACACCCCCATTGTAGAGAGCTTGGTGAAGACGCGGACTTAGAAGGAAGTTTAATCAATGAAGAGATTCTAAAGCATCCTTCTTGCTTTCATATCACGACGATTCATAAGACTGAGCTGGGTGCAGAAGAAGATGAGTCATTGAGTGAAGAAGACAATTGGAAAGAGCAAGTGAAGAATGGTGGGGAAGTGGAAATAGAGTCCACTTATAAAAAAGAAGTATTGCACCGATTGTCGTGGAAGTATCCACATATGAGTGCTACAAACCTTCGCTCGAAGCAATCGGTTTCTGAGCTGAAGCGAATGGTGGAAATAAGGGATGAAGCCTCCAGTATTGATATTCTTCGGCGCCATCAAAAACCTGTGTACAATCGGCCGCAATTCATGCAGTCGAGAGAGCTGTCTCCTGCGGAAAGAGGAACAGCCATGCACACAGTTATGCAGCATATTTCTTTTGGAGATGGTGTACCTTCAGAAGAAGATGTAAAAGAGTTGCTATCGATGTTAGTGCATAAAGAAATCCTGACGGAAGAACAGGAAAGAGCAATCTCGTTAGACAACATCGTAGGATTCTTCCAAAGCGACCTTGGGAAGCGTTTGGTTCACGCAGCGAATATCCAACGGGAAATCCCATTCAGCATGAGTGTCCCTCTAAGTGAAATATCGGAAACAGGAGAGGGTGCCCCGGAAGAAACGATCCTCGTTCAAGGGGTCATTGACTGTGTATTCCGGGATGAATCAGGAATTGTACTGTTGGATTACAAAACGGATGGCATCCATGATCGATATAAGGATGGTTTTAGAGAAGCAAGACCGATACTGGAAGAGCGTTATAGAGTGCAAATTGAATTATATACCCGTGCATTGGAATCGATTTGGAAAGAAACGGTGTCTGAAAAGTATCTTTACTTTTTTGATGGTGGCCATGTATTGGAACTATAAAGAAGAACCACTTTGAAGCACCTGTCTTCAAAGTGGTTTTTTAATGTGATGAAAATAGGGAATATTTATACTAAACACATACAGGGAGGGCATGAGATGAGTAAAAAAACGATTGGTACATGTGAATTATGCTCTCGTCAGAATGTAGAAACCACAATTCATCATCTGACACCCAAGGAGGTGGGGGGAACCTTTCTTCCCACAGCACAACTTTGTATTCCGTGTCATAAGCAAATTCACTCCCTTTATACAAATGATGAATTGGGAGTAAGATTGAACACCATCGAAAACTTGAGAGGGGATGAAAAGATTCATAAGTTTATTAAATGGATCAGAAAGCAGCCCTCTTCTAAATTGGTGAAGACAAAGAAAAGTATCGAACGCAGAAAAAAACGATAATGATTTTTTAAAAAACAAAAAGCCGCATATGGGCTTTTTGTTTTTTAGTTATTTCCAGTGATTGGTTGATCTACGACATTGCAATCAAATGTGGTACTTACGCTGAAGACATTATAGCTTAACTGGAATGGACCAGTATTAAAGCCGCCGGCACCACCGAAAGTCTTGGAAGCTGACTTAGGTGAAATAATGGCCGTATCTCCAAACTGTACATTTCCTCCACCAACGTTAAGAATAGCGACAGGACCTACTAAAGCGGGCATAATCAACATCCTCTTTTTATTTGTCTATAATGTTAGCCTATGTGAACTTACAGGGAAGGTTCTTCGGTCATCCGTGAACCGGTAAGAAGACCGTGAATCAATTTGGTTCATCGATCGTTTCAAATGTTTGGGGCGTTTCATCTTCCTTAGTTTCCAATTGACGGATATTTTTCACTCTTGCCTCCATATACACATTGCAGGTATTTCCTATATGGATAATCGAAGAAGATGAAGTCGCGCGGATATGCATGTTGTCGACCTTGATGGGACAAAGATTGAGACGGCTTACCCGAATATCGGGATTGATAGCAGGCAGGTCGATCGGACTTTGAAAAACGTCTGATTCGAAGCTTCCCTCACTCGTCAGAAAAAATTCTTTCTCACGTTGCACCGCATAAGCCATGGAGCGAGCGCAAATATTTTGAGAATCACCAATTTGATAAAGCGAACTAAAGGCCAGAGTGATACCATCAAGCTTGTTTACGATGGAATATCGTTTCATCATGAATCATCCTTTAGGGGTCAGAGGGACAAATGGGCCGATGATCAGGGACTCAGGGGGGGTATCGAATGCAGATGCCAATTGAATGATATCAGCATCTCCAACAAGCACGAGGGAAGAACTCGCCACCCCTGCAATCTCAATATTTCCAACCGATAGTTCACGATTGATGACCTGGAGGTTCATTGTTCTTCATTCCTTCCATATTATCTGGGATTTGTGACATAAAGGAAAAAAGGGCCGTTTCTATATCCTTTTTGATTTTACTGATGATTTTCCGTTCCCATTCTCCTTCTTGTTGTTTTGATTCAATATAGGGGATGTTCTGTAAATAGAAATCGATTCTTTGTGGCATTTGGTTCAATAGATCCTGCTGAATCATCTCGTAATATGATGGATCCAGAGACCGCTGAAATTGCATTTCATTGTCCTGAATAAGACTTGGTAATTCTGAATCGATATACGCCTTGATTTCAGCAGTGATTCTTTCTTTATAAGGCTTGATGTCTTTTATTGACTTGACATCGACATTTTGGTCGACGGCCAGATCCTCTATCGTTTCTTTTAAATTATTTGGGTTCAATCCAATATTCAGGGTGCCATCAAGGGATTCCACTTTAAGCTGATCAAATTTGTATTCGATTCTTTCAACATTGATTTTCGGTGCATCCCTTAGAGTGATTACTTCTTGTGACAGCTCATTCACTTTATTTTCCAACGCGACAATTTTCGTGTTCAACATCTCGATATACTGATAGAGTTGTTGGGGGGTCATATAGTAATTGTTCATACTGCCACCTCTTTCTTTTGTCGCGATTTAGTTTACCTTGGCGATTGCAGTGGAACGAGGGGAGTTATAGAGGGAGGCGGTTTACCATTTCCGTTTTTTTCCGCCTCTGGAGCAGGCTCCGTGAAGCCCCCTGTATTATAAAGAAAGTCATTTGTTGTGATTTGACCGCATGTTCCGATCTGAAAGATGGAAGAATTGGACATCCCCCCGATTTTAATAAATTGAATCTGTATGGATTGTTGAACATAATAATTCGTCATTTTCGCATCACACTCATAGGTTAAAGTTTATTCCTTGGTCCATTCCATCATCGTCCACGGTATAGGTCAAGGAACTTTCATTGTAGACTGAAATCCCCTTTCCTGTTATGAACGAACCTGCCCCTGCGAAAGTTTTGGCTGTGGAAATCGGGCTAATGTTAAATACATCTCCAATATGGAAGACGGCACTTGAACCGACGCTTACGACTTGAGCAATTCCTACGATTGCGGGCATATCAACTCACACCTTTAAGACAAAGTTAATTATTGTTATTCTATGTGAGAGAAATAAATAGGTGATAATCGCCTAATTTCAAATTTAAAGTTAAAATAGAACAGAGAATACTTTTTCGGAGGAACTTTATATGAACACATTATCGCCAACTGATCATTCAGAACGTATTGTAAGTCTTGATGTGATCCGGGGCTTTTCATTGCTCGGAATCTTTATCATCAACATGATTTCCTTTCATTCCCCATTTCTGTATCTCGATCCGTATTCCTGGTGGAAAACACCTGAAGATGTCGCCTTGTATCCATGGATTGATGTATTGGTCCAAGCAAGCTTCTATCCTCTATTCGCCATGATGTTTGGGTATGGGTTGGGCATTCAGCAGCAAAGAGCCACTGCTAAAGGAACGTCTTTCTATCTATTTGGAATCAGAAGGCTACTTATCTTATTAGTGATTGGCTCCATTCATGCTTTCCTTATTTGGTCGGGAGATATCTTAATTAACTATGCCGTATTCGGGCTGCTGCTGCTCGTATTTATGAGGCTGTCAGGAAAGGGATTATTGTGGGTAGGGGGATTATTATTTCTGGTGCCTCAATTATTTTTCAGTATTCTGCTAGTATTAATGACATTCGCAGATCCAACTGGCGTAACGCAGTACACTGATATCCAATCGCTGCAAAATTCAGTTGCAGCCTATGCATCCGGAAGCTTCAGCAGTATTATGGAGCAGCGTTTTCAGGACTGGTATGCAGTGAATTCACCAGGCAACCTCATATTCTTATTACTTTCTATCTTGCCCATGATGATGATTGGGGCAGGGGCTAGTAAACTGCAACTCTTGGAAAAGGTAAGAGATTATAAGAAGACATGGATTGTAATAGGAAGCTGTACTTTGGTAGTCGGAATTTTCATTAAAACAATGCCATTATTCATCCAGTCCAATTTTGCATATGCATATATTCAAGACTTTTTGGGAGGTCCGTTCTTATCAGTATCTTATGCAATAATCCTTTCATTATTATTGTTGAATGAAAAAATCATGAAAGGGAGCAAGCCTTTAGCCTCAGTAGGGAAAATGTCCTTGACGAACTACCTTCTGCAATCGATCGTCGGCACCCTGATATTCTATTCGTATGGATTTGGACTCTATGGAGAAGTGACGTTAACGACGGGGACTATGCTGGCAGTTGGAATTTATGTCATTCAAGTCATCCTATCAGAGATTTGGTTATCCAAATTTAAATACGGTCCTGTTGAGAAGCTGTGGCGTGTATTAAGCTATGGAAGAAGCACTATGGTAAAAAAAGGAGAGTTATAGTTTATCAATCAGACGAAGGGGATGAGTAAGGGATGAAATTTGTTAGCTTTCAAGTTGGGGATAGACAGACGTATGGTGTGGAACGAGATGCCAGAATTATAGAGTTAGCAGGTTTGCACGGTTTGCCTCAGGATTTATTTGGTGGAATAGAACAGGGGGAAGGCTTTCTTCAAAAGGTGAAATATGTTCTCCAGGACGATCCGGTTGCCCCCCTTTTTTATTCACATGATGAGATAAAGTGGCTTTCCCCTCTTCCAAAAGTGAAGAGGAATATTATGTGTGTGGGAAAAAATTATCGTGATCATGCCATCGAAATGGGCAGCGAACAGGATATTCCGAAAGATATCATGATTTTCACTAAAGCCACCAATACCGTAATCGGGCATGGAGAAACGGTGCTGCATCATAGTGAAATGACGGAGCAGCTTGATTATGAAGGGGAGCTTGCTGTCGTGATAGGCAAGAGAGGGAAAGGGATTTCCCGGGAAGACGCCTTGGAGCACGTATTTGGATATACGATACTCAATGATATAACCGCCAGGGATCTGCAGAAAAAGCATGGACAATTTTTTATCGGTAAGAGCCTTGATACAACATGTCCGATCGGTCCGTATCTTGTCACGAAAGATGAAATCGCCGACCCTCAGAATCTGGAAATCAAGACGAGGGTAAATGGTGAAATCCGTCAGTCTTCGAACACAAGTGAAATGATATTCAACATACCCACCATCATTTCTACATTATCAAAGGGGATGACCCTTGAGCCTGGTGATATCATTGCTACCGGGACCCCTGCTGGAGTTGGAAAAGGTTTCAAGCCTCCGCTTTTCCTGAAGAAAGGTGACAGAGTGGAAATTGAAATTGAATCTCTCGGAATTTTGACAAATCAGTTACAGGCCTAGTTAACATTTCTGTTGGAGTTAAGACTATGGTAATATTATGAACGTAAACTATCTACATGTAGGAGGTTCATTATGTTTGATAATACACATGCCCATATTACAACTTGGGTGATTGCGATTATTCTTTTCTTTGTAGCGGTTGGCTTACATAATGCAGGAAAGAAAAAAGGCATGAAAGTTGTACATATGATCTTAAGGTTATTCTACCTGCTCATCATTTTAACGGGTGCCCTGTTATTCTGGAAGCATCAAGGCATTAATCCTGCCCTATATGGCATTAAAGGCTTGGTTGGCATCTGGGTCATCGGGATGTTCGAGATGGTCTTGGTTCGCATGAATAAAGGCAAGAGTACAAAGGTGTTCTGGATTCAATTGATCATCGCTTTACTCATTGTTCTTTATTTGGGATTACGTTTGCCTCTGGGCTTGAATTTCCTTGGATAGAGAAGTAATAGAAAAAAAGCAAATGCATGTCGGATACCGGCAGGCATTTGCTTTTTTCTATTTAGGGTTATGAATATGAATCGATTAAATATGAAAACTTTCAATCACAATTCGTCTCCCCGTACTTAATGTAAATTCAAAGCGGTCCCGCTTCTTTTTGTAATAGGTGAAGTGATGCTGGACAGCACATACTTCTACACCGTTATCGAAGGTGATGAAGTTAACTCCTTCTTTGATCTTTTGATTTCCAAGGAAAACCAGGTGGTTATGGCAAAAGATACTATCATAAATGGAATAACCCAGATTGTTTAAGGCCGTTGTAAACTGATGAAAAGCATCATCAGAAATCTCTTCCAATAAATTCTCCAGCGAATACAATATATTCTTCTTTATTTGAATTCGATCGCCATTCTCGATTCTTAGTCGTTCATACGGTGTGACAATAATTCCATCTTCCAACAAAATACCTGTAAGCCAGTCTCCATCTCTATATACTTTCAATTCATGATTGAGGTAAAATTCGAGTTCAGACTCTTCCTCGGCATCAATTTCGAAAAAGTACCATGTATCATCTTCGAAAAGAGCAGTGCCTTCGGAATAGGACCTTTTTTGGGATCTTAAAATGTTTGATCGAAATGTGTTGCTCAAGTGAATATCCCTCCTTAACTACATTTCTTGTCATAATTATCATATTTCATTCATGTGAAAATTGATTGAGACAATTAACCATTTCCTGCCCGGAGCATAGAATAACTTATGTGTCCGTGAGCCCAGTTTGTTTGATTAGAAAGTGAGGATGATCACCATGTGCGGAATTACAGGTTGGATTCATTATAAACGAGATTTGTCTGATCAAAAAGAAGTAGTGGAAAAAATGGCAGAAACCCTTTCTAAAAGAGGGCCAGATGAAACGAATGTATGGATTGATCACCATGTAGCGTTTGGTCATAAACGATTGATTGTAGTAGACCCTGCAGGAGGAAGGCAGCCTATGAGTATTCAGCATAACGGGCACCTTTTCACCATCTGCTACAATGGAGAACTCTACAATACAGAAGATTTGAGAAAAGTACTTATTTCAAAGGGTTATACCTTCAGAGGACATTCTGATACGGAGGTCCTGTTAACGTCTTATATAGAATGGCGTGAAGATTGTGTCCATCACCTAAATGGGATTTTTGCCTTTGCTATATGGGACAGTGAAAAGGAGCATGTATTTATAGGCAGGGACCGAATGGGCGTAAAGCCTTTATTTTATTTTGAAAAGGAAGAAGGAATACTCTTTGGTTCCGAACTCAAAGCGTTACTGGCCCATCCTGATGTTTTGCCCCAGGTGGATCATCAGGGATTGGCGGAAGTATTGGGATTGGGGCCATCCCGTACGCCTGGTAATGGAGTGTTTAAAGGAGTGAAAGAGCTCCGTCCTGCTCATGCTTTACTATTCTCCAAAGATGGCTTGAAAATATGGAGATACTGGAATGTGAAGAGTGAGGAGCACAAAGACTCCTTTAGTGAAACAGTGTCAAAGGTGCGCTTCCTTTTGACTGATGCCATCGAGAGGCAGCTCGTTTCCGATGTGCCGCTTTGTACGTTCTTATCAGGCGGACTCGATTCCAGTGCGATTACAGCAGTCGCAGCGAACAGCTATAAAAAAGAAGGAAAAGGGAAACTTCACACCTATTCCATTGATTATGAAGAAAACGAACAATACTTTAAAGCGAACGATTTTCAGCCTAATTCCGATGCTCCATGGATAGAGAAGATGACTTCGGAATTCGATACTGAGCACCATCGCTGTGTCATCAGCCAGCAGCAATTGAAGGACTATCTGACTGAAGCGGTTCATGTAAGAGACTTACCGGGAATGGCAGACGTTGATTCATCCCTACTATGGTTTTGTCGCGAAATAAAACAGGACTTCACGGTTGGGTTATCGGGAGAATGTGCGGATGAGATATTCGGGGGTTACCCTTGGTTTCACCGTCCTGAAGATTTCGATCGCAGAGGATTTCCTTGGATGCGCTCCACAGCTGAGCGTCAAGGCCTTCTGAAAGAAGAATGGAGCAAGAAGTTAAATCTGGAAGAATATGTGTTGGAGCAATATGATCGTACAGTGGCAGAAACGCCATTATTAGAAGGGGAAAGTGAAGTTGAATCGAAAAGAAGGCAATTATTCTATCTGAACTTACTTTGGTTCATGACGACATTGTTAGATCGAAAAGATCGGATGAGTATGGGTGCAAGCTTGGAGGTCCGTGTGCCATTTGCTGATCATCGACTCGTAGAATACGTCTGGAATATTCCATGGGAGATGAAGATGCACGATGGAAGAGAAAAAGGGATTCTTCGAAAGGCTCTAGAAGGAGTATTGCCTGACGAAGTCCTTTATCGTAAGAAAAGTCCGTATCCCAAGACCCACCACCCTGAGTACACGAAGCTTGTCAGTGAATGGTTGAAAGAAATACTCGAAGACAAATCAAGTGTTCTTTATGAATTATTCGATGAAGAAAAATTGAAAGAAATCGTTTCAACTGGCGGATCGGCCTTTCAGGTGCCGTGGTACGGCCAACTCATGACCGGCCCCCAGCTACTTGCCCACCTGGCCCAAATTCATGTTTGGTTTAAGGATTATAATGTAGAGATTGTCGAATAGCAGCTATTTGAAAAGATAAGCTTCTACTAAAATAGAAGCTTGTCTTTTTTGTTTGGGAAGGTTCGGGTAAGTTCACACGCCGTTTCCCCACTCCTCCATCGTTCATGTACCTATTTATGAGAAAGAATTAAGTGACAGGTACAAACATAGAGATAAAGTAATAATGATGTGAAAAGGAGGCATAGTAAAAGGAAAGACACCCTTTTGCATGTCTCTTTTCCTCTATAGAAAGGACCTTTCATGACATAGATATAAAAACTGGAGAAATACTGATCTAAATCATGTTATTTTGTGTTTATTTAATGAGAGACAAGCTGGTTTTATAAAATGTTTGAAAAATAGAGTTTAAACTTTGTGTCTAGTGGAATAGAGTTGTATAATCATATGTATAACTATTGTATAATGATTGTACAAATAAAACGCAATGGAGGCTATTATAATGGCCAAGAAAATGATCGTCATAGGCGCTGGTCCAGGTGGCTTAGCAGCGGCAATGCTGCTGGCCGGCAAGGGATACGACGTAGAAGTATATGAGAAGCAAACATTTGTTGGCGGACGGAACGGTGCTGTCACCATGGACGGGTATACGTTCGATATTGGACCCACGTTCTTAAGTATGCCGGAAATTGCTGAGGAATTATTCGAGGCTGCAGGAAGGAATCTTCACGATTATGTGGATTTACAAGAGCTCTCCATGATGTACGAACTTATATTTAAAGATAAAAGGGTCCAGATGTTCAAAGACCCGGAGCTGCTTTCTGAAGAAATCGAGCGTCATTACCCAGGGAATGCAGAAGGATACTCACGTTTTATGAAGGATACACGTAAAAAAATGGAACGGTTAAAACCCATTCTTCAAAGTCCGATGGATCGATATTATCAATATATCAGCTGGAAGGTTTTGAGAGCCCTTCCCCAATTATCATTGGGAAAATCACTTTATAGTGTGTTAAGTGATTATTTCACCGATCATGAATTGCGGTTAGCCTTTACCTTTCAATCGAAGTATTTAGGAATGTCACCATGGGAGTGTCCGGGAGCATTCTCGATTCTGTCCTTCATGGAGCATGAATATGGCATATTTCACCCGATCGGCGGGGTAAATCAGCTATCGAAAGCCATGGCCAAAGTAGTGACAGAGCATGGTGGTTCCATCCATTTGGGCAGGGGAGTCAAGAAATTGTGGGTTGAAGACCATAATGTGGTGAAGGGAATCATTACGGAGGATGGAGAGAAGGTTACAGCAGATGAAGTCATCATCAATGGAGATTTCGCCCATGTAATGAGTAACCTTGTAGATGATGGTGTTCTCAAGAAATACAGTAAAGAAAAACTGAAGAAGAAGAAGTATTCCTGCTCCACATTCATGATATACCTTGGAATCGATAAACAGTATGATCTTCCTCATCACAGCATCCTGTTTGCAGAGGATTATAAGAGAAATGTGGAGGAAATAACGGAGACATTTACACTTCCGGAAGATCCCTCTATATATATTCAAAATGCATCCGTGACAGATAAGACGCTTGCTCCTCAAGGACATTCAACTTTATATATTCTTGCTCCCGTTCCCAATAATGTAAGCGGGATTGATTGGACAGAGAATGAACAAATGTTCCGGGATCTTGTTCTGGATGCAGTTGAAAGCAAGACGAACATAAAGAACATTCGGGAACATATCCAGGTTGAAAAAATCATCTCGCCTCATCATTGGGAGGTAGACTTCAATATTTATCAAGGTGCCACCTTTAATCTAGGTCACCAATTATCTCAAATGATGGCACTCAGACCCCACAATAAATTTGAAGAGCTTGAAAACTGCTGGCTGGTCGGCGGAGGAACCCATCCGGGTAGCGGGTTGCCTACAATATTAGAATCAGCACGGATTACAACGAATATGATGCTGAACGAAGATCCTTCCTATTCCTACACTAAAGACCAAACAATGGGGGAAGCATTATGAAAACGGCGGTTGTTGGATCTGGGATCGGCGGGTTGATATCAGGACTGTTACTTTCAAAAGATGGTCATGAGGTTACCGTCTATGAAAAGGAGTCAACCATTGGTGGGCGGCTTGCCTTTGTTCAAGAAGGTGAATACAAAATTGATAAAGGACCGACCATCGTGCTCCTGCCAGAAATGTTGCTTTCCATTCTCTCAGAAGCAGGTGTAAATACAGACGAAATTGAATTCGTCCGTTGTGATCCGTTGTATAATATTCATTTTGCAGACGGTCAAACGTATAAGAAATATGCTGATATGGATAAGCAATACGAAGAAATCAAGCAGCAGTTTCCAGGAGATGAAGATGGATTTCTGAAATTCATGGAAGATATGGATGAACGATTTAAGATCGGTAAGCCTCAATTTCTTGAATCCTCATTTTTAAAAACAAAAGACTATCTGAACCGGGAAACGATTGGTTCACTGCTTAAGTTAAAAGCATATCGAAATGTGATGGGGAATTTAAGGTATTATTTTCATCATGAAAAACTACAAACCGCTTACGGGCTTCAAACCTTATATATTGGCGGGAATCCCTATACGACTCCTGCGATTTATAGTTTAGTATCCTATAGCGAGCATAAACATGGGATCTATTATATAAAAGGTGGCTATGCCAGTCTTTTGGATCATGTGCAGCAGGCATGTGAACGAAATGGTGTAATCATCAAGACATCTTCACCTGTCACAGAAATCGAGACTACAGGGGATAAGGCGACTCACATCGTCCTCGGAAATCGTAGAGAAGAAATAGATGCAGTGATCATCAATGGTGATTTTCCTACGGCATCAAAATTAGTAAAGAAGAAGCCCCCTAAATCATACAAACCTTCGTCTGGTTGCGTCCTGTTGTATATGGGGGTGGAGGGGAAGTTTGAAGAAAAGGAAATGCATCAATTTTATCTGAATGAACATTTCTCTAAAAATATGGAGGATATTTTCAAGAATGAGAGAATTCCTAAAGAACCTTCATTTTACGTATTTAACCCGTCTAAGGTGGATACATCACTGGCGCCTGAAGGGAACAGTGTCCTATACGTCCTAATCCCAGTTCCAGTTTCCGAGAAATTGGACTGGAAGAAGGCTTCAGAATTTCTTTCCAATTACGTATTGGATACAATGGAGAAAAGGGGCTTCGAAGAGTTAAGGAAACGAATGAAGTGGATGAAAGTCAGGACACCAGAAGAGGCAAAACAAGAGGGGTTATATTCAGGGGGAAGCTTCGGTATTGCACCCAGTTTAAGTCAATCAGGCCCCTTCAGGCCACAGGTACAACCGTTTGCAGAAAAGAATATCTTTGCTGTGGGAGCATCCATCCATCCAGGTGGGGGAGTGCCGATCGTCATGCAGGGGGCAAAACTCGTAGCTGAAACCTTCAAAGAACATTATAAAACGGAGTCGGAAAGGAAGGATGTGACCTTACATGAACAAGATCTTGGAAGCATACGATCATTGTGAGAATATCATTAAACTTCACTCAAAGACATTTTACAGAGCATTCTCCCTGTTACCGAAGGACCAAAGGAAAGCTGTATGGGCAGTATACGCATTCTGTCGCAGAGTGGATGATATCGTAGACGAGGGGACGAAACCTTCTGAGCAATTACTGCAATTCGAAATGGAATTCGAATCGTTTTTAACAGGTTCTTTTAATGAAGAAGAACTTATATGGGTAGCCTTGGACGATGTATTTAATCATTTCAACATGGACATCGGAGCTTTTCGGGATATGATTAAAGGGCAACGAATGGATTTGAACGGGAGAATTTATGTGACGATGGATGATGTACTGGACTATTCTTATCACGTTGCGAGCACTGTAGGGTTAATGCTTCTTCCTATTCTTGCTCCCGGGAAAGAACATCAATTAAGGGAAGATGGTATCTACTTAGGTTATGCCATGCAGCTTACCAATATATTAAGAGATATCGGCGAAGACCTGGAAAGAGGGAGACTATATATCCCGCAGGATTTATTAGTTAAATATGAATATACCGTAGCAGAATTCATGGATCATAGAAATAATACTGCATTCCAGTCCATATGGGAAGAAATGGCCGGGATTGCAGAAGACTATTATGAGAAAGCTTTCCGCACAATGAATCTTTATCCTTTGTATTCAAGGACCCCGGTAAAGGGTGCGGCATTATTATATCGAGCCATTCTGGGTGAGGTAAGGAGTAATCACTATAATGTTTTTTCCAAGAAACATTTCGTATCAAAAGATATAAAAGAAAAAATCATTTCAACGATTTCGTAAATAAGCCCGTATGGAAGCTTTAGTTGAAAGCTTTCCATATGAGCTTATTTTTGTTGAAGGCACAAAAAGAGAGCCGCTCCGGGCAGCTCCCAATCTGATTATATTGTGTTTCGCTGATTCATGGTGTTACTCACTTCACCTGTTCCAATTGAATTTAATCGATCAACTAAATCAGATCCAAAAGGAGAAGAGGCAGAAACATTTGATTCTAATACAGTATCCTTTAGTTCATAAGCATTCGACCCATGCTCTGTAAAGTCCAGTCCTGAAAGTTCTTCTTCACGTGAAACGCGAATACTTGATACTCTCGTTACGATGAACAGGAACCCTCCGACAGTGACGGAGGTCCAGGTAATAACCGCTAATACGCCCAGGGCTTGGGTGGCTACTAAAGAAACGCCCCCGCCATAGAACAAACCGTTTGAAACATCAAACAATCCAACAGCTACCGTACCCCATATCCCGCAAATTCCATGTACGGCAATGGCACCTACAGGATCATCGACTTTAAGTTTAGAGTCAATGACGGTTACGGCTTCAACAAGGATCACTCCTGCAATAAGTCCGATAATGAGTGAGCCGACGAGTGATACATTGGCACAGCCGGCTGTGATACCGACAAGTCCGCCCAATGCCCCGTTTAACGTCAAGGAAGGATCGATTCGTTTAAATCTTACTAGTGTATAGAAAGCGGATGAAAGAATGGCAGCAGATGCTGAGAATAAAGTTGTTGTAATGACGTGAGGTACAAGCGTCGGATCAGCGGCCAGGCTGCTGCCTCCATTGAATCCAAACCAGCCGAACCAAAGGATGAATACCCCAAGGGCACCTATCGGGATATTATGACCGGGAATGACATTCACTTTACCTTTATTGTATTTGCCGATACGTGCTCCAAGGAAGAGTACTGTAATGAAGGCTCCGACAGCGCCTGTTAAATGAACGACAGTAGATCCGGCGAAATCAACGAATCCAAGCTCAGAAAGCCATCCGCCCCCCCAAATCCAATGTCCGACAATCGGATAAATGATTCCGGTCATGGCAATGGTTAATAGAATATAACTTTTAAGTTTCATTCGTTCAGCTACAGCACCGGAAATGATCGTTGCACAAGTGGCGGCGAACACGGATTGGAATAGGAAGAAGCCGATATCTTCACGCCCTGAAAGGAAAAAGCTGTCGGAACCGATGATGCCTCCGGATGTCCCCCCAAACATAAACCCAAATCCTACAATGAAAAACAGAACAGAAGCGATGGCAACAGTTAAGAAGTTTTTCATCAGGATATTAAGAGAGTTTTTGGCCCGGGTAAATCCGGTCTCGACCATGGCGAATCCAGCGTGCATAAAGAACACAAGGACTGCAGCAATCATGACCCATAGGGAGTCAACGGATGCTTGAACAGATTCTGCGGTAGGGGCCGCAGCGAAAGCAGTAGTGCTCACAAACAGTGACAGAAGCAACAGAGCAGAAATTTTTTTAATCAATGGTATCCCTCCAAAATTGGTTTGGTAAAGCGGCTTAGTGGGTGAGTTAAAAATGAAGTGATCTATAAAACGGCTTTTTTTCCTCGTTCACCAGTGCGGATGCGAATGACATCTTCGACCGGATAAATGAAAATCTTTCCGTCTCCTACGGTGTCGGTACTGCAGTGCTCGACAATGAGATCAATGATATCTTCAACCTGACCATCGTCGACGATCATTTCCACCTTTACACGGGGGACTAACTGCAGTTCGAATTTATTCCCTCTGAAAATCCCTTGCTTTCCTTTCTGTTTTCCACAGCCAGCTGCTTCGGATACAGTCAGCCCGCTGAATCCACGAAGGCATAATGCTTCTCGCAGGGACAAGAATGCTTCTGCACGAATAATCGCTTCTACTTTTTTCATTGTTTTTTCCTCCTCTTGTTTTTGTTCTTTCATTTTTGAATAATTCAAATCTTTGATGTTAGGTTTTATGACATGAATAAGTTATATTATTTATCATATTCAGAAAATAACAAAAGTTCAAGTATTAATTTATAATGTAAGCGTTTTTATGTAAAAAAACTTAACATGCGAAGATGGAGGCGTTTTCATTTGGAGTGAAAAAGAGTCAGCTCAATTGGAGAGCTGACTCTTTTTAAAAGGAGGGATGGTTGCTGCGTTCATATTGACTTGCATCGAGGTTCAGAACCACCTAAAAGAAGGTCCGTCCCTCTAAATGGTACTTTTATTACTTTGAACAAAACGTTTATGGATCCATACTTTGGATCGCCAGCGTTTCAGCATGATGACGCCCCGGAGCCATTCATCGGCAATGAAGGAGATCCAGATCCCGATAAGTCCGAGCCCGAACCAGATTCCAAGTATATAGGAGAGTGTAACGCTTACTCCCCACATGGATAAGATCCCCATATAAACTGGGAAGCGCACATCGCCTGTTGCCCTTAGTGCGTTTATGACGACAAGGTTGAAGCTTCTGCCCGGTTCTAGAATGATGGTCAAGTAGATTAATGTTTTACCAAGAGAAATGATTTCTTCATTATTTGTAAATATTCGCAGCAAAGGCTCCGCTGCGATAGAAAAAATTCCGGCCATAATAAGAGAGATGAA
>NZ_JBSWVM010000005.1:0-146099 GCF_056159585.1 Rossellomorea sp. ABR4_004 | reverse complement strand
TACGACGCATAAGTGGTTATGGAATGGTTAGGGGTTATGGATAAATTTTAAAGGGGTGTTTGACAATGGAAGTTGGAAAACAAAATGTTAGTCAATTAGAAACCCGGTCAGGCAGAACGGCAAGAGAAACAATGAAGTTTATCATACCGTCCTTGTTAGGGGTACTATTGTTCCTTGTGCCTGTTACGTATGAAGGGAATATGACAATCGGGGTCGGGATATTTGCTTCTTATTTTCAAGTGGTGCTGGAAGGTGTACTGCCATTATTCATGACTGTGGTATTTGGTGTATCGGCTCTCATGGCTATTTATACGAAAATGTTTAAACCTCAGTGGATTGTCAATCAATCATTCTTAAAAGGACTATTCGACGTAGGATACTTTTGGATCGCTGTTCGTGTCCTCGGTTCGATATTTGCGGTGATGACGGTAAATGGGAGTGGTCCCGAGTGGATTATTTCTGACTTTACGGGTGGAACCGTATTGTATTCGTTAGTTCCTGTCTTAGCCACTTGGTTTTTATTTGCAGGTTTATTGATGCCTCTTCTTTTAGATTTTGGATTGATGGATTTCTTCGGCACTCTGCTGCAGAAAATCATGAAGCCGCTTTTCCAACTGCCGGGACGATCATCTATCGATGCTCTTGCATCCTGGATGGGAAGTGGTACCGTCGGCGTATTGATTACAACGAAACAATTTGAAGAGGGTTACTACACAAAACGGGAGGCAGCAGTCATTGCGACAAACTTTTCCGTTGCTTCGATCGCTTTCAGTCTAGTGATTGTCAGCTTCATCGGATTGGAATCAATGTTTGTTCAACTGTATGGGACAGTGGTGATTGCAGGGATAGCAGCTGCGGTCATATGTCCGCGTATCCCGCCTCTTTCACGGAAGAAAGACACCTATTATGAGCCGGTTGGCATGCAAATCTCTGAAACCGTTCCTGAAAATGTTTCCCGTTTTCAATGGGGACTTGAAAAAGCAGTGGAAAAAGCATCAGAAGTGAAAAGTGTCGGAGAGGTAACGAAAAAAGGATTCCAAAACGTCCTCGATATCTGGTTCGGTCTGATTCCTTTAGTCATGGCCCTTGGAACGATCGCTTTAGTGGTAGCGGAATATACTCCTGTATTTGACATATTGGCTTATCCAATTGTTCCCCTATTAGAGTTATTACAAATTCCACAGGCGGCAGATGCGGCTCCTGCTATGATCGTTGGTTTCGCAGACATGTTTTTACCTGCTGTTGTAGGGAGCGGAATTGAGAGTGAGTTAACAAGATTCGTCATTGCCGCCATGTCCTTGACTCAATTAATTTACATGTCTGAGATTGGTATTTTATTAATCAAATCCAAGATTCCGATCAGCTTTTTAGATCTATTCATCATCTTTATCCAACGTACGATTATCACGTTACCTATCGTCGCTTTATTGGCTCATTTCTTCTTTATGTAAGAGAATTAATACAAAACAAATTTGTCAGTCACATATATGGAGGTTACTAGAATGGAACGAACGTTTGAACAACTTATTCAAAATATGCCTAATCGTCTGGCACCCAGTATGGCAAAAGATCACCCGAACTTACCGGTAGTAAAAGAAGAGGGGTGCTATTACTACGGGTTGGACGGAAAGAAATATCTTGATTTCACCTCTGGAATTGCCGTAACGAATGTTGGACATCGTCATCCGAAAATTGTACAAGCGATTAAAGATGCAGCAGATGGGTTGATGCATGGTCCTTCAGGAGTCATCATGTACGAATCGATCCTTCGATTGGCTGATGAGCTTGCGGAGATTCTTCCGGGAGACTTAGATAGTTTCTTCTTTGCCAATAGTGGGACGGAAGCGATCGAAGGGGGAATCAAACTTGCTAAATACGTAACGCAGCGTCCTTATGTCGTTTCCTTTACAGGCTGTTTTCACGGCCGTTCACTTGGTGCGTTAAGTGTCACGACTTCTAAAAGTAAGTATCGAAAGTTTATGCAGCCATCAGGCCTGACGTATCAGGTTCCATATGCGAACGAAAGAGAGTGTCCTGAGGGAGTGGACTCAGTCCAATATGTTGTAGAGAAGCTTGAAAAGGATTTCGAAACTCTCTTTAATCATCAGGTCACTCCTGAAGAGGTAGCGTGTGTCATATTAGAACCTGTCCTTGGTGAAGGCGGGTACATCGTTCCTCCGAAAGCATGGCTCAAAAAAGTAAGGGAGATTTGTGATCGTCACGATATTTTACTGATTTTCGATGAAGTCCAAACGGGCTTTGGACGTACGGGGAATTGGTTTGCGGCTCAAACCTTTGATGTAACACCGGATATTATGGCGATTGCAAAAGGGATTGCCTCGGGGCTTCCCCTGAGCGCGACGGTCGCATCGAATAAGCTCATGAAACAATGGCCTCTTGGGAGCCATGGGACGACGTTTGGTGGAAATCCAATTGCGTGTTCCGTTGGACTTGCTACATTAGAAGTCATGAAGGAAGAAAAACTTCTCGATAATACAAAAACAATGGGGGCTTATGCGGTTTCCAGGCTCGAGCTTTTGAAAGAGAAGCATAGCGTGATTGGGAGCATTCGATCAGTCGGACTGATGATCGGCATTGAAATCGTTCATCCACAAACAGGAAAACCAAATCAGGAAGGCTTAATGGATATTCTGGATCGTGCTTTGGAAAAAGGCGTATTATTCTATCTATGTGGAAATCATAGTGAAGTGATCAGGATGATTCCACCACTTACTGTAACAAAGGAACAAATAGATACTGGACTTCGCATGCTGGATGAATCATTGAGTGAGTATGAGGCTACATTGATGAGTCATTTCGATTAAACGTTAAAGGCCGGATTCAAGGTACATGATTGTACCTTGAATCCGGCCTTTTTACCATGACATTATGCAGTTTGTTGTAATGGAGCATCATTCTTGTTGGACGTCATAAGAGTCACGACGATCAATACAATAATGGCTAACGGAACAGCAATGACGACACTGTTCAGTTCAAATGGTTTCTGAAGGACGATTTCCCAAACCAATGTGGAAACCACCCCTGCAAGCATGGAAGAAACGCCTCCGGCAGCATTCACCCGTTTCCAGAAGAACACGGCTAAAACAGCTGGAGTGATGCCTGCACCATAAACAGTGTAAGCGTACATTTGAACATCCAGGACGCTTGGGAAGTAATTAATGATGATGAATGCTAAAGCACCAAGGACAACAATGAACATCTTGGTGATTTTTAACTGTTTATCATCAGAAGCATGTGGATTGATATATTTACCGTAAATATCATAAGTCAGATTCGTTGCAGCAGACAATAGATACGAATTTCCTGTTGTAATGATAAAGGAAGCTGCTGCTGCCAGAAGGATTCCCCCGATTCCAATCGGCATCGCAATTGTCGTTGCCATTAACGCCATTCCTGGATCGATATCCGGGAATAGAGAACGGGATGCGAATGCGATTAAGGAGATGGCAGGAGAAATGATGATCATGGCAATAAGCCATCCAATTTGTCCTTTTCTTGATGAAGAATCCCCTTTAGATGAAGCCAGACGCTGGTACATGTTTTGGTCACCCAACAACAAGAATAGAGATGGCAATAGATAACCGATCAATTGAATGATGGATAAGTTGCCCGTAGCTGACATATGGGATGCAGGTACATTTTTAACAATTTCGTCCCATCCCCCAGCAATGAAGAAAATGGTTGGAACGGTAATGATTAGACCACCGACCATAAGAAAACCGCTGAGTGCATCTGTTTGAGATACAGAACGCAAGCCGCCGATCATGGCTAGAAAAATGATCAAGGCAGCACCGATGGTCGTACCAAGACCAACAGACATGCCTGTTGTTAAATTTAGAATAAACCCGAAACCTTTCATCTGATAAGAAACAATTCCTACATAAGCTAAGATGATAATGACACTTGAAAGATTTCGTGCAGTGGAACCATACTTTTCTTCCAGGATTGCTGAAACCGTATATTTACTGAATGCACGGATTTTAGGTGCAACGAGGTAAAGGATCCCGATTCCCACCAGAGTCGGAATCATTAGCATTAACGAAGGGATGATTCCGAAGCTATATGCGACAGATGTTTCTCCCCCTGAAATACTTCCGCTTCCAGTCCAAGTTGCAAGCAATGTCCCCATTAATACAAATGGACCAAGGCTTTTTCCAGCTAATATAAAATCATTGCTGCTGGATACTTTCTTAGACATATACGTACCAATCCCTATCATGAGTACCGCATATATCCCTATAAACCATAGTAAATGTGGATTTTGTTGTAATTCCATAAAACGATCATCTCCTGAACAGTATTTGTTCACGCGAGAGAACGTTGATTCATTTCTTTATCACAATTTAATCACCGGTGAGAAGATAAACACATTTTAGCCTGGATGAGGTAGAAAGGTTCTACCTACCAATTAAAATATCTAAAACGATCCGAAAAAAGTTTAGAGGTTGTTAGAGGCTTTGAAAATGTCTTTCGTTGTGATGTTTTTCATGAATGCTTGTCTCACGTAAAAACATTTCTCATTAACCTTAGCATACATTCATTTCGATAAAAAATGGTTGGAAAGCTTGACTTGACAAGATTTTCAGCTTTTAATCTCTTTGTGGTAAAAAGTGGTATAGCAACTAAGCCTATACGGGTCAATAGGTACAGAAATAGAAGGAATTATTTGAAATTTAAAATAAATCACGGCATGGAAAAATAATAAAATGAATCTTTATACCTATTATTAAGTTTGGGCGATTAGGTAAAAGTCCCTATAGTATCAGTTGGATTAGAGTTAATGATGGCACTAAAAAGGTCGATCAGTTTTCACTGATCGACCTTTTTATAGCCTTTTAACCGAAATGGCCTTGCGCATTTTCCTAAGTGCATCCTGACCTTCCATTTCTCTCTGCATCATCAAATTGACGTAGAGGGCATCGATTAATGTTAATTGAGCAATACGGGAGGATAGTGCTTCTGATCGATAGTCGGTTTCCTCTGACACCGTGAAGAGGGACGTATCCACACCCTGGCTTAATGGAGATTTTGCAAAATTGGTGATGCAGATCGTCTTGGCCCCGGTTTCCTTGACTATATCAAGAACCTGGAGAATATCCTTTGTTGAACCGGAATGGGAAATGAATACAGCACAATCTTCACTCGTCATTTGGGAAGCGGTCATTAGCTGGATATGACTGTCGCTTGCGGCATGAACACGTAGACCGGTTCGGATAAATTTATGATAGGCGTCAAGGGCGATGACGCCTGATCCGCCACTGCCGAAAAATTCGATTGATCGGGCATTCGTCATTATTTCCACAGCTTTTGTTAACTTTTTCTCATCTACTACCATCAATGTATCTTCAATGGTTTTGATATTGGATCGGAATACTTTTGTGGCAATGGTTTGAGCGGAGTCCCCTTCATCAACCCGCTCGTGTATGTCCTTAAGCCCCGTCACGATTTCTGAGGCAAGGGCAATTTTCATCGCTTGATAACCTTTAAAGCCGATTCGCTTACAAAAACGGAAGACAGTGGAGTCCGCGACTCCTAAATCTTCTGCCAAACCATTAATCGTCGAATGAATGATCTCGGTTGGATTTTCAAGTATATAGTCGGCAATTTTTTTCTCGGTCACGCTAAATTGAGGGTAGTGTGAACGTATACTCGCTAAACAATGCTGATGTTGACTCATAAAATTCACTCCTGTAAGGGTTTTCATAATTTTATTATACAAGAATACGAGAAAAATAAAAATAATTTCTGTAAACGGTTGCAAAAAGAAAAATATTTTTTATAATAGAGATATACAGAAAATAATTTTCCTGGTTATCTTTTACTGCGAAATGAACTTTCTTTAAGCCATTTCTGTTTAGTAGGTCAGAGAGTAGTAGTTACATAGAGGAAATTGTAAACGTTTTACTTTCCCAGGTAGTCAGGATCAATCGTTATAAAAAATCTGGCAGCCAAGCTGTCGTCATAAAAGAAAGGTAGGGATAGAGATGTCTGATCAAATGCTTATTTTAGTTGCATTAGCCGGGATTTTTCTTCTATTATTTTTAGTTATTAAAACGAAGCTTCATGCTTTCGTTGCCCTATTATTAGTAAGTTTAATTGTAGGGATCGCCGCAGGGATGCCTCTCCAGGAAGTTGTCGCTTCCATACAAAGCGGAATGGGCGGGACCCTCGGGTTTGTCGCTGTCGTGGTTGGTTTAGGTGCAATGTTCGGTCGTATGCTTGAAGTTTCAGGGGGAGCGGAACGATTGGCTCAAACCCTGATTAATAAATTTGGCGAAGATAAAGCGCAGTGGTCGTTAGGTATTACAGGTTTCTTAGTAGCCATTCCGGTATTCTTTGATGTAGGATTCATCATTCTTGTACCGATCGTATACGGATTGGCAAAGAAAACTGGAAAGTCGCTGTTATACTATGGGATTCCTTTACTTGCGGGACTTGCTGTAACACACAGCTTCATTCCGCCAACTCCAGGCCCGATTGCTGTAGCTGATTTAATCGGTGCGGATCTTGGCTGGGTTATCTTATTCGGTACTCTTGCCGGTATTCCATCCATGATCATCGCTGGTCCACTTTTTGCAAAATTCATTTCGAAACGGATTCATGCAGTGGTTCCGGATTATATGCAAGTGGAAGAGATCGAGTACGATAAAGAGCTTCCGAGCTTTGCAATGATTGCGTCACTTATCTCGATTCCGTTAGTGTTAATTTTATTGAATACGCTTTCGGGTGTTCTATTAGATGAAGGAAATACCATTCGTTCAATCTTGACTTTCTTGGGTCATCCGTTTGTAGCGTTAACGATTGCGACTCTATTGACGTTTACATTATTAGGAACGAGACGTGGATATTCCCGTCAGGAGGTTCAGGATATTGCGACAAAAGCACTTGAGCCTGCTGGGATCATCATCCTTGTTACAGGTGCCGGTGGAGTGTTCAAGCAAGTTCTGATTGACTCAGGTGTCGGTGAAGTACTTGGTGAAATGATGGCAGGTTCAAGCTTGCCTCCGATTGCCCTTGCTTTCTTGATTGCCATGGTCGTTCGCGTGGCACAAGGTTCAGCGACTGTATCCATGGTCACGGCAGCGGGATTGATGAGTCCATTAATTTCCACTCTTGGCTTAGAAGGGCCGGTCCTTGGTTTAATGGTCATTTCCATCGCTGCAGGAGCAACTGTATTCTCCCATGTAAATGACAGCGGATTCTGGCTAGTGAACCGTTATTTTGGATTAGATGTGAAAGATACGTTAAAATCATGGACGATGATGGAAACGCTCATCGGTTTTGTAGGATTTGCCGTAGTATTCATTATAGGGATATTCATCGGATAAAATAGGATAGAATAATAGTGGTAGAGGGAAGAGCCATGTCGCTTCTTCCTTTTCTCTATTTGTTTAGGAGGAACGAAAATGTCAGAATTCATGATTGGTGTCGATATCGGGACAACCAGTACAAAAGCGGTACTTTTTAATGAAAAGGGAGAAGCGATCGATCGTCATGGGATCGAATATCCATTACATACACCAGCACCGGGAACCGCCGAACAGGATCCCGAAGAAATCTTCCGTGCCGTCATCAGTTGTATAAAGGAAGTGACCTCGAAAACAAGTGAGAAAATCTCGTTTGTGTCGTTCAGCTCTGCTATGCACAGCTTGATCCTGGTGGATGAGAAGGACCAACCTCTGACTCCTTCCATTACTTGGGCTGATAACCGAAGTGCCGAATGGGCGGATAAGATAAAAAAAGAAATGAATGGTTTGGAGATTTATCGCAGAACAGGGACTCCTATTCACCCGATGTCCCCCCTTGTAAAGCTTGCCTGGCTGCAGCATGAAGAGCCGGAATTGTTTTCCAAGGCAGCTAAGTTCATTTCCATAAAAGAATTTGTGTTCCATCGCTTTTTCGGAAAATATGTTGTGGATTATTCAATCGCATCTGCAACAGGTATGTTCCATCTGGAAAACCTGGCTTGGGATGAAGAAGCGTTGAAAGTGGCAGGTGTCACCAAGGATCAACTTTCGGTTCCTGTCTCAACAACTGAAAGCTTAGTTGGATTGAAATCTGAATACACGGACATGATGGGCTTATCAGCCGACACACCGTTTGTCGTCGGAGCAAGTGACGGAGTCCTATCGAATCTTGGCGTCAATGCCATTGAACCGGGAGTCGTAGCCGTTACGATCGGAACGAGTGGTGCGATACGCGCTGTAACGGACCGTCCGGTAACGGATCCGAAAGGCCGCATTTTCTGTTATGCCTTGACGGATAATCATTGGGTGATTGGCGGGCCAGTCAACAACGGTGGTATGATCTTTCGTTGGGTGCGGGACGAACTGGCTTCTGCAGAGGTTGAAGTTGCCAGCCGGTTAGGAAAAGATCCTTACGAAGTACTTACGGAAATTGCATCTAAAGTAGAACCGGGCTCGGAAGGATTGCTCTTCCATCCATATATGGCAGGCGAACGGGCACCTCTTTGGAACGCAAAAGCCCGTGGTTCATTCTTTGGACTCGGTATGCATCACAAAAAAGAGCATATGATCCGTGCAGTGTTAGAAGGAATTATCATGAATTTATACAGCGTTCTTCTGGCGCTGGAAGAATTAATCGGAACACCGAAAAGGGTTCAGGCAACGGGTGGATTTGCCCGCTCGGAACTTTGGCGTCAAATGCTCGCTGATGTATTTGATCAGGAAGTGGAAGTGCCGGAAAGCTTCGAAAGCTCATGTCTTGGAGCGGTTGTCCTTGGGATGTATGGCAACGGGATGATTCACTCACTGGAAGAAGTGAGTGAAATGGTCGGTTCTGTACATTCCCATCAGCCGGATCCGAAAGCAACGGAAGCTTATACGAAACTGATGCCTATCTTTATTCGCGTTCCACGTTTGCTGGAAGAAGAATATGAAGCGATAAGTGCATACCAGGAAGGAAGCTGACTCATCTGAGTCGGCTTTCTTTAGGTAAGAGTGGCAAGGAATCTACTTAGCCAAAAATAGTTGTTTTCATGTATAATAGAAACGAAAATACCTTTTAAGAGTGAAAGTATCTATAGATAAATGTGAAAGAGAGTGAGAAACAATATGGGACGTAAATGGAATAACATTAAAGAAAAGAAAGCGTCTAAGGATGCGAATACGAGTCGTATTTATGCGAAGTTCGGTCGTGAGATCTATGTTGCGGCCAAGCAAGGTGAGCCGGATCCCGAATTGAACCAAACGCTGAAATTTGTTCTTGAGCGTGCGAAAACATACAGCGTACCGAAACATATCGTGGACCGTGCCATCGAAAAGGCAAAGGGTGGTTCAGAAGAGAACTATGACGAACTACGCTATGAAGGCTTCGGACCGAATGGTTCCATGGTCATTGTTGATGCCCTGACGAACAATGTAAACCGAACTGCATCCGAAGTGCGTGCAGCTTTCGGCAAAAATGGCGGTAACATGGGTGTAAGTGGATCTGTAGCGTATATGTTCGATGCAACTGCCGTAATCGGTATTGAAGGGAAATCAGAAGAAGAAGTAATGGAGATCCTGATGGAAGCGGATGTAGACGCACGTGATATTATCGAAGAAGATGATGCTGTGATCGTTTACGCTGAACCAGATCAATTCCATGCGGTTCAAGAAGCGTTTAAAGGTGCAGGTGTTACTGAGTTTACAGTAGCGGAACTGACAATGCTTGCGCAGAATGATGTCGAACTTCCAGAAGACGGTCAAGCTCAATTCGAAAAAATGATTGATGCGATAGAAGATTTGGAAGATGTTCAGCAGGTTTATCATAATGTTGATTTAGGAGAATAATAGAAGAAAGGACCCCTGATGCTGAGTGCATTTGGGGTTTTTTATTGGAGACATCCCTGCTGATAATGTCACTTTACCACTTTATTTGTCGAATAGATTGAAAATTCAGCATAATACTTCATTCTCCCTATCTGCTTTGTTATGCTAAAGAGGAATCTGAATAAATACGTGACAAGGGGAGAGGAAACTATGGGACTAGATCAACTCGAATTACAGCAAGCAGAACAGAACGTGGATCGAAAGGAAAAAACCAAACCCTATCTAACGGCATTGATCGGTTGGAGTCTGCCGGCAATCGAAGCATGTACGAAGCTTAAGAGACCTTTCGTCGTTGTTGGCCCCCCAGATTTTGAGGCATACGCAGAAAAACATGATATTGCCTTTATCGGATGGGACTTCGATCGATTAAATGAAGGTTCAGATCATCTTTATAAACAGCTGAAAGCAATGGGTGCAGAAGTGGCTGTTCCTTTGTATGAAGAGTGTGTGGAGTGGTCCGGGGCATTAAACTCCCGATTCCGTAACGAACCACGCGTCTTCAATCGTTCTCTACTATTAAGAGATAAAGGGATGATGAAGCGTAAAGCGCAAATTGCCGGAATTAAAGTAGGTGTATTTGAAGAAGCAAGGGATAAGGAAGATGTAAGACGCTTCTTGAAACGAGTGAATGAAGCCCTCCTGAAAGTCGAAGGAGATAAGAACGATCCCATTCACGTAAAACCTCTTGATAAAGCAGGGTCTGTGGGACACCGTGCCATTGAGAATCCGGAAGATATCGATGCTCTCACTGAGGCGGAGTTTCCGCTTTTGATGGAAAGTCATTTAGACGGACAGGAATTCTCGTGTGAAGCGTTTATTCATAATGGAAAGATTCAATTTTTAAATATAACGGAGTATGTGCGATTAGGCTACTCTAATTTCGTACCGGCATCTCCAAGCCTTGAGGAAAAGCGTCCGATCATCCGAGAGGCGATTCAACAGCTCATTGATGCGTTTGAGATTGAATACGGTGTTATTCATCCGGAATATTTCATTACGTCCGATGGTACTCTTCATTTTGGTGAAGTCGCAGCCAGGGTCCCCGGCGGACATATCTTTGATTTGATTGAACGGGCTTATGGGTTTAATGCATATCAAGCTCAAATTCTTTGCAGTGACCCCAATACAACAGAAGAAGAGCTTAGAGAGTTTTTCCCTTCTACAGGTGAAAAAGCAAAAGCACATGCAGGTTGTTTAATGGTCCACCCTCATGTTAATTATGTGGAGAAGCTGGAGGTACCCGATGAACTGGAGAACCATGCCTATTTTGAAAAACATGATATGTTCAGTCCTGCTCAAGGCAAGGTAGCTCAGCGAATCGGCTTCGGTAATCATTACGGAACGATCTTCTTCTACGGGGAAGACAGTGAAATCATGAGGGATCTATTAAAGGAATACGAACAGTTTAACTTCTATATTTAATTCTCTTATCCACTGGTATTTTGATCGATAAAGGAGTTTTGAAATGGCATTTGAATTAACGTCTAAGCTGGAAGATCGATTTCTGCAAGCGCTTAATGAGTTGGAGAGCGCAGCTTCATTTGCGAAATCAATGTATCAAACTGACGTCTATCAGGAAGCACAAAGATTGTTGGATATGGATGAAGGATTGGAGATTCTATATCGGAGCGCAAGCCGCTTTGAAAAAGCCGGGGTCTTCCAGGACGGCCCCTGGGAAAAGGCGTCCAAGCTCCAACCACCACTTGTGGCCGGTTCTCTCCAAGCGAAGGGGCTTCCTTCGATCATTGAAATTCTCAGTGAGTTAAGAATGCTCTCCATTGCAGAAGGACAGTATGAACATCCCGATGTTTCGACTGAAATGGCGGAGGATTTCCTCAATGAAGTAATGGTCCTGAATCTGAACCTGCTTTTCCCTGAAGCAACAGAAGCAGCACGGATTGAAGGTGGAGAGCAGAGTGAAAGGGCAACGGAATTATTTCGATTTCTATCTGATAAGCTTTCCTATCAAGCACTTACAACTACACTGATTAAAGAAATCGAACGTTTGACAGCACAGCGTCCGATCATGGTAAAAAGGACCGTGTCGATGATCGAAACAGCCAAAAAAATGCTTCATTCAGATTTAAGCGTAGCGGAACGCCTTGTGCTGGAGAAGTACGTTTCGGCCATTGAAGGTCCATCACCAATCAGCAAAAGCATTGTTCAGCCAGGTGAGTACCGGAAAAAGTTGATGAACCTGTCTAAGGAAGAGCTTGAGAAGGAAGCAGTGGCCTTTGCGGGTTCAATGCGTGAAACAGGATTGGTCGCCCCTCAGCATGCCATCCTGCTAAGGTTCCTCAGCAGAAAAGTCCAAGACCTTGTTCCGGCTGCCCTGCACTTAAATGACAAAGGAAAAGCAAATTTGGATGAACATAAGGAACTTGTATTCCAGCTCATCAAAGTAGCGATCTATCCAGCCACAAAGCAATCGGTTTATGGACTCGCTCTTATGCTTGAGCGGGGTGTATTATCATCATCTCCAGTATCACCGGGATTGAAAAGGCTGATTGAGCTTGATATTCGACCGGAAGTACGGAAGACGCTCCTTAATTCTTGTAAAGCTGGAGACGGAATTACAGCAAATTCTGTCCTTCTGGCCGGTGTCATCAATGTCCTCGGTCAACCGATCGGGATTGGCCAAGGCCTAAATCCGACTTGTCAAACAGCCCGGGGAATCAGCCTTTGGGCACAGCATGCCCCTGGATACTTACTCGAACTGATTCCACGGGCTGCCAGGGATGGAGATATCGATATTATGTTTGAAGGAACACCGGTCCATTCCAAAGAATTAAGTGGAGGGCTGGCACCTGAGCTTCATCAAGAGCTTGATCCTGTATCACTTGTTCTCGTTCCTCATCTTGATCGTATATATAGTGAGATGATGAGACGTGTATCGCTTAGAGGGGAAGATGGACATCGCTGGGTGAATCCGGAGTTCTATGGAGATTGGGTTCAAAAAGGATTTAGCACGGTCATTGATTCACTAACAGGCCTAATCTCAGATTATCCCGGGTTCGTTCGCCTGTTCTATGCCACTCATCATCCGGAATACAATGATGACTACGGATTGATCTATCCGAATCCTGTTGGGATCTTCATTACAAATGTTCATGGAAAGCTCCTTGGATTCCATGCCGTTTCGATTCTGAGAATCACTCAGGATCCCAATGGCCAATACCGGATTTATTTCTATAATCCGAATAACGATGGCTCTCAGAACTGGGGGCAGGGCATCGAACCTTCCGTCATGGAAAACGGGGAACTGGAAGGAGAATGCTCTCTTCCGTTTCACGAGTTTGTTTCCCGTCTATACGCTTTCCACTACAACCCTTATGAACAGGGAGATGCCTTTGCTGTGGAAAATGAAATTGTCGATGAAATCAAAGATCTTGCCCGAGATAGCTGGGGAAGGGATTATACGTGGGTTTGAAGATGAATGTGGCGTTAAGCAGCTTAAGTTGCTTAACGCTTTTTTGAGCTGTATGAAGTTTGGATGATTCTTTTATCAGTAGCCATACTAAATAATGGAGGTGGAATAGATGAGAGATCATAAGAAACCTGAAGAGTTCAGGATGGACACGCCGTTAAATCCGGAATTCACAATGAATAACCAGCTTCGTAATCCCAGTCAAGTGTATGTTCCGGGAGAGTCAGTAGAGGAACATCATGCAATTGAGGAAGGGAACGGGTTCATTGCAGAAAAAGAATTCGGACAAGCAAACGAAAATAGTTAAGAGGTGAAGAAAGAAGATGAATAAAGAGTTTCCGGTGGCAAACCTATCAGAAGATACGTTGAATCAAGTGCAGAATATGGAGAGTCAACTTCGTCAGCAAACGAACGAGGATATTATTCTAATTGCTTATAAGAATGGTGGTGGAATGATTGAAGAGGGAAGATGAAGTGAATAAAGGAAATAGAGACATGCCGGATTTCAAACAGTTAAACGACCGTGTCATCGCAGAGGAACCGAAAGGACCGTTTCTCGCCATTAAAACAAATATGGATACGGCAGGTGTCAAGGACAATCCGTATGCGTCTGAACATGGAGATCCAGAACAAGATGAGAAATTACAGCAATTTTTCGAAGATGAAGAGTTATAGGTGATATAAAATAAGAACTTTAATCTTTTGTTTCAATATACAAAAAAAGTGTCAGTCACATGATTGGCACCTTTTTTGATTGATGTATCGTTCAATACATAAAAAAGCTCTATACTAGGTATAAGACACAGTTACTTGGAAGAGAGGAATGAAAAATGTCGAAAGTAGCGTTGGTAGTAGGATCCACTGGATTAGTCGGTTCTCATTTGATTGAAATACTGATCAAGAGTCCCGAGTATAAAAAAGTGATTTCGTTCGTGAGAAGAAGCAGTGGTGTGGAGCATGGAAAGTTGGATGAACGAATCATCCCATTCGATCAGATGAAGCTCCTTTCCCACGAGGAAATCGATGATGTTTTCTGTTGTCTAGGAACGACCATCAAGAAAGCGCAGACAAAGGAAGCGTTTCGAAAGGTAGATTATGAGTACCCCGTTCAACTGGGTAGGCTCGGTAAAGACCATGGAGCCAAACAATATATGGTCATATCAGCCATTGGGGCGAGCTCGGGTTCACCGTTCTTTTATAGTAAGGTGAAAGGAGAGTTGGAGGAAGACTTAATAGCGCTGTACTATCCGGCACTGCACATTTTCAGGCCATCCCTTCTTTTAGGAGAGAGAGATGAATTCCGATTGGGGGAAAAAGCGGGAGAAATTTTCTCAAGAGCCATCCGTCCGGTGATGGTGGGTAAGTTGAAAAAGTACAGAAGTATCTCAGGGCGTCAGGTGGCTTATGGAATGTACCGTGCCGCTAATGGATCTGGCAGTGAAAAAGTAACCATCCATGAATCGGATCAAATTCAAAACCTTTAAAAAAGGGGGATTCTATGAAGAGGATACTAAGAGGTCATCATCTACTTTGTACTCACGGGTTTCAAGGTATGGGATACAGTACTGAGTTCGTTAAGGTGATGGCAGACATAGTGGGAGAGATACGAAACGAGGAATTGGACTTTCCCATCCAGGTTGTTCAGTCCTTCGATGACGCCTGCCAGGCCTGCCCTCATAAGGGGAAATCAGCATGTGAAAAAAGTTCGGACTCCAATGACCATGTTCTATCGTTAGACAGCAAGGTTCTTCACCATTTAGGCTTGAAACACGGTGACATCTATATGAAATCAGCATTGATCAGCATAACGGCCGAAAGGGTAAAGCCTGAAGACCTTGATCATTTATGTGAAGGTTGCTCCTGGCTGGAGTATGGAGTTTGTAAGGATGGGATCGGAAAGTTAAGGGAGAATGTTTTAGCGTAAAGCTACTTTCTTTTAAGGTAAACGAAAGACCCACATCTGATCAGGTGCGGGTCTTTCATCATTAAATTTTATAATAATGTCTCAATGCATTCATCAGATGCTTAAGCGTTGGGTCTTCCTCAAGGTTCATCATCATCCCTTTAATGACGACGATACGGGTCTCATCCTTTTGAATTTCTTCTTTGATGACTTCCAATGAAATTTGGTTGTTTTCGTCCTCCGCTATTTCTATGGAGTCCTCAATCATATGAACAAGGGTGGATTCGTTGATTCTGTTTGAAGAAGTGAAATCCTTCACCAAATCATCCAATTTTTCAAAGGAAAGAACAGGCTGATCCCCACTTTTTAGTAAGCCTTCCACTAAATCATCCGTACGTTTCAATATGAATCGGGATAAATAGGAAAAATCCAATTCGATCTTATCAAGCATCACCAATTCTAAATAAGAATGGAAAAAACCTTGAATCATCATGGTGATATCCCAGAAATAGGGCTCGATTTTCTTTCCGTAAATCCCAAATAATCTTCTTTTATAGTAACGATGGGTGTCCATTTTCATCTCGCTGAGGAGATCATGGATTTCATCGTTAAACGGCATGGCATTCTCTCTGATCTGCATAATGATAAACTCTTTATGTTTACAGATTTCAATAAACTGACATTCTAATTGCTTTTGGAATTTTTCATAAGGAGGCAGATCCTCGTTTTCGATCTCATTCACTTTGGCTGTAATCATTTTAAAATAGTAGTTCATGATAGCTAACAGAAGGGCTTCCTTTGACTTGAAATACAAATAGAATGCACCTTTAGATATTTCACACTCGTTCACGATTTCTTGCACCGAGGTGGCGTTAAACCCTTTCGTGGCAAACAGCTTAATCGATGTTTCAATAATTAATTTCTCTTTTTCCTTCATGCTTTCCTCTCCTTGATAAACTCCTTGACTCTATTATGACCGATTGGTCACAATAAATAAACCTTTTATTTTATAAGTATATTGACTTATGACTGTACGGTCAGTTATATTAGATTGTGTTATGACTAGTCGGTCAGAAAATGAGAGAAGGGACGAATAAAGAGTGAATAGTATTATCAATTTTGTACTCAAGAATAAGTTTGCCGTATGGTTAATGACCATCATCGTCATTGTTGCAGGCTTATATTCAGGATTTAATATGAAACTCGAAACCTTGCCAAACATTAATACACCGATTGTAAGTGTTACGACGGTGTATCCGGGAGCTACGCCTGAAGATGTAGCCGAAAAGGTTTCAGAACCAATTGAAAAACGTTTGAAGAATTTAAATGGAGTAAATGTTGTCAGCTCCACGTCTTATCAAAATGCTTCAGCCGTTCAGATAGAATACAAGTTTTCGAAAGATATGGACGAAGCAAAGACTGAAGTGGAAGATGCTCTTTCTGATCTCTCTTTTCCAGAAGGGGTGAATGAGCCGGAAGTATCAAGATTAAGCTTTAACGCTTTCCCGATCATCGCACTCAGTGTAGCAAATGATGATCAATCTCTTGCTCAATTAACTTCGACTGTAGAAGAAACGATCGTACCACAACTTGAAGGAGTGGACGGGGTCGCATCTGTTCAAGTTTCAGGTCAACAGGTTCAGGAAGCACAAGTCGTTTTTGATCAAGAAAAGCTTCCTCAATACGGCTTAACCGAAGAAACGGTCCAAAATATGATCAAAGGTTCTGATGTGACAGCACCATTAGGGCTTTACACGTTTAAAGACAGTCAGAAATCTGTGATGGTTGATGGAAATATCACAACGATCGAAGATTTGAAAGAGATGAAGATTCCTGTGACGCCTTCAGCTGGCGGGAATATGGAAGCGCCGCAAGGACAACAGCGACAACAGCCTGGTGGTCAATCTTCTCAAGGTCAACCTGTAGAAACGCCTCAGGCTCAGGAAGCACCTGACGGTATGAAAATCCCGACCGTACAACTATCAGACATTGCTGATATTGAACTGAAAGGGAAAGCTGAATCCATTTCCAGAACCAATGGGAAGGAATCCATCGGACTTCAAGTGGTGAAAACAGCAGATGCCAATACGGTAGACGTTGTAAACGCGGTAAAAGAAGAAGTGAAAGCTTTTGAAAAAAGCTTGGATGGGGTTGAAATCATCTCTACCTTTGACCAAGGTGAACCGATTGAGGAATCAGTCAGTACCATGCTGAACAAAGCATTATTTGGTGCTGTATTTGCGGTCATCATCATCCTGCTATTCTTACGTGATATTAAATCGACGCTCATCTCCGTCGTATCGATTCCATTATCGTTGTTGATCGCGATTTTACTTTTAAAACAGATGGATATCACGTTGAATATTATGACTCTTGGAGCGATGACCGTAGCGATTGGACGTGTCATTGATGACTCCATTGTAGTAGTGGAGAACATTTACCGACGGATGTCCCTTAAAGGTGAGATGTTGAAAGGAAAAGAGTTGATCCGGGAAGCAACAAAGGAAATGTTCGTTCCGATCGCGTCTTCCACGATTGTAACAATCGCTGTGTTCCTTCCATTAGGATTGGTTCAAGGAATGATCGGGGAACTATTCCTGCCATTCGCATTGACCATCGTATTTGCCCTATTGGCTTCACTTCTAGTGGCAGTAACGATTGTGCCGATGCTTGCTCACTCGATGTTTAAAAAAGGTGTCGGGAAGAAACATGTGGAAAAACAAAGCCGTTTAGCGATTTGGTACAAAGGCGTATTGAACTGGACGCTGAACCATAAAATCATCACGTCACTCCTGGCTGTCGCGATGCTTGTCGGAAGCTTGTTCCTGGTGCCGCTCATTGGTGTGAGTTTCCTTCCATCAGACGAAGAAAAGATGATCATGGCAACGTATAAACCGGAACCTGGTCAAACAGAAGAAGATGTAAATCAAATCGCTCAAGATGCAGAAGAGTATTTCCAAGGACGTAAAGGGGCTGAAACGATTCAGTACTCGGTTGGTGGAGAGAACCCAATGAGTCCGGGAAGCTCAAACAATGCAATATTCTATGTTCAATACAGCGATGATACAGAGAATTTCTCTGAAGAAAAAGAACAAGTCATTAAAAAACTTCAAGAAACAACAGATAAAGGGGAATGGGCTTCACAAGACTTCTCCGCCAGTGCCGGAAGCAATGAAATTGTCGTGTATGTGTACGGTGAAACCTTGAAAGAAATCGAACCTGTTGTAAACGATATTCAAACTATGATGGAAGATAAAGAAGATTTCAAAAAAGTGGGATCAAGCATCTCTGAATCGTACGATGAGTATTCGTTCATCGCAGACCAGGAAAAGCTGAGTGAGCTTGGCCTGACAGCTGGTCAAATTGCCATGGAACTTGGTCAGACACGTCAGCGTCCTGTCCTCACCACCATTGAAAAAGATGGAGAAGAGGTAAATGTCTATTTAGACGTTGAAAAAGAAGAATACGAAAGCATCAACGACTTGACGGATAAAACCATTCAATCACCACTGGGCATTGAAGTTCCGATTAAAGACGTCGTTGAAGTACAGGAAGGTAAGACATCCGATACTGTTTCACGACGCGACGGAAAAGTATTTGCTCAAGTGAGCGGAGAATTAAAATCGGATGATGTATCAAAAGCATCACAAGCCATTCAAAAAGAAATCGAAGAACTCGATTTGCCAGCCGGTATCAATGTAGACATGGGTGGAGTAACGGAAGACATCCAGGAATCCTTCACACAACTGGGATTAGCGATGCTCGCAGCCATTGCCATCGTGTACTTGATCCTCGTGATCACATTCGGCGGAGGGCTTGCACCGTTTGCCATTTTGTTCTCGCTGCCATTTACGATCATCGGGGCATTGGTTGGACTATTGATCGCAGGAGAAACAATCAGTATTTCCTCGATGATTGGTGCCCTCATGCTGATAGGTATCGTTGTAACCAACGCAATCGTCCTGATTGACCGGGTGATTCATAAAGAAAACGAAGGTCTATCAACAAGGGAAGCGTTACTGGAAGCCGGTGCCACCCGACTTCGCCCGATCCTTATGACAGCCATTGCGACAATCGGGGCACTGTTCCCGTTGGCGTTAGGTCTTGAAGGAAGTGGATTGATCTCTAAAGGACTTGGTGTAACCGTGATTGGCGGTCTGACAAGTTCGACACTATTAACACTTGTCGTTGTGCCGATTGTGTATGAAATCCTGATGAAAATGAAAGGAAAGATCGGTCGACGGAAGCGAAAGGCAGCAAAAGAGTAAGTTGAGGAAAGCAGTCCTGTTGCGGGCTGCTTTTTTTCTTTAGGGTTGAAATGTTCATAATAGAGGTTGTGCGTGTGTTGGGAGGGGTATGTTCACAATTTGATACAAGTTTGTCTGACGGCGGCACAACAACCGCTAAAAGTGCCGCAACAACCTCTCCCTTATACTCAAAAATACCCCGCAGCAACATTCTAAAGCGAATGACAAACCCAAAATAAAGAACTAACTCCACATCCGTCACGCCCCCTTCACATATTCCCCGGACAACCATCATAGAATAGACCATCTAAAACAAAGGCAGGGTACAAGCATATGAATTTGTTTTTAAGAGGTACATTGGTGCTGGTGGTGACGGCTTTTTTAGGTGAGTGTTTGGAGTTTGTGATCAATATGATTTTGGCTCGGGAGCTTGGAGAGGCTGGTCTTGGCTCATATATGTCGATTCTGCCGACTGTGTTTCTGATTGTCATTTTATCAAGTATGGAGCTGCCGATCAGTCTTTCCAAGTTCTTTGCCGAACGGGAAGAAAAGTATCACCGGGGCATGCTTCATTTTGCTTTTCGATTTGCGGTCATCACGACGTGCATTCTCTTAGTTCTTATGGTCCTCATATATGCCTGGACTCCTTTATTTGAAGGATACCACCCAGGAATTCGCTGGCTCATTTTGATTGTCATTCCCATTGTGGCGTTTACTTCGATCACCAGAGGCTATTTTATGGGAATCCAGCAGATGGGCAAAATTGCAGTCGCTAATTTTCTGCGGAAAGGAATTCAGCTATTTTTACTGGTTTCGATCTATAATTTTTTATCTTTTGGTATCAATACGTCCATCTTCATAGCCCTTGGGACGCTGATTGCGAGTGAAGTGGTCGTCTTTGTTTATTTAATTCATGCTTACGTACTCGAGATTAGGGGTAATAGAAAGAAGAGCCATTCTACATTATCAACAGTTGAAATGAGAAAGTCAGTATTATCTGTATCGGTTCCAACGACTGTGCTGCGGATATTCCACGCTCTCACCCATGCCGTTCAGCCATTTTTGATCAAATGGGCGTTGGTTCTTTCAGGTATGGGGGCGCTTGAGGCGAATGAGCATTTCGGAATGCTGGCTGGGATTGCCCTTACCATTGGCTTCTTCCCATCATTTATTGCCTTTTCGATGTTGATCGTGTTAATTCCGACTGTGTCGGAAAAAGTGTCATCAAAGGATTTTGATGGAATCCTGACCCATCTTAAGCAGGTCATGTGGATTACATTAGGATATGGTATCCCTGTAGTATTCATATACTACTTGCTTGGGGACTATATTACAGAAAGGTTCTTTCATTCTGTGGCATCGGCCTATTATTTAAAGCTGCTCTGGCCGTATTTTCTTTTTCATTTCCTGGTATTTCCACTCCAAGCTTTTTTGATCGGACTGGGATTGGTAAAGGATGCTCTCCTTCATACCGTATGGTCGAGTGTATTTTCTTTTACACTGATATACTTGCTCGGATCCCGTTTTGGAATGGAAGGAGTCATTCTAGGCATGAACGCGGGAGCCGTTCTGATCACTATGCTTCATTATTTTACGATCTGCAGAGAATTGGAAACGACTCTCTGGTTAAAATCGGCAATTAAAATGTAAACTATACAAAAACAGATGTGCCCTTTTGAACCTCTTTGTTTTGCACAAAGAGGGACAAATCTTTTATCCTGGTAACACGTACATACTATCTACTGTTATGATAGCTGATTTCATAACCTTCAAAGGAGAAAGCTATGATCGATTCTATTTTATTCAACATCATGTTAGTCGGAGTACTAGGGATCGCTTCCCAGTGGATTGCCTGGAGGTTCAGGCTTCCTGCCATCGTCGTCATGTCGATTGTTGGATTGCTGGTGGGACCTATATTTGGTCTCATTAATCCAAAGGACGATTTCGGGGAAGTGTTCAAACCCATTATATCCATGGCGGTTGCCATCATCCTTTTTGAAGGAAGCTTAAATCTTAATTTTCGTGAGGTAAAGGGATTAGGCAAGCCCTTATTTAGAATCGTCACCATCGGGGCCATCCTCGCTTGGATATTAGGTTCTCTCGGGGCTCATTATGTGGCCGGGTTATCCTGGGCTGTTTCCTTTGTCATTGGTGGGTTATTTATCGTAACCGGTCCAACCGTCATTCTTCCGCTGCTCAGACAGGCGAAGTTGAAACCAAGACCTGCAGCGATTTTGAAATGGGAAGGGATAGTCGTTGATCCATTTGGTGCCCTGCTTGCCGTTTTTGCTTTTGAAATCATTAATTTCCTTATAAGCGATGAAGTCACGGGATTAGCTTTATTACTTTTCTTTGCAGCTTCCCTATTTGCCGTGGTATTTGGATGGGCACTGGGGAAATTCACAGGCTTCATTTTTGAGAATGGGCATGTACCGGAGTTCTTGAAATCACCTGTTGTTTTTGCTCTGGTTCTTGCCTGTTTCACAGTTTCAGATCAGATCACACATGAAACAGGACTGTTAGCCGTCACGGCAATGGGGATGACGCTTGCGAATATGCATATTTCATCCATTGATGATATGCGTCACTTCAAAGAAAACATTTCGGTACTGCTCATTTCAACCATTTTCGTGATGCTGACGGCTTCGTTAACCGTAGACACGCTTTTACGAATCTTTAACTGGAATATCGTCGCGTTTGTGCTCCTGATGTTATTCATTGTCCGACCATTATCGATTTGGTTGTCTACGATAGGGACGGACCTCTCTAATAAGGAGAAATTGCTTGTCGGGTGGATTGCCCCCAGGGGAATTGTCGCGCTGACCGTCTCAAGTTATTTTGCTTCAGTCCTATTAGAGAAAGGCTTTGAAGATGCGGCTATACTGACGTCCCTGACTTTTGCTCTCGTTTTCTCCACAGTATGTGCACATGGTTTCTCGATTAAATGGCTGGCGAAAAAATTGGACCTTGCCATTGATGAAAGACCGGGAGTTATGATTGTGGGAGGAAGTAAATTCAGTACTGAATTTGCCAAAACCCTTCAAGACCTGAAGATTCCGGTCTTAATTTCGGATTCATCGTGGCAGCGATTGTTTTCAGTCAGAAAAGCAGGGATCCCATTTTACCGTGGTGAAATCTTATCCGAACAAACGGAATACTATCTGGATATGACGCCGTATGAATACATGATTGCGGCTACAGAGCTTGATTCTTACAACGCTCTTGTCTGTACGACATTTGTTCCTGAGATCGGCCGTAATAACCTTTTCCAACTGAGTTTGCGAAGCCAGCGGGACGATGATCTTGAAGATATGGTCCATACGATTGGCGGAAGGATCCTCTTCCAAAACCACGTGACGTGGGAAGAGTTGAATAAACGTGTCGAACGGGGAGACGTATTCAGAAAAACGAATATTACTGAAAAATACACCTTTGAATCTTATCTGCAGGAGCGGGATGATAACACATTATTGATGTTTGCCCTTAAACCTGCAGGAAGGATTGAATTCTTCACTGAAGGTGCTTCACCTAAGATTGAGCAGGGAGATGTGATTGTCAGTCTTACCCAACCCTGTAAGGAAAAGAATAAGATACAGGAGAAACTTACCGTTCAACGTGAAAAAGAAATCATAAAAGCTCAAAATGAAACAAATCAAGAAAGCGCAGACTAAGTCGGCGCTTTCTTTTTGTGGAGTTATTTCTTTCTGCTATATTGTTCTCCCAGTAACTGTTTCACTTGATTATACGTCAGCCCAGAATGCTGATTGAGTTGTTTGACCTCATCAATATCCGTTCCGGAACGAGTGACGTTTTTCTTCTGTTGGTTCATACACTACACCCCCTATCACTTAATGTAAGTCATCGGAAGGCTTCCTATACAAAAAAAGAAGGCCCGAGGGACGGACCTTCGTGCACATTATGATTGTCGTGTTCTCTTGTAGACCAGGTCAAAGATGAGGATGATAAAGGCGAGTGCGTAGGCAGTATAGGCATAGGTTGAGTGATCTGCCATGTTCTTTACTCCGATACCGACAAATGCCCAAACAAACACAAGCGGATAGAGCATGTCATGCTGCCTGATGCGGAACCAGAAAGCAAGTACCGTAGCGACGATCAGCCCGAGATAAGCCCACACCAATTCAGAAATGTCGAATCCGTTCCAACCGATGTCCGTCAAGTAGTACGTAATGTTCACAATCGTGGCAACCGAAATCCATCCTAAATATATCGAAAAAGGGGCTATATCCAGGAGGGACGGACCTGTACTCTTCACCCGTCTATAAAGGACAATAAGAGTTAAAAGAAGTCCAATCATGATAAATACCGAAACGAGAAAGTAATTGTAGTGCCATACGAATATCCATGCTGAATTCAATAAGCAGCTCAGGATGAATAGTCCGCTTGTTTCCTGATAAAGGGGAAGATCTCTTCTGTCTTTAGGGAACTGGCGGATGATCCAAATCGCGAGCAGCAGATAAATCAGGCTCCAGATGGAAAAGACATAACCTGCTGGAGTAATCATGATATCGAGCCTGTCACTGATTTCCCCCGTTGATTGATTATTCAATGGCAAAGTAACAGCCAGCGTATTCATCACAATCACTAAAGCGAAGGCTAACATATTCAAGATCAGTTTCATTGAGTGAACCCCCTGTAAGTAGTGGTGTTATATACTATTCCACTCTTATCAGATTAAAAACCAAATGAAGAGAGTTAGGCAAAAAGGATTAGTGAAAGATAAGGAAGGATTTATGGGATTTATCGAGAATTAGAAATAGGATAGGGACAATGAGAAAATGAGAAAATCTACTAGGGGGACATTATGGACCGTACAAATCATACATATTCAGATGTTTGGGATTTAGATGTTTTTTTCCAAGGAGGAAGTGAATCACTGGAATTCAGAAGGCATCTCGATACGTTAGAAAAAAAGAAAAGTGACTTTGCAGAGAATGCACTCGCTTTTCATCCGCCTCAATCGGCAAAAGATGCTGACCTGGTGTGGAACCTCATTGAAGAAGCAAAAGAAGTGATGCTGTATTTGCGCCAGGCAGGTGCCTTCGTGAGCTGTCTTGAAGCTCAAAATATGCATGACCGAAAAGCAGATTCTCTCCGCGCGGAAGTCACAAGCCTAAGTGCGGACTTTTCTTCTACGTTTACAAAGTTCCAGCAGCAGCTTTCAGATTGCAGAGAAGAGGTCTGGAATGAACTGCTTCAACATGATCAACTGAGTGAAATTACCTTCGTCCTCAATGAGTGGAGACAAAAGGCGAAAGATAAGCTATCCAGCTCAGAAGAGTCACTTATCCAAGCGTTAGCTGTCGATGGCTATCACGGCTGGGGACAGATGTATGACACGATTGTTGGGGCCATGGAGATTGAACATGATGGAAAAAAATTATCGGTTGGCCAGGCTAATAATCTGCTCTCCAGTCCAGACGCCAATACGCGCCAAGAGGTTTTTGAAAAATTAGAGAATGCCTGGGAACAAAATGAGGAGCTTTTTGCAAGGACACTTAATCACTTGGGCGGATTTCGCTTAAATGTCTATAAGAAGCGTGGCTGGGATGAGTTGATGAAGGAGCCCCTCGAATATAATCGTATGAAGCAAGAAACGCTGGATGCCATGTGGGGAGCTATTTCAAAGCACAAGCAGCCATTCGTTCAGTACCTGGAAAGAAAAGCGAAACTAATCGGGAAAGACCGACTTGATTGGTATGACCTGGACGCTCCCGTGGCAGAATCGACGAGTACCATGTCCTATGACGATGGGGCAAAATTCATTCTGAAGCAGTTCTCCCGATTCGGAGAAGAGATGGCCCAGTTTGCTGAAAAAGCATTTGAGGACAAATGGATCGAAGCGGAGGACCGATCCGGGAAACGTCCGGGCGGATTCTGCACCTCCTTCCCGTTAAGTGATCAATCCCGCATCTTCATGACGTATTCAGGTTCAATGTCGAATGTGTCCACCCTTGCACACGAGTTAGGGCATGCGTTTCATTCCTATGCATTAAAACCGATGCACACATTGAATCGTAACTACGCCATGAATGTGGCAGAGACCGCATCCACTTTTGCTGAAATGATCGTCGCGGATGCTGCCGTAAAAGAAGCGGAAACGAAGGCCGAAAAGATTGCCCTGGTGGAAGATAAACTGCAGAGGAGTGTCGCGTTCTTCATGAACATCCATGCCCGTTTCTTATTCGAGACACGCTTCTATGAAGAACGTAAGAAGGGGATTGTATCTGCTGATAAACTCAACGAGCTGATGGTGGAGGCTCAGAAGGAAGCATTCTCAGACTCCATTGGAGAGGTTCATCCGCGCTTCTGGGCATCAAAGCTCCATTTCTATATTACAGGAGTGCCGTTCTATAACTTCCCATACACCTTTGGATACTTGTTCTCACTGAGCATTTACGCCAAAGCCCTGGAGTCGGATGAAAGCTATGAAGATAAATACATGGCATTACTCCGTGACACCGCGGTCATGAATGTCGAAGAACTGGCCATGAAGCACCTCGGTGAAGACATCACCAAAGAAGCCTTCTGGGAAAAAGGGATCAAGCTATGCATAGCGGATGTGGAAGAATTTCTTGAGTTAACAGAATAATGCTGGTAGGGTCCGTTCCTTTTTGGGGACGGACCTTATTTTTGTAGTAGAGCGACTGTTGTGGTGATTTATCAACCGTATTTTCAATATATCGACCATTTTACAAAAAACGACAAACTTCGCAACCATCGATTACACCAAAAAACGACAAGTCCTACCACCCCTAAGCCTCAAGTCTGATACGAAAATAAAGCTCAGGCTCGTTATGGGAAACCCGGAAAATAGATAGGATAGAGACATGAAGAAGAAAGGAGGCAACAATATATGAAGAAATTTGGATTGCTTTTAGCAGGAGGGATTGCAGCCATTGTCCTGCTTGCCAATTTGGGACCGATCGTAGGGCTTGCTATATCTTTAGTGATCATGTATTACAGCTTTAAAGGATTTGTGAAAACAGATTCCACAATGAAGAAGATCTTATGGGCGCTAATCGGTCTTGCGGCATTCAGTGCTTCGATATCCAACTTCCCGGCGATCATCGGATTGGTTGCTCTATACGTTCTGTATGTAATCTACAAGAACTGGAAAAAAGAAGAAGTCATGATAGAAGAAAAATCATCGGATCCATTCACTAATTTTGAAAGAGAATGGTCACAATTAAAAAACTAAAGGAGAGAATACACTATGGCAAACTTATTTCAACGAATTAAAAATACAGTCATGTCCGACCTGCACGAAGCATTAGATAAAAAGGAAAAGAAAAATCCAATAGCCGTGTTGAATCATTATTTAAGACAGTGTGAGCAGGAAGTAGAAAAAGTAAGTAAGCTTGTTGAAAGACAATATCTATTAAAAGAAGAATTCCAGAAAGAGTATCAGCAGGCTTCTGCTTTAGCCGACAAACGAAAATACCAGGCTGAGGTTGCATCGAAGGCAAATGAAGAAGGTCTGTATGATTTTGCCCTGCAGGAACAAAAATACTATGAGGAGCGTGCAGTGCGCATCCAGGATTCAAAGTTGAAAGCAACGAAAGAGCTTGAAGAGCTTGAAAGAAAATATGAAGAGATGAAGCACAAGCTGAAGGATATGTACATCAAGCGGATGGAGCTAATGGGAAGAGAGAATATTGCCCGTGCTCATAACAAGGTGAATTCTGTGCTTGAATCTTCTTCCGGTTATAACAACCAGGCGTTCTCTAAATTCGATGAAATTGAAACATACTTAGATCATTTAGAGCATGGTGTGAACTCCTCTTATTATCGAAATACGATCGACGCAAAGATCGCTAAATTAGAAAAAGAAGTGAAAAAAGAGGAAACGGAAGCCATTCCTTCATAAAACATGGTATTCTAATCTATGAAAACGAATAGTAACGATAAAAAAGGGGGAGCCCAAATGGGTTCACCCCGTTTTATCATCATATTTAATCCCGATATGGGATTTATGCACCTGAATCAGAAAATATGAACCCCATTAAGGACTTTTTAATCTGGAATACAGATATACGAACCTCTTGTCGAAAAACTTACCTACATAACCAGAAAGGAGGAACCCCCTTGTTCAATCGTTTACGCTCAGATGGGATCAGCTGGATCATTTTAATAGGAACTCTTTTAATACTGTTGGAAGTATCATTCTACGATGGGGGGGTTCTCGTCTTTCTCTCGATTGCGGCCTTCTGTATCTATATTGGAAGAAAGAAGCTTCCGAGTACCTTTGGGAAGATACTGCTGTGGTTTGGGATCATCAGCTTAGCGGTCAATATCTTTAATACCGTAGCATTTAAATTTTTATTGTTTGCCATTCTTCTATTTATCATTGTCCGTTTTGCTGATTCGAAGAAACATCCTAAATACATCACTCCGACGATTAAGGAAACGTTCACCCACACAAGTGAACCACTCATCATGAAAAAGTCCGCTCTTCAAAACGAATGGTTCGGGCCGAAACGGACTCCGGAAGACGTATATGAATGGAATGATATCAACATCCAGGGTGTGATCGGAGACTCGGTCATCGATATTGGAAATACGGTGCTTCCTAAAGGGACGTCCGTCGTTTCGATTCGAAACATTTTAGGCAATATTGAAATATTGATTCCGTATGATGTGGAAGTGAGTGTTCATCACTCGGTACTAGCCGGTTCGATTGAGGTTTTCGAAGAAGTGGAGCCGAAAGCGATTAATCAGTCCCTTTATTATCAAACTCCAGGATATGATACGGCTGTCCAGCGTGTGAAGATTGTCACCTCAATGTGGATCGGGGATTTAGAGGTGAAAAGAATATGAGCACAGTCAGTAGGCAGATTGTTGCAGGCATTCTTTTTTCCCTTGGGATGGTGATCTTTTTATCGCTGTCATATTTTTATTTGTATCCCTTGGAGGATTGGTCCCTTTTATGGGAAGTAGAGATTATGGATATACCGGGAGCAGGGTTTATCCTCGTTGTAAGTATCCTTATCGGAATCGTGTTCGGCATCCGGACAGGGTTGAAGGATAAACGGCAGTTAAGGGAGATAGAAGATGCCCTGATGAATGTGGAGCAGGGCCGCACGATCAACTTTCCGGAAACGGCAACCATGGAAGTGGAGCAGGTTTGGAAAAAGGTCGATGCGTTAGGGAAGCATCTCACGGATCAAGCGCGATATTCCCAGAAGCTTGCCAATGAAAAGGCGGAGGAACAGGAAAAGAGAATCCAGGAAATCGTTTCCCAGGAGCGGAACCGTTTGGCGAGGGAATTACATGACTCGGTCAGTCAGCAACTATTTGCAGCATCTATGTTGATGTCAGCCATCACGGAAACACCCTCACCTGGACGAACGCCTCATGAAGAAAAGCAGCTTGGTATGGTGGAGCAGATGATTCATCAGTCTCAGCTTGAAATGAGGGCTCTCCTTCTTCATCTTCGCCCCGTTGCGTTAAAAGGAAAGAATCTTCAAGAAGGAATGAAGGAGCTGCTGGTCGAATTAGCTCAGAAGGTACCCCTTGATATCGAATGGAAAATAGAAGACATGAGTCTTGATAAAGGAATCGAAGATCATCTCTTCAGAATTCTGCAGGAGTCGGTGTCAAACACCCTGCGACATGCGAAGGCGACTTCCTTGGATATTCGATTGATCAAAAGAGAATCCATCATTATTTTACGGGTAGTGGATGATGGTCAGGGCTTCGATGTGAACGAATCGAAGGTCACAAGCTCCTATGGACTTCAGAATATGAGGGAGCGTGCCATTGAAATCGGTGGTACGTTTAAAATCATCAGTGTACCGAATAAGGGGACACGCTTGGAAGTGAAGGTTCCCGTTGTGGAGAATGAAGGTGAAAAAAATGATTAAAGTGGTATTTGTCGATGATCATGAAATGGTAAGGATCGGAGTTTCTTCTTATCTATCGGCTCAGGCGGATATTGATGTCGTCGGGGAAGCATCGGATGGGAAAGAAGGCGTCCAGCTTGCCCTTGAGCTGCGGCCTGATATTATTCTCATGGATCTTGTAATGAAAGAAATGGATGGCATCCAGGCGACTAAGGAGATCATTCAAGAGTGGCCGGACGCAAAGATCATCATCGTCACCAGTTTCCTGGATGATGATAAAGTGTATCCAGCCCTGGAAGCCGGTGCGGTCAGTTATATGCTGAAAACGTCGAAAGCAAGTGAGATTGCCGAGGCGGTGCGAAAGACGTACAACGGACAATCGATTCTCGAACCTGAAGTCACTGGGAAAATGATGACACGCATGAGACAAAAGACCGTTTCCCATCCCCATGAAGAGCTCACCAACCGAGAACTGGAAATCCTTCTCCTGATGACACAAGGGAAAACGAACCAGGAAATTGCCGATGAATTATTCATCGCCCTGAAAACAGTGAAAACACACGTGAGCAATATCCTCTCCAAGCTCGGAGTCCAGGACCGGACCCAGGCTGTGATTTATGCTTTTAAACATGATTTAGCTAAATAAAATGGTAAAAAGTGACCCAAAAAGAAAACTTTTTGGGTCACTTTTTCGTATAGAAAGAAGAAAACAAACGAATCTCCTTCCCTAAAATGACAAGCATGAGAATCCCAGCGTGAAATATACATCTAATAAGGATTGGTTCATTTTGGTAATAAGAGAGAAAAAAATACAAATCTTTCATCAACGGAAGGAGGAATAATGGTAGAATAAGCGATATATTGTCAAATATTGAAAAATAACCAGTAGGGGGATATGATGTGAACGCAAAATTTAGTAAGCCTAAAGGGTTCGGTGAAATACTGGACCACACATTTCGATTAAGCAAGAACCGTTTTAAAGACTTTTTTCTTATTTTCCTTATTTTATTAGGGCCAGTTTATTTACTGCAGGCTCTCATTGAACTGGCAGCAGGGGTTAGTTTCTTTAGAACTGTCGGTACAGGAGAAACCTGGTTCGATGGGATTGTCAACAGCTTTTCAGGCGAGTTTACGGAAGAAGGGGGTCCAGAAGTGAATCTGGCAGCAGAGCTTGGCACAGGTCTTATTGGACTGATCAGTCTAATCCTCGCCCCAATCGCTCAAGCGGCAATTTTGTTTGCCCTTAATCATATGAGAAAGAATGAAGAATTTACGGTGAAGCTTGTGATAAAGGAAGCATTCTCACGTTTTTGGCCGATTATCGGAAGTAGTCTCCTATTTGGAGTGATTGTATTCGGTATCGTATTTGTTCCTATTTTTACAATTGGTTTTGCCGGAGTATTCGGCGCTGCACTTCTGGAGCCGGGCGTCGGGATTGTGGTCGCCGGAGTTATCCTGTTGCTTGCATTCGCGGTTGCTGTAGCATACTTCTTAACACGTTGGAGCTTTTATTTTGGAGCGGCAGCCATCGAAAATGACGCACCTGGTCTCGGCAGGAGCTGGAGGCTGACGAAGAAGCGTGGATGGATCCTTCTGTTATTATTCATTGTATTCGGATTGATCGTTGGAATCGTAAGCTCAGCCTTCGAATTAACGTTCGGGTTGGTATTAGGGAATAGTGTCCTGTACGGCATGATTATTAACGTTGTGTCTTTATTCACGTCGATGCTGTTCGCCGTTGGTTTCGGGGTTATGTTCCTTGATCTAAAAACGAGACATGACGCAGATGATTTAAATGAAATGATCGATGATTATAACACAATCCAATAGTTTCCTTGAACAATTGAAGTATCCAGTCAGGCTCCGGAAGTTTCATGCTTCCGGGCTTTTGATCTGAAAGCTAGGTGAAGAAAGTGTTGAATGAAAACAGAGCAAGGGATCAAGTAGAAGAAATCTTGGATGGGGAGGAATATAAGGCCTATCGTGAGGAGTCTCAGGGACTGCTTGCCAAATGGTGGGAAAAGGCAAAGGGATGGCTTTCAGAACAGCTTGAAAAACTATTCCCTTCTCTTGAACCGACTGGCGGGGCAGCATCGGGCATCCTGATCACGTTGATTGTCATTGTAGTGGCCATTCTCCTCGTTGTTGCATTCTTCGCTATTCGAAACGGAGTCCGAAAACGGAAATTCCGTTCGAATAAACCACTTCAATCCATGAATGAGATGGAGTGGTCCTATGGTAGACATTTAGAAGAAGCTTATAAACAAGAGGGGCTTGAAGATTATTCGAAAGCAACCCGTCATATGTTCCTGGCCCTCCTTTTATACTTTCATGAAAGAGACTATCTCGAAGCAAAGGTCTGGAAAACAAATTGGGAGTATTATGATGAACTGCGTAAAGTGAATCGGGATTGGGCAGAGCGATTCTACAGGTTGGCTCTTCTGTTTGATGAGGTGGCCTATGGTGAGCGGGAAGTGGAGGAAGAAGAGTATCTTCCCTATAAACAGGAAGCTCTAAGCTGGTTGGAACTTGAAACGGATTCACAGCCTTATGCATAGAGAAAGGAGGTAGGAACGAGCATTGAAAACAACTATAAAGGCGTGGGTCTGGCTCGCCGCACTTCTAAGCTTATTTATCGTCATCGGTGTATTTCTTTCTCCTGAAAAGCCAAAGGAGTATCCAGCCTATGTTTCCGAGTCTCCCTCTCCTTCTGGAATAAAAGCCCTTTATACTTATTTGGAAAATGAAGGTGCTTCTATACAACGGTGGTCTTTTTCACCTGAGAAGCTGCCGGCGACTGAATCTGATCGATTACTGATTATGATAGAACCGTTTTCAATCCCTGAACAAGAAGAAATGGAAGCTTACGAGAATTTCATGAAAGCAGGGAATACGATTCTTCTTTTAAAGGATAATCCAAAAGGGATGTTTGACACGAAGACGGTCTTAATAGGGGAAGGGCTCGATAATCCTCTTATACGTGATCAAAAAGGGAATACATATCAAACAGATCTACTATCAGGAGTAAGGTTAGAAACATCGGATGACGATACCGTTCTATTGGATGATCGGGATGGAACGATTGCCTATAGCTCTCCTATGGGTAAGGGGCAACTGATTGTCTCTACTTCACCGGGATGGGTGATGAACGGGAATATTCTTGATAGTGATCATCTTCAGCTGGTTCTCACTCTATTAGAAAGCGGTCTTGCTGCCCGGAAAACGATCCTGGTCGATGAATACCTTCACGGGGGAGAGAGTGAGGCAAGCCTTACTAGTCTTTATCCCCAATGGCTGTTACTTTTCATTCTTCAATTGCTGATCCTCACCGTCCTTTGGCTCTGGATGCGGGGGAAACGTTTTGGTGGTACTCTCATACCAAGGGAAGAGACGGTCCGATTCAGTGATGAACGAATCAAGGCGCTTTCAGCCTGGTACTTAAAAGGACGCCAGTACAAAGAATCGTTAGTGATTCAAGCCGAGTATGTCAGAGTTCTGTTCCAGGAACGTTGGGGGATCCCGACGAGTAAGGATTGGTCGGAATTGAAGGAACCGTTGGAACGGAGGTTATCCACCGTTTCTCAAAAAGAAATCGCTTCGTTTTTATCAGGGATAAGGGCTGTATTAGAGAAAGAACGCATCAGTAAACAGGAATACGTACTATGGTCGAAAAGAATAGAACTATTCAGGAAAGAGGTGGAGGATCGTTGAAACCAGAAATCACATCCTTAATGGAGAAATATGAAGAACGAATTGTAGGTCAAAGTACGAATCTTAAACTCTTGTTGTCTTCCATTCTGGCAGGAGGGCATGTGTTGATAGAGGGAGTCCCGGGAACAGGGAAGACACAGATGGTCAAGACCCTTTCCCAGTTACTCGGGGGAAGTTTCAACCGGATTCAATTCACACCGGATCTGTTACCGAGTGATATCACGGGTAGTACGATTTACAATATGAAAGATAGCAGCTTCCAAACGATCAAAGGGCCGATTTTCACCAATGTACTATTGGCCGATGAAATCAACCGGACACCGGCGAAAACCCAGGCGGCCCTGCTCGAAGCCATGGAGGAAAAGCAGGTGACGATCCAAGGGGCAACGTATCCTCTTGAAGAGGTGTTTTTCGTGGTAGCCACCCAGAATCCGATTGAATTCGAGGGAACCTATCCCTTGCCTGAGGCCCAGCAGGACCGCTTCCTGTTTAAACTGGACATCGATTTTCCTTCCTTTGAAGAAGAGAAAAACGTATTGAAACAAGTGATCGAGAATCATTATGCGGAAAGTGTCGGGCCCGTTCTCGACATGGAAACCTTCCTTTCTATTAGAAGAGAAATCGGGGAGGTCACACTTAGTGACGCGGTACTCGACTATATTATGCAGATTGTGAGAAAAACCCGTGAAACGGAATCGATCCGCTTCGGGGCAAGTACAAGGGCGGCGATTTCAATTGGAAAAGCGGGACGGGCATGGGCCTATCTGTCAGGACGTGACTATGTCACACCGGATGATATCAAGATCGTGGCAAGACCTGCCCTGAGACACCGAATCCAGCTATCGCCGCACGTAGAATTGGAGGGAGTGACCATTGACCAAGCCATCCAAGAGCTTGTTGGGTCGATTCCTGTTCCACGATAAGGGAATCTTGCCGACGCGAAAGTTGTTGATCTCGTATCTCCTATTTTCCGTCATCCTTCTTGCAGGAACGTTTATTGGACTGTCATGGACGCTCATTTTCGTATTGAACGGCTTGTTTATCGTCGTGAGTCTCATTGACCTGACTCTGTCGCCATCCAAAAAGGAAATAGACGTCAAGCGCCATATTCCGGATCAAATGGAAAGGGGTCTGGATTATGTCGTCGATCTGGAAATGATCAACAGATCTTCCCGTGGCATGGAGTTTCGGATCCTGGATGGTACCCCTCAAAGCTTTCAAACATCCCTTCCCATAGCTGGGAAGCTTGAACAGGATTCAGCAGGGACCCTTGCTTATGATGTGGTGACGCCGGTAAGGGGAGACTATAGCCTGACGAAGCTGTATCTTCGCTATCGAAGCTCCCTCGGTTTATGGGAAAAACAAAAAACTGTGGAGCTCCATGATGAGGTGAAAGTCATTCCGGATCTTACCGAAACGAAAAAAGTGTTGGAAAGTGCTCAGCAGTTTCTACTGTATGAAGGGGTAAAAATCCGTAAGCAGCAAAGCGGTGCCGGGGAATTCTCCAAGATTAGAAATTATGTACTCGGGGACGATCCAAGAAAGATCAATTGGCGTCAAACCGCAAAGCTCCGGGAAGTGATGACCAATGAATATGAACCTGAGCATGGTAAGTACATTACGATTCTCATTGATTGCGGAAGAATGATGGGAGCGGAATTGAAAAAAGGAAACCGGTTGGAGAAATCCCTTGAGGCTGCCCTGACCGTGACGGCAGCGGCCCTTCAAAATGGGGATTATGTGTCGGTCCTTGCTTTCAGTAAAGATGTGAAGGTATATATCCCTCCTGCAAAAGGGATGGCGCATCTGCAAACGATTCTTCATCGTATCTATCATTTGGAAGTGGAGGCAGCCGAATCTAATTATGCTGGCGTCCTCCACTATGTTCAAACGGTTCAGAAAAAGCGGAGTCTGCTCTTATTATTCAGTGACGTACACACTTTTCTTCATGAAGACAGCGCCCTGTTTTACTTACAGCGCCTGCGGAAGCAACATCTCTTTTTAACGATTGGGATAGAAGATGAAACGTTGGTCAAACGGATCAAGACAGATCCTATTGATTCTCAGCAGGCGATGATGAAGAGCATGGCTCAGAAACAGATGCTCGTGAAGAAAAGGGAAAAGGCAAAGTGGGAAAAACAGGGCCTCCTGATGGTAGAGGCCCGTGAAGAGAAACTGGCGGCAACGGCTGTTTCTTACTATATCGATATGATGAACCGGGGGTTACTGTAAGCTTGCCTTTAGCCGAAGCTTTCCGATGGTCATATAGAGAATCAGACCGATAACCGTTATAAAGGCAACCATATATTTTGCGAGTAGCGGTATGGCAGCAGGCGTAATAAAGCCTTCGATGATCCCGGCGATCACAAACAGGGGCACCGTCCCGAGGAGCAGCTGGACGGATCGTTTCGCTTGCTGCTTTAATTGGTAGCCTCGTGTGAAACGTCCAGGTACAAAGAGCTTATAGCCCATCAAGAGTCCTGCACCACCTGCAATAAAGATGGCTGTAAGTTCGATCATGCCGTGGGGGACGATGTAAGCCCAGAATTCATAGCTCATTTCCTGGTTCCAAAAGACAGCGGCCAGTGCACCTACAATGATTCCGTTGTACACAAGCATATAGACCGTCAACAAGCCAAATGTCACACCCCCGGCAAAGGCCAGGAAGGCGACTTTGATGTTATTGGTCATGATGGCAGCCGACATAAGGGAAGAATCGACTTGTCCGTCACTTTTCCCGAGATTAGAAGGATCCACCCCTTGTGACATCTCAGCTGGTAAAATGGAATATAGGTGAAGAGGATCATTTACGACAGAAATGAAGGCGCCGATCGCACCGATTGTAAATAAAAGCATCGCCGTGACAACGAACTTCCACTGTTCGAGCAGTAATCCGATAAACGTCGTGGAGAAAAAATGTCTCACTTGTTTTCCACTGGAAATTTGGTCTTTATATAATAGATTGTGAGACTTTGATACGAGGCCGTTCAAATAATCGGTCACTTCTTCACCGGGAAAATAAGTCTGGCTGTAGGAAAGATTCTGGGCAGCCTTTTGATAAAGACGGTTGAATCGATCAATGGCAGGACCCGTTGTGTTCTTCCTCTTGCGAAGAGTTCCGAGGAGATCTTCTAACTGCTTCCAGTCTTCCCGGTGCTGTTTGACAAATTGCTTCACGTTCATTATGACACCTACTTGTTCTTTTGATTTCTTATCTCTTATTATAGTAAGATTAGAAAAAAATAGAAACCATTAAAGGTAAATTCATCCATAAGGAGGGGATTGTATTGCATGAAGAACAAGTCGATATTAAAACCCCCGAATATGTTTCCCTGCAATTTCAACCTGCAGGATTAGGCAGCCGGGCTGCGGCCCTGATGATTGATCAGCTGTTGTTAACAATCGTAAACATTCTGATCGTTGTGCTCCTGTTTTTTGCGACGTCGGGGAATAATGGCATATTTAGTATGTTGGAAATCAACTCGACACTATGGGGGATCGCCATCATCGCCATCTTTTTTCTCAACTGGGGATATTTCTTTGCTTTAGAATACTTCTGGGGTGGAAAGACGGTAGGAAAGCGATTGCTGGGGATCCGGGTAATGCAGGAAAACGGACACAGCGTCACTCTCTTATCCTGCTTCATTCGCAATCTATTAAGAATCATCGACATGCTTCCCGTCTCCTATTTCATTGGTATGGTCATGATCTTCCTGCATTCTAAGCATAAGAGGGTGGGAGATCTTGTTGCCGGAACCATCGTTGTTCATGAGCGGCGTGTCAAAGGAATGCGAAAGGAAAAGGCAATCGAAAAGGAAATCCGTCGTCGTGGGTTGAGGAAAGAGGATTTAACGGTTGAAGAGTGGGAAATAAAGCAGCTCGGTGCGAAAGAATGGAATCTGGTCAAAACGTATAGCAACCGATTCGTTCAGCTTCCTCTTTCAGAACGAAACCAATTAACCAAGAAGCTTGCCTTTATCCTCTATCCTAAACTGGGATTAGACGTGCAGGATAAAACGTATGAGGAGATTGAGGATACCCTTCTCCTTTTATACCTGGCATTAAGGGAAGAATGGGAATTTGAATTGTAGAAAGCAGCAAAGTCTGGAGAGGGCTTTGCTGTTTTTTTATTTGTGATCATAATCCAAAAAGGGAGAGTAGTTCGTCCCGGGGGTTCCATGCAGAAGGTCTTGAAGAAAGTGCGTGTGAATAAATGGAACGGTCAAACTGAAAAGGATGATTCTCTTTGCTGAGAATCATCCTTTGTTTTGGCAACTTACTCCATCCCGGGAGCCTTCTGGATTTCAAAAATAAGTACAATTGCAGTGATTGCATGGGCAATCAATCGGATGACCGGGAAAAAGTTTAAGAAGGAAGCAAGGATACCGAGGGCACTTCCAAGGATCGGTTGATCTTCTGACCTTGAAATATACAATACGCTCGCATGCCACAGGGCCACTAAACACAGGAGAAAAGGAATCGCATCTCCCGCAATATTGCCAAAGATCGGAACAGCCAAAAACAATTCGATAGAAAAGGATAACCATTTAATTCGTGATAGCACGGACACACACCTCCTTATTTCAGTGTATGACTATGTGAGAGGCGTGTGCTTGTTTTAGGGAATTGTTTTTTGTGGGGTGAGTGGTGATGTCGTGTGCGGGTTTTGCGATATACGTAGAATGGCAGATAACCAACATAAAAAGCCACCGTCATCTCCCAAGACAGTGGCTTATAAACCATTTTAAGCCAATAACTTCTCCACAACCTTATGCTCATTTTCATTCAGCAGGTTTTTCCCGATTGTTTCATGAACCTCTTTATTCATGCTGTCTTCCAGCACAGCGGCCTCTTCTTTGTCGCCAACGAGGACGATTCGTTCCCACTCCTCATCAGCGGCCCTTTTGTCCAGGATGCTGCCGAGGCTTTTCCACCAGCGTTGTTGATTGGCTTTAAGGCGGTTTTCGAATTCTTCCTGCTGATTGGCTTTTCCGCCGCCGCTTCCCATGCTTGCGTCTGAGTGGTGGGGGCCTTCATGCTTTCGCCAGTCATCTGTTTCCAAATCGAATTCCATAAATTCGCTGGACTGAATCTCTCCAAAGGCGGAGGTGATGATTTTGATTTGATTTTGCTGAAGCAGCACCAATCCTGTGTATGGATATTCTTTATGCAAAGATTTCAATTGATCCAGGTGAGGGTTCTCCTCCCAATAAAAATTCGTTTCAACCGGTATTTGAAGCTCGAAGGTCTCCCATATGCCACTATCGGCTGAAGCGAAGATAATAAAGCTTCTTGGCAGTTCACGTTCTAAACTATATACATAGTTTTCTACTTTCGGACGGATCGATTGAAGCCTTTCTTTTTCCTCGGGAGCACTTTCCAGGTATTCTTCCAGGCGGTTGAATCCGTTTTTGAGGGCAATCTTCCATTCGCCCCCCTGCTGATCGTGGTCGCTTCGGTCTGTATTCAAGTATACAGTCAATAATTTATCAGGCTTTTGTAAGTACAAGTTTTCCAATACGCTCAGTGTTTTTTTGAAAGACATGGAACTCCTCCTTATAGAATGCTTACTTTTCATATAAACGGTAGAGGCACCTTTTAAACATTATTTTGTAAAAAAAGGGAATTGACGAAAGGACCTTAATAGGAAAAAATAGGAGGTAAGGGAGGAGAACCAATGAATATAGAGAAGCAGTGGGTCCAGGAAGATAGTGATTACATACGTAAGAAATTAATCCAATACAATATGTCACAAGTAGATGAGGAGACAAAGACATCCCTGGAGCAAATCAGTTTTGTTATGAGGAACGATGAGGATGAAATCGTTGGTGGAGTGGTTGGAGAAATGTTCTGGCATCATCTCCATATTGATTTTCTGTGGGTCGCAGACGACTATCGGCATGGAGGGTACGGCTCCAAACTGATTCACCGGATAGAAGAGTACGCCACGGAGAAGGGATGCCACCTTGTTATATTAGATACATTCAGCTTTCAAGCCCCTCATTTTTATAGAAAATTAGGGTATAAGGAATTTGGGGTCCTTAAAGATTTTCCTAAGGGCCATAGTCAGTATTTTATGGAGAAACGATTGTAGCAACCAGCCTGGGCTGGTTGTTTTTTCTTCTATAAAATCTCCAATATGCTTTTGAAGCCCATTTTCTTAAAGAAATCAGATAAATCATGTTTTATGTTCTTTCCATCGGGTAAATATGTACTAAATAACACACGACGGGAGAGAATAAAGTGAGCTATATTAACCAGGGTAGAGAGCGCATTCAATTTGATCGCAAGGGTAAGAAAAGGGATTTACATATACTGGAGTGCACACATTGTGAGAATGAATTCCGTTCAACGATGAATGTCAATGAAATCGAGTGTTCTCATTGTTCAACATCTACAGATCCTAAATTGGACCTTTCAATTTTTAAAGTCATCGGATTTATTGAAAATCTTCAAGGGAGTGAAGTTCGTTGCTAAACAAGGACAAATTAGCCGATTTGAAATTGGATTTTAACGATATTCTTTGGATGAGTTCCGGAGTTGCCATTATTCTATTATTACTCGCTTTAGCAAATTTCTTTATCCTGGCCTAATCATATTGTTGTGTTCGGTTAGAAAAGTCCTGACTGTTTAGCAGGACTTTTTTTATTGGACGAAGCTCTCCATAGAAAAAGCCTGCCCGCTTTTAGGATGAAAGCGGGCAGGCTTTTCTTTAGGTATTATCCTTTATAGTTTTCATCGTACTCAAGATAAACAACATGTGTTTCCAGGTATTCGTTAAGTCCGTGTTTTCCATCTGCTCCTCCGATTCCGGATTGACCGCGGCCAGCGTGGAAACCATTGATGGCTTCAAAGTTCTCACGGTTGACGAAGGTTTCGCCGTATCGAAGTTCATTAGCGGCTCTCATGATCTCATGAAGATTTTCACTGAAGATCGATGAAGAAAGACCGTATTCGGTATCGTTGGCAAGCTCGATCACTTCATCAAAATCCTTGTATGTCATAATTGGGAGGACCGGTCCAAAAATCTCTTCCTGGATAATTTCCATATCCTGTTTTACATCAACGAGAATGGTAGGCTCGTAGTAGAACCCTTTATCTAAATTTAGCGGTTTCCCGCCAGTAAGGATTTTTGCTCCGTTTTCTACGGCTGAATTGACCATTTCAGTTACGGTTTCAAGTCGATCTTTGTTCACAAGAGGTCCGATGTCGTTATCCCGGTTAGTCGGATCTCCGACTGTCGTGTTTTTCATCGCTTCAGTCATTTTGCTGATGAATTCTTCTGCTACATCCTCGTGGACGTACACTCGTTCAGCGTTCGTACATGCCTGCCCGGAGTTGGTGATTCGTGATGTTTTGATCTTCTCAACGGCCAGATCAATATTTGCATGCTTGGTGACGATGGCAGGAGCCTTACCCCCAAGCTCCAGGTTTACTTTTGTAATGGACTTCGATGCGGCCTCCATCACTTTTGAACCAGCCGGGTAGCTTCCCGTCATGGATACCATGCGTACTTTAGGGTGGCTGGACATTGGGTTTCCGATATTGGACCCTTTACCCGTTACCAGGTTGAAGACTCCTTTTGGCAGCCCGACTTCGTCTATGATCTTAGCAAACTCACATGCGGTATTTGGCGTGTATTGACTTGGTTTTATTACAATCGTACATCCTGTCACTATCGCAGGGGCGACTTTCCTGGCGAGAATGAACATCGGGAAGTTCCACGGAACGATTCCTGCTACGACTCCAATCGGTTTCTTGTAAACAAGAATGTTTTCATTGGAACGTTCGCTCTCAAGGATTTCACCTTCATATCTTAACGCCCAACCCGCCATGTACCGGAAATACTCGATGGCAAAATCGAGCTCACCCTCAGAGGCATCCAACGTTTTCCCGTTTTCTTCTGTCAGCATCTGAACAAATTGGTCTTTCCGTTCTTCCAGCTTATCGGCTATTTTATATAAATAGGAAGCACGCTCCTTGGAAGGGACCTTCTCCCAAGAAAGAAAAGCAGAATGGGCAGCATTAACCGCGTGATTCACATCCTCTTCCGTCCCCATCTGAATGGAAGAAATCGTCTCCTCATTTGCAGGATTGATCACGTCCAACGTACCCTTCGACGTACTATCCACAAACTCACCATTAACATACATCTGATACTTCTTCACGATTACTCCTCCTTGTAGAACTCATTCTTATCATATCTTCTTCTTTTCCCGTTCAATGGGGAGGGGTAAACATGGGGATGTGCGAGGGACGGACCTCGTTCCATTCATATATATGGCTGAGACCTTGATACAAAGGGGGGAAGTGAGTTTTAAAATGAATAGAGGGACGGACCTCATCCACTCAATCCTTTAATCAAAACACTGATTTAATAGGATTTGAGTAATAATGGAGGTCCGTCCCTCAAGTCAGGTTACTTGCTTGGTTCTGCGATTTTGACGAGTTGTTTGCCGATGTTTTTGCCCTGGAAGAGCCCGAGGAAGGCGTCGGTTACGTTTTCTAAGCCTTCTGTGATGGTTTCTTCGTATTGGAGTTTTCCTCGGGAAAGCCATTGGCCAAGTTCTGTTGCTCCTTCTTTGAAGCGGTCATTGTAGTCGTTGACGACAAAGCCTTTCATAAGTGCGCTTGATTTGATTAATCTGGTTTGTACGCGAGGTCCAAGGTCACGATCTGTTTTGTTATAAGAAGAAATCGCTCCGCACACTGGTACACGGGCATGTTTGTTTAGTAAACTAAGGGCAGCGTCACCAATCTCACCACCAACGTTTTCGAAATAAACATCGATGCCGTTTGGACACGCTTTTTTTAACGCAGAATAGATGTTATCCGTTGTTTTGTAGTTGATTCCTTCGTCGAATCCAAGCGTATCTGTCAGGTAGCTTACTTTTTCATCCGAACCTGCAATCCCGACGACACGTGCTCCTTTGATTTTGGCTATTTGTCCGACAACAGAGCCGACTGCGCCTGCAGCACCGGATACAACCACGGTTTCGCCTTCTTTCGGCTGACCGATGTCAAGGAGTCCGAAGTAAGCGGTCAATCCAGTCATTCCCAGTATACTAAGGTGAGTAGAGATAGGAGCGACATTCGGATCGATGGAGCGTACCTGCTTCTCATCGGCAAGGGAATACTCCTGCCAAGGCAGCATCCCTACAACGAAATCGCCTTTTTGAAAATGTCCGGATTCTGACTCGACGATTTCACCAACCGCTCCACCAGCCAACGCTTCGTTTAACTGGAATGGTTCTACATACGACTTGGCATCAGACATTCTGCCCCGCATATAAGGATCCACGGAAAGATAAAGAGTTTTGACTAATACTTGACCTTTGGATGGTTTAGGAACTTCAATCTCTTTGAAGTTGAAATCCTCTTTTACAGGCATTCCTTCAGGACGGGCGACTAATTGAATTTGTTGCTGCTTTTCGGGTAACATCATGATTCCTCCTCGTAAATTAAACTGGAATATATTTTCCGATTACTTGAAACTTATCACATGGAGTTTAGGTTCCACAAAGAATAACACTTGAGAAAGGTGGGGTGAATGTGGCGAATAGTTGGGATGCGGAGGTCGAGGTCACGATTGACCAGGCAAGATTATTAATCGGGAATCAGTTTCCGGAACTTCATCCATCAAGAATGGAGATCATTGACTATGGATTCGATAATACGGTTATGAAAGTGAACAACGATTGGGTCTTTCGTTTTCCAAGAAGGGATATAGCCGTGAAGCTTTTGGAAACGGAAGGAAAGCTCTTGCCACTGCTCGGTGAAAAGAGTCTCGGGCTCCGAATTCCGGTTCCGACTTTTTTTGGAGAGCCTTCCCCTCAATACAAATGGCCTTTTTTAGGCTGCCGGTTTGTTGAAGGAACGATTCCATCCCGAGCACATGAGGTGGTTAGAGAAGGGAAGTCAGCACTTAAAATGGCGTGGTTTCTAAAAAAACTTCATTTGACGGATGTTTCAGAGGCCGTGAAACGGGGAGTACCTCGTGATGAATTGAATCGTTTAGACGTAAAAAAACGAATATCGACCTTGGAAAAAAACATTCATGAAATCGAAGAACTAAAACTTTTTCACCAGGCTGATAAGTTAAAGGACTACCTTCAGCACGTACCAAAAAAACCATTACCATCAGAAACCACTCTGGTTCATGGCGACCTTCATTTTAAAAATATTGTTGTGAATGAGAATGGGATCTTATCAGGGATTCTGGACTGGGGTGACGTTCATATCGGTCATCGCGCCATTGATCTTAACCTCGTATACAGTTATCTCAATCCTGCGGGACGGAAGTTATTTTTTGAAGAATATGGAGAGGTAGAGGAAGTCGAGTTGGAATATGCCCGGTTCAAAGCCATCTACACCAACGTCGTCCTGCTTCTTTACGGCTATCATGAAAAGCAGCCTCATACAGTAGTAGAAGCTCAGAAAAGTTTAGAGCTTGCATTAATAAGAGGGACGGACCTTGGTGAGTAACACAAGGTCCGTCCCTCTTCTACTATTATTTAACGTTTTTCTGGATATACTTCACGATTTTTCTCAGTTCATTCGCATGTGGACGGCCGAATGGACTTGTTTGTCTTTGCTGGTACATGGTTTGTCCTTTTTCATTGACGAGGAAGTAAGCCGGTTCACCATGTTGTCCGTGATCCTCATAGGGGGCATCTTCACCGTGATAGAACACATCATAGGCTTTGATGGCCTCTAACTTTTCATCAGCTAAAACCGGGAAAGTTAAATCCTCTTTGTTCGCAAACTCCTGCAAGTCCTCCAGTTTATCGCTGGTAATCGCAAGTATGTGAACATTATGTTTTTCAAAATCCTCTTTGTTAGCTTGTAACTCTCTGAGTTCTTCCTGACATACCGGGCACCATGAGCCCCTGAAGAAAACGATGAGATGCCAGCTTTGATGTTCTTTTTGATGGTTTTCAAATGAGAACGTTTCACCTGAAACTGCCGGGAGCGTGAAATTTGGTACCGTATCATTTAATTGAAAAGTTGCCATTATTCATTCCTCCTATTGTTTTCTTTCTAGTCAGATAGGCATTAGGACAAACCTAACCAGAATGAAATACATACAGTATAGTAATTTATTTTGCTTACATGGAGTGTATTTCCCTTTATGTGAGAAACAAAACGTACTAGTGTGCAGAGTGAGTAGAAAGGAGGATGAATATGAGAAGAAATAAGACAGGTCCTAATCTGTGTATTTTCCCGGAATACAAGTGGTGTGGACCAGGTTGCAGCGGACCAGGGGCCCCCATCAATTCAGTTGACGCAGCATGCAAGGCCCATGACCTTTGCTATGAGCGATACGGCCCAAGCTGCCAGTGTGATCGGATGTTCATGAGGAAGCTGAAAAATGAAATCAACCATGATAGTCGAAAAGGGAGACATGCTCTTCTCATGTATCAATATATGAAATTGCAGACAAGGTTTACGTGTCAAAGGAATCGTTGCCGTGGGTCATGGATTTAGTTATTAACCGCTTGGATTGTTCAAGCGGTCTTATTTTATTCGAAGTTGAGAATGTCTATGATCCAGTTTTTACCTCTCCTTCAAATAAGTTAATGTTGAAATTTGTCGCTATTTGTTGAAAAATAGCTATTATACTCTATAAGACATTGTTCTTATTTTAGTAAATGATAAAGCAAAACTATATTAATTTAAATAGATTTTATCCTGATGACAAAGGATTCCTTAAAGGTATTGTGGTATGAAAGTATCCCAAAACAAAATAGAACAATAGTTCCTTTTTAAATTTGTTCAGGGATTTTCATGTCTGATTCTATTACAATTACCTATGATATTGTCAGTAAGGAAGGGGAGAGACTATGTCATCCATTTCAACAAAAAAGAAAAAATATCTTTTTGAAATACATTTTTTAAGAGCATTTGCTTGTTTAGCGGTATTAGGAGTTCACGTATCAGCTACTTATTACTCAATGAATGATAATACGTTTAATTGGTTTTCATACTTTTTAAATCAAGTAGGCCGTTTTGGAACGCCTATTTTTGTTGTGATTGCGGGATTTCTATTATTCTATCAAGTAAAAAGAAACACGTATTCTTTTAATAAATTTGTTACTTCCAGGATATCAAAAATTATTATGCCATTGATATTATGGAGCTTAGCTTATCGCTTCTTACTCTATTATTTTGATAATCAACAGATTGGAGCAATAAAGACAGAACTTGTGAAGATCTTTACAGGCGGTCACTTCTATCATCTCTATTTTATTGCTATTATCGTTCAATTTTATTTTATTTTCCCTATCTTGCAAAAAATGTTCAGAACGAAAATGGGATTAATTATTTTAACTGTCATCTCATTTTTTATAAGTTATAATATGATCGGTTTTGATCCCGGAGTAGAAGGGTTTATAGGGAACTTTATGGCAAGTAAATCGTTTATGCCGCTATGGATTTTCTATTTTTCATTCGGTGGACTATTGGCCTTCTTCTGGGAGGATATTAGAGATTTTGCAACTGACTTTCCTTGGATGATGTTAACCTTATCCCTACTTATTACAGCAGGAGCAATCGTTGAGTATACAATCAGTGGAGATCTTACGAACAGAAGAGCAAGCAATTTATTAAATATACCTCTATTAAGCATTGGTACTATTGGAATGTATCCTTTACTTTCTCAGTGGAGTGTTTTAAAAAAGCCTCTGACGTTATTAGGAAAGTATTCTATGGGGATTTACCTGATTCATCCCTTTATTCTGCACTTGATGAAAATATATTTGCCTGGTTCTACATGGAACATGATTTATCTGCCGATAATATTTGTCGCCGTATTATTAATTTGTGTAGGATTGATCCGACTCATTCAGCAAGTTCCATTTAGCAGTTATTTCATTCCTGTACCAAAAATTAAAAAAACACCAAACAAAGAAAGTGTTGGGAATGTTTCATCAAAAGAAGCTACAGCATAGACGAAAAAACCGAGTTGATTCTTAAATCGCTCGGTTTTTTTAACATAATAAGGGAAAAACAATCTCCCAACTTCCTGCACACCAGCCCACATCAAGCAGGCTGTCGACTCAGATTAAAATGGTTTGATGGACATTAAGATGATAAGAATAATAGCAGCACTATGTATAATGATGTTGAATGGTTTTAATTCTGAGTTGATTTTCCCGTAAGAATCGGGAAAATAGAAGCTGTTTTCAGATTTTTATTGAAAAAAGGGGAGAAAAAGTATGAATGAGAAAGATGAAATCAGGCATAAGGTATGGAATCGTCTGACAGAAAATAAATTAGGGCGGTTTCCATTTCCGTTAACAGGACGGATTCCCAATTTCAAAGGGGCAGAAAAGGCGGCCTCTTATGTTCAAAGTATGGATATTTACAAGGATGCTGAGGTCGTAAAGGTGAATCCGGATGCACCTCAGCTTCCACTTCGAGCATCTGTGTTGAAGGACGGGAAAACCTTGCTTATTCCAACACCGCGCTTAAAGGACGGATTTGTCATGATCCACCCTGAATGGGTACCCAGGGGGGAAGAGAGAAAGGCAGCTAGTATCAAGCATATGAATACATATGGTAAAGTAGTGCCGCTCACAGATATACCTGCCATCGACTTAATCGTAGTTGGTTCCGTTGCGATTCACCGTGATGGGAGAAGGCTCGGAAAAGGAGAGGGGTATGCCGATCGCGAATATGCCATCCTTCGTGAGATCGGGAACAGCCCGGTGCCGGTCATCACCACCATTAACAGTGAGCAACTTGTAGGGGACGATATCCCAAGAGATACCTATGACCTGGCCGTCGACTGGATCATCACCGAAGAAGGAATCATGAAAACCCACACCCCATACCCAAAACCACACGGCATCGAATGGGAACACGTAACCGAAGACGAAATGGAAAAAATGCCGATCCTGAAGGAATTGAAGGGGTTCTCTAGAGGGACGGACCTATAATTTAATATCAATTGGCAGGAATGCTATAGGGAAGGCTTTATGTGAAAAATGGAGGTCCGTCCCTCTATATACGCAAAAATCCCTGAAGGCGAATTCGCCTTCAGGGATTTTTTGGTTATGCTTGTTGCTTCTGGGCGAACCGCCTCCGCTTTTCTGCGATGTCCAGCTCCGGCGGCTAGAGGCTCGAGGTCATAAGTAAACCCTACCAAAAAGGCAAAGAGCGCCTTTCCGGTAGGGTTTACTTATGCTTGTCGCCTCTGAACGAGCCGCCTCCGCTTTTCTTAGTATCCTTCTACAACCAAATCAAGCTTCCCTGTTTCCGGACTGATGACAAGCCCGTGGACAGGAATTTTTTTATCCATCAACGGATGGTTTTTGATCATGTCGACGCTGTGGGCGACGCTTTCCTGTACTGAGCTGAAGCCTTTCAGCCAGTCGTGGAGGTCGATTCCGGAGTAGTTGACGGTGTCGAGTGTTTCATCCGCTACCCCGCGTTCTTTCATTTTGTCCAGGATACTATCGCTGTTGATGGCGCTCATTCCACAGTCGTGGTGACCGATCACGAGTACTTCATCTGCCTGGAGTTCATAGACCGCAACGAGCAGGCTGCGCATGATACTACCAAATGGATGGCTCACGACCGCACCGGCATTTTTGACAATTTTCACGTCGCCATTTTTCATGTTCATGGATTTAGGCAGAAGCTCTACTAAACGGGTATCCATACAAGTAAGAATGACTAATCGTTTGTCTGGAAACTTGGTTGTTCTGTACTCTTCGTACGATTGTTCTTGTACAAACTGCTGGTTGTAATCAAGTATGTTCGTTAATAAAGTCATATTGTCTTCTCCTATAAAATTTATTATCACTTCACATTTTGCTGAAGGTGATTTTCTATCTCTTTTATTTTATCCATAATTTCTTGTCGATTCCAATCAGAAGTATTAGAAAGCTTTAAATAAAGAGAAGACACTTTAGCCAGTACTTCTGTCAAATTAGGTTCTTTTCGTGGATACGTGGACTTACCCATTAGATCAAATAAGCCATTCATTTGATCTGATACTTTCTTGTATTGAACGTCTTTAGAAATGACGGCAACATGGAAATATTGCTGCATATCTGAGAACTGATAGAATATATCAAACAGCTCGAATGAATCATTTTTCTTCAGATTCAGTTCCATTTCACCGGAGGAGTTCTTATGAATAATCCGTGCGAACTTTGGCGAGCTTTCTTCTTCTACTATAGACATGAAGTTTTCTCCAGGCTTTAAGAAGTCATACCCTGAATTTGACGCATCTATTAAATTAAACTGCCTATCCAGTAGTAAATAAGGAATCGGGCATAAATGCAGGTTTTCCACATGATCACTCCCTTGGGAAAGGTTAATGGACGTCATTGCCCCGTTCCTCACTACAGAGGAGGTTCATGTGGGATAACATTCAGTTAAACCTTATTAAGTTTGGCTAAATATGATGAAGGAGCTAGCCTTTCTGTGAAACAAGCTGTTCAGACATATCTGTCAGATACTCATTGAGCTCTAACAAGTCATTAAAGCTTTCTACCTGTGATTTTTCCAGAAAATCCAGGGTGTAGTTTGAAATCAATCGGCCGCCAACCAGAATTTCAATCTCTTGATTATACTCTCTGATCTTTTCGACGCACTCTTTCAAGCGAGTCAGTTCCGTTGTCATGCCGATGGAAATCCCAATGACATGGGGTTCCCACGCTTCTATAAATGTTAAGGCATCCTTAACAGGGACATTTGCTCCCAAGTAACGGGTATTCCATTGTTTCGCTTTGAACACTTCGTTTGCAAGCTCAAGTCCTAAACTATGGTGTTCACCCTCTATACAAAATAAAAGAGCTTTAGGATGGTTTTCCAAAGCTTCTTGATGGGTAAAGACGGTAGCAAGTAAATATTTAAGAGTTGCAGTAGCTAAATGCTCATCTGCAACGGTAATTTGATTTTTCTCCCAAAGATCACCGATTCTATACATAGATGGTTTAATAATTTTCTCATAAAAAGTAAAATTATCTATTTTTGAGTGAATAGAAGACGAATGTAATTCCATTAATGAATGCACGTCTCCCGCGAGAATAGACTTGGTGAAAGCCTGGACCAGCTGATTCATTTATGATCACTCCCAGCAAAAATACCAATTACTATATTCAATAGATAGAATTGAAATTCCTGCTACAAATTTCAACCTATAATTGGATTGACTTTCCCTATATTCTTATTTAATATAACCTCTGTAACACAAATTGTCACTCATGTACCTGAGAGAGGTTCATAGCATTAACCCTCTATAAAAAACTATGGTTCTATGAATCTAACATGGGATTTTCTTAAACATGTTATCCTTTAAGCGTAACAGGAAAGGACATTATTTGCAATTTACCTGACTGTTATGTCGATTCTTAGGCTAATGCTATGTCCTCCTTCATTCGAGGCACTCAGAAGGGGAGGATTTTTACATGTCAGGAAGAAAAGACGAAGATTTAACAGATCTATCATTATTAGGTAATCAGGGAACGAATTACCTGTTCGAGTATGCTCCACACATTTTGGAAGCATTCGACAATAAGCACCCAAACCGGGACTATTTTGTGAAGTTCAACTGTCCTGAATTCACAAGTCTATGCCCGAAAACAGGTCAGCCGGACTTCGCTGCCATCTATATCAGCTATATACCAGGTGAAAAGATGGTGGAGAGCAAATCACTCAAGCTCTACCTGTTCAGCTTCAGGAATCATGGTGATTTCCACGAAGACTGCATGAATATCATCATGAACGACCTGATTGAATTAATGGATCCACGCTACATCGAAGTGTGGGGGAAATTCACTCCACGCGGCGGAATCAGCATTGATCCATACTGTAACTACGGAAAGCCAGGTACGAAATACGAAACGATGGCAGACCACCGCTTGATGAACCATGATTTGTATCCGGAGAAGATTGATAATCGATAAGATGGAAAGGACGATTCTGCTGAAGGAATCGTTCTTTTTTTGTTTAGGGAGCTTTTTTTACGGTGAGAGCTAAAATTCCCACCTTACCCCAATTGTTACCCCCTAAAACCCGAACCCCACCATCATCGCATCTGCAAACCCTTCCAATTTTCACAATTATTAAACCTTATTTATTTGACCGGATTCCCTTTACAAAGGGTCTTCATGGGCTTTATAATCCCGTTGTTCAACTATTTACGGAAAACCAAAAAAAATTTTAAAGAAAAAGGAGGTTGCGGTGATGCGACAAAGAATATTTTCCTTCTTAATGATGAATCTTGGTGCTTTTCTTGTTTCGGTGAATGTCCATTTTTTCTTATCGCCTAATAATTTAGCGACAGGGGGAGTCAGTGGATTGTCTATCATCATGAACGATCTGTTTCCGGGTCTTTCCCTTGGACTGTTCATGATCATAATCAATATCGTATTATTTATCGTCGGTGTGATCTTTCTCGGCTTTAATTTCGGTGCGAAAACCATTTACGCAAGTTTCGCCCTTTCATTCTATGTTTGGTTATTAGAGCGATTTGCTCCCATGAGTGCTCCATTAAGTGATGATATCTTGATTCAATTGATTATCGGGCAATGCATTGCCGCAACCGGGATGGCCATTGTATTCAACCAGCAGGCATCAACGGGTGGAACGGATATCGTGGCCCTGATCTTTAATAAATATTTCAATATAGATGTAGGCAGAGGCGTATTGCTGGCAGATTTATCAATTGCCATGTCCTCAGCCGTCCTATTCGGACCTCAAGTCGGAATGTATGCATTCTTCGGTGTCATCCTGAACGGACTGGTCATCGATTATGCATTGCAACAATTCAATTCAAATAAAGAGATTGTGATCATCAGCAGATACAGTGATGAGATCAAGTCATATATCGTTCATGAACTGGGAAAAGGAGCGACGATTCATACGGCAACGGGAGCCTTCACTTCGGACGAAAAGGAAGTCATCACCACCATCCTTGGTCGCAAGGACTTCTCCAAGCTGAAAGGCTTCATCACCCAGGTTGATAATCGTGCCTTCATCACGGTCCATACGATGAATGAAATACTCGGTCAAAACTTCAAACGACTGGCATAGAAACAAAGCTTCACCTTTCAAGGAGGTGGAGCTTTTTCTTTGTCAAAAATTATTATTCTACTTTCAAGAAAATAAAGGAAATTATTCCATTCTTCCTGTATAAATAAAAGATAGGGGGTGGAAATATGGAGAAAGAAGAGTTTGAGCGCCTTGAAAGGAAAATCAGCACTCTGGAAAGAGAGCTATACCTTGTGAAAAGACAGTTGATACAAGCGAAGAGCGAAAGTGAAGCGCCTGTCATCCAAAAAGCAGAAGTGTATTCGGAAACTGAAGAGCAGTTCCCTTCTGAGGAAAATGAGCCATTCATTGAAAAAGAGCCCTTCGACTTTTCAGTGGAACGCTGGCTTCCGAAAGTGTTTCTATTTGTTCTATTGATAGGAAGTATATGGGGCTTTATGGCTGCTTCTCAAAATGGCTGGGTTACGCCCGGTTTAAGGGTGTTAACGGGCGCTGTCATCAGTATCGTGATGTATTACTTAGGTGAGCGGTATATCAGGGATCAGAGGAAATTAGCCCTCACGCTGCTATCGGGGAGCATCGTCCTTGCAATCATTACGTTATTCTCAGCAAACATTTTGTATGGATATATAGGCGGTCTCATTACGAATCTACTACTACTCGTCATTATTTCTGTCGGACTGTGGACTTCTCATAAGCATGGTTCTGAAGTGATCCTGTGCTTGATAGGGGCAGGAGCGTATCTGTTTCCGTTTATTTTCGCAGGGGACGAACGGAATGAGTGGTTGTTTTACGGATATGAGTTAGTATTGTTCTTTGTGTTAATGACGTTCAGTACGGTGAAACGATACCGGATTGCCTGGAATATACATTATTATTTACTATATTTCTCTTTGTTTTTCTTTGCGGCCTTTGGGGTAGGGGCGATGACGCTGACCGTTCTGATCCCATTTGCGATTCAGCACGCCTATGTTTTACTGTTGATCGTGCTGGGCCGCGATGAACGGGTGAGTGCCGAAATGATTCCTGCTCTAGTGTCAGGCTCCTTCATCCTTCTCGGATTATTGAATGATATTTACGCAGCGATCCCACTCTTTTATTATGTGACTTTCGCAGCGGTGTATATCGGCGTATCGTTCATTGAACCGAAGGAAAAGAAACAAACAAAGGATGTCCTGCTGGTCTTAGGGTTCCTGCATGTGCTCCTCTTCTTATTTGAACGATTCGAATACGATTGGCGCTTTGTCTTAGTCGGCCTTCAGGCAACTGCCCTTTTATGGCTTGCGGGAAAAAGGGAAAGCTATCTTGGTTTGGTTGCTTCCGTTCTTTTGATGATGTGTTCATTCCTCGGGGTACTGGTCGGTGCATCTGATGATTTCTTTACGATTGAGCTGCCGATTTTTGTGATTGCTTTTGGGTATGTGTATCTGTTTTCCCAATACAATAAGAAAGAGTCTTCTTTCTTAAACGTGTCGACAACGGCGATTAAAGTGGTGTTGACAGGGATTGTGATGTTCTTCGTGTTACGTTTGACGGATTTCATTGTAATCGGCTGGGATTATACCCCGCGAACCACCGCCTTCACCGTAGCAATTGCCGCTCTGTCCATTGCTTATCTCATCTTCGGTGAAAGCAGGAAGGACGCCTTTTACCGCTGGGTGGGGATCAGTTTTTTAGCTCTGGCACTGGTGAAATTCTTCCTGGCAGATCTCGTGTTCCTGGATTTCACGATCCGTGCCATGATCCTGATTCCAATCGGAGTGATTGGTCTTGTGCTTTCAAGATTTTTATATAAAAAGGAATAAACACATTGCAAAAGCTTTCAGAATAATTATATAATGGTGATATTAACTAACGTGTAATGGAAAAGGAGGTGGAATTGAGATGAATCGTTCTGTAGGATTGCGTGGGAAGTATTTAGACTATATTTACATTTGCCGTGCAATTTTTCATGTATTTGCCTTCAAGGGGACACGTATGCCCTTTTGCAGCAAATAAATATGAATACTGAACGGTAAGAGGTCTCAATTCCAATCACTTTTCTATAAAGAATCGGAAAAAGGGGGCGTTTTCGCTCTCTTTTTTTATACCTTCTTTTATAAAAGGGGGAAGTGCCATCGCACTTCGATCAGCCATGGGAGAGCCTTCTGCTTCCCATGGCTTTTTTGTGATCATAACGGAACCTCTTACCTTAAAATAGATGAACGAAAGGAAGAGGAACATGATACTATGCAGTGCACAGGAATTAAGCAAGATGTTTGGAGGACATTTAATATTTGAGGACTTATCCTTTGAAATACCAGAAAGAGCAAGAATCGGTCTCGTTGGCAGAAATGGGACGGGGAAGACGACGATATTTAAATTATTATCAGGAGTCGAATCCCCTGATAAAGGTCTTGTTCATTTAAAGAAGGGAGCCAGGGTAGGCTACCTTGCGCAAATCCCTCATTATCCGGAAGGGACGAAAGGACTTGACGTATTACGCTCTGCGTTTTCCGATTTAATCAAGACCGGTGAGCGATTAAAAGAATTGGAATTTCAAATGGGGACGGAGCAAGATGCCGATACTCTCAACCGTTTATTAGAGGAATACGGCAAAACCCAGGACCGATTCACTCTTGCCGGGGGATATGAAATTGAATCCAATATTTCAAAGATCGTCAATGGGTTGGATATCCGTGAACTGGTGGATAAGGACTTCAATGACTGCAGCGGCGGGGAACAAACGAAGCTTTGTTTAGGATTGATTCTCTTGCAAAAGCCTGATCTCCTGCTCCTTGATGAACCGACGAACCACCTGGATATAGGAGCCGTTGAATGGCTGGAGGATTTTTTGAAAGAGTATGAGGGCACCGTCGTGTGTATTTCACATGATCGTTATTTTCTCGATAACGTGATTACGAAGGTGTATGACTTAGAGGACGGGGAATTGACGATTTATCATACGAATTACTCCGGTTTCGTGAAGGAAAAGGAAGAACGTCTGATGATCGAATTTCAAGCCTATCAGGAGCAGCAGAAGAAAATCAAGAAAATGAAAGAAGCGATCAAACGGTTAAGGGAATGGGCGAATCAGGCTAATCCGCCAAATGAAGCTCTCCATAAGCGGGCACGAAACATGGAGAGGGCGTTAGAACGGATGGAGAAGATCAAGCGCCCGGTTCTGGACAGAAAGAAGATGGGATTGGAGTTTGAAGAAAGCGATCGAAGCGGGAAAATCGTGTTTGCCATGGATGGTGCTTCAAAGTCTTATGGAGACAAAAACTTGTTCATTGACGCCGATCTCCTCGTCCATTTCAAGGATCGCACCGCGATTGTCGGACAGAATGGGACTGGTAAATCAACGATTCTCAGAATGCTTCTCGGAGAAGAGGCCGCCGATGCAGGTGTTGTGAAAATCGGAAGCAATGTGAAATTAGGCTATCTTTCCCAGCACTTTACGGTGGCGGATCCAAGTGTTCGTTTGATTGATGCGTTTCGGGAAGAGGTTCCCGTGACAGAGGGAGATGCACGGCATATTCTCGCCAGGTTCTTATTTTATGGACCGAATGTGTTCAGGAAAGTGGGTCAGCTGAGCGGTGGGGAAAAGATGAGACTCCGCCTTGCCCAGTTGATGCATCAGGACCTTAACTTCCTTGTCCTGGATGAGCCGACGAACCATCTGGATATTGATTCAAGAGAGGTGTTGGAGGATGCCCTGGAGGACTTTAAAGGCACAATCCTGGCAGTATCTCATGATCGATACTTTTTAAATAAATTATTTAAGAAAACGTACTGGATCCATAAGGGCGAACTTTATTTCTTTGATGGGCCATATAGCTGGGCAAAGGAAAAATTGCCTGAACTTGTTCCACAGGAAGTTCCTGCAGTCGTTGTGAAAAAAGAAGCACCCCTTAAAGCAGTCCCTGAAAAACCGTCGAGGACGATGGAAGAGGTGGAAGCTGAGCTGGAACGGGTTGAAGAAGAGATTTTTTCCATTGAAGAGATGCTTCTTTCACAAGAAGACCTGGACATCCTTCAGGAACTGTATAAGGAAAAAGAACAGAAAGAGCAGGATCGGGACAAAATGTATCGGGAGTTAGAAGAATTAATGGGTTAGTGTAGAAGGGAGATGACGCTGAAGTCATCTCCCTTTCAACATGTCCCATGCCCTTTGTATAATGGAATAGAAGAGAGGATGAGAGTGAATGTTGAAAAAAGAAGTGATCATCATCGGTGGCGGTCTGTCAGGGATCATGGCTGCCAAAACGTTAAAAGATAATGGAATAACGGATATCATCGTCTTTGAAAAGAGTACAAGTGTCGGAGGGAGACTCGCCACAAGACGGATCCAAGACGGAAAAGCGGATCACGGTGCGCAGTTCTTCACGGTGCGCTCTCCAGAACTTCAAGCAGACGTTGAGAATTGGCTCCAGTCAGGCTGGATCAAAAGGTGGTTTGGCGACCCGTACCCGCGCTACACCTCAGTCAATGGAATGAACGCCCTGGCCAAAAACTTGGCCGAAGCACTTCCTGTAGAGCTTAATACGAAAGTCTCCTCCATCCTTGATGGGAGGGACGGACCTTTGGAAGTGGAACTGGATAATGGAGAAAAGATCATTGGTGAACATATCATCGTAACGGCACCTGTACCTCAGACCCTTACATTGCTATCTACAATTGAGAGCAAGGAGCTAAAGCCTATCACGTTCGCTCCTTGTTTCGTCGGAATGTTCACCTTCAATCAGGAAAGCATCGTACCTGCACCGGGACATAAGGACGAACAATTGCCTCCGGGAGTTGAACGGGTAGTGGATCATCATAAAAAAGGAATTTCTTCAACGGTAACGGTGAGTGTATATATGACGGGAGCCTGGTCGAAGAAGCGGTTTGACCTTGAGGATGCCACCATTTTGGGTGAAATTCAGAAGGTTGCTGAACTTCATCTTGGAGAGGGAAATCAACTGGTCGATGCTCAATTGAAACGCTGGAAATATGCAGAGGCAGAAGAAGTCGTTCGCTCTCCTTATGTGGAACTTGGAAGTAATCAGCGGGTTATGGTTTGTGGAGATGCCTTTTTAAGAGAAAATGATGAAGCCGGACGAACTCGGTTTGAAAGTGCTTATTTATCCGGGATTTCAGCAGGAGAGAGAGTGGCAGAAAAGCTGAAGGGATCACCACTCTCAAAATCGTGAGAGGTTATTGCGGGGTTCAGTATAACCGCCATATCATCAACAAACACTAGAAGAGTACATAAATTCAATGATAAGAAGAGGAAATAACATGAATATTCAACTTAAGCAAGCGAATCCTGACCATCTCGACACGATTATGGACGTGTACTTGAGATGTAAAAAGGATCTGGATGAAAAGGGATTACTTCAATGGAATGAAGTCTACCCAAGCCGTGAATATTTTGAAGAAGAAATGACAAATGGAAATCTGTACGTACTCATGATAGATGAAATAATAGCAGGATCCGCAACCCTGAATAAATGGCAGTCCCCGGAATGGGCTGAAATTCCTTGGAAACTTGAGAATGAGTGGGTGATTCATGCCTTGTTTCTCGATCCCCTTCAGCAGGGAAATGGTTTGGGGAAAATCTTCATGGAGAAATGTGAGGAGTTCGCTCGTGAAAAAGGCTTCGAGAGTATCCGGTTAGATGCGTATTCGAGGAATACGGGAGCCAATTACCTTTATGAAAAAATGGGCTATGAGTATCGGGGATCGGTCTATTTCACCTCTAAACCAGAGGGGCATCAGGAATATCGCTGCTATGAGAAAGCGCTGACGCATTAAGATTCAATGGTTGTTCAAATGTACCAAGGAAAAGAGTATAGGATAAATGGTATACTTGAAGGTACAGTATGCGCTGAATAAGAAAGTTGGGAAGCGATTATATTGACACAGATTTTGGATGAGGCGAGGGCCTTCATTGAGCAATGTTATCAGGAATTAAATAAAAGCGAGCAAGATATGATGCTGCGCTTACAACAAATAGAAGATCAACTAAGGACAGAAGGAATCTATACTCATACAAGAGAAGAGCTTGTACATGGTGCCAAGATGGCGTGGAGAAACAGTAATCGCTGTATTGGAAGATTGTTCTGGAATTCGTTGAACGTGTTTGACGAAAGGGAAGCGTCGACGGAGGACGAGGTGTTCGGAGCGTTAGAGCGCCACCTTGACTATGCTTCCAACAATGGAAGAATCCGTCCGACGATTACCATCTTCAGACCGTCTCAGCCACAACAGCCTGACATCCGATTATGGAATCATCAACTGATCAGATATGCTGGGTATGTGGAGGATGGGCAGTATGCAGGAGACCCCCATTCCATCGATTTTACGAAGAAATGCCAGGAGCTTGGCTGGAAAGGGCAGGGGACTGACTTTGATGTCCTGCCTTTCGTCGTGCAAATCGGGGACGGACCTCCACAGTGGAAAGAGATTGAATCCCGACTTAAGTTGGAGGTTCCTCTACGTCACCCTGAATTTGACTGGTTCCAGGATTTGGGGGTGAAGTGGTATGGAGTTCCGATCATTTCTGATATGGAATTGAAAATCGGGGGCATCTCATATAAAGCAGCTCCGTTTAACGGCTGGTATATGGAAACGGAAATCGGCGCACGGAATCTTGCGGATGAGAACCGCTATCATCTTCTGCCTAAAGTAGCAAGCTGCATGGGGTTGGATATGTCAAGAGCGGCAACGTTGTGGAAAGATAAAGCGCTGATTGAGTTGAATATCGCTGTGCTCCATTCTTTTAAAGAAGAGGGGGTAAGCATCGTCGATCATCATACGGCTGCCCAGCAATTCCGTTTGTTCGAGGAAAACGAGAAAAGTGCAGAGCGTGATATGACGGGGGATTGGACATGGTTGATTCCGCCTGTGTCCCCGGCGACGACTCATATATTTCATAAAGAGTACAACAATACGTGGAATTCGACGAATTATTTCTATCAAGATGCACCTTATTGAGGAGAGCTGTTTTCTGTTTCGTACAGAAAGCAGCTTTTTTAAAACGTGAATGGCGGGCGTTTGGATACTTCATAATATTGAAACCAAAACCTGAATTCATCGAATAAAACAGGGGCATCGAATGTGAAATTCTCAAAGAAATCTTCAATTAACTCTGCGTCGGCATCATCCATAATACCGGTCACATAAAGAGGCGTCTTGAATCGTTTGTATAAATCCTCGTACCCGTAAAAGCTGAACAGATCTTCCAGTTGTTGTTCGTTCATGACCTTCACCTTCCTTACTAATAGGATTTCACTATCTTGAAAAAATATCCATAAAAAAACAGCAGCGGAAGGAGTCCGTGCTGTTTTATCTATTGCTTCAATTCGGTATAAACGACCAGGCGCTTACTGTAGTTTCTTGAGGAACGGTCAAAGTCACCTGTGCAAGTGATTAAATTAAGGGTGCTTGCGTGGGAGTATCCGAAAATCGATTGAAGAGGGGCGTCATTCCAAGGATATTCCTTCATATCCGATACAACGAAGATGCGGTCATCACCATCTTTATTTTTAACAATGATTTCATCACCTTTTGAAAGTTTGTTAAGGTTATAAAAAATAGCAGGGCCATTCCGGCTGTCCACATGACCACCGATGACAGCATTTCCAGGTTCGCCCGGCTTGTATCCGCCTTCGTACCATCCAGTCTTCTCGAAACTTTCGGTTACGTCCATTTCCCCGTTTTCTTTTAATCCGACAGCTTCTACTGGTGCCGATAAATCGATTGCAGGAATTTCAATGGTCGTTGGCACGATTCCGCTTCGCTCATCTTTAATGATCGTATCAGCAAATGGGGAAGGGGAAGTAGTGGTACTAGCCATTTGAGCTTTCGGCTTTTCCTCGGCTGTTTGCGTGGCCGCTTTTTCCTCTTGGGAACTTGAACTAAATCCCGAAGAACAAGCAGAAATGGGCAATAGTACAAGCACAAGTAGTACAACCCTCATAGTATACATTATGTGAAGCCACTCCTTTCATCTTCACACTGGGGGACGGACCTTAATAGGTCCGTCCCTCTCATCTTTTCTTATTATTTTTTGTGTGTAGCGTATTTTTTCATTCCTAGTGTGGTTCCACCAGCAATGATCAGAAGCGCTGCAAGAAGGAATTCGAATGGGAATTCGTTTCCGGCTGTTCCACCCATACCGGTGTTAGGCATTTCAGAAGGCATATTGGCTTTGAATTTGTCAGGGAACTGATCAGCAAACGCTCCTGATAATCCTTTTGCCGGATTCAGCATATGCTCATACGCCATACGGATTTGGTCCCATGACTTTTCGTAATCCCCGGCTGCATAGCTGTCGAATGCTCCGACCAGCTGCTCAACGTGCATTTGAAGTCCTTCTGCCAGGGCATCAGATTTCAAGCGGCCATCCGTTGCCGTTTCAAGGAATTTGGAGAATTCTGCACGATATCCATCCAGATTCTTAAGGGCTTCTTCTTTTGCTGCTTCGTCTTCAGCACCTGTTGCTTTTACATAATCAACGAAGAATCCGATATGCTTGGACCACATATCTTTAAATTGGTTACCCGCTTCTTCACCGTATACAGAAGCAATCGCTGCAGACAGGTCCTCAGTATTTGCATTCAGGGCACCAACAGAAGCGTCGAAATCTTCTGATCCGTCAATCCCGTTTTGCATCGCCATCGTCGCAAGGGCAGCATGCTCTGTTAACAGGTGGTTAAGAGTTGAACGTAAGTCCGTTGCCGGTGTAACAGCCATCGTATTTTCGAATTTGTCAGGGTATTGATCTGTGATGGCACTTGATAATCCTTTTGATACCATTCCCATATGTCCGATTGCCTCACGCTCGTATTCGTAAGCCTTTTCATAATCTCCGGCTACATAACTATCAAATGCACCGATCAGTTGGTTGATATGCATTTGAAGTCCTTCTGCCAAACTATCAGATTTTAAACGTTCACCAGTTGCCGTTTCAAGGAAGGTAGAGAACTCTTCTTTGTAGCCTGCAAGATTTGCAAGTGCTTCGTCTTTTGCCGCTTGATCATCAGCACCCGTTGCTTTTACATAATCAACGAAAAACCCGATGTGATTCGTCCAGATGGTGTTGAATTGATTACCGGCTTCTTCACCGTATACAGAAGCGATGGCTCCTTTTAAATCGGCTGCGTTATCATTTAGGGCCCCGGCTGCTGCATCAAAATCTTCAGCACCTTCAGCTCCACGTCTCATTGCTTCCACCGCTAAGTATGCATGCTCAGTAAGTAAGTGATCTAAGGTTGTTCTTAATTCTCCTGCTGGAGTATCCACTTTCGCCTCGTGTGAATGATCTTCACCGTTATGGGCAGAAACTGTACCTACAGTCGGTACTAGTAATGTCATACTTAAAGGGACGGCTAAATAACTTTTTTTCATTTTCATAATTGAATCTCTCCTTTTGGGTTTTTTATATTTTCATAAAGCTAACGACAGAAGTTCAAACATGGATCACATTTTTTTAAAATTTTTTTCTATTATTTTTTAATAGGGGTGAAAAGTAGGGTGTAAAAGATATCATGGATAGGGGGGGCTTCTACTATGTAGCCGTATTAAAAATGTAGTAATGAATAACGAATAGCCATTGTTTAATATTTGTATAACTTCTGTTGCATAGGACTTAATTCCCTGATGCAAATTTCTTAAACATTTCGATAGGTGAAAAATAACGAAATAATCACCGATAGAAATAAAAAAAGCCCGGCAGTACTGGACTGCCCGGCGAAAAAACATTTATTGAACTTTTTTTATATTTCCGAAGCTAACACAATGTCCCCTTGAGGTAGCTGGCTGTTTGCATCGGGCTCAAGGGTGATGGCCACCGTATCCCAATCTTTCTTCGTGAACTCTTCGTTAAACTTGAATACGACCGATCCTTTACCATCCTTACTCGTGACAAATGTTCCGGCCCGTTCCGGTTGATCATCTTTAATGAGCCAGACCTGATACACTTCTTCGTTAGAAAGATTCTGAAGCTCAGAAGCCTGGACCACCATGCTTGTTTGTTCCCCCTGCTTGATGATACTCGCTGTACCCTTGGCATTTCCACTGACGGCAGCGAGATCGACATATTGTACTACCTGATCGATGGTTGCTTGTTCAACCACATCGTTCTGGTCCTCGATCTGTGTGAACATATACGCGTTCCCGATTAAGGAAAGGGCCAAGGCAGCTGCCACAGAAGGGAGGAACCATGACTTCTTTTTCTTATTTGAGATAGGTTTCACGTTCTCCTTTTGCTTGTCTTCACTCAGAATGTTAGCCAAAACACGGTCTTCCAGGTCTTTAGGAGGCTCGACAACTTCAGATGCGAAAGGCATATATTCTGCTAACTGTTCCAGTTCATGAAGTTCTTCCTGACACTGGAGACAGCTTTCCAGATGCTTTTCAAATTGGGCTCTCTCAAGTTCAGATAAATGACCGTTGTAGTAATCGAGTAAGTAATCGCATTGGTGTGTAGTCATTCGAATTGACCTCCTTTCCCTTTAAGACACGTGTGTAAATGCTTTAGCGCCAAACGGATTCTTCCCTTGACAGTCCCTAGTGGTATGTCAGTGGAATCGGCAATGGATTGTTGAGTCAACCCTTTAAAATAGAATAATTGTACAATGTTTTGCTGATCATCTTTCAACGACTGGATACATTCCCGAATCGCTGCTCCTTTTTCTTTCCATTCCAACTGATCGGCAGGAGTTTCATCGGTCACCTGCAGAGAGTCTTTCTCTATATATTCAACAGACTCATGTTTCTTTCGCCTGCGGATCGCATCAAGGCACGTATTTCTCGTCATCGTTAACAGCCATGATGAAAATTTTCCTTTACTGTGGTCATAGGGAGAGTGTTTTTTCCAGAGTTTCATAAATACTTCTTGAATTACTTCCTCTGCAATTTCCCGATCACCTGTCATTTTATAAGAGAATGAATAAATCAGTTTTTCGTATTGTTGATAAAGTTGTCGTAATGCTGTTGAATCCTTAGCTAATACTTGCTGATACAGTTCTATATCATCGTGTCGATCATTGGGCATATTACGCTCCTTATCTTTGACATATAAAATAAGGATACTAAACAACGGAGAGGAACTCAATTTTGATAAGCTAACGCATGGAATTAGATTTTGGATCAAAAATGTTTGAAAAAAATGTTAGTGGGGTAAATAGAGGAGTTTCGGATTGATATTGATAAAAAAATATCCCCCAGAGAAATGGGGGATACCAAGTGTTTATTTTACTTTTTGTAGCTTGTGAATCACGGATAGGGAACGTCCTGTACCGATGGCCACTGATTCCAGCGGGTTTGGAGCTAAGTGAACCGGTACAACGATTTCCTGGCTCAACCAATCTTGAAGTCCGTTCAGCAGTGCTCCGCCTCCAGTCAGAATCACACCGCGGTCGACAATGTCCCCACTTAGTTCAGGAGGACAATTTTCCAATGTCGCACGGATCGTTTCCAAGATGTGAAGAAGAGATTCTTTTAACGCATCCTGAATTTCGTTTGATGAAAGTTCGATCGTTTTAGGAAGGCCCGTCACAAGGTCACGTCCACGAATATCCATCGTTCTTTCTTCATGGTCGATCAGTGCTTGACCCACTTCGATCTTCACTAATTCAGCGGTTCTTTCACCAATCAACAGATTGTAACGTTTGCGAACGTACTGAACGATATCTTCATCCATTTGATCTCCACCGATACGGATCGTGTTACAGGAAACAACGCCACCGTAAGAGATGATCGCTACTTCCGTCGTTCCGCCACCGATATCAACGATTACGTTGGCAACAGGCTCACCTACAGGCAAGTCAGCACCGATGGCAGCAGCTACAGGTTCTTCAATAAGGGTAACGGATTTCGCACCGCTTCCTCTCACGGCATCCTGAATCGCTCTTCTCTCGACACTTGTTGCACCAGAAGGCGTACATACGACAACCGTTGGCTTGCGGATAGAGAATCCAAGTTTTTTACTCGCTTTTTTCATCACTTGTTTTAACATTTCAGTAGTCACGTCAAAGTCGGCAATCACACCATCTTTAAGCGGGCGCACAGCCACGATTTTCCCTGGCGTTTTCCCGATCATGCTCTTAGCTTCGGTTCCAACCGCCAATACCGTTTTATTTTCTGTGTCAATCGCGACAACAGATGGTTCATTAAGTATAATTCCTTTATTTTTACTATAAACAAGTATATTTGCAGTTCCTAAATCGATACCAATTTCAGAGTTTGATAACATCAATATTCCTCCAACTATAAGAATTCTAGACAGTATAACCTTCTATACAGTATAGGAGATTTTTGAGGGTTATGAAGGTGGAGATATTTACCATCGACAATTTATTACAAAGTATGACAGAAGTGAAAGCGCTTCGAAAAAATTGAAAGTGTATAATGGAGGGGTTTTGTATACCTATGCGGGTACGTGGGGACGGACCTTGATTTTTTGTTCGTTAAAAAAATTTAAACGTTCTGTAATATAGATAGGGATGTTTGGAGTAGTCGGATGGTGGTGAATGGGGAGTTCGGGACATGGGAGTGGTCATATGGGATGGTGCTTAGGCGAAAATGGTGGGGAAGGGGACTCTTGTAGTAGATTGTGTATTCCTTATGATTTCGATACTATTTATATTATCTTCCGGGTGGAATCGCCATTACTATGATAGGTTGAAAGAAAGTTTGGGCATTGAAAGCCAGATATCAGCGAAATTTTCATTTTATCAGCGAAATTCCACATATATCAGCGAACGGCCGATATCCCTTCAATATCAATCAATCTATCAAACAAAAAATGCCCCATCAAGAGGCATTTTTCCCACAATCAAAGCGTAAACCGCTCCAATTCTTTTTTCATTTCTGCTGTCATTTCATTCAATTTTCCTACTTGTTCATTCATTTGTTCGAAGTACCTCAGCTGCTCTTCCGTAGAAGAAGAAATTTCTTCTGTTCCGGCAGCTGTTTCCTCTGTGATCGCCGAGATGTTTTCAATGGCTGCGATCACCTGGTTGGTGCGTTCATTCGAAGCATGCATACCATTTTCAAGTTGTACTAAATTTTCATAAATGGTTGAAACGTTTCCGGAGATGTCTTTAAACGCATGCTCTGTCACACTCATGGAGTCTACTTGCTGAGTAGAAAGGGATTTTCCCTTTTGAGAAGCTTCCATAATAGAGTGAATGCCATTTTTGATATTTCCGACCATGTTACCGATTCGCTCGGTTGCAACGGATGAATCTTCTGCCAGTTTTCGGACTTCCTGGGCAACGACGGCGAATCCTTTTCCTGCATCCCCGGCTCTGGCTGCTTCGATTGCTGCGTTTAGTGCTAAGAGATTTGTTTGATCGGCAATTTCCCTTACCGCATGGGAAGCATGTTCAATTTCACCCGTATACTGGGCAAAATGTTCGATGGAATCCATGATGGATGAAGAAGATTCGGCGATCATTTCAGCAAATTGCTGCTGTTTATTTAAGGAAGCCCGACCATGCTCAACCGAATCCAATGCCACTTTACTGCTAGCGGATGATTCTCCGCTTTGTCTTACATTCTGAGCAAAATCATCACCCATCAGAGACATTAAAGCAGCCGTTGACTGGATGTCTTCAGAGATGGATTGACTTCCTTTTGCCAGTTCTTCAGTGGAAACCGCCACCTGGTTGCTGCTTTCTGCCAAACTCGTCATTTGTGAACGTACATCCTGGGTGAACTTCTCTACATTTGATCCGATATCATGAACGGACTGAACCGTACTCCGCAGGTTCAGAACCATATGGTGAAAAGCTGTTTGGAGTTTGTCCACTTCAAATTTACTGTTTTTCTCTTTAACCGACTCAACTGAAATTGTTAAATCACCATTGGCCATTTTTTCAGCATTATCCACCATAACGTTTAAAGGCTTCACAATTCGCTGTGTCAATAAGGTAGATGCTGCCATGGACAGGATGATGGTTATGATAAATCCAATGACTGACACCCATACAATAAATTCAATTTGCCGCTTGTTTTCTTTTAAAAGATTTTGATACCAATCATTTGTTTGTTTCGTTAATAGATACATATCGTTCAGGACGCCGGAGATACGGATCGACTGCCGTTTGATCTCTGCTTTGTTCATTTCAGTGAGAGCTGCGTCTGATGCAGTCTTCAAATCTGTGAATTTCCTCTCGATGGAGGAAAGGGTTTCTTGCTGATCTTTAACTGTCAAAAGCTTTTTTAAATCTGAGATCTGCGTAGAGGTTTCTTCCAGAATGCCCTCTACCATTTGTTTGTTTTCTGCTGTTGAATTGACGGAGTAATTGGATAGTGCCTGCTTTGCTACATTCAAATCTCCCCGCAATGTCTCTGTTTCAAGAAGCACTTGTACATCTTCATTTGCAGAATTTTGAAGAGAAATCAGTTGAGAGACGATGTACCCAATGATAATCGTCGAAAGGATAAGGGGGATAAGTCCCAAAATCAGTAAACGTCTTTTTAATGCCATGAGAATACTCCTTAGATGAGATTTAGTGCAATTTAATGTTAATGTCCCCAGAGATGATTTTGTTTTTAGCGTCTTCTATTTGTTTTGTTTCTTCAGGAGACAAGCTTGTGACACGGATAGGGGCTAATCCGACTCCATCTTCCTTGAGACCCAGCTCATAGGCTTGTTGAGTTATTTTTTGTTTTGAAATGAGTTCTTTTGTCAGGTTGAAAACCGCGTTATCAACTTTTTTGACCATGGACGTCACAACCGACTTTTCGGCAATAAAGTATTGATCCGAGTCGACCCCTCCAGATAAAATGCCTGCTTTTTGCGCAGCCTGAATCGCTCCCACTCCTGTAAAGCCAGCGGCAGGATAAATAAAGTCGGCGCCTTGTTTCATTTGGTTCTCAGCTATTTTCCCGCCAAGCTCAGCGTCACCAAAGTTGTCTGCGTTGTCTTTCAATACCTTTATGGAAGGATTGATGTACTGAGCACCTTGTTCAAACCCTTTTTCAAATCGTTGAATAACAGGAACATCGGCTCCACTAATGAATCCAATCGTATTGCTTTTTGATTTCATAGCTGCCACCATACCGAGAAGGAAGCTGCCTTCATGTTCTTTAAACGTAATCGATGTGATGTTATCCACATCTGAGTATCCGTCTATCAATAGAAATTTCTGATCAGGATTTTCTTTTGCAATCTTTTCAATCGCATCTTGAATCGAAAATCCAAGTCCGATCACAAGCTCATGGTTCTGATCGACAAGCTTCTGGAGTGCTTCTTCAAAGTTTCCGTCCGGGGCTTCTCTATAGTCAAATAAAATACCTAATTCTTCCCTCGCCCGTTCTAATCCTCGAAATGCCGAATCGTTAAACGATCCATCTCCAAGCCCTGTGTCAGAGAGAAGGATTCCAATACTTTGCTGCTTTTCTACACTCGCTTCTTCCGTCATGGGTGTGGAACAACCTGCCACAACCAACATGACAAGAAGAAACACGCTGATTAACTTCTTCAAACCGTTACCTCCAAAAATATATAGTGGGACATTCACATGTCCGTACCTCTGTATTATCGGAGGGACGGACCTATTTTGAAGGGGAGGAGGGAAAAAAGTGTTGTGGGGATGATTGGGGTTTAGAGTGAACGTGTGGTATGGATGATGTTGTGTAGATTGGTTTGGTAATGACAATTGGATATGCACCATTATTTGGTGGGGAATCGGCAACTAAAATGGAAAATTACAATTTTCTGGTGGGGAATCGTGATATGTTCGGAAAAGGGGGAGGGGGTGGATTTTGAACGGTAAATGAGAAGCGTTTTAGACTTCGGACGCAAGATATCAGCGGGATTTACATTTTATCAGCGGAATTTTCGATATAACAGCGAAAATTCCATTTTAACGGCGAACACACACCTTTCAAGTTCTTTCCCATCAAAAAAAGAGATGCTCTCAACAAGCATCTCCCCTTCATCAATACGCCTTACGGAAAAACTCCGCAAGCTCCTGACTATGTTTTTTGCGCGCTTTGCGGTGCTCGGCACGGTTCTTGGCTGTTTCGTTCAGCCATTTTTCTTCTTCTGTTTCCGGTACAACTTCAGCAATGACGGCTGGTTTATTGCCTTCTAAAGCAACAAAGGTCAAGAATGAGATGGCTGCCACATTGGTTTCTCCCGTTAGAAGCACCTCTGAAGTGACCTTCACACAAACCTCCATGGAGCTGCGTCCGGTATAGGTAACCATCGCTTCCAACGTCACGGCATCCCCGACTTTGATGGGCTGCAGGAAGTCGACGGAATCTGTTGAAGCCGTTACGACGGGCTTACGGGCGTGACGGGTAGCGGCTATGGATGCCACATCGTCTATATAGGCCATCAATTTTCCACCAAACAATGTACCATGATGGTTGGTGTCAGGTGGAAGAACGTGGGTCGTTTTACTTGTTTTCGTTTCTTTCATAAACTTTTTTTCTCTCAATGAATTCACCTTCCGTTATCAATGTGCAAAAAGATTGCTACCTTATACTATTCACTAAAGGCGGTCGGAAGAAACATAATCGCGAGAAAAAGTTATAGAAATATACTAATAACAATGGCCGTTATGAAGCTCGCCAATGTCCCGGCTATGATAGCCTTCAAGCTTAATTTAGAAACCATTGGACGCTGTGTCGGCTCTAAAGAACCCAATCCGACAATCAATTGACCGATTGAAGACAGGTTCGCAAAGTTACAAAGGGCTACGGAAAGAATCGCAACAGTCTTAGGGGAAAGTTCGCTCATCATTCCTGAAAGTTCTTTGTATGCGACGAATTCATTCACAGAAAGCTTCGTCCCGATGATGGAGGCAGCACGGAATGCTTCATCCATCGGAATGCCGACGAGAAGAGCAAGTGGATAGAACAGGTACCCGAAGACCGTGGAAAGACTCATATCGACAGCACCCAGTAATCCGTTCACGAGGGCAAGGATCCCGATAAATGCGATGAGCAGTCCACCAATATTGATGGCCAGCTGTGTACCACTAAGGGCACCTTCTGAAATCGCTTCAAATACGTTTGTATGAGTTGTTTTTCCTAACGAAATATCTCCATTCGTCTTGGATTCTTCCGTTTCCGGTTCGATGATTTTGGCCATCACAAGAGAGACGATTGGTACACTAAAGACGGATAGAAGAAGGAATTTCATGTCGATCCCCATCAATGAGTATCCGATTAAAATCGCTCCACTTGCCGAAGCAGTTCCCCCAACCATAACGGCAAAAAGTTCAGAACGCGTCAGTTTTATTAAATAGGGTTTAATCAAAAGGGGGGCTTCAGCTAATCCAAGAAAAGAATTTCCGATCGCATTAAACGATTCAACCTTCGTTGTCCCAAGGATCTTACCTAACCCGATTCCGATATATTTTACAAAGAACGGGATGATTCGCAAGTAATAAAGTGCTGAAATAAGTGCAGAAATAAAGATGATCGCACCCAGAACGTTGATTGCGAACACAAATGAAATGTTCGTACCCTTCTCAAAAAATCCTCCGAACACGAACATGATCCCTTCATTGCTGTAGTCGATCACTTTCTGTACACCCAAGGCAGCTTTTTTCAAAATGGTTTGTCCGAATGGGACTTTTAAGACAAATAAGACAAGAAGGAATTCCAGGCAGATCCCGATGATGATCGTGTGCCATTGAATGGCAGAGCGGTTGCTGCTCAACAGCCATGCTAAAAATAGAACGCCAAGTAATGATAAGATGCCATATAGTAAACTCATAATACAATCCCCCAACATGTAATCTTCAACGAATTCTCAGGTTTACGTCGTATGATGTCAGACCTCTCGAGAAAATAAAAAAGTGCATGAAGACATTCTCTATTAAATAGGGAAAGTCTCCATACACAAACAGCATATAGAAAAGACTTTCCTTATAGTCCGGCACTTTACGGCTGCCAGGTAGAGACTTATGGTCCATATCACCATAGATATATAAGGAATTCGTATGAAGTTGATTTGAAATATGTTTTCTACTCTATCATATGACGGAAGACTATCACAATAGTTTTTTATGAATGCAAGCCATGGAAAAACGTGGTGAATCTTTATTACTATATAAAAAAGAGGGACGGACCTTCATTCCTATGACCAGGTCATAGGAATCGAGGTCCGTCCCTCTCTTGTGTCTTCTTATTTTGTACGTTCTAATAGGTTTGCAAGAACGTGTTTTTTGTAAGATTCTACATAGCGTTCCTCGTAGTGGCGTACGCCTGCTTTTTTTAGTTCTTGTACGTACCAGCCTTTGCTTCCGATATGCATTGAAATCAACATCCTTTCTTTGCTTGTTATTGATTGGAATCTCCGACTAGCTCTTCGCATGAGCTACGTTAAGATTGCTTACGGTTGTACATTGTAACATCTCATATTTCATGAAAAAAGGGGGTAAAGGGAATTTTTCGGATTCATCCTTTTCTGAATATTTTTCAGGGAAAATTATTTTTTTTGAAAAAAAGTGATCCAAAACTGAACCACCTTCGTTAGCTTTGTGAAAATTGGATGGAGGGTGCCTGTCTCAGGTACACCACACCCCAAAAAAAGCGAATCGGAAGGAGGTGACAAGACGCAGTGCATAAACGCCTAATTCAGGCTTTGCTCTTTCTCGGAGTCATCAGTATTCCCACTTTTGCTTCTGCAGATAGCGGACTTCTCTCCAATGTGACAAATGAAGTCGACGCTGTCACTGATGAAGCAACGTCAACCGTGAATGAAGCCGTATCCGCTCCTGACGAGGAGAAGGACAAACCTTCCATTGAAGAGAAAAGGACAACTTCAAAGGAGGAGAATCAATCAAAAGGGAATTTACTTTCGGGTACAGTTGATTCGGTGACAGAAACGGTTGATCAGACGACTGGGACCGTTTCAAATACAGTGAATTCCGCAACCAAAACGGTCGGAAATACTGTAGACAAAACCGTGGAACGTACAACAAAACCGGTTACTGATATCGTAGGGGAATCAGCGGCTCCTGTAACGGAAACGGTGAACAATACAACGAAGTCCGTTACCAATACTGTTGAAGAAACAACGAAAACGGTAACCAATACAGTTGAATCGACAACCAATACGGTCAGGAACACGGTGGAAGAAACGACAGAACCAGTTACAGATTCTTTGTCAGACGATGAGCCCTTATTAGAAGTCGATCTAACAGAAGATCCTGAAGTGAAAGTAAATACAGGGATTGTCGATGTCGACGTTTCTAAGGATCCACAAGTAAAAGTGGATACAGGAGTAGTAGAAGCAGATGTTTCAGACGAAACATCTGTTGAAGTGGACACTGGAATCGTTGAAACAGAAGTAAACGATGAGCCATCGGTTGACATTAAGGTGGATGAGAAAGTAGAAGTGGAGAAAGAAGATGTTCAGAAGGAAACTTTCAAAAAAGATGTCCCTGATGAAGCATCATCCAAAGGTACTGATGAAAATTCCATTAGAATTAGCAAAGCAAAACAATTAAAAGACTCAATACTTACCAAACCGGCTAAAGTTGAGGCAAAAGAAGCCTTCAAGGTTGAAGAACCGAAAAATCAGAAGGAACGTCCTTTCACACCTGCCAAAAAGATGGAACCGGTATTAACGACAACAACCACGAATTCCACAAGTCAGCCTTCAAGCACGAGTGGAATGAATGGGCAAACTACCGGATCTAGCTCTCTATGGTATGTGTCGGACCAGCAAGCAGGGTCCGTCAACTTCCAAAAAGCCAATTTATATGATAAAAAGAATCTTTATTATGATCAATGGTTAAACGCACCACCGTCCCAACCACCTCAGGCAATCTCTTCTTTTCAAAAGTATATAAAACCTAAAAACTTTTAAAAGGAGAGAAAAATAAGATGAGAAAAAGCGTATTTAGAACATTAGTAATGACAGGTGGATTAGCAGCAAGTCTAGCAATCGGAGGTCAAACAAGCTTAGCGGCAGAGAATGATTCACTGCTTAACAGCAATGATGGATTACTGGAAGATGTCAACATCCTGGATTCTGAAGAGGGTCTATTAAATGGATTAAACATTGGTGGATCAGATGAAGAATCGAATACGGATGCAAATGCTGATGCTAATGCAAATGTCGTAAACGAAACCGTCGTCGATGAAGAGAATGATTCTGTTACTACGAATAATGGTGCAGAAGCAACTTCAGATGTAAACGCAGCGGTTGAAGGGGAAAACGAATCAGCAGAAGTAAATGCAGATGCGGACGCTGCTGCTATGAACGAAACAATGGTAGAAGAAGATTCAGCTACTTCAAAAACAGAAGCGGGAGCATCACAGGATGTAAACGCAGCTGTTGAAGGAGAAGATGAATCAGCAGAAGTGAATGCAGATACGGACGCTGCTGTTATGAACGAAACAATGGTAGAAGAAGATTCAGCTACTTCAAAAACAGAAGCAGGAGCATCACAGGATGTAAACGCAGCTGTTGAAGGAGAAGATGAATCGGCAGAAGTGAATGCAGATACGGACGCTGCTGTTATGAACGAAACAATGGTAGAAGAAGATTCAGCTACTTCAAAAACAGAAGCAGGAGCATCCCAGGATGTAAATGCAGCGGTTGAAGGAGAAGACGAATCAGCGGAAGTGAATGCGGAAACGGACGCTGGAGTCATGAACGAAATAACAGTAGAAGAAGATTCAGCTACTTCAAAAACAGAAGCAGGAGCATCCCAAGATGTAAATGCCGCTCTTGAAGGAGAAGAAGAATCAGCAGAGGTAGGAGCAATGACTGACGCTGGTATCATGAACGAAACCATGTACAATGAAGAAGAAGATTCTTATGCCACTACTACTTCCGGAAACCTTACTTCTGGTCTGAATGCTTCTGAATCTGATGAAGAGAACGAAGTAATGGCTGATGCCGTGACAGATTCAAATGTTTGGGTAAGTGCCGAAAGCAACGAAGAAAATGATTCTTCTAAAGCGTCGTTTGGTACTGAATCTGCAAATGGTCTTGTACTGGGGACAGAAGATAAAGAATATGGCGATTCTTCTAAAGTAGAAGCTATGAACGATACTTCTGTCATGACGACTGTTGAAAACAGCGACGACTATTCTAAGTTTGAAACAAACGCAGGGAATAACCTGATGCTGGGTGCTATGTCGAACGATGAAGACGAACAATCTGCTGCTACTGTCATGAACACAGTGGAAGCTGGACTATGGGCTGAATCAATGGATTCTGAAGAAGAAGAGTATACAAGTGCTGGGTTAAGTGCAGGTACAGATACAACTCTTGGATTCTTATCCTCTGATGAGGACAACGAATCTTCTCTTCTATCAAACCTTGGAGTAAATGCAGATGCCAGCTACACTCAATGGGAAAAGGAAGAATCTTCAGACAGCGAGTTCAACCTTGGTCTTTCTACAGATCTTGGACTAAATACAATGATGCAGTCTGACGATGAAGGTTTTGATTTAGGACTGTAAAAAAAGAAAAGGAATGATCCATTGCGGATCATTCCTTTTTTATTGAACAGCTTTCTTCAATTCCAATTCTTCTTTTTCAAATCGTTCGAACATGATGAAGAAGAGTCCGGCACTCACTAGAGCAAGGAGCGAAAGGATGATAAACGTCCAATCATACCCTACATAAAGTGAGAGAGTGATGGATAGAGGCGCGATCGTTCTCGCGACTGTGAAACGCAGGCTGGCTGCGGCAAAGTACTGCCCCCTCATATGGTCCGGTGCAAGCTTTGAAACGAAGCTTTGCTGGATACCTGCTGTCATGAGCTCTGCGAATGTGAATACCGCCATGGCAATCACAAACATCCAAACCGAGCTTGTTTGTCCAAACATAAAGATTGAAACGGCGTAGATGACCGAGGATAGGATGAACACATTGCGCTCACGGAATTTCGTGATCCATCTCGTGATGACCACTGTAAGAAGGGCCACCAGGAATCCATTTTCAGATAGTATCAACCCGAATACCTGCTCACTCACAAGGGTCAATGACCAGTCCCCGAAGCTGAACAGAGTGGCTTGATCCATCACATCTTTGATATATACGGGAATCAGCAGGTCCAGTTGCATAAACGTTTGACCCACGAGAATCCCTGCTAATATGAATAATAAAAACGTTTTGTCTTTAAAAATAACACTATAATCCTTCATCTGATCTGATATCACACTATGCCAGGCTTTCTTTTTCCCTTCTGTCACCAGTAGCTTACTAGTGTCTAGAGGTGCTGTTTCCCTCGTCATTTTATATAAAAGAAGAGCTAGGAACATGCAAATAAGCGCAGCGGCAATTAAAAGCTCGAAACGGTAATGAACATAGAAAATCCCACCAAGAATCGGCCCTACGACTACTGCGATATTTATAGAAGTATAAAAGATGGCAAACACATGACTGCGGTCCTTTTCGTCCACTACATCAGCCACCATGGCCTGACTTGCCGGCCAATAAAACGAACCAAATACCCCTACCAAACTAAAGCAGATAAAGCCGATCATGGCTGAATCGAGCCACGGTGAACTGGCAAGGCCGAAGATTAAAAAGGCAAAGCCTTGTCCGAATGCAGAGATTACCATCATACGCTTACGCCCGAAGCGATCCGCGCAATAGCCTCCCATCAGATTCGCGAGTACGGCGAATACCTGTGAAAGAACCAATAATAATCCTGCCGTCTGCTTTCCGAATGACTCTGTAAAATAAATCGTCAAAAACGGAAAGAACATCCAGAACGTAATGTTAATCGCTGCTTCCCCAAACAGCCGGACCTTAAGATTACGGTCCCAATCCCGAATTCTCATCTATATTCCTCCCCTCATGAAACGCTAGATGAACTAGAATATCATAGCTCGATAGGACAAAATAAACAAGACTGATTTAACTGGTATTTACAAAATATTTACTCTTGCTGAAGCAGCGTCTAAAGATACCATTTTCTCCTTTTTGAATACATTAAAAGTATTGAATGGGAAAGGAACGGTGGGTGGAGGTGATTGATAGGCTTATCCTTATTACTGGTGCTTGGACGCAGGTGATCGGAACGGTGATTGCAGCAATTGGCGAAACCATGGTCATACAAGAAGAACGATTCAGTCAAGAGCCTCTCGGGTTTCGGTTGGTCTCCATCGGAAACGGATTTGAAGCGGCAGGAAATGCCCTTCAGGGGGTGGGAGCGGAAAAGCTCTCGGACGGTTCATTTGGAGAAACGTTAAGAGTGATCGGTGATTGGATTCAGGCTTCAGGAAACGTAACAAACGTTGCAGCAGCTGAACTCCAATTTGCAGGAAGAGGAGAGGAAGGATTGAATCTTGATATCTTTGGTGATACCATCCAATCCTTAGGGGCAGGACTGGAAGCCTATGGGGCCACATTGGGTACGCGGGAGTTTTCAGATCTTCTTGCAGCCGGAAATTCACTTCAATCCCTTGGTGCAGCAATTGAAGCGATAGGAGAAGTATATATTTTAAAGGAAATGAAGGATATCGGATTGCAGATCACCGCATTCGGAAGCTATGCCCAGGCAGCAGGTGCGACGATTGCAGCCATTGCGTTGACAAAGCAGTTTGGGTGAGTGAGCTTTTTGAGCGAAATAGGAGGATTTGTTTCAAAATGTGAATGGAAGGTTTATAGGATCACGGGAGAAGGATACTCCGATTTAAAGGGGAGGATTGCGTCTTTTTTCAGGTTTTTTGCGTCAAAATAGTATTATATGCGTCTATATTTTGATTTATGCGTCGTTTTTCAAAATTATTGCGTCAACATTTCAATATATGCGTCTTTTTCCAGATACACCCAATGGACTGAGCGCTCAGTCAACCGAACTTCTTCCAATCCCATCCTCATCCCCATAAAAAAAATCCCAAAAGGCAGCCAAGCCACCTTCCGGGATCCTCCACAGTCAAATCTTAAAACGCCCAACCGCCATCGCGGAATACTGCTTCAGTCGAGCCGTCTTCTTTCACACCATCGATATTCATTTTGTCAGAACCAATCATGAAGTCAACATGTGTGATACTGTTGTTCAAACCGTTTTTCTCAAGCTCTTCTTCACTCATTTTCTTTCCGCCTTCGATACAGAATGCATAGGCATTTCCGATCGCAAGGTGGTTTGATGCGTTCTCATCGAATAGTGTGTTGTAGAATAACACATTCGATTGAGAGATTGGGGATTGATGAGGAACAAGGGCGATTTCCCCAAGGTAATGAGATCCTTCATCTGTGTCCACAAGGCGCTTCAGGATTTCTTCGCCTTCCTCAGCTTTAACATCCACAATACGGCCGTTTTCGAATGTAATCGTAAAGTTATCGATCACGTTACCACCGTAGCTAAGTGGTTTCGTGCTTGATACCGTTCCGTTCACACCAGTTTTTAATGGAACCGTGAAAACTTCTTCCGTTGGCATGTTTGCCATGAAAGTGGTTCCTTGTTCGTTCACACTTCCAGCTCCTACCCACAGGTGACCTTGAGGAAGCTCGATCGTAAGGTCCGTCCCCGGTGCCGTGTAGTGAAGCTTTTTGTAGTTCTTTTCGTTCAGGTATTCCACTTTTTCGTGAAGGTTTGCGTCGTGATCCTTCCATGCCTGGACAGGGTCAGCCTGGTCGGCACGGACTGCTTTGAAGATTGCATCCCAAAGTAAATCCACCTGTTCTTCTTCAGAAGCATCCGGGAATACTTTTGCAGCCCAGTCTTTCGAAGGAGCAGCCAGTACGCACCAGCTTACTTTGTCCGATTGAATGAATTGACGGTATTTGGACATTGCTTTTCCAGCTACCTTTTGGAAGTTTGAGATACGATCTGGATCTACCCCTTTAAGCAAGTCAGGGCTTGAAGATACGATGCTCATGAATGCAGCTCCGCCTTCAGCAAGCTCTTCGACTTCTCTTGCTTTCCACTGAGGGAACTCCTGGAATGCTTCGTCTGGAGCAAGATCATATTTCGTACGATTCACTACATCATCATTCCAATTAACATAGACATGCTTAGCCCCAACTTCATAGGCTTTCTTTACCACTAAGCGGACAAATTCTGCTGAATCGATGGACGTGTTGATGACAAGTGTCTGTCCCTTTTGAACATTGACGCCGACTTCAACAGCCAGGCTAGCATATTTCTCAAGATTTTGTTGGTAATTAGACATATGTATTCTCCTTTTTTTCAGAATGTTCTATTACATTCTTATTGTATCAGTGCGGGCACCGTTTGCAAGTGTTTACACCCATCTTTCTATCGTATGCGAAAGAAGGGAAAAGTATTTGTTTCGTGAACGTTCTGTGGCATCCAAACAAGAAACATAGCGAACCACGGGGAAACTATACTATAATGATTGAAGCAATACTTCAGATCAAAAAGGGGGAAGAAACAGTGCCGTGGAATGTCCTTTTATTACGAATGTCCGCCATCTATGGGTTTATTGGAGCATTTCTCGGGTCTCATATGGCAGGAGCCGGGTCGTATGCGTTTAAGCCCATTCACGCTCATATTTTAGTAGTGGGCTGGTTAAGCTTATTTGCGTATTCATCCTATTATCGTTCCTATCAAGTGCCGAAATCTTCTAAACTTGCATTTGCACATGTATGGACTGCGATTATCGGTTCCATCGGATTAACCCTTGGGATGTGGATGTACAACTTAAATCCATTCAAACTGCCGGGAAGCTTCACGATGGTCTTCTATATAGTTGGAGGAAGCACGTTATTACTCAGCTTTTTCCTATTCGTATTCATGACATTTAAATATAGTGAGAGTAAGAAGTAGGAGAGGAGCCTGTTTTCAGTTGAAAAACAGGCTTTTTTGAATGGGTGTGAGTTAATTGTGGATAAGTTGTACCTGGATAAAACGTGCCTGACGCTACTCCACCTCAATCAAAAAACTCCTCCCATCGAAATGGAGAGGAGTTTTCATAACTAGGTGGAAGCTTTATCCTGCTGCTGCTCTTGAAATAGGAACCGATAGTCCATCGGGTTTTGGATCAAATCGGCCAAGGTATATTCGTCAAGGACAGAGAGGTAGGCGTTTAACGCTTTGCCGAGGACATGTTTTAATCCGCAGACCGGAGTGATGACGCAGCTGTTGTTTTTGGCGTCAAAGCATTCGACAAGATGGAAGTCTTCTTCTGTGGTCCGGACAAGTTTTCCTATATTTATATCTTCCGGGGATTGTGCCAGTTTGATGCCGCCGTTTCTGCCGCGGATCGTCTCGATCAGACCGTTTTTCCCCAGTTCATACGTCACTTTCATCAGGTGATTCTTTGAGATGCTGTAGGCATCAGCGATTTCTTTTATATTAGAGAGTTCCTCTTTTGGTTTTGATGCCAGAAAGATTAGGACTCTCAGTGAGTAGTCAGTGTATAAAGTTAGTCTCATTTATCTCACCTTTCCGATCCGATACATTTATTATACAGAAGGAAGCATGTTTGTGTCTAAATGTGGCTGTTTTGTTAAAGATGTATTTTATATATTGCTTTGTAAAAAAAAGAGGAGTACGCTAAAGATGTATTTAAAATATATCTTTAGAGGTGACCAACATGCTATCTCAAAAAACCATTGAAATCGTGAAGTCAACTGCGCCTGTGTTAGAGGTCAAAGGAACGGAAATTACGTCCACTTTTTATAAAAATTTATTTACAAATCATCCGGAATTACTAAATATTTTCAATCATGCCAATCAGAAAAAGGGCAGACAACAAACCGCATTGGCCAATACGGTGTATGCAGCTGCACAGAATATCGATAAGCTCGAGATGATCCTGCCGGTTGTAAAGCAAATCGCGCACAAGCATAGAAGTTTAGGCGTTAAGCCTGAGCATTATCCGATCGTTGGCGAGCATTTACTTCAAGCCATCAAGCAAGTTCTTGGAGACGCAGCGACAGACGAAATCATTGAAGCGTGGGGAGAAGCATACGGTGTCATCGCAGGAGTATTTATTGAAGTAGAAGAAGAGATGTACAAAGAAACGGAGAACAAAGTAGCCGGTTACAGAGACTTTAAACCGTTCATCGTCGCGAAAAAAGTAGTGGAAAGCGATAGTATAACCTCTTTCTATCTTGAACCAAAAGAAGGGGGCAATGTCCCAACCTACATGCCGGGTCAATATATTTCTGTACGGGTGAGCATCCCTGGTGAAGAGTACACCCATATTCGTCAGTACAGTTTATCAAGTGCGCCAATGGAGAACTACTTCAGAATTTCTGTTAAAAGAGAAGCGGAATTCGATCCTCAAGGGAAGGTGTCTAATTTCTTACATGACAAAGTAGCCGTGGGAAGTGAGATTGAAGTCAGTGCACCGGCAGGCGATTTCTATTTAGCGAATGCCGAATCACCTGTTGCATTTATTAGCGGAGGTGTCGGAATCACCCCTATGATGAGTATGTTTGAAACGGTGGCGAGAACGAAGCCGGAACGCCCGACTGTCTTTATTCATGCGAGCAAACATGAAGGGGTACATGCCTTTAGAAATGAAGTAGACGGTTTAATGGAAGAAGTAATGAACGGAGAAGCGTGCTATGTGTACGAAAATCCCCGTGACGAATCTCAAGGTCATTATAAAGGATATGTGAACAAAGAAATCCTTACACAATATGTGGATGGAGAAACGGAATGCTATGTGTGCGGGCCGGTACCATTTATGAAAGCTGTCATCTCAACGTTGAAGGAAATGGGAGTTCTTGAATCTAACATACACTTTGAGTTCTTTGGACCAGCGATGGATTTATCGAAGAAGGAAAGTGTAAGTGTGTAAAAAGAGTTTCGGGAATTGGATATGAAAATAAAATGGGGAAGTTGAAATTATATTGGCCGAAATTGAAATTAAGAAGTGAAAGAATTGAAAATAAAACTAAGTTTTCGTCCCTTTCACATTTTGATTTTCAGCCAAATAAACAGAAAACGCCAGGATAACCTGGCGTTTTTCGTATTTACAGACGATGTTCGTCCTCATCCACCCGGTTTTTAAACGCTTCCTGGGTCACAATCAGTTCTTCATCCCCAGCTGCATCTTCTGAGTGTTTTCCCTCTGGTGCACTATTTTGAGGGAAGTTTCCTGGATGTCCCTTTTTCTTTGATTCGAACGATTTTCCACGTGCCATATCAGCCACTCCTTTTCATCCGTGATACAGGTAGTTTTTCCAGCTCATACGAAAATATGTGAAGAGGAATTGTCAGAAAATAGACGTATCTTATGCATACAAACCTGGAGTTCTTTGGATATACTATTGGTAAGAAGTGGGGAGTGATCGATACGTCAAAGACCAGCCGCGTCCACTATAGTTTTGAGTAGGAGGGGTAAAATTGGATTTTTCGATGATCATGTCCGAGCAACGGATTAAGAAGGCGTATGAGGATGGCGAGTTCAAAGAGCTGCCGGGCTTTGGTAAACCGCTCAATTTAGATGATGATTTAGGAGTGCCCCAGGAGTTGAAGATGGCCCACAGAATGATGAAGAATGCAGGGTTTACAACGGATGAAATGAATGTGAAAAAAGAAATGATGCGCATTGAAGATTTGTTACGGGTATGTGATGATGACCTGGAGAAGCAGGAGCTGAAAAAAAGCCTGAGTGAAAACATGCTCAAATACAACGCGATGCTTTCAAAGAAAAGAATCAAAACGAATGGTTCACTATTCAAAAATTATGAGCATAAAATTGAAAATAAGCTGCTGAAATAATGAAAACACCACTTTCGACAAGGAAAGTGGTGTTTCTTTATTTCTTCTCGGGCTCATCTTTAAATAAGAAAAATGAGATCAAACCGGATAAGAGTGCCGCTCCAATGATGATCATGGTTTTGGCTTCGGCAGGTATTTCAGAGTATCCTTTGCCGAGCATCCAATTTGCTACAACGGCTACGATAAACATGATGGGAATCATCATGATGATTCTTCGTTTCAAGGTGCCACATCCTTTAGTGCTCTAATGATGCTTTTAGTTTATCATATTTTACACGTCGACACTCCGTTGAATCCGTTCGGCACTTGTGGCGGTTTCTTGAACATATTGAGCAATCATACGATTATCACCATGAAGGGTTTCAATGGTAGCACTGATTTCCTCGAGCCCTGCAGAGGTTTGTTGAATGACAGCTGCAAGCTCTTTCGTCGATAGCTCAGCTTCTTCTGTTTGCCCACTTACTTCAGCTGCCGTAGAAGTTAAGGTCTCGAACTCGTTTGACAAGGCAGCAAGCTTTTCACGCAGTGTCGTGAAATACTCTGTTACGTCACCGGTTGCCCCGACATTTTCATTCAGCTTTTCTGAGCTTAGATTCATAATTTCGACAGCAGAAGAGTTCACTGAGTTAACGGAAGCGAGATTGTCGTTAATACGGGTGGCAGTGTTTCGCGTAATCTCTGCCAGTTTCCGGATTTCATCTGCTACAATACTGAATCCCCGACCTGCTTCCCCTGCCCTCGCAGCCTCGATGGATGCATTTAAAGCGAGCAAATTGGTTTGATCCGTAATGTCTTGAATGCTTCCAATGAACGTATTTGTTTCTTCAATTTTGCTTGTTAATTCGCTGAACGTTTGACGAAGGCCTTCGATAATATTCTTCAACTCAATCATGTTTTCCTGCAAGTAAGTGACTCGCTCACTGCCTGACACTGCAATGGAATTCGCTTGAGTGGAATGGACAGTGAGATTGTTTGAAAGCTTCGAAACTTCCTCCATTTTACTCATCGTCGTTTCGGAAACGGCAGCAATGTTGTTAATCTGATCGCTTTGTGTGACGCTGCCTGCTGATATTTCATTTACGGCCGTCCTCATTTCATCATGTGAGACGAGGTGAGTTTGTATCTGCTCGTTGATTTGATGAATGCTCGTAGAGATGGTCGCTAATTCTTTTTGTAGGAAGTTTCGTTGTTCTTCTTTTTTCATTCCTTCGCTTTCTGTCATTTTGATAAATTCCTGAAGCTGCTTGAATTGATTGCGGTTCAAGTGGATCACCACTCCAAGGACCGTCCCCAATAGTACATATACAAGTAAAGCCGGAATGAATAATTCTGTGAAAATCGGGTCGTTTGCAGGTGCAAGGGCGCCATTTAAGATGAATAAGGCGAGTCCGGACCCGTACCCGATCCCAAAGATCACTGGATTAAAATGAATCGCACTGATGACAGCCAAAAATAATAAGATGACTAATTCGTTTGGATTGGACCCTTCTAAAAAAAGCCAGATTCCGATGATGGCATAAACAGTAGGAATGCTGAAATAAACAAAGGAATGTGGCTTTTTCAGCATTAATTGCAACAATATGAAATATGCGGCCAGAATGATGATCTGTGAAGCGAATACTGTTACGGTAATGATCCCTGACTCATTCATGATGGAATACACGAGGGCTGCGATCAGACTGATGGAATATGTGATCAGGAGCAGCAGATTTTTTCTTTTACTATCGACTTCTTTCAATTGCTTTGGGGTCATGACGGTTCTCTCCTTTAATATAAATACCTATATATTACATATATCGACAAAAACAGGTTGCGTTTTCATAACGGTTTACAGTAATTTATAAGAAAATTTTGAACGCTTTTACCTCTCAATAATTAGAAGTTCCATCCGATATTAGAAGTAGACTACGAAGAGTAAGGTGGAGCGATCGATGGATAAGACGTCTTTGATAGGAGTCATTTTAGGATTGATAGCGGTTGGAGTTGGGATGGTTTTCAAGGGAGTAAGCCCTGTTGCCTTGCTTAACCCTGCAGCCATATTGATTATTTTACTTGGGACAGTGGCAGCAGTGACCATTGCCTTTCCAACCCATGAAATTAAAAAAGTACCGAAGCTATTCGGCATACTGTTTAAAGAACAAAAACTGCAGGACCCGAAACAAACGATTCAATTTTTCTCCCAATTGGCAGACCTTGCCCGAAAGGAAGGACTGCTTGCACTTGAGGCCAAAACTCAGGAAGTCGATGATCTTTTTTTGAGGGACGGACTTTCATTAGCTGTGGATGGACAAAGCGCTGATTATATAAGGGATGTGCTGCATGAAGAAATTGATGCCATGGAAGAGAGGCACAGTGCCGGGGCGCTCATCTTCACTCAAGCGGGTACCTATGCACCGACCCTTGGGGTACTTGGAGCGGTGATTGGACTTATTGCGGCCCTCAGTCACATGGACAATACGGATGAACTTGGTTATGCCATTTCTGCAGCCTTCGTTGCAACACTCCTCGGTATCTTCACGGGTTACGTTCTTTGGCATCCATTTGCCAACAAGCTGAAGCGTAAATCAAAGCGTGAAGTACAGATGAAAATGATGATGGTAGAAGGGATCCTCTCGATCATCGAAGGAGAATCACCGCGGGTGATCGAACAGAAGCTGGCATCCTACTTACCGGCAAGTGAACGATTATTGTTGTTAAAGGGGGATGAGGATGAGGCGGCGTAAGAAGAAACATGACGACGAGCATATGGACGAGTCCTGGCTGATACCTTACGCGGATTTGCTAACCCTGTTACTGGCCCTTTTTATCGTGCTTTATGCATCAAGTTCAGTGGACGCTCAAAAATTCAGGGAACTCTCCCAGGTGTTTAGTGAAATATTCACCGGTGGGACCGGAATGATGGAATATCCCAGTCCCGTGGCACCCCAGCAGTCGAGCGATCAGGAAAGCAAACAGGCAGCATCATCAGGGAATGATGAGGAGAAAGAGAAGGAATTAAGTAAGGAAGAGCTTGAAAAGCAGGCATTTCTGAAGGATCAGGAAGAGTTAAAGGAAATTCAGGAAAAAATCAATCAGTATATCAAAACGAATAATCTGGAGATTCAATTCGTTACGAAGCTTACTGATGAAGGATTGCTTCTCACGATACGGGACAATGTGTTATTCGCCTCGGGATCAGCCATAGTCCAAGGAAATGACCTGAGTGTGGCAGGTGAACTATCGGCACTACTTGAAATGAATCCTCCTCGGAACATCATCATTAGCGGTCACACCGACAACGTGCCTATCAGTAATGCGGAGTACGACTCCAACTGGGAGCTTAGCGTCATGAGGGCCGTCAATTTTATGAAAATCATTTTGGACAATCCGAAGCTTGATCCCCAGTGGTTCAGTGCAAAAGGATTCGGTGAATTTGAACCGATTGCCGACAATTCTACCACAGAGGGTCGGGGACAAAACCGCAGGGTGGAAGTATTGATTCTGCCCAGGGTTTCAGAATAAGAATCAGGGTCTGCAGTCAGAAGTTGGCTGCAGATTTTTTATTGGTCAGAAGTTGCCGTATTTCCGGGGAAATGAACGGTTTTTGTCGAATGGGACCCCTCTCAAAACTCACTTTAATAGACTTTCACCAACTAAATCATCCTCATACTTTCCTATTTTCAAACAAAATGTTTCACACAACCAAATTTAGGGAAAAGTTTGAAAAACCATTTAGAAGCTGTGGCTAATTTTTCAGGAACAGGGGTCTCATTTAGGAAAATAAAGGCATTATACATACGTTTGTACGATCATTTCCGCCTGCCCCGATCAACAATTCCAAACCTTAGCCACTGCCTCTACTAAAAGGAGGAGCACGATTGGATACGTTTTTTGACATCATAGGTAAAGTTTCGGCATGGTTATGGGGGCCACCATTAATCATTGTCCTGGGTGCAACGGGTTTGTACCTGACATTTTTATTGAAATTCATACAATTTCGCTATCCTCTCTACATATTTAAGCAAACGATAGGGAGCGTATTTAAGAAGCCTAAAGGTGAAGGAACGGTGACGCCGTTGCAGGCCTTGACGTCGGCTCTATCATCCACCATCGGGGCAGCAAATATTGTCGGGGTACCGGCAGCGATCATGTTTGGTGGGCCGGGAGCTGTTTTCTGGATGTGGGTGATTGCCTTAATTGGGATGGCCCTTAAGTTTTCCGAGAGTGTGCTTGCGGTCCGCTATCGTGAGAAAAACGAAAAGGGAGAGTATGTTGGCGGTCCCATGTACTACATGACGAAAGGATTAAACATGAGATGGCTCGGTGTATGGTTCGCCTTCGCCCTTATGATCGAGCTGATTCCAAGTGTGATGGTGCAGGGGAACGCTGTGGCATCCACGGTAGAAGAAACATTTAATGTAGATGGACTTATCACGGGTATTGTCGTTGCCCTCATCGTTGTATTAATCGTATTTGGTGGCATAAAGCGTATCGGTAAAGTGACGGAAATCTTTGTACCGTTCATGGCTCTGATCTATGTTGGAAGCGCATTGGTCATTCTATTTATGAATATTGATGCAGTGCCGGAATTCTTCAGTCTGATTCTGTCGAACGCATTTCAACCCATGTCTGCAATGGGTGGGTTCGCAGGGGTCGCAGTGGCTGAGACGATCCGTTGGGGATTTGCCCGTGGGTTATATTCCAATGAGGCAGGACTGGGAACGGCACCGATTGCACATGCTGCGGCACAAACCGATCACCCCGTCAGGCAGGGGCTATGGGCGATCGTTGGAATCGTGATTGATACGATCATCGTATGTACAGCAACGGCCTTCGTCGTGTTATCTTCAGGGGTTTGGACTGCTGAAAATGCACTGGATGACCCTTCAGCACTAACAACTGAAGCGTTCTCTAGTTATTTCGGGGAATTTGGTGGAATCCTCGTTACGATTTCATTGATTTTCTTCGTACTATCTACGATTATCGTCATCGTCTTTTATGGAGCAAAGCAGGCAGAATTTCTATTTGGCTACAAAGCAGCACAAGGGATTAAGATCGTTTATACGGTCGCGATTGTCCTTGGTTCAGTTGGTGCAGCAAAAGTCATTTGGCAATTCCTTGACTTAGCCCTTGCAGCAATCTTAATTCCGAATATCATTGCGGTTCTTCTTTTAAGTAAAGAAGTGAAGAGGCTTACACATGAATTCTTTACGTCGGATGAGTATTACATGAAGGACACCGGCAGGGTAAAAGAAAAGAAAATCTCATAGTCCAAAAGACTTGTTTTTCCGAGAGGGAGGGCAAGTCTTTTTTTGTGTGTAATTCTAACTGTACTGCGCATTTCGAACTGTTTTTCAGCCGTGGATGATTATGGAATTAGTGATAATGATTTTCATTTAGTTGTTGACTCCTCTTGAAACCTTATTGTAATATAGGATTGTATTAACTGATAATGATTTTCAATATCAATGATATTCAGTAAAAATCAATGAAAGTTTTGGGGATTGTCATGAAACAACGTTACCTTCTTATTACGCTCATCTTGCTGTCACTCCTGTCTTTATTTGTCGGAGTGAGCCATATTACACCGATGGATTTACTTCAATTTCAATCCGAAGAGACACAGATTTTTCTCATCAGTCGATTACCGAGATTGCTGGCGATCTTACTTGCCGGTGCGGGAATGAGCATTGCAGGTTTGATCATGCAAAGCTTGAGTCGAAACAAGTTCGTATCCCCTACAACAGTGGGAACCATAGATGCTGCCAGGCTTGGTATCCTTGTATCGATGATTGTGTTTGTGCATGCCTCAATACTTGAGAAGATGATTGTTGCCTTTGCATTTGCGTTAGCAGGTACTCTGCTTTTTATGCAAATCCTCGATCGGATCAAATTCAAGGATGCCGTCTTTATCCCCCTCGTCGGGTTGATGCTTGGAAATGTGTTATCTTCGGTGACAACGTTTTTTGCCTACAAGGCAAATGTGATTCAAAATATGGCAGCATGGCTGCAAGGTGATTTCTCATTAATCATGAAAGGTCGATATGAACTTTTATACATAAGCATTCCCATTATGATCATTGCGTATCTTTATGCGAATCGATTTACTGTCGCCGGGATGGGGGAGGACTTCTCCAAGAACCTGGGTGTTTCTTATCGCAGAATAGTGAATATTGGTCTCGTGCTGGTTGCGCTCATCACGGTGACAGTCGTATTGACCGTAGGGATGATTCCGTTCCTGGGGTTGATCATACCCAATATCGTTTCCATCTTTAAAGGAGATCATTTACAGAAGACATTACCTCATACGGCCTTACTTGGAGCCATCTTTCTTCTTGTCTGTGATATTTTGGGCAGGGTCATCATCTACCCTTATGAAATTTCGATCAGTTTAATGGTTGGGGTCATCGGCAGTGCCATCTTCTTATACTTGCTGGTAAGGAGGAAGGCATATGCGTAATCGTTGGAAAATGCTTATTCTACTGGGGATTTCTCTATTATTCTGTGGTGTTTATTTATTTTACGAGCTAAATGGAAGCTATGATTATGCACTGCCTCGACGGGGTATGAAGGTGCTTGCCATGATCATTACGGGAGTCGCGATCGCCTATTCAACGGTCGTGTTTCAAACGATCACACATAATCGGATATTAACACCGAGTATTATGGGGCTTGATTCTCTTTATCTTCTTCTGCAAACAGTAATGATCTTTTTCCTGGGATCGGATCACATACTAGTCATAAACAAGAATATAAACTTCTTATTATCCGTTACAGCCATGATTGTATTTGCCCTTATCCTGTATCAATTATTATTCCGTCATAGTAATCAACCAATCTACTTTTTATTGTTGATCGGAATCATCGTTGGTACATTCTTTGGAAGCATCACCACATTCCTGCAAGTGTTGATTGATCCCAATGAATTTTTAATGGTTCAGGATAAGATGTTTGCGAGTTTCAATAACATAAATGCAGATCTGGTTTGGCTTGCCCTTATCATTGTCATCCTCGTGATGATGATTGGCTGGAGAAAGATCCATTACCTGGATGTCATGTCATTGGGAAGGGAAATGTCCATTAATCTTGGCGTCCCGTACGATCAAATGGTGCGTCGTATGCTGGTGATTGCATCTGTGCTCATTGCTGTTTCTACCGCCTTGGTCGGTCCGATTACCTTTTTCGGATTGATTGTCGCAAACTTAGCTTATCAATTCTTTCGGACCTACAAACATAGCATTTTCATTACCGGTGCGAGCTTGATGAGTGTCATTGCCCTCGTTGGCGGACAGTGGGTGGTAGAACGGATTTTCACGTTTTCCACGACTCTAAGCGTGATTGTGAATTTCATCGGAGGGATGTACTTTATATATCTTTTGTTAAAGGAGAGTAAAGCCAAATGATACACATTCGAGGGCTGTCCAAGTTTTACGGGAAAAAGCTGGTAGTTGAAGACGTGACCGTCACGGTTCAGCCTGGTCAAATCACTTCGTTCATTGGACCGAATGGTGCCGGGAAGTCTACCCTTTTATCAATGGTAAGCCGTTTGCTCGATTCAGATAGTGGTGAAATCATACTGGATCAGACCGATCTCAGGAAAATGAATTCAGACGATCTTGCCAAAAGAGTCGCGATCTTAAAACAATCCAACTATCTTAACGTCCGTTTGACGGTGAGGGAACTGGTATCGTTTGGACGATTTCCTTATTCGAAAGGACGATTGACCGAAGAAGATGAGAGGGCAGTTAACCAGGCGCTTGATTATATGAATCTGGTGGACTTAGAGGGGAACTACTTAGAAGAATTATCAGGTGGGCAAAGGCAGCGGGCATTCATTGCCATGGTCATCGCCCAGGATACCGATTATATTCTCCTGGATGAACCCCTGAACAACCTGGATATGAAGCATTCTGTCCAGATTATGAAAATTCTGCGCAGATTAGTGGATGACCTGGGAAAGACGGTCGTCATCGTCCTGCATGACATTAATTTTGCCTCTGTGTATTCAGACAGAATCGTAGCGATGAAAAACGGAAAGGTCATTAGAGAAGGTTCAACAGATACCATCATACAAACCCAAACATTAAAGGAAATCTATGATATGGATATTCCTGTGCAACAGATGAATGACAATCGAATTTGTGTTTATTTTAATTCATAAAAAAAGAGGAGATAAGAAAATGAAAAAATGGACATTTATAACATTATTATTTACAGTCTTACTAGTTTTGGCAGCGTGCGGTTCAAAGGAAGAATCATCAACAGAAGCGAAGAATTCAAGTGGAAATGAAGAGTCGAAAGAAATCACGGTAAAGCATGAACTTGGCGAAACGAAAGTGAAGCAAAACCCTGAAAAGGTAGTCGTGTTTGATTTCGGTGTCCTTGATACGTTAGATGAACTTGGCGTGGAAGTAGCGGGAGTACCACAAGCAACCATTCCTCCCTACCTGGAAAAGTACAGCAGCTCAGACTATACGAACGTAGGAAGTTTGAAAGAGGCAGATTTTGAAGCCATCAGTTCGATGAAGCCGGATGTGATTTTCATCTCTGCACGCCAATCGGAAATGTATGAAGAATTCGCAAAAATCGCTCCGACTGTGTATGTTCAAACGGATTACACAAATTACATGGAATCGTTCACAAGTAACATGGAAACCATTGCAGAAATCTTTGATAAAGAAGATGAAATGAAGAAGGAATTAGAGGATGTTCAAGCTCAGGTCGACGGCATTAAAGAGAAGACTGGAAGCCTTGATAGCAAAGCATTGATCTTGATGGGGAATGAAGGAGAAGCAAGTGCATACGGACCGGGATCACGTTTCGGAATTCTTCACGATGTATTTGGATTCAAGCCTTCTGATGAAAACATAGAAGAATCCACTCACGGACAAAATGTTACATTTGAATATGTATTAGAACAGAATCCTGATGTTCTGTTTGTGATCGATCGTGATGCTGCTTTTGATCCAAACGCAAGTGTGAAAGATTCAATAGAAAACGAACTTGTACAAAAAACGAACGCTTATAAAAATGAAAAAATCGTCTATCTGAATGGTGGCCCATGGTACCTTTCAGGAGGCGGACTTCAATCGATGAAACAAATGGTTGAAGATGCGAAGGCAGGTTTATAATATGTTTTATCAAATAAAGAGACTGGTAGTGAAAGAGGGAACATCATCAAAAGTGGTTGAAAGGTTTTCCGGTGAGGGATTAATTGAAAAACAGCCAGGGTTTATCGACTTAAAAGTCCTCGTCAAAAAAGTACGCCGCGGCGACGAAGAAGTGATTGTCATGATTCAATGGGAATCGGAAGCGGATTGGAAAAATTGGGAGAAGAGCCCTGAGCATATTGCCGGTCATAAAGCGAGTGCCGGCAAGCCTAAACCCGACCATATTCTTGAATCGAGTCAACATGTGTATGAGGTAAAGGCAAGTAAATAATGAAAAGAAGTGTCCTGATGTATATTGGGACACTTTTTCTTTTATTTTCCTTCTTGTCTAGATTTGAACAAAAGTTTAAAATATTAACAAAAGTTATTTTTCTTTATAGGGGTGGGAGCTTGTGAACGAAAAAGAAAAGCTTTTGTTGACGTATATTGAGGAAAATCCATTTATGACTCAACAGGAATTGTCCGAGCGAAGTGGGATGTCACGCTCAGCGGTTGCAGGGTATATTTCGAATCTGGTGAAGCAGGGGAAAATCATGGGGCGTGCGTATGTTCTTCCGAAGAAAAACGGGATCACGTGCATCGGGGGAGCAAATATCGACCGGAAGCTTCAATTGGACGGTACGTTTATTCCTGAAACCTCAAACCCTGCGAAAACAGAGCAATCCAGTGGCGGCGTGGCACGCAATATTGCCGAAAACTTAGGCCGGCTAGGAAAACAGGCCAATTTGATAACGGTTGTAGGCGAAGATACGGAAGGAAGCTGGCTTTTATCTCAAACGAAGTCGTATGCCGATGTATCCGCATCCCAGAGGCTTCTAAATGAAAGCACCGGGGCTTACTCCGCCATATTGGACGAACAAGGGGAAATGCTGTTTGCCCTGGCTGATATGAACATTTATGAAAGCGTTGACATTGGTTTTATCGATAAGAGATGGGGATTGATTTCTTCATCGGAAATGGTGCTGCTCGACACCAATTTCCCAGAGGATGTGCTCAAGTATATCATCCGCAGGTGTCAAACGGAGGGGGTGCCCCTAACGATCATCCCGGTTTCCGAACCGAAAGTGTTGAAGCTGCCAGCATCACTGGAAGGGGTATCCTGGTTCATATGCAACAAAGGGGAAGCGGAAACGTATGTAGGAATGACGATTGAGACAGAGGGTGACTATTTTAAAGCGGCCAAAGCCATCACTATGAGAGGGGCGGAAAGGGTCGTAATTACCCGGGGAGATCAGGGGTTAATCTATTACACTACTTATAAAGAAGCGAGAGCCGTTCTGCCTCCCAAGGTCGTAGTCGCTGATGTGACCGGTGCGGGAGATGCCCTTGTCGCGGGAATATTATTCGGTTATTTAAAAGGGTCCGATACTGATGGAGCCTGCCGGATCGGGGTGATCTGCTCGTCGATTACACTGCAATCCAAATTTACAGTGGCACCAACGCTGAACAAAACCAAGCTACAACAAGAGTTTAGTCATTACTATTGATTAGGGGGAGATGTACGTGAATATCAACTCATATATGGAATACTCGCAGGAAGTATCAGAAGCCAGAAAGACAGGAAAGGCAATTGTGGCATTGGAATCAACGATTATTTCTCACGGAATGCCTTATCCACAAAATGTGAAAACCGCCCGTGAAGTGGAGGACATCATTCGTTCAAAGGGAGCCGTTCCCGCAACGATTGCCATTCTGAACGGGACAATCAAGATTGGATTGTCTCATGAAGAGCTTGAATATTTAGGTCAGGCAACAGACGTGATCAAGGCAAGTCGCCGCGACATCCCGTATATCCTTGCTTCTAAAAAGGACGGAGCGACTACGGTTGCTGCTACCATGATCTGTGCAGAGCTTGCTGATATTCCTGTTTTCGTGACAGGGGGCATCGGTGGTGTTCACAGGAATGCAGAGGTGACCATGGATGTTTCGGCAGATCTTGAGGAACTTGCCATGACGAACGTGGCCGTTGTCTGTGCAGGTGCTAAATCCATCTTGGATATTGGCTTGACGATGGAATACCTGGAAACGAAAGGGGTACCTGTTTTAGGATACGGAACGGATTCCTTACCGGCTTTTTACACACGAAGCAGTCCTTTTTCAGTGAACTATAAAGTTGACACACCCGAAGAGACGGCAAACATTTTAAAAGCGAAATGGGACCTTGGCTTAAAGGGAGGCGTGGTGGTAGCTAACCCGATCCCTGCCCGGGATGCACTGGATGAAAACAAGATGAATCGAATCATAGAAAGCGCGCTAAAAGAAGCGGATGAACAAGGGATTGTCGGAAAGGAAGCAACGCCATTCCTCCTTGGGAAAGTAAAGGAATTAACAGACGGAAAGAGTCTTACAGCGAATATCGCACTTGTTAAGAACAATGCTCTTGTAGGGGCGGATATTGCGGTTCATTTTGCAAAGCTTGCGAAGGTGGAAACCTTCTAATACTGTGAAAATTGGTGAAACCTGGGCAGATAGTCATACCCAGGTTTTTTATATGAAATATATTGACCGTTTATATGTTTGAAGAGGTAGGGTAAAATGGTGGTAAATAACGTTACGAAAAAGGAAGGTACTATGGCTGATATGCAACCCTATCATGCATTGAGTGTTGATTCGATTCCAGTCCCGGCTGCAATAATAGATGTGAAAGGCCAAACTTTTATAGAAGAGAATGAAGAATGGAAAGGATTGACCCTGCAAGAAGATAATCTTCTTCAGAAAATTTTAGTAGAAAAGAATTGTTCCATCCGTTTAAATCATTATACCTACACAGTTAAACGTAAACAGATAGATGAACAAAAAGAATTAGTAATGATTGTTCCAGAGGTGTGTGGAGAGAAGCACGTATCCCATGATTATTCAAATAACTCCCGTTCGGCAATATACGAATCTCTCATTTATAACACGCCGACTTGTGTTTGTATCCTTGATAACAAAGGGAAAGTAGTGGAGATGAATCATTCCTTTCAGGAGTTGTTCCATATTTCGGATACCGTTCTGGGTGAGTCCCTGTGCAATCAGACACCCCTTCAGAATCAATCCTTTATCACCTTAGTGATGAATGGAATAAGGGGAGTGAATACAACCGGGGAAGAAGTAACTTTCATGATGAATAAGGAACGGAAGATTACATGCAATATTACAATCTCCCCTGCCAATTACAAGAGTGATGGGACCGTAGACAGTGTCGGAATCATCCTTCACGATATCACGGAGAAGAAAAACTATGAAAACGAACTGGTCTCATTGAAAGCGGAACTTGAGAACACGCTCAGGCTCCAAAAGACGATCACTTATAAGGTCAATAAGAAAGGCAATGAATTTGTGATCGAGATGGCGGCAGGGGAGCTATTGAAAAAATTAAATCTGACTCCTTCAAAGGTGATTGGTAAAACCATTGAAGAAGTATTTGATTCCCATCACTTAGGGAAGATCCAACCTAAACTAAAGCGCATATGGGAAACAGGTGAAGAGCTGACCTATGAGGATGAATACAAGGATTTAGAATATATCGCCTCCATCGTTCCGGTGGTAAAAGATGGAGGTGTGGCAGAAATCATCTGCTCCATCTCAGATATTTCCCTGATCAAAGATATTCAGAGAAAACTGATCGAAAGCGAACAAAAGTATAAGTCGATTGTGAAATACAGTCCTGATAATATTTATATGGTCGATACAAAGGGGATCATCCAGGAAGTGAACCCCGCTGTGAAAAAGCAATGGAATCATATCTCTCCCTATATGATCGGCAGTCACTTCAGTGAATTCATAGCAGAAGGCAGCCGTCAAACAGCCATCAATCACTTTGAAGTCGCCCTTAATGGAGAAGCGTCAAGATTTGTCACCACCTTCGAAAATGGAGAAGGTGGCAAAAGCCATGTAGCGGTCACCAATATCCCGATCCGGGTCAAAAACGAGGTCATCGGAATTTATGGATTTGGACAGGACATCACAGAGAAAATGAAGATGGAAGAAGAATTAAAGGAAGCGAAAGAATTACTGGAAGCGTACTTTGAACATGCCGGAGATGGGATTGTTCTTTTAGATCCAGAGGGAAGCGTTCTAAAGGTCAATCAACAGTTTGAATCGATGTTCGGTTGGTATAAAGATGAAATTACAGGACGAAAAATTACCTTTATTCACCTAGAAGACCAGGTAGGGCAATTCAAACAGAATTTAATGACCATCAAGGCCGGGAAGAGAATAAAGGATTATGAAACGGTGCGGTACCGAAAAGACGGCACGCCAATTGAAATTGCCTTTAACATGAACCCGATCTTAAATGACGACGGAAACCTGATCGGTATTTCAGCCATCATCCGGGACTTATCCGAGAAGAAGCGAAATGAAGACTTACTGAAGAAATCAGAACAGTTAGCGATGATCGGACAGCTTGCAGCAGGAGTGGCCCATGAAATCAGAAATCCGCTGACGACCTTGAAAGGCTTCCTCCAACTAATGAAAGAAAATGCGAAGGATGACTTTTACCTGGGGGTTATCCAGGGAGAGCTCGATCGAATCGAAATCATCACCAATGAATTTCTGGCCTTGGCTAAACCAAGAGCCGTTCAATTTTCCCTGACGTCATTGACGACCCTGCTCACAAGCTCAGTTGAATTCATTAAGATGGAATGCTTGAAGCAAGGAGTCGATGTGAGGTTCTCTGTGGAAGAAGCTGAAATTTATTGTGATTCCCATCAAATGAAACAGGTCATACTAAACGTCATGAAAAATGCCCTGGAAGCCATGCCGAGTGGGGGTCTCCTAAGTGTTCAACTTGAAAAAGAAGACGGTTATGCGAAAATTTCCATCCAGGACAACGGAAATGGAATCCCGCCTGAGCGCATGAAGCATTTAGGAGAACCGTTCTACAGCACGAAAGAAAAAGGGACCGGTCTCGGATTGATGATTTGCCAAAAAATCATCAAAGAGCATCACGGCTCACTATCGATTCAAAGCAATGTAAAGGAAGGAACGACCGTTACGATCTTACTGCCGATTGTAAATGAAAAATAGAATGGAAGAAACTCCATGATGAGAGGGAACTCTTGTCGTGGAGTTTTTTATTTCCTCGGCTATTGTCGAATTGCCTTCAGGGAATATTTCGACAAAAAATGTAAAATTCAGAGAGGATTGAATCATAAAAAGCTGATATTTTCCGGGAAATAGTAGGTTCTACAAATTTCTTATTTCTCTTTTCTTTTTTGAAAACCTGTCTACTCATGACGATTGGATGTGAGCACATCGCCAAGTTTCAACATCCTGGAAAAAGGTTAAAGAGATAGAAAGAGGTGAGGAGAGATGAAGACGAACGTCTTTATTAGCGGTGGAGGAATTGGCGGTCTGACACTCGGCTTGAAATTAGCGCAGTGCAATATAGACGTAACGGTTGTTGAACGGTTACCAGGACCAGGCTCCGTATACAAGGGAGAACTCCTCCAGCCCAAAAGCTTGGAAATATTTGATTCATTGGGAGTTATTGAATCTGTGTTCAAAAACGGCCACATCATTTCCGATTTGGAACTCATTGAATTGAAAACTGCGAAATCAAAAGCGGAGAACTCCACGATGAGCTACTCGATTCTTCCCAGTCGATACCCTTATTCATTAATGATCCATCATGAAACGTTAAAGGAGATTCTACGAGAAAAAGGGCAGGAGTATCCAACATTTCATTATCGATCGAATACAGTATGTAAGAAAATAGACGGACATACTGTGATCATCGAGGATCGCGGGACGAAAGAGGTTCAAGAGATTCATAGTGATTTCATTATCGGGGCGGAAGGAAGAAGCTCTGTCACCCGTGACTATATGGAAGTGGAAGTGAAAGAAAAAAAGTACAACCATCACTTTTTGACGGTTACCTTTCCGCGGCCCAAGGAAATGGTGAAGGGACGTATCATTTCTACATATCAATCATTCCTGGGTCTATTTCCGTTACCAAACGATGAAGTACGATCCGTTTATCTCATCCCGGCAGGGGAATATAAAACGCTCAGGAAAAAATCGATTTCAGAGTTTCACAAGCTTTATATCGAAATGTGTCCCGATCTCGATGGGTACGTGAACCAAATTGAGGACTGGAAGAAGATCCAGCTGATGGTCCCATTGAAATATCATGCGGAAACCTATGTGAAGGATCACCTTGCCCTCATAGGCGACGCCGTCCACACGGTTCATCCCATGGCAGGAGAAGGAATGAATATGGCGATACAGGATGGGAGCATTCTTGGAGAATTGCTATGTGATATGTATTCAGCCGGTAAATTAGATCCGGCAAACTTGGAATGGTACCCAAAGGTCAGAAAAAGAAGGGTGGCCCATCAAATGCATCTCAGCCATTTATCTGCCCTCGTTTATTCGTATCCCTATCGCCCGGTCGGCTGGCTGAGAAATAAGAGCCTGCAGCGAATGGAGAGGGATTCAATCTCCCATTACAAACAGATGCTGAACATATCCGGTCTCGGCATGTGGAGGGAAACCCTGTACGACCGGATGGTCCAGGGGGGGGTGCTTCCGATCAGAAATGAATCGTTGACAGAAAAAGAGAAATCCAACACAAAATTTACGGTAGTCCAAGACTATCCCTGGAAAGGAAAGGAGGCACTACTATGATCGGAGAAATGGTGAAAGTATGGAGGGCAAGAACTTGGATGAAAAAGAATGTGCCGTTTCTTTACAGCTGGCATGCCTATGTAGGATATGAAATGGATCTGTTTGAGAGTTTTACAAAGCCTGCCTCCATTCAGGAAGTGGCGCTTGCTAAAAATATTGAAATGGACCTTCTTGAACAATGGGTTGAAGTCGGCATCACCATCAAGCATATGAAACGGGTGGAGGATAAGAAAGTCACGACGAGGAACCGTTGGAAGCTGCCGACTTCAAAGAGGGACCCACATTCATCAGGTATTTTGTTGAAAGAAATGATGGAACTGCACATACCGGCCTTGCTGTCATATCCTCAACTATTGCGCAATCAAACGAAGCAGCATTTCAATTCGGATGTCCATGGCTCGACTGTAGCGAAAACGTCCATTTTATTAGAACGGTTTGCCTTTCCGAAGGTTCAGAAGGCGATTAAAAAATACAATGTAAATTCGATATTGGATCTTGGCTGTGGGGAAGGCGGGTATGTGAAGAGAATAGGAGATCGCTATCCTAATAAGAGAATGGTAGGGATCGAGATTCATGAGGCTGTCGCAAAGGCTGCTGGAGAATCGCTCAGTGACTATGAAAATATTGAGATCCTTTGTGAGGACCTCCATGAATATGAGCCCAATCAGCTCTTTGATATGATCATGGCTAATAATCTCTTTCACTATATCGATCCATCAGAGAGACTTCAATTTTTTGAAAAAGCATCCACATGGCTTGAAAAAGAGGGCTTGTTCTTTGTTCTGACCCCTATGCAAAAGTCCAAGCACGGTCAGCAGTTTTCCAGCGCTTTCAACAGCTTCTTCATGACCTTCCAGAACCTGTATCCGATTCCGTCGCAGAAGGAGATGGAGACATTGGCCGGTAAAACACATTTCAAAGTTGAGTCCGTCGAACCGATCGTGAAAGAAGGCGGATGGTATGTGATGATATTCAGGAAGAACTGATCCTTGTAGCGAGGATTGGTTTTTTTTGGTGTGTGGTGGAGGTGTATGTCGGTTCGCGTCGTTTTATCTCTAATCGCCACACACATCCGCCACAATTATTTTCACTAAAAAGGGTAATCATCAATCGTTTTAGGGTAAAAATAGAAAAGATGATTACAGATGTGGAGGAGAGCCAATTGAGTAGACACGATGTATATGATTGTATCGGTATTGGGATCGGGCCGTACAATTTAAGTTTGGCGGCGTTGATGGAGGAAAAAACGGATTTGAAGGTGAAGTTTTTCGATCAGACACCGGAGTTTCAGTGGCATCCGGGGATGTTGATTAATCTGACGGATCTGCAGGTTCCATTTATTGCGGATTTGGTGACGTTTGCGAATCCACAAAGCCGGTACAGTTATTTAAATTATTTACATACCCATAATCGTTTATATAAATTTTTCTTTTTTCAAAAATTTGAAATGCCGAGGCAGGAGTACAATGATTATGCCCGTTGGGTGGTCAGTCAGCTTAGCAGCTGTCAGTTTCATAGTGAAGTGATCGGGGTCACGGATGAAGGTGATCACTTTAAGGTGTTGATCGATAACCGGTTGACCGACGAGCGTGAGATCTATTATGCGAAGCATGTGGTGATGGGGACGGGGAGCAAGCCGTTGATTTTAGACGGAATGGATGGTCTGCCAGATGGAGACGTCCATCATACGAGTAAATATCTATTCCATAAAAATACGACGATGGAAGGGTCATCGATTACGATTGTCGGGTCCGGGCAAAGTGCTGCTGAAGTGTTTTTTGACCTTTTAAAAGAACAGAAGGATCATTCTTATCAGCTGACATGGCTGACTCGGTCCGAAGGGATTTTGCAGCTCGAGTCGTCGAAGCTGGGACAGGAGTTCTTTGCCCCTGATTATGTAGATTATTTTCATGGACTCACGTATGAGAAGCGGGTGGAGGCATTAGAAACGTTGGATCAGCTCAGAAACGGGATTGATCCGGATACACTCAATAATATTTACAACATCCTTTATAACCATTCTGTCAGTGATAGCTCGCCGGACATTACGATCCAGCCCTTGACGGAAGTGAATAAGATCCGGAAAGAGGAGGATCAATACGTTCTGAATTGCCGACAATGGCAGGAGGATGGTGACTTCTCATACCAAACGGATAAAGTGATTTTAGCCACGGGTTATAAGCCGAATATCCCCAAATGGTTCTTCGATGAGTTCGAGGACAAAATCGTCTGGGAAGATGACAAGAAGTATAAAGTCTCCCGGCATTATAAGCTGGAATTTAGAGAGAACCCGGATCGTGATCATCATTTCTACACAGTGACGAATCTGGAGCATTCTCACGGTGCCGGGGCCACGAACCTGGGATTGGCAGTTGATCGAAATATTCAAATCATTAATGACATCGTAGGTGAGGATGTATATGAAGTGCAGCGGAATACGATTTTTTCTCAATTCACGATGGATAAAAAAGGGTTTTGATTTTCTCATGGAGGGTAATGTACAAGTGTGATAAAAAAACAACGATAACTAGGAGTGTTTCAATTTTATGGCTAAAATAGCAACGTTAATCACAGACATGTTTGAAGACGTAGAATTTACAGATCCTGAAAAAGCGTTTAAAGAAGCGGGTCACGAAGTTGTGACGATTGAAAAAGAAAAAGGAAAATCAGTGAAAGGGAAGCAGGGCGATGCAACGGTGAAGATCGATGAAAGCATCGATAGCGTCAATCCTGCAGACTTTGATGCACTATTATTACCAGGGGGATTCTCTCCGGATCAGCTGCGTGCAGATGACCGTTTCGTGAAATTCACGAAGCATTTCATGGATGAGAAGAAACCGGTATTCGCTATTTGCCACGGCCCACAATTACTAATCACGGCAAAAGCACTGGAAGGACGAAAAGCGACAGGCTTCAAGTCCATCAAGGTTGATATGGAATATGCAGGTGTGACGTACGAGGATAAAGAAGTGGTCGTTTGCGGCAACCAGCTTGTGACAAGCAGGACACCGGATGATCTTCCGGCATTCAACCGTGAATCACTGGCGCTTCTTTCGAAATAGGACAAGTAAATGAAAGGGGACATTCCCCAAGGTATTTTGTACCTTTGTGGGAATGTCCCCTTTTTTACATATTATTTTCGCAGGTTACCCATCTCTTCGATGATCGCAGTCATTTCACTCGGGCTGAATCTGTCCTTGCGATCCACCATTATATAAAGGTCATGAAGATCTTCATACATTGCTTCATTGAAATCTTCAGGCTTTACGGCACCGGCATTGACTATTTTCAATTTTTCTTTAATGGCTGTTACCATGAATTCGATATTTTCCGTTGTGTTTTGTGATAAATCCATTAGGGATCTTCCTTTCTGACGTGCATTGATTACATTTATCTTTCCATGATTCGTCCACCCTGTCAACATAACTTCCACTTGAGAAGGATTTTTTCCGGAGAATGTTTTACACTATTAAGGAATGGGAAATGAGTAGGTAAGCTAAAACGTTAGGAGAGGCACGTTCATGGTATCTGTGTTGTTTGTATGTTTGGGAAATATTTGCCGGTCCCCTATGGCGGAGGCGATATTCAGGGCAAAGGTGAAAGAAGAGAATCTGGGTGGCGTGATTGAGATTGACTCTGCAGGCACGGGAGGTTGGCATGTAGGGAAGAAACCTCATGAAGGAACTTTAGCCATTCTTAGAGAAAATAATATAAAGAGTGATGGCTTGCTCGCACGACAATTTCATGGTGAAGATAAAAAATATGATTACATCGTGGCCATGGACGCTTCGAATGAACAAAATATGAAGAAGGTTCTTGATCGTGATCATCACGAAAAGGTGTTCAAGCTCCTGGACCTGGTGGAAGAAAGCCGGGAGAAAGATGTTCCGGATCCGTACTTCACGGGGAATTTTCAAGAAGTGTATGATCTAGTGGAGTCGGGCTGCAGCCTATTATTAGAAAAAATAAAAAAAGACAATCAATTGAAGGAGGGTAATACATATGGGAAGCAATAAATTTTTCAAAGGGGTTTTGTTAGGGGCCGTGGCAGGAGGTCTTCTTTCCCTCTTGGATAGAACGACCCGTCAGGAAATGGGGACCTCTTTAAAGAACAGTGGGAATTATCTTTCAACGTACTCAAAAAATCCTCAAAGACTGGTCGAGTCATCGAAGGAAGTGTATGAGAAATTACGTACGACAGCTGATCAGGTCAGCAGGGATATTCAATTCATCAGTGAAAAGGTAGATGAAATCAAAGGGATGACCCCACAGGTGAAAGAAATCATCGAGGAGACGAAGGAGACCTTTGAAGACTCTTCAGAAGCTTACAAAGATACGTTTTCAGATAGGGAAACATCAAATGAACTAACAACTCAGGATGAAGAGAGCCAACCTATTGCGTCTTCATTTAAAGGGTATTAACGAAACGAGGTGAGAACATGTCGGATGAGACGATCAAAGGAGGATGGAAAGGATTTTCTAAAAGTCTATTCTCAAATATTAGTGCGAATGATGTAACGGGTCTAGCCGCGCAAATTGCCTATTACTTTCTTTTATCGCTCTTTCCACTGCTGATTTTTATCGTAACACTCTTGCCATACCTTCCTGTGGAGCAGGGGGACATATTGGGTCTGGTCAGGGATTTTGCACCAGGGGAAACGATGTCCATGATCGAGGAAACGCTACAGGACGTCATGTCGAACCGGAATTCCGGTTTACTGTCTGTCAGTATCATCGCCACGATCTGGTCGGCTTCCAATGGGATGAATGCCATCGTGAAAAGTTTAAATCGTGCCTATGATGTAGAGGAAACAAGATCATTCATCGCGACACGTCTCATGTCTATTCTATTGACACTAGCCATGATTCTCGTATTTGTCATAGCTCTTTTACTTCCGGTGTTCGGGAAACAGATCGGTCTTTTATTATTTTCTCAATTCGGATTTTCTGAGCAATTTTTAACGGTATGGAACGGGATTCGCTGGGCGATCAGTCCCATCATCCTGTTTATTATTTTCGTTGGGTTGTATTTCTTTGCTCCAAGTAAACGGATCAAATGCTTAAGTGCGTTCCCGGGGGCGATCTTTGCGACGCTTGGCTGGGTACTCGCATCCTTGGCCTTTTCTTATTACGTCGGAAGCTTTGGGAATTATTCCGCCACATACGGCAGCATAGGAGGGATCATCGTCCTCATGATCTGGTTCTACTTAACCGGAATCATCATTATGATCGGCGGGGAAATCAATGCATTGGTCACGATTAAAGATAAAGATTCGTGTTAAAATAGGGGAAATCACTCCCCGGACATAGTACAGGTTCAAGTAGGGGAAGATTCTATTAAACATAACGTTTAGTAGGTCTTCTTTTTTTATGCAGATAGGAAAGAGAGGTGGTCCCCATGCTGATAGCTGCAATGGTGGAGAGGCTTGGTATCATTGTGACGATTGCCTTTGTGATGACGAGGATCAGCTTCTTCCGTCATTTAATCGAGAAGCGGACCCATGTGAAGAAGACCCAGACACTGCTCCTTATCATCCTGTTTGGTTTCTTCGGGATTGTTGGTACATATACGGGATTGATCGTGAGTCCGTTTCAAGAAGAGTATACAAAATGGCAGTGGCATCTTCAGCAGAACGAAGCGATTGCTAACTCCAGGGTGATCGGAGTCGTGGTCGCCGGGTTACTGGGTGGTCCATGGATCGGACTTGGAGCTGGGTTGGTCGCTGGAGTTCACCGGTATTTTCTTGGAGGCTTCACGGCATTCTCCTGCGGGATTTCAACGGTGTTAGCAGGATTACTGGCAGGATGGATTGGGAAGCGGGAAAAGAAGAACCGGCTTGTTTCCCCTCAAAAAGCATTTTTGGTTGGTTTTGTTGCAGAAGGGATGCAGATGCTTCTCATTCTTCTATTATCGAAGCCGTTTGATGATGCATATTTACTCGTTGCCGATATCGGATGGCCGATGATCCTAGCAAACGGAGTCGGTACCGGGATTTTTCTGCTGATCATTAAAAGTGTTTTTTATGAGGAAGAGCGAATGGGAGCGGTTCAATCCCAAAAAGCCTTGCGCTTGGCTGATAGCACGGTGAAATATATGAGAAAGGGGTTGAATGCAGCATCTGCTCAGGCAACGTGTGAAATCTTGATGAGAGATGTAAACGCCCTGGCGGTTTCCATCACGAACACTTCCCACATCCTCGCTCATGTCGGTCTGGCCTCGGATCATCACCAACAAGGGCGCCCGATTCAAACCGAAGCGACGAAACGGGTCATCGAGACGGGAGAGCTCATGAAGGTGGGAAGAGGGGATATTCAATGCGACCGGAATGGATGTCCATTGGGAGCGGCGATCATGGCGCCCCTTTTAAAAGGGGATGAAATTGTCGGAACACTTAAATTCTATTTTCATTCGGAAAAAGAAATCTCGCCGATCCTGATGGAATTAACGAAGGGAATCGCGACCCTGCTTAGCCATCAGCTGGAACTGGCTGAAATCGATACTCATAAAGAGCTTGCGAAAGAGTCGGAAGTAAAGGCGCTGCAGGCACAGATCAATCCACATTTCTTGTTCAATACCATCAACGTCATTGTGTCGTTGACGAGGATCAATCCCGATAAGGCGAGGACCCTGCTGATTTCACTCTCTCAATTTGTGCGTCAGAATCTGACAGGAAGCACGAAATCCACTTCGACTCTTAAAGAAGAAGGACAGCATGTAAAGGCATATCTCGCCATTGAAGAAGCACGATTCTTTGACAGGCTGGAAGTGGTGTATGAGATTGATCAAGATGCCTTGAAGGCGAAAGTCCCTTCGATTACCCTTCAGCCTCTTGTTGAAAATGCGATTAAGCATGGGATGAAGAATGTAGAAGAAGGGTTTGTGTTAAAGATTTCAATTGATTCGAATGGTGATGAGGTGACTGTCCGTATTGAGGATAACGGTGCCGGGATCGATGAAGAGAGAGTGGATAAGCTCTTGCAGGAGCCGGTGGAATCACAGTCCGGTACAGGAATCGGCCTCTATAACGTGAACAAACGATTGGAAATGATGATGGGGAAAGAATCAGGTCTATCGATCACTTCATCAATAGGAAACGGGACCACCATTGAATTTACTGTAAGGAGTGAGAAAGGATGAAAGTTGCCATTATTGATGATGAGCCCTATAGCCGGGAAGAAATGAAGCATCTCTTAAGCGGTTATTCATGGGTGGAAGTAATCGGAGAAGCGAGTTCTGCTGAAAAGGGATTGGAAATCATTTTAACAAAAGAACCCGATGTCTTATTTCTTGATATTGAAATGCCGGGGATGAGCGGAGTCGACTTAGCGGAAGCCCTTCAAAATATGAAGCACAAACCGGAGATCGTCTTTGCCACTGCGTATCCCGATTATGCCCTAAAAGCGTTCCGTGTGGAAGCCGTTGACTATTTATTGAAACCATTTGAAGAAGATCAGCTCGGGCAAACGATGGAGCGGTTGAAGAATCTTTTGAAAGTGGGAGTGAAAGAGCAAAGTGAGAGCCCGTCGATGGGAAAACTTGCGGTTCAGGATGAAGACAAAATTGTCTTCATCAGCCCGAAGGACATTCTATATATATCCCGTGAAGAGCGGGAAACCTTTATTTGTACGGAGAAGAAGAAGTATACGTGCCGCTTGCCGATTAAGGAATTGGAATCGAAGCTCAGTACATATCCATTTTTCCGGGTTCATAAAAGCTACCTCGTTCAGCTGCCCTTCGTGGAGGAGCTCATCCCGTGGGGAAGCGGCGTGTTTCAGTTGAAGGTTCATGGAGCGGATGAGGCGATTCCGGTGAGCAGGAATTATGTGAAGGAATTGAGGGAGCGGTTGGAGTTGTAGGTTTACGGTTTGTACCAGGTACAAGGTAGAGGATTTGTACCTGGTACATATACCGATCATTGCACCTGGAAAAATTTTGACTTTTTGTGCCTGGACCAAACTGCTCATCTGTAACAGGCACCATCTTTTTTTCTGCACATTAACCCCCGCTCAGAACATTTCAAACCCAATTTGCAACATCTTGAACAGAATGTGACGAAACGGTGAATAAGCTTGCTATAATGAAAGCGTATTCATAAATGAGCGAAAGGGGATCATAAGCATGGTTACATTTCTGGTCTCGATTGTTGTATTAATTATCGGTTATTTCACATATGGAAAATTAATTGAAAAGATTTTTGGAATCAATGAAAGTCGTTCGACTCCTGCTTATGCGAAGGCGGATGGAGTGGATTATGTACCGATGAAAACAGGTAAGAATTCCATGATCCAACTGTTGAATATCGCGGGTGTAGGACCCATTTTCGGTCCGATCATGGGAGCGCTTTATGGGCCGGTCGCCTTCCTTTGGATCGTACTCGGAGCGATTTTTGCCGGAGCGGTTCATGATTACTTAACGGGAATGATATCGATCCGTAACGGTGGAGCTCATTTACCGGAGCTTGCAGGACGATTCCTTGGTAAGACGATGAAGCATGTGGTGAACGCATTCTCGATTTTATTACTCGTACTGGTGGGGACGGTTTTCGTTACAGCACCTGCAGCATTGATCGCGAATCTGACGCCTGCTTGGATTTCACTTGGTGTCATTATCGCTGCAATTTTTATATATTATATTGTCGCAACCCTATTACCAATTGATAAAATCATCGGTAAAGTATATCCACTTTTCGGGGCCCTGCTTGTAGTGAGTGCAGTTGGTATCGGAGCGGGATTAGTGATTACCGGGGCGGATATTCCTGAAATCAGCTTAACAAATATGCATCCTGAATCAGTAGCGATTTTCCCATTATTATTCTTGACGATTTCTTGTGGGGCACTTTCAGGCTTCCATGCCACACAATCACCAATCATTTCAAGAACGACGCAAAATGAAAAGAACGGACGCAAAATTTTCTACGGTATGATGATTCTAGAAGCAATCATCGCGATGATCTGGGCAGCAGCTGCCATGAGCTTATTCCAGCCGGGTGAACTGAATGCCATCCTTCAAGAAGGCGGACCTGCAGCGGTTGTAAGTGAAGTATCGATCCTTATGCTTGGATCAATCGGTGGAACACTCGCCATCCTTGGAGTGATCATTCTTCCAATCACGTCTGGTGATACATCATTCCGAAGTGCGCGTATGATCATTGCTGACTATATCAAAGTAGGACAAGTCAAAATGTCCAGCAGACTCTGGATTGCGATTCCATTGTTCGTAATCTCGGTCGTATTGACACGAATCGACTTCAACTTGTTATGGAGATATTTCTCTTGGGCGAACCAATCGACAGCTATGATCGCCCTTTGGGTAGGTGCCATGTATCTGGCGCTGCAAAAGAAACCTCACTGGGTCGCAACGATTCCAGCGATCTTCATGACGATGGTGACATTCACGTATATCCTGAGTGCTCCGATCGGCTTCGGTTTATCAATGAGCACAGCGTATATGGGAGCAACAGTCGTAACCATCGCCGCAATATTAGCATTTATTTACACATTACGAAAGCGCTTAAACGATGGGACTGTCATTCAAGTGGACGAAGACGTTCCTCAATCAGCAGCTTGATTAGAAAAGAGTTTTCCGGTAATTACCGGGAGACTCTTTTCTTTATTTGTACAAAATAAGAATGGTTCAAAAACCACAAGTTTTCTTGATGACGACTAACTATTAGGAGTGATTCAGAATGACAAAGAAAACGAAAAAAGACGGCGGTACAAAGCAAAACGGCAAGCACAAACCGAAACAGAAAACATCCGGTTCTGCTAACGGGCAGAATGGATACCACTAGAACATGACGGCCAATCCTTTACGGATTGGCTTTTTTATTTGGAACTCAAGATGTTTTCTGGTGAAGGATGTATTATAATAGAGGTAGTTTCAAAAATTTAGTAGTCTCAAAAGGAGATTCCATTATGTCGAATAATAATGATCAGCAAATACAGCCAGAAAAGAAAAAAATCAGCCTGCAGGAAGCGATGAAGCAGCAGCTGGCAAAGAAAAAAGAAGCACAGGCAGGCGGCAAGCAAGCAACAGGCGGTTTAGCATCGAATCAACGCATGCAAAGTCAACAAACGAAGAAGCCTAGCAATACTCGTCGTAAGATGGGGAGCTAATGGGGGAGAGCGCTCGGAAATTGGGGAGTGCTCTTTTTTTATTTTGGATGGTCTTTCTGGTGAGGCTGTACGGTTGGGCTCGGGGGGCAGCGTTCGGGTGCAGCGCGAAATTTGACGAAGTGTGTAAAATGGCAGATATAGGAGGAATTCGTCAGATAAACTGGAAAATGGCACGGTTGATAAATCCAAAGCCCACCTCATCATCAAACAAAAAACCGGGTAAGAAAATATATTTTGAAACAAAGGCTCAAAATGTAAATATTCCATTTACTTCCTTCCTGAATCATGCTATCATAATAAAAATTTCAATTTAATGCCAAGAAGAGAAGAGTAGATATCTGAAATCTTTACAGAGAGCTCCGGAAGCTGAAAAGGAGTAAGAGGCACGGTATTGAAACAAGACTCTGAGCAGCGCATCGGAACCGGGTCTGGGGATGGTGTGACGGGAGCTCCCGTTATCGAGCTAGGGTATAAGCCGGTTGGCCGTACCTGAAAAGGTTAGTATGGCGACATATTAACGAACTGGGGTGGCACCGCGATAGATAATCTCGCCCCCAAGATCAACGTCTTGGGGGTGGGATTTTTTTGTTTCACAAAACATATCGCGGGGAGGAATAACCAATGAGAAAGTGGAAGTATCCTTTATTGCTGCTGGCAGGCATCGGGATTTCGAATGTAGGAGGGTGGATTTATTTAATCGCCCTAAATTTGATTGTGTTAGACGAGTGGGGATCACCTCTGGCCGTGGTGATTTTATATGTATTGAAGCCTGTGGCGGCTCTTTTGACAAATGGCTGGGCGGGAAGCTTGATTGACCGGGTCAACAGGCGGAATCTGATGGCAGGGCTTGATTTTTTCAGAGGGGTGTTGATTGCGGTACTGCCTTTTCTTTCGTCGAGTTGGTGGGTGTATGTCGTTGTGTTGCTCATCAATATGGGAAGCGCGATGTTTTATCCGGCGTCCATGGCCTACATCACGACCTTCATCCCGCGGGGGAACAGACAGCGCTTCAATGCTCTCCGGGGGCTGATCGGATCGGGTGCGTTTCTCATTGGACCGGGAATTGCAGGATTGATGTTCATGATGGGAACACCGACGTTTGCCCTTTATATGAATGCACTGGCCCTCTTTTTATCAGGAGTGATTACCCTCTTTCTACCGAAGCTTGAGGATGGAGTCCCCGTTGATACAGGTGATACCAAATGGGAAGTCATCAAAGAGGATTGGCGGATGGTGTGGAGATTCAGCAGGCGCGCTACTTATGTGATGGTTCTTTACGTCTTGTTCAGCATCCTGCTCGTGATGACGGCAGCGCTCGATTCCCTTGAGGCCGCATTTTCTAAAGAGGTATTGCACCTTTCGAACAGCACATATGGATATCTTGTAAGCATTGCAGGGGGAGGATTTGTATTGGGGTCGATCCTGAACGCGTCCCTTTCCCATAAGCTCCATCACATGCATCTTATGGGAATTGGTTCTCTGCTCGTTTCCGGAGGATATCTGATTTATTCTTTCTCAGAAGGTTTCTTATTAGCGGCGATCGGGTTCGCTGTTTTATCCTTCGCGTTGGCCTTTGCGACGACAGGGTTTGAAACCTTTTATCAAGAACATATTCCTGCCGAGATCATGGGGCGGGTAGCCAGTATGTATGGATTGCTGGAAGGGGTATTGGTCATCCTTTCTACGGTGCTTATTGGAGTGGGAGCCGAGTTGGTGTCGATTCGTTTTGTTGTGATTGCGGGTTCGATGATCATGCTTGGGGTCACGGTGATTTTATATATAGGCTCTACCAGGAATTCTTGGGTAAAACAGTTAAGACGTAATTCTGAATGTTATAATAAATAAAAAAGATACAAAGGGGGTCAGTGGATGAAGATGACGGCTGATCAATACTGGGACCGGTGGGAAGAGTTGATGGGCCGGGAAGAAGCAAGTTATGGGAAGTGGGACGGTTTAGAGGATCTGTTATCCATTGCGCAGAAAGAAAAGGACCTCTATAAGGAGTTTTGCTGCAGGTTCGGGATCATGAGGACCGTCAACTATCTTGGGGAGTATGAGGAATTATTCGATCATTTCGAGTGGTGCAACGGCTTCTTTTTAGATAATGAAGAGAGCCTGCAGGATTGGGTGGAAAGCTTCTTCTGGATCTATAAATGGATGGCGGAGCATCTGGTGAAGATGCCCGGCATCGACACGGAACTGTTGGATGCCTTTTTCAGTGACTTTCAAGAAGCGTATGACCGTTATGGCTACAGTCTGCGTCCCTTTTATCAGCATCAGCATAAACGTGCGTTAAAAACAGGTAATGTAGAGGAAGCTGAAGAGTATTATCAAATGTGGATAACAGCTGAAAGGGATACACTTTCAGACTGTGAAGCCTGTGAATATCAGACACAGCTAGAGTATTTTTATTTTACCGGGGAAAAGGAAAAAGCCAGACCCATTGAGATGCTTTTATTATCAAAAGAAGTGACCTGTGGTGAAATTCCCCACTTGACCTATAGTAAGCTCCTTTTGCCTTATTATGAAGATGGCCGGGTGGAGGAAGCCTCACGCTATCAGTCAGAAGGATACTTTTTTATATATGATAAGCCGCACTTTCTAGTCGAAGCTTCTGAACATATCAGGTTTCTGGCTTTAACGGAACCAGTCAGGGGAATCAAAGTAATGGAGCGTCACATTGAGTATGCGGATAGTGGGAAGGATCCTTATGGGATGTTTTACTTTTATATGAGTGCAATTGTTCTTCACCGTAAGCTTGTTGAAGCCGGTCATCGTCCGGGATTTGCCATTGATGTGATGAGTGAGATCGCGGAAGAGATAGCAGGGGATTTTGATGAGAGGAATGGGAATGATTTCTTCAGTCGGGAGATGGAGAGGATTTATTCTCTGTAACAAATATTGACAGCCCCTGGATATCTATATATAATCATTTAAAATAACTGAAACATTGCCGAGGATCAGTAAAGGGATCTTGTCTTTTCAGAGAGGGAGCGGTTTGGTGAAAAGCTCCTATGGATGAACCTTTGAACCTGCCTCTAAGTTCTGTATCGAATGAAGATATCAGCGGTCCGATACCGTTATCATGGAATGAGTGTAAAGCTTTGCTTTGAATCAGGGTGGTACCGCCAGAAATGGTCCCTGATGAGAAGCAGGGCTTTTTTTGTTTTATGTGTGAAGGCGATTCGCTGATAAAATGAAGATTTCGCTGATAAATCCGGGATTTCGCCGATAAATCCAATCCAACGAAAAATGAGGTGCTCAAAATGGCTAAAGAATTTGTAAAAGATGTAACAGGCATGGATGAAGACTTTGCCCAGTGGTATACAGATGTCGTGACGAAGGCAGAGCTGATTGATTACTCAAGCGTCCGCGGGTCGATGATCATCAGACCTTACGGATACGCACTTTGGGAAAACATCAAAGATGCCCTCGATGCAAAAATAAAAGAAACAGGGCATGAAAATGTGTATATGCCACTATTCATACCAGAAAGCCTTCTTCAGAGAGAGAAAGATCATATCGAAGGCTTCGCGCCTGAAGTGGCATGGGTGACTCATGGAGGAGAAGAGGAGTTAGCGGAACGACTATGTGTGCGTCCGACTTCTGAGGTATTGTTCGGGGAGCACTATAAAAATATCATCCATTCCTACCGTGATCTGCCTAAGCTTTATAACCAATGGGCAAATGTGGTCCGTTGGGAAAAGACCACCCGTCCATTCCTGAGAACATTGGAATTCCTCTGGCAGGAGGGGCATACGTGTCACGAGACCGATCAAGAAGCTCATGATGAAACGGTGAAAATGCTGGAGGTGTACGCAGAGCTTTGTGAAGAACTGCTGGCGATACCGGTCATCAAGGGACAGAAAACGGAAAAAGAAAAGTTTGCCGGGGCGAAATATACGTATACGATCGAAAGCCTGATGCATGACGGGAAGGCCCTGCAATCTGGAACGTCCCATCATTTAGGTGATGGATTTGCGAAGTCTTTCGGCATTCAATTCACGGACCGCGATGGGAAGCTTCAGTATGTGCAGCAAACGTCCTGGGGGTTCACGACCCGTATTATCGGTGCCATGATCATGGTGCACGGGGATGACCGTGGCCTGGTGGTTCCACCGAGGATTGCGCCAACTCAGCTGATGATCGTGCCGATTGCACAGTACAAAGAAGGCGTTCTTGATTTTGCCTATAACCTCAAAAGCCAGCTTGCCTGCGTTGCCCGCGTTGACATCGATGCGAGTGATAAAAAGCCGGGCTGGAAGTTTAATGAGTATGAAATGAAGGGTATCCCGCTTCGCCTGGAGGTCGGTCCACGGGATATCGAAAACGGGCAGGTGATATTAGCGAGACGTGATACAGGTGAGAAAATCACGGCCACGATGGAAGAGCTGGAAGTGAAAGTCGCTGAGCTTCTGAAGGACATTCAATACAACCTTTTAGAAAAAGCGAGAGCCCATCGCGATGAAAAAACAACCGTAGCCAAAACCTTTGAAGAATTTAAAACGACTGTTAGGGAAAAAGGCGGATTCGTTAAAGCGATGTGGTGCGGGCACAGGGAATGTGAAGATAAGATCAAGGAAGAAACGAGTGCCACTTCTCGATGCATGCCGTTTGAGCAAGAGCAGGTGTCGGATACATGTGTGTGCTGTGAAGAAGGTGCAAAACACCTGGTCTATTGGGCGAAAGCGTATTGAAGAAGGGAAGTGTCATTCTCTTATTGTCTCTAGCCAGCAGTGTGATGATAGTGGCACTGGCGTTTTTTCAGTGGGAACTCGTACACATCCTGACGCCGTTTTTGATGCCTTTTGTTTGGTTGATGGCAGGAGTTTTTTTCCTGGTCATTATCATATTCGCCATTATAGACGTTTTTAAAAACAAGAACTGGATACCATTCTTCATTCAAGTACTGACCGTGGTCTTCATGATTTTTTTCCCTTTCACAAAGGTCCTATTGGAGATGGATTTCAAGAGGAATCATGATGATCGAATGAGTGTGGTGAATCAAATAAATGAAGGGGCAATGACCCCTAATGTACCCTACAATGACTCCATCATTCACCTCCCCGGGGAATATCAAGGTGTGTCCAAAGGTGGAGGCGATATTCTGGTAGAGAAGAAGGAGAAGGATATGAAGGTCCTTTTCTTTACCTTTCGGGGGATATTGGGTAGTTTCTCCGGGTTTGTCTATTCGTCATCAGGGGAGTGGCCCCGTACAGGTGACTTTGGAGGGGACTTTAAACAGATCGAAAAGTTGGATGAACACTGGTATTTCGTGAGTTCCGGATGAAGAGGGGACTTTCGGACCTATTCGCCTTTTTTCTTCCTAAAGCCTTCTTTTTCCCGTGTTTGATTAATAAACATAGGTAAAGGAGGCATCGATTATATGGAATTTGAACTCATCCTCGTTTTATTCATGGCAGTCGTGGTCATCAGCCTTTGGGTCGTGCATTCCAAGCTAAACCGGATCACCGAGCATGTGCAGCAGCTGGATGAAGAATACTTGTCCGATGAGCAGATTGAGAAGGAATTAGAGGAAGAATGGTATAAAGACAAGTAGTGATAAAGGCGTTTCTCAGCAGAGGGACGCCTTCCGTATTTTTGATAAAGGACTACCATTCTAATTGGCAAGTTGATACGATTAAAAATAGAAATAAACGAAAAGGGAGGGGCAAGGATGAAGCATAAGGACTTGACCATCGAAACACCCAGGCTCGTCATCAGACCCTTTGTAAACAGGGATTACCAAAACTGGTTAAGGGGACATCTGAACAGGCTCCCATCCCAGCATAAATATGACGTTGGCTATCAGGACATGAGTGAGTGTACGGAGTTTTGGTTCCGGGAGATGCTTGTGAAGCATGATGAGATGATCGATCGGGACCAGGTCTATATTCTGGGGATCTTTCTGAAAGAAGGTGGTACGAGTATCGGGACCATCGACTTCTCCACTCTGATGCGGTACAACTTTAACTGGGGCAGGATCGGTTATATGGTACATAATCGCTACTGGAACCGTGGATACGGGAAGGAAGCGGTGAAGGCAGCCCTTCAGCTGGCTTTTGTGAAATTGAATTATCACCGGATCGAGGCCCATATCAATCTCGATAACGCGCCATCGATCAGCCTTGCAGAAAGTGTCGGCATGCAGTATGAGTGCACGCGGAAAGGGTTCATTTATGAGTTTGGGAAGTGGACGGATAATCTGGTGTATTATGTGAATGCAGGGGAGTCATAAAAAAACGATGAGAGCTCATGTGCCCTCATCGTTTTTTTATTATAAACCTTCGATGGTCAGTTCTTTCACTGGCAGGAATTCCTCCCCTGTATCCATGTACTTCACGTTCACCTTGTCATTTTCCTTCAGATAGATCGCAAGTAAGCTGTTTTCGGAAGAGACAATATAGTTTTTGCCGTTATCAAGTAAGAATGATACGACCGTGTAGTCACCTGACTTTTCTTTATAGACACGGACGACTGTCCCATTTGTCTGTTTTTCCTCGGCTTTCGAGCTGCCGTCAACGCTTCCGCCGCCGCGTTGGAGTGCGGTTTTGTATTGCTTCAATGCCTGGTTTGGCGTATTGGCATAGGCAGAGATTTCCGGATTGGCTGCAGAGACGATAAAGTAGTTCTGTAAGAAACCATTCGCATCGAGCACCGGAGTCAGCCAGCTTGCTTCTCCGTAAAAGTTATAGAGCACCGGCATTTCGCCATCCCATTTTTTCTCGATGAATTTCTTCTGGATGATCTGCAGGGCTCCCTGTGAATCCATGTACGATTCTTCAAGGTTTCCTGTATAGAACGTTGCTTCTCCCGTTCTTGAGTTCGTCAGGGAGTAACCGAGCATGGAATCGACACCTTCTTTTGGCGAGGTGAAATCGGTGAAGTAGTACATGTCACCATTTTCGTCAAAAATAGGGCTCACATTGGCTTCGGTCCCTTCATCTGAAGGGAGCTTGACGTCTGATTTACCGAAGCGGCTGTTCCAGAATCCTTGAACGTAGTTACCGAAATAACTGTTCTGGAGGCTGACGGTTTCCGGTGAAATCGCTCCGTCAATGAAATCCGGTACGTCATCGATTTTGTATGACTTGGTATCACCGGATTTAGGGTCTACCATGACGATTCCTTTCGCTTCAAATCCGTTACGTGCAGAAATGAACTCACCGTACGTTCGAATATAGAAGGGTTTTCCTTCGTCATCGATCTCAAGCTGAACATCACCATTGAAGATCTGCTTCGGATAGTTCAAGCGGATGTGTCGCTCGATTTTTTTATTAAAGAAGGCAGATGGTGTGTAAACCATTTCTTCTTTGATGAATTTAGGGTTTGCTGATGAATCGGTGGCACTTAGCGTGAAGTAACCAGGTGTTTCATCCCCTTTGAACCATTTGAAGAATCCGGAGAATTCAACCGGTGCAATGTAGACATATTCGCCATTGACCTTCTGAATCTGCAGTCGTCCAAGCTCATAGTAACTCGTATTCGGAACCTGACCGAATGCTTTCTTCATTTTGTTACGGGCGAATTGAGGAGGGACGCTTGCCGGCGTTTCTTTTTCATCAAACGCTTCTATTTCCGTTTTTACGTCCATTTTCGCTGATTCAAATTTCTGATCGGCATTGAACACAAAGGCGGTCAGAAAGTAAGTCCCGACGATGAGACTTCCAAGGAACAGTACTCCCTTCACCTTTCGTTCGGTCCCGGTTGCAAGTGTGGCGCCGAATCCTGCGGCTACGATGAGCAAGATCCACATGCTCGTAAAGTTCTGATCGAGATTCGTCAAGTAATAGAAGACAAATACAACGATCGTCGTGATCAGGAGGGTGGCTCCGAACAGTGCTGCAAATGACGGATACCCCTCTTTTTTATTCTGCTTTTTCATGATTGCCATCGGTACGACGAGTAAGGCCATGACCAATCCGACAATGACTGAAAATAGTAATATATTTCCCATAGTGTTCCCCTTTCAAGGTTGTGTTTCTGTTTATAGTGTATATACGGATGAGGGGGTGGGGAGGTTTCAATTGATTTTGAGAATGAGTTGGGATCGTGTGTTGACTGAGTGTTCGATCGGGACAGCGGTGTGGTTTTTGTCGATAAATGTAGAACGGTCGATAAAATTCAAATTCCAACAACCATCCTCAGAAAGAATACTCCTAAACCCCATTCAAACTCACAAAAAAAGCAGCCAATCCAAGATCAGCTGCTTTCTCCGTCACCCAAAACCACTTCAACCCCGAAGTGATCCGAGACAACAGGCTTATTTACATGATTAAAGATGACACGTGAAGACTTAACATCCACTTTCTCACTTGATAACACAAGATCAATCCTTAAATCGACCTTATTTTCATCCCATCCGGCAATCTTCCCTTCAACGGTGACGCCACTATCCCGTTGGGCAGCTTCATCAAATGTATCCAGGAGACCTTTTGAAAGAAGATAATCGTATCCTTCTTCCCGAACCCATGCATTATTATTGAAGTCACCCATTAAAAAGAAGGGGGATTCAGGGGTGACTTGCTCCATCAAGGAGTCCACTTGAAATTTGAATGGTTCTTCTTCATCTGTCCACCAGCCCAGGTGGCAGGAGTAGAAGGTGAAGGGCTTTCCTTCATATGAAATCGTGGCCCCTACGATCTTACGGGTTTTCCAGTAGGATTGGTCATGGCTCTTTGAGATGAAGAAGCGGTGTTCTTCGACGACCGGATGTTTCGTTACTATTGCCACGCCTTCTTCGTACACGTCGTATCCGATATGAGCGAAGTCCCAGACGAGAGTATAATCCGTCACACCGAGTTTCTCCAGTTCCCCAAGAAGGACGAGGGCAAAATTGTCTTTTTTAACGAAGCCCCCGACTGGTTCACTTTCGATCAGCTGACTGACTTCCTGAAGGGCAATGACATCGTAGGATTTCTCCGCGATGTCATGCGCCAGGGTTGAGATTTTTTCGAGTTGGTTGTCTTCCTGCCATGAGTGACAATTCAACGTGAGTAATTTCATGAATTACGCTCCCAGTAGATCTTGAATGTCGGACTTGATGACGTCTGCTTTCGGACCATAGATGGCTTGGACGCCTTTGTCTTTCAGGATGAGTCCTAATGCTCCGTTTTTCTTCCATTCCTGTTCAGTCCCGACAAGGCTTGTGTCTTTTACTGTCACACGAAGACGGGTCATACATGCATCCACGTCTACGATGTTGTCTTTACCGCCAAGCATGGCAACGACTTTTGGCGCGATGGAATCAGCACTTACGGTACCACCGCCTGTGGAGGCTTCATCTTCAATGTAGTTCCCATTACGCCCCGGTGTCGGGAAGTTGAACTTTTTGATCAAGAAGTTGGCAACCGTAAAGTTAAGAGCAAAGAATACGATACAGGCAATCACGAAGTTCACAAGGTCGACCCATAGACCAGCTTTGATGATCATCGGCACACGAGTCAGGAGCTCGATGGATCCGAATGAGTGAACGCGGATGTGGACAATATCCACAATCGCGAAAGCAAGCCCTGTCATGATGGCATACACAACATATAAAAGGGGGGCTGCGAACATGAACATGAATTCGATCGGCTCAGTGACACCTGTTAAGAATACGGCTAAACCAGCTGATAGAAACATAGATTTGTATTTCTTCTTCTTGTCTTTATCCACATTTCGGTACATGGCATAGGCGATACCGATCAGGGCAGCTGTGGATAAGATCATTTGACCTACTTTGAAACGGGCAGGAGTGACATCATTTAATAATTGTTTATAGCTTTCAGTATCTCCTGCAGCAAGGAAGTTGTTTAAGTCAGCGATCCAGGCGAGCCAAAGTGGATCTTGACCTGCAACCGTTGAACCGGCACCGGATCCTGTCAGGATTTTGTACGTTCCGCCAAGTTCTGTGTAGTTGATTGGTACCGTTAGCATGTGATGCAAACCGAATGGCAATAGTAAACGTTCTAATGCACCGAATACAAATGGTGCAATGATTGGTGCTGTGTTACGGGATGTTGCGATCCATTGACCGAAGTCATTCAGTAACCCCTGGATGAATGGCCATACGATTGCCATGATGACAGCGATGATGATGGAGCCCACAATCACCACAAATGGTACGAAACGTTTTCCATTAAAGAAGGAAAGGGCATCAGGTAATTTACTGTAGTTATAATATTTGTTGAAAAGATTGGCTCCCAGGAAACCTGAGATGATCCCGACGAATACACCCATATTTAAAGCAGGTGCACCAAGGACCGATGTGAAATAATCGGAAACCACTAAGGTTTGTCCGAAAAGGGAAGAGACTGTTGCTTCGGGATCCCCAAGCATATCTCCGTTAACTCCGAAGATCGCGCCTGTAATACGGTTGATGAGGATAAAGGCGATCAGAGCAGCGAAGGCTCCTCCTGCACGTTCTTTCGCCCATGAACCACCGATGGCTACGGCGAACAGGATGTGAAGATTGGTGATGACACCCCAACCAATGTCCTCCATTACTCTTGCAATCGTTTGCACTAAAGTGATGTCTCCACCCATCATGGCAATTAACTTACCGAGGGAAATCATGATCCCTGCAGCAGGCATGACGGCCACAACTACAAGCAACGCTTTCCCGAATTTCTGCCAAAAATCGAACGACAATAAATTCTTCATAAACCCGTTTCCTCCTTTAATATCAACCTATTTATCTCTATATTTTACATTGAATAACATGTGTGCGTTTACATTTCAGATTAAAATGAAATGCTGATGGGTGCCTATTCATGATTAGAGCGCTATGTAGCATGAAAATAGATGCAACCGTTTGCACTAACTAAACACATTTTATGATATCCCTTTCAAGAAAGCAACAACAAAATATTATTTTAGTAAAATATTATTAGGGAGAGGGACGGACCTTGGTCGGATAGGGTATGTTGCATGGGGTGTGGATAACTATTCTGGTTGTTTAGTAGCGGGAGGAATGAAAGGGGAAATGATTTCATGGATGTGGATTGTGGATAATTTTCAGGGGTGAAAATGGTGGATATATTGTGGATGTAATAGGGGTGTGGATAAGTGTCAGAGAATCGGTGGACCGTCACAAGAAAATTCACAAAAAAACATCCAATCCCTTAAGATTGGATGTTTATCAACATTATTTCAACAATCGCAGACCATTTAATATAACCAAAATCGTACTACCTTCATGCCCGATGACCCCATAAGGGAGATCAAGGATTTGCAGGAAGTTCGAGGCGATCAACAGCATAATCACAACAATCGAAAACACTACGTTCTGTTGCACGATCCGCTTCATCTTTTTAGATAGTTTAATAGCTTCAGCAATACGCGTGAGATCATTTTTCATTAACACGACATCGGCTGTTTCCAGGGCGACGTCGGTTCCTTCACCCATGGCGATTCCTACGTTGGCCGTGGCAAGTGCCGGTGCGTCGTTGATTCCGTCACCGACCATACCGACCGTACCGAATTGGCGTTTCAGCTTTTTCAGTTCGTCTACTTTCGTTTCCGGCAGGCACTCGGCAATGAAGGAGGCAACCTTGGCTTCTTCGGCGATGGCACGGGCCGTTTTTTCATTGTCACCCGTCAGCATGATGGTTTGGACGCCTTCATTTTTCAAGAGTTGCAAAGCTTTGATGGTTTCTTTACGCACAACATCTTTCAGTGCAATCAAAGCGACAATTTCATTCTCTCTGGCGACGAAGACCGTCGTTTTTCCTTCCGAAGCGATTCGTTCAAAGGCACCATCCATAAATTGTTCTGCTAACACTTTATCCACAAAATCTGCTTTCCCGATCTTCCATTCAGCTCCGTCCACAAGTGCTTTGACTCCCCAACCCGATACGTCTTCGAGGGAATCCGGCTGGAAAAGGTCCAGGTTTAACTCCCGGGTTGAATGGCGGACAATCGCTTGAGCAAGAGGGTGATTCGACTGGTTTTCAATCGAAGCAACGGTAGTCATGACTTCACGTTCATCCATATGATCCGTAACCACGATATCCGTTACGACGGGTTTCCCTTTCGTCAACGTTCCTGTTTTATCAAAGGCGATGGCTTTAATGTTGCTCAAGTTTTCCAAGTGAGCTCCGCCTTTAAAAAGGATTCCGTGACGGGCACCGTTAGAAATCGCCGATAAACTCGCTGGCATGATCGCGGCAACCAGGGCACAAGGTGACGCGACAACGAGCAGGACCATTGCCCGGTAGAATGTTTCCGTCCAGCTCCACCCCAGTAGGAAGTGGGGAAGGAACATCATCAGGAATACAACGGCAAGCACGACTTTTACATAGGTTCCTTCAAAGCGTTCGATGAACTGCTGTGAAGGCGACTTTTCGCTTTGCGCGGATTGCACAAGATCAATGATTTTTTGGAAAAGGGTTTCGCTGCTCGGTTTGGTCATTTCAACCGTGATGGCACCGTTGATGTTGACCGTTCCTGCGAACACTTCATCTCTTTGACCTTTCGTTACAGGGACTGCTTCTCCGGAAATGGCTGCTTCATCGATGGACGTTGTTCCTTTAACGACCACTCCGTCTGTTGGCACGCGTTCACCTGGTTTAATTAAAATATGGTCGCCGATTTCAAGGCTTGAAACATGGACTTTCTTTTCACCAGATCCTGTCACGAGCCATGCTTCTTCAGGCTGAAGCTGCATGAGCGCGGAAATTTCTTTCTGACTTTTGTTCATCGTATACGTTTCAAGTGCTCCGCTGACTGCGAAGATGAAGATGAGGATGGCGCCCTCTGTCCAGTACCCAATGATGGCAGATCCGACTGCGGCAAATATCATCAGCATTTCTACATTCAGTTCTTTGTTTTCAATGGTTTCTTCGATTCCTTCTTTGGCTTTCGCGAACCCGCCGATGGCAAAGGCGAGGAGATAGAAGATAGTGCTTAAGGTGGAGTCATCGTTTGACGTCAACCACCCCATTAAAATAAACACACCGCTGACCAGCGCGGCAATCAATTCTGCATGAGGCTTTATTTTTTCAAAGAAGTGTATTTTTTCATTTGGTGTCCCCATGGTTAAGGCTTTGGATTCTGAACTCATAGCGTATTCCTCCTTCAGTTAAATGAAAATATGAGATTCTCATTGAGAATAATAATCAACGTCATTACCCCTATAAAACGACGAAAGCTGCCACCGATGAAAGGTGACAGCAAAACTGCATGTGCTCTTAGATGAATGTATATGAAGTTAGTAATTTATAATTATTATAAATAATCCTATCACATGTATATGATAATGGAAAGAGTTTTGTGCTAGTTATTCTGGGTTATTTCTCCACGTCGATTTTGGATGGAAAAGACGAGTAGGCTTACAAAAATCATCAGCATCATGCATGCAATTAAATAGAAGAAGCTTGAGCCTTTAAACCAGTCGATGGTGATTCCGCCCACGAATGGACCGATCATGCTTCCGAAGCTGAAGAAGATCCCACACATGATGTTTCCGGCAGGAAGTAATTCTTTTGGCAAAAGATCCGTCATATAACTAATACCGAGTGAAAAAGTCGATCCGACAGCCATCCCGGCTAACGTAAAGCAGATAAATAAGCCCATGGTGGATTCAGAGACGATTCCTGCAGCCGAAAAGCAGAGAAAGCCGATCATCATGACGATGAGCAGGACATTTTGTCTTCCATATTTGTCACTCAGAATCCCAAGTGGTACCTGGGATATAATACTTCCCACGGCAAAAGCAGGCAGGAGGATGGCGACGGCTTCAATGGAAAGACCGTTTCGAAGGGCGAACACAGGGAAGTTCCCATTTAATGAAGCTTCCAGGAATCCATATCCCAATGGAGGCAACAGGGCAACCCATGCATATTTGAGAACCTTTCCGAAGCGCTGGAACGAACCAAGGAACGAGGCACTGCCGATATTTTGCTGATCGGGGAATTCATTTTGTAATTTAAAGACGAACATCCACACGATCAGGCTTAATAAGGAAGAGACGATGAACGGCAGCGCCTGATGGATGGTGATGAGCTGTGTCATCATCGGTCCCACGGCAAAACCGACTCCAAAAGAGACCCCGTAGATGGATATATTACGCCCGCGATGTTCTTTTGGTGAAAACGATGTGATCCATGTCTGGGTGGCGAAGTGCAGCATATGATCGCCGATTCCGATGCAAAGACGCAGGAAGAACCAGAACCAGAAGGATTTCCAAACCGGGAACAGTAAGAGTGACGCTGCGACCACGATTCCACCGATGATGATCATCGGCTTGTATCCGATTTTCTGAAGTGGTCTTTCCATTAAAGGAGAGGCGAGTAAGATTCCTATATATAGGGCGGTTGCGTTTAATCCGTTCAGGGAGGAAGAAACGCCGTCCTGTTCGAAGATAATGGCGATCAACGGAAGGAGCATCCCTTGTGAGAAGCCCGAAATCGCCACGATCCCGACAAGGACCCAGAAGCGGAAGGTCAGTGTTTGATTCATTTGCAAAAACTCCCAATCATTGATGATTACTTCTTTGATGGTACCCCCAATTTCATCGTTTGGCAATACGAAACGAATAGAGTAAAATCAAACCATCTACTAACATAATAAGGAAGGAATGAAGTGAAAATGGAATTTAACATGCAAGAAGGCGGATTTTTCACAGATTTAGGGTTTGGGAAGCTGGAGGTTTCGGGTAACGAAGAGTATGGCTTTCGCCCATTCCAATTATTGGTTTCATCCGTAGCCGTGTGCAGCGGGGGAGTGCTCCGAAAAGTCCTGGAGAAAATGCGCATCGAATTTGACGACATACATATCAAAGCCGACGTAACCCGCAACGAAGCCGAAGCAAACAGAGTCGAAGCCATCTCCCTTCACTTCACCATCAGAGGGACGGACCTTAACGAAGCGAAAATCGAAAAAGCCATGAAGCTAACCCGCAAAAACTGCTCCATGGTCCAATCCGTACAAGACAGCATCAAAATCGAAGAAACGTTTGAGTTAGTGCAGTAAAGCGATGAGGGACGGACCTCTATTGAGTATATCCCCTATTGTATCAAGGTTATAGCCAGGTGAAGGTCCGTCCCTCAACACAGTAAAGGACGGACCTCTAAATCAGCATTATCCCCTTAAATCAAGGTTCTCATCTGATCGAAGGTCCGTCCCTCTTTAGGTGTCCTCTATAGGCTTAGTTCCTGGGGTTCTTTGCCTGTTTTTTCGTAGTAGAGGATGGTTTTGGGTGTGAGTTTGAGGAGCATGTATTCCGGGTCATCTGGGCTTGCGATCCAGGATTTGAGTTGTTCGTTCCAGAATTTTTCTTTCAGCTCTTTGGATTCTTCCACAGTTGCCTCTGCTTCGATTTCTACATAGTGCTCATGATCTGAGTCGCGGTCATGGCCCAGGAGAATATGAACATGAGGGTTCTGTGCGATGTCTTCCGCTTTGTGAGCATGTTCATTGGTTGCAGTGTAGAGAGTAAGGTCTTCATGGTAGAACATCATAAAGCGTGAATACGGTTTGTTATCACGAATGGTGGCAAGGGTGCCGGTTTTATGGTTGGAAAACAGCTCGACGATTTTATCTTTTAAGGTTTGTGCCATGTGTGGTACCTCCTAAGTGGGTTCTATCTATAATGTGTCTAATCTCCCTTGATTTAAACAAATTTTCTTTTAGAAAGAAGGATCTTACACATGAATAAAGTATTCGCACTGCTTGTATTTGCCGGTGTTCCGATCTCGGTCATCGGCTCACTGCTTCATTGGCCGAATGTCATCATGTTCGTGATTTACTGTGTGACGATCATTGCCCTTGCTGCTTTTATGGGAAGGTCGACGGAAAGCTTGGCCGTTGTGTCAGGACCCCGTATCGGCGGATTATTGAATGCGACCTTTGGAAATGCGGTAGAACTCATTATTTCTATTTTTGCGTTAAAAGCTGGTTTGATCGGCGTCGTACTGGCGTCCTTAACAGGATCGGTGCTTGGAAACCTGCTCCTCGTTGCCGGGTTGTCCTTCTTTGTTGGGGGAATCAAGTTCAAACGTCAGAAGTTCAATGTATTTGATGCCCGTCACAACTCGGGGCTCCTCATGTTTGCGATCATCGTGGCATTCGTGATTCCGGAAGTATTCGCACAGGATATGAATGAGGCGAAGACCATGACCCTTTCCATCGGGGTTTCAGTTATCTTGATCGCCCTTTATTTATTTGCACTATTCTTTAAATTAGTCACTCACCGAGGGGTGTATCAGCATGAAGGCGAAGAGGGTGCGCACGCTCATGAAGAGCCGGAGTGGAGTAAGGGGAAAGCATTGCTGATCCTTGCCGCTTCCACTGCTGCCGTTGCCTATGTATCGGAACGCCTTGTTCATACGTTTGAAGAAGTCGGGAACACATTCGGCTGGAGCGAGCTCTTCATCGGGGTCATCATCGTAGCCATCGTCGGAAACGCTGCCGAGCATGCGTCGGCAATCATTATGGCTTATAAAAATAAGATGGATATCGCAGTGGAGATTGCAGTCGGATCGACCTTGCAAATAGCGATGTTTGTAGCACCGGTCCTTGTATTGATTTCACTGTTTTTCGAAACAAGCATGCCGCTTGTGTTTACGTTACCGGAGCTTGTGGCCATGGTATCAGCTGTTCTTGTCACGATCGTCATATCAAATGACGGGGAGACGAACTGGTTCGAGGGACTCACCCTTTTGGCGGCATACGTCATCATGGGGATTGGGTTTTATCTTCTATAAAAAAATGAAGGACCCGGCAGGTGAGTCTGTCGGGTCTTTTCTTTGTCCTGTGAAAATCGTGTGAACCGCCTACTCATTCCTGAATAAGATAACAGAAGAGTTTTTGTGCAAAGGAATGAGAATGGTGAGAAAAAAGAAAAAACCGCCCTTAAGCAAAGTCATTGATTGTAAAATCGATTTACCTCCGAGAGGATGTCCCGGGATTTTTCCCTTTGAAGGGTGTACAAATCCTACCATTCAACTAGATCATAAAGAAATGATCAGCTGTGAAGGCATCATCAGTGGCAGGGTGCTATGCGATTATCAACCCCTCCAAGGTGTCACGGTTAATCTGTCGTCATCATTCCCGGGGCTGGTCCTTGATAACCCGAATCCCGTCACGGACAGCACCGGCCGGTTTTCAACGAGAGTGACTGTGGCTCCGGGAACTTCGATTATTCCTAACGTCATCGTGACCGCAACGGCAATGGTCATTGGGAAGACCATCAGGGATTCGATATCAGTAAGAGTGGACTGTATTAAATGTAAACATCCTGAACTGACGCTGGATCCGATCAAGGAGCCGGTCGGGTGCAAGGGTGCAAAGCTTTCTGGACGACTCATCTGTGATGGAAGGGCAATAGGAAATGCGGCCATTTCATTTATTATTGAGTCACAATCCAAGCGTGTCGTTATCACTCCAAATCCTGCGATTACGCAGGGAGACGGGAAATTCACGGCAACCCTCGTCCTTTTTCCTGATGTGAATGAGACCATCACGATTACAGCAACAACGAAAATTGGCGGTAAAAGGGTTTCCTCAGAAACCAGAGAAGTGAAGGTTCGCTGCGTTAAATGTAAGAAACCGGACATAAAGTTGAAGAACTTAAAGAAGATCGATTGCCGTGCCATTGTGGTTGGGAAAATCACGTGTGATGGTGTACCCCAGGCGAATGTCCCAGTAACATTAACCGGATCCCAAATTCTGAAGTTTAAGCCGCCTGTCCCGGTGACCAATGAGAAAGGAGGATTTTCATCGGTCGTCAAGGTGAAAAGTGGAACTGAATTTCAGTCTGCTTTCTATAAGGCGGAAGCGGTGATTGGCGGGAAAACAGTGACAGACACTGATTATGTCATTGCAGGCTGTAAAAGGTGCGAAAAGCCAAAACTGACTCTCGAAGTGGAGTGCGAGGTCATCCCTTGTAAAGGCGCCAAATTGTCAGGACAATTACTATGTGACGGAACCCCCATCCGACATGTACCGGTCACGATTGATATCTTGGATTCATCACCAGGTGCTGTGGAAGTAAAGCCAAATCCTGCCCGGACCAATGATCAAGGTGAATATGAAACAATGATCACACCAGTATCGGGAAAATCTGAAGTCATATCGATTCAGGCGATGACAACTTTAGATTACAAAGTGATCAAGTCTATGATCAAAACGGTGAAAATCCATTGCCCATGCAAAGATCCGACCATTGAACTGGATCATATAAAAGAAATAGACTGCTGCGGGCAAGTGAGCGGTAAAGTATGTTGTGACAAGTTGCCTTTGGATGATGTGAAAGTGAAGTTGTTCAGTCCTGATTTGAAGTTTGAACCGGATGTTGTGTCTACAGATGAACACGGGAGATTTACCAGTGACGTCAAAGTGCCGACGAATACGCCTTTCAAAGAGGTTAAGTATTCGGCAAGCGCCGTGGTAGGGGATAAGGAAATTTCAGAAAAAGCCTTTGTTTATGCGGGGTGCCTGAAATGCAAGGAGGTCAAACTGACGCTTAAAGTGCCTCCGTATGTGGGATGTAAAGGAGCCCGCCTCACAGGAAGAGTGCTATGTGACTCCAGGCCACTTGAAGATACCAAGGTACACTTTGAAATAGAAGGAAAGCACAATAAGGATATCATCGCACCAAACCCTGCCATCACAGACAAGGAAGGAAACTATTCAGCAAAAATTCTTCCTGAATACGGAATGCATGATCGTATTTCAATCCAGGCTTTTGTCGTCATTGATGGCAAGAAGGTTTCCACCAAACCATATGACGTACACATCAAATGTGTCTGTCCACCTGAAGAATGTTCCTGTGAGTATGATTAAAAAAGCAGCGGAGTTCAATTATGAACTCCGCTGCTTTTTTAGGGAATGTAGGAATGATTGAAAACAGACCAGATTGCTTTGTAGGTAGAAGCCTGACTGTTTTCGTATTAATAATAGTATAAAATAATAATTGAATTTTGTAAATATTCTTTCAAATAAATTTTTTGGGATAAGCTTATTCATCTAGGAAAAACTAACGGCAAACCCTTAAGCTTGAAAGGAGTCAATTTCATGAAAATCATGCGCACTGTTCTTATGGTCATACTCGCATTTTTCGTTGCAACAACGGGTATTCACGCTGAAAATAATCCTAAAAAAGAAAACAAGGAAGCGACGGAGAAAGCTCCGAAACCACCTGTAGACACCAGCGTAAAGATCCCAAACTCAGTATTAAATATCGCAAAGGAAAATACGTATCCCAACTCAACCCAGGATCAACCGTATCTCCAACCGAGTGAGTGGTCCCAGGAATTGATCGAAACATCGAATGTGAAAATAGAAAACCCGAATCTGATCCGTATGCTGAATGAATCCACCATGAATAAAGCACCAACGATTGGATTACGGGCAACGATCTATTTAGGGGAATGGCCTTTAAACTATGCTTCAACCGAGACATCCCCTAACTGGGAGTATCAAAAGGTCAACACGAACTACTTCGATAACCGCGGTGGAAAATCAAACTACCAAATTCACTACGTCCAGGAAGTACAAAAAGTAGTGAAGGGCGGATTGACGGCTAAAGTACCACACGCAGATGATGTAGAAAAAATGATGCTCATCAAAGCAATGGATAAATCAAAGCTGCCACTTGCTTTCCAAACGATTGTAGGAGCAGGGACAAAGAAGGATCAGGTGTACAACATCTCACCTAAGCGACTTGGCTACCTCTATGCCTACGCACCAGCGATTAATGAAAAAGGAAAAGTAACCTACGGTGAAGTATTCCTTGTGATGAAAGGAACAAAACGCTCCGTCGTCGTGAAAAATGTTACATCCCAAGGAGTCGGGGCCTGGATTCCAGTCCAGGATCATGTCCACTTCGGCTTCATGGCAAGCGAAACACCAAGATAAATGTTTAAAGAAGAGTGAAATGGGGTAAAACCATATTTCACTCTTTTATTATTTTCTTTGATATGTTATAATAATTAGAATATTCAGAATTGAAGGAGGGATATCATGGAGTATTTACTTATTTTTGGAGGCATACTAGTGGCGTTCATCACATTAAGAGTATGGTTCGGAGCGAGAAGAGCAAAGATCTATGCTGAGATAAAAAAACAACAATACAATGTAATGGATCCAGCCCTGGAAAAAATAGCTCAACCACTCAAGAAAAACGACCGCGGCCCAATCGGATAAGAAGCACACCGGATGAATGTCCGTTGTGTTTCTTTTTTTTTGGAGAGGGACGGACCTTGTGTTGATCGTGGTTGGAATGCGTATTTGGTCTACGAGACGGCGTGTTGTTCATAAGTTGGCGCAACAAACCCGAAAACTGGCACCGCAAGACATGAAAGTTAAGATCCCAAATTCCCATGAAAAAAGCCCAAATCCATAATAGATTTGAGCCTCCACACTATTTTCATCGGGAAATCTTCGCTTCACGCTTCGAAAAGTCCACATCGCCATAATACATAGACTTCACTAGCACGTTCGGTCCTAGGCAGCGAGCCATTGGACAATGGCAATTCAACTCTTTTGCAAGTGGTTGTTGTTTCCACTTTTCAAAAATGGCAGGGAGGGTATCCTTTGCTATATTTCCAAGTGGCGGCGTGTCGCCGAAGTCAGTGACGATGACATCACCGGTGAAAATATTGACGTTCAGACGGGAACGGCCGTCAGGATCATTGCGGACGCTGACATTTTTAGCGGCATAAAGTTCCTTCAGAAAATCCAAGTCTTCCTGTGAAGAGCTGCATGGATAGAATGGAAGTGTTCCAAATAGCATCCATACGTTTTCATCACGGAAGGAAAGAATATCTCTGATTGCTTCCCTTGTTTCTTTCAATGAAAGAGTTTCAAGGCTTGACGCGAAATCCGACGGGTACATCGGATGGATTTCGTGACGGCCACACTTCATTTCATCGACAACCTGGCGATGGATTTTCTCCAGGTAAGGCAGGGTATTTTTATTTAACATGGTTTCTGCCGAGACAAGTACTCCGCGTTTTGAGAGTGCACGGCTGTTTTCAATCATGCGGTCAAATAGTTTCTGGCGCTGCTCCCTCGTTGGCTTTCGTTCCATATTGGCAAACCCGACGTCGATGAACTCATCGATCGTTCCCCAGTTGTGCGAGATGTGCAGGACATCCAGGTAAGGGGCAATTAATAAGTATCGGTCAAGATCCAGGGTCAGATTCGAGTTGATTTGGGTATGTACGCCTCTGGAATGTGCATACTTGAGTAAGGGCAAGACATAATTTTCAACGGATTTCTTTGACATCATCGGCTCTCCGCCGGTAATACTAAGGGAACGAAGTGTTTTGATATCGTCGAGCTTCTGTAGAATCAATTCAATGGGAAGGGCGCTTGGATCCTTCGGAGATAACGTATAACCGACGGCACAGTGCTCGCATCTCATGTTACAGAGCGTTGTGGTGGTGAATTCTATATTGGAAAGCGTGATATCACCATGCTCATCCACATCTAAATAAGCCTCCCAAGGATCATGGTCAATCGACATTTTCTTGGAGAGAGTATCAGTTTTCATTATAAAAGCTCCTTTATTAATAAGTCACCTATTCATTATTGAGAAACGCCCAGCCCTTGTCAATCCGAAAGTTATTGGTTACCATAGTAAACGTATTGAAAGGAGAGAGAACTTTTGGGTAAAGCTATCAACGATAAAGACTCACAAGTGAGCTATTTAAAACAACGCCTGAACCTGTTCGTCGACGTTCTGGACTCAATCGATCCCGAACAAGCTGACATTGACGATATCGATCGCCTGATCGCCATGATCGATGATATAGAAGTAAAATGCGAGCAATTTAAGAAGAGTGAGTAAGAGTCCTTGGTGGGGCTCTTATTTTTTTGTGGGACGGACCTTTGATTGGGGTTGGATTGTGAGATGAATAGCGGTCGATAAAAATTCATTACGGTCTACAATTTTAATATACGCCCCATATACCCCACCCTTCATCCTATGCAGAATAGTAGACAAGAATACCAGGCAGGATTTCCCCGCTAAAACGTCAAACTTTAATAAAAACATCTATTAAAGGAGTGATCTATCCCCATGATCATCACACCAATCGAAAAACACCAGTGTGAGCAGGCAAAAAATGTGGTCCTGTCAGGTTTCCTCGAACGATTCGGATTCATCGATCACACCCTGAATCCCGATATTCATGACATATCCGTAGAGTATGACGGCACGCAACATCATTTTTTTGTAGGAAAAGAGGATGACGACATTATCTGCACTGGAGCGATTCGAAAAGAATCGGACGGCACGTATCAGATTGTTAGAATGTCAGTCCACTCCTCTTATAGGAAACGTGGTCTCGGCCGCATCATGCTCAAATTTCTGGAAGAAAAAGCACACTCCCTTGGGGCTCGTTACCTCATCCTCGAAACGAACAAACAGTGGTCGGACGCTATCCGATTTTACCAAAACAACGGGTACATCTATAAGGAAGAAGACGAGGTTTCATGTTATTTCGAGAAGGAAATTCCATTGTGAAATCCCTTTCAATCTCATTCTTATAGGAGTATAATGATGTATGAAATTTAAGACTGTTATTGAGATCTTTAGAGGGGGAGAACGATGAATAAAGAGACATTACAGCAAAGCATGTACGATTTGATTGTGGAAACATCCACGAACCTGCCGAAGGACGTCAGGCGTGCGATCCGTTCCGCGAAAGCCCGTGAGAACGCCGGTACGCGTTCGGCAATGAGTCTGGACACGATTTCAAATAATGTAAAGATGGCGGATGACAATGTATCCCCGATTTGTCAGGATACAGGACTTCCGACTTTTAAAATAAAAACACCGGTCGGCGTGAATCAGCTTGAAATCAAAGAAGCGATCTATGGGGCGATGGTACAGGCGACGAAAGACGGAAAGCTTCGTCCGAACTCAGTGGATTCATTGACCGGGGCAAACTCAGGGGACAATCTTGGCTTAGGGACACCGGTCATCAAGTTCGAGCAGTGGGAGAAGGATTATATCGATGCGCGCCTGATCTTAAAAGGCGGCGGTTGTGAAAATAAAAATATCCAGTACAGTCTTCCGTGTGAACTTGAAGGACTGGGCCGTGCCGGACGTGACCTGGATGGGATCCGTAAATGCGTCATGCATTCGGTGTATCAGGCCCAGGGACAAGGCTGCAGTGCCGGCTTCATCGGCGTTGGAATCGGAGGAGACCGTTCTTCAGGGTATGACCTGGCAAAAGAACAATTATTCCGTTCCGTTGATGATGTGAATGCGAATGAAGATCTTCGTAAGTTAGAAGAGTACGTAATGGAACATGCGAATGAGCTTGGAATCGGCACGATGGGATTCGGCGGTGAAACGACTCTGCTTGGCTGTAAAGTCGGCGTCATGAATCGTATTCCTGCAAGCTTCTTCGTATCTGTTGCCTATAATTGCTGGGCATTCCGTCGTTTAGGGGTGAAGCTTGATGTGGAATCAGGCGGTATCGACGAATGGTTCTATCAGGAAGGCGAGAAGATCGATCTTACTAAACAATCAGAGGCTGAGCTTGAAACGGCAGCGGCTTCATCCGGTGAAGAACCAAACGTTGTCGTACTCCAAGCTCCGATCACGGAAGAAAAAATCCGTGAGCTGAAAGTGGGAGATGTGGTTCAAATCAACGGCCGCATGTACACCGGCCGTGACGCGATCCACAAGCATCTGAGTGAGAATGATGCACCGGTAGATCTTGACGGCCAAATCATCTATCATTGTGGTCCGGTCATGCTGAAGGACGATGAGGGCAACTGGCACGTGAAAGCGGCTGGTCCGACAACATCGATTCGTGAGGAGCCTTATCAAGGGGATATTATGAAACGATTCGGCATCCGTGCTGTCATCGGGAAAGGCGGAATGGGTCCTAAAACACTTGCTGCCTTGAAAGATCATGGCGGAGTGTATCTGAATGCCATCGGTGGAGCGGCACAGTACTACGCAGATTGCATCAAAGGCGTAGACGGAGTGGATCTGATGCAGTTCGGTATTCCTGAAGCGATGTGGCACCTGAATGTGGAAGGCTTCACAGCGGTTGTAACAATGGATTCCCATGGTAACAGCCTTCATGAAGAAGTCGATAAATCGTCATTGGAAAAATTAGCTCAGTTTAAAGATCCTGTTTTTAAATAAAGGAATAGGGACCACCTCGTGAAAGATGCGGGGTGGTTTTTCTATTGGGTATTTATGTTAAAATATGAAACCATAAACACATGGTTTTCGTAGTACATACAAACAGGAGCTGGAGGGCTATGATGATTTTCAATAAATTAGTGAGCATGTTGTTTCTTTCCTTGATGGTGTTTCTAACAGGGTGTGCAAGTAATGGTGAAAAATCGAACATCACTTCAATTGAAGATGTGAAGGTTGATACGTTAAAAGAAAACAGTGGAACCTATATCGGGGATAACTCCAAGGTCAGTGCGATCCTTCAGGAATTACCCGGTGGAGAAACCGTTCTGGAAATCGATCTTTCAGGTGAAATGGTGAAGGTGACCTATGGCAATAAAGAAGGGAGCCTTTCTCAAAGTGATGTGGAGGAGTTCTGGTTCGACGGTAATCATGTCGACCGGAAGAACTTTTATTACAACGCCATCTTCCTGACCCTTCTTGTTCCGAATGCCAAGGAATATCACTTTCAGGTAGACGAATCCATGGTATCCGTTTCAAGAGACAAAATGGTCAAAAACCTCCAGGATGAATTTGAACAATTTCCAACAGGCGAGGCCATTTGGGATAAAAAAACAGTATCTGAATTTATTGATGAACATAATGGGAAACTAACCGAAATGGCTACGAAGTATCAGACATTTTTTGAGTGAGGGACGGACCTTGGTCTTTGATGGTTGTAGTTGATGGAAGTCGTGTTTGCCATTTGCTCAACAAGCGTATAAAGTGGTACAAATTCACAGGATCCCTGCGCGAGTTTGGACAACCGCAAGCAATTCATTCAATTCGAAGATCACACACCCATTTATGGATACTTTTAGTACACATGAATCCTTCCCGTTCTCAAAAACTAAGGGAAATGGAAGTGAAAGAAGGGTTCAATTTTGCAGAAATCACTAAAAGTGTTGATCATAGCGTCAATCTTAGTATTGCTCATCCCGGCACAAGCCTATGCAGTCTCAAATAACCCGATAGGCTGGGGGTTTAAGAAGAGTCAGAATGAAGTCCCTGCAGAAGCAGGAGCTCAGCATGATCAGCTGCTTGAGAAATATGACGCCTTTTATAAGGGGTCATCTGATAAAAAAGTGCTGTATCTGACCTTTGATAATGGGTATGAAAATGGCTACACAGGACAGATCCTTGATGTGTTAAAGCAGGAAAAGGTGCCAGCCACCTTCTTCGTGACAGGTCACTATTTATTAAGTGCTGAAGATCTGGTCAAGCGCATGGTGAAGGAAGGGCATATCGTCGGGAACCACTCCTGGCACCACCCGGACTTCACGGCTAGCTCGGATCAAAAAGTCCGGGAAGAGCTGGAAAAAGTAAAAGTGAAAACCAAAGAACTAACCGGTCAAAAAGAAATGAAATACCTTCGTCCCCCAAGAGGCGTATTTTCTGAACGTACGCTTCAAATAGCGAAGGAAGAAGGTTACACCCACGTCTTTTGGTCCGTCGCCTTCATCGATTGGAAAACCGATCAGCAAAGAGGCTGGCAATACTCGTACGACAATATTATGTCCCAGGCCCATCCAGGCGCGATCATCCTTCTGCACTCCGTCTCCAAAGACAACGCAGACGCCATGGAAAAAGCCATAAAAGACCTAAAGAAAAGAGGCTACACCTTCAAAAGCCTGGATGAACATCCGATGATGAAAAAATAGAGGGACGGACCTTCATTCCTAGGATCTGGCCCTAGGAATCGAGGTCCGTCCCTGAATTCATTCGTACCAAAGCACACTGTCATCGGCATCGTTTCGGTCACAATCGGCCAACTTGTACATATTGTCCGCCACTTTCCCGTTTTATATATACTCTACATTCTCGGCAAGACATCTTTACAATCCCACCGCTACCAAACGTATCCCGACGTGAGTCCCGAACGGAATGAAGTGCATTCCCGTCATACACTAGGTCATGTAAAATAGGATCACCTTCTTCTGTATACGTAACAATCCGAATGCGATCCTCCATATCATCCCCGTCATTTTGATAAAACTCTTCAAATCTCTCCATATTCTCTATATCTCCATGTGTATTCACTACATCTGTCTCTACAGGCTCATAAGCTCCCACCTGTTTCCCCACTTCAGTCTCCACCTGATCCCCAGGCTCTTCACAGCCACCAACAAAGGAAAAAAAGGAACAAACCAGCCATTAACAATCTCCTCATCAATCAAATCATCCCTTTTAGAATTCCTTGAGGTCCGTCCCTGAACTTTAGCTCCAATACTTTTAGAGGTCCGTCCCTCAGCTACTGCATTAGACGCACCACAACGTTGAAGTGTTACACCCACGGTATGCTATAATACACATACAAGTTTTGTGCGGAAGGATGAGGACGATGGTGATAAGGGATGTTAAGGTTGAAGGACCGTATAATTTTGACCGGGTACTGGAGAGGCTTACGCTGGATCCGTTGAATGCAGTGGATCAGAAAAACCGAAGCGTGAAGGTTCCATATTATCTACCGGATGGAAATGGAGAGGTCATCAAAGTGCAGGCGACAGGCACCACAGATCGACCGGAATTCAGCATGACCTTTGAGAATGAAGAGAACAATGAGCAAAAACTGAACCGGATTTCAGACATCTTTCAGTGGCACACCGGTCTTCGCGACATGCACGAGCACTTCCTGCAGACCGATTTGAAGCCGATTTTCGAGGAGCATATCGGCACACCGATCATCCTGGAATTCGACCCGTTTGCGACAATTATCAAAAGCATCATTCATCAGCAGCTGAACCTGAAGTTTGCCTTCACCCTGACCCACCGTTTCGTCACCAAATATGGCTGGCAGAAAGACGGAGTCTGGTTCTATCCATCACCGGAAAAAGTTTCCTGTCTCACCGTAGAAGAACTGCGGGAGCTGCAATTCAGTCAGCGGAAAGCGGAATATGCAATTGGTATCGGGCAGAAGGTAGCAAGCGGAGAACTGGATCTGGTCAAGCTGGCAGAGCAGCGAGACGAAGAAGTCATCAAGGAACTTACAAAAATCCGGGGCATCGGCCCATGGACAGCCCAAAGCTTCCTGCTATTCGGACTCGGCAGGCCAAACCTGTTTCCGAAGGCGGATATCGGCATCCAAAACGCCATTAAGAAACTATTCAAAATGGATCAAAAACCGACCATGGACGAGCTTGACCAATTCAGCACATCCTGGCATCCTTATTTAAGCTATGCATCCTTGTATTTATGGAGAAGTATCGAATAGAACGGACGTGAACCAATGAAAAAGCAATACGAAAAAAAGCAGCACAATGAAGTGAAAATCGAGCTGAAACAACAGTTTCCTCTAACGATAAAAAAAATCGGCATCAACGGTGAAGGAGTCGGATTCTTTAAACGAAAGATCGTCTTCGTACCAGGAGCACTGACAGGGGAAGAAGTGGTCGTCGAAGTGACCAAGGTCCACCCGAAATTCACCGAAGCCCGCATCAAAAAGATCCGGAAGAAGTCACCACAGCGCACCAAAGCTCCCTGCCCAGTCTACGAGCAGTGCGGAGGCTGTCAGCTACAGCATCTCTCATATGAAGGGCAGCTGGATGCAAAACGGGATATCTTGCTTCAATCACTCGAGCGTCACACAAAGCTTAGATTGGAAGACCTGGACATCCGTCCGACGATTGGGATGGACAATCCATGGCACTACCGGAACAAAAGCCAATTCCAAGTGGGCACTCAAAACGGCAAGGCTATCGCAGGCTTATATAGCATGAATTCAAACAAGCTGATCGACATCGACGAGTGTATCGTGCAGCACCCGCTTACGAATAAAGTAACAACGGAAATCAAACGCATCATTAACGATTTCAACATCCCTGTCTTTGTTGATCAAAAGAAAAAGCCGATCCTGAAAACGATCGTCACACGTGTCGGGTTTGAAACTGGGGAAGTTCAGGTCGTACTCGTAACGTCTGAGAAAAAAATCCCCCGCAAGGAATTGCTGATCAACGAGATCCAGAAACGACTACCGGAAGTCGTTTCCATCGCCCAAAATATCAATCCGAAAAAAACGGCACTCGTATTTGGGGATGAAACAATCCATTTGTCCGGAAAAGAAAGTATCGAAGAACGCCTGGAAGAGTTCACATACGAATTATCCGCACGCGCGTTCTTCCAGCTCAACCCGATCCAGACAAGCAAGCTGTATAATGAAGCAAAGAAGGCAGCTGCCCTCACTGGTGAAGAAAAAGTTGTCGATGCCTACTGTGGCGTAGGAACCATCGGATTATGGCTTGCTGACGGAGCGAAAGAAATCCGCGGAATGGATGTCATCAAGGAAGGAATCGAAGATGCGAAGAAGAACGCAAAGAAATTCGGAGTCGATCACGCTGAATACTTCGTCGGAGGAGCCGAAACGCTCATGCCAAAATGGAAAAACGAAGGCTGGCGACCTGATGTCGTCGTAGTCGATCCGCCAAGAACCGGTTGCGACAACAAGCTGCTTGATACGTTAAAAGAAGTAAAACCGAAGACATTCGTGTATGTCTCCTGCAACCCATCGACTCTGGCGAAGGATATCGATTATTTGAAGAAACAGTACCGTGTGGAATACCTGCAGTCGGTAGATATGTTCCCGCAGACCGCGCATGTAGAGGTAGTGGCGAAGCTGGTTCTAAAATAAAACCTCGATATCGAGGATGATCACGATCAGCCTGAAAAATACAGGTGACATCGATTTCTCCCATGAAGCCGTAAAGAAAATTTTTTGAGCATTTGGTTGAAACCACACTACAAAGCAAGTATTAGGGCATTCCTCAGACGTTGAGGGATGCCCATTTTTCATAATGCCGGCACACTCTCTAAGCAGATGTCTGGTCAATAAACCTGTTTATCTATTAAGATGTCCCTTGAGCAACCACAAGGAGGCAAAATCATGAACAATAAATATAAAGAGCTATTATCCCCCTATACTTTCAAAAACGGAGTCGAATTAAAGAACCGCATCATCATGGCACCGATGACGAATTTCTCATCGGATGAGCATGGTAACGTTACGGATGCAGAGGTTACTTACTATGCGAGACGCTCCAGGGATGTCAGCATGGTGATCACAGCCTGCACATATGTAACACCTGAGGGAAAGGGCTTCCCGGGTGAGTTCGGCGGGGACTCCGATGAAATGATCCCGAGCCTTGAAAGGTTGGCGAAGGGAATCAAAGAGCAGGGCGCTAAAGCCGTTCTCCAGATTTTCCACGGAGGTGTACAATGTCCACCGGATCTGGTTCCTGATGGGGATGTGGTGAGCGCCAGTGATGTAATGGGTGAGAATGGAGAGAAGAAAGCCAGAGCATTAACAGAAGCAGAGATCGAAAATATCATCGATGCTTTTGGTGAGACGACCCGCCGAGCGATAGAAGCGGGATATGATGGCGTGGAGATCCACGGAGCGAACGGTTATCTCATTCATCAATTCTTCTCCCCGATGACAAATCGTCGTGAAGACCGTTATGGCGGCAGCCTGGAAAAGCGGATGACGTTCCCGCTTGCCATCGTGGATAAGGTGAAGAGTGTGGTCGCTGAGCATGCGGATCCATCGTTCCTAGTTGGATACCGTTTCTCACCTGAGGAGCCTGAAGACAATGGGTTCACGATGGGTGACACCCTTACCCTTGTGGATGCCCTTGCAGACAAGGACCTTGATTATCTTCACGTTTCCCTGTTCGATTTCTTCTCGAAGCCAAGAAGAGGGGTGGAGGACGTTGAGAAAACAAGAATGGATTATTTATTAGAAATCATTGGTGAACGTACACCACTGATCGGTGTAGGCTCGATCTACTCTGCCGACGATGCACATAAAGCATTCAGTACAGGCGTTCCGCTATTGGCCCTTGGTCGTGAACTGATCATTGATCCCGATTGGCTGAAGAAGATAGAAGAAGGAAGAGAAGAGGACATTGTGACCGAGATAGATAAAGGGAAACAGGAAGAATTGGTCGTTCCCGATCCGTTATGGAATGCAATTGTGAATACGCCTGGCTGGTTCCCGGGAGTGTAGGGAGTCAGTCTTGAAAAGAAATGGCCTGTGAAGTTCACAGGCCATTTCTTTTTTAACTTTCACTATGCTGAGATTCTTTGTTTCCCGGTGCGAACCACCCAAACAAGGCGATAGCCACAAGGACTCCGTAAAACGTGAGGGTCCAAAGGGTGCTATGAGGGAAATCGTGATCCAGGATATGAATATCTTCATGAGCCAGTGTGATGACGGCCAACTTTACCCCGACCCAGGCGACAATGGCATAAGCGGTTGTCTCTAAAGCAGGGCGCTTTTCAAGCAGCTGCACAAACCAGGTTGCAGCATATTTGATCAAGATCAGCCCGGCAATTCCTCCGAGGACAACAATGATAAATTGTCCGCCGTCCATCCCGCCAAAATCATCAAGGGGTGAATCGGGGAGTCCAAGGGCAAGGGCCACGGCTGCGAGGATCGAATCAATCGCAAAGGCAAGGTCTGCCAATGCAATCTTTCCGACTGTCGGCCAAAAGCCTTTTCCTGCAGCTTCCTCTTCAGTATCTTCACGAATATTTTCATTCTCTTTTCCAAAACGTGCTTTAATGACATGCTTTAAGCCCAGGTAAAGAAGATAGGCTGCTCCGATCGCCTGGATCTGCCAGACATTTGCAATAAAGGAAATCGCAAATAAGGCACCAAAACGAAAGGCAAAGGCAAGGAAAATCCCGTATTTGATGGCTCTTTTCTTCTCATCGTCCGGAAGGTGTTTCGCAATGACGGCGAGAACAAGGGCATTATCTGCAGATAACAAACCCTCAAGGCCGATTAGGATCAGTAATGTCCATCCATATTCTAACCAGATTGATTCCAAATAAAGTGCTCCTTTCCACTAAACATTGAGCCAACACATAAGCTGGTCGACCTGTTAATGTAATACTAGTCCTCAGTCTTTATCATACCACTGATTGTGAATCTAATCCTTTATTGGTATTGGGTTTTTTTAGATATTCTCAATTTCCTTTTGCACTTCCAAAACATTTTATGATATAGTGAATTTACTAAATATGACAGGAGTGATGGGTGGACGATGAAGAACTGATCTTATTTTCGCGAGGTTTGAAATTCCATATTTCAAATTAACCAAAATAGGATTAGTCTGCCCATTTTTATACATCGTCTGAGCCAGTGGATTTATTTCCAAGTGGCTTTCTTTGAACACGACAGGTACGGCTAATCCTTCCAGAGAAATGGGGAGGATTTTTTTGTTCTCCCTTTGATGAGAGGGGAAAATGGTATGAGAGAATTAATGAAGTTAGTGAATATAAGCTATGAAATGATGGATCAGAAACTATTCGAGAAGGTGAATGCTGGTGTGCAGGAAGGGGATGTCATTGGGATCATCGGGCAAAATGGCGCCGGGAAGTCTACGCTGCTTCAGTTGATACACGGGAATTTAGTGCCTTCGGAAGGTACAATACAGTGGTTTCATCCCGACTTGACCATTGGTATGGTCGAACAGGAAACGGAGTCCCATTCCTTTGACGACACGACACCTTCTGAAGCCAGGCTTTTGGAAAAATGGCAGGTGCCAAAACATGAGTTTCTGCAATTGAGCGGTGGGGAAAAGCTGAAAGCACGGCTTGCAAAAGGGCTGGCGAAGAATGCCGATCTCCTCCTGTTGGATGAACCGACGAACCACCTGGATCACGGGAGCATGGAACTCCTGACGAATCAAATCAAGGAGTATAAAGGGACGATCATTCTCGTATCACATGACCGGTATTTTTTAGATGAAGCGGCGACAAAGATCTGGGCGATCGAACATGGAAAGCTGATTGAGCATCGCGGCCATTATTCGAGCTACATGGAGGCACGAAAACAGAGACGGCTCACGCAGCAGCGTGAATATGAGAAGCAGCAGAAGATGGTGGAATTGATTGAAGATCAGATGAAAGAGCTCTCATCCTGGTCACAAAAAGCCCACGCCCAGTCCACGAAACAGGAAGGATTTAAAGAATACTACCGGGTAAAAGCAAAGCGGACGGACAGCCAGGTGAAATCGAAGCAGAAGCGTCTTGAGAAAGAGCTTGAGAAAGCAAAGGTGGATGCGGTTGAGGAAGAGCATTCTGTGCGATTTTCACTAAAGGCGACGCATAAGAAAGGAAAGCGATTCTTGGAAGTGAAAGATCTGACAAAAGCTTTTGAGAAGCGAACCCTTTTCAAAAAAGTTAATTTCACGATCCAGCATGGGGAAAAGATGTCGATCATTGGACCGAATGGCAGCGGGAAGACGACATTATTAAAGGTGATCATGGGGCAGGAGGCGGCTGACGGTGATGTATGGATTTCACCATCTGCAGAGATCGGCTATCTGACGCAAGAAGTGTTCGACCTTCCCCTTGACGACACGCCTGAACAGCTCTTCCACAAGGAAACCTTCGAGGAGAGAGGAAAAGTCCAGACACTCATGAAGCACCTGGGATTCCAGACGACCCACTGGAGGGAACCGATCGGGAATATGAGTATGGGAGAGCGCGTAAAGTGCAAGCTAATGAAGTATATTCTAGAAGAAAAAGATGTGCTGATCCTGGATGAACCGACAAACCATCTTGATCTTGCTTCCCGTGAACAGCTTGAGGACACCCTCTCGCAATACAATGGGACTTTGATTGTCGTGTCCCATGACCGTTATTTTCTAGAGAAAACGACGAGTACGAAACTCGTGATCGCGGACGGCAGGATTCAAAAGCAGTTGAATGAGCCTGCTTCAGAACGGGATGACCAGGGAGAACTGCGGTTGAAGCTTGAGACAGAGAGACAGGAAGTGTTGGGAAGGCTCAGTTTTATGATGCCAGGGGATAAGGAATATGAGGAACTGGATCGGAAATTTAAAGAGCTCACGGAACAAATAAATCAGTTGAAGTAAAAAAGGGACAATTCAATCGAATAAAAACGATTGAATTGTCCCTTTGTTTGAAAGAAAGCAGGTGCTTACATTTCTCTGTATTCTTTTTCCGTCCCATCAGGGAATGTAATCTCCAACTCGAACTTCTCATAGCCATCCTCAACTGAAAATGCTTCTTTCACTTGTTTGATGACCTCTTGTTCATCGGTATCCTGGTCAAACGAGAAATCTTTGAAGATCGGGGTAAGCTTATCCATCGCTTCATCAGAAGTCAAATTTTGATCATTAAGATCATCCTGATATTTCGCTTCCGTCGAGTCTTTCTCGTTCTCGTAACCCACGTCGATTGTTTTATTTTCCTTGTAATCAACCTCTAAATCAAAGTTCGCAAAAGTAAAAGCTTCATCTTTCGCTCCCTCATTATTATTGGCAGTGTCCTCAACTGGTGCATTTTCAGGAGGGTTCTTTACCTCTTCCTTGTCATTACAGCCGGCTAAAAGAACCAAAGAGAATAGAACAGCGAAGATACATCTTGTTTTCCTATGCATACAATGACCTCCTTTATGATGATAAGGATAGTTTACCCAATTGTGGATAAATGAATCGTGGAGGACTTGTTCTTTCACCTTTCAACGAGAAAAAGGCATTGCACTCAGCAATGCCTAAGTAAGATTTAAAGGAACTACCCTTCACCAGGCACAATAAGAACCCCTGGCCTGATTGGACTGCCCGTTCCAATAAGCATGATAACCCTCACTCTTGTGCGTATCATAGCAATCACCAGTAAGGTACCCTTGAGAAAAGTAAGTTTCTTTGATACTGCCCACGATAACCACCCCAGCCATGAAGGAAAGGGGAATCAGAACGAATAACCAAACCATTTTCGAAAACCTCCTTTTTTTATAAACCCTGTTAGGTAAAAGCAGGTGAACGTCCTGTGGGTATTTCTTCTGCTACTATCTTACCATTATTATATGGAAAAATATAGATAATGAATTGAATGAAATTTGGATGTATAAGGAATTAGAGAACACATGCCGGAATAATATTCCTAGGTATGCTCTTTTTTGTTCCGCATCTAGGTTATAATGAATCTACAAACCTCAGGAGGTACATATGAAACAGCAAAACTATGAAAATCACAGTAAGATCGATCCGGCCTATCATGTTGGAATTGCCCTTTTATCCCTTATTACACTCATTCTAACGATTACGTTTTTCGTTAAGAATGTCGGGACAGAGACTTTACTAAGCTTTGTTGTGCTGTTTGTTGTGTTGACGATCATTCTGATAGGGGTCAAGCTAAGAAGCTATGCCCTTCAGCTTCAGGATCGAATCATCCGCACGGAGGAATGTTTCCGCTATTATCGTTTGACGGGAAAATCGCTGGATGCTTCGTTATCCCTGAAGCAGATGATCGCGCTCCGCTTTGCACCGGATGAAGAATTTCCAGGGCTAGTGGAAAGAGCAGTGACCGAGAACTTACCACCTAACGAAATTAAGAAAGCTATACAAAATTGGCGTGCAGATCATCATCGCGTATAAACAACACAGAAGGACCGCTCACTATTGGGCGGTTACATTTTTGTAAAAGGAGGCTCGTTATGTCGAACGAAGTCATGGTAGATGTAAAAGATTTAGTGAAAAGGTATGGCTCCTTTACGGCAGTGAAGGGAGTGAAGTTCCAGGTGGAAAAGGGGGAGATCTTCGGATTGCTTGGTCCGAACGGGGCCGGGAAGACGACGACGATCGAGATGCTTGTGGGACTTCGGAAGCCGGATGAAGGGACGGCCGCACTTGCGGGATATGACGTACGGAAAGATGTGAACAAGGTGAAAGAGGTGATCGGGGTTCAGCTTCAGTCGACTTCTTTGTTTGAGTTGTTGAAGGTGGAGGAGATCCTTCATTTGTATGCGAGTTTTTACCCGAGTCATGTGGACATCAATCAATTGATCGAGGATATGCTCCTGACCGAGAAGCGGAAGGACCGGATCAAGGGTCTGTCGGGCGGGCAGAAGCAGCGGCTCGCGATTGCCCTGGCGCTGATTCATGATCCGGAGATTGTGTTTCTGGATGAACCGACGACGGGACTGGATCCCCAGGCGCGACGGACATTGTGGGACATTGTGCTGCGGTTGAAGGAGCGGGGGAAGACGGTGATTCTGTCCACGCACTATATGGATGAAGCCCATGTGCTCTGTGACCGGATCGGCATCATGGATCAAGGGGAACTGATCGCCCTTGACACACCGGCTAATCTGGTGAAAACCCTGCAGTCAACGAGTACGATTGAATTCCACCTCAACAATCCACCTGAGCAGGAGTGGTTCATGAAAATGGATGGAGTCGAGGAAGTGGCCATCAAGGACACGTTCGTCCAGCTATACACGGATGAGCTACAGCTGGCACTGACCTCCCTCATTTCCATATCGACGGAACATCATTTGAAAATCCAGGATCTCGAGACGCGCCAGGCGACATTAGAGGATGTCTTCATTCATATGACAGGAAGGAAGTTGCGGGAATCATGAGAGCTTATTGGCAGTTAACTTTGGCGCAATTACGGATCTTTGGAAGAAACAAGCAGGTCATCTTCTTTACGTTACTCTTCCCGGTCATCCTGATGGTGGCACTCGGATCATTTGCAGGCGGAGGGAATTCACTCTCGTTAACTGTAGGCTTGACCGACAGGGATGATACCGGTGCGTCGAAGGACTTAAAGGACTTATTTTATAAAAATGAGGGAATCGAGACTACGAAATATGAGAGCGTGAAGTCGGGAAAAGAAGCCGTTGAAAATGGGGATATCCAGCTTCTGATCGAAATCCCGGAAGGATATGAAGAGAACCTGAAGGATGGGAAAGAGGCTTCCTCTCTTCCTGTATACTATAACGAGAAAAACCTGACCACGTCAGAGCTTGGATTGACGGTGGTGAACGGCATCATCGATCAATATAGCAAGGACATGGTTGACTATAAGCCGTTAGTGACGGTTGAGAAAGTAGGAATCGAGGCGCTGAACCTTCGATATGTTGATTTCCTTGTACCGGGTATCGTCGCCATGATGATCATGAGCAACAACATGAACGGGGTCGCAGGTCAAATTTCCGCCTGGCGTGAACGGGGGATCCTCCGGAGAATGCAGGGGACGAGATTGAAAGCATCCACGTTCATCGCCGCCCAGATCACGGCGCGCCTGATGCTGAACGGAACCCAGGCATTGCTCGTCGTCCTGATTGCCGATCTCATCTTTGACATCAACGTTGCAGGTTCTTGGCTTGCCATGATCTTCTTCATCATCCTTGGGACCCTTGCGTTTATGGCACTTGGCTTTATTATCGCAGGCATGGCGAAAAATCCGGAAAGTGCCGGACCGATTGCGGGATTCGTGACGTTTCCGATGCTGTTTCTTGGAGGCGTGTTCTTCCCGATCAACAACATGCCGGATCTCATCCAGCCGATCGTGAAGGTGCTGCCAATCGCCCATTTGAGTTCGGCGTTGCGGGAGACGATGAATCTTGGGACCCCGTTTTTGGAATTGGGTACGGAGACACTGATATTGGGAGCTTGGCTGGTTGGCGGATTTGCCCTGGCTAGTTATGTGTTTAAGTGGGAGTAATATTGAGAAGTCCAATCGGATCAACCCGATTGGACTTTTTTCACGCCCTCTTCTCTAAATCTTTCGCAGTTTGACTCGTTTCCACATCCTTCTCATCCTTCAAGGTACCAAACAATGCATCGACGAAAGGCGTGGACACGCCGTACCAGTAGTTCTCGTTTTTATAATGGTGCAGGATATGCGTTTTCTTGAGCCATTTCCCGAACCGTGTTTTCGGCTTGAGGGGGCGATGGGCGACATAGTGCTTCCACTCGTAGACAAAGAACATGAACAGTATGCCGGTGGCAAAGGCGAGGGTCGCTGAGATCGAGCCGCTCACGAAGTAAAACAGCAGACATAGGCTGAACAGGCTTGGAGCACTGTACCAAACGGGTAAAAACAAGAGCTTCAGGTCATTCGGTTTTTTATGGTGATCGTAATGCAGACGCTTAATCAATTTCAGAAGAAAAGCATTCTTCGGTGACTTGATGTGGAAGACAAAGCGGTGGGTGAGGTATTCACTGAACATGTAAGCGACGATCCCAATCGGAAAATATAAGAAGGTGGATAAGGAAAGCTCCATGGTCATCAAAAAGCCGACCACCACAAGAAAGATACCTACCATGACCAAAATATCAAAGTGTAAGAAGAAATCACGATACAATCGATTCTCTTTCATCCTCCATTGCCCCCAGTCATTTTTTGTTTCCACAATCGTAAGCTGGTTTCCATCATTTCTTTAATGAGGAGCTCTGCCTGTTCGATGTCCCCTTTTAAGATGAGGTCCACCAATTTTTCGTAATAGTCACGTGAAGCTTCGCGATGGTCCGGTTCGCTGAAATATTTCTCAGCCATCCTGCCGTAGAAGTCTTTGAAGCTATTCAGGATGAGAAGATAGATGGGGTTCGGCGACAACATGGCGACACTCTGCTGCAGCTGCCAGTCGAAATTCGCATATGATCGTGCATCATCCTGTATCTCTTCAAGAGGGACAAAGAGTGAAATGACCTTGAGTCTGTGATGATGGATGGCATCCCTGAAATAAGTGGGGGTCAAGGAGATTCTCAGCTCGAGCATATGATGGATGAATTCATCGGGTACTTCTTCCTGATGCTCGAGGATATTCACGATCGTCATTAAATTCCCCTGCTTCCAATAATCGTTTACAACCGCAGGCATCCCTTTCCGTCCCGCAATCCAGCCGTCCCGCTCCAACCTCTGCAGTGTTTCACGGATGGTGGGTCTTCCTACTTGAAAGCGGCTGGATAATTCTCTTTCGGATTGCAGTGGTTCATGAACTTTGATGTGCCCTTCCAGTATGGATTGAATGAGTTTGCCGGCGACAATATCTGATGAACGTTCTTTCAACGGAATGTCCCTCCTTTTGATTGGTAATACCAATTTTATACTTGGTATTACCATTATATGATCTTGTGTGGTTCGTTTGTCAATAAATTCTGAAAATAATGAGGTTTTGTGAAATCCTTGATGTTTTCACCAAGGTTGTTCAGGGGAGTTAATCTAAATAAGCAAGAGTCTGTATGCCTTCTCAATAAGGGTATAAACTAACCATGAAGATTAGATAGAAGAGAGGGAGAGTATAATGAAGGCTGTTCAAGTTACCGGATATGGTGGAATCGACAAATTAGAAGTGGTTGATATTTCGACCCCGACTCCGGAAAAAGGTGAGGTCCTTGTAAAGGTCAAAGCATGTGCCATTAACAATACTGAAATCTGGATGAGGGAAGGGGCTTATGGAACAGAAGAGAAGTCAGGCTGGCGTCCGGAAGGCGTTCACTTTCCAAGAATTCCGGGATCGGATATAACGGGTGAAATTGTAGGGGTGGGTGCCGATGTTCCGGAGACCCTGATCGGCAAGAAGGTCGTCCTGTTTCCTTTCACTTCAAGTGGCAAGGAGGGTTTCGAACACATTTCAGAGGATATGTCGTTCATTGGCTCCGAATATGATGGAGGGTATGCCGAATATGTCGTTTGGCCGTCAGAACTCTGTTATGATATGCCTCTCCCTGCATATGAAGAAAGTGCTGTTTTTTCTGTCAGCGGATTGACAGCATGGCATATGGTGGAGCAGATCCAGGCGAAGCCGGAAGAGACGATCGTCGTGACTGGTGCCAATGGCGGTGTGGGATCATTAAATGTTCAAATCGCTTCCAGAGTTTTTGGATCAAAGGTGATTGCGATTGTAGGTGACATGGGATTGGAAGATAAAATGAAAGAATTGGGGGCTACTCATGTATTATCCTACAAGTCCCATACCCTTGCCGATGAAATAGTAGAAGTCAATGGAGGTCCGGTGGATTCTGTATTGGATGTAGTCGGGGATGCGTTGTTTGCGACATCCATAAGCGTTTTAAAGAATGGCGGGAAGTTTTGTATATCAGGCTCGGCTGGGGGACAGAAAACGGAACTCGATTTCAGGACCATTTATTTAAAACATATCACGGTATATGGATCGGTCCTTGGTACGAGAGATGACTTTAGAAGAATGCTTGATGCCATTTCTGCAGGTAAGATCAAACCGGTCATTGAACGTACCTTTCCTCTCGAAAAAGCGGGAGAAGCACAAACCTACTTCAAGAATTCAGGAAAACTGGGGAAGATCATTTTGCTTCCTGAAAAATAGTATGACAAGAAAAGGACGGTTCACTTACTTAGGAAGCATCAGGACCGTCGCGCCATTGGTAAGAAAAAGAAGTACCCATCCACTCCGCTCATAAGGTATGATAGCAATAGATTATGACCGGAGGATTTATATGATAAAAATAATGGCTGATTCAACTTGTGATTTATCAGATGACGTATTGGAATTATACGACATTAGCTTGGCCCCATTAACGATTAATATCGGGGGGAAGATCTATAGAGACAGGGTGGACATTGGACCGGATGAATTCTATGGAATGATGGAGGACTTACCGGAGTTCCCCACGACGGGTATGCCAAGCCCTGCAGAGTATCTTGCCATTATGCAGCAAGCCGTTCAGGACGGATATAAGGAGATCATCTGTATCTGTATGTCCAGTGGAACGAGTGGAGCGTACCAATCAGCAGAAATTGCCAAAGGGTATTTCTATGAGGAAGATCGCGACTCTACGGTGAAAATACATATTGTCGACTCAGCCTGCATGAGTCATGGAAGTGGCCTGCTCGTGATGCAAAGTGCGCTAATGAGGGAGAGGGGAGCGACATTCGAAAGTATCGTCGCTTTTAATGAAACATATAAAAAGAAGGTTAAGCATTTCCTATCGGTTAACGACTTGGATCATTTGTTGAAAAGCGGCAGGCTCACCAATGCCAGTGCCTTCATAGGCAAATTGCTCATGCTGAAGCCCATCATGTCCATGAAAAAGGGAAAAGGCGCGATCGTTGGAAAAGAACGGGGACTTAAAAAAGTATTGAAGCATTACGTGACGGAATTTTCCATTAGGTATGACCGTGAGATGACCGAATTCGTTATCATCGGATATACATCCGATATAAAAATAGCTGAAAACCTGAAATCTAACATTCAATCTGAAACCGATTACTCCGGAGAAATCTACATCATGCAAATGGGCGTCTCCGTGGGGACACATGTAGGATTGGGGGCCATTTCCATGTATTTCTTGGAAAACAGAGAAAAGAAGGGCTTCTTTAATAGGGAATAATGGGGGACTGCCTTCTGTACGGTGAACGTACAGGAAGCAGTCTCTTTTTTGGGTTACTAGGGAAATATCACGACAACAGCAATCTGAAACCACTCTATAATGAATACTAACCTGTTCGGTTGAGCGGGAGAAAACGTAAGATAACATTGCTTTTGGAGGTGGAATTAGCACGTTCATTCGCTCCTTCTTTTTTTATTGATATGACAACGTTTATAGCTTTAAAAGAGTGTTTTGGCATACAAATTAACATCCGTTTTAACAACCCTTTTAGCGGTAATGAATAAATTTATTCACGACTGCTAAAAGGGTTGTGAATTCCATTGTTGAAAATAATACTGAAG
>NZ_JBSWVM010000004.1:115000-150130 GCF_056159585.1 Rossellomorea sp. ABR4_004 | reverse complement strand
GAAGGAACAACCCTTCAATTGAATATTCGTCTGGTGATAATGGCGAAGAGGTCACACCCGTTCCCATGCCGAACACGGAAGTTAAGCTCTTCAGCGCCGATGGTAGTTGGGGGATCTCCCCCTGTGAGAGTAGGACGTCGCCAGGCGAAATTTTATTTTTTGCATAATCACTTTATTAGTGAAGCTGCATATAGTAGAATAGATAGTAGTAATCATCTTAAGTAACATTTATATCGTCGCGGGGTGGAGCAGTTCGGTAGCTCGTCGGGCTCATAACCCGAAGGTCGCAGGTTCAAATCCTGTCCCCGCAATACCATTTTTGACTCGTTTTATGATTAGGTCATTACTATTTCTTGATGAGTCACGCATGGATAGTTATTTTCGCTATCGCGAGGTAATGAAAGTTATTTTGCTGGCGCAAAAAACTCTGGTCCGGTAGTTCAGTTGGTTAGAATGCCTGCCTGTCACGCAGGAGGTCGCGGGTTCGAGTCCCGTCCGGACCGCCATTTTTGTTCATTCAAACGAAACTTTGTTTCGTTTTTTTTTATTGTCTGTAACCATAACCTTTACTCTAACACCGGAAAAAGGGTAAACTACATATATACATTCTCCCTTAGGGTAAAAAACGATCCTAAGGGTTTTTTATACTCTAAATGACAATTGAGGAGATTAACATGAATCAGTTTGAGATCATAACGACCAGCCCAGAGGAGACTGGCCAGTTTGCAGAGAAATTGGCAGCTCATTTGAAGCCTGGAGCTGTGTTAACGTTAGAAGGTGATCTTGGGGCGGGTAAAACGACATTTACCAAAGGTCTTGCCAAGGGCCTTGGTGTCACGAAAACGGTTAACAGTCCCACCTTTACCATCATTAAAGAATATAGGGGCCGTTTGCCTCTTTATCATATGGATGTATACAGGTTGGATGATTCCTTTGAAGATTTGGGATTCGATGAATACTTTGAAGGGGAAGGCGTGACCGTCGTTGAGTGGGCTCACTTAATTCAAGATCAACTTCCGGAAGATTTATTAAGTCTATCGATTTACCGGGAAGGCGACTTCACGAGAAAAATCGTGTTGAAGCCCTATGGTGATCGATATAGTGAATTGTGTAAGGAGATTGTGTCATGACGATATTATCGATTGATACCTCCAATTATCCGTTAGGCGTTGCGCTTATCGAAGAAGACAAGGTAGTTGGGGAGTACATTACCTATATTAAGAAGAATCATTCAGTAAGAGCCATGCCGGCTATCGAACAATTATTGAAGGATTGCGGGATTCAGGCGACCAACTTAACGAAGGTTGTCGTTGCAAATGGTCCAGGTTCCTATACAGGTGTCCGGATAGGGGTCACCTTAGCAAAGACCCTTGCATGGTCCCTGGGCATCCCGCTCATTCCAGTATCAAGTCTTGCGACACTGGCTGCATCTGGACGATTTTTTACAGGATATATTGTTCCTTTGTTCGATGCAAGAAGGGGACAGGTGTACACTGGGCTTTATGAGTTTCAGGGAGATCAATTAAATTGTGTGGAAGATGATTGCAACATCCTGCTGGAAGAATGGGTGACGAAGTTAAAAGATTATAATAAAGATATACTCTTTGTCGGAAATGATGTTGCCCTTCACGAGAGCATGATTAAGGAAGTCTTGGGAGATCAAGCAAAAATCGCTCCTTTTGTCAGTCATAATCCACGTCCCTCTGAACTTGCCTTTATTGGTAGTGGTCTGAAAGAGACATCGGCCCATGAAGTGCTCCCTAATTATATACGGATGGCAGAAGCAGAAGTAAAATGGCTGCAATCACAAAAAAAATCTGAATAGAAGATAAAGGATCGTTAGAATATGGATATACGATTTATGACGGTTGATGATTTAGATGCTGTAATGGAAATTGAAAATCAATCTTTTAGCATTCCTTGGAGCCGTGACGCTTTCTTGAATGAGATCGAACATAACCACCTGTCTACGTATCTCGTTGCCGAGGATGAAGACAAACTTGCAGGATACTGCGGGGTGTGGCTTGTAGTGGATGAGGCGCATATCACAAATGTGGCTGTGCTCCCGGGTTATCGGGGGCGGGGCTTGGGAGAAGGCCTCATGCGTAAGATCATGGGTATTGCCATTGAATTTGGAGCTCGTGTGATGACCCTGGAAGTCAGGGTATCAAATACACCGGCACAACATTTATATCGAAAGCTCGGGTTTCAAGATGGAGGAATCCGTAAGCGGTATTATTCGGATAATCAAGAGGATGCTTTAGTAATGTGGGTGAATTTATGAAAAAAGATACGTTTGTATTGGGAATTGAGACAAGCTGTGATGAAACGGCTGTGGCAATTGTAAAAAATGGAACAGAGATTGTAGCGAATATTGTTTCGTCACAGATTGAAAGTCATAAGCGGTTTGGTGGGGTCGTCCCTGAAATTGCTTCACGTCATCATGTGGAGCAGGTTACGTTCGTGCTGGAGGAAGCGCTAGTACAAGCTGATATGACAATGGACGAAGTTGATTGTGTAGCCGTGACGGAAGGACCCGGTTTAGTGGGAGCCCTTCTGATTGGTGTCAATGCTGCCAAGGCACTCGCTTTTGCTCATAACAAACCTTTGGTAGGTGTTCATCACATTGCAGGACATATTTACGCCAATCGATTAGTGAAAGAAATGAAGTTTCCTTTGCTTTCATTAGTTGTTTCCGGAGGCCATACAGAACTTGTGTTCATGAAAGAACACGGTTCGTTTCAAGTGATCGGCGAGACCCGGGACGATGCAGCCGGGGAAGCCTATGATAAAGTGGCCAGGACCTTGAGTCTTCCGTATCCGGGAGGACCCCATATCGATCGGTTGGCTCATGAAGGGGAACCCAGTCTTGATTTGCCACGTGCATGGCTTGAAGAGGGTTCCTATGATTTTAGTTTCAGTGGATTGAAGTCGGCGGTTATTAACACGCTACACAATGCGAAGCAAAAAGGAGTAACCATTCATCCACAGGATTTGGCAGCGAGCTTTCAGGCCAGTGTGATTGATGTGTTAGTGTCCAAAACCGTTAAAGCTGTAAAGGAATATGGAGTGGAACAAGTATTACTGGCTGGTGGAGTGGCAGCCAATAAGGGCTTGCGTTCTGTCCTTCAAGAAGTGTTTGAAGAGGTGGAAGCGGAGTTGATCATCCCTCCGTTATCTCTTTGTACGGACAATGCAGCTATGATCGCAGCTGCTGGAACGGTTTTATTTGAACAAGGAAAAAGAGGAAGCATGGATATGAATGCTCATCCTGGTCTTGATATCGAGAATTTCTAAATGGGAAAGCTTAAACGAGAAACTTCGTTTAAGCTTTTTTTATTGCGTACAGTTATTGTTCTCGGGTTTTGTTGATATCTTGTGAGTGAATGAGAGGAGAAAGGAACGAACATACGTTTTATCAACAGGTTGTGGATAAAATGTTAGTAACTACATAAATGATGTGTACACTATGTGAAAAAGTTGTAGTGGGAATGACCTATTATTTGGAAGGTTCTGTGGATAACTTACATTGTAATTGTGGATTATGTGGAAAACATCTGTTAATAACGGATAAACGGGATTTGGATTGTGGATAATGATGTGGAATAAGAAAGGATTGGGGTTCGATAGTTATCCCCAATCCTGTGGATTATTGTTCTTCTTGAAGAATCTCCTCAAGTTCTGTCCATTCTTCCAATAGAGAATCAAGCTCTTCTTTTGCTTTTGTGAGGGAGTCATTGATGTCCTGGACTTTTTCATGATCTTGAAAAATATTTGGGTCACAGAGAAGATCCTCTTTTAACTGGATGTCTTCTTCAAGAGCTTCCATGAGACCTTCAATTTCTTCTACTCTGCGTTTTCGTTGACGCTCAAGCTTCTTTGCCTCTTTATCAATCTTGTGTGACTGTTTTTGAGTGGTACCCTGTGATGACACTTGTTTTCCTTGTTCGATCCGCTCGAGTGCAGCCAATTCTTCCTGCTGTTGTAATTTCTCTACATAATAATCGTAATCGCCAAGGTATTCGGTCGATCCCTTTTTGGACAGTTCTACAACCTTTGTAGCAATTCGATTGATGAAATAACGGTCGTGTGATACAAAGAGAATCGTCCCAGGGTAGTCAATCAAGGCATTCTCCAGCACTTCTTTACTGTCCAGATCCAGATGGTTCGTCGGTTCATCCAGGATCAAGACATTCCCTTTTTCCATCATGAGCTTGGAAAGTGCCAAACGTGCCTTCTCTCCACCACTTAGTGTGGAAACAGGCTTTAAGACATCTTCCCCTGAGAATAAGAAGTTTCCAAGTACAGTGCGGATTTCTTTTTCCATTTTCATTGGGTATTCGTCCCACAGTTCATTTAAGACGGTCTTATTTGAAGATAGTTCGGCTTGTTCTTGATCATAATAACTAATCGAAATATTTGATCCGAATTTAAATGCTCCTTCCAGAGGTTGCAGTTTATTGACCAATGTTTTCAAAAGGGTCGATTTCCCGATACCGTTTGGACCAACAAGAGCGATACTGTCTCCCTTTTTAACAGAGAAGTCGATGTGAGATGAAATCTGTTCGTCTTGTCCATATCCGATGGTGAGGTCTTGGACGTGAAGAACATCATTTCCACTTGGGCGATCAATTTGAAAAGCAAAGTTGGCAGATTTCTCATCACCTAAAGGTCTATCCATCTTGTCCATTCGTTCCAGCTTTTTTCTGCGGCTTTGGGCCATCTTGGTCGTCGAAGCACGGGCGATATTCCGTTGAATGAAGTCTTCGAGTTTCGCGACCTCCTGTTGCTGGCGCTCGAACATCTTGAGATCCTTTTCGTAGTCTTCTGCTTTCTGTTCAAGGTATTTACTGTAGTTACCGTGGTATTTCTTGCTTCGATTCCGGGAAATCTCATACACTTGATTGACGACGCTATCCAGGAAGTACCGGTCATGGGAAACGATCAGGACGGCTCCTTCATAGCTTTGAAGGTACGTCTCAAGCCACGATAAAGTCTCAATATCAAGATGGTTGGTCGGCTCATCAAGAATAAGAATGTCAGGTTTGGTTAAAAGAAGTTTCCCAAGGGCGAGACGGGTTTTCTGGCCACCGCTCAATGTGGATATCTTTGTTTCGTAATCGAAATCTGCGAAATTCAATCCGTGAAGGACAGAGCGGATATCGGCTTCATATTGGTAACCACCGGAATCCTTGAACCTGACTTGAAGCTCATCGTATTCTTTTAATACGCGTTGATAGAGTTCGTCTTGTTCATACACCGAAGGATCGGCCATCTGCTGCTCCAATGTTCTTAATTGCTTTTCCTGTCTCTGCAATTCCTCGAAGACGGTCAGCATTTCCGACCAAATGGATAGGTCGGACTCCAAGCCGGTATTCTGAGCCAGGTACCCAATGGAAACCCCTTTTGGTTTCGTGATGTCTCCGGAATCATAGGAGAGATGACCTGCAATTATTTTTAAAAGAGTCGACTTTCCCGCTCCGTTGCGTCCGACGAGAGCCACCCGATCTCTTGTCTGTATTTCAAGCTTAATATTTGATAGGATATTATCGGCACCAAAGTTTTTCGTTAATTGATTCACTTGTAGTAGAATCATGACGTTTCACCTCTATTTCATAGTGCTAGTGTACCGTATTTGGGAGGGGGACGGCAATAAATCGACTATTAATCTTCGTACACTTAGGATAAAATATAGTGTATGATGGGTAGTAGAGTTTTAAATTCTGTATGCTTTCTATTTTGGAAGCGGTATCAGAGGTTTTGAATAGATGTGGGGGAATACAATATGAACCAGGATACAACGAAAATTCCACAGGCAACGGCTAAGCGCCTTCCGCTATATTATCGCTTTATCAAGAATCTGTACTCGTCGGGAAAGCAGAGGGTTTCATCGAAAGAATTGAGTGAAGCGGTGAAGGTTGATTCTGCCACGATACGCAGAGATTTTTCTTATTTTGGTGCGTTAGGTAAAAAGGGTTATGGATACAATGTCAATTACCTGCTATCCTTTTTTCGAAAGACATTAGATCAAGATGCCATTACGAAAGTTGTGCTGATAGGTGTAGGAAATCTCGGTACAGCGTTTCTTCATTATAATTTCATAAAAAATAATAATACTAAGATTGAAATGGCTTTTGAAGTAGATGAAAAGAAGGTTGGGACACAAATCAGCGATGTACCCGTTTTTCATTTAGATGATTTAGAAGAGGGCCTTGAAGGGCATGATATTGAAGTGGCCATTCTGACGGTTCCGGCATCATCTGCTCAAAATATCACAGACCGATTGGTTTCTTCTAATATTAAGGGGATCCTGAATTTCACTCCTGCGAGATTAACCGTGCCGGACCATATTCGCGTGCATCATATTGATCTGGCAGTGGAGCTTCAATCACTGGTATACTTCTTAAAGCATTATTCAGAGGATGACACGGAAATGTCACAAGATGGAATCATATCCGAATAGAAAATGATTCGTATATACGTTATGATAGAATGGTAAAAGAGGAGGTGTCTCATTATGTTAGGTGCAGGTAGTATCGTACTGATAACGGTTGTTGCTTTACTGATCTTTGGACCAAAGAAATTGCCTGAGTTAGGGAAAGCAGCTGGTAATACATTACGCGAATTTAAAAATGCAACAAAGGGCTTAGCAGATGATGAGGACGACAATAGTAAAAAAGCTAAGTAGGGTAGGATGAACGCCATGAGTCAAAGTCAAAGAGACATGACAGTCTATGAACATATAGGAGAATTGCAAAAACGACTCATGTTTGTAGTCGTTTTCTTCTTGTTAGCGGTAATCGTGAGCTTTTTTCTTGCGGAGCCGCTGATTCGATATTTGCAGCACGCGGATGAAGCGAAAGAATTGACGATGAACGCCTTTCGGATTACAGACCCTCTCAAAATCTATATGGAAATGATCATGTTTATTGCAATCATCATGACATCACCCATCATTTTATTTCAAGTATGGTCGTTCGTAAGTCCAGGCTTATATGAGAAAGAGAGGAAGGTAACGCTTAGTTACATACCGATTTCTGTCATTCTTTTCTTAGGTGGATTGTCATTTTCATATTTTATCTTGTTTCCATATGTTGTGAAATTCATGATGGGTTTATCTACCAATCTGAATATCCAGCAAGTGATTGGAATTAATGAATACTTTCATTTCCTGTTTCAAATAACCATTCCATTTGGGTTTCTATTTCAACTGCCGGTTATTATGCTGTTTCTGACACGCCTGGGGATTATTACCCCTATGCTGCTTGCGCAAATGAGAAAAGTGGCGTACTTCATATTGTTAGTCGTCGCGGCTTTTATTACACCGCCGGACATCGTCTCCCATTTAATGGTAACTGTTCCTTTGCTTCTTCTTTATGAAATCAGTATTTGGATTTCTAAAATTGGATATAAAAAGGTGTTAGAAGCAGAACAAAAGCTTGAAATGGAACAGTTCGAGGATATAAATAAGGATTGATCAAATGATCAATCCTTATTTTTTATTCTCTATTTTCTTTTTGATTTTGAAATGCAGCAGCACCATCCGCAACCCGGACCCAAAATCAAGGGTTGCCAGAAAAACGAGCATATAAGTGAAAAATCCCCAACCATCATCCTGTACATTTTGCACAGCAAAGTATGTGAAGAGCACACCGAGAAGGAGATAGATCACGCCTGAGAATAATGGTGATCTCCTCATAGAAATAATCCTCCAATAAATCCTTGTATTTGTTCAGCTTCGTTGATCATCTTTTCAATTTCATCCTTATAGATAGATTGCATTAGAACGACCGTTGTATTCATGGCAACATGGGCAAATATTGGAACCAGGATCCGCTTCGTTTTGACATAAAGAAACGCAAACGTAAAGCCCATAGCAGAGTACAAGATCACATGCTCAGGCTCAAAATGAGCAAGGGCAAAGATAACAGAGCTGATTAATGCGGCGAAGAAGAAATTCATCTTCTCATAAAGAACACCGAAGATAATCTTTCTGAATACAATCTCTTCCAGTATAGGTCCGATGATTGCAGCGACCATCATTGAAAGAGGTACCCTTTCAATAATACTGATAATCATCTGAGTGTTTTCAGATCCCATCTCGATTCCCAGCGCATACTCGACTTGTATGGCGACGGATTGAGCAATGAACGCCATAAAGATTCCGACTACAGCCCATACAATGGACCCCCCTGCTTTCATGGGAGAGGTTCGTTCGAGTCCTGTACTTGTTTCACTCTTCCTTAGAATGCTCCACACAACGAGCAGGGTTAAGGTAAAGCTGATCACGAGCCAGTATCCCGGAACAACATTCCTAACTGTATCTTCGGGCTGACCTAGGACATCCACACCAATTTTAAATAGTAAAGGTATGCCTACAACGCTTGAAAGCTGCATGACAATATAGGTAATTAAGATATATCCGAAATGTTTTTTCAACGTATGATCTCCTTTAGCACCTGTTAGATGAGGAACAACTTCATTCCATCTTGAACTCACTCTTGTACAATTCTACTAAGAAAAGAGGAACTGTTCAAATCTGAGGGTTTTGTAAGAATTGTCACACTTCAATCGCCTTAAGTAATAAAGCCATATGAGAAGGCATAGTATAGGAGGGTGTGAAAAAAAGAGAAATATGACGAAAAAAATTTTAAGCAGGACTCTTGCAAAATGAAAACGAATTAATTAATATAATAGTTGTGTTAGCACTCACAACAAGCGAGTGCTAATAAATATCATTTACATAATTTCAAGGAGGTTGTTTCACTTGTTAAAACCACTAGGTGATCGCGTCGTTATCGAGCTAGTTGAGTCAGAAGAAAAAACAGCAAGCGGTATTGTGCTACCGGATTCCGCAAAGGAAAAGCCACAAGAAGGTAAAGTGATGGCTGTAGGTACTGGTCGCATTCTTGACAACGGTGAGCGCGTTGCTCTTGAGGTAGCTGTCGGCGATCGAATCATTTTCTCTAAATACGCTGGTACAGAAGTGAAATACCAAGGCACAGAATACCTGATCCTTCGTGATAGCGATATTCTGGCTGTAGTTGGCGAATAATCAAACTTCGTATATAAACAATACTTTATTTAAATAAGAGGAGGACTTTAACAATGGCTAAAGATATTAAATTCAGCGAAGAAGCACGCCGTTCCATGCTTCGCGGTGTCGATCAATTAGCAAATGCAGTAAAAGTAACTCTTGGACCAAAAGGACGTAACGTGGTACTTGAGAAAAAATTCGGTTCACCACTTATTACAAATGATGGTGTAACAATTGCGAAAGAAATCGAACTGGAAGATGCATTCGAAAACATGGGTGCAAAACTGGTTGCTGAAGTAGCAAGCAAAACAAATGAAATCGCCGGTGACGGTACAACGACTGCAACGGTCCTTGCTCAAGCGATGATCCGTGAAGGTCTTAAAAACGTAACAGCCGGTGCTAACCCTGTTGGCGTTCGTAAAGGGATCGAAAAAGCGGTTCAAGCTGCCATCGAAGAATTAAAAGTGATCTCTAAGCCGATCGAAGGTAAAGATTCCATCGCTCAAGTTGCGGCAATCTCAGCTGCTGACGAAGAAGTGGGTCAACTGATTGCAGAAGCAATGGAGCGCGTTGGTAACGACGGCGTTATCACAATCGAAGAATCTAAAGGTTTCACTACTGAACTTGATGTAGTAGAAGGAATGCAGTTCGACCGTGGATATGCATCTCCATACATGGTCACTGATTCTGATAAAATGGAAGCTGTTCTTGAAAATCCATACATCTTAATCACTGACAAGAAAATCGGCAACATCCAGGAAGTACTTCCTGTTCTTGAGCAAGTCGTACAACAAGGTAAACCACTATTAATGGTAGCGGAAGATGTTGAAGGTGAAGCTCTTGCAACGCTTGTTGTGAACAAACTTCGCGGTACATTCAACGCGGTTGCTGTTAAAGCACCTGGCTTCGGTGACCGTCGTAAAGCAATGCTTGAAGATTTAGCGGTTCTTACTGGTGGAGAAGTGATCACAGAAGATCTTGGATTGGATCTTAAATCTGCGAACATCACTCAACTAGGCCGCGCTGCGAAAGTAGTCGTAACGAAAGAAAACACGACTGTCGTAGAAGGTTCTGGAGATCCTGAAAAAATCGCAGCTCGCGTAAACCAAATCCGTGCTCAATTAGAAGAGTCAACTTCTGAATTCGACAAGGAAAAATTACAAGAGCGTCTTGCTAAGCTTGCAGGTGGAGTAGCAGTCGTGAAAGTCGGAGCTGCAACTGAAACTGAGCTTAAAGAGCGTAAACTTCGTATCGAAGACGCATTGAACTCTACTCGTGCAGCAGTAGAAGAAGGTATCGTGTCCGGTGGTGGTACTGCCCTTGTGAACGTATACAACAAAGTAGCATCTATCGAAGCGGATGCAGATGTTGCAACAGGTATCAACATCGTGCTGCGTGCTCTTGAAGAGCCGATCCGTCAAATTGCTCACAACGCTGGATTAGAAGGTTCTATCATCGTAGAACGTCTGAAGAAGGAAGACGTAGGTGTCGGTTTCAACGCAGCTACTGGTGAGTGGGTAAACATGATCGAAAAAGGTATCGTAGATCCAACAAAAGTAACTCGTTCTGCACTTCAAAACGCAGCGTCTGTCGCAGCAATGTTCCTGACTACTGAAGCAGTAGTTGCTGACATTCCTGAAGAAGGCGGCGGCATGCCGGATATGAGCGGCATGGGCGGCATGGGCGGCATGGGCGGCATGATGTAATAACGCCCCCGAACCCTTGATACGAGTGGGTTTTTGAGTAAGATGAGAGTGGTTTGCTAACATCTTACTAACATTGAGGTAAATTAACGGAGGCTTCTCATGAGTTCAGTGAACTTTTGGGAAGCTTCTTTTTTCATTTCAAGCTGCCTTCACCAATTCTCGATGTACCTCTTGTTGCATCATAGAGTTCAAGTTCCGTTATATCAAATACTCTCCTGGAATCAGAGTTGGCGAGTTAGTTGGTCTCAAGAGGAAGGATATAGAATTTACCAACTACTCCAAAAGAATTACAAAGACGCATTACAATCCCAATAAATACCTTGGAGTATCAATTAGTCCAAAAACACAAGTCAAGGCAATAAATAATTGTAGATGAAGAAGTGATTTAAGCTTTGGTCTGGCTTCCTTGAAATACTCTGATAGGAGTTTCTTATTAGGTGTAGTTTTAAATTTGTTTCTAGGTTATCATTACTTTAAAAAAGGTGTTTTTTTAAAAAAGAACATACATATTTCAATTGGCGGGCTGAAGAGAGGGGATTACCATGCTAGAGGGGAAAATCATTAAATTCTATCGTGAACATCAGAACATGATGCAGAAGGATTTAGGAATTGGGATTTGTTCGAGTACACATATAAGTAAAATTGAACGAGGATTAACAGAAGTCTCCAAGGGAACTATAGATTTGCTGTCACAGAGGCTTGGTATTGATATGGATACAGAAATTGAAACTTACATTGGAATAGACTCCCTTTTAAAAAAATGGCATGAATCGATCATTTTAAAGCTGAACACAAAGGCTGAGAATATAAAGAATCAATTAGAAGCTATTTCTCTGTTGAAAATGCCGGATATTTATCGGTCCTATACACTCGTACTCACAAGATATTATTTATTTAAAGGGCAGGAACATCAAGCTAAATCTCTAATTGCTGAAATGGACAAATGGTCTGATCTTTCTCTATATGAAAAAAGCATGCTTTTTCATATAAAAGGGATCAATGCATTATTAAATAAGGAATATTATAAGGCAATTTCTTATTTTCAAGAAATCGATCTAACCTATTATAACAATCAAGAGTACTATTATCATTTGGCTTTTGCCTATCATAATCTTAATTCACGTGTACTGGCCTATTATAATGCTGAAAAGGCCTTGCGTTTTTTTACAGAAATGCGCAGTTTTACGCGTATGATTGCAGCAGAAATGCTTATGCTGATCCAAGTAGAGCAGGAGGAGTTTTACGATCCACAAGATACGGAATATCAAAAATTAATCGAAATGACCGAAAACTTTGAATTAAACCATCAAAGAGCAATGCTGACCCACAATCTCGCATACCAGAAAGTTCGACAAGGACATTATGATAAAGCTTGTGAATACTATAAACAAACCATGGATACAAAAGACCCTCACACGGCCCTTTATATAGCCTCTTTGGAAGGCTATATAAATGCATTAACGAAACAAGGATTGAAATCAACCGAAGAATTGCTCCAATTGACCGAAAAGGGTATTGCTCTTTCTGAAGAAATAACCGAGACAATCTATAAACATTTCTTTTATTTACATAAATATAATCTTCAGAACGAAAAAGAGCTTTACTACCATTACCTTGAAAAAGAAGCACTTCCTTTTTATAAGAAAATGGCACATGTTCGCTTATTTGAACATTATTCGATAAAGTTGTTCGACTATCATATGGAAAAAGGCAATGTCGAAAAAGCCAATCATTACGCAGCGCTTCTCGTGGAAAAGTACCGTAGAAATGATAAATTTGTATAATGATTCTAATAACTTTTAGGGAATCGTATTATACTAACGCACATTATAGGAATTAAAAACAATTATTTGATAATAAACGTGAAAAAAATTACTGAATACGTAAAAAACGACGAAGTTATGATTTTTAAGTATGCGATTTTTGCTTTATTCTTCAAAATCGTACAAAAGGAGAAAAATAAAGCGAGTGCTCAAAAAAGCCTGTAGGTGTTACACACACCTACAGGCTTTTTGTAACACTCTTTTTATAGCTTTTCTAATAAAGTTTGATCATTCTTTTACCTGAGAAGGAAAATCTCAAAAATAAAATGACAACATGGAAGAAAAGGCCTCCCATCATTGTAAACTGATGGGAGGTCTTCAACCATGATAGGTGAGCAAATAGGTGAGCTTTAAATAGCTCTTGAACTCCCCATAAATCAAGATTTCTTAATCCTATTACATCACGCCACCCCTAAGGTGAGGGTGTGTAATATCTTGTACGATGTGAAACCACAGGCAAAAGAATTAATAAATCAGTATGAAGAGTTAAAGTCGATGATGCTTAGGTTACCAGAAATAGAACAGCAAGTTACTTTAAAAATAGTGACACAATGCGCAGGGGGGATATTTTAGTTAAGTTTGTGCTGAACTTTTCCTTCGTACAGGTTTTTATACCTATCTACTTTTTGTTCTTTCGGTCTATTTACTTGATAATTGAAATGATTACTGCTTTGTTTTAGAAAAAAACCTCACGATTCACTAGCAAAGAAAGTGTTCGTGTTAAAAGTTTTAAGGGAAATTGTCAAAAAAAGTAAAAATAAGGCAAAAAAAGAGTGGGAATAACACGAAAAAAGAGAGAAAAAACCCAACTTGATTTTTGGTATTTAGTTCTTAATAACTAAGAAAACCAATAAAAATAAGTTTTTTTACTAGGAAAAGAAAATTTGATGACCCAAAGGTCACGGATAAAAACCCATTAGCTACTCATAGAAAAAGGTATTACGATATTAAATGTAATATTCTAAATTTTAAGAAAGGGGTAGTTGGTTTCTACTAAGTTAATCAAAATTGGGAAGCGGGGATCTTATGGAAATTAATTCATTAATTAAGAAAACAGCTGCTATGGCGTTTTCAGCGGGATTAATAATCTCACCTATTCATTCGGTACAATCCACTGAAGCAGCAACAAAAGAAAGTAAGACAGAGGACATTCTGTCATCCTTGACAAAGGAACAGCGAGAAGCATTGCATCAATTGCAATTGAATGATCATACGGGACTGCAAGGATTTAGTGAGGCGGAGTTAGAGTCGAAAGAAGAAATATCCGTCATCGTCAAATTCAAATCAAAGCCTGGTAAAGTAGCTATATTAGAAGCAGCTGCAGAAGGCAAAACATTAAAAAAGGAAGCAGCAGCAGTACAAGTCGAAAAAGAACATAAAACCTTTAAAGAAGACATCAAAAAACATTTGTCTCAAAAGAACTCCAAATCAAAAAGCGTTTCAAATTCCATCACCCAGACCTTCAAAAAAGCTTATAACGGCGTATCGATGACATTGCCAGCCGATCAAGTAAAACTCCTATTGGAATCTGATGTTGTCCAAGCTGTTTACAAAAACCAGACCTTTAGGGTTGATCCTATTAAGCAAGATCTTCCAAAAGACGTCGATAGAGAAATTACTACATCTGTTGAGAGTATTCCTTATTTGAAAATTGACAAGTTACATAAGGAAGGTATTACGGGAGAAGGCGTAAAAGTAGCCGTACTTGATACTGGGATTGACTATAATCACCCTGATTTAAAGGATGCATACAAAGGTGGTTATGATTTTGTAGATAATGATAGTGACCCAATGGAAACGACGTATACCGATTGGCAGAAATCGGGTCAACCTGAAATAAATCCTTTTACCGGCTCAACCTATTATACATCCCATGGGACACATGTTTCTGGTACAATCGTAGGTCAAAATGCAAATGACAGTGAAGTGTCTGTAGAGGGTGTAGCACCAGATGCGGATCTTTATGCGTATCGTGTGTTAGGGCCTTACGGAAATGGTACGTTTGAAGGCATTATTGCAGGAATTGAAAAAGCAGTAGAAGACGGTATGGATGTTATGAACCTTTCTTTGGGTGCACCGATGAACGATGCGTATAATCCAGCGAGTACCGCGATTAACTATGCTGTGTTAAATGGTGTGACGGCTGTTGTTGCTGCAGGAAATAACGGTCCATATCCCTACACGGTAGGTTCACCGGGTGCAGCTGCACTAGCTCTAACGGTAGGAGCAAGTGATGTTCCTGTTGCGCTGACTTCATTTACAGGCAGCATTTCAGGAGACTGGTCCACTCAGCTCGTCAGCATGGGAAGAAACTATGCGGATGATTTCTCTGCATTAAATGGACAATCGCTTGAGCTTGTCGATGTAGGCTTAGGTTCACAAGGAGAATATGCAGGCAAAGACGTTAAAGGGAAAATTGCTTTCGTTCAGCGCGGGAATTTTTCCCTCAATGACAAAGTCAAATTGGCCAAAGAGCACGGTGCGAAAGCTGTTATTATGTATAACAATGTTGACGGACAGATCGGCGTTAATTTAGGGGAATCAACTGTTTATGTTCCAGCTTTCTCTATGACAAAAGCAGCTGGAGAGCAATTAAAAACGAAAATAGCTGAAGGAAACAAGACCTTTACGTTCTCCAACTTGAAAGATATCGTAACCGGAGGAGATAAATTAGCTGACTTCAGTTCAAGAGGGCCGGTCAATGGTAATTATGATATCAAACCAGAGGTCGTTGCTCCTGGGGTGAGCGTGCTTTCTACATTACCTACTTATATGATTAACCCTGAAAATCAAGAAGACTATAAATATGCCTATGGACGTTATTCTGGAACATCGATGGCTACCCCACACACGGCTGGAATTGCCGCATTATTATTAGAGGCGAATCCGGATCTTGATCCAGATGATATTAAAACAATACTTATGAATACGGCAGATCCGTTAAATGGCGAATATAGTTTGTATGAAATGGGAGCAGGCCGTGTAGACCCTTATCAAGCCATTCATGGTGGAATGAAAATGCAAGTGACGGAGGAAACCCTCATACCAGATGGAGAAGATTTTATGACGGTAAAAAATCCATCTGGTGATATAAGCTTTGGTATTTACAAACGTTCGGAATACGGTAATATTCGTGTGAATAAAAATATAAGCTTCACAAACAACAGTGACATCACCAAGAATTTTACTGTTTCTGTAGAAGAAAATACAATTGAGGCGACGAACAGCCTGAGTAGAAATGGTATTGTCGTTAGCACTAGCAAAAGCATTAAAGTACAAGCAAACAAAGAAGTGAAACGAAATGTATTTTTGGTAGCGCCAAAGACCGCAAAAGCTGGCATATACGAAGGGTATATTGTACTGACGAATGAAGCGGATTCATCCGATCAGTATCGCATTCCATTTAATTTCGCAATTTTGAAGGATGCAGGCTTATCTTTAGATCTCCGTGTGCCTTCCTTTTTACCAAAATATTTAATGCAAGATACAAGCAGCCGTCGACCTAACTATAATTACCTTGCTTATGCGGACTTTATGGTACACGAACCAGTGAAAACACTGGATATCACTCTGCACGATGGAGAAACAGGAAAAGAGTTAGGTTTTGTCGGAACGTTGCCGGAAGCAGAAAATCTTCTAAAGGATTACGAATATAGTCTATCACTCTTTACTGGGACGTACTATGCATTTACAGGGGATCCTAAACAGCCTATTGCAAAAGAAAAGAGTTATGCAAAACCTGGTCACTATCAGCTGAATATTACGTGTGAAACTCAAGCTGGAAAAGTGATAAGTGAAGTACATGATGTTTTCATTGATGTTGACGATCCTACATTTACAAGTTCATTAGATGGACCGTCTCCGTTCCTTGAATACAAACCAGGTCAACAAACGTATCCATTCAATATTCAAATTACCGATCCTCTCGTGGAAGAAATGCAGAAAGCAGGAATAGAAATCGACCAATCTTCGAATGAGGTGATTCCTAATTGGGACCCTAAGATGCCTCTCGATTGGGTTTCTATGGATAAGGACGGAAAATGGGCAAGTAAAGTCGACATGGATGAAGGCGTTCCAGCACTGAGATATACATTAGATGGATTTGATTTTGCTGGTAATTTAGTACCGAAAAAAGAATATTTCTTTGTCAAAGAAGGGACACCTGTTACGTATGCAAAAAGTGATATCAAAACAGTAAAAACGGGTGATACGATTAAAGGCCAATTATTTTTGGATAATGTAAGTGATGCGAAAGAAGTAGTTTGGAACTTGAAAGAGCAATCTGGCAACTCAATGGATTTAGTCGATGCCAAACTTGCGAATGGAGTTTCAGACAAAGCAGCCATAACAGTGAATGGAGACGAGGTAAAGGTTGTCTTTAATGATTCCAATTTGACATTTGATCATTCGGCTGTTGTGGATGTTACCTTAAAGATAAGGGATGAAAACTTCACTTTAGGGGCTAGCATCAATCCAACGGCTACTGTCATAAATAGTCAAAATCAAACTAGCAAACTACTTAACGCCGGTTACAATTTTGAGATTCTACCGCAGTTTAATGCCGCTTCTGGTCGAGTATTGCCGGATGCATTCCGCACGGCTAAGTATAGTCCTATTCTTGAGAAAAAAGATTGGACAAAGGTCGGGGCATCGCTAAAGCTCAAGGATTCAAGTGGAGTTACTTTTGACGCTACTTCTTTAATTAACGAAAAAGGGGATTACAGAGTAGAAAAGCTTCCATTAAGCAAGGATCCATATGATTTAGAGATTAAAGTACCTGGTCACTTTGAGGTTCACACCAAACAACCGATTGGGTTTGAATATAAGGGAGAACTTTTTGGTCAACACCGTTATATCGACCCATATTATATTGATCTTATAGCTGGTGATGTCAACCGAGATAACGTCATTGATGTTTTAGACGCAATCGACATCCAAAACGCTTGGCAGACGAGTAATCGTGCCGCTGATATTAATTTTGATGGTACTGTTGATGCGAAAGACATCGGCTTTGTTCAAGAGAATTACTTAGTGCAAAACAAATATGTTGAAAATCCACCAGCTGCAAAAGAAACGCATGATGACAAGACATTAGAAAGTATTTTAAAAGAGTTGGGTATTCAGTAACTAGAATGCATTCTAGTTAAGTCCCCTACTACTGTGTTTGAGAACATTTCTTGATTAAAAGTAGTAGGGGGCAATCAAGAGATAGTGACCTTTCGTAAATGTTTAATTTTCTGACATCAATAACAATGAGAAAACAACGTAAAAATAATGATGTTAGGAGTAAAATTATGAAAAGAAAAACAGCAAAATGGCTTACAAATATTATTGTGCTTATTTTTTTTCTATTAACTGTCTATATCGGTTTTACGGTGTATCAATCTACTAAAAATCCCGACAGTTTACCGCATTTTTTTGGGTACACACCATTAACAGTTTTCTCTAATAGTATGCAACCGCATCTTCAATCAGGGGATCTTGTTTTGATTAAAAGAGTAGAATTTAACGATATAGAAGATAAAGATGTAATAACCTTTAAAGAATCGGATACAAAATTTATTACACATAGAGTAATAGATGTAAAAGAACAAAATGGACATGCTGGTTTTGTGACAAAAGGTGACAACAATAATGTTGAGGATTCGATGATTGTCAGGAAGGAACATTTTGTTGGCAAACAAGTAGCTGTTATACCCAAACTTGGATATATATCAGATTTCGCAAGTGGTCCAATCGGGTTTCTGCTATTTATCACGATTCCACTAACAGGCTACATCTGCCTTACGGTTTTTGAACGTCTCTCACGCAAAGAAAACCAGCATAAGAATGAAAAGATTATATCTTAATAAATTTATCTTATCTATTTGGGGGCATTATTTATGAAATTAGTCAACGTAAAAAAAGCATTATTAGGTACGGCACTTGCTGGGACTATTGCTGTTGCAACAAGCTATGGAACTTATTCTTGGTTTACTTCTGAAACAACGGCAAAAGGTGAAATAACAAATGCATCCGTACAGCTTAATAATGGTGAAGATATCAATAAGAAAATTGTGGCAGCTAAAAATTTCGCTCCATCACAACTTGTATTTGGAGATTGGATGACAATCGATAATACAGGGACTGCCGATACGTTCTTACAAGCAAAATTAAACCAATCACTTGATAAAAATCTTTCATTAAATGCTTACAAAGTAGGTTACATTGCACTTAAATACAAAGTGAAACCAACGGAAGAAGTATTAAAAGCATCACAATATAAACTAGAAGAATTATTCAATGGAACTACGAATGAAGTAAGTCCTTCTCTAGCTTCAGTTGAAAATCCAGAAAGTGTAGAAATAGTAACCGGCTTCCTGGATGCTTCTGTAGCAGCAAAATCCGTTGCAGCTGTTGGAGAAAAAGAAATTCTTTTGGGTGATGGTGCAGAATCGGGGAAAGACAATGAATTCTGGAATTTAGAAACAAATGAATACATTGATATTCAATTTGGCGTAAAGCTTGATGAGTTAGCAACGAATGATTATCAAGGTGTAACATACTCTGCTAATCTATCAGTTATAGCTAAACAAAAAGACGATGGTGCTTTATACGAGTAATGTTATGATCAAAACAGATGACCAGTTGGTTGTCTGTTTTTTTATCCATTGAGGTTAAATAAGGTGGTATTGACCGAAAAGATGATTTTTAAAGCTTTGTTACATTCTATTAAACCATCAATTGAATGGATGGCATGATGTAATCATCATCCCCACTTTTTTGCGTTCCTAGAGAGTTGAAGCGTTTCAAAAATCTATTTATAGGTAAAAAGTATGATAAAAAGACACCCATACTAAAACAATTTACGTATGCTCCATGTGACTTCTACTTTCTAATAAATGTAAGCGGGTGATAACGTGAATTACTCAATCATGAAACTAAGAAGACTTGTAGAACGGATCATAGAAGGAGACGAGAGAGCAAAGGAAGAATTCGAAAGACGCTGGGAAATCCCCTGGGAACAAGTAGGAACGGTACCGATATCCATGGAGAAGAACCAAAGGGACTGAAATGGTTCTATCCATTCCGAATATGATAAAGTATGGATAGAACAGTTCAGAAAGAGGGTTACCGATGACAGTCAAACATTACTATCAAGACGCCTATATGAAAACCTTTCAAACATCCATACAGGATCAACAGCAGGATGATTCAGGCTGGTACGTCGTATTAGAAGAAACGGCATTCTATCCAACAGGCGGTGGCCAGCCCAATGATACAGGAATATTAAAGGACAAGCAGATTACCAATGTTGAAGAAATGAACGGAGAGATCCGTCATTACATAGAAGAGCCATTCAAGGATATATCGGGGGTCTTTGAGGGACAGATCGATTGGGCGCGACGCTTTGATCATATGCAGCAGCACGCCGGTCAGCATATTTTGTCTGCCGCATTTGCAGAAGCGTTACAATATGAGACGATCAGCTTTCATCTCGGGAAAGAGATTTTGACTATCGATTTAGACGTAAGTGACATCAATGAGTCAGACGCTCTGCAAGCCGAAGCACTCGCCAACCAGATCATTCGGGAGAGCAGGTCAATCGAGACGAAATGGATAACAGAAGCGGAACTATCAGACTATCCACTGCGAAAGCATCCCTCCGTTACCGACGAGATCAGATTGGTCATCATCCCGAACTTCGACTACAACGGATGCGGGGGGACACATCCGCGTGCTACGAGTGAAGTCGGGGCCATCAAGATTTTGGATTGGGAGAAGCATAAAGGTCATATCCGCTTGCAGTTTGTATGCGGGGACCGGGTGTTGAATCAATTACACCGTAAACATGGACTACTGAAAGAGCTCACCGGTGCGCTGCAGGCTCCGGAAGAAAATATGGTACCGACCGTAGAGAGAATGCTCGCCAAGCAAAAAGAACAAGAGAGGGCATTAGAAGGGTTGAAAGAGGTTCTCTTAACGTATGAAGCAGAAGGATTACTTGGGGAGAGAACTACACAGGAAGGCTATACATTAATCAAGAAAGCTTACTTCGACCGCTCCATCCAAGAGCTTCAAAAAATCGCACAGCATATTGTCGCTAAGAGAGAAGAAACGGTTGTGTTATTGGTTGTACAAAATGATCAAAAGCTTCAGCTCGTAGCGGCGAAGGGCTCCTCACCGTACGTCAACCTAAGAGAGGTCGCCCAAAAGGTCTTTCCGATGATCAACGGGAAAGGCGGGGGAAAGGAATCGTTCGTTCAAGGTGGGGGAGAAGCTGTCATGAGTAAGGAAGAGCTTCTTGAGACGTTGGTGAATCAGTTATAGTTGAAAAATTCATTCTAGAAGCATTTGGCACTTCAAGCTTTTTATTACTAACGATAATCTATAAAAATATCCCAAGATACTTTCCTTTCTGAAAATGAAGAAGAACAGTAGAATGACGGGGAAATTGAATTTAATCAAACGTTTGTTTAAACCATAGATTATGTATATAAAAGAACTGACACGCACCCCATGTCAGTTCTTTTCAACCCTAAACATTCGATATCCCACCCAAAATTGGTTAAAATAGAAAAGACACAACATGTTCGACAAATGGTTACAGCTTAAAGGAGAGAAATACATGACGCACTATGCGGATGATAGTTTAGCTTTACATACAGATTTGTATCAGATTAATATGACGAAGGCGTATTGGGATGATGATTTCCATAATCGAAAGGCTGTTTTTGAAGTGTTCTTTCGAAAGCTGCCTTTTGGGAATGGATATGCGGTGTTTGCCGGACTTGAACGGATCATTGATTATGTGAAAAAGTTTCATTTCTCTGAGAGTGATATTGAGTATTTAAGAGAATTGGGTTATGAAGAGGAGTTTCTTCAGTACTTGGCGGACCTTCGATTTACGGGGACGATACGTTCGATGCAGGAAGGGGAGATTGCGTTTGGGAATGTTCCTCTTATCCGTGTGGAGGCTCCCTTGGCGCAAGCTCAGATATTGGAGACGGCGATCTTGAATATCGTGAACTATCAAACCCTGATTGCGACGAAGGCGAATCGAATTAAGCAAGTGGTCCAGGATGAAGTCGTGATGGAGTTTGGGACGAGACGGGCCCATGAGTTGGATGCGGCCATTTGGGGGACGCGTGCCGCATATATTGGCGGATTTGATGCCACAAGTAATGTTCGGGCGGGTAAGTTATTCGGGATGCCGGTATCAGGTACCCATGCCCATTCAATGGTGCAGGCATATCAGGATGATTATCAGGCGTTCCATAAATATGCTGAGAGCCATAAGGACTGTGTGTTTTTAGTGGATACCTACGATACATTGAAATCGGGTGTACCTACGGCCATCCAGGTAGCAAAAGAGCTTGGGGACCGGATTAATTTCAAGGGTATTCGTTTGGACAGCGGTGATATGGCTTACTTATCCAAGAAAGCCCGAAAAATGCTTGATGAAGCAGGTTTTACCGAAACAAAGATCATTGCGTCAAATGATCTGGATGAATATACGATTCTGAATTTAAAAGCCCAAGGAGCCCGGATCGATGTGTGGGGTGTAGGGACGAAGTTAATAACTGCCTATGATCAACCTGCTTTAGGTGCTGTATATAAACTTGCTTCCATTGAAAACGAGTCAGGGGAAATGGAAGATACGATTAAAATATCGAGTAATGCGGAGAAAGTTTCCACTCCTGGACTTAAAAAGGTTTATCGTATCATCAATACGGTTAATCATAAATCAGAAGGGGATTATATCGCCTTAGAGCATGAGAATCCTCAAAATGAAAGCCGACTGAAAATGTTTCATCCTGTGCATACCTATATCAGTAAATTCATCACCAATTTCGAAGCGAGAGAGCTTCACGAGGATATTTTTAAAGATGGGGAGCTGGTATATGAGTCTCCGTCACTTGAATCAATGAGGTCCTTTGTAAATGAAAACCTCGACCTGCTGTGGGACGAGTATAAACGTTCCATGAACCCAGAGGGATATCCCGTGGATTTAAGTGAAGAATGTTGGACGAACAAAATGAATCTGATTCAAAAGGTTAAGGAAGAGGTAAAGGAGAAATTCAACAAAACGATGTAATCCCGATAAAAGATGGGTAAATTAATCAGATCCATAAATAATGATAAAACCTAAATGGAGTGTGAAAACATGGATTCCCTTCAAAAACAAATTGTAGAAGAAATGATGGTGTCCCCGGAAATCAATCCCCAGGAAGAAATACGTCGCAGTGTTGATTTTATGAAAGCGTATTTGAAAAGGCACTCATTTTTGAAAAGCTTGGTCCTTGGCATTTCGGGTGGTCAGGATTCCACTTTATTAGGGAAACTTGCACAGATGGCAATCAACGAGATGAACGAGGAAACAGGTTCATCAGATTATGTTTTTTACGCAGTGAGACTTCCCTACGGTGAGCAGGGAGATGCCGAGGACGCCATTGATGCAGTGGAATTCATTAACCCGTCCGTTTCATTGACGGTTAATGTCCAGCCGGCAGTCGATGCCAGCGTCGAAACTTTGAAGAAAAACGGCATCGAGCTTTCCGACTTTGTCAAAGGAAACGAAAAGGCACGTGAACGGATGAAAGTTCAATTCGCCATCGCTGCCATGAAGAATGGAGTTGTACTGGGTACAGACCATTCTGCTGAAGCGGTTACCGGCTTTTATACGAAGTACGGTGATGGAGCAGCAGACCTCGTTCCCCTTTTCCGTCTGAACAAGCGGCAAGGGAAGAAGCTCTTAATGGAACTTGGCTGTCCGGAACACTTATACAATAAGAAACCAACGGCAGACCTTGAGGAAGACCGTCCGCAACTTCCTGATGAAGAAGCCCTTGGTGTCACATACGATCAGCTGGACGATTATCTGGAAGGAAAAGAAGTACCACTTGAGGCAAAGAAAGCGATCGAAGGTCATTACTTGAAAACACAGCATAAACGTCATCTGCCCGTCACGGTGTTTGATGATTTTTGGAAATAAGGATGGAATTAAGCCAACTCCCAGCATGTGCGGGGTTGGCTTTTTCATTTGTCTACCTATTTTGACATTCGACAAAAACGGACTGTGACAGACCCCAGAGTACTTATATCCTACCAAATCCCTAAAATTTCTATATTTAATTACCATTTTATAGAGGATTTTCGACTTTTTAAACGAAAGTAATAATAGTTAAGGACGATATTGATGTATTCAGGAGGGGTAAGATGTCACATGAAATGGTAAACCCGAAGCTGCAAAGTATCATTGATAATATAGAAAAAGTCATGATTGGAAAAAGGAAGGTAGCGGAACTGAGTGTCGTTTCACTGTTGGCCGGCGGACATGTGTTGCTTGAGGACGTTCCCGGTGTGGGGAAGACGATGATGGTTCGTGCACTGGCGAAGTCAGTCGGCGCAAGTTTTAAACGCATTCAATTCACACCGGATTTATTGCCTTCAGATGTAATAGGTGTATCGATTTATAACCCGAAAGAAATGGAATTCACATTCAGGCCGGGTCCGATCATGGGGAACATCATTCTCGCGGATGAAATTAACCGTACATCACCTAAGACCCAGTCCGCACTACTAGAGGGCATGGAAGAGAGCAGCGTGACGATCGATGGAATGACACGGAAGCTTGATAAACCTTTCTTTGTTATGGCGACCCAGAATCCGATTGAGTATGAGGGGACATATCCCCTACCGGAAGCGCAGCTTGACCGCTTCTTATTAAAGATGAAAATGGGGTATCCTGAACCGGAAGAAGAGATGGAGGTTCTTCATCGCGCTCAGAAAAACCCTCCGATCGATGAGTTGGAGTCTGTCATGACCTTGGAGGAATTGAGATATATTCAAGGGGAAGTGAAAGATGTAGTAGTAGATGACACGATCAAGAAGTACATTGTGGAAATTGCGAATCGTACAAGGATTCATGCCAATGTTTACTTGGGAGCAAGTCCACGTGGATCCATTGCGTTAATGAAAGCATGTCAGGCATATGCCTTTTTAAGAGGCAGGGATTATGTGGTTCCCGATGACGTTCAATACTTGGCACCTTTTGTTTTCTCTCACCGGATCATTATGAAATCTGAAGCGAGATATGAAGGTATCACTCCGGAAGAAGTAGTGGAAAGAGTGATGGCGCGTATCCCGGTTCCCGTACAAAGGCTTGTGAGATAGGATGAAGACGAAACTTCAATTTCTTAAACCATTGGGGAAGTTTCTGCTGCTGCTCATTTTAGTGGGGATCTCGTTTTCCTACGCGATGTTTCAGGGTGGATTTGTGAGCTGGTTTTTATTCTATAGCTTTCTGCCATTCGCCCTTTATGCTGCTTCTGTATTCTTATATCCTCTTTCTGAGTTTTATGTAGAGAGGAGTTTCGAATCAAATGAGTACAAAGCGGGGGATGAATTGAAGGTGACGATTACCCTTTCACGAAAGATACCATTTCCTTTATTTTATATGGTGTTAGAGGATGTGGTAACAGATTCCGTTTTTCACCATTCCAGTTTTCAAAAGGCGAAAGCGATGATTCACCCTGGATTCAGAAAACGGATCAAGCTCACGTATTACATAGAAGAACTGCCTCGTGGAGAACATGTTTTTTCTGCTGTCCGACTCCGTGCCGGCGATTTCTTTGGCATATTTGAAAAGGAAGCATCCATCGATTGTACCAACAAGCTTCTAGTATATCCTGCTTTCGTCGATGTTCCTTACAGGCCCCTGGAAAACCGGTATGATCAAGGGATGACGACTTCAAATGTGAAGATTCAGAAGGACACGACGATGGCAACGGGTATACGTGATTATCAACCGGGGGATCGTTTCTCGTGGATCCATTGGAAGACCTTTGCCAGAACGAATGAACTGATGACGAAGGAGTTTGAAGAACGTCAATCCCACGATGTGCTCATCGTATTGGATCGGGAGGACTCTCCTGCCTTTGAATCGATGGTGACATTGTCGGCTTCGATGATTCGTTCCATTTTGAAAAAGGGGGCGCAGGTTGGACTTGTCTCGATTGGAGAAGATCATGTGTCCTTTCCAATCCGAGGCGGTGAAGAACATCAAAGTCAGCTATTCTATCATCTGGCGAAGGTCAGACAGGATAGCCCTTACGCTTTAGGGAAAGTACTGCAGGGGGAAGGGTTGAATTACTCCCAATCTGCAGCGGTGCTGTTTGTCACTTCGTCTGTTTCAAAAAAGATGATCATGAGTGTGAATCAGTATGCAAAGCGGAACAATTCGGTTGTGATTTTTTTAGTGAAACGTATAGGTGAAGCCTATACGGCCGAGGAGAAATCATTGAAAGCTTACGCCTCGTCCCGTGGTATTCGACTGAAGGTATGCTTTGAAGGTGACTTCTCTTCTGCCTTTATGGAGGTGAAACGAGCATGAGTCATGAATCACCTAAACACCGATTCTTTACGATTATGATCTACTTGTTTGGGTTTCTGCTTTTATGGGAATGGCTGAAGCCCCTTCAGGTGGTGACGGATACAGGGAGTTTGACGTATTTTGTAGTATTTATTGCTTTATCACTTGTCCTGTCCTATTTCAGGATTCACTATTTCCTGACAGCGGCAGTTAAGCTATTCTTTATTTTGTATGCGTTACATGGATTGTATTATTCAGGTTCGTTTTTTACCTTTACATGGTTAGAGAAGTTCGGGGGTGACCTGTGGCTGAATCTCGGTTTGACAGTTGGGCGTGAATGGCCAAGTCTTTCGTTCGAGTACAGAAGCTTATTGTTCTTTGTTTTACTATGGCTGATGACGTATTTGCTTTATTACTGGTTATCAGTCAGAAAGACGATTCTTCTCTTTTATGTGATGACCGTGACCTATATTTGTCTGATCGATACGTTCACGATTTATGAAGGGGATCGGGCGATTATCCGAGTCGTCATTTTCGGCTTCCTGTTAATGGGTTTGTTGGCTCTCGAACGTTTGGTTCAAAGGGAGAACCTTCTTGGATCCAAGATGAGCAGGCACCGCTGGATTGTGCCGCTTACGGTTATGCTTGGGGTGAGTTCAGTTGTTGCTTTTGCCGCCCCTAAGGCAGATCCTATCTGGCCGGATCCCGTGCCTTATATTCAATCCTTTGCGGAAGGAGCCGGAGGCAGCGGCGTGAACAAAGTAGGTTATGATGCAGATGATTCTCAGCTTGGGGGACCCTTTGTCGGTGATCCCACTGTCATTTTTAATGCTGAAGTAACGAGAGAACACTACTGGAGAATTGAAACGAAGGATCTATATACAGGCAAGGGCTGGGAGCAATCCATTCCTGATGACCAGCAGGCTGCCATCCCTTTTGACTCGGAGGAAGTGGTTCCCTTCACAACCAACGAACCGGATGGAGAGCGGGAAGTGGAAACAGAGAGGGTCATGGTGGAACGAACCTATTCCCATGTTGTCTATCCGTATGGGATAGAAAGAATAATCGGAAATGAAGAAGGCTATTTCTCCTTTGATCCCGTTAACGAAAAGGTTACAAGTTATGAAGGGGAAGATGAAACCATTAAATTAGAGGAGTATGAACTTTCCTACCGCTCACCTTCCTATTCCCAGAAGAAGATGAAAGCAACGAACGAAAATCAGGAAATCATGCAGACTCCTGAATTTCTTGACCGCTATACACAACTTCCGGAAACGACTCCCCAGCGTGTGAAGGACCTGGCATTTGAGATTACATCGGAAGAAGATAATTGGTATGACAAAGTTAGGGCGATCGAAAACTATTTTTCGAAAGAAGCTTACGTCTACGACCAATTTGACGTACCGGTGCCTGAGGAAGGGCAGGATTACGTCGATCAGTTCCTATTTGAAACCCAGAGAGGGTACTGTGATAACTTCTCCACTTCCATGGTCGTGTTAGTCCGGGCACTTGGAATCCCCGCAAGATGGGCAAAGGGATATACAGAAGGGGAATACAGTAGACAAGTGGATACGATGTATAAGCTTTATGAAGTTTCCAATAATAATGCTCACTCCTGGGTGGAGGTGTTCTTCCCGGAAGTAGGATGGGTGCCGTTCGAGCCTACTGTTGGATTCAGTAATAACGTATCGTATCAATATGACCTGGATGTACCTGAGTCGGATAACAACGAAGTTCCTGTTCCTGAGAAAGAGGAAACACCGAAACAGCCGATTCAACCTGAAGAAGATGATTCAAAAGCGGCTGGAAGTGGTTTTTCTCTGTCGAAGCTTTGGGATGATATTCAAACATTTTTTGTGGAAAACTGGGGCAAGCTTGTCATGGGATTCATGCTCTTGCTTATCATGGGAATTGCTTTGTACATCGTAAGAAGACGGTGGATGCCGTATGTCCTGATTTTCTATTATCGAAGAAAATCATCAGATGGCGCGTTTCCCGAAGCCTATCTTTCTTTAATTAAACAGCTTGAGAGATATGGACTGAAAATGGATGACGGACAAACATTAAGGGGCTATTCGCGATATATTGACTCATTCTTTGGTACCCATGAAATGACGAGCCTGACCAATAATTATGAACGTATTTTATATGGTCAGAGGCAAGGGGAAGAAGATTGGACGAAGATGAGGGAATTATGGGAAAATTTAATTAAAAGGACAACTGGTTGACCCTTTTGAAAACAAGGTATAAAATGATGTCAAATTCATTATAACGTTCGTTAGCATCCTTCGTATATCCTCGATAATACGGTTCGAAAGTATCTACCCGGTCACCTTAAATGACTGGACTATGAAGGCAGTGTTCTAATTTGACATCCCTGTATGCAAAAAAACTAGAATTCTGCCTTTTTTTAAGGCGAAGTCTGGTTTTTTTTATTTTTTTAGGAATGCTAACAACAACAAGTACTATAAGGATGGAGTACGTCCTGACCCATAAAAAAACTGATGAGGTGAACTGAATGCTTGGTAAAGAAGAATTGCACAATCAAGAAATGATCGTCGTTTTGGACTTTGGAAGTCAATACAATCAATTAATCACGCGAAGAATTCGTGAGTTCGGTGTTTATAGTGAGCTCCATCCGCATACAGTTACCCTTGAAGAAATTCAGGAAATTAATCCAACCGGGATCATATTCTCCGGGGGACCGAACAGTGTCTACGGTGAAGACTCATTCCGTTGCGATGAGCGCATCTTTGATCTGGACATTCCTATTTTGGGAATTTGCTACGGTATGCAGCTTATGACGATGCACTTCGGTGGAAAAGTGGAACGCGCGAAGCACCGTGAGTACGGAAAAGCGGCCATCAATATTGAAAAACAATCTAAGTTATTCTCCAACCTGCCTGAAGAGCAAGTCGTATGGATGAGTCATGGAGACCTTGTCGTGGAAGCTCCTGCAGGCTTTGATGTGAACGCGACGAACCCTTCTTGCCCGATTGCTTCCATGAGTAACGAGGAAAAAGGATTATATGCCGTTCAATTCCATCCTGAAGTACGTCACTCTGTGCACGGTAATGAAATGCTGAAAAACTTCGTATTCGACGTGTGTGGGTGTGCAGGTGACTGGTCCATGGAGAATTTCATTGAAATGGAAATGGACAAGATCCGTCAAACAGTCGGTGACAAAAAAGTCCTTTGCGCATTAAGCGGAGGAGTGGATTCTTCTGTTGTTGCTGTGTTGATCCATAAAGCAATCGGTGATCAATTAACATGTATTTTCGTTGATCACGGCCTTCTTCGAAAAGGTGAAGCAGACAGCGTCATGAAAACTTTCGCTGACGGTTTTAACATGAACGTCATTAAAGTGGATGCTCAAGACCGTTTCTTAAATAAATTAAAAGGTGTTTCTGACCCTGAGCAAAAACGTAAAATCATCGGGAATGAATTTATTTACGTGTTTGACGATGAAGCGACTAAGCTTAAAGGTATCGAATATCTTGCACAAGGTACTTTATATACAGACATCATTGAAAGTGGAACAGCCACTGCTCAAACGATCAAATCTCACCACAATGTTGGTGGACTGCCTGAAGACATGCAGTTCACACTTATTGAACCATTGAACACATTATTCAAAGATGAAGTGCGTGCATTAGGATCTGAACTGGGTATTCCTGATGAAATCGTATGGCGTCAACCATTCCCGGGACCGGGTCTTGGAATTCGTGTGCTTGGTGAAATTTCTGAGCAGAAACTTGAGATCGTTCGTGAATCTGATTACATTCTGCGTGATGAAATCAAGAAAGCCGGACTTGATCGTGACATTTGGCAATACTTCACGGTTCTGCCTGACATCCGAAGCGTCGGAGTGATGGGGGATGCCAGAACGTATGACTATACGATCGGAATCCGTGCCGTGACATCCATTGACGGTATGACTTCCGACTGGGCCCGTATTCCTTGGGATGTATTGGAGAAAATCTCAACACGTATCGTAAATGAAGTCGATCATATCAACCGCGTTGTGTATGATGTGACGAGTAAGCCACCTGCAACGATTGAGTGGGAATAGAAATTCATAGATTTTTGTACAGATAGGTGACAGGCACTTCCCGTCGAAGGTCGATTCTTAGAATTCGACAAAAAACGGGAGTGCCTGTCATTTTGTGTATAAAACGAACATTAATATAAAATTTAATAAATAATGTTCGTATTTTGTGTTGACGGTCATGTTTTGAGTTGGTACAATAGTACTGTAATCATATCAAAACATTATAAAGCATTACGTCGTATAATTTCGGGAATAAGGCCCGAGCGTTTCTACCAAGCTACCGTAAATGGCTTGACTACGAGGTGATTGAGAATAGGACTGTTGAACAATTCGCTGTTGACCTATTCATCATGATCTTAACAGTCAAAGCCTTGAACTCTGGTAGTTCGAGGCTTTTTTATTGAAATGCTGGATTCTGCGACGACTCTATAGGAGGAGTACAAGAATGAAAAATTTCTTTCAGTTTGACCAATTAGGAACGACTTATAGAAGGGAAATCATCGGGGGATTAACGACGTTTCTTTCAATGGCTTATATCCTGATCGTCAATCCATTGACGTTAACCCTTCAATCGGTACCGGATCTTCCGGATAGCATGAGAATGGATTACGGTGCAGTATTCGTCGCTACGGCTTTAGCGGCTGCCATTGGTTCCTTGATCATGGGGCTCATTGCAAAATATCCGATAGCCCTAGCTCCCGGTATGGGATTAAACGCATTCTTCGCATACACAGTAGTATTGACAATGGGTGTACCGTGGCAATCGGCATTAACTGGTGTGTTAATTTCAGGCTTGATTTTCATCGTACTCACACTGTCGGGTATTCGGGAAAAAATCATTAACTCAATCCCAGCGGAATTAAAATACGCAGTAGGAGCGGGTATTGGACTTTTCATTACCTTTATCGGATTTCAAAATGCAGGAATCATTGTGAACAATGATGCAGTATTAGTGGGTCTCGGAGACTTAACAAATGGCTCGACTCTTCTCGCCATTTTCGGGATCATCATTACCGTCATTCTGATGACAAGAGGCGTTAAAGGCGGTATATTCATCGGGATGGTTGTAACGGCAATCGTCGGAATGATCGTTGGATTAATCGACACGCCGGAAAAAGTTGTAGACGCAGCTCCAAGTCTTGCTCCTACGTTTGGAGCAGCCTTAGATCCTTTATTCAATGATGCGGGCAGTATTTTTACGATACAAATGCTTGTTGTGATTCTGACATTCTTATTCGTTGATTTCTTCGATACGGCAGGTACCCTTGTAGCGGTTGCCAATCAAGCGGGATTAATGAAGGAAAATAAATTACCACGTGCAGGTAAAGCTTTATTCGCTGATTCCTGTGCAACAGTCGTAGGGGCCATCTTAGGGACTTCGACAACCACGTCTTATATCGAATCTTCTGCAGGTGTAGCAGCAGGAGCGAGAACAGGATTTGCGTCAGTGGTAACGGCCGTCTTATTCTTACTCTCGATTTTCTTCTTCCCGCTGCTTGCCGTCATAACTTCGGCAGTGACAGCACCGGCACTGATCATTGTGGGAGTGCTCATGGTTTCATCTCTGGGAGAAATTGATTGGAAGAAGTTTGAGGTAGCTGTGCCAGCATTCTTAACGATCGTAGCCATGCCATTAACGTACAGCATCGCGACAGGTATCGCCATCGGATTTATCTTTTACCCTATTACGATGATCATGAAAGGTCGCGTAAAGGAAATCCATCCGATCATGTATTTCTTGTTTGTTATATTCGTTATGTATTTTATATTCCTAGTTTAAAACATAAAAATCTTTAAGCTGGTCTCTCGGAGATCAGCTTTTTGTTATTTTTAAACGGAAAAGAGTGAAACATAAATAGAGGAAACGGGGGAAAGTCTAGAGAAGATATACGTATATGGGAAATATGAATTGAAAAAAAGATAGGTTTTCGTTAAAATCATGGAATCGGATAGTGTCGAAATCGGTCGAAATTATAGGGAGAATGACGATGTCTACTTTAAATGTGAAAAAAGCCTTGAATAACAATGTATTAATTGCTAATCACGAGAGCTACGGTGAAGTCGTACTCATAGGGAAAGGGATAGGGTTCAATCGTAAAAAAGGGGACCCGATCCAGAATGATATTGCAGAAAAGATGTTTGTATTAAAGGGAGAGAAAGAACAGGAGCAGTACAAAAACCTTCTTCCTTTCTTGAATGATGATATGTCGAACGTCATCATTTCTGCCATTGAGTTAATCAGAAAAAGAACCAACTCTTTTCTAAATGAGCATATTCACATCGCCCTGACCGACCATATCCTTTTTGCCATCAACCGATTGATGAGAGGAATGGAGATCCGCAATCCGTTTCTGGTAGAAACAAGGACGCTGTATCCATTCGAATACGAAATTGCCAGGGAAGTGGTTGGCATGATCAATGAAATGACCGATGTCCATTTGCCGGAAGGGGAAGTGGGATTTATTGCCCTGCATATCCATAGCGCCATGATGAACAAGGATTTGTCTGAAGTGAATCAACACTCCCAGTTGATTGGCCGCCTGACCGGGATGATCGAACAACAGCTGGATGTGAAAATTAATAAGGAAAGCGTCGATTATATGAGGCTCGTGCGCCACATTCGATATACAATAGAGCGGGTACTTAGAGAAGAACGCGTAGAAGAACCAGAAAAAATTGCAAAACTGTTGAAAGAGGAATACCCTCTCTGCTATAATTTATCTTGGAAGCTGATCAAGATGATGCAGCAAACATTACAAAAACCCGTCTACGATGCAGAGGCTGTATATTTAACCATGCACTTGCAGCGTATACAGAGTAAAGTTAAATAAAGCACTTATCTTTCTTACGTGTTACTGATACGATCAGGCATGAGTGAAGAAGATGATTGAAACGTATAATTTGGGGTAGTCTATCCTTATACGTTCATTATCCTCTTTTCTCATGCCTTTTTTGTTTGCAATCATCATCTAATTAGTTGAAAAAATGAACGAAATAAAAGGAGGAAACTTCATGTTTAAAAAGGCTTTTGGCGTTTTACAAAAAGTCGGTAAAGCTCTCATGCTGCCTGTGGCTATCTTGCCAGCAGCCGGACTTCTGCTTGCATTCGGTAATGCACTGCAAAATCCGACGTTATTAGAAATTGCTCCATTCCTTTCAAACGGCGGCGTTGAAATGGTCGCAAGTGTCATGGAACAAGCAGGTGGAATTATCTTCGGAAACCTGGCCCTGTTATTCGCAGTGGGTGTAGCCATCGGATTAGCTGGTGGTGAAGGGGTAGCCGGTTTAGCGGCTATCGTTGGTTTCTTGATTATGAACGTAACAATGGGAACAGTCGAAGGGCTGGGAATCGGGGATGTAACAGGCGATGGTGTAGATCCTGCGTACGCACTTGTTCTAGGGATTCCTACACTTCAAACCGGTGTATTCGGTGGTATTATCGTAGGGATTCTTGCTGCGGCTATGTACAACCGTTTCTTCCAAATCGAACTTCCTTCATACCTGGGATTCTTCGCAGGTAAACGATTTGTTCCAATCGCAACTGCAGCTTCTGCTGTTGTATTAGGACTATTAATGTTATTAATCTGGCCACCGATCCAAAATGGCCTTAATTCATTCTCTAACTTCATGCTTGGTGAAAACAGAGCATTTGCTGCATTCATATTCGGTGTCATCGAACGTGCTCTTATACCATTTGGACTTCACCATATTTTCTATTCACCTTTCTGGTTCGAGTTCGGCTCGTATACTTCAGAAGCAGGAAATATTGTTCGTGGAGACCAGGCGATCTTCATGAAGCAGATTCAAGATGGTGTACAAGATTTGACTGCAGGTACTTTCATGACTGGTAAATTCCCATTCATGATGTTCGGTCTTCCGGCAGCGGCATTAGCGATCTACCATGAAGCAAAACCTGAAAGGAAAGCAGTTGTAGCAGGTATCATGGGCTCGGCGGCTTTAACATCTTTCCTAACAGGTATCACAGAACCAATCGAATTCTCATTCTTATTCGTAGCACCAGTACTATTTGGTATCCATACAATCTTTGCCGGTTTATCTTTCTTAACGATGCACCTATTAGACGTTAAGATCGGTATGACATTCTCAGGTGGTTTAATTGACTACATCCTATTCGGATTAATCAACCCACAAACAAACGCCTGGATCGTTCTTCCGGTAGGGGCAGTATTTGCTGTCATTTACTACTTCGGATTCCGTTTCGCTATCCGTAAGTTCAATCTCATGACTCCTGGTCGTGAAGATGTAGACGAAGATGACGATGGAACTCCTGCAAGTTCAGCTGGAGACCTTCCGTACAACATCCTGGAAGCAATGGGTGGGCAAGAAAATATCGCTCATTTAGACGCATGTATCACTCGCCTTCGTGTTTCGGTTAATGATGTAAAGAGTGTCGATAAGAATCGCCTGAAAAAATTAGGTGCTTCAGGAGTCCTTGAAGTCGGAGACAACATTCAAGCGATCTTCGGACCTAAGTCAGACACGATCAAATCACAAATGCAAGATATCATTCGTGGAAAAGCTCCACGCAGAGTAGAAACAAGCGCAAATGAAGAAGTTGAGCAACAAATTGAAGAAGTGAACCCAGAAGCACTTCAAACAACTGAAGAACAAAAGAACGAAAAATTCGTAGCTCCTATCACTGGAGAAATCAAAGACATAACGGAAGTTCCTGATCAGGTATTCTCAGGGAAAATGATGGGTGACGGTTTCGCGATCGTACCGACAGAAGGAACAATCGTTTCACCTATTACAGGTAAAGTCGTAAACGTATTCCCTACGAAGCATGCTATCGGACTTGAGTCCAAAGCAGGCCGTGAAGTTCTGATCCATGTTGGGATCGATACGGTTAAATTAGAAGGTAAAGGATTCGAAGCGCTCGTAAAAGAGGGAGACCAGGTAGAAGCGGGTCAACCATTACTGGAAGTGGACCTTGCCTACATCAAAGAAAACGCGCCTTCTATTATGACACCGATTGTCTTCACGAACCTCAAAGAAGGTCAACAAGTAACAATCGAGAAGTCAGGTAAAGTAAACCGTAACGACGAAAACATCATCAAGATCGACTAAAGAAATTAAACCCATTTTCATTCTCTCTTCAATAGAGAATGAAAATGGGTTTTTTTGCTAGTTTGGAAAAT
>NZ_JBSWVM010000004.1:0-110000 GCF_056159585.1 Rossellomorea sp. ABR4_004 | reverse complement strand
CCCTCGAGATGAGATTTCCCATCACGTATGTGAGTAAGATCCCTAGAAGATGACTAGGTAGATAGGTCAGAGATGGAAGCATGGCGACATGTGGAGTTGACTGATACTAATCGATCGAGGACTTAACCACAAAGAGTCATTTTAAATGAACAACAATTGGTCGGTATTCGGCTTTCTTGACATCAATTCTTTATCTAGTTTTGAAGGAACAACCCTTCAATTGAATATTCGTCTGGTGATAATGGCGAAGAGGTCACACCCGTTCCCATGCCGAACACGGAAGTTAAGCTCTTCAGCGCCGATGGTAGTTGGGGGATCTCCCCCTGTGAGAGTAGGACGTCGCCAGGCAAATGTGAGAAAGAGTAGCTCTTAGGGGCTGCTTTTTTTGTTGTGTGTGAATAGATATGTGGTTTGCATTTTTCTCTCCACCTCAGGGGAGGAGGAGGATATTGGAAAAAGACGCGTAAGTGAGTTGAAATGACGCATAAAAAGAAAAATAGACGCAAAAACTGTCGGCAAAGACGCATAAATTTATAAAACGACGCAATGACTATCAATTCAGACGCAATTATTTAAGTCGGAACCAAAGAATCAACGAAACAAAGGGCACTATTTACAAGTTTATAACTAGAAGTACTGAATTTTCATAGAGCCTACCTATATTTCATTGATTCACAACTAAAAATTGAAAAAAGTATAATTCTACTATTCTTTTAACTACCAATTATCACCTCCCTCTTTCACCACTTGCCAAATCCCCAAATGTAAAAACAAAATAAGTCGTCACAACATCACCTATTCCTTTCCATCACCATATCCAACCAAGCACATCGCTTTTCATTTGAATAACCTGGTCTTATACTATAAACAAGTTCTAAAGGGAGGTTTTTCAAATGACAGCAACCAATATGCTAGAACAGTACAATGAATATATTTCTAAATTTAAACAGAATGCATCTCAGGAAGTACAGGATAAAATGGGAAAAGCAATCAACGAATTGGAGCGCTCTGATGATGGTAAAGGTCTTCGTGTAGGAGAGAAAGCACCGAACTTTACATTACCAGATGCGACAGGCAAAGGAGTCAGTCTGGAAGATGTGCTGAAGAATGGCCCGGTCATCCTTACGTTCTATCGTGGCGGATGGTGCCCATATTGCAATATGGAGCTGCGTGCTTACCAACAGCTAATGGAAGACATTAAAGAAGCAGGTGCCGAGCTGATTGCGGTCAGTCCGCAGACACCTGATGCATCCCTTTCTACAAAAGAGAAGAATGAATTGGATTATTTCGTGTTAAGTGATGAAGGAAATAAAGTGGCAGATGAGTATAAGTTGGTTTACAAGCTGCCTCCTTACTTAGTGGATATCTATAAAGAAAAAGGCCTGGATCTGGAGAAAGCGAATGACAGTGATTCATGGACGCTCCCTGTATCAGCAACATATATTATCAAGCAGGACGGAACGATAGCTTACGAATATACGAAAGCCGATTACAAAGATCGTGTGGAACCTTCTGAAGTGGTTGAGAAGTTAAAATCGTTATAAAATAACAAAGCAAGACGGCTTTATGGCAGCGATGACAAGCTGCCATAAAGCCGTTTTATGTTTTAAACAGGCTAAAATAGGAAAGACACAAAGTAGGACATCAGATTTTCTAAAAATTGTCATCGGAAAATCACTAGTAATTTTTCTTGAACTGGTTCATATTATGGTTCTTTTCTAGTAAAATAGGAACTTAATTTGAGCATACTACAAGTAGTAGTGGAGAGAGGAGCATCACGGTGTTAGACAATAGTTTTGTGATGGTAGCGATTATTTTGATCATCAATGTCGTATACGTATCCTTTTTTACGATCAGAATGATCTTGACGTTGAAGGGTTATCGATATATTGCAGCTTTTGTGAGTACATTTGAAGTAGTGATTTATGTTGTGGGTCTTGGGCTGGTATTGGACAATCTGAATGAGATTCAGAATCTGATCGCTTATGCGGTTGGTTATGGTCTCGGTGTGATTGTAGGGATGAAGATCGAGGAGAAGCTTGCGCTTGGCTATATTACGGTCAATGTGATCACGAAAGAGTATGATAAGGCCCTTCCGAATGAACTCCGTGCAAGGGGCTACGGGGTCACGAACTGGGAAGCCAATGGACTGGAAGGAAACCGGATGGCCCTGCAGATCCTTACTCCGCGAAAGTATGAGATGAAGCTTTATGATACAATTAAAGAGCTTGATCCAAAGGCATTTATCATTGCGTATGAACCGAAAGCGATTCACGGAGGGTTCTGGGTGAAGACAGTCCGAAATATTCGTAAAGGAAAATTAAAAGAATGAGTAAAAAAAAGTTATTATTTGAAGTGCAGGAGAATGAGACGATTACGGATTGTTTAGACCGTATGAAGGAAATGGGTTATATGCCGGTAAGACGGATGGAAAAACCTGTGTTTGAAGAACAAAAAGATGGAACGAAAACAGAGTTTGTCCCTATTAAACAGACAATTGTCTTCGAGGGAAAGAAAATCGAAGAGTAAACGCTTCAAATCCGAACATTAATTTTCAGACTTTTATTATCGTTCGATTATTCGTTGACAGAGCCTCTATATCACGTTATGATGGAGACAAATAAACCGAATACCCTCATATAATAATGGGAATATGGCCCATGAGTTTCTACCTGACTACCGTAAATGGTCGGACTATGAGGGAAAGTAGCTGTCTGGATACGAGCTCGTTTGTGGACCCTATCGGATAAAACGGGACCATCCTCTGTAAAATACCCAGATCAATTGCTTTCTCTCAAAAAGTAGAGAACAATTGATCTGGGTATTTTTGTTAAAAGGGTTTAAACTACGGGAGGTGCCTGTCACATTATGATATCAGTAATCATGGGAAGTACATCGGACTGGGAGACAATGAAGCATGCGTGTGAGGTATTGGAAGAGTTAGAGATTCCGTTTGAGAAACGAGTTGTATCGGCTCACAGGACACCTGATTATATGTTTGAGTTTGCAGAAGGTGCAAGAGCTCGCGGAGTGAAGGTCATTATTGCAGGTGCAGGCGGAGCTGCTCATTTGCCGGGAATGGTGGCTGCGAAGACCACATTGCCTGTGATCGGGGTACCGGTTCAGTCTAAGGCCTTGAACGGAATGGATTCACTGTTGTCGATCGTGCAGATGCCGGGCGGCGTTCCCGTTGCGACTGTGGCGATCGGGAAGGCAGGAGCTACCAACGCAGGACTACTTGCCGCACAGATCCTTTCGATAGAAAATACAGAGTTGGCTGCAACTTTGGAAAATAGAAGAGATGCACTACGGGAAAAAGTGATGGAAAGCAGTGATGACCTTGAATAAGAAGACGATTTTACCAGGACAGATGATCGGGATCATCGGCGGAGGACAGCTTGGACGAATGATGGCCCTTGCTGCGAAACAAAATGGCTTTCGGGTGGCCGTTTTAGATCCGGCACCACAATCGCCATGTGCCCAAGTGGCAGATCTTGTGATCACGGCCGGCTTTGACCAGTATGATGCCCTTTATAGATTGGCAGAAGAGTGTGATGTGATCACATATGAATTTGAAAACATCGATTATGAAGCACTTAAATGGTTGTCGGAGCGTGCCTTTCTACCTCAAGGAGCAGAGCTCATCCGCATTACACAGGATCGCATCATGGAAAAGGAAGCCCTTACACTTGCTGGGGTGAAAGTAGCTCCATATGCTGTGATTAAACAGCAACAGGATATCTATGATAATATAGAAAAGCTTGGCTATCCAGTGGTTCTGAAAACATCCAGAGGTGGTTATGACGGGAAAGGGCAATATGTGATCCGTGAAGAGAGCGGAATAGAAGAAGCCGCTGCTTTATTGGAGAACGGTCCATGTGTATTGGAGAAATGGATACCTTTTGAAAAAGAGTTATCCGTCATTGTGACACGAAATCCCGATGGACAGCAAACCAACTTCCCGGTAGTGGAAAATATTCATGTGGATAATATCTTACATGAAACGATTGCACCGGCAAGGGTAAGTGAAGAAGTAGCAGATAAAGCGATCGAGATGGCGAAGAGAATCAGTGAGACTCTTGATCTAGTCGGAACGCTGGCTATTGAAATGTTCCTGACGGAGGATGGAGACATCTATATCAACGAGCTGGCTCCAAGACCTCATAATTCCGGTCACTACTCAATCGAAGCATGTGACTTTTCACAATTCGCCCAACATATAAAAGCTGTTTGTAACTGGCCGCTTGTTCAACCAACCTTATTAAAGAACGCTGTGATGGTTAACCTATTAGGAGAGCATATCGAGCCTATTATGAAGGCTGTTCCAAAGTATCCAGACTGGTTTATTCATCTTTACGGAAAGGACGTACCAAAGCCGAAACGTAAGATGGGTCATGTCACTCTTTTAACAAACGATGTGGAAGAGACGTTGATGAACATAAACGAAGCTGGAATTTGGAAGGTGCAAGAAAAGATCGGAGGACGACTGGTATGATAGAACGTTATACACGCCCTGAAATGGGAGCAATTTGGACAGAGGAAAATCGTTTTCAAGCATGGCTTGAAGTAGAAATCTTAGCTTGTGAAGCTTGGGCTGAAATCGGGGACATTCCGAAAGAGGATGTTGCGAAGATTCGTGAAAACGCTGGATTCAATGTAGAACGTATTAAAGAAATCGAAGAAGAAACGCGACACGATGTGGTGGCCTTCACAAGAGCGGTTTCTGAAACTCTTGGAGAAGAAAGAAAATGGGTTCATTACGGATTGACTTCTACTGACGTAGTGGATACGGCTCTTTCTTATCAATTAAAGCAGGCTAATGAAATCATTCTTAAAGACTTGGAGCGATTCGTAGAAATCTTAAAGAACAAAGCGATTGAGCACAAGCATACGGTCATGATGGGACGTACGCACGGAGTTCACGCTGAGCCGACTACTTTCGGTTTAAAGCTTGCCCTATGGTATGAAGAAATGAAGCGTAATGTTGAACGTTTCAAAGTAGCAGCAGATGGAGTTGAGTTCGGTAAGATTTCCGGTGCCGTAGGGACGTATGCAAATATCGATCCTTTCGTAGAATCCTATGTGTGTGAAAAGCTTGGCATCACGCCAGCACCGGTTTCCACACAAACACTTCAGCGTGATCGCCATGCTCATTACATGGGGACACTTGCATTGATTGCGACGTCCATCGAGAAGTTTTCTGTTGAGGTTCGCGGTCTTCAGAAGAGTGAAACGCGGGAAGTGGAAGAGTTCTTCGCGAAAGGTCAAAAAGGATCATCGGCGATGCCTCATAAGCGTAACCCGATCGGTTCTGAGAACATGACGGGTATGGCGCGTGTAATCAGAGGATACATGCTGACAGCTTATGAGAACGTGCCTTTATGGCATGAGCGTGATATCTCTCATTCATCAGCAGAGCGGGTAATCCTTCCGGATGCGACGATCGCTTTAAATTATATGCTGAACCGCTTTGGAAATATCATCAAGAACTTGACGGTCTTCCCGGAGAATATGCAGCGTAATATGGATCGCACACTTGGCTTGATCTACTCTCAACGTGTTCTTTTAGCCCTTATCGATAAAGGGATGACACGTGAAGAGGCGTATGATACGGTTCAGCCGAAAGCGATGGAGGCATGGGAGAAGCAAGTGGCCTTCCGTTCTCTTATTGAAGAAGATGCGACCATCACATCCAAGCTCTCGCCGGCTGACATTGATGACTGCTTCGATTACAACTATCACTTAAAACATGTGGATACAATCTTTGAACGTTGCGGCTTAGTGGAGTAAGTCCTTCTGACAAATGAATAAGGCAGGGGTTTTTAGCGGAATCCCTTCCTTTTTTTATGAAAATATAGACTGAAGATTAGCAATATTCGGGATTGAGGGGGATTTCATATGGAAAAAGGAACGCTTTTATATGAAGGAAAAGCGAAACAAATCTTCGAAACGAGCGATGAAGAAATTGTTTGGATTCAGTATAAGAATTCTGCCACTGCTTTTAACGGGGAGAAAAAAGCGGATATCGACGGCAAAGGGGTTTTAAATAATAAGATTTCGAGCTTGCTATTTTCAAAGCTTGCTGAAAAAGGAATACAGAGCCACTTTATTAAACAGTTATCGGATGATGAGCAGCTGGTCAAACGTGTACGGATCATCCCGCTTGAAGTTGTGGTTCGGAATGTGATTGCGGGAAGTCTGTCCAAACGGCTTGGAAAAGAAGAAGGGACGCCCCTTCAAAAGCCGATTATCGAATTCTACTATAAGGACGATGACCTGGGGGATCCGCTTATCACGGATGATCACATTGATTACCTTGAGATTGCTTCAAGGGATGAACGCGCTGAGATAAGGGAAATGGCACTTGGTGTGAATGAGGTACTTCAAGGGATCTTTAAAGAAGCGGGAGTCACACTTGTCGATTTTAAATTAGAGTTTGGAAAAGACCGTAACGGTACGATTTTATTAGGGGATGAAATTTCACCTGACACATGCCGATTATGGGACTCAAAAACAAACCAAAAGCTTGATAAAGATGTTTTCAGAAGAGATATAGGGAGTTTAACAGAAGTATACTCAATAATTTTAGAACGCTTAGGAGGAAACAAGCTATGTACAAAGTAAAAGTTTATATCACATTAAGAGAAAGTGTTTTAGATCCTCAGGGAAGTGTTGTGAAACAAGCGTTGCATTCAATGGAATTCAAAGCGGTTGAAGATGTACGCGTCGGGAAGTATATGGAGCTTACTCTCCCATCCTCTGTTGAAAACGTAGAAGCTGCGGTTGAAGAAATGTGTCACCGACTACTCGCAAACCCTGTCATTGAGGATTATCGATATGAAATCGAGGAGAGTGTGGCTCAATGAAGTTTGCAGTGATTGTATTCCCAGGTTCTAACTGTGACATTGATATGTACCATGCGATTAAAGATGAAATCGGCGAAGAAGTCGAATACGTTTGGCATGATGCCGATAATCTGGAAAACTATGATGCGATTCTATTACCAGGTGGATTCTCTTACGGGGACTATCTTCGTTCAGGAGCGATTGCCCGTTTCTCGAACGTCATGAAAGAGGTCGTGAAAGCGGCAGAGCAAGGTAAGCCGGTTCTGGGTGTGTGCAATGGATTTCAGGTTTTATTGGAAACAGGTCTACTTCCGGGGGCTATGCGCAGAAATGAGAGTTTGAAGTTCATCTGTAAAACGGTACCGTTAACCGTTGAAAATAATGAAACGATGTTTACCAATGGGTATGAAAAGAATGATGTGATTCAAATTCCGATCGCTCACGGTGAAGGAAATTACTTCTGTGACGAAGAAACAATGATCACACTAAAGGAAAACAATCAAATTGTATTCACGTATACCGATGAAAATCCGAACGGAAGCGTTGAAAACATTGCAGGAATTACAAATGAAGCAGGAAATGTTCTAGGGATGATGCCTCATCCGGAACGTGCCATGGACACTTTACTAGGTAGTGAAGACGGGAAGAAACTATTTCAATCGATTGTGAAACACTGGAGGGAAAAACATGTCGTTAATGCTTGAACCAACTTCAACAAAAGTGAAAGAAGAGCAGCTTTATCGTGAGATGGGTTTAACAGACGAAGAATTTTCAATGGTGGAAAACATCCTGGGAAGAACACCGAACTACACAGAGACCGGTCTTTTCTCTGTTATGTGGTCAGAGCATTGCAGCTATAAAAATTCGAAACCTGTACTGATGAAGTTTCCAACGACAGGTGAACGGGTTCTTCAAGGACCTGGAGAAGGAGCTGGAATTGTTGATATTGGCGATGATCAAGCAGTGGTGTTCAAAATCGAGAGTCACAATCATCCTTCAGCCATTGAACCTTTCCAAGGAGCGGCAACGGGTGTCGGGGGTATTATACGAGACGTATTCTCGATGGGGGCAAGACCTGTCGCACTCCTCAACTCTTTACGCTTTGGAGAGCTGGATTCTCCTCGTGTTCAGTATCTATTTAAAGAAGTCGTAGCAGGTATTGCCGGGTATGGAAACTGTATCGGGATCCCAACGGTAGGAGGGGAGGTTCAATTTGACGCCTCTTACGAAGGAAACCCTCTTGTAAACGCTATGTGTGTCGGATTGATCGACCATAAAGATATTAAAAAAGGTCAGGCACATGGTGTCGGCAATACAGTCATGTATGTAGGGGCGAAAACAGGTCGTGACGGCATTCACGGAGCAACTTTCGCATCCGAGGAATTAAATGAAGGATCAGAAGAGAAGCGCCCGGCGGTTCAAGTGGGAGATCCATTCATGGAAAAATTACTTCTTGAAGCGTGTTTGGAACTCGTACAGAACGATGCTCTTGTGGGAATTCAGGATATGGGAGCAGCTGGACTTACAAGTTCATCGGCTGAAATGGCAAGTAAAGCAGGTTCCGGTATCGAAATGAATCTTGACCTTGTCCCTCAACGTGAAAGAGGCATGACGGCATATGAAATGATGCTTTCAGAATCCCAGGAGCGTATGCTGATTGTGGTTGAAAAAGGGCGAGAGCAAGAAATTGTTGATCTTTTTTCAAAATATGACTTAGAAGCAGTTTCGATCGGAAAAGTAACAGATGATAAACGTCTTCGTCTTCTTCATAAAGGAGAAGTCGTGGCAGATGTGCCGGTTGATGCATTGGCTGAGGAAGCACCAGTTTATCATAAGCCATCTAAAGAAGCGTCTTACTATAAAGAGTTTCAAGCAATGGAAACAGTATCTCCAAAAGTAGACGATTATAAAGAAACCCTTAAGGCGCTCTTGCAGCAGCCGACGATTGCGAGTAAAGAATGGGTATACGATCAATATGATCATCAAGTAAGAACAAGTACGGTTGTAAGCCCGGGTTCTGATGCAGCGGTCGTACGGGTACGTGGTACCAGAAAAGCCCTTGCCATGACAACGGATTGTAATTCCCGTTACCTTTACCTGGATCCAGAGGTCGGAGGAAAGATCGCTGTAGCGGAAGCGGCACGGAATATCGTTTGTTCAGGAGCGATTCCACTGGCGATTACGGACTGCTTAAACTTCGGGAACCCTGAGAAACCGGAAATCTTCTGGCAGATCGAGAAGTCTGTTGACGGGATGAGTGAAGCTTGTCGTGAGTTGTCCACTCCAGTCATCGGTGGGAATGTTTCCCTTTATAACGAATCGATGGGTACTGCCGTTTATCCAACACCAGTCGTAGGGATGGTTGGTTTGATTGAGGACGTCGACCATATTACAACTCAAAGCTTCAAAGAAGCTGGAGATGTTATCTTTGTCGTTGGTGAAACTCATGAAGAGTTTGGCGGAAGCGAGCTTCAAAAGCTGACTGAAGGAAAGATCTTCGGTAAAGCACCGAAAATTGATTTGAAAACAGAGCTTCGCCGTCAAATGCAGTTACTTGAGGCAATCCAAAAAGGGCTTGTAGCTTCAGCTCATGATATCGCTGAAGGTGGTCTAGCCGTTGCACTTTCAGAATCTACTTTCGGAACAAAAGGCCTTGGGGCAAACGTTCAGGTTTCTGGGGAAAACATTGTGGCAGATCTGTTCAGTGAAACACAATCCCGTTTCATCGTTTCGGTAAAACCTGAAAATAAAGACGAGTTTGAGAAACTTGTTCCAGATGCGAAGGCAGTTGGAAACGTAGCAGCGAATGGAGCAATCAATGTGTCATCAGAAAATGGAGACATCATTTTACAAGCATCCGTAGAGGAATTAGAGTCAGCTTGGAAAGGAGCCATCCCATGCCTGCTGAAATCAAAGGTTTAAATGAAGAATGTGGAGTATTTGGTATTTGGGGACACCCCAATGCTGCACAAATTACGTATTACGGACTTCATAGTTTACAACATAGAGGACAAGAAGGCACTGGAATTGTCGTTTCAGATGGTGAGAAGTTACGTTGCTTAAAAGGGGAAGGTCTCGTAACGGAAGTGTTCCAGGAGGGTACCATCGAGAAGCTTGAAGGGGATTCAGCCATCGGCCATGTACGATATGCCACAGCCGGGGGCGGAGGCTATGAAAATGTTCAGCCTCTCCTTTTCAACTCACAGAATGGCAGCCTTGCTCTTGCTCATAATGGAAATCTGGTCAATGCGAACGCCTTGAAACATCAGCTTGAAGGACAGGGGAGTATTTTTCAAACAAGTTCAGATACAGAAGTGTTAGCTCACTTGATTAAAAGAAGCGGCTATTTCAACTTGAAAGACCGCGTGAAAAATGCGCTGACCATGTTGAAAGGCGCCTATGCATTTGTGGTGATGACGGAAACAGAAATGATGGTGGCTCTGGATCCCCACGGTCTTCGTCCATTATCACTTGGTAAGCTTGGGGATGCTTACTGTGTAGCTTCTGAAACTTGTGCCTTTGATATCGTAGGGGCTGAATTTGTACGGGATATCGAGCCGGGGGAGCTTGTGATCATCAATGATGAGGGATTGACCTCAGAACGGTTCAGTTTTTCAGGTGGGAATGCGATGTGTACGATGGAATACGTATACTTCTCAAGACCCGACAGCAACATTCAAGGAATCAATGTTCACTCCGCCAGAAAAAGAATGGGAATGGAACTCGCGAAAGAAGCACCTATTGAAGCGGACGTAGTAACGGGTGTACCTGACTCCAGTATTTCAAGTGCGATCGGTTATGCAGAAGCGTCAGGTATTCCATACGAATTGGGTCTTATTAAGAACCGTTATGTTGGGCGCACATTTATACAGCCTTCTCAATCCCTTCGTGAGCAAGGGGTGAAGATGAAGCTTTCACCGGTCAGAGGAGTAGTAGAAGGGAAACGCGTGGTAATGGTAGATGATTCAATCGTTCGTGGAACCACAAGTAGACGAATCGTCAGCATGCTGAAAGAAGCGGGAGCGAAGGAAGTTCATGTGTGCATCAGTTCGCCGCCAATCAAGAATCCATGTTTCTACGGCATTGATACATCGACCCATGAAGAGCTGATCGCTTCTTCCAATTCAGTGGAGGAAATGCGTCAGATCATCGGAGCCGACTCCCTGACCTTCTTGAGTACAGACGGTGTGTTAAAAGCAATCGACCGAAATGATTCGTCAGAAAATCGCGGTCAATGCATGGCTTGCTTTACAGGAAAGTATCCAACGGAAATCTACCCGGATACACTTCATCCACATGAAAAAGAGTTAGTGAAATAGGGGGAATCATGATGGCAAATGCGTATCGTCAAGCAGGAGTAGATATTGAAGCGGGATACGAGTCAGTCGACCGCATTAAAAAGCATGTGAAAAGAACCGCTCGAGAAGGTGTCCTTGGTCAATTAGGCAGTTTTGGCGGAATGTTCGATTTATCTTCTTTGAATTTAAAAGAGCCTGTTCTTGTATCAGGTACGGATGGAGTCGGAACGAAGCTGAAACTTGCCTTCATGGCAGACAAACACGATACGATCGGGATCGATTGTGTGGCCATGTGTGTGAATGACATTGTCGTTCAGGGAGCGGAACCATTGTATTTTTTAGATTATATAGCGACTGGAAAAGCACTTCCAGAGAAGATAGAAGGTATTGTAAAAGGTATTGCGGACGGATGTGAAATGGCTGGCTGTGCACTGATCGGTGGCGAAACTGCCGAGATGCCTGGTATGTATTCTGATGAAGAATATGATATCGCCGGCTTTGCAGTAGGAGCTTGTGAAAAAAAAGAGATTATCACAGGTGAAAAAATTTCTGAAGGAAATGTGTTAGTCGGACTGGGTTCCAGTGGTATACACAGTAATGGGTACTCTTTAGTACGAAAAGTATTCTTCGAAGATCAGTCGTTCTCTTTGGAAGAAGCATTACCGGAAATCGGGACCACACTAAAAGAAGCGTTACTTACACCTACCAAGATTTACGTGAAACCAGTGTTAGCTGCACTGAAGCAATTCTCCATCAAGGGTATGTCCCATATTACAGGCGGTGGCTTCATTGAAAATATCCCGCGGATGCTGCCTGATCATTTGCAAGCGGACATTACAGAAGGAAGCTGGGATATCCCAAGCATTTTCACTGCCCTTGAGCACTATGGGGAAATTCCCCGCAGCGAAATGTACAACATTTTTAACATGGGAATTGGATTTGTATTAGCGGTTGAGGAAAAAGAAGCAGAAGACATTCTTCAATTCTTCAACGAACAGGGAGAAGAAGCCTTTATCATCGGACGTGTGGCCACTGGAAATGGAGTGCGTTTCGTTCGTTGAAATGAAGGATGAGTAAGTCAATATCGGGGGCGAGTCATGAGACAGATTGCCATTTTTGCATCAGGAAGCGGAAGTAATTTTCAAGCATTGGTAGATGCTGTACAAGGCGGAACACTGAAAGCGAATATTAAACTTCTTGTCTGTGACCAGCCGGGAGCGTTTGTGATTCACCGAGCTCAATCAGCAGGGATTCCGACTTTCGTTTTCCGTGCAAAAGATTACGAAAACAAGCAGGCATTTGAACAGGAAATCCTAAATGAACTGACTCATTTGGGTGTTGATTTTATTGTATTAGCAGGTTATATGAGATTGATTGGTCCAACATTACTGGAAAGCTTCGGAGGACGGATCGTGAATATCCACCCTTCTCTTCTCCCTTCCTTTCCAGGAAAAGATGCCGTCGGTCAAGCGATCGATGGTGGAGTGAAGATCACTGGCGTCACCATCCACTATGTAGATGCCGGAATGGATACAGGCGAAATCATCGCGCAGGAAATCGTCCGGGTCACAACAGGCGAAACCAAACAATCACTCCAGGACAAAATCCAGCACGTCGAACACCACCTGTACCCAACCACCCTCAACCACCTCTTCCTTACCACAGGCTACTAAAGCCGGGAAAAGGCGGTTGGTTTATCGTGGTAGTGTGGTAAAGTGGTGAGGGACGGACCTTGGGTTTTGAATCATTTAAATTCAACCAAATAATGAAATAAAATCAGCATTACAGCAGGCAGAGGAGGAGCAGACATTGAAAAAGAGAGCATTGATCAGTGTTTCAGATAAAAGCGGAGTAATCGAATTTGCTAAAGAATTAAAGTCACTCGGGTACGAAATCATCTCGACTGGTGGAACAAAGAAGCTTCTTCTGGAAAGTGACGTTGAAGTGATGGGAGTAGAAGAAGTAACTGGCTTCCCGGAAATATTAGAAGGACGCGTTAAAACACTTCACCCCAATATCCACGGTGGACTCCTCGCAAAACGCGGTGAAGAAAGCCATCGCCAGCAGCTTCAGGAACAAGGAATCGAAGGGATCGACCTGGTATGTGTCAACCTTTATCCGTTTCAACAAACCATCGCTAAACCGAATGTCGGTGTAGAAGAAGCAATTGAGAATATTGACATCGGCGGTCCGACGATGCTTAGGGCGGCAGCAAAAAATCATCAGTATGTTACTGTGGTAGTCGATGCGCTTGACTACGATGAAGTCATCAATGAGTTAAAGCTTCAAGGGGAACTATCGTTAGAAAAACGCCGTAAGCTGGCGGCAAAGGTGTTCCGTCATACGGCTGCTTACGATGCGTTCATTGCTGAATATATGACAGACATTTCAGGGGAAGAAAGTCCTGAGCGTTTTACAAGAACGTACGAGTTAAAGCAAACACTGCGCTATGGGGAGAACCCTCATCAGCAGGCTTCTTTTTACCGAGCACCTCTTGGCTCTGAGTTCTCTGTAGCCATGGCAAGACAGCTCCACGGAAAAGAGCTCTCTTATAATAATATCAATGACGCGAATGCGGCACTTCAAATTGTGAAAGAATTTACGGAACCAGCGGCAGTTGCGGTAAAGCATATGAATCCATGTGGTGTTGGAGTTGGTACGACGATTCATGAAGCATTCTCTAAAGCATATGAAGCCGATTCTACATCTATTTTTGGTGGAATCGTGGCTCTGAACCGCATCGTGGATGAAGAAACAGCCAAGCAGCTTCATGAAATCTTCTTGGAGATTGTCATTGCTCCTGCTTTTAGCGATGAAGCATTTGAGATTCTTTCAAGCAAGAAGAATATCCGCTTATTGACGATTCCTTTTGAATCCACAAACAAAATTGAACGTAAATTAACAACCGTTGAAGGTGGGTTGCTTGTTCAGGCAGATGACACATTTACCCTCAATGATGCAGATCTGAGAGTGGTAACTAAACGTGAGCCGACAGAAGAAGAGTGGGCAAGCATGAAACTGGGATGGAAAGTTGTGAAGCACGTGAAATCAAACGCAATCGTAATAACGGATGCTCATATGACGGTTGGGGTTGGGGCAGGACAAATGAACCGGGTAGGTGCAGCAAACATCGCAATCGAGCAGGCAGGGGAAAAAGCAAAAGGAGCCGCTATGGCATCTGACGCATTCTTCCCAATGGACGACACCGTGGAAGCAGCAGCCAAAGCGGGCATTACAGCCATCATCCAGCCAGGAGGCTCCATCCGGGACGAAGACTCCATCAAAAAAGCCGAACAACACGGCATCACCATGGTCTTCACCGGAATCCGCCACTTCAAACATTAATTTGAGGGACGGACCTCCAACCATAGAAAGAAGTTTTTGTGAAAGCATCGTATAAAGCATGTGGGGGAACGGTTTGTTGGGAACTTGGTGATTGGTCAGAGTAAGAATTGAGGGACGTACCTCACCCAAGCTCATACCCATTACCATACCTCTAACCTCACTTAACTAAAGATCCATTCCACATACCACCTCTCCTTATCTTCAACTCAGGTAGGAGAGGTTTTTTAAAAAGGGGGCATTTCAAAATGAAAGTACTTGTTATCGGTCGCGGTGGTCGCGAGCATGCGATATGTAAGAAGTTAGCGGAAAGTGAAAGTGTGACAAAGGTATTCTGTGCACCCGGAAATGCAGGTATTTCAAGCGTTGCGACGAATCTTCCTTACAATGAATCCGATGTGAATGATCTCATTGCTTTTGCCAAAAAAGAGCATATCGCTTATACCTTTGTAGGTCCTGAAAACCCATTGTTGGATGGTATCGTAAATCGTTTCCAGGAAGAAGGCCTTCACATATTTGGACCGACCAAAGAAGCGGCCATCATAGAAGGAAGCAAATCGTTTTCTAAGGAATTAATGAAAAAGTACAACATTCCAACGGCTAAATACGAAGTGTTCACTAGTGTTGAGAAGTCAATTGAATATGTAAAAGAAGTAGGCGCCCCTATTGTTGTGAAGGCGGATGGATTGGCAGCTGGAAAGGGCGTTGTGGTTGCTGAAACGGAAGAAGAAGCGATAAGCGCACTGGAAGAAATGCTCCTTGATGAAAAATTTGGTGATGCTTCTTCTAAAGTGGTAGTGGAAGAGTGTCTGTTTGGGGAAGAATTTTCTTTGATGGCCTTTGTACATGGTGAATCCGTTTATCCGATGGTGATAGCACAAGATCATAAGCGAGCCTTTGACGGAGATCAAGGACCGAATACAGGCGGAATGGGTGCGTATTCACCGGTTCCACATATTTCGGATGATGTCGTACAAGAAGCGATTTCAACTGTTCTGTATCCAACGGCTAAAGCGATGGTTAAGGAGAATCGTTCGTTTACCGGCATTCTTTACGCAGGGCTGATGCTCACAAATGAAGGTCCAAAGGTCATCGAATTCAATGCCCGATTTGGCGATCCGGAAACCCAGGTCGTACTGCCACGTTTGACTTCTGACTTTGGTCTTGTAGTGAAGAACTTGATCGAAGGCAAGCCTGTGCAATTAGAATGGTCACAAGATGCTGTTCTGGGTGTTGTATTAGCGGCTGATGGCTATCCGGGTGAATATGCAAAAGGAATCGCCCTTCCGAACCTTGCAGAGTCATTTGATGAAGAAACCCTCGTATACCATGCGGGAACCGAACAGAATACTGAGGGTGCCCTTGTTTCAAATGGTGGGAGAGTGTTACTTGTAGCTTCCTCTGCAGCCTCTGTGGAAAAAGCCCAGGCTAAAGTGTATAAAAAATTAGATAAGGTGGATTGGAATGGGTTGTTCTACAGAAGAGATATCGGGAAGAAAGCTATCGAACACGTCTCTTCCTAGTTCTGCGAACATAAACAAAAGCAATGGCAATGATGCCGCCAATCAGGGAAAACAACACATACGACATATCCGTTAAATATTCCCAAAACATAAATGAGCAACTCCTTTATTCATAAAGATAGTAATCATGAGTGCCAGGTCTCACCCCTTTTTGAGGGACGGACCTCGGCACTCTTGCTATTAGCGGAATTAAATCTCGTGAAAATGCCTTTAAATAAAGGAATGGAAGGGAATCACTGCCCCTTTACAATCCTAAAAACCTTAAGAAAGAAGGTCCGTCCCTTTGTCACCCATGTTGTCACCATTTAATGCTGCCTGGACTTCTTTGTTGGTGAGTTCTTCGGGATTGAAGTTGGATTCTTTTTTTGTGTTGTCCAGGGGGTCTTGTTTGTGTTCGTTTGTTGCGTGGTGATCTTTGTGATCTTTTGATTTGTCGGATTTCAGCATGTCTTTAAAGTTCATCATATCCTTCGCTTTGAATCCAGCAAATCCTCCGCCTTCACCATTTCCCTCTGCGCCTTTTTCAAATAGGGCTGTAACAGGGCAGTAGCGAAGAATTCCTTCTCCTACTTTCATGGCACCGATCACAGCCATCACGAGATAAGAGTCCCTCCAAGGACGTCTTGCGAGCTTTGATGTGCTCCAGGCCAGAATCGTGAAACCAACGGTGATGCGGATAAGGGCATTGATAATCCCGATGTTTGATGATACTTTCATTTGTAAACTCCTCCTTAATAGAAAATTCACATAATTGTTGTAAACCGTTAATGCGTTAAATAGTAAAATATGTTAACATAAAATGAAACTTAAACTAATACCATTCCACTAGAGGAGTGTTCACATTGGAACAGCGCTACAGATGGAAGAACAAACAACTAAGAGAACATGTACAAGTACTGAACGGAGAAATCTCTCCGAGCATCCTTTTAAAGAATGCAACGTACCTTCACTCGACTCTAAAGAAATGGGTGCAGGGACACATTTGGGTTTACCTTGATCGAATTGTTTACACAGGCGATCAGCTCCCGGAAAACCTTGAGAATTGCGAAATAGTGGACTGTGAATCACAGTACCTCGTTCCCGGATATATCGAACCGCATGTACATCCGTTTCAGCTTTATAATCCCCAATCTTTTTCCAAGTATGCATCCCAAACCGGTACAACGACATTCGTAAATGATAATCTGATGATGTTTTTGCAATTGGAAAAAAAGAAAGCGTTTTCTTTATTAGGAGAGTTTAATAAAATGCCCGTCACTATGTATTGGTGGACAAGATTCGATTCTCAAACGGAGATGGAAAATGAAGAGGTAACCTTTTCAAATGGTGAAGTGAAATCATGGCTGGAACATGATTCTGTGCTTCAAGGAGGAGAATTGACCGCCTGGCCGAGACTGCTCCAGGGAGATGATCTCATTCTCCACTGGATGCAGGAAGCGAAAAGAATGGGCAAGATCGTTGAAGGACATCTGCCAGGAGCATCTGACAAAACCATTGCCAAGCTTCGCTTACTGGGGATTGATGGTGATCATGAAGCCATGACGGGTGAAGATGTCTATAAGCGGCTTATTCAAGGGCTGACCGTCACATTGCGTCATTCCTCCATCCGGCCGGATTTGCCGGTCCTATTAGACGGGTTAAAAGAAAAGGGCATCGATTCATATGATTCCTTACTGTTTACAACGGACGGATCGACACCAGGCTTTTATGAACAAGGTGTATTGGATTTCATGATAAAAATGGCGATCGATAAGGGCATACCTCCAATCGAAGCATATAATATGGCTAGCTACAACGTCGCCAATTACTATCACATCACTCATTTGCATGGGATGATCGCTACAGGCAGAGTGGCTAATATTAACTTCCTTTCGGCAATAGATGACCCAACTCCGAAGTCCGTGCTCTCAAAAGGGGAGTGGGTACAGAGAGACGGGGAGCAACTAGAAGATTCCACAGAAATAAATTGGGAAACAAACGGATTTAAACCATTATCCCTGAATTGGGAAGTGGGCCACGATGATCTTCAGTTTTCCATGCCCTTTGGAATTGAAATGGTGAACGATGTCATTACCAAGCCTTATTCCATATCCATCAATCCATCTACGGAGGAGCTGGATCTGGATCATGATCAATCGTTCCTCATGCTGCTGGATCGTAAGGGAGAATGGAGAATCAGCACAATGATCAAAGGATTCTCAACGGGTGTCATGGGCTTTGCTTCCTCCTATTCAAATACAGGGGACATCATTCTAATTGGTAAAAACAAGTCTGATATGATAGCTGCCTTTAAACGGCTGAAGGAAATCGGAGGCGGAATTGTTTTGACAGAGAAGGGTGAAGTCATTCACGAAATTCCACTTCCATTAAGCGGCCTTCTCTCTCATAAAGAGATGCCGGAGCTTATTGAAGAAGAAAAAACACTGAAAGGTTTGTTAAAAGAAAGAGGATATCGATTCTCTGATCCCATTTATACATTACTGTTCCTTCAGTCGACTCATCTGCCTTATATACGGATGACACAAAAGGGAATCTATGATGTAATGAAGAAAACGGTACTCTTTCCAACGATAATGCGTTAAAATAGTAAAGTGTAAGGAAAAAGATTTCTATATAAATAGGGGTGTCTAAAAACATGCTGAAAAGAGCTTTGATCATTGCGTTAAGCTCGTTTACACTTGTCGCATGTAGTTCAGATAAAGAGATAAAGAAAGAATCTGATAAAGAAGCAGCAACTCCGGTTGAGACAGGCGTAGAAACGGAAGAGAAAAACCAATCGCCGTTAACAGGTGAGGTACAAGAGAAAGAATCAACGGCGCGCGCAGTTGCTGTCATGGTGAATAATCACCCGAAGGCGCGTCCCCAATCAGGACTTTCAAAAGCAGACATTGTGTATGAAGTCCTGGCAGAAGGTGATGTCACTCGATTCCTGGCCATATATCAAAGCAAAAAGCCTGAAGAAATCGGTCCTGTACGAAGTGCCAGAGATTACTATGTGGAGCTTGCCAAAGGATATGATAGTCTATATGTTGCCCATGGATATAGTCCAGAAGCACAGGAAATGCTGACCAGCGGTTTCATTGACAATTTAAACGGCATGAAATATGATGGAACGCTGTTCAAGCGTGCAAGCTTCCGTAAGGCTCCTCATAATTCCTATATCTCCTTTTCGCATATCCAAAAGGGAGCGGAGCAGAACGGTTTTGATATGGAACGACCGCCGGAAGCATTAAACTTTAGTGATAAAGGGCCGGTAAGCGGAGAAGCATCCCGATCTGTCATGATTTCATATAACAATAATCCGCTGTTTAACGTAGTGTATGATTTCAACGAAGAAGAGGGCAAATACGAGCGTTACTCAAATGGTGAACAGACCATCGATTACGATTCCAAAGACCCTGTTTTAGTTGAAAATCTCTTTATAGTAGAAGCATCTCATACAATAGTCGACGATGCAGGCAGACGGGACATTGATTTTGAATCTGGCGGGAATGCGTACTTGATCCAAGAAGGAAAACTCCGGGAGGTTCAGTGGAAGAACGTAGATGGCAGAATCCTTCCTTTTGAAAATAATAAACCGGTCAGTTTGCGAAAAGGATCTACTTGGATCAATATCATTCCAAGTTCTGAAGGCTTGGCCGGGTCTGTATCATTTCAAGAATAGATGAAAAAGGAGTCTTTTTATGCAAATAAATAAACTAAGAGGCAAGGAGCTGGATCAGTTATTCAATGCTGTTCTATCTCTACAAGATCTTGAAGAGTGTTATCGTTTCTTCGATGACCTTTGCACGATCAATGAAATTCAATCTCTTGCTCAGCGCCTTGAAGTAGCTCGTATGCTGCAGGATGGGAAAACATATCATAAGATTGAAACAGAAACAGGTGCAAGCACCGCAACCATTTCCCGTGTGAAGCGTTGCTTAAACTATGGAAATGATGCCTACGAACTGGTATTGGATCGTGTGCATAAGGATGAAAAATAATAAAAGGGACCGCTGTCTTCATGATGAGCGGTCTTTGTTTTTTGTGTGGGGATTTCATCTGTCTGCCCCCTTGACTCATACAAAGTTTAACAATAGACGAAGTGATGCGGCTCCTTCTTACAAATGATATAATACGTTAGATGGATGTATGAATGGAGGAACAAAGCATGTATGATGTCCAAAAGTGGAGCCATGTATTTAAACTAGATCCGAATAAGACAATCGATGATGGAGATTTAGAAGCTGTATGTGAATCAGGGACAGACGCCATTATTGTAGGGGGAACGGACGGTGTAACCCTTGAAAAGGTTCTTGATTTGATGGCACGAGTGAGACGATATACTGTTCCTTGTATTCTGGAGGTATCTAATTTGGAGTCGATTACTCCTGGCTTCGATTTATATTTCATTCCGATGGTGATGAACAGCCGGGACATGAATTGGGTGACAGGATTGCATCACCAGGCTGTCAAGGAATATGGGGAAATCATGAATTGGGATGAAATCCTTGTAGAAGGATATTGTATATTGAACAAAGACTGTAAGGCGGCACAGGTTACGGAGGCCGATACAGATATTTCGAGTGAAGACGCGGCGGCATATGCCATGATGGCAGAAAGAATGTTCAACCTGCCAATCTTTTACCTGGAGTACAGTGGTACATATGGGAATGTTGAAACGGTGAAAGAGGTAAGAGATTCACTGGAAAACACAACATTATTCTACGGCGGCGGCATTAAAACCGTCCAGCAGGCGAAGGAAATGGCTGCAGTATCAGATGTTGTCGTAGTAGGAAATGCTGTATATGACAATCTGAAAGAGGCATTAAAAACAGTAAAAGCAGTGAAGGGATAAGGATTAAACTGGAGGTCCGTCCCTAAGTAGGATATAATGGAAATACAAATATAGAACGTACGTTCGTTATGGTGGTGTGAGAGTATGCAATTTTTGACTGATCGATTGTTGAATGGAATGAATCCTGAGCAGGCAGAAGCTGTGAAGGCGACAGAAGGGCCGTTACTGATCATGGCAGGGGCAGGCTCGGGGAAGACAAGGGTATTGACGCATCGAATTGCGTATTTGATGGTGGAAAAAGGGGTCAATCCTTATAACATTTTAGCGATTACCTTTACAAATAAAGCAGCGAGAGAGATGAAGGATCGTATTCATAACATACTGGGTGGTGCTTCTGAGAACATCTGGATCTCGACCTTCCACAGTATGTGTGTGAGAATCCTGCGACGTGATATTGATCGCATCGGGATGAACCGTAATTTTACCATCCTTGATTCTACCGATCAGCAGTCGGTGATCAAAGCGATTTTAAAAGAAAAAAATATTGATCCGAAAAAGTTTGATCCCCGTTCGCTTTTGGGATCCATCAGCTCTGCGAAGAATGAACTGACGACTCCTGAAGAATTATCCAAACAGGTAGGGGGATATTACGATCAAGTTGTCTCTGATGTGTATACAGAATATCAGAAGCGTTTACGTAAGAATCAGGCGTTGGATTTCGATGATCTCATCATGACGACGATTCAACTGTTCCAACGTGTACCGGAAGTCCTTGAATTCTATCAAAGAAAGTTCCAATACATCCATGTCGATGAGTATCAGGATACGAACAGAGCCCAATACATGCTCGTTAAACTGCTTGCTTCCCGCTTTCAGAACTTGTGTGTAGTCGGGGATTCCGATCAATCGATTTATCGCTGGCGCGGTGCGGACATTGCCAATATCCTTTCCTTTGAAAAGGATTATCCAAGAGCAACCGTTATTTTCCTTGAACAAAACTATCGTTCAACGAAGAGGATCCTGCAGGCCGCGAATGAAGTGATCCAAAAGAACTCGAATCGTAAACCGAAGAATCTTTGGACGGAAAATCATGACGGTGAAAAGATTTCGTATTTCAGAGCGGATACCGAGCAGACCGAAGCTCAATTTGTGACTGGTAAAATCAAAGAGATGACGGAAAGCGGTAAGAGGAAATATTCCGATTTCGCCATCCTTTATCGAACAAACGCCCAGTCCCGTGTGATGGAGGAAGTTCTGTTAAAATCAAATATTGAATACTCCATCGTCGGCGGAATCAAGTTCTATGACCGTAAAGAAATCAAGGACATTTTGGCGTACTTGAGACTCATCTCAAATCCGGATGATGACATCAGCCTCATGCGTGTCATTAACGTTCCAAAGCGGGGCGTAGGAGCAACCTCAATAGATAAAATTGCCCGTTATGCACAGGATCACGATATTTCCATGTTCAGAGCGTTGGAAGAAGCGGACTTTATCGGGCTCAGTCCGAAAATCACGAAAGCCGTCATAGAATTCAAGGAAATGGTGAAAGGCTATACGGCCATGCAGGAATATCTGTCCGTAACAGAACTTGTAGAAGAAATACTGGAGAAATCCGGCTACATCGATATGTTAAAAGCAGAAAAGTCGATTGAGTCTCAAAGTCGCTTGGAGAACTTGGACGAGTTCCTGTCTGTAACGAAAAGCTTCGAGCAATCCAACGATGACAAGAGTCTTGTCGCATTTTTAACGGATCTGGCATTAGTGGCGGATATCGATAAGCTTGATGAAGATGATCAGCCAAAAGACTCGGTCATTCTGATGACCCTTCATGCTGCAAAAGGACTTGAGTTCCCTGTTGTATTCCTGATGGGAATGGAAGAAGGGGTATTTCCACACAGCCGTTCCCTGATGGAAGAGGTTGAGATGGAAGAGGAACGCCGTCTGGCATATGTAGGGATCACCCGCGCAGAAGAACAGCTCTATTTGACAAATGCTCAAATGAGAACACTCTTCGGGCAGACGAAGATGAACCCTGTGTCCCGATTCATTCAGGAGATTCCTGCTGACCTGCTGGATGACGTGATGGCAGAGAAGAAGAGTGCCTTCACACCTTTCGGGAAATCAGCGGCGAAAGCACCAACGCGTCCTGCCCCGCGTAAGCCTGTTTCACGACCGGTTCAAACAACAACCGGTGGTGAGTCTGTTGCATGGCAAGTAGGGGACAAAGCCCAGCATAAGAAGTGGGGTACAGGTACGGTTGTCAGCGTGAAAGGTTCCGGAGACAGCGTAGAGCTTGACATTGCGTTCCCGAGCCCGATGGGAATCAAGCGTCTCCTTGCCAAATTCGCGCCTATAGAAAAAGCGTAACAATCTAAAGTCGGGAGGGAAGTCCACTCCCGGCTTAAACTCAATCATTCTGAACACTTTAGCAAGAAAGGGTTGTGGAAATGGATCGACAATCAGCCGGAAACCGTATAAACGAACTACATGAATTGTTAAATCAGTATAACTATGAATATCATGTTCTAGATAAGCCATCTGTTACCGATTCTGAGTATGATCAGCTGCTGAGAGAGCTTATCGAACTGGAAGATCGATTTCCAGATTTGAAAACAGCCGATTCACCTTCCCAGCGTGTTGGAGGAGCGATATTGGACGCCTTTGAAAAGGTGGAACATCGGACGCCTATGCTCAGCTTGGGGAATGCCTTCAATGAAGAGGACCTCCGTGACTTTGATCGTCGTGTCCGTCAAGCCGTTGGTGATGACTTTTCCTACGTATGTGAGCTGAAAATCGATGGGTTGGCTGTTTCTCTTCGTTATGAAGATGGTGTCTTTGCTCAAGGGGCGACAAGGGGGGACGGATCGATAGGGGAAGATATTACATCAAACCTTAAGACCATCCGTTCCATTCCGTTGAAGATTTCTGAAAAGATTTCCTTTGAAGTTCGTGGAGAAGCCTTCATGCCTAAAGGTTCCTTCGAAGCGTTAAATAAAATCAAAGATGAAAAAGGGGAAGAGCCTTTTGCCAACCCCCGCAATGCAGCTGCAGGTTCCCTCCGTCAGCTCGACCCTAAAATCGCAGCATCACGAAATCTCGACCTCTTCTTATATGCACTGGCGGATATTGGAGATACTGGGATCGACTCTCACAGTGAAGGGTTAGATAAATTAGAAAGTCTCGGATTTAAAACGAATCCTGAGCGGAAGCAGTGTGCGACAATTGAGGAAGTCATTGATTTTGTCGGCAAATGGACCGATCAACGTCCGAATCTATCATATGACATTGACGGGATCGTGATTAAAGTCAATTCACTGGAGCAGCAGAAACAGCTTGGAACGACTGCGAAAAGTCCACGCTGGGCGATTGCGTTCAAGTTCCCTGCTGAAGAAGTGGTAACCGTTTTGAAAGAGATTGAACTGAGTGTGGGCCGTACCGGCGTTGTGACACCGACGGCGATACTTGCGCCTGTACGTGTCGCTGGTACAACCGTTCAACGTGCGTCCCTTCATAATGAAGATCTTATTAGAGAAAAAGATATTAAAATCGGCGATCATGTCGTCATTAAAAAAGCCGGTGACATCATCCCCGAAGTGGTCAACGTATTAGAAGACAAGAGGACGGGTGACGAACAGGAATTCAACATGCCCACTCATTGTCCTGAATGCGAAAGTGAGCTGGTCAGACTTGAAGGGGAAGTCGCCCTTCGCTGTATCAATCCAAAATGCCCTGCACAGATTCGGGAAGGTCTGATTCACTTTGTGTCCCGAAATGCCATGAACATCGATGGTCTGGGGGAAAAAGTGATCAGTCAGTTATTCAGGGAGAAGTTGATTGAAGATGTGGCAGACTTGTACCGATTAGAGCGTGAGCAGCTACTTCAACTTGAGCGCATGGGTGAAAAATCCGCTGATAATCTTTTGGATGCGATTCAGACCTCAAAAGCCAATTCCCTGGAAAAATTGCTCTTTGGACTTGGAATCCGTCATGTTGGGGCAAAAGCAGCGAAAACATTGGCACAGGAGTTCGGATCAATGGATAAGTTAATGAACTTAGGCAAAGAAGAGCTTATCAATGTAAACGAAATTGGTGATAAAATGGCAGATGCCATTGTGGCCTATTTTGAAAATGATGAAGTGAAAGAACTGATCCAGGAACTGAAGGATGCCGGTGTCAATCTTGAATACAAAGGACCGAAGCCGGTAGCTGCAAGTGAAGTCGACTCTTATTTTGCAGGAAAAACCATTGTGTTAACCGGAAAAATTGAACGATTAAGCAGAAATGAAGCAAAAGAAAAGATCGAATTGCTCGGTGGAAAAGTCACTGGCAGTGTCAGTAAGAAAACCGATCTTGTCATCGCAGGGGAAGAAGCAGGATCAAAGCTTACGAAAGCCAATGAATTGAACATCGAAGTATGGGATGAGGATAAGTTGATGGAAGAACTTAACCGATAAGAGGTGTAACCAGTAATGAAAAAAGGGATTTCGGTCGCTCTCTCCGCACTATTGTTACTAGGGGGCTGTGCTCCGACATTTGAAAAGCAGGATCAGGTCGTTCAGGAAAATCAAGATAGCGAAGCAAAAAAAGCGATCATTCCAAGCTTCCAGATATCCAAGGAATACTACAAGACGATGCTTCCGTATGAAACGAGTAAAACCCGTGGAGTCGTCGTCAATGATTTAGGATCAAGATATGATATCAATGAAATCGAAACGGGCTTGCTAAGGGTAGCACAAAATCGCTTCTCAACGGAAGAATACTTCTTCAAAGAGGGTCAATTCCTCACGAAGAAAACCGTTGATAGCTGGCTTCAACGAAAATATACAAGCGAACAGCTGGAAGAAAAAGGACTTCAAGAATCTGAGAATGTGGGGCTTAACCCTGTCCAGACGGAAGGTGAGAACGCACCAATCTACTTAGCACATGTGATTGAACATAATTACTTAATGAAAAAAGAAGACAACAAGGTCCATCTGGGTGGAGTAGCAATCGCGCTGTCGTTGAATTCTGTTCAGTATGAAACCAATCTCTCATCTGGAACAAGAACAGTCAAAAACATTAGCAATGAAGTCTTAAAGGAACAAGGAGCGAGAATTGCCGACGAAGTCCTCAAACGTCTTCGTCAGAAAGAAGAACTTCAAAACGTTCCGATCATGATCTCGCTTTATAAACAGGCTCCAAAAGAACAGGTCGTCCCTGGCCATTTCTTCGCTTATACAACTGTTGAAGCAAACGAAAGCAATATCCAAAACTGGGAAGGAATCAATGAAGATTTCTACTTATTCCCTTCTCCGGAAGCACAGGAGAATCATCCAAACGATTACAAAGTATTTAACGAGCTGAAAACGGATATCGAAAAATACTTTCCTGTTTACACGGGTCTGACGGGACAAGCACTTTACCAAAACCAGAAACTGTCCAAGATGAAATTCGAGGTAGCCCTGTCCTTTCAAGGAAAAGCTGAAACCATCGGATTTGCCCAGCATCTTTCCGGCATGATCAGCAAGCAGACACCCGACACCTGGGACGTGGAACTACTCGTCTCATCGTCCTATGGACCGGAAGCTCTGATCGTGAAGAAGCCTGGAAGTAAAGAGACGTATTTGCACATTTATGAATAAAAGAGGAAAAGGACTAATCTTATGGATTAGTTCTTTTTTTGTTAAGGATAGGACTGTAGAGGTGTCATAGACATTAGTCGGATCCTGTAGAACGGTCGATAAAATGAAAATAAGGTTGGTATATTGAAACGACGGTCGATAAATCTTTTATAAGGGTTGATAAATCTGATCCATCCTTCGTCTTGTACTTCACGATTTTTACAAAATATGAAACCGAACGTGACGGATATCCGTAATCCATATATAAAATAAAATAAGGAAAGGGGAAAAGGCTGATGGAAATAATCGCATTTGTTTTAGCCGGAGGGGCTTTCTCAATCGTCATGATCCTTCTTGAACAAAACAAGAAATTAGAAAAGAGAGTGAAGGCATTAGAGAACAAACTATAATGATAAAAGACTTGGGGTGACTCAGGCTTTTTTTCCTTTTACAGAGTATCTGCGCCAATTAACCGGTTTCAAAAAGCCACCCTGGAATTTTTCTATTTCCCACAGTTCTCTTCGTGTATATGAATGCATCATTTGTTGCAAAATAATGATGCTAACGTTAGTGAAATAACTGTAATCGTATCAGATTTGTGAACAAAAAGTAACTTAATTTTATAAATTTTTATGAATAGATATAGCTAAAAAAGCGCTTTCATAAAAATATATGCACTTTATGTGAATAATTATTCATACATGTAAATGTATTTAGAAAATTCTGTCTGTTAACCTTTTGAATGTATGTTAGTATTAATAACGTTGTGAACTTGTTACGGAACGTCGCTTCGCAGAATAAACTTTTTCAAACATTATTGAGTGAATAAGTTTACAACCCGTATGCATGGGGTAAAGAACTGTTGGACTTACAATTCGACATGTCTTTTAGCATGGTTCAAAAGTTAGATTAAGCACCTAACGAAAAGCAGTACAAATTTATTGAAAGGAGAATGCTAACTACACAATGGATATAGCTACTTTAGTCACATTTATCGTATATTTAGTTGGAATGCTCGCAATCGGTATTATTTCTTACAAATTAACAAGTAATTTATCGGATTACGTTCTTGGAGGACGTAGTTTAGGACCGGGGGTAGCAGCATTAAGTGCTGGTGCTTCAGATATGAGTTCATGGTTATTACTGGGACTGCCTGGCCTTGCTTATGCAATTGGTTTAGGGTCGATCTGGTTAAGTATTGGGTTAGTAATTGGTGCTTATTTAAACTGGAGATTCGTTGCTTCGAGACTACGCGCTTACACGGAGGTTGCAAACGATTCTATTACGGTTCCGGATTTCTTTGAAAATCGTTTTAGAGATGGTTCCCGTCTCCTTCGTGTCATTTCAGCAGTTATCATCTTGATATTCTTTACCTTTTACACATCTTCAGGTCTTGTAGGCGGAGCACTATTATTCCAGGAAACGTTCGGAATGTCTTACAATCAATCACTTTGGATTGGTGCAGCAGTAATCATTTCTTACACATTCCTTGGAGGATTCTTAGCAGTAAGTTGGACTGACTTCGTACAAGGTATTCTAATGTTCCTTGCATTGATCATTACACCAATCGTTGCGATCGCAGAGTTGGGTGGATGGAATGCTACAGTTGATGCTGTTCGTTCTGTAGACCCGGCGAATCTGGACACAATGAACACGATGACGGTTATGGGAGTCATTTCACTCCTTGCATGGGGCCTTGGTTACTTCGGTCAGCCGCATATCATCACCCGTTTTATGGCACTTAAATCCACCAAAGACGTACCAAAGGCACGTTGGATTGGTATGAGCTGGATGACGTTATCAATGATTGGTGCTGTACTGGTCGGTTTCTCAGGTATCGCCTATTTCGCTGATATGCCATTAATCACAGGTGATGTTGATAATTCTGAGAAAGTATTCATCTTTTTTACAGATGTTCTATTTAACCCATGGGTATCCGGAATTCTGTTAGCAGCGATTCTTTCTGCTATCATGAGTACGATTGATTCCCAGTTACTCGTTTCTTCCAGTGCATTAGCGGAGGATTTCTATAAAGCGATCATCCGTAAGAATGCTTCTGACAACGAACTTGTATGGGTAGGTCGTATCGGAGTGCTTCTAATCGCATTCATCGCGATCATGCTTGCCATTCAAGGTAACCCTGCCAATGGCGGCGGTACGAAGATTCTAGATCTGGTAAGTTACGCTTGGGGCGGATTCGGTGCCGCATTCGGACCAATCATCCTGTTGTCACTTTACTGGAAAGGCATGACACGAAACGGTGCTTTAGCTGGTATGATCACTGGTGCTGTAACAGTCGTTGTTTGGAAACAGCTGACTGCAGCTGGAGTTATTCCATTCGAACTGTATGAAATTGTTCCGGGATTCTTCCTTGCTATGCTGGCAATCGTGATCTTCAGTAAGGTTGGACCACAACCAAGTGCTGAGATCCAAGCTGAATTCGACGAAGCTGTTGCCAAAGACATCGTAAAATAATTTCAATATCAATAAGAGGTCCGTCCCTCGTCACTTAAAAGTGGCTGAGGGACGGACCTCTTTTTTTATTGTGCTTCCTCTTTTTTATTAAAGGGGAAATTGTGATGAATGTCCTCTTTGAGAGTGTTGCGAAATTTGTCGAAAGAAAATTACCAGAAAGTTGTTCCAAATTAAAATACTCTGTTATATAATACAAACATGCTAAATAATCTGTATTATAACAATAGTGATTTGTTTAATACTGCTAAGGAGTGATGGTGTTCAATGTCTACAAAAATGGTTGGTATCAAGGTAACTGGTGAACTTCAGCCAGGCTTTGATGAAATTTTAACCCAGAAAGCATTGCAGTTTTTAGAACAACTGGAGCGCCGATTCGGAGCAAAACGGAGAGAGCTGTTACACAACAGAGAGAAACAGCAGGAACGGATCAATGGAGGGGAACTTCCTCGCTTCTTGCCTGAAACAAAATCGATTCGACAAAGTGAATGGAAAGTGAATCCCATTCCTCAAGCCTTACAGGATAGAAGAGTAGAGATCACTGGACCTGTTGACCGGAAGATGGTCATCAACGCATTGAACTCGGGCGCAAAATGTTTCATGGCATGTTTTGAAGATGCCACTTCACCTACATGGACGAACCTCATTGAAGGGCAAATCAACCTCAGAGATGCAGTACATCAAACAATAGACTTCACGAATCCAAATGGGAAACGCTATGAATTAAACAAAGAACATGCCATATTAATTGTTCGGCCAAGAGGATTACATCTGGAAGAGAAACATATCGAATTGGATGGGAAATCAATATCAGCAAGCCTTGTCGACTTTGGATTATTCTTTTTTCATAATGCAACTCATTTAACCTCAACAAACAAAGGCCCTTATTTCTACTTACCTAAATTAGAAAGTCACGAGGAAGCGCGCTTCTGGAATGACGTGTTTATATTTGCCCAGGAATATATCGGGATTCCTCAAGGAACGATCAAAGCAACGGTCCTGATTGAAACCATCACAGCGGCATTTGAAATGGATGAAATCCTTTATGAACTAAGGGAGCATTCAGCAGGTTTGAACTGTGGGAGATGGGATTATATTTTCAGTTATATTAAAAAACTTCGGGAACAAGAAGATGTGATCCTGCCTGACCGTTCAACGGTGACGATGACAGCACCATTCATGAGATCGTATTCTTTGCTCACGATTAAGACCTGTCACAGGAGAGGTGCACCAGCAATTGGAGGAATGGCAGCTCAGATCCCTGTTAAAAACGATGCTGTTAAAAACGAAGAAGCGTTTAACAAGGTGAGGGCAGATAAAGAAAGAGAAGCGCGGGATGGTCATGATGGCACATGGGTAGCTCATCCTGGTCTCGTCCCTGTTGCCATGGACGTTTTCAATCAGGAAATGAAACATGATAACCAAATTGCAGAGAAAACATTAGATGATTTGGAAGTGACTGAGCAGGACCTTCTTGAAGTTCCTCAAGGATCGATAACTGAGGAAGGTGTACGATTAAACATTAACGTCGGTATTCAATATATTTCTTCCTGGTTGAGCGGCCAAGGAGCAGCACCGATTCACAACTTAATGGAAGATGTTGCAACGGCTGAGATTTCCCGGGCTCAGTTATGGCAATGGATCCGTCATCCGAAAGGGATTCTTGACGACGGGCGAAACATCACCATCGATCTCTATGAACAACTGAAGCAAGAAGAACTGACCAAACTCAAAAGCCAATTGGGAGAACAACTGTACAAAGAGCGCCGGTTCTCAGAAGCCGTCCAACTATTCGACCAACTCATCCAGAACGAACAATTCACAGACTTCCTCACCATCCCTGGCTACCGAATCCTTTAGAGGGACGGACCTGCAAAAAGCATCAACAAAGCAAAATAGGTTGAATACACAAGCCTGATTACTTTATTCAATATTATCACTGCAGTGAATAGAGGGACGGACCTCAAACTAACTGCACATCAGATAAATACAACTTCACCTAAGAACTTCGCTTAATGATTAGAATCAAACCAAAAAAACAAAAGGGAGAGATTATCAATGGTTAAAGCAAATAACGAACGCGTAAAAGCACTACAAGAGAATTGGGAGATGGATCAAAGATGGAAAGGGGTATCCCGAACTTATTCAGCTGAAGATGTCATCCGTTTAAGAGGATCAATTGATATAGAGCATACTCTTGCCCGACACGGTTCTGAAAAGCTATGGAATCTGCTTCACAAAGAAGATTATATCAATGCACTTGGTGCCTTGACAGGAAACCAGGCTGTTCAACAAGTCAGAGCCGGTTTGAAAGCGATCTACTTAAGCGGATGGCAGGTAGCGGCGGATGCTAACCTTGCCGGGCAAATGTATCCCGATCAAAGCCTGTACCCTGCGAACTCTGTACCATCTGTGGTGAAAAGAATCAACCAGGCTCTTCAGCGTGCTGATCAGGTTCACTATGTTGAAGGTGATGAATCGATCGATTGGTTTGTCCCGATTGTAGCCGATGCAGAAGCTGGCTTTGGAGGACAGCTTAATGTATTTGAACTCATGAAGGGTATGATCGAAGCGGGAGCTTCAGCCGTCCATTTTGAAGATCAGCTTTCTTCTGAGAAGAAGTGCGGACACTTGGGAGGTAAAGTATTACTGCCGACACAAACGTCAGTGAAGAATTTAATTTCAGCACGTCTGGCAGCAGATGTAATGGGTGTACCAACATTAATAGTAGCCCGTACAGATGCGAATGCCGCAGATCTAATTACGAGCGATGTTGATCCTTACGATGCGCAGTTCATTACAGGGGAACGCACTCCTGAAGGGTTCTTCCGTACAAGAGCGGGCTTGGATCAGGCGATTGCAAGAGGCTTGGCTTATGCTCCTTATGCAGATCTTGTGTGGTGTGAAACTTCAGAACCGAGTCTTGAAGAAGCCCGTCAATTTGCTGAGGCGATTCATGCTGAACATCCAGGAAAATTATTGGCGTATAACTGCTCACCATCCTTTAACTGGAAGAAGAAGCTGGACGATGAAACGATCGCTAAGTTCCAAAAGGAGCTTGGGAAAATGGGCTATAAGTTCCAGTTCGTTACGCTTGCAGGATTCCATGCCCTGAACCATAGCATGTTCGAGCTTGCGAGAGGGTACAAAGAGCGTGGGATGGCTGCATATTCCCAACTTCAAGAAGCGGAATTTGCCAGCGAGAAATATGGCTATTCAGCTACGAGGCATCAGCGCGAAGTAGGAACTGGCTACTTTGACGAAGTATCGATGGTGATTTCAGGGGGAACATCCTCTACAACAGCCCTTAAAGGTTCAACCGAGGCTGCTCAATTCTAAAAAATTCAATTGCATAAAACATAAATGAAGGTCCGTCCCTCGGGGGTTGCTATTCCCCGAGGGACGGACCTTTCTTTTGGTGATTTGCAATGTAGTACTATCGATGCAAATTTGTGAATAGTTTAACTTTATAGAATATATTTATAAATATACTATTGATTTTATTAATATACATACATATAATTAGAGCTAATTTAAATTTAATCTGTGTGGTGAATAGTTATGAATGTTGGTATTGTTGGTAGTACGGGTTATGGTGGAGTGGAGTTGCACCGGTTGCTGGTGAATCATCCGAGTGTGGATAATTGTATTTTGTATTCATCTTCGTTGGAAGGGACACCTTATGCAAATCAATATCCACACCTCTTTAACCTGTCACATGAAGTAGTGAATCCTATTCATATCGAGGAAATGCAGCAGCTTGATTTCGTTTTTTTGGCTGTTCCTTCCGGTGTATCGAAGGAATTATCCCAGAAGCTCCTCGGTGAAAAGGCGAAAGTGATCGATCTTTCAGGAGACTTGCGTTTGAAGAATCCTCAAGAATATGAAGAGTGGTACAAGGGAGAATCTGCATCTTCAGATGTTTTACAGAAAGCGGTGTATGGTCTCACAGAATGCAATCGACAATCCATTCAAGAGGCGGAATTGATCGCGAACCCAGGCTGCTTTCCGACAGCAATCCTACTAGGATTAGCTCCGCTTTTCCATCATGAGTTTATAGAACCCCATTCCATCATTATCGATGCCAAAACGGGATTATCGGGAGCAGGGAGGAAAGCGACTCAATCCAGTCACTTTTCAGAGACTCAGGAAAATCTACGAATCTATAAGGTTCATCAACACCAGCACACACCTGAAATCGAACAACAATTGAAGGAATGGAGCAGCGAAGCGGGACCCATTACCTTTTCGACTCACCTTATTCCCATGACCCGTGGGATTATGGCTACGATGTATACAGAATTAAAAAGCACATACACCACTGCGCAGTTGCACAACATCTACCAGGACTATTACGAGAAGCATCCCTTCATCAGGATTCGTCCTGTTGGCCAGTTCCCGAGTACAAAGGAAGTGTTCGGCACGAATTTCTGCGATATCGCGATAAAAGTGGATTCGCGGACGAATAGGGTAACGATTGTGTCTGTGATCGATAATTTGCTAAAAGGAGCTGCCGGCCAGGCGGTTCAAAATATGAATATAATGCTGGGGGTGGACGAAACGACAGGACTCCATCACTATCCAATTTATCCATAAGAGGGGGAGAATCAATGAAACTAGTAAAAGAAAAGGCTGTGCAACACATAGCGGGAGGAACGATTCTTTCACCTCTCGGGTATAAGGCAGGGGGGATGCATACCGGTCTTCGATACGCTAAGAAAGACTTCGGGGTCATATACAGTGAAAAGCCAGCACAAGTCGGAGCGGTTTATACGCAGAGTCACTTTCAGGCTGCTCCCTTAAAGGTCACACAAGAAAGCATCTTGAAATCTCACACTCTGCAAGCGATTGTGGTGAACAGTGCGATCGCAAATGCCTGTACGGGTGAACAAGGATTAAAAGATGCATATCAAACAAGGGAGTGGACGGCCAAACGATTTCAAATCCCGGAAGAGTACGTAGCCGTTGCTTCGACAGGAGTCATTGGTGAGTGGCTTCCTATGGAGAAGATTGAAAGGGGCTGTAACGAAATCGAGGTTGATTCGACAGAGGAGGGTGCAGAGTCTTTTCAACAGGCGATCCTAACGACGGATCTTATCGAAAAGACTTCATGCTATGGAGTAAAAATAGATGGAGAAACGGTCACGATCGGAGGATGTGCGAAAGGGTCTGGCATGATTCATCCAAATATGGCGACGATGCTCGGCTTCATTACAACGGATGCAGCGATTCCATCCACCGTCCTGCAAAAAGCACTTAAAACAGCGATCGATCAATCCTTTAATCAGATCACTGTAGATGGAGAAACGTCTACGAATGATATGGTCATTGCGATGGCAAACGGGATGGTAGAGCACAACACATTACATGAGAACCATCCTGATTGGCATCACTTTCAAGTGGGATTAATTCACGTATGTCAAGATCTGGCCAAACAAATTGCCCGGGATGGTGAAGGAGCAACCAAACTTGTAGAGGTGAACGTCACAGGTGCTCAGTCCCACCAAGACGCCAATATTTTGGCGAAAAAAATCGTCGGTTCCAATTTAGTCAAAACGGCACTCTTTGGCGGGGATCCAAACTGGGGAAGGATCGTGGGTGCCATGGGACACAGTGAGGTGAAAATCGAGCCTCATCAATGTGATATTCATATAGGAGAAACACTTGTGTTTTCGAATGGTACTCCACAGCCATTCAATGAAGAGAGTGTTAGTCAGTATATGCAAGCTGAACAGGTGATTATATCTGTCGGATTGCAAGGTGGAGAAGGAAAAGGAAAAGCCTGGGGGTGCGATCTTACGTATGATTACGTCAAAATCAATGCAAGTTATCGAACATAAGCCAGTGATTGCAATCAAACTGGGAGGAAGTGTCCTTTCTAAGCTCTCAACCCTTTTCTATAAAAGTATAAAAGATCTTCAGCAGCACTACCATGTAGTACTTGTTCACGGAGGAGGTCCTGAGATTACGGCTATGCTGAACAAACTGGCCATTGAATCCACTTTCATCAATGGCCATCGAAAAACCACCAAAAAGGTGTTTGGAGTCGTTGAACAAGTGTTAAAGGGCAAGGTGAATAGCGAGTTAACCCATCAACTCAATCTGGCAGGGATAAACGCAATCGGATTAAGCGGGTACGATGCCCAATTGTTAAAGGCCAGCATCCTGGGTGAAGGATCACTAGGTTATGTTGGCAAGATTGAAGAGGTTAACCTTACCCTGTTAAATAATTTGCTTTCGCTGAACTACGTGCCTGTTATCGCTCCCCTTGCCACTACAAGCAATGGGGAAAAGCTGAATGTGAATGCAGACCTGGCTGCATCAGCGATAGCAGAAGCCTTAGAAGTAGAGAGACTGGTCTTTGTCACAGACGTTCCCGGCATTTTAAAAGAAGGGGAAATTGTTTCACGTGTAACAAAGGAAGAGATCCTTCATTATATAAAAACCGGAATCATCCATGGCGGGATGATTCCGAAGGTGCAGGCAGCCCTGTCTGTTCTGCAGCTTAACATTAAAGAAGTAATGATCGTCGGGTGTCAGGACACGATCATTCAAGACGGAGAGATGCTGGGCACACGTATAACAGAAGGAGGAGGGGTCAAGGCAGTATGAGTCATTTATTTCCTACTTATAATCGGTTGGATATTGAATTGGTTTCAGGAAACGGCACGGTTGTTCAAGATCAAAATGGGAAATCCTATTTGGATTTCATTTCAGGTATAGCGGTTTGTAATTTAGGTCACTCTCCTTATGTTGTGAAAGAAGCTCTTGAAAAACAGTTGGATAGACTTTGGCATGTATCCAACCTGTTTCCGATTACGCTGCAGGAAGAGGCAGCTTCACTTCTTGCTTCCGCAAGTGGCTTGGACTCAGTCTTCTTTTGTAACAGTGGAGCTGAAGCGAACGAAGCGGCGATTAAGTTAGCCAAAAAGCATACGGGCAAAACGACGATCCTGACCTTCAAGCAATCATTTCATGGCCGGACCTTTGCGACCATGAGCGCAACGGGGCAGGAAAAGATTCATAGCGGCTTCGGTCCGTTGGTTCCAACCTTTGACTATCTTCCTTATAACGATGAACAGGCTCTTTCGAACGTGGATAGAAATGACGTTGCGGCCATCATGGTGGAAGTGATTCAAGGGGAGGGAGGGGTTAACCCTGGTACTCTTTCCTTTTTACAGGCAGTAGAAACGTTGTGCAAGGAGATGGATGCTTTACTCATTGTCGATGAAGTTCAAACAGGGATCGGTCGTACCGGAGTTCCATTTGCGTATCAACATTATTCCCTTCAACCGGATATCGTCACGACGGCTAAAGGACTGGGAAGTGGTTTTCCCGTAGGTGCGATGATGGGTAAAAAAGATCTTGTTTCCTCCTTTTTGCCAGGAACTCACGGGTCGACATTCGGAGGTAATCCATTAGCGATGGCAGCAGTGAAATCGACTCTTGTAACGATTTTCGATGAAGTGTTCCTGCAAGAAGTGCAAAGTAAATCTGAGTACTTTATGCAGAAGCTGAAGAATCAACTACAGGAATGCCGGAGCGTAATAGAGGTAAAAGGGATCGGCTTTATGATCGGCATCCAATTGGATGTGGAAGTAAAAGAAATCATTGATGAGCTGCGGAACAATGGATTATTGACTCTTCCGGCAGGTTCTCAAGTGATCCGTCTATTACCACCTTTAACGGTCACCTATGACGAGCTCGATCAGGCACTTCACATACTGGGAGACACGCTAAAACAATATCAATCAGCCCGTGTCTACTAATCTATTTTTTTAGGAATGAATGTATAAAAATACTTTAATTTAAATAAATAATCAATCGTAGGAGGCGATCTCATGACAGGTTACTTATGTTTAGAAAACGGAAAGACCTTTATAGGTGAAGTCACAATGGAGGAAGAAGATCCCGTTCAGGGTGAGATTGTGTTTTTCACGGGGATGACGGGATACCAGGAAGTGCTGACCGATCCTTCCTACAAAGATCAAATCGTTGTTTTCACCTATCCGCTCATCGGTCAATATGGCGTGAACGAAGATGACTTCGAGAGCTCACAGCCGCAGGTGAAAGGAGTCATCATGCTCCAATCACCGGTGCTGTATTCCCATTATCATGCCTCTTCTTCCCTTGAAGACTATCTCAAAAAGTGGAAGATTCCATTCATGACAGGTGTGGATACGAGGCAGGTAGTGAAGGCGATCCGAGATGTTGGAACTCAAAATGCGTGTATATCCTATACTGAATCACTTCCTGAAAAAGAGAAACTCACGGGTCAAATCGAAAAGGTAGCTCTTTCTCAGATCCGCAAGATGGGTAGTGGAAATAAGCATATAGCCGTCGTCGATTTCGGTGTGAAGAAATCGATTGTATCCAGTCTGGTAAAGATGGATTGTTTTGTTACCGTCATTCCCTATCATCAGCTTGAGCTTCTGGATCAGATGAATGTTGACGGATTGGTGCTGTCGAACGGTCCGGGAGACCCGAAAGAAATGATGAGTCTTTTACCTAAGCTAAAAGAAAAAATCATGGAGATTCCCACCCTCGGGATTTGTTTAGGGCATCAATTAATCGCTCTGGCACTCGGAGGGAATACCGAACGATTATTATTCGGTCATAGAGGAGCGAATCATCCTGTCATCGACAACCAAACCGGAGAGGTGTTTATCACATCACAAAATCATAATTACGTCGTGAACGGGGCCAGTTTAACAGGAACCGGGTTGGAACCGCGTTTTATGAACGTCAATGACGGTTCCCTTGAAGGGCTTCAACATATAAGCAAGCCTATCCTTTCAGTTCAATTTCACCCTGAAGCGCGTCCGGGTCCGGAGGATGCTTCGTGGATATTCGAACAATTCTATCAAACGATTAAACAACCAGGGAGAGAGAAGATGTATGCCTAAAGATTCCAGTATTCAGAAAATCCTCATCATCGGATCAGGCCCTATCATCATCGGGCAAGCGGCAGAGTTTGATTACTCAGGTACACAAGGGTGCCTTGCCCTGAAGGATGAAGGGTATGAAGTGATTCTCGTGAACCATAACCCGGCGACGATCATGACAGATACGACCTACGCAGATAAAGTGTACTGCGAGCCCTTAACGGTCAAAACATTAACTGCGATTATCGCTAATGAACGTCCCGACGGATTAGTCGCAAATCTTGGAGGTCAAACCGCTCTGAATCTTGCAGTAGAGCTGGATGAAAGAGGGGTTCTTGAGAAATATGGAGTAACACTGCTTGGGACCTCTGTAGATTCGATTCAAAAAGGGGAAGACAGAGAGAAATTTCGAACCTTGATGCACACATTGGGACATCCAACGGCAGAAAGTGCTATCGTACACGATCTTCAAGGGGCTATCCTTTTTTCTGAAAAGATTTCCTTCCCGATCATTGTGCGCCCGGCTTATACATTGGGGGGAAGAGGCGGCGGTATCGCTTCTACCAGGGAGGAATATAGTAAACTCGTTCAAACCGGATTAAAGGCGAGCCCGATTCATCAAGTGCTGGTGGAAAAAAGCATCGCCGGGTTCAAAGAGATTGAGTATGAAGTCATGAGAGATTCGAAAGGAAATTGTATATCCGTCTGCAATATGGAAAATTTCGATCCAGTTGGTGTCCATACGGGTGACTCCATCGTGGTTGCGCCGTCCCAAACCCTGACAGATCAGGAGTTTCATATGCTCCGTACAGCGGCGTTTGATATTATCAGTGCGTTAGAAGTGGTGGGAGGATGCAATATACAATTTGCTTTAGACCCTAACAGTAACCGATACTATGTGATTGAAGTGAACCCAAGGGTGAGCCGGTCTTCTGCTTTGGCATCGAAGGCGACAGGCTATCCCATCGCCAAAATAGCGGTTAAGCTTGCTGTTGGCTATACGTTGAACGAAATCATCAATCCTCTGACAAGAACCACATTTGCAAGCTTTGAACCGGCTCTTGATTACGTTGTCGTCAAATTTCCAAGATGGCCATTCGATAAATTTCCAGAGGCGAATCGGGTGCTCGGAACGAAGATGAAAGCAACGGGGGAAGTGATGGCGATCGAGCGTTCGTTAGAGGCTGCTTTTCATAAAGCTCTTCAGTCGTTGGATCTGTCCTTGGAGAACGTCACGACTGAACTGGCTGGCTTATCACTTGAAGAGCTGGTAGAAAAGATTGGCACGCCAACAGACCTCCGCTTTTTTGAACTGATGGAGTTGTTGAGAAGGAGCTGTTCGATTCACGATCTTCATGAAAAGACAGGAATCGATAAGCTGTTTTTGTCCATCTTGAGTAACTTAGTATTGATGGAAAATAAGCTGAGAACATCCGACTTCACTTCCGATCTTTTGAAAGAAGCAAAGCAATTGCGTTTTGAGGATAAAACCATTGCCGGATTAATGGGGAAACCTGAAGCGTCCATAGAAAAAATGAGGATGGAGAAAGGGATCGTGCCTGCCTTTAAAATGGTGGATACATGTGCAGGTGAATTCGAAGCGATCACGAATTATGCCTACTCTACTTATTATGGAGACAATGAGATTCAACCGTTACAAGGAAAGAAGAAGGTATTGATTGTTGGAGCGGGACCGATTCGAATCGGTCAGGGAGTAGAGTTCGACTACAGTGCCGTTAAGGCGATCCAACGATTGAAAGAGCATGGATACACGACCATCATGGTGAACAATAACCCCGAAACCGTAAGCACGGATTATGAGACGGCAGATCGTTTATATTTTGAACCTATTACGGAAGAATCGGTCCTTTCCATTATCCAGCACGAGAGAGTCGATAGCGTACTCGTTCAATTCGGCGGACAAACGGCATTGAACCTGGCTTCTTTTTTAGAGAAGAGGGGCATCCAATTATTTGGGACATCTTCAGATACCATTGACCGTGTAGAGGATCGTGAACGTTTTTATCAACTGCTGGATGAATTGGAGATCCCTCGTGTGAAGGGGGAAATGTGCCACAGTAAGGAGGAAGCTTTACAAGTGGCACAGCATTTAACCTTTCCACTTCTTTGCCGTCCATCCTATGTGATTGGAGGGAAAGGGATGGTGAAAGTAACGACACAAACCGAGCTGCAGAGGTTCGTACACGGAGCGGATACAGGATACTTTCCTATTTTAATGGATGAATTCAAAGAAGGTCAGGAAATCGAAGTTGACTTGGTGGGTGACGGGGATGGAGTGTATGTTCCCGGAGTCATGGAGCATATTGAACGGGCAGGCGTCCATTCAGGGGACAGCATGTCTATTTTCCCTTCGGAATCCCTGTCAGATGACATCAAGAGAACGATTGAAGGATACGCAGGGAAAATTGTGTCTTCCCTACATTACAAAGGGATCATGAATATTCAATTTTTGCTGCAGGATGATGAAGTATTCATGTTGGAAGTGAACCCGAGAGCAAGCCGGACGGTTTCGGTGGTCAGCAAGGTCCTTGGTTACTCATTAATCGATATGGCCACAGACATCATGTGCAATGAGACGTTGAAGATAGACGCCTTTAACCCTCCTTCAGAAATAGACGTTGTTGGAGTGAAGTATCCTGTATTTTCATCACATGCCCTGCCGGAAATCGATCAAACACTCGGGGCAAATATGAAATCAACGGGAGAAGGATTATGTCTTGGTAATACGGTTGAAGAAGCCCTTTATAAAGTATTTGAAGGCTTGCATGAGGCTGTAGAAACTGGTGGGACGGTTTATATCGATAGTGACCAGAAAGAATTAAAACAGTATCAGACTTCTACGGAAACGTCGTTTAGTGACTGGATTGAAACAAGCGATGCCTCTGTATATTTCAGTCATGAAGAAACGGATGAAATGAAGAAGAGGAGAATTGCTGCTTTAGAAGCAGGGATCACCGTGTTAACAGAAGCAGAGACCCTGTTGGCTTTTATTCGAAGTATGAAAGTGAATAAAGTGACCCCCATTCCATTGCCACAATCAAAATCCATACAGGGAGTGAGCAGAGTATGATGAATTCAAGTGTTTCGACGTCGCCGGTAAAGGTTTCCTTGAAAGGGAGAGATCTTGTCACGTGGTTGGATTACTCAACGGAAGAAGTACATGAGCTCTTATCACTTGCTCAGTACTTGAAGAAAAATCCCTATTCAAAGGTGTTGGAAGGAAAGACACTTGGGATGATTTTTGAAAAGTCGTCCACAAGAACCCGTGTCTCTTTTGAAGCGGGTATGCTCCAGATGGGAGGTCATGCCATCTACCTGAATGCACGTGATATACAACTGGGTAGAGGAGAGTCGATCGCAGATACGGCACGGGTCCTTTCATCTTATGTGGATGGAATTATGATCCGTACGTTTGAAACTGAGAAGGTTATGGAACTTGCCCAGTACGCGAATGTCCCAGTCATCAACGGACTTTGCGATACGTACCATCCTTGTCAGGCATTGGCCGATGTACTCACGATCTTGGAGCTTGCGGGAACGCTAAAAGGATTGAAGGTTGTGTATATAGGGGACGGGAATAATGTGGCACACTCCTTTATGATTCTATGTGCGAAGCTTGGAATGGATGTCGTCGTTTCTTGTCCTGAAGGATATGAACCCGTTAACGAAATTATCGGAAAGACAGTTGAGCTTGCCGAAATGAACGGCGGAAGCTTTACACTCTCTTACGATCCGGTTGAAGCGGTTAAGAACGCGGATATCGTATACACCGATGTATGGGCAAGTATGGGGCAGGAGGAAGAAGCAATCAATCGCCTTCAAGACTTCAAGCCTTATCAAGTGAATGAACAGCTGCTACAGCATGCTGCACCCCAAGTGAAATTTCTCCATTGTCTTCCGGCGCATCGTGAAGAAGAGGTGACAGCGGCTGTTATTGACGGACCATGTTCTGCCGTATTTCAGCAAGCGGAAAATCGACTACATGTACAGAAGGCTATATTGCAATCACTGTTTGTATGAAGTTAAAAAGGTCCGCTTCTGGATGGAGGCGGACCTTTTTGTTGCCTGAAAGCATTTCCATAAGAGAAAATAAGACTGAACCAAACAAACACATGTAAACATATAGTGTAGGAGAAACTGTAATTAGACCGTTTTGGAGGTGCTTGTGGTTTTGAGTAAACCAACGATTGATGATTACCTGGATAATGGAATATATGGCCAGAAGCAAACGAAGCCTGATGAAAGAAGAAAGTTTTTAGGGAGCCTGCGGGAACGAATCGTCATTGCCCTGACTCAGAGTCAGGTAAGGGAAAAGGGAGTATACAAGGAAGTTCAGGAATCCCTGAAGAAGCACCCTGAGGCGAAGCTTTTATTAAATGGTAATATGAGCTACTCCTTCTTATCTAAATACATCAAGCTCGCTGATACGTATCATGTCTCGTTTTCAATGGTGACAAATAAGGAGATCGAAACCGATATTGGTCTAGTCCTCGCTTATGATCATGCCATTGATAAAGAGGAAATCTATGTGAAGAAAAAAAATGAAAAGAACTCTGAAGCCGAAACGAAACAAAAGCCAAAGAAAAGCCTTTTTTCATCGATTAAAAAGAAGCTTTTTTAATACTGTGTGCCTTTTTTGAAAAATGAGAGTTTGAACAGCCCTTTCAAAATCGCTGGGATGATAAATAGAATAAACAATATCCGAAATAAGTGATATCCGGTAATGATGGAAAGATTCGCGTTGACGGCTTGTCCCACTAAGGCCATTTCAGCCATTCCCCCCGGAGCCAAGCTAATAAAGGCAGTAAGAAATGTCATGTCATGCCAGCGACTTAATATAAAGCTAAGGCCCGCGCAGCATAATAGCAGGCAGACGGAAGTAAACAAAGACCAAAGGATGAACTTGGACAACTCTTTAGATGAAGAGAAATTCATCATGAAACTAAAGTAGATCCCGAGGGATAATTGAGCAAGAATGATGAACGGATCGGGCATTGGGGGTACAGAAAACCCAGCCACCATGAAGCCGCCAATGACTAAAATCGGTCCCAGCATTGCAGGGGTGGGTAAATCGGTTCTTTTAGCCACAATCCCTGATAGAATGGCAATGATGAAGAATAAGATGAAGACCCATTGGAATGAGGGTACTTCGAATGGTAGTGAAGCATTCCCTGAACTGGATCCACCACCTCCTGTTAAAAGGGGGCTGAACACCAGAAACGGTACAATGAAGATGACCGATAATAAACGGATCACCTGCAGGACTGTCACAACCGTTAAGTCTATATTCTTCATTTCTTCTCCAAGGGCCACCATCTGCGAAAGTCCTCCCGGTATACTTCCTGTAATGGTTGAGGAAAGACCGACCCCCGTCATTTTAGACGTAATATAAGCAAGTACCATACTGAAGACAATGATGGCAATCGTCATCGTCAGCATGGAAGGAAGCTGAGTGAAGATTTCAATCATGGTTTCCTGACTGAAGGTTTGGCCAATGGCATAGCCCACTATGATTAATCCAAGATCTCTGAAATAAGAGGGCCATGCTAAATCGAGCTTCGTCCATTTATTGATGAAGAAGACTGAAGTCATAGAACCGAGAAGCCAGGACAGGGGGAGGTGTAGAAGTGTAAATACCCCGCCGCCCGCAATTCCAACGACAAAGGCTAATAAAATAGGATGCATTCTAAAAATCCTCTCATTTTAAGTACTCTATTTAAAGGTAATCAATTGGAGGGGAGGAAGCAAATGGAATGCGTTAACGATCATTTCACCGCGTGATCCCCCACCCAAGGTCCGTCCCTCACAAAATGGCACATCCTATCCCCGATTCGTGGTAGAATGAATGGAGGTATGGACAAGAATCAGCCATGCTCCTAACAATCGTTATCTCTTATCATAGTTGCTTTAATGAAGCGAATTTTGGTATTATCAATAGTATTGTGAGTGTTCGAACATATACGGAGGTGAAGAAGATGACTAGAATTTCTGAAGAGCAAGTAAAGCATGTTGCCCACCTTGCACGACTAGCCATCACAGAGGATGAAGCGAAAAAGTTTACAACTCAATTAGATGCGATCATCGGGTTTGCCGAGCAGCTGAATGAATTGGATACTTCAAATGTGGAAGCGACGAGTCATGTGTTGGATATGAAGAACGTTATGCGTGAAGATAAGCCTGTTGAAGGACTGCCACGTGAAGAAGTATTAAAGAACGCACCAGACAAACATGATGGACAAGTACGCGTTCCATCGATCTTGGACTAAGGAGGGGACCTCATGTCATTATTTGACCATAAATTATCAGAGCTTCATGAGCTTTTACATAAGAAAGAAGTATCTGTCACAGATCTAGTGGACGAATCATACAAACGTATTGATGCCGTCGAAGATAAAGTAAAAGCATTTTTGACATTAGATGAAGAAAATGCCCGCAATAAAGCGAAAGAAATGGATGCAAAGCTTGGTACAGACGAAAGTAAGGGTCTTCTTTTCGGAATGCCGATCGGGATTAAAGATAATATCGTCACAAAAGGACTCCGTACTACATGTGCCAGTAAAATCCTTGAAAACTTCAATCCGATTTATGATGCCACGGTCATCAATAAATTACATAGTGCCGATACGATTACGATCGGAAAACTGAATATGGATGAGTTCGCGATGGGTTCATCCACTGAGAACTCCGGTTTCCAGAAGACGAGCAATCCATGGAATCTGGAAACGGTTCCTGGCGGATCTTCAGGTGGTTCAGCAGCATCCGTTGCAGCTGGAGAAGTACCTTTCTCACTTGGCTCAGATACAGGCGGATCGATTCGCCAGCCGGCAGCATTCACAGGTACTGTCGGTTTAAAACCTACGTACGGACGGGTATCCCGTTTCGGTCTTGTAGCATTCGCTTCTTCACTCGATCAAATCGGACCGATCACTCGTAACGTAGAAGATAATGCATACTTACTGCAAGCGATCGCTGGTCTTGATCCGAATGATTCTACTTCAGCGAATGTTGAGGTTCCGAACTACGCGGCAGCTCTGACAGGTGATGTGAAAGGCTTAAAGATTGCTGTGCCAAAAGAATATTTAGGTGAAGGTGTCGGTGAGGAAGCACGTCAAGCAGTGCTTGCTTCATTGAAAGTGTTGGAAGGCATGGGAGCTACATGGGAAGAAGTTTCTCTTCCTCATTCTAAATTTGGTGTTTCAACGTACTACCTATTAGCATCGTCGGAAGCATCTGCCAACCTTGCACGTTTCGATGGTGTCCGTTACGGTTACCGCACTCCGAACGCAGAGAACCTTCTTGATCTTTACAAGAAAACCCGTGCAGAAGGATTCGGGGACGAAGTGAAGCGTCGTATTATGCTTGGAACGTTTGCATTAAGTTCTGGATACTATGATGCTTATTACAAAAAAGCACAGCAGGCCCGTACACTGATCAAGAAAGACTTTGAAGATGTATTTGCGAAATATGATGTCATTATTGGACCAACAACACCAACTCCTGCTTTCAAAATTGGAGAGAAAATTGATGATCCATTAACGATGTATGCAAACGATATTTTAACGATTCCAGTAAACCTTGCAGGTGTACCGGGAATCTCTGTACCTTGTGGATTCTCTTCAACAGGATTGCCGCTTGGATTGCAAATCATCGGGAAGCATTTTGACGAAAGCACGATTTATCGCGTAGCGCATGCGTATGAGCAAGCTACAGATTTCCATACAAAAAGACCACAACTGTAAGGGGTGAAATCAATGAACTTTGAACCAGTAATCGGACTAGAGGTCCACGTAGAATTAAAAACGGACAGTAAGATGTTTTCTCCGGCACCGAACCACTTCGGAGCAGAGCCAAACACAAATACGAACGTAATCGACCTTGGGTATCCTGGTGTACTTCCAGTGGTAAACAAGCGTGCCATTGAGTTCGGTATGAAAGCAGCGATCGCATTGAACTGTGAAATCGCAACGGATACGAAGTTTGACCGTAAAAACTATTTCTATCCGGATAACCCGAAAGCGTACCAGATTTCCCAATTTGACAAGCCGATCGGTGAAAACGGCTGGATCGAAATTGAAGTGAACGGTGAGAAGAAACGCATCGGAATCACTCGTCTTCACCTGGAAGAGGATGCTGGAAAGCTGACGCACTCAGGCGACGGTTATTCCCTTGTCGACTATAACCGCCAAGGTACTCCTCTTATTGAAATTGTATCTGAGCCGGACATTCGCACACCGGAAGAAGCGTATGCATATCTTGAGAAACTGAAATCCATCATTCAATATACGGGGGTTTCCGATTGTAAGATGGAAGAAGGGTCGCTTCGTTGTGACGCCAACATTTCCCTCCGCCCAATCGGCCAGGAGAAGTTCGGAACGAAAGCTGAACTTAAAAACCTGAACTCCTTTAATTTTGTTAAAAAAGGATTGGAGTATGAAATCGTCCGTCAGGAAAAGGTTCTTTTATCAGGAGGCTTGATCCAACAGGAAACGCTTCGTTTCGATGAATCAACAGGTAAAACGATTCTCATGCGTGTAAAAGAGGGATCGGATGATTACCGTTATTTCCCTGAACCTGATTTATTACATCTTCACATCGATCAAGAGTGGATGGACCGCATCCGTGCAGAGATTCCTGAGCTTCCGGATGAGCGTAAAAAGCGCTATGTAGAAGATCTAGGCTTACCTGCGTACGATGCCATGGTTCTGACATTAACGAAAGAAATGTCTGATTTCTTCCAGGAAACCGTTGAGGCTGGAGCGGATGCGAAGCTTGCGTCCAACTGGCTGATGGGAGAAGTTTCAGCTTACTTAAATGCAGGGCAAAAAGAACTTGAAGATGTTAAATTGACTCCTCAAGGACTGGCAGGCATGATCGAGTTAATCGAAAAAGGAACGATTTCTTCCAAGATTGCGAAGAAAGTGTTCAAAGAACTAGTGGAAAACGGTGGAGATCCGGAACAAATCGTAAAAGATAAGGGTCTTGTTCAAATTTCTGACGAAGGTGCCTTACTCAAGATCGTGACGGAGACACTGGATGCCAATCCACAATCCATCGAAGATTACAAAAACGGGAAAGACCGCGCCATCGGCTTCCTCGTTGGTCAAATCATGAAAGCAACAAAAGGACAGGCCAACCCGCCGCTTGTTAACAAGCTGTTGCTTCAAGAAATCCAAAAACGTTAATAAAATAAGCATAACCCCTGGGACCTTATATTCCCAGGGGTTATGTTTATATGGAAGAGGGACGGACCTTGAAATAAATTCAAGGTCCGTCCCTCTTTTTGATTCAAGTTATCCCGGGAACTATGGTTCTTATGAGTTGTTGTTGTATGATAACGCGATGTTGGAAATGGAAAGATGGAGGTTTTTACACTCATTCGTTCTTTTTCTAGGGGGAGTACTCGCTCCTGAGTGTTATATTTGTTTCTTCTTTGCTTTCTCCAATATCTGTTTAGCCAGGCGGTAATACGTATCCGCTTCGACTTTTGATTCAGCTCTCTTTAGCTGCATCATATAGTTTTGGAATCGAAGTTTGTCGACTGACGAGACTTTCATCACAATTTTTCTCATTTTGGCACTCCTTTAATGGACAAAATTGCGTCCAAATATCTATTCTGAATTTTCTGTAAATAATGTATAATAATAGTAAATGATTCCAGAGGGTGGATAGAATGTCCTTATTCGAAGTGATCTTGTTGCCAATGTTAATGGGTGGTATTGGAGGCTTAGGACATATTCTGGTTTTCAAAAATGGTCATTTCACTTTTCCGCGAAAATTTATCGATGACCAAGGTGAGAAGCACTATCTTTTTGGCTCAACAAAGGATATTATCATAGGCATTCTAGCAGGGTATCTGTCAGTATTACCGGTTGTTGAAACGGTCCCGATCTGGTATGTCATCTATATTAGTTTATTATCAGGTATCGGGGGAAGTTCCGTCATCACACGAAAAATCGAACAAAATTTAGCAAGTACCAAAGCGTCTTATATCCAAGAGCTATCTCATTATCAGCTCGAACCGACCTCTAAGGGAGGATCTCCAAACCATAATGAGGTGAAACCTGTTGGCGAAGTGGAAGAAAAAAAGAATCAAGGTTGAACTGCCACCAGAAGACTATGAAAAAGCAAATCAGTATCTAAAAAGACTGAAGGAGGCAGATAGCCTAGTCGAGCTGAACTACTACTATAATAAAGTGGCAAAAATAATTGAGAAATCACAAGATGTCTAAGATGGGTCAATTGAAGAGTAGTCCTATACCTATTTAATTTATCCAAAGAATGTGAGGATGAAACTGACAATTGAGTCAGCTTTTTTTCTGTAAAGGAAAGATGTATGAAAGATACTTCTCTTCGCATACTTAGTTATTTCCATCCCCCTCTGGAAAAATAATAGTCCAGGAGTAGCGATATGCTATTCCTTTTTTTAGATTAAAGGATAAAAAGAAAAGGAAGTTCATAAGAACCTGTAAATCTGCCCGTTACGGTGCTTTTCTTATATTATATTCCTACAGGCATAATCGTACAATTGAAAATTTCAATAGAATGAAAAGTATATTTTCCTTGTGGAATACGACAAACATGAATATGCTATAAAGAGAATTTAAGAGAAAAGTTGTTTGTGCTTCACTGGAATGTGTGGCGCTGGAGGAGGAAGAAACATGAACTTGGAACAATGGTTCACTAAAGGAATGACACCTGAAGATTACTTGGAATATATGAGTGTACATAAAGAAAATACAGAAGCAATCAAGAGAAATTTTACGATTCCACAGGATGACATAGAGGTATTGAATAAACTTGGAGACCATTCTTTACGGGTGATTGCCATCACGGAGGATTGGTGTGGAGACGCAATGCTGAATATACCCATTCTGTTAAAAGTCGCAAAATCCGCTGACATGGACGTTCGCATGATTTTACGGGACAAAAACCTTGAACTGATGGATCAATACTTAACGAATGGCATATCGAGAGCGATCCCCATTTTCATTTTTATCGATCGTGATGGGAATGAAAAGCTGGTATGGGGGCCAAGAGCTCCAATGGTAAAGAAGATCGTGGATGACGAACGGGCGAAGATGCCGCCGAAGGATCATGAGCTTTTTCCGGAAAAGCAGAAGGAAATGATACACCGCTTAACCTCTCAATATACGACAGATAAAGAAATATGGCAGGAAGTGTATGAAAGCTTAAAAACGAGTCTTGTCCAGAATGTGCTGATGTAAAACGAAACGAATAGTAGAAGACATCCGGTCGATTACTGGAGTCTTCTTTTCTTTGGGGCATGGTGACTTCATACTCACTCAAAATTGGATGGTAAAAAGTACCCGGGGGCATGGGATTTTTTGCCGGTTCACGAATGGCGGAATTCGCGTTAATATGGTATAGGATGAGGAGTTGAAGCATCATGATTCACCAAAAGACAAATACAATTGTTATAGAAGCGCTAAATAAATTTCCCCATAAAATTCACATTAAACTGGGAGAAATCCTGCGTGAACGAGGATTGACACAAGGCGATCTTCATCGCTTAACCGGGCTAAGAGTGGCTACGATCAATGAGCTAGTGAATTTCAAGAAGAAATCCTTAACGGTGGCTCATCTTGTTTCCATTATGATCGCCCTTAGAATTACAGACATTCGTGATCTCATTGAAATAGAATTTGATCAAGAAGTTCAAGACTACTTCAATGAAGAAAATCAACGAATGAAAAATGGATTTACTCCAGACCTGACAAAAACCGCTGAAACAAACGTAAAGCGAATCGCAGCTGGAGCAAACAATTAAACACCATTCCACCTCAAACGGTCATTCCAGATGACCGTTTTTTTTAGGTTAGGGACGGACCTCTATTTCATATCAAAATTCCCCTATCAAATGATATAAATATAATATAAACTCAAGGTTTACAACCAGGCAAAACAGGATAATTCCTTAAAGTAAGAGTTTATCTACAAGATTTTTACTTATAACGCTATAAAGATCGTCAAGGTCCGTCCCTGGCAGTGTCAATGGCAGGAGTTTTGGCACAGGGTACAGAATGTAGTAGGTATGGTGTTGTTGGCAGGGTTTTGTGATGGAGTTGACATGAAATCGTAATGCTCGTTTGTGGGAAATTCAATTATGATAGGGGAAGAGAGTAAATGGAAGTTAATTTTGGTCATGTGACCTCTCGTTATGCTGAGTCTTGTGATGATATTCCGCATCAATTTTTTGATACGTTAAAGGTTAGGGGAATTGTGTGGGAAGGAAGAAAAGTAGCTGAAATTGGTTCGGGTACCGGTGCTTTGACGCGAAAGCTGCACAAGCGTGGGGCAGAAGTGATCGGGGTCGAGCCGTCCATTGAGCTTAGGAAAGCTGCCAAGGCATTAGAGAGTAAGCAATATTTGGACATCCCATATCTTACAGGTACAGCTGAATCTACGAATCTGCCAGATCAGTACTATGATATCACAATGATTCACAGAAGCTGGCATTTATTCGACCGTCCAAAGGCGATCAGCGAAATGAAGCGGATATTGAAGGGAAAAGGGACGTTCATTGTGAGTGATTCAAGTTTCGTTCCGGATCATGAAGTGGCAAAGGATACGATGACGTTTTTAAATGAATATATAGATATGACCCCACCGGGATCAAAAGCTGAATCAGTCAATCAATTGAATGGAATTCCTGTTGAATGGCTGTTAGAATGGCAGGAAGCTGACTTTAACTTGAAAGATTTTTACACATTTTATTACGCAGTCGACTTTACGTTACAGTCCTGGTGTGAGCGAGTAGGTTCTTTATGCCTCACTCATTTAGAAGATAGTGAGAAAGAGGGACTACTGCAATCATTACATACGTTCCTTTCCGGGCGTTACGATGCTCTTCATGAGTTTACTCTTCAGCACCAGTTTACAGTCTGCCTGATGAAAAAGTAGAAAGAGTGATCGGATTGGAAGCAGTAAAAAAATATGTAAACTATTTAAATATGGATATTGAGCGGCCTACATTAAACTATTTGCAACGACTTATCCAGCAGCACTTGATCAGGATCCCATATGAGACCTTTAGTAAATTCTATTACTTTTCTCAAGGTGATTCCTTTGTGCCTTCCTTGCATACTTTCGCAGAGAATCTCCACTCTAAAGGGTGGGGAGGCACCTGTTTTACATTAAACATCAACTTTGGAAGACTGCTGAAAAAGTTAGGCTTCCATTGTCAGTTTGTCAGAGTGCAACCGGGTCACCTTGGTTTAATGATTACCATTGATAATCGTAAGCTTTATGTGGATGTTGGGTATGGATCCCCGATCATGAAGCCTGTTGAGCTTGAAGCGAGGCAGAAGCATCTTCTTCACGGTTTCGGGGAAGAAATCATTTTTACCCAGAAAGACATTCGTGAATTCGAAGTGGATCGACGTTCAAACGGCAAATCCTTTGTAAAAAAAACCATTGAGTGGATCCCGTTAGAAGAAGGAGAATTAGAGTCAGATATTGAAGCATCTTACTTGGATTCTGATGACAACATTACAATGAGAAGAATCACGGCAGTCCGCTTCCAGGGCAATCAATGCTACTTCCTTCGCAATCAGACCTTGAAAGTGATGACCTACCGAAACATCCGTGAATATCAAATGAAAGATTTTGATAAATGGAAAGATATCGTCGGGGAAGTCTACCACTTTGATGCGACATCCCTGCAGGAGTCCATCCAGTTTTTACAACAACGGAATATCAAACTGTTCCCATAGGCCGTCTGGAATATCGTGTTGATATTCTGGATGGTTTTTTTGTATATACTTAAGGTTTCATAATCATAAAAATGAATAGTAGAATCCCGAGAGTGGATGCCATATAAAAGTAACGGTCAACTTTCACTAAATGACGTTGGATTTCTTCGGGTGGCGCTCCTGTAAGGTGTTCATTCTCCGGCAAAGATATCCATTCGCTGATTTTTTTGGAGAGAGGTGTGATAAAAACAATGACGATGATTTGAATGAGAATATAAAGAATAACAGACCCCAGAATCCACACCTGCGCAAAACTTCCATAATCCCCATTATAAAATAGGATGAATCCTGATAAAACGGCAATGCTTCCGCCGATTTTAGGGAAATATTCCAATCGCTTATTCAATTCCACCGTCACCTTTAATTGTTCAATGCTTTTGTCAGGCCTGGTCAAAACATGAGCAAAGAAAGTAGGCCCAACCCCAACAATGGCAGACAGTACATGTAAAAGAATCAACCATTCCATCTGAGCACCTCCATGATGAGTAATCTATAAAGATTACGAAGGAGAGTGCCGATTTATGTATTTTTTATAACAACAATCGAGGGGTGTGCTTGACCATTTTCATTTTTCATTAGATTTTTCCAGCGAAAAGAGTTATGATATTGACCGGTAGACGCTTTATAATAAATAACCTGCGGAATAAAAATTGCATGAATAAAAATAATAAGTATATGATGTTAAAAGATGGAATATAAAAGGACGAGTCTTTGGAATTAATACAGATTAGGATGATGGGGTATGAAACGAGCAAGAATTATTTATAATCCTACTTCTGGTCGAGAGCTATTCAAAAAGCACCTTGCAGAAGTATTAATCAGATTAGAACAAGCGGGATATGAAACCTCCGTTCACGCAACTATTTGCGAAGGAGATGCCACAGAAGCGGCACGGATTGCTGTAGAACGTAAATACGATATCGTTGTCGCTGCTGGTGGAGATGGTACGTTAAATGAGGTAGTCAACGGATTAGCCGAACAGGATTACCGACCTAAGCTTGGAATCGTTCCAATGGGGACAACGAATGACTTCGCACGGGCGCTTCACATTCCAAAGGATATTGGATCAGCCATTGATGTCATCACAAAAGGTGAATCCATTCCTGTCGATATCGGACGCATGAATGAACGCTACTTCATTAACATCGCCGGTGGAGGAAGAATAACCGAATTAACTTATGAAGTGCCAAGCAAGCTAAAGACGATGATGGGGCAGCTTGCCTACTATTTAAAGGGAATTGAAATGCTTCCATCCATCAAGCCGACGGACGTTTCCATCGAGTATGATGGGAAGCTGTTTGAAGGGGAAGCAATGCTATTCCTGATCGGTTTAACCAACTCAGTTGGAGGATTTGAAAGGCTGGCTCCGGATGCCTCAATCAATGATGGCTTATTCTCGCTTTTAATTTTAAAGAAAACAAATTTAGCCGAGTTTATCCGCATTGCGACATTGGCCGTTCGTGGTGAGCATGTAAATGATCCCAACGTCATATACACACAGGCCAATCGAATCAAAATCAAAGCAAAAGAAAAGGTACAGCTGAATGTAGATGGTGAGCTGGGAGGAGTCCTTCCTGCAGAATTCGAAAACCTTTACCGCCATTTACAGGTATTTGTTCCTCTTGATAAGATCCGCCCGGAAGATAAAGCTGAATAATGATAAAAAGGAATGCCGTGGTGGCATTCCTTTTTTGTATAGTTGATTCTCTAGTTAACTAACAAAAACACACTAAAAGTCACTGGGAACCCAACGAGAAACCCCCATCCGATCTGTTGTTTATGACGGAAAGGAACTTTTCTCACAATCCAAGACAGAATGTGGGCCACAATCACAAATGTAAAGACCCAGATGAGTTGTCCCACCACAAACACAAATAAATAAGCAAGGATGGATTCTTTATTTAGTAAGAGAGAAATCCCAAAACCAAAGGTCAAGGTTAAAAAAGTGACTGCAATAAAGATGTAGGGTAGCCACCATCTTCTAGACTTGAGAGCGAATAGCACTCCAAGAAAAACATTTCCTACGAGGATAAGGTTTACTAAGAAGTCCGGGTTCATATTTATCTACCTTCTCTTTCTAGATTTGTTGCACATACCATTGTACCCTTTGTTCATCGTCTGAAACGAGGTAAGTTTTAACAACCCATCTATAATATGTACAATATTCATATAAATGGGTTGGGGAAAGGGTCGTTTAGAAAATAATGCAGGGAAGTAGCCCCCTGTTAAATTTTGTATTCCCCACCACTCCATGACTATGTTACAGTGGATAAAAAGCATGTCGGACAAACAGTGCCACTGGAAGGATGAATTCAATGTATATCGTACATTCAACATTTGTAGTTCCTGATGAGAAGGCTGATGAAGTGATTTCAATCTACCATTCCCGCTCAGGAATAGTCGACAAGGCGGAAGGGTTTCAACGATTCCTAATCTTACAAAATGAGAAAAAGCCGGGAGAAATCACGGTTCATATGGAATGGGATACGAAGGAACATTTTATGATGTGGGTGCAAAGTGAAGACTATAAACGGATTCACGAATTGGAGAAGAAGTACCCTGATCAGGAGCTTGCTTCGATCATTCCTTCCATTCATCGATTTAAGGTGGTGGCGTACTAATGGAAAATAAGTATAAGAGTGTCATAGCAGAAGCGGTGGCAAAGCTATACGAACGCTATCCTGAATTAGATGAAAAGTACGGTGAAGTCGGACGAAAGAAATGCTATGAAGATAATATTCACCATTTCAACTATCTGGAATCGGCATCTGATGTTGGTGACTCAAAGATTTTTTCTGACTATGCCCTTTGGCTCAACAGCGTGCTGGTGAGTAGAGGCATGAAATCTGATCATCTCATTGATAACTTCAATTGTATCAACGAATCTCTTAAAAAGTTCGATGTTGAAAAAGGAGAAGAATTCAAGCGTTATCTGAACGAAGCAGTAGAGTCCATTCAAGCGGCAGATCGCGAAAACATGTCATCAAATCAACCTAAACGATAAAAGCATCGAACCTCCGCGTTCGTTGCTTTTTTACATAGAGAGGGACGGACCTTCATCCATTTCATTCTCCACCTCCATTTATGGTACAATCAGTAGAGTCTTAAAAAGGAATTCGTAAAGGAAGATATACGTGAGTAAAAAAGCGCCAGTTCAAAAAAATGATTATATAGATGAAGCAGTATTTGAAAATCTGACCCATGACGGAAATGGAGTGACGAAGGTGGACGGATACCCACTTTTCGTTCCTAATGCCCTACCAGGTGAGGAAGGCAAGGTTAAAGTCGTGAAAACGAGTAAAGGCTATGGATTTGGGCGGCTGACAGAGCGCACCAAGGAAAGCCCGTTTCGCCAGGAGCCTCCATGTCCAATCTACAAAGAATGTGGCGGCTGCCAGATTCAGCACATGACCTATGAAGGACAGCTTCAAGCGAAAGAAAAAAATATCCGTGATGTGATGCAGCGCATCGGAAAGCTTGGAGACATTCACGTACATCCGGTACTGGGGATGGAAGAGCCGTGGCGTTATCGAAACAAAGCCCAAGTGCCTGTAGGGGAAAAGGACGGACGCTTTGTAGCCGGCTTCTATCAAAAACGAAGCCATGAAATCATCGATATGGACAAATGTATCATCCAGTATGAAAAAAATGATGAAGTGATTCAGCATGTGAAGGATATATGCGAGAAACTGGAGGTCCGTCCCTATGATGAGAAGAATCATAAGGGGACCCTCCGTCATATTATGACCCGGACGGCGTATACGACGGGAGAAGTGATGGTCGTATTGGTCACTCGTACGCCGGAGCTTCCTCATAAGAATGCAATCATCGAAGCGCTTGTCGAGAATATTGAAGGATTAAAATCGATTGTTCATAACGTAAATCCTAAAAAAACGAATGTGATCATGGGCGATTCTACACGCGTCCTGTGGGGGGAAGAAGTGATCCATGACTATATCGGGGACGTGAAGTTTGCGATCTCGGCAAGATCCTTCTATCAGGTTAATCCTGAGCAGACGAAGGTGCTTTATGAAAAAGCTTTGGAGTATGCCGATATTCAAGGAGAAGAAACGGTCATTGATGCGTATTGCGGGATTGGTACGATATCCTTATTCCTTGCCCAAAAGGCAAAGAAGGTGTATGGAGTTGAAATCGTCCCACAGGCGATTGAAGATGCGAAGAAGAATGCAGCGTTGAATGACATGACCAATGTAGAGTTTGAAGCAGGACCTGCAGAAGTCGTCATTCCCACATGGTATAAAGATGGAATCAGGGCCGACGTCCTGGTAGTGGATCCTCCACGAAAGGGCTGCGATGAAGCGCTCCTGAATACGATCCTCGCCATGAAGCCAAAGCGCGTGGTTTATGTATCCTGTAACCCTGCGACACTTGCCCGTGATCTTAGAATTTTAGAGGATGGCGGGTACAAGACAACCGAGGTCCAGCCTGTTGATATGTTTCCGCAAACGATGCACTGTGAAGCCGTTGCGAAGATTGAGTTAGTAGAATAAGCGAGGAAGAAAGCCGATGTATCTCACAATTAAAGAAACAGCCGAATATCTGTCTCTGCCGGAATCGTATATTGAAAGCCTCATTCAGCAAAATAAAATACGGGCGGTCCACGACGGAGATCAATATTTAATATACCGGGACCAATTCAATCAGCACCTGGAGCAAATGGAAAAAATGAAGCGTCAGCTTGCTGAATACTTAAGTGAACCGATTCCGGAAGATATCGATGTGAAGGATGAAGACTAGCCTTCCGGAAAACACCTAATGAAACGGGGAAATACAATGAGCGGACAACAACGATCCAATATCAAACAGGGTCTTGAAGTGGACATCGTCCTGAAAAAAGACCAAAGAACTAACAAGCTTACACGTGGGATTGTTAAAGATATTCTAACCAATTCACCGAATCATCCCCACGGCATCAAAGTCCGGTTAGAAGATGGACAAGTTGGGCGAGTGAAGAATATTATTCAGTAGTGTTGGGAGAGAGGCCATAAGTGGTCTCTTTTTTTATTTAGTTTGGTGTGGAGGTACTAATGGCGCATCCGCAATTTGAGTTAACAAAAAGACCTCGACCCAAAACGGATCGAGGCCCTTCTTTTACACTTAACTAAACAATTGTGGAATGCCTTTAATTAATGAGTATACACCCATGTAAGACATGGCCACGACAATCAACGCACCGAAAATGGTCATCCAAATCGGGTGCTTGTAATCACCGACGATTTTGGTTTGATGAGCGGCGATAAGCATAACTCCTAGTGCTATTGGCAAAATCAATCCATTAAGTGCCCCCACAAGGATTAAAATTGCAACAGGCTTACCTACAATGACGAATACTAGTGTTGAAACGGTAATGAACCCCACAATTAGCCACTTATGATATTTCTCCAATAGTAGGCTGAATGTTCGAATAAAGGAAACCGATGTATAGGCAGCACCAACGACGGATGATACAGCAGCTGACCACATGACGATCCCGAACATCTTGTACCCTATATCACCGGCAGCCAGTTGGAATACAGAGGCTGGCGGGTTGGAAGGGTCCAATTGCAGACCTTGTGACACAATTCCTAAAGCGGCAAGGAAAAGGAAGATACGCATGATGGATGCGATACCGATGGCGGATACTGAGCTTTTCGTGATCTCAGGAAGTGCCTGTTTCCCTGTTATTCCGGCTTCTAGTAACCGGTGACCACCGGCGAATGTGATATATCCACCAACGGTTCCACCTACGAGCGTAATGATGGCTAGAAAATCAATGGTGTCTGGTGCAAATGTTTTCGTAACAGCTTCTCCTACAGGAGGGTTTGCTGTAAACATCACGTACACTGTAAGGATAATCATGAGTAACCCGAGGATCTGGGCGAACTTGTCCATTAATCTACCGGCTTCTTTCACCAGGAAGATACCTACTGCGACAATTCCACTGAATAATGCGCCCATTTCCGGTGAAATACCAAACAGGACATTCGTACCTAAACCAGCCCCGGCAATATTTCCAATGTTAAAGGCCAAACCGCCCAGCACAATTAGGATGGCAAGGAAGTAGCCTAATCCCGGTAAGACATCGTTGGCAATATCCTGAGCCCTTTTTTCAGAAATGGCGATGATGCGCCATATATTAAGCTGGGCACCAATATCAATGAGGATTGAAACAAGGATGACGAAACCAAAGCTTGCCGCCAGGGTTTGAGTAAATACGGTTGTTTGAGTAAGGAAGCCTGGTCCAATGGCAGATGTAGCCATTAAGAACGCAGCCCCTAACAATACGCTGAAATTTGATTTTTTCTTCAAGAAATTCGCTCCTTTGCTGTCGTGTGAATGGCTGCTTAGTTGAATTTCAAGGCGATCCCCTGATTTAAATGCCTTAATTGCCTTTCGCGATCTATGTAGAGTTCCTGGGCTTTTTCATGAGAAATCATCGTAAAGGTCAACTCTTCTCCAGGCTTTGCCTGAGCAATCAAAGGAAGATCCACTGACGCAATCTGACCGATTCTTGGATAGCCTCCCGTCGTTTGCCGATCCGCTAACAGAACAATAGGCTTCCCATTTGAAGGAACCTGAATCGTCCCAAAGGCAACCGCTTCTGAAATCATATCAAAATCCTTCTCGAGATGGAGGGACGGACCTTCCAAACGGTAGCCCATTCGATCTGATTGAGCAGACACTTTAAAGGGTTCATTGAAAAAGTGTTCCCGGCTTTCTGCTGAAAATAAATCGTACTCGGTTCCGGTCATCACTCGAATCGTTTTCTTCTGTTGATAAGCCGAGATGAATTCAGAAGAAATCGACCAATCAATTTCCGTGAAATCATTGTTCTCTAAATAGGGAAGTAAATAGTCGATCATATTTTCAGATTCCTTCGAAAGCGTCCCAGCTTTCAAGTTGTCACCTTCTTTTAAAGAACGACCATTCAATCCTCCGATCCCCGCTCTTACGTAAGTTGACTTGCTGTTCATCACCGTTGCTACATTAAATCCACCTGCAATCGCAAGGTAACTGCGGCAGCCGCTCTTGCATGCCCCGAATTTAAGAATGCTTCCAGCTTTGATCAATAGTGATCTCCTTAAAGGAACCGGCTTCCCGTCTATGGTTGGAGATAAGTCTCCTCCGCAGATCGATATAAGGCTGGTTTCCTGGAACTCAAGCATTGGACCCATAAGTGTCATTTCAAGAGTGGCATCGTTTTCATCATTCCCTACCAGCAGGTTAGAGATTTTATGGGCAAGAGGATCCATACTTCCACTCACGATGACGCCATATTTTTGATAGCCATACCTTCCAAGGTCCTGAATCGTTGAAAGGAGGCCCTGTTTCATTACATTTATCATTGTTCCTCCTCCAATGCTTTATATTCTTCAAATGAAATCGGAGTGAAACGAATTCGATCTCCTGCTTTAAGTAAGCTTGGTGAGTCGTCGTTATTTGGTTTGAATAATTTTAAGGGGGTACGTCCAATCAGCTGCCACCCTCCAGGTGTTTCAATCGGATAAACGCCTGTTTGTTCTCCGGCAATTCCAACTGAGCCAGCCGGGATCTTGAGGCGGGGTGATTCTCTTCTTGGTGTCGCGATATCCGGGGACATGCCTCCGATATAAGGGAATCCCGGGGCGAATCCAATCATGTATACGAGGTAGTCACCATTGGAATGTTTCGCGATGACTTCATCAGTAGACATCTGATTGTGGTTCGCGACTTCTTCAAGGTCTGGTCCGAATTCTCCACCGTAGCAGACGGGAATGTCGACGATTCTGGAATCTGATTGTTCACCTAATGTAAGTTTGGAAAGCATGTGTTCAATTTCTGAACAGACAATTGTGTAGGGTAATGTATTCTGAAAAGGTTTGTGAGATTCTATGATTTTGATTGGATCGTAATAAAGTGTGACGGTTGTAAATGCCGGTATGTATTCAACAAGCCAGTCGATTGTCCGGGTTTCAAAAAAGGTGGTGACGGCTTTAACCTTTTCGTGTGTTTCTTGCTGAATTGAATTTCCTAATTGTATAACGACGGCATGATCGCCCAATGGTCGTAACGTATAATTCAAAGAACTACCTCCATTCGCAATTGTATGATTATAAAAAATATAAAATAATTATGTATGAGTAGGCGTGCAAATAAGATTATTCAGAAATTTGAGCCATGTTGTTATTATAGTATAATTCTTTGTCTTTTCAATAAAAGGTTGGGAATTAGATGGTTCTTCCAAGAATTATGATGTGTGTGGGTCTTATTATGTTGCATTCGTTTTTTTGGCTCATTCGAGTGAAACGTTCGTTTCACTCGCCTTTCAGCTTCCGCTGAAAGGCCGGGTAGAGAAGGAATGAGCCAAAAAAACAGGTAGTATTACTTTCCCTCTATTTATTGGAATCAATCATAATAATTACTCGAATGTCATTTTGCAATATTTGTAAAAAACTAGCATGTTTTCACGGGTTCTAAATCGTATCGCAATTTTGTTTTATGTGCTATTATTTAGTAATCCGAAATATTATCCTCCTGAATGTATTGGGAGGATTATTGATAGATGGTGAAAGGGGGTTTTCTTATGGAGAAGGTAAAGGATCCTTTATGGACGAGGTCTTTTATTATGTTGATGGTAGGAAACTTGTTTGTGTTTATGTCGTTTCAAATGCTTATACCGACGCTTCCGCCTTATATAAAGTCGATCGGGGCTTCAGGTTTGGAAATTGGATTAGTGACGACGTTATTTTCGATAGGTGCAGTGTTAAGCAGGCCGTTCATTGGGTTTATGCTTGAATACAGGGACAGGAAACCTCTTGTTTTAATAGGTGGGATCTCGTTATTATTGATCACGGTGATTTATCCATTGTCCAGTGTGGTATTCATCTTTCTTTTATTCAGGTTTGTACACGGATTGGCGTGGGGATGGTCTACAACGGTGAATGGGACGGCAGCCGTGGATGTGGTGCCGAAATCACGTTTAGGTGAAGGAATGGGATATTACGGATTGTCGATTACGATTGGAATGATTATAGCTCCAAGTCTCGGGATATATTTATTCCAGGTAACGACCTTCACAAACCTGATTATTACTTCCAGTGCACTTGGTGTTATCGCGGTTATCTTGTTAGGAGTCGTTCATTACCGTACACCTAAAGTTGTCAAAGAAACGAAAAAGGAAGACTTGAAGTTTTCCTATCTGGGTTCATTAGTTGAAAAATCCAGCTGGTTTCCAGCGTTCATTACGATCATGGTGACCTTTGGTTACGGGTCGATCGTTACCTTTATCGTCATCTTTGGGGAAGAACGTGGAATCCAGCATATCTTCTTATTCTATTTATGTAATGCGATCATGGCGTCCCTATCACGACCGATTGCCGGAAAATGGTTTGATGAACGCGGACCTAAGGGGCTTGTTCTCTTTTGTATCGTGATTACCTTTATCGGTATGTGGGTATTATCCTATGCTCATTCTGATTTCCTCATCATCGTATCAGGTATTTTGTTTGGTGTTGGATTTGGATCTCTTATTCCGACACTCCAATCCTGGACTTTGTCATTAACTCCTGACAATAGAAGGGGAGTAGCCAATGGGATGTTCTTCTCTTCCATTGATCTTGGAATCGGCTTAAGCGGCTTAGTATTCGGAGTGCTTGCACAATATGTTGAGACGGGTGTTTTATTCCAGATCTCAAGCTTATTCCTGCTCATTGCTTTAGTTGTAGCGATACTGGAAGGACGCAAACAAAAAAAGTTTGTTCACCAGACATCCGCCTAGTTTGATGGCTGAAAAATGGTGGTAAGTAAAAAGGACTATCTGTTTTTGAAGGCACATGCCGCCTTTAGTAACGGATAGTCCTTTCTTCTGTAATGGAAGTGATTCCTATGAATCATGGCAGAAAGTATCAATCGGAAATTGAAAAGGAAATGAAATTTTATCCCAAGGAAATTCTGTTAGAATGATAGAAATAGACTAGTCTGTGAGGTTCCTTGAACAGGGGGATCCACATATAACGGAGGACATTATGACAGAAGAAAAATTACTAATGGAAAAGTCATTCTATGGAACTTTTTTAGTAGACTATGACACGAACCGTCATCCAATTGAAGTGCTTGGTCAAGCTTTTGTAGAAGAGCAGCAAAATGAACCGTATGATTTAACGTTCATACGCTTTGCTCAGGGTGAGGTCTACTTTCATAGCAAGGACTATGAAGCGGCTATTTTCAAATGGGAAAGCATCCAGAACGAATTAGAACCTTGGGCAAAGAAGAATATCGCGGATTCTTACTATGAGCTTGGGTTGTTATCGTCAGCTGAGGATGTCTATACAGCTATCCAAACGGAAAGCACGATATTAACGCTGGAAGTATCCCTGCAGCTATTCTCTCTGTATATCGAACGAAACAAGATCCAGTCAGCTTATCGTACCATCGACAAAGCCTTGACAATCAATCCGGATTATCCCAATGTAACTGACCTCGCCCGGACTTTTTATGAAGAACAAGAGGACTGGAATAAAGCGGTGGAACTGGCAGTTCAAGAATCGATCCGGACCCAGGATCCTGCTTGGTTCATGATTCTGAGGGGATATGGTGATCAAGGTTACACAACATCCTTTGCGCCTACCTATTTCTACGATTTATTGATTGCGGTTTATGAAAAGGATCGTAAACAATTCAAGGATCTCGTGTCTTCTCTATGGACAAGTTACAGAAGCAATCCGGTTGCCCATATTGAATGGATGCTGACGGTCAATACAATCTTTGAATATGTGGAAATACTCCCGAACGAATCATGGGGGGACATCCTATCCCAATTCCAGGAAGCATACGTAGGATTCCTGGAAGGCAACTACTTAGTGAAAGACCTGGAAGGCTTTATGCCAAGCATGCTGAGCAATTGGCTCAAAGTGAGCAGGGATCATCAACCACTTTTCCCGGCTGCTGCCGTTTTAGCTTGGAACGATGTCTTTTCGTACAGCATTGAACAGATGGTGACGGATGAGGCGGAAATGATCCTGCTGGAAGGAGACTCCTATCAAGCCCGCTTTGAAGACATTATCCTGTTCTTAAATAAAATCATTGATTGGTCAGAACGAAATGATGCTGCTGTAGGGTATAAAACGAAATGGATTGCGGAGCAGTTAATGGATCTAAGTGAACACCACTTATTAATCGCAGGGAGTGGCTCAAGCGGAAAGTCTTCCTTCGTTCAATCCGTTTTAGGTGAGAGCGTCGGTGAGGCTGAGGGCTCCACCATCATTTATAGCTACCATGATCAGCAGGTAGAAGTGAAGGAGATTCACGAACATGGAGTTCACAAAGTAGAGAGCATCGCTGATTTTGAAGAGCTGATGCAAAGAGAAGCATTCGTAGAATATAAACTCCCATCTGAGTTTCTTAAGAAAAATAGAAGTGCCATCATTGACGTTCAAACCGGCCAAAGGCATCTGGATGATCTGACAGCCTTTTATCCTGTAGCTGATGGACTATTATATGTTTTGAATGCCGATTCCCCGTTTAATGCAGAGGACAGACAAACCTTAAGAAAGTTAACGGAAATTGGACAGCCTGTGAACGTACATTTCTTATTAAATAAGATGGACAAAGTATCTCACTCTGACCGTACAGAAGAGATCATTGAATCAGCACGAAACAAAGCCCGGGAATGGTTCCCGGACGCAGAGGTGCTACCGTATTCATCCCTGGAAGCCGTTCACCTGCAGCGGCAGGATGTTCAGTCCTTCCTAAAGAAACAGTATATGGTGAATGAAAACGTGCTCAAAGCGGAACGTGGAGCCAAATTATTTTATCTGGTCAGAAAAACATTAAGAGATCTTTACTCAAAACGTAAGAATCGTGAAAATGAACTGAAAGAGACGATCGAGAAGAATGAAGATATCCTGACACGTTTGAACGGCTTTGAAAACTACTTAAGTGACATGCAAAGCGATAAGGTATCAGTCATTAAGGATTCTTTCCATAAGAAGAAAGAAGCGATGAAGAAGGAAATCTCTGAGAAAATCCCCGGTATCCTTAGTGGCTGTTCTGATCTGATCAGTGAAGAAAGTGATTTCAAACAGATCCATATGGAGTTAAATGAGGCGATGAATACCCGAATTCAAGGGTATATCCAAGATGATCTCATGCCCCGTTATGTCAAATCCCTTGAGGAGTGGCTTGGCTTTTCAAAGCAGGAGCTTCAAGACAGTCAGAACTATTTAAATGAGATGAGTGAAACCTTCAACGGGTTATTCGGCAAGGATAAAGTCGTTTTACAATGTGATTTCCAAGTAATGGACGATTGGCGCCGGGATGTAAACCGAATGGGAACGAGAGCCCAGATTGATAAAGAGAATATTCTATTGCGCTTTAAACCTGCTCAGTTCCTATTAAAGAGTGCTGGAAAGCTGTTAGGTGTATTGCCTCAGAATAAGTCGTTACTCTACAATCAATACAAGCGCTACCTGGAGAACGAAGATTATCAGGATATCACGGCATCTGTCGTCAATAAATTTTTCCTTCAGTTTGATTTGTTCGAAAAATCACTGCAGCAGGATGTTCACTCCTTCTTCGCAGAGCCATTTAAACAATTGGACGTCACGATTAAAGATACAGAAACAGATATTGCAGGCGACAAAGAATTGTTAAAGAAAATGAAAGCAAATCCGGAGCGATATTTTGACCCGATCACTTTATTCGAAGTGAAACTGCTTCAACAGGAGTATATGGTGAAAGCGAGTTATAAAGCTTCTCATCATTATTCTTAATAAAAAAGACTGATTCTGAATGAGGGGGGGCTGCCCCTCTAGAATCAGTCTTTTTATTTTGTCTCCAGCTTCCTACACCTTCAAAAATTCGCTATTTTCCTGAATTACATCGGCAATGATTCTCTCGAGGGAATTTTCAGTATGGATATTGGAGAAATCCAATCCTAAATGGATGGCTGTCTGAGCTACTTCTGGACGAATGCCGGTGATGACGCTCTTCACTCCAAGTAGATTTAAGGCATCGATGAGGTGGAAGATTTGCTGAGCGACCATGGTATCAACCAATACCACACCTGATAAGTCGATGATCAACATGGATAAATGAGCATCGGCACTTTGTTGCAGGGTTGATTCTAATATCGTACGGGCACGTGTCGTATCAATATCTCCAATGATAGGCAAAAGTCCTACCTCTGAAGTTAAAGATATGACCGGTGTACTTAATTCCTTAATCAGGGTAGACTGTGCCTGGAGTCGATTCATTAATATGCTCAAGAACGTGGAAGTGAACGTTTCTAACACATAATCCAATGCGAAATTGATCTTTCGTTCCCACTCAAATACTTCTTTCAACTGGATGTTTACGTTCGAATCTTCCACAAACTTTTCGACATACGTCCAATACACTCTCCTGAACACACCTGAGTTACGAACAACCTCATCCAACGTCGTATTGGATTTACTGCGATGAGCAGCGGTTTCCCGGGTCCAGTTATAGATCAATTCCTTTGACTCTTCTTGAGAAAGTAACAGACACTTGGCGATGATCTTCACATAATTAGAGTTTTGTTCTTTTATTTTGTTGAGTACCTCTGGAGGAGAATCAGGCGAATAGTGTGATCCGGATTTAATATTCTGGAACTTCAACCAGTCTTCAGTGAAATCTAAGGCATGATCAACTAAGTATTCATATAAATCAGACGAATGTGTATCCATAAACTCTCCCTTTAAACTTGGCTTATATTCTTATTTTGAAACCTATGGATGAGACTGTCAATGTTAAGGTATTAATTGAGATAAAACAAAGATACATATACATCTTTTTATGCATGTTTAAAAACAAGGCTCTTTTCGTAAAGTTTGTTGCTATTGTAGAGGAGAAAGTAATAGTTGATTTCCGCTCCAGGATGCTCGCTTTCCGCGGGGCTGGCGGTGAGCCTCCTCGGCTGCGCCTCCGGGGTCTCACCTGTCCAGCTCCGACGGCTAGCCCCTCGAGGTCATAAGCTAAATGGTCCAAGAAGGCAAAGAGCGCCTTCTCGGCCCATTCATCTTATACTTGTCGGGGCTGATCAAGCCGCCTGCGCTTTTCGAACTGTCCAGCTATTCCCGCATGAGTCGAGCATCCTGCAGCGAGAATCAACTTTCTGAGCATGTATCCTTAATGGAAAACAATCTTATTTAAGGTAAATAGAGATTGATTTTCCTATTAAGGAAGAAGGATTATTTTTTTCTAGTTACATTGATTTCTTGCACACCTTGTAGCTCTGTCAAGAAAATTCTGATAAAGATGGTGAGGGGAACTGCGCAGACTCCTGCGGAAGTACGGGCGTGCCGAGACCCCGTTCGGCTAAGCTGAGGAGGCTCGGCCGAACGTCCGCGGAAAGCGGAGCAGTTCCCCTCACCATCCAGCATAAACCTGGTTGAACAGAGCCTTGCAGATTCTATGCTAGAAAACAACAATCTTTGTGAAAAGAGCCAAAAACAAAAATCCGTATCACTAAAATAGTAATTAGTCTGAAAACTAGTAATTTTCTAATAGTTATTGGTTTTCTAGTAAAAAAGTTGTATAATTATAATTATTAGAAAATACAAACTATTTTAGGGGGCCAATGATGAAGAAGAATGTAAGAGGATTATTTCTAGTATTAATGATTGGAATGGCAGCAATCATGACTGCCTGTGGAAGTGAAGAAGCAAGTGGAGATAAAAAAGAAAAGCTTGTAGTGGGAACCGATGCAGCCTTTGCTCCATTTGAATATATGGATAAAGGTGAAATCGTCGGGTTTGATATCGACTTTTTAGAGGCTGTCATGAAAGAAGCCGGCTATGAGTACGAAGTAAAGAACATTGGATGGGATCCGTTATTTGCAGCAGTTCAAGGCGGAAAGGAAGTCGATATGGGGATTTCCGGGATCACCATCAATGATGACCGTAAAGAAACGTTTGATTTTTCCAATCCTTACTTCGAATCCACTCACATGATCATGTTTGGTGAAGGTGTGGATATCAAAAGTGCAGAGGACCTGAAAGGGCTGAAGATCGGGGTTCAAAATGGAACGACCGGTCAGGCGGCAGCAGAGAAAATAGTTGGGCAGAACAGCCCTGATATTTCTAAATACGAGAATAATGTCGTTGCCATTACAGCATTGAAGCAAGGTCAGGTCGATGCCGTTGTAACGGATAATACGGTTGTAAATGAATATGTGAAAAATAATCCGGATGACAATTTCAATACAGTTGAAGATCCTGAAAACTTCGAATCTGAATTTTATGGCTTAATGTTCCCTAAAGACAGTGAGCTGAAAGCTGATTTCGATAAAGCGGTTAAAGAAGTGATTGAAAATGGTACTTATGCTGAGATTTACAAAGAATGGTTTGGTACAGAACCGAACACTGACGCTTTATTAGAGCAAGCAGAATAAGGAAACAAGGGGCGTAGTGAAAGTTTGGATGATCTTCTTTGTAGAATTTAAAGAGGATGGTTCATTCTTCACCTGCCCCTTTTATATGAGTCTGATTACTACTATAGAGAAGGGAGCGGCCTTCATGCCGTTACCGGGACAAAAGGAGTCATGATATGCTGGATTTCAGATGGGACATTATTGGGGAATACCTACCTTTTTTTCTAAAGGGAGCACTATTAACAATCGGTTTATCGGTGGGAGCCATCTTTTTAGGCTTAATCTTCGGACTGCTGATGGGGATATTCAGAATTTCCCCTTATCTTCTCGTTCGAACACCTTTCATTTGGTACATAAACTTTTTTAGAGGTACGCCATTATTCGTACAAATCCTACTCATTCACTTTGGTGTGATGCCAATGATTATGTCGGAGATAAATCCGGCTGTGTCCGCATTAGTGGCTCTATCGTTGAATGCCACTGCGTATATCGCCGAAATCTTCCGTGGGGGCATTCAATCCATTGACCGGGGTCAGATGGAAGCGGCCAGATCTTTGGGGATGACCAATATCCAGGCTATGAGGTACATCATCATCCCTCAAGCATTCAAGCGGATGATTCCACCACTTGGAAATGAATTTATCGTGTTATTGAAAGACTCTTCCCTGGCAGCGGTCATTGCCGCTCCGGAGTTAATGTACTGGGGTCGGGCCATGCAGGGGCAATATTATCGTGTATGGGAACCGTACCTGGCAGTCGCTATCATCTATTTAATCCTTACTCTATCTCTTACGTATCTACTAAACTATATTGAGCGGAGGATGGCAACCGAATGATTAAAGCAGTGAATCTTAAAAAGTCCTTTGGAGAATTAGAAGTATTGAAAGATATTAACGTCAATATCGAACCGCAAGAAGTAGTGGTAGTAATAGGGCCATCGGGTTCAGGGAAATCAACGTTTTTGCGTTGCTTGAACCTTTTAGAATCGATTACCGATGGTCATGTCTATATTAAAGACCGGGATATAACGGCCAAACAAACAGATATCAATAAAGTAAGAACGGATGTGGGAATGGTGTTTCAGCAATTTAACCTTTTCCCTCATAAAACCGTGATCCAGAACATTATGCTATCACCGATGAAGGTAAGAAAGTGGCAAAAGGATAAGGCAGAGAAGAAGGCATTGGAGTTGCTTGATAAGGTGGGGCTTGCAGAAAAAGCGTATGTGTACCCTGACTCCTTATCAGGCGGGCAGAAGCAGCGGGTCGCCATTGCAAGGGCACTTGCCATGGAGCCTGAAATCATGCTCTTCGATGAGCCGACTTCAGCCCTGGATCCCGAAATGGTGGGAGAGGTGCTGGAAGTAATGAAACAACTGGCGAAGGAAGGTATGACCATGGTGGTCGTGACACATGAAATGGGATTTGCCAGAGAAGTAGGGGACCGGGTCATCTTTATGGACGGCGGATATATCGTGGAAGAAAACAGACCGTCTGAGCTCTTTGGTCATCCAAAACATGAACGAACCCAGGCGTTTTTAAGTAAGGTACTATAATAGGTCATTGTAAGTTATATAGTCTTTCAATCCGCAACTGATCTTGTTTATTTCTATTACATGAACAACTAAAGGAGCCTCTTAAACAAGGCTCCTTTTCCTATGCGGTCTGTTTTGCATAAACGATCGAGTACAGCTGCTTTCTTGCCCGGTGAAAACGGGTTTTGACGGTGGAAGGAGAGAGATTCAGCTTTAAAGCAATCTCCCCATCACTAAGATCCAGTGTCACTTTCAATGACATGACTTCCTGCTGAGAAAGTGGAAGCCTCTTAATATTTTCCTGGATGCAGCTCTTAAGAAACTGAGCCTCAATTTCCATTTCCAGAGGGTTATCACCCTGTATGGAATGAACCTGTTCATCATCTTCCATGCAGACTTCATTACGTTTCGATTCTTTTCGGATAAAATCGATTGCTGTACATCTTGCAATTGAAGTGAGCCATGACTTCGTTTTCGCCACATCGAGTAAAGTATCCATCTTCTTGTAGGCCTTGAGAAAGGTTTCTTGAACGATATCCTGTGATAGATGAGCGTCCTTTGTAATCGTATAAGCGATATGATAGATCAGTTTATGAAATTGTTCATACATCTCCTCTAATGTGAGAGGAGATGATTGCATTTGTAATGCGTCCATATGGCTTCACCTCGACTTCCTATTATCAATTATCTGTTTTATTCCTCAGGAATGAAGGTGAATCTTCAGCTTTTAACCCTCGGACTTCGACATTTCCGTGGGTTTTATATTTGATGATCACCATATATTCATTGGTCATCTGATTGTATACGAGTTGATCCATGATGGCTTCAACGTGTTTGGAATCCGTTATTTCAATCCCTTTGTTTTCTTTCTTTAACTTCAGGGCTTCGGTATCTGGATCCATGACGTTGAACAGACGGTTACGGTAACGCTCTTGATCGATCACGTACATCCACTCAACGTCCGATGCAGTTACCCTTACATCTTCAAGGTATCCATTCTCCTGTAGCCAGGATTCGAATTTCTTATCGTTATTACCCACCCCGACATGGATCCATTGGTCCTCTGAAAGAAGTAATTCAACGTTATAGAGGTTCACTCTATCGCGATCTTTAAAGGTGTCATTATAGGTTTCTTCTTTTAAAATCCCAAGGGCTTCACTGATTTGTTCCGGGTCGACAATGCTTATACTCTGTCTATTTCCCATATCAGAATAAATTGATAGTTTGTCTACACTGTTTGAATCTACAGAGAAAATCTCTTCCGTTGTTTCTTTAAAACTTTTCATTTTATATAAAGCAGCATATTGGGATTCAATCTCTTCTATATTCATACGATAGTTCCTCACAAGCTTGCTTCCATCGTGCATTTTGTAATAAAGGAAGACTTGTTCACTATCCTCGTCCGTGACGGTGCGATCGTGATTGTTGATAATTTCCTTATGAAGGTTCAGGACGGCTTTAATGGTTTGAGGGTCGTCTATAAAGTGATCCTTGATAAGGCTATCTGGATTGTCTTCCAGGGAATAATAGCTGTTACTGACATGTACCATTTCTATACCCTTCATATCAGGAACCTTCTTTTCATATTGAAATAAATCAAGTTGGATGAACATCCCGATAAGAGAGATGGTAATGGCAAACCCTGCATATCCTTTCCAGTTCCGGAATACTCTCCAATGTTTTTGTAACACCATTTCGGCAATATAGTAGCCAATGAATGATCCAATAAAATATCCGAATATTGTCCAGGAGGCCTCCTGATAGATCTCATGGAAGTACATTCCCCCAACCAGCATGAAGCAGAAAGCGACTCCATATTTGAACAGGGGTCTGAGGACAGGAAATACAATGGCAAGTGACGCTGCTTCTACTTTTCTTGTTTTATACAATACATACGAGAAAACATAGAGTAGGAGGGTGAGAGCTATGAGCAGTGTCACATCTAATCCGGAAAAGATTTTATTCTCAAGATATACGGCCTTGATAACAGGGGAAAATTGTTCAATTTTGATATTGAAAAAATAATCCTCTGGAAATCCGAATAAAAGATTTTTCAGGCTAAAGCATACGAGCATAAACATTCCAGCCGGTAATAAGAGCAGGATGTAAGTCATAGCCCCCTGTACAGCTGTCAGTCCTGTTATCATGGCCACAAAGGTAGCGGCTGTGAACAGAAAGATGTTCATTAGGATTGTAATGCCGCACCAGATGAATATATCTTGAACATCAATAAATTGCTGAAGATCCGTAAATGAATAAAGGGAAAGTAAGATCGCTGTATTCAGTACAATGGGCACGATGAGAATGACGAATCCTGTAACGGTAAAATGATAAAATAATTTGCTGCGTGTCAGCGGTAGGCTATGCATGAAGTCTGCAGCCTGCTTTACATGTAAATACCGGAAAAGGAAAAGAGATAGAATGACTGGAACGAACAGCATCAAACCCATTTGGATCGGGTATTGCATTTTAAACAGGTTTTCGTAAATGGCAACCGGATAGGGCTGATTGTCGTTAGATAGTTTACCGATAACGTCAACCGGCAAAGAAAAGAGAAGTCCGATAAAGTAAACGATCCCTACCCAGCCAACATTCCGAAGGCTTTGAATGATGACTTCCTTATTGATCCATGATGTTTTGGATGGCATAACCGACGTCCTCCATTTCATAAATGAATATTTCCTCAAGGGTCAACGGTAACATATCGAAAATCACCGGATGATAAGGCTGGATCATGCTTCTAACATGTTGTTCGTCACCTCTTACGATGCAGAGGGATACGCTTCCCCTGGTCTCTTCGTGCAGAAGGTCAAGCTCAGTAAAGATCTTTTGAGGCATCTCGCCTTTGAAGGCCAACTGAATCTTATGAATCCCGGATTTCAAATCATCAAGCTCTTTCTCCAGTAAAAACCGTCCTTGATGCAAAATTCCGATATGATCACAAATATCTTCCACTTCACGCAGGTTGTGAGAGGAGATAAGTATAGTCATCTCCCGGTTTGCAACTTCTGTGATCAGCACGCTTTTTACCTTCTTACGAACGACAGGGTCTAATCCGTCAAGGGGTTCGTCCAGAATGAGCACATCCGGCTGAGTGGATAATGCAAGAATGAAAGCTGCTTGACGCTGGACGCCTTTCGAAAATTTATGCAGCTTTTTGTGAGGATCTACCCCAAATAGGCCGGTTAGAGATGCATATTGATGCTCATCCCAACGGCTATAGGAGTTTTGAAAAAATTTTGCCATTTGATGTAAGGTATAATGAGCGAAGAAAAACGGTTGATCAGGAATGAATACCAGGGTTTCTTTCGTTTGAACATTTTCAAAGACCGGTTGATCATTTAAATAAATGTCACCGCTTTCGGGCTTCAGAACCCCGGAAATGGATTTGAGTAGTGTCGTCTTTCCTGCACCATTCGATCCGAGCAGTCCATAGATCGATCCTTTTTGAACAGAGAAGGAAACGTCATGAATGATTTTCGTACCTTCAAAGGATTTACTTACTGATTTAATCTCTATCATCAGCGTGATTCCCTCCTACCGATGCCTCGATGTCAGCAATCATCTGCTTTAAATCTTCAGGCGTGATTCCTAAATACAGAGCTTCAGACAAAAGTTTAGACAACTCTTCTTTTACTTTCATGATTTTCTCCGCGTTTCGAATGTGACTTGATGGATTAACAAAGCTACCCCGTCCTTTCACAGAATAAATGTACCCTTGGGTTTCAAGTTCCCTATAAGCTTTTTGGATTGTGTTTGGATTTATGGTCAGTTGCTGAGCCAAGGCCCGAACGGAAGGCAATTGTTCGTCAGGCTTCAACACCTCATTAATGATTAACTCTTTTAATTTCTCGACTAATTGTTCATAAATGGGCTTTCGACTTCTTAAATCAAGCTCAAACATATCCACCCTCCCAACTGTATGCAGTGTACTATTAGTATTAATACAGTTAAAGTATATAACAAGTTCTGCCAGTTTGGGAAGGGGGGAAGGAAATATTTATGTAAGTAACGAATGATCAGGTCCTTGTGAATAAGGTCTCTATGGTTTGGAAGTATAAAGAATGATACAAACACAAACTTAGTACAAAAGTGAAAACATCGTAGTAAATAGGATATATGTCATTTCTTTTGACAAAGAAAGTTTCGTTGATGCAAGATGGTAGTATTTAAAATGTTTGATCAGAGGAGAGGATTGGTATGTTTGTAGATTGGTTAAGTGAATTTAATCCAACTGTGCAGGCGCTGTTTGGCGGTCTATTGACATGGGGGTTAACCGCACTCGGAGCTGCAACGGTTTTTTTCTTTACCAAAATAGAAAAGCATATATTAAATATGATGCTTGGATTTGCTGCAGGTGTCATGATAGCGGCATCGTTTTGGTCACTTCTGGCTCCTTCAATAGAGTTCAGTGAGCAAAATGGTCAGATTCCATGGCTTGCTCCAGCCATTGGTTTTTTACTTGGTGGCCTTTTTATTAGACTTTTAGATTTTGTAGTGCCTCATTTACATCTTGGAAATGAAAAGGAGAAGGCTGAGGGACCTCCTTCAAAATTTAAAAAATCAACCTTACTATTTCTTGCGATCACCCTTCATAACATTCCTGAAGGCTTAGCCATCGGTGTGGCTTTCGGGGCGGCGTCAATGGGACTTGGGGATGCAACATTGGTAGGGGCGATGGGGCTTGCAATCGGAATTGGCATACAGAACATGCCTGAAGGGGCGGCACTTTCCATTCCATTGCGCGGAGAAGGAATGTCACGCCTGAGATCCTTCAACTATGGTCAGCTTTCAGCCATCGTTGAACCCATTGCGGCCGTAATTGGTGCAGCTGCTGTCATATTAGTGCAGCCATTGCTTCCTTACGCACTGGCATTTGCTGCAGGTGCCATGATTTTCGTGGTAGTAGAAGAGTTGATCCCCGAGTCTCAATCTTCTGGAAGTACTGACTTGGCCACACTGGGACTCATGCTTGGATTTGTAGTGATGATGATTTTGGATGTATCGTTAGGTTAAAAAAGTAGCATGCGGCTTAGATCGCATGCTACTTTTATTTCCAAAAATAGTATAATGATAGTGGAGGGGGCGAAAGTGTGAAGATTGGTTTGGTCAGGCATTTTAAAGTAACAAGAGGATATCCTGATAGATTTGTGACATCCGAAGAATTAATGAAGTGGGTAGAAGAGTACGATAAGTCTGATGTAGAAGAGAATGAGGTAGATCTGCATGATATTGATTGGAAGAAATGCTACGCAAGTGACTTAACCAGGGCAGAAGTAACTGCTCGAAAAGTCTATGCCGGGGATATCGTATCATTGAAGGAATTGCGAGAAATCAGATTGTCTCCCTTATTCAGTTCAAGGAGAAAGCTTCCACTGTTTTTACATTTGTTTATGATCAGAGCAGCCTGGTGGTTTAATCATCGTTCTCAGCCTGAAAGTAAAAAAGAAATCCTAAAAAGAATCAACGGGATTGTTGATGCGATCATACAAGAGGGTGAGGACGTTCTCATTGTAGGCCATGGCGGGATTATGATATTTATGAGAAAAGAGATTATAAAACGTGGGTTTAGAGGCCCTAAATTTAGAAGACCTTCAAACGGGAAGCTATATGTATTTCAAGACAGAAAAGGATGATTCCCGGGAATCATCCTAAGTCATTTCTCTATCAGGTCAGTTCTTAACAATCAATAATATCTTTCCTTCATCGAGCTTTTCTTCGTACTGATCTGCTTCTTTGTGAGAAAATCCGACTTCCATCAACTTGTTTCGGAGTTCGTCACCTTTTTTCAGGATCATGTTCCCTACTGCAGTCCCTATGCCTGTTTCTTTTACACCAATTTCATTGGCGTCAGCGCGATCAGCTACTCTGTCCGTCCGGTCATCATCATGGGATAAAACATAAAGGTTATGTTTGTCGATACCTTGAGAAGAAAGCTTTTCAACTTCTGCAATTAATTCCTTATCGTCATAAAATTCCTTAACAGTCGGTTTCAATTCAGGTCTCCTCCCTCATTTAAATTGTACTTTCGTTTATCTTTTCCCGTGGGTTCCGGGTGGTAAACCTATGGGGATGTGGGTATACCTATTAGTAATGTGTAATCAAAGAAAGGAGATCTCAAGATATGGAAGAAGTCCATTCTCTGGAATCCATCAATGCTGCACTTGCTGCAGAAAAGCTGAGTTTACTATACATTTCAAGACCCAATTGCTCTGTGTGTCACGCTCTTTTGCCACAAGTGAAAGGAGTATTGGAAGAGTTTCAAGATGTGACGTCCATTCACGCGGATGCAGAAGAAATACCGGAAATAGCTGGTGAATTCTCCATCTTCACTGTCCCGGTCATTATCGTTTTTGTAGATGGAAAAGAAATGTTCAGGAAGGCCAGGTTCGTCCCAATTGACGAGTTACATAACCAGTTGTCCCGTTTGGTGAAGATGTTAGACAACTAAACAAACGTTTGATTAAAGAAGAAAGTGGTTGATCTGACAAGGTAGAAAGGGTTAAACGGTTGTTTAAGACTAAGAGAAATCTTTTCATATGAAGGGATTTTGAATAAAAGAGAATAATACATTCTATGACAAAAGAGCTGCTAAAAAAGTAGCTCTTTTGTCATGGTTCAGGGAATAGGTATATAATAGAGAGTATACGAGTATAGTATTGATGAAGAAATAAAAGGGGGCTTGATGAATGATCAGAGTGTCCAGGACAAAGAAAGTCATGTTACTTGGTTTAGCAATCATCCTCATAATAGTAGCCAACCGGATTTCCAGTGTACAACACCTGACCGCAAGAATCGCCGCCAACCTGTATGTTAGCCTTAAGTATCAGGATCTTGACCTCGAATACCAAAACGTCGAATTCTCACCTCAGTTTGGAGATTATTCTGTAGCGTATAAGGACAAGGATGGAAAAGTCTATGGTTTCATGGTTACCCCTAAGTCAATGCCCGTCATCATACTTCACGATCCTCTTCATGAGTCACCATAATCACATCTGAAAAAATAATCTTCTTATTTATATCTAAATCTCTCTTCTATGTAAAATAAAACATAAAAAGAATGAAAGTATGCACATAAAGATCAGAAGGGCGGAAACAAATCATGAAATGATTAGGACCCGTCTCCTATAAAGAGGCTGGTCTTTTTATCATGGGAAGAAAATACACCCCAGGTCTTAGAAGGAATTACTTCTACGGCTTCTGTTTGCATGGTGGCGATTTTTTTATACTTAAAGTATTCGTTTATATAGGAGTGACCTTGATGGAAGAAATCATGGCAAATTATTCGGCTGAGTGGGGGATATGGGGTGTATTGCTTTCTTTATTTATTGAAGGAAGTGCTTTTCCTTTTGTGGGCACTTTTTTTATCGTAACAATGGGATTTATTCTAGAATTAACGTGGATGGAGATAGGAGTCATTTCTTTGTTAGGAAGCATTCTTTATACAGCGGGGAGCTATATTCCTTATTTTATCAGCTTTAAATTAGGAGAGAAGCTTGAGGCAAAGCTCAACGCTGAAAAACGGAAGAAGCTTAAAGAAGCTCAGGAAAAGTTCAGCCGCTACGGAATCTGGAGCGTAGCGATCGCAAGCCCTCTTCACTTAGGAAACGTCATTCCCTTCATGGCAGGCATGGCAAAAATGAATCTGAAAGTGTACTCTCTCCTTACTATGCTGGGGATTGCTCCGTCTACCTTTTTATTCTTAAGTATAGGCAAGCTTTACGAGGGAGATAGAGAAGTGATCCTGGGGATGGTAGAAGAATATCAACTGTTGGTCCTGTCAGGGTTTGTGCTGGTCACTGTCTTGTACATTCTTTTGAAAAGGAAGAGAGAAAAGGGAAAAGGAGGATGATGAGTAAAGATTCAGAGACTGAAGATTTTTCGACAATTTGATCAAAAGTTCTACCCTAAAACCCTCTACACATATTAAATCCACGTAAAATCATCCCGTTCCTCATTGCTTACCCCCCTTCTTTCCTATACACTAGACCTATTCAAAAAATAGCACGTGTGGAGAGATTGTATGGAAGCAAAAATGATAAGAAGATATGACATTATGGAGGTCAGCTTGCTGGCGGGTAAGATCATGCTGCAAAGTGGTGCAGAGACGTATCGCGTCGAGGATACGATGATGCGCATAGCAGCTTCTTATGGGATATCAGAATCTCACAGTTATGTGACGCCTACCGGGATCATCTTTTCGATTGAAACGTCTGAACCAACGAAAACGAAGCTGATTCGAATCAACGAGCGATCGACTGATCTTGAAAAAGTAACACTCGTGAATAGTATTTCAAGGCAAATAAGCAAGGGGCATCTCACCCTTGAAGAAGCCTACAATGCCTTGGAGAAACTGGATCAATCAGATTTATCATACTCCTTTGTGATTCAGGTATTGGCTGCTTCGATTGCCAGTGGCTGCTTTCTCATCATGTTCCAGGGAATGTGGATGGACTTCATTCCGGCACTGATCACGGGCGGAGTAGGATTTACGAGCCTGATTTATTTTCATCGACTCGTTCCGATCAAATTCTTTGCTGAGTTTCTTGCTTCCTTTATTATTGGTATGCTTTCCTATGGATTCGTCCAGCTTGGAATCGGTCAGGAACTGGATAAGATTATCATTGGATCGGTGATGCCCCTGGTTCCCGGGCTCCTTATCACAAATGCCGTCCGGGATTTAATGGCAGGACATTTGGTGTCTGGTTTATCGAAGGGAGCGGAAGCCTTTTTAACGGCGTTTGCCATCGGGACGGGAATTGCCGTAGTTTTCACTCTGACATAGGGTGCATTTGATTAGTATCAAGAATAAAGATTGAGGTGAAAAGGGAATGCTCATCATCGAACAATTAGTGACCAGCTTCATATCCGCTGCTGCATTCGGGATTATCTTCAACGCTCCAAAACAGTCCCTTTTCAAATGCGGAATAGTTGGAATGCTAGGGTGGGTCATCTACATAGGAATGAGTTTAAATGACGCGGATGCGGTGCTTGCGACGTTACTTGCATCCTTTGTCGTTGCTGTGATTAGTCAGGTATTTGCGAAAATGTATAAAACCCCGGTCATCATCTTTTCTGTAGCGGGCATTATCCCTCTTGTACCTGGAGGGCTAGCGTACGATGCCATGAGAAACTTCGTGCAGAACGATTACAATGCTGCCATCAATCTTGCAGCAAAAGCCTTCATGATCTCAGGCTCCATTGCCATCGGACTCATCTTCTCTGAAGTCATCAACCAAGTCATCCGAAACGCACGGCTGAATGTAAGTGCAAGGCGAATGAGATAGAGGGACGGACCTTACTTTTGTGAGGTCTTTTTTTATTGTCTTTAGCAGAGCATAGAAACAAAGTTGGACGAAATGAATCCACCTTCAGACTCTGTGTATATGTAACATTTTCTTCCTTCCAACGTCTAATCAACAAATAGAACATAGAGGAGGGTCATAGTATGAGTATGAAATCTTATCTGCTCATTATTGCCGGGATTGTGTTGCTGGTGGCACTTGGAACGTTTGCGTATAGTCAAAGACCTGTCGTGAAGGCCGAGGGGAAGATGGAAGGTGATCTTCTCGTGATGGAGAATAACTCATGGAATCTGCAATTTTCAACGGCCCTGAATAAGGAAACGGTGACGCCCCAGAACATATATGTAGAAAACTCCAATGGAGAGAGGGTCAACGTCTCCATGAAGTTGGATGAAAGTCGAAAGACCCTGCAAATTCAAGCACCGCCAGAAGGATATCCTTCTGATCCACACAAGTATACACTTCATATTTCTCCTGAAGTGAAAACCAAATGGGGTTTTTCTTATGACGGAGATACAGAAATCCCTTTTTCTGTCACCTCTAAACTACCCAGTATTCAATCCAAGGAAGAACTAACGAACTATTTCAAACGAATTTTAAAGAAAAATAAGGAAGATACGGAGTTTTCTCTGTTCGGAAGAGAAGGAAATATGGAGTCCAAATCATCGGAAGATAGTGCAGCTGGAGAGTCAACTCATTCGGAATCCAATTTTTCTGAAACGAATAATCAGGTTCAAGGAGTTGACGAGGGGGATATAGTGAAGACCGATGGAAGCTATATTTATCAGTTAACAGACCGTAGTCTGCTGATTACAAAGGCGAATCCTGTGAAAGAAATGAAAGTGGTATCCTCTACCAGCCATAAAGAAAATATGCAGCCCCATCATCTATTTTTACAGAAGGATAAGCTGCTCGTCATCGGGAATAGATGGTCGCCTACCCATTTTCAAGAGAATAAACAAGAAATCGCTTCCACTATGCCTGTAGAAGGGACGACCGTTGCGATTTTGTATGATATCTCAGATAAAGCTCAACCATCTCTTCTAAGAAAGGTTGAGCTAGAAGGTCAATATGTAACGTCCAGGAAGATTGATTCCACTGTATATTTGATTTCAAATTTATATCCAAGCTACTGGATGCTTGAACAGGGGGGAAATCCCGATTTGAGACCCCGGGTGAAAGATAGTTTAACAGATGATGAAACGACACCACTTCCAATAGAAGATATTATGTATTTTCCACAATCCCAGTCCCCCAACTATACCTTATTGGCGGGAATGAATATGGAAGATCCCAAGGCTTCTCTAAACGTTCAATCCTATCTTGGAAGCGGCGATAAAGTGTATATGTCTAAAAACAATCTTTATGTGGCTGTAGAAAATTACAATGAAGATGCTATGAAAAGTTGGACCTCTTCAAACACGGAGATTTATAAATTTTCCGTAAGTGATGGAAAGGTTGAATATGCTTCATCAGGGCAGGTAGAAGGAAGAGCGTTAAATCAATTTTCCATGGATGAACATAAAGGTTACTTTCGGATCGCAACGACGAAAGGGGAGGTGTGGAACAGTGATTCCCCTTCAACCAATGCTCTCTATATTCTGGATGGGAACATGAAGAATGTTGGGGAAGTAACGGATTTAGCCAGGGGAGAACAAATCTATTCTGTCAGGTTTATGGGAGATAAGGCATATATGGTGACCTTTAAACAAGTCGATCCCCTTTTTGTCATCGATACGGCAGATCCGAAAGCTCCAAAGGTTTTGGGTGAGCTGAAGATTCCAGGTTTCAGCACCTATCTTCACCCTTTAGACGAACATCACCTTATCGGGTTTGGTTTTGATACCAAAGTGATGGGTGATGACAAAGCAACCAATGAGGAACCCAGAATCGTTCGACAGGGGATGAAGATTTCATTATTCGATATTACAGACTTTCAGCATCCAAAGGAAACGGACACAGAAATAATAGGCGGGCAGGGTACACACTCTTTTTTGTTAGACGATCACAAAGCACTGCTCCATGAGCCTTCAAGAAATCTATATGGCTTTCCCATTTCTGTTTATCATGAAAAAGAGGGAAGCCGGCATGAACTGGATTTTGACTATCAAGGTGCCCTCCTGTATGAAATCACACCTGAAAAAGGAATCGTTTTAAAGTCTCAGCTCACAGAAGAAGAAAACAACAACAAAGAATATTACGAACAGTGGGAAGACCAGATTCAAAGACTCCTATATATTGATGATCAGCTTTATACAGTATCACATAATAGAGTGACTGCTTACTCATTAGATGATTTTAAAAAAGAAAACGCAATTGATCTCCCATGATGAAAACCCTTAAGGTGCTTTGCCTTAAGGGTTTTCTATTACTTAAGACTCCCTGATGAATCATTTAGACTATCTTTTTTTGTCAGGTTTTGAAAAAAAATCTTTGGGTAGATAACTATTAGCTTTATACAATTTCCATAATTGAAGGGAGAGCATCGAATGAACAATGATATAACGCAAGAATGGTACGGGTACTTAGGGAAGCTTCCTGATCTGTTATTAGCTTTATTAGTGTTATTGATCGGGTGGATCATTGCAAAGGCTGTTGAAAAAGCCGTTTACGGAATTTTAAAACGGGTGAAGATCGATGATAACCTTTATTTTGGCAGCAGGAACGGAGAAAGGAAATGGACATCGGAGAAAGTCATTAGTAAAATTGTGTACTTTATCCTTCTTGTGTTCGTGTTTATTGCCTTCTTCAATATGCTTGACTTGAACTTTATTGCTTCACCTTTGGTCGGTATGTTGAGTACGATGGCAGCAGCGATTCCAAACGTATTAAAGGCAGCACTTATTCTATTATTTGCATGGATAGTTGCTTCTGTGCTGAAGGTATTGATAGAGAAACTGGGGACGAGACCTGCAGTTAAACACACGCTGGTAAGATCTAAATTAGCGAAAGATGAGAACGATGTACATCGCTATGTCTATACGGCTGCTAGAATTGTATTCTATCTCGTGCTTCTCATATTCTTACCTGGAGTGTTAGCGGCTCTTAATATCACAGGGGTTTCAGGGCCTTTCACGGAAATGCTTCAAAACTTCCTAGGGTTTATTCCTAAGTTGTTTGCCGCAGCTATCATTCTCCTTGTTGGCTGGTTTGTAGCCAAAATCGTCCGGGATATCGTCACGAACTTTTTACAGGCGATTGGAACAGAGAGAGTCGCTGAACGATTCGGCATTGGCAAGCTCTTTCAAGGAACAACGGTTTCATCGGTCATTGGTACGATTGTATTCGTACTCATCATGATTCCGGTTACCATTTCTGCATTGGATCAGCTGGACATTCGCGGGATTTCAGAACCGGCGATTAACATGCTCAATCAGGTCCTTGTGATGCTTCCGAATATTGCGATTGCGATTCTGCTTATTCTTGCAGGAATCTGGGTCGGTAAATGGGTTGGAGCCATGGTGGCGCGATTATTAAACCGGGTAGGATTCAATTCTCTATTACGTAATATGGGTATTGGACGGATGAATACTAATAAGAATCCGTATGAACCAACTGGCTCAACTTATATGAATCTATCGGGACTTGTAGGTAGAGTCGTTCAAATCATCATTGTTTTCCTCTTTGTAGTAGAGGCCCTGGAAATTGTACGATTGGAATTCCTGGTAGCACTGGCAACAGGTGTCCTTGCGTATTTACCACATGTATTGGCAGCCATCGTCATTCTTGGGGCAGGCTTATACTTAGGTAACTTAGTGAAGAGCATCATATCCAACGTATTGAGTGATCACTTCCAAGTACTATCGACCATCACGAAATATGCAATCATTGCCTTAAGTTTCTTTATGGCCTTGGATCAATTAAAAGTGGCTGATTCCATCGTCAATATTGCCTTCATGCTGATTCTGGGTGGACTGGCACTAGCCTTCGGTTTGGCCTTTGGCCTGGGTGGAAAGGATTTTGCTCAAAAATATCTTTCTAAACTGGATCGGAAAATTGAAGAAGAAAAGAACAGGCCAAATAATGGCGGAACGGATAATCCACCTTTTAATCAGTAATATAGAAAGAAAACCACATGGTCCTTATGGGTAACCCGTCGGTTGATAAGGAGAAAGATACAATTCACAACTAAAATAGAATGCTTATTAACAAATCAACTAACACAAAAAATAGCAGACCAAATGGTGAAACTTTTGGTCTGCTATTTTTGTTATGTAGTGTTTTTCAACAGAATATTTCGAAGATGCTGCCGCGAGGTTACTTGAAGAAGCTCATGATAAGATATAACTATATATCACAAGCAAGTATGTGAAAAAATTCACCTTTGAAATAGTAATCGGGAACAAGATACTAATTACAAACGATTATAGCGTTCCAAAAATTGAGGCTGAAATTGCACAATTATTGAAAAACTGTAAAAGAGAAGATCGGATGTGGCTATAAATTCTATTAGCAGATACGAAAGATGGGAAGATGAAGTGTGAGTAATCAGGGATAGAAAATAAGCGGAGATTTTACTGTTATATGGAGATTAGAAGTAGTTTTTGGGGAAATTAAGTGGAGTTTTTCCCTCTATACAAGGCAAAGCTACTTATTTTCACGTTTTTCGAGTCAAATAAGAGGATTTTTTCCCTTTATTTAAGCTGTTTTCAGTACTAGCTGCTAATTAAGGGAATTTTTTTCCTCTATAAACCTCATTTAGCAGCGAACCTGGTTTCATTGTTTAAGAATGCAAAAGTTTAACGGGAAACCTGATGTTCAACTATTCAGCGATCGTGGGCTTTCATGAAATACCAAAGGATCATCCAACTTGGATGGTCCTATTTTCATCTTCAGTATTATTTTCAACAATGGAATTCACAACCCTTTTAGCAGTCGTGAATAAATTTATTCATTACTGCTAAAAGGGTTGATAAAACCGATGTTAATTTGTATGCTAAAACACTCTTTTAAAGTTATAAACGTTGTCATATCAATAAAAAAAGGAGGAGCGAATGAACGTGCTAATTCCACCTCCAAAAGCAATGTTATTTTACGTTTTCTCCCGCTCAACCGAACGGGTTACCTTATGGGAGCGTGTGGTTTTTTTCTTATTCGTCGATGATGAGCCACCAGCTTTATAAGTTCCTCAACAATCTCTTCGCAATCAGTTCATAATCATCCTTCGAGATACCGGGTGCAAATTCTTCCGGCAGGTCATCCAGGTTAGGGATCGGGGCTCCTTCAGGTGTGCCTTCGATAACCCTTAGTGGCTGCCCGTTCTCAGGATTTGTTCCCTTCCAGATTTGTGCGATATCCTTGTAGTCGTTGTCACTCCATGTATAAAGAACGTTATTAATCCCTTTTTCTTCGAATTTCACAGCTGTATCAAATTTGGAATTATCAAGGTCAGGGATGGGAAGCATCTTGGTAAGATCTACACCTGTTGCTATTTCCAAGGCCTTTGCATAGGCCAATACATGGGTGCCGCCCCGAACTAGTAAGTACCCGATCATTTCTCTGGCAGTAGGATGGTCGGTCATCTCGTATACCCGCATTTTATGGGTTCTGGCTCCCACTTCCAAGAAGAAATTATGAAGCAGATCCAATACTAAATTTCCAGAACTGAACACATTATCTCCCGTCCATGCCCTTCCCATTGAATCACCGGCTAAAGCCGTTTGGGCAGTGGCAATGTATTGGTACGTGTTTCTGGCATCCAGTCCATTTTGGAGTGTGGCTATATTAGGGTCGCCGGGGAAGGTGTTCCCAACAGAGAGCAGGTTAATTGTATTGGTTACAAGCTCCACATGACCGAATTCTTCTGCGGTAATACTGGCTACAATATCATAAAAGGGTTTGAGCTTCTTTTTCTGGCGAAAATTAAAGGACTGAAACATATAATTGTTTAAAGTAGACATTTCTCCAAATTTTCCACCAAGTAATTCCTGAACGGCAGCTGCGGCATTTTTATCACCGTGTTCAGGGATGGGGAGTTCAATGAGCAGCTTGTTGATTCGTTTAAACATGTCTTACCCTCCTCTTTTCATTCTATCGTCCAGTATCTTCAAAACTGGGGAAGAACCATACGATTTGTTGAGATCGAACATAGAATGGCGTTCCGCTCACTTCAACGACAATGTGGTCAGGTAAAACACTTGCAAGCTTACCCCTTACAGAGCCTTCGATCGTCTGTACCACGAGAAATTCATCCATCATACTCATCAATGCTTGATACAAATATGGATCGGTTAAAGTAGACATTTGAATATCCATCACGTCAACTCCTTATCTTTCGACTAATCATCCACGTCAGTATATGAAAGGGGCTTGGGCATGGTTAATCGTCCAGATGGCAGAGGGTGACGCATATGATGCTTCCAACTACCACCCGGCATAAAAAAACGTTATGATGATACATATATATACATAATGGAAGTTTTATGTAAGAGGGGTGTTCATTTGAAGGTGATGCGTTTCTTAAAGCCTTACCGTGTTGCCATGGCGGTAGCCTGGAGTTTAATGCTGGTAGAGCTTGCTGTAGAACTATTAAATCCGTTGTTTATGGCACGGATTATTGATGAAGGTATTATGAATGGAGACTTGGATGTGGTGATGAAATGGGGCTTCATTATGGTGGGGATGTCTCTCCTCGCGTTTATTTCAGGAGTGACCAATTCATTTTTTGCCGCTCATACAAGTCAGGGATTTGGTTATGATGTGCGGGAAAGCTTATATAAAAAGGTTCAGTCTTTTTCCTTTGCAAGCTTTCACAAACTCCCGACATCATCATTGATCACCAGGATGACCAATGACGTAAGGCAGCTGCAGAATACAATCTTCATGAGCTTGCGCATTATGCTAAGAGCCCCCCTGCTTGTTGTCGGGTCAACAATCATGGCACTTATCGTGAATGTTCGTCTGGCCCTTGTTTTATTAATCGTGATTCCAGTATTATGGATGTTCTTGTTATGGGTCCTGAAACGTGGATGGAGCCTTTTTGAAAGAGTTCAATCCCGTCTGGACAAAGTAAACGATGTCATGAAGGAAAACCTCTCCGGGATGAGGTTAATCAAGGCCTATACTCGAAGCAAGTATGAAGAAGGCCGATTTCATGGAGCAAATGAAGATTTGAAGGATCGGACTGTCCGTGCTCTTCGTTTTATGGAAATCATCATGCCACTTCTGATGCTCGTGATGAATCTGGCCCTCCTATCCGTTTTGTGGTTCGGGAGTATAGATGTTGCCTCAGGAGGAGCAAAGGTAGGAGAAGTCGTAGCGATCGTCACATATGTTACGAGAATCTCTTCTGTTTTTTCAATTTTCTCATTTATCATTACGAGCTTTTCAAGAGCAAGAGCTTCCGCCGGGAGGGTAGAAGAAGTTCTCCAAACAGAGGTAGATCTAAAAGACGGAGAAGAAGCCCGGCAGGAAAACACAGTGGTGAACGGAGAGATTGCATTCAAAGATGTTTCGTTTCAATACCCTTCAACCCGTGGGAAGGTGCTGGAAGGTGTTTCGTTTAAAGTGGAGGCAGGCGAAACGGTTTCCATCCTGGGAGCAACCGGGTCTGGCAAAACATCGTTGTTCCAGCTCATTCCCCGCCTGTATGATGCGACGAAAGGATCGGTTGAACTGGACGGTCAAAGCATACGGTCCATACCTTTGAATCATGTAAGGAAAAATATTGGGTACGTGCCCCAGGAAGCGGTCCTGTTTTCCGGGTCAGTATCAGAAAACCTCCTTTGGGGAAAAGAAGATGCCACCAGGGAAGAGATGATCCAGGCAGCAAAGGATGCCCAAATCCATGGAACCATTATGAATCTTTCCAATGGATATGATACAGTACTCGGTCAAAAAGGTGTCAATCTTTCAGGAGGACAGAAGCAGCGCCTGTCAATTGCGAGAGCACTCATTCGAAAACCCAAGATTTTATTACTGGACGATAGCACGAGTGCTTTGGATTTAAAAACAGAATCGAAATTGCTCCAAGCTCTGAAGAAATACGAATGTACCACGATGATCATTACACAAAAAATAAGTACCGCCATGGAATCGGATACGATTCTGCTCCTTGAAGATGGAGTGTTAATCGGAGAAGGGACACATACATCTCTATTAGAAGATTCCTCCCTCTATCAGGCGATTTTCCAATCTCAATTCGGAGAGGAGGAAATACATCATGTCTAGGCATGTGCGAAAGAAACTGGGGAAAAACGATAAAGCGAAAGATGCAAGAGGGACGCTGCGTCGGCTATGGAACTATCTTTCCGAAATGAAGGTGATCCTGTATCTCGTCATTCTAATGGTGTTCATCAGTTCGGCAGCTTCTTTACTGGGACCTTTCCTAGTGGGAAAAGCGATTGATGAATACATTGTAACGAAAGAGACTTCCGGATTGATTGGGCTTGTTTTAGGTTTAATAGCCGTGTACATCTTCCATTCCCTGTCCGTATGGTGCCAAAATTATTGGATGATCGGTGTGGCTCAGGATACGGTCTATCGCTTGCGGAAGGACCTTTTTCATCAATTGCATCGGCTTTCGATCCCTTTCTTTGATAAGCGAAAGCATGGGGAGTTAATGAGCAGGGTCACAAATGATATCGATAATGTAAGTGCCACGTTGAATAGCTCGTTCATTCAAATCATATCCAGTGTCCTGACGTTAGTAGGGACCATCACGATCATGCTCTGGCTAAGTCCGTTGCTTACCTTGATCACATTGACCATCGTACCTCTCATGGCTCTCGGTATGAAGTGGATAACGAATCGGACAGGACGTTTGTTTAAACAATATCAACAAAATATCGGAGAGCTAAACGGCTATATTGAAGAGACGATTTCGGGGCATAGCATCATCAAAACCTTCTCCCGTGAGGATACTGCCATAAAGGATTTTGGAGAAAAAAATCAACGATTGCGAACGGCCGCTTATTGGGCGGATACCTATTCCGGGTTTATCCCGAAACTTATGAATGTGCTGAACAATTTGAGTTTTGCCGTCATTGCCGGAGTCGGAGGGATCTTCGCATTAAATGGCATGATCACCATTGGAGTCATTGTGATATTTGCTGAGTATGCCCGTCAATTCACCCGTCCGTTGAATGAACTCGCAAATCAATATAACACGTTATTATCTGCCATTGCCGGTGCTGAGCGTGTCTTTCAAATTTTAGATGAAGAGGAAGAAGCGAAGGATGAGGAGGATGCCGTGGAAATCGATTCCGTTGAAGGGAAAGTGGAATTCCGTCATGTATCTTTTTCCTATGAAAAAGGGGATCAAACGCTTCGGGATGTATCCTTCACGATTACACCGGGTGAGACCGTTGCATTGGTCGGACCGACAGGAGCAGGTAAAACGACGATTACCAATCTGCTCTCTCGTTTCTATGAACTGAATGAAGGCACCATTGAGATTGATGATCAGAATATACAAACCATCAAACGAAAGAGTCTTCGCCAGAAAATGGGATTTGTCCTGCAGGATAGCTTCCTGTTTCAAGGAACGATTGCAGACAATATCTGTTACGGCAGACTCGATGCGGACGATGAAGAAGTAAGGGAAGCGGCGAAGTTGGCCAATGCCCATTCTTTCATAGAGAAAATGCCTGAGGGCTACGATACTTTATTAAGGCATGATGGCAGTGGGATCAGCCAGGGACAGAAACAATTATTATCCATAGCACGAGCGATCCTTTCAAATCCGTCCATCCTTATTCTTGATGAAGCTACGAGCAGCATCGATACGATTACAGAGCTGAAGATTCAGGAAGCCCTCAAACGATTGATGAAGGGGAGGACAAGTGTAGTGGTGGCCCACCGTCTTAACACCATCCGTCAGGCCGATCAAATACTGGTCCTTGATCAAGGAAAGATCATTGAACGGGGATCTCATGATGAGCTTTTGAAGCAGAAAGGGTTTTATCATGGGTTGTATCATAGTCAGTTGAGGGAAAGCGGCTGATAGGTTGTGTGAATCTGCGCGGGAATTCCGGTTTTGAAAATAAAACCTGAGATTTTGAAAATAAAATGGGAATTGACTGCGAAACAGAGGGAAATACGAGCTCCATTCATTCAGAACATAAAAAAACACCTCAAAAGTCAGCACTTTTGAGGTGTTTTTGTGTTTAAGGGGCTAATCATCCCGTTAGCGATCCCTCTGGTGTTGCCTTAATCGGATAAAGACAACTCTGTAACTTGCAACATCACAAGTAATATATTTATATCTTGAACGTTGTTTGCAGATAATAAACAGCCGCGGGCAATTCCTTGAGTCGTTTGATATACCTAAACGACGTAAGCCCTACCTCTCTTACATCCTAACGGCTCCGAAGCCGATCCAGTGTGAATAAGTTGTTAAATCAAAACAGAATAGAATTACGAATTATCTTCTCTATCGTTTCAATGTATGTTACAAGATTACAATAACTAAATATAACATCAATATTAAATCGTGTCAAGGGAATTTGAATTATAATTCAAGTGACTGCGGCGTATCCTCATCGTCATTCATTAATCGGATGCTGACAGGTTGAATTTTAAAGACGATGTAATTCGGATCGTCTGGACCTTCAAACCATCTTTTCATATGGTCATTCCATAGTTTTTGCTTATAATGAGTAGACTCTTCAATGGAAGCGCGACCTTCGATTTCGACGAAGGTATCTCCATACCCCTCTCCTTCGTAACCAAGAAGGATATGTACATTAGGATTGTCCTCAATTTCATCTGTCTTATGGGTTTCCTTGTTTGTTGGCGTATATAGAGTCAGCTCATCATGTGAGAACGTCATATACCGGGAATGAGGTTTATTATTTTTAACCGTTGCCAGTGTCCCTACTTTGCTTTCATCGAGCACTTTTAAGATTTGTTGTTTCAGTTCAGCTTGTGACATACAATCCATCTCCTTTAAAGGTTCATTTATATCCATACTATTCCTTTTATTAAGGTGAAATAAACATGAGAATGTGTATTTGGGGTGCTGTCCGGGAATAACGGGAATAACGGAAATAACAACGAAACAAAGGATGATGAGCGTGATACCGGATGAATTAGTCGAGATCTGTAAGAAAAGGATGGAGCCATATCCCTGTGAGGGGTTTGTATACGGACGCGGCCCCGAGCAGCCGACGATCATGATTGTCGGGGAAGCCCCGGGTGAAACCGAGATTCGTAATGGAATTCCGTTTAGTGGGCGGGCAGGAAAAGTATTGGATGAGTTCTTTCAGTATCTGGAGGTTCCAAGGGAAGACATTTATTTTACCTCATCGGTCAGAAGCAGACCCTATAAAATTGTCCCTAAGAAAGTAGGGGACAATGAGATCGTGGAGAAGAAGTATAACAGGGCACCGAATCGGAAAGAACAGCTGGCCCATGCTCCCATTCTGGATTATGAGCTGCAGCATATTAAGCCAAAACAGCTTGTAACCTTGGGGAATATCGGGTTACAAAGACTATTGGGGAATCAATACACAATATCACAGGTGCATGGTGAGCTGATTCACGCTAAAGTCAGGCGGTTAAAAGATCTTAATTCAAATGAATGGATCATGAGCGATGAAAGCTACTCCATTTTTCCCACCTATCATCCTGCATCGATTTTCTACAATCGCTCATTAGAAAAAGAAATCTATAAAGACCTGGATAAGTTGAAAGAATTCCTCAGGGGGAAATAACATAAAGAAGGCTGGCATTTATTTAAATGTCAGCCTTCTTTATGTTATTGTTTGTTTAAATTTTCCTGAGCCATTCTCACAAGCTCCTTCACCATGTTACCGCCGATTCTTCCGCCAACTTTTCCCGCTTGCTCAGACGTTAATTTTCCATTATAACCTCTTTGAAGAGGAATACCTTGTTCTTTGGCGATCTCATATTTCGCTTCTTTGGGATCTGGTGTACCAGAAACTTTCGCTTTTAATTGATCCATCGCAGCCCGGGCTTCAGGTACAAGAAGTTTTCTTCTCGACATATTTTCACCCCTTTTTTAGATTGCCCAAATATTTTTTTATGAGTATAGAGTCTTGGCATATAAGGGTTTTTCCACGTTTAAGAAAATTTCGTCATAAAAAAAAGATTGTCTAATTTGTGTCAAATAAAATATAATTCTTAATAGTTAGATTATTTTTACAAAGAAAAGGGGGAAATGCCGTGGAAGAATTAGTTGGCAAGTTGGTAGGAATCCTTTGGTCTCCGGTCATGATTTACTTCTGTTTGGGTGTAGGATTATTATTTTCTATTTTAACGAAGTTTTTACAAGTCCGGTTGATTAAAGATATGGTGGTTCAAATGTTTAAGGGGGGTAGCTCCAAAGCAGGTGTATCTTCATTCCAGGCCTTGGCGCTGTCGTTATCGGGACGTGTCGGGACGGGTAACATCGCCGGTACAGCAACGGCCATCGCTTTCGGTGGTCCAGGAGCGGTTTTCTGGATGTGGACGATTGCTTTTATCGGTGCAAGCAGTGCCTTCATCGAATCCACACTTGCTCAAATTTACAAAGTGAAGCAGGATGGGGAATACCGTGGAGGACCAGCCTACTATATTGAAAAAGGGATCGGTTGGAAATGGTATGCCGTACTATTTTCACTTGCTACATTGCTTGCAATGAGTATTTTAATGCCTGGAATTCAATCGAATTCCATTGCATTAGGTCTTGAAAATGCATTTGGGCTTAGTACTACGGTAACTGGTATTGGTCTTGTCGTGTTAATCGGAGTCATCATTTTCGGTGGGGTCAAACGTATTGCTGGGGTAGCTTCTTACGTAGTCCCATTTATGGCGATTGCCTATATTCTTCTATCTCTTATCATTGTAGGAATGAATATCACTGAAATTCCGGCAGTTTTTGCTCTTATCTTCAAAAGTGCATTCGGGTTTGATTCTGCATTCGGTGGGATCATCGGGATGGCCGTATCTTGGGGAGTGAAACGAGGAATCTATTCCAATGAAGCAGGACAAGGTACAGGACCACATGCTGCAGCGGCAGCTGAAGTGTCCCACCCTGCTAAACAAGGGCTGGTTCAAGCGTTCTCCGTTTACATCGATACTCTTCTGGTTTGTTCGGCTACAGCATTCATGATCTTGTTTACTGGATCCTTCAACACAGAAGCTCCTGATGGAACAATGCTTGCGAACAATTTAGAAGGTATTGAAGCGGGACCTGGTTATACACAGGCAGCGATTGAATCAGTCATCCCTGGATTCGGAGCATCATTCGTCGCGATCGCCTTATTCTTCTTTGCTTTTACAACTATTATGGCTTACTACTACATGGCGGAAACAAATGTTGCCTACCTATTGAGAGGTAAGAATTCAAAAGTGGCGATGACCATCTTAAAGTTTGTTCTGCTTGCTGCTACATTCTACGGAGCAGTGAGAGAAGCCGCTTTAGCATGGGCGTTAGGTGATATCGGTCTTGGAATCATGGTATGGCTGAACTTAATCGCCATCCTTATCCTGGCTAAACCTGCATTAAAAGCGCTCAAGGATTACGAAGAGCAGAAGAAGCAAGGTCTTGATCCAGTCTTCAACTCTACAAAGCTCGGCATCAAAAATGCAGAATTCTGGGAGCAGGAATATAAAGTAGAAGACAAGGAAAATGCATCTTAACCTATAAAAGAAACCTGTTGCCTTTATGGGCAGCAGGTTTCTTTCATTTTTTCTAATACTCTTTTCGTACGTAAGATGGTTGTCTAATGACTCTAATTGAGTGCTGTCGCCCTGTTCAATTAGCATACAGGCAGATTGGAGGGGGATTTGCTCCCTTTCCGCGGACGAACGGTCAAGCCTCCTCACTTCGTTCCGGGATCTTGCCTCGCTCGTTTTCTGAAGGAGACTCGCAAGCCCCTCCTTTATGCCAATTGAGCCGTCACAATCACCTTGACTATAATATGAGTTTTTTTGTTTATTTTTCCATATAATTAGGCCGTAAGAATGTAGTAGCACAGAGTGGATTGTAGCGGAAGGCACTTGACTCCTGCGGGTAGTAGAGGAAAGGTCGAGACCCCGCAGGGCAAAGCCCGAGGAGGCTTGACTTCCTCCCCGCGGAAAGCAAGTGCCTGGAGCGGAAAGGAACGGTCCCTGTTATCACAATCACATCACCACTCATCAAAAAATCACAAACCTTACAAAAAAAACCTGGAATAAAGCCGATCACCGATATACTTCTGAAACGCATACATAAGTAATGATTTTACAAAAAACAGGAGTGATAGCTGATACTGCTTTAAGCGGATAAGCTTCCACACACCGAGTTTTTTGAAAAGGGAGTAGAAAGGGTATGTAAAGAACGTATCGACAAAGAAATTGACCAATACATAAAGATAAAAATTTTTATAGGTGAATTTGAGGATCCAAACAGAACCGCTCAAAAATACTCCAATCACAAAAGGCATAATGCCATTCACTTTCGGGAAAAGCCTGGTTGTGATGGTCCACCATTTCACTCTTTCTGCGAAAACATTTTCTGAATAAACGAGTAATGACATAAACATAGAGGCAGGTAAATACTTTTTTAAGCTCTCTTTTCCTGCTAGTAAGAGGAATACCCAAGAAACGAGCATCAGAATGAGTATGTAAAGTTTATTTCTTTTATGCATCACGGTAATTCCCTCCTAAAAGGATGACGAGATATCTTACTCTTAGATTGGTTTATTGAAAATGGATTTATACGGATTATAGTAAATATTTAATTCCGATCAGTTTAGTAAACAATATCTTTGAGTTAGGCATGTGAATTGATTATGATGAATAGAAGAAGTAAATCGTGATATTTATCAGGAGGTGCTGTTTTAATGGACTTATATGAACCGTATATACAGAATGACCGCCAAAGAAATCTGGTTGATTTAGCTGGTGAGCTTGCTGATGCTTTTTCTGAACGTGGGGAAGCGTATGACAGGGAAGATGAATTTCCTTATGAGAATTTCAACGACCTGAAGAAAAAGGGATATGGAACATTATCTCTTCCTAAAGAGTACGGCGGGGAAGAAATCAGCTTATATGAGCTCGTGATGATTCAAGAAAGGCTTGCGACAGGGGACGCGGCAACGGCTTTGTCCATTGGCTGGCATCTCGGGGGATTGATGGAATTGACGGAAACACGGGCGTGGGATGAAGGAGTCTTCAAGGAACTTTGTGAGGAGATTGTAGCAAACAATGCTCTCATTAACCGGGCAGCATCCGAACCGGCAACGGGGAGTCCCACTCGTGGAGGACTTCCAGAAACCAAAGCAGTGAAAACGGAAGAGGGATGGAAAGTAAGCGGCAGGAAATCCTTTACTTCTATGGCGGGAATTCTGGATTATTCACTAGTATCAGCAACAATCGGAGACACGGAAGAGAAAGGATTCTTCTTGGTGAATCATGACCTGGAAGGAGTAAGCATTGAAGAAACGTGGGATACGATTTCCATGAAAGGAACGGGCAGTGATGATCTCGTTCTCACGGATGTTCATCTCCCATCTTCTGCCCTGGTGGAACGAGATAGTGTAAATCCGAGAGGGAAGAATGATCTTCCTAAAGCATGGCTCCTGCACATACCTGCCTGCTACATAGGTGTTGCGATTGCCGCACGCAACTATGCCATCCAATTTGCGAAGGACTATTCACCAAACAGTCTGCCGGGACCGATCAAGGATGTTCCTGAAGTTCAACGGAAAATTGGTGAAATTGAATTGGAGCTGTTCAAGGCGAGGCAAATTCTTTATTCGGTGGCAGAGAAGTGGGTGAGGGAGCCTGAAAAAAGGAAGGACATGGCTTCAGAGCTTGCAGCTGTGAAACATGTTGTCACAAACAGTGCCTTTCGCATCGTCGATATTGCCATGAGGATCGTTGGAGCAAGAAGTCTTTTCCGCTCGAATCCAATGCAACGTTATTATCGTGATGTAAGGGCAGGACTTCACAATCCGCCGATGGATGATATGGTGATAGCAATGCTAGCTGATAAAGCTTTGAAATGAGATTTCAATAGAAAAGGTATAGACAGGGTTTTGTCTATACCTTTATGAATGTCTATGGGTGTAACGTTTTCTCCAGGACGGTTTGATGCTGGGCTTCTAACACATGTATTTCACTGAGCTCTTCTAATAGGTCGTGAATGGATAGTAATTCGTAAAGCATGACCGTTTCACAGGAAAAGTGATGCTTCACGGATTGAAAGGGTTTTGTATGAAGTCCTTCATGGTCGTCCCAGAATTCCTCGAGTAAATCTTTCATTAGAGTGAAATGTTGTTCAGGTATGTGAAACGATGGATGATGCATGATCCCTTTCAACGATTGAGTCGCATGTAAGATACGATCTTTCTCTTCCTCACTGAATGAATACTGAACAGGTAAGTATATTAAGTTCCCAATATGAAAAAGGATCTGCCTTAAAAGGTTAAGTTTCTTGTATTCATAATGGAAATAACGCAATTCCTCACGACTGGAGCGGTGAAGCTTCCATTCTTCCTTTTGATATTCGCAAAGGGTGTCCGTCGATTCTATGTCTCTTAATAGATCATTGAAGATCAATTTTGTATCCCGGTGAAGAGAGTGATTCTGAAGGACTTCAGAGCTTCTCTTTTCTAATAAATTGCCCGTTTTGAAATAGAGATTATGAATCTTGGTCGTAATCGTTTTCGAGTATTTTGGTGGAAGGATCCACAAGTTCACTAATGTAGACACAATCAGCCCGATGGTGGTCGTGCCGAGGCGAATGAAAAAGGTAGCTACATAGTGATCGTGTATGGTGGGGATCATGGCAATCCCTGTTAATGTAGCGACCAGGATGCCTGCCCCTAAATGAAGCTTGTGGCAGGTGATGATGGTGAGCAGCGCGACCAACGCATAAGTGATGGGGTGATCGCCGAACGTGGAAGCAATGATCACCGCAAATAGTGCTCCAATCGCAGAAGCGGGAAAGCGAATGAATGCTTTCTTAATTGAATTGGCGGCTGTGGGCTCGATGGTGACGATGGCTGTAATGACGGCAAAAGTCGCCGGCCAATCTAAAAGCTCACACACAAGAGCCGTTAGAAAAACGGCAATACCGGTTTTGGCTATTCTGCCTCCGACAAATTGAATTTTTTTCAGAAACTCCATAATTTAACCCTCTTTTTTAAATGGCTGTCGCCTTCATTATAAAGTAAGAAAAACCCAATTGAAATGAATGGACAAAAAAAGAACTGTTCCGGGAACAGTTCTTTTTTATATGATAACTCATCTTAGAGGTAAAGGTCGTAACAAAATCTTGATTGATTTAGGCATCTTGTGTTCACTCTGAGCCTCTTTTAAATACTTGAACATTTGTTTGCCAGCAACAGAATTGGCGGAATGAATGGTGATGCGTTCTGCAAATAGCTGCTTTTCTACCATATAGTGTACGAGCATTAATCCATTGCGGGTCTTGCTTTCTAAGTCATGATCCAATGAAAGATGAGCGATAGAAAAATTCAGAAGCAGGTCAATACATTCATCGATGTCTTTCGCGAGAATGTACCCTTGGGGACAGTGGCGGTAATCGTCTAAAAATACATTAACTGTCATATAAATTCTTCTTTCGTCATTTGACTTAATTTAAGCCTAACAGACATTGACAAATACTTATATAGGTAAATAGTATGATTATTACAAATATAATTGTAATTTTTTTGTTGTATTATGGGGGTAAATCTTTATGGAATGGCTAAACGATGGAGGGAGATGACGATTTTCAGGAAAGGGGTTTTTCCACCTTTTATCTAGAAATTACTTCTTAAGGTAAAAAAATTACGTTTCGATGATAAAACTATTGCTTTTAGGAGTAAAGTATATTACCTTATAAAGTAAGGGGGATATTTACCATGAAAGAGAATTTAAGGTTGAATGTTTCATTGCTGCGGCGACGTGTACCCAATTTAACATCAGCTGCCAAGACAGTAGGGTTAAGACCTGCAACAGTATCCAATCTATGTACCGGCAAAATTTCTGTAGGACGTGCCGAAGTGAAGACAATCGTCACATTAGCAAATCTGGCTAACTGCACGCTGGATGAATTAATTATTCAAGGAGGGAAATTAACGATGATTGAAACGGGAATCAAACCACTCGATTTGTTTGCCCCTATTGTCCATGGTGGAACGAATGGGTTCGTGGCGAGAGCACAGGTTGGTCAATTTGTTGTTTTAGCGGAAATGACGAAAGTATTGAAAGAAAAAGGATATCAATCGATCTTGTTGACGCCGGATAAAACCTATCCTGGATTGAGTGATCTTGAAGGGTTTGTTGATGCGAAATGCCACTCGATTGATGAAGCCTTTGCAGAAGTCAGCCTAATAGAGGATAAAGACAGAATTCTCCTGTATGTTGACCGATCCTATATTGTGTCAGGTGAATTATATGAATTGAGAGAACGATTCGAAGGAGAGAGCTATCCGGAAATCACTACTGTTTTATTTGATCCCACCGGTGAAGCAGTGGATGAAGAGGACCCGTTCGGTCCACTCGATACTTTATGTTACTTCGATATCGATCTCTCTACCCGGGGGATGTACCCGGCCATTCACCCAGTGCAGTCTACATCGATTTTACTTGAAGACGACGCCCTGGACTCAAGTCACACGACTATCCACAAGAAAGCGAAGAAGCTGCTAAGGCGCTACAAAGAAATTCGTGTCCTCATGAATACAATCGGTAAGAATAAAATACCTGAAGCGGATCTCGATCTATTCCAGATAGGAGAGCGACTGGAAGCCTACTTGAGCCAGCCATTCTACGTGGCAGAAGAATTCACCAAGATAAAAGGGCAAACCGTCACAATCCAACAGACCATCCAAGACATTCAACAAATACTCCAAGGACAATACAACCACCTGGAACCAAAAGACCTCACCTACAAAGGTAAACTGATTTAGAATTTCACTTAAGGGACGGACCTCGCAAGCAACGCTTGAGGTCCGTCCCTTTTCTGTTACTTTTTTCTTAATTTTGTGGGAGATGAAAGAGGAATTACGAGAATTTTGTCGTATGTGTAAAGTAATGACTATTTTTTATGGGAGACAATTCGATGATTATCGAGAAATTATTATTACATGTATTGATTATATTGGCTCCTGTTCTCATTCAAACGTCACTCCTTGATAACCATAGGCTCGGAAAATCACCTGTTTTCATCGGTGTATTACATGGGGTTGCCGCGTTTATGTGTTTAATTTTCGCTTATGAAAGTTTCGGGTTGTATTGGGATTTCCGCTATATACCATTGGTTCTTTCAATGCTTTATGGAGGAAGAAAAGCCGGGGTCATTGTTCTGGTATTTATTTTAACCGCCCGGATCATCAACGGCGGTGATGCCATCATTTTCGGATTTGTAAGTGCGTTTCTTGCAGGAACTCTTCCGTTCCTGATTTCAAATCGATTCTGGACATTTCCACCAAAGAAACGGGTAACGTTTGCCGTGTTACTTGGATTTTGGCCTGCGTTAGTGATGCTTGGGATTCTTCTTTCATTCGCGTTCATAGCGGGAGTTCCAGTTTCAGGTAATAAAGAAATGGGGATCTACGTCTTGATATTCGGGGGCATCCAGGTGTTGGGGGTCGGTGTAGCTGCACAACTCAATGAGTGGATGATTGAGAAGCGTTTGCTTCGTGAAGAGATCCTGAAATCTGAAAAACTTAATACACTGGGAGAGCTTGCTGCTTCCATTGCTCATGAAGTGCGGAACCCTTTAACTGTCGTCAAGGGATTTCTTCAATTAATGAAAAAGCAAGTAACGGGGACTCATGAGGAATATTTGAAAATCGTATTGAGTGAGTTAGGAAGGGCAGAGGAAATCATTAATGATTATTTGAATTTTGCCAAGCCCGAGTTCGAAAAAATAGAGAAAATCAATGTGAAAGAGGTTCTCTCGGATGTCACAGTCCTCCTTAATGCATATGCCCTCAAAGAGGGGGTTTACCTTGAAGCGAGCCTCAAAGAAGATGGATTTCTTTTGACAGACCGAAATAAGTTGAAGCAAGCCTTCGTCAATATTATCAAGAATGCCATTGAAGCGACCCCTCCTCAAGGAAAAGTAAGCGTGAATTTAGAAGTCACCCATACACAAGCCATCGTCACGGTAGAAGACACAGGAAAAGGGATGACCAAAGATCAAATCGCACGACTTGGGACATTGTTTTTTACAACAAAGGTCCAAGGTACTGGATTAGGTACTTCGGTGTCCTTGCGCATCATTGAAGCCATGGGTGGTCATATCCATTATTCAAGCATTGTTAATAAAGGAACAGTCGTTACAATCGATCTTCCGTTGAATAAAGATAAGGTTGTAAAATTTGATTCCAATCTCCCCAATACATATATGAACAACCAAAACGCTTAGGAATCACTAAGTGTTTTTTTATGGGCAATAAGACATAATAAAAAGTCAATCAACTCCATTTCCCGTACATACGTTCCATGATAGGATAGAAGATATGAATAATAAATCCAAGCGTACAGGCGACTATCACCGTTCCGACGCCAACTGCTCCATGAAACACCATGGCTAACGTAATGGCAATCGCCTCGTTCAATAAACGGGAATTTCGTAAATTTAAACCGAACCGTCTATGAATCGCCACCATGAATGTATCCATGGGGCTTGAAGGCAGCTTGGCTTGAAGATAAATGGAGATCCCGATGCCGAGTAGCAATATACCAGCCAGCACAAGAGACAACTGTTGAATAAATCCGATCGGTTGAAGCGTTTCAAGACCGATCGTGATCCAATAATCAACCATCATCCCGATGACGAAGATGGAGAGAGCAGCTAACCATTGGATGGCCTCCTTTAATAAAAGAGCGTTTATACAGATGAGAATACATCCATTGATGAAGATGCATGTCCCGATTGAAAGGTTGAACAGAGTAGATTCACCAACGGCCAGTGCATCCCATGGAGCCGCCCCCAAATCACCTTTAATAATAAGAGAAACACCTAATGATAATGCGAGTAATCCTATACAATAAAAAATGAATCTAGCCTTCATTCCCCGAATCCTCCGTTCGAAAAAGCTTGTCTAATATATATGTTCACTGAAAAAAATTAGAATGATAATTTGTGTGGGAAAGAAAGAGGTGAGACGTAACATGAAGAAATCGGTCAAGATTTCGATCAGGGAATTAGTAGAGTTCGTTTATAAAGAAGGAAGCATAGATGTCAGGTTTCAAGCCCGCTCTTCCATGACCATCGGAACAAAACTTCATCAAAAATTACAGAAAGAATACAAAGAAGGTGATGAGAAAGAAGTCTTCCTAAAAGGAGAAAGATCGGTGGAGGATATTGTCTATCAACTGGAAGGCCGCTGTGATGGGATCCATTATGAAAACGGGGAAGTAATCGTAGAAGAAATTAAATCAACGGCAAGGCCTGTAGCACAAATCGAAGAAGGTGCCAGGGTCCACTGGGCTCAAGGTGAATGCTACGCATACTTATTGGCAAAAGAAAAGCAGCTGAAGAAAATGGGGGTGCAGCTCACATACATTGAGGTAGAATCTGAAAAAACGAAGTCTTTCACCCGTATTTATACGATGGAAGAGCTCCAACACATCGTTGATGAGACACTGCTTGCCTATACTCCATTTGCTTCCCTTTTACTCACCAACCAGGAAAACCGGATAAACAGTATTCCAGACCTTGGATTTCCTTATCCAACTTATCGAAAAGGGCAGAAAAAGCTTGCTGGTGCCGTTTATAAGACGGTCGCCGAATCCAGGTCTTTGTACGCGAATGCCCCGACGGGAACAGGGAAAACCATTTCAACCTTATTTCCTGCGATCAAAGCGATGGATGGGAAATGGTTTTATGTGACAGCCAAGACGATTACCCGGACTGTCGCAGAGGAGGCGCTGCTTCTTTTAGAACGGGAAGGATTGTCACACAGGGCGATTACCATTACGGCAAAAGACAAAATCTGCTTTCAGGAAGAAACGATCTGTCAGAAAGAGTATTGTGAATTTGCGAATGGCTATTATGATCGGATTAACGGCGCGCTCATTGATATTTTAACACACGAAACCATCATCACCCGCCCAATTGTTGAAACATACGCCAGGAAGCACCGGGTATGCCCGTTTGAATTTTCAATAGACCTCTCCTATTTAGTCGACGGTGTCATCTGTGATTATAACTACATCTTCGACCCAAAAGTTTCATTAAACAGAATGAGTGATGAAGGAAAGAAGAAGACGACTCTACTTATTGATGAAGCACATAACCTTGTTGGCAGGGGCCGGGAAATGTATTCAGCCACCCTGAGGAAGTCCGATTTTTTAGAAATCAAAAGAAATTATCCGGAATATGAGGCTTTGAAGCAAAGCATAGTCGCGGTTAATAAGCAATTTCTCCGTTTGAAAAAAGAACAAGGGGACGATGTGGGTAATGAGATGGATGCAGAATTCGTTGATGAGGTGGAAAGATTTGTTGAGATAGCAGAAAAACATTTGGGAGAAGTGGAAGGAGATTGCTCTCAGGAGTTTCTTCAATTGTACTTTGCTGCATTAAATTTTGTGAGGATCACAAACCTTTTTTCTGATGAACATCGCTTTGTAATCGATCAAACGCCTGAAGATGCAGAAGTGAAACTATTTTGCATTGATCCTTCAAAGCTTATTAAACAAATAACGAGGTCGTTTCGATCATCAGTGTTTTTCTCAGCTACGCTTCACCCCTTTTCGTACTATTTTCAGCAACTGGGTGGGTGTGAAGAGGATTATCGATTTCTGATTCCTTCGCCATTTGAAAGAGAACAATGGCAGGTTGGGATCCATTCGATTTCAACCCGGTTTAAGGACAGAGAAAGGACCCTTTCTTCGATTACACGTTCCATTACAGAAGCTTTCAATGAGTATAAAGGAAATTATCTGGTCTTTTTTTCATCTTATGCCTATATGAGGGAAGCCTTCGAGGAAATGAATAAGGATGCAATGGATGCAGAATTCATCATACAGGAGCCTAATATGAAAGAAGTAGACAGAGAGAAATTTTTAAGGGAGTATCAAAGCGACAGAGATCGTCCGATTATTGGATTTGCCGTATTGGGAGGCATCTTCTCAGAGGGTATCGATCTGAAAGGAGATCGATTAAAGGGTGTAATTGTTGTTGGAGTTGGGCTACCTCAGCCAAGTAGGGATCATGAAATCATTAAGGACTATTTTAATGAACGGGGATTAAATGGATTCAATCATGCCTATGTCTACCCGGGATTAAATAAAGTATTTCAATCCGGGGGGAGGCTCATCCGTTCAGAGGAGGATACGGGAGTCCTCAGACTGATCGACGATCGTTATCTGTCATCGAAATATCAGTCATTACTGCTTGAAGAATGGAAGGATTATCGAATCATCACATGAAAAAAAGACCGCTGATATAGCGGTCTTTTCTCGTATATTAGTTAAAAGAGGGATCCTTTAGTAAGCGATCGAATTCCTCAAGGTGATGGGTTTCATCCGCAATCATGTCATCTAGCTTAATGCTAAGCTCGACCAGACCCAATTCCTCAGCTTGCTCTTTACGTATTTTATAACGCTCGATTGTATCCGCTTCAGCTTTACGGCCTTCCTCTAACATTTCCTTTACGTTATCTGTTTGTTTCACGGCAGCCGGAGTAGTCGTTGGATCTCCGCCCAATGTTTTAATTTTTTCGGCTAAATATAAAGCATGCCCCTGTTCATCAGGGATTTCCTCTTCGAAGAAAGGCTTTAAGATTTGACGATATAAGCCGCTCACGACAGCAGCGTAGTTTGTGTAAAGTATAACTGCAGCATATTCATTGGCTAAATCTTCATTTAATCCATCGATTAATTCTTTTAATTTTGCTTCATCCATTTGAATACCACCCTTTTATTTATTGTTATATAGGGTATTTACCCGGCATAGTGAAAAATAAACATGCTGAAAGTAATCGAAGGCCCTTCAAATATTTTGCCTTGAAATGGGGATTCTAATTCTATAAAAGTCAGAGGAGGGATGAGAATGTCTAAACAGGGAAAGAAGAGTATGGACCAAACATCAGAACAGTTGGCAAAGCAAAAGGCTAAGAATGATGTGGAATTCGGATCTGATATTCAGGTGGGGAATTCAAAAGGCCAAAGCCAGAAAAAAAGTGGCAAACAAGTAAATAAAAAATAAATGACGAATATCTTTTTCCCCGAAAGAAAAACCTATATGTAGAAACAGGAGGTGTAAAGGCATGAGAATTGGTGTTGAACAATCCTTACAAAACGTCGTGCAAGCCTTACGTGAAAAGGGGCATGACGTCGTTGAATTAAAACAGGAAACAGACGCAAACGGCTGTGACTGCTGCGTAGTGACAGGGATGGATTCCAATGTAATGGGGATTCAAAACGTAGCTACTCAAGGGTCCGTTATTGAAGCAAGCGGGCTAAGTGCTGATGAAGTATGTCAGCAAGTTGAGAGCAGATTACAATAGTAGAAAACCAGTGTAGCGCAAAAAGAACAGTCTATGATGGCTGTTCTTTTTCAGTAGCATAGTAATAAGAAGGGTGAGTGCACGATTTTTGGCTCATTCGAGTGAAACGGACGTTTCACTCGCCTTTCAGCATAGCTGAAAGGTCGCCTGAATGAAAAGAACCCCCGGCATAAATGCATTTAAGCCGGGGGTTCTTTTCAATCAGGTGGAAATGAGCCAAAAATCAACTAGTTCCGTCATCCAATCTGTGCAAGTGGCTGGTTTCTCAAGTGCTCCCTCAGTAGGTCAGGTGCTGTAATAAACAACAGCCCATTTCCTTCCAAAGTTTTTGGGAATCCGAGTGGAACGGTGCGTTTAATGAGTTGTGCATACACTTCGGTTTCGGAAAGTTTACGGTCAAACGATACTTGCTCGAATTCTTTGATGAGGGCTAATGCTCCGGACACATGTGGAGCCGACATGGAGGTACCGCTGAGCTTAGCGTATTTTTCACCGGGGATGGTAGATAAAATTTGTTCACCCGGTGCCACCAAGTCGACTTCATTATTTGAATTCGTAAAGTAAGAAGATTTTCTTTGAAGGTCGATGGCTCCTACAGAAATCACTTCATTGTAACAAGCGGGATAAGAAAACTCATCGGTGCTGCTATTCGAGTCACCTTCGTTACCTGCTGCACAAACAACGGAAATATTTGCATCCACCGCTTTTTGGATCGCTTCGTGCAGAGGCTTGTAGTCAGTGGGGCCTCCCAATGACATGGAGATGATGTCCACCTTTTGTTCGATGGCATACAGAATCCCGTTCACAATCCAATCGTATTTGCCACTCCCACGGCTGCCTGCCAGTACTTTAATAACCAATAAATCGGCCAGTGGCGCAACCCCGATAACCCCATCACCATTTTCACTTGCAGCAATCGTACCCGCTACATGAGTGCCGTGTCCGCTATAATCAGTAACGTTATCTTCAGCACCGTTATCATCGTCGGTGAAATTGCGGAATCCTTTCACTTTCCCTGCCAGATCAGGATGGTTCATATCGCAGCCTGTATCCAGGACAGCGATTGTCATTCCTTTTCCTTTGTACCCATTCTTCCACATACTAGGAGATTGGATTAAATCAACGCCTTTAGGAATTTCATTTGCATCAACAATCATTTCGTCCATGAAATATGGAATTAACCTAATTTCACCTTGCATATCAATCCCTCCTATAATGGTACTGCATAATAAAAATCTGAAGTTTCTGAAAATATAACATTTTTTGGACAAAATGAAAAGGGATAATAGTAATAGGAAAATAAAACCAATCATATTTTCGCCTATTTAAGCATAGGGGAGGGGCTTTAGTATATTCCACAGGTAGTATTCAATGGAAGAATGGGTGAGAACCTCCGGGGTAGGGATCAATGTGTCGATCTCCATGTTGAAAATTTAAACAAACGTTTGAATGAGAGGAAGGACCATTGAGTAGACAAGGTTTTCAGAGGTTAAACAAACGTTTGGATAAAAAGTGAAGTTCTGGTTTTTTCATCATGTCACCCAGACTTTCAACATAAAATGTCTTGAAGGAAGGTGAACCAATGATGAATTATTATCAATATGGCCATCCTGGTTATTCTTATTATCGAAACGCTCCAGACATGGCCTTCGCTCAAATACAGGGAGGTCCATTAGCACCAGGATTGCAAGGGTATGTTTTTTTTCGGGAAGTGCAAAATGGGGTGGAAGTATATGCAGAGATAACAGGTTTACCATCATATAAGGAAGGAAAAGGTGATCAAAATCCGATCGGTCCTCATGGATTTCACTTACATGAAAAGGGAGTCTGTGAAGTAGGCGATCCAAAGGAACCTTTCTCTTCTGCCGGGGGACATTGGAATCCGACGAATCAGCCTCATGGTAATCATGCAGGTGATTTTCCTGTGCTGTTCTCAAACGACGGATACGCTAAAATGTCCTTTTTTACGAATAAATTCAAAGTGAAAGACGTCATAGGCAAAGGGGTCATCATCCATCAAAGCCCGGATGACTACAGGTCCCAGCCCTCAGGTGATGCGGGGAAACGGCTCGCATGCGGAGTCGTTATGGGGTATGGGGTCTAATGAAAAAGGGTCGACCTTATTAGACAGGTCAACCCTTTTTTTAACATCTATTAGAATAGGCCCAATACATCAAGCATGACAATAACGATTAGCAACGGAGCCACATAACGGATCAGGAAGAACCAGGTTTCGAATAATCCCCTCTTCAATCCGTTTCCATGCTTCAATTCTTCGTAAAGTGCTGTTTTCTTCATTTTCATAGGTACGAACAATGCAATAAGCAGTGCTCCAACCGGAAGCAGTACATTGCTGACAGCGAAATCAGCCAAGTCAAAGATGGTCTTACCGAATAGCGTGATATCCCCAAGTATCCCAAATGATAATGCCGATGGAATACCGAAAACAAAGATGGCAAGTCCGATGATCCAAGACCATTTTTTACGCTTTTCAGGTTCTCCTTTTGAAATGACCGAAACAATGATTTCGAGCATGGAGAACGCGGAAGTTAATGCAGCGAACAAGAACAGGACAAGGAAAGCAATGAAGAAGAACATTCCAAAAGGAAGTTGACTGAACACGGTCGGTAAAACATTAAACAGTAGTACCGGGCCCGCCCCAGGTTCTAAATCAAAGGCAAAGACTGCCGGGAAAATGGCCAAGCCGGCTAACAGAACGATGAAGATATTCATAGCGACTATGGATAGGGCTGATCTTGGCAGGCTCTGTGTTTTCGGCAGATAAGAACTATATGTCACCATCACCGATACACCCACACTTAGCGTGAAGAACGATTGTCCCATTGCTTCTAATATCGTTTGTGATGTCACCTTTGAAAAATCAGGTTGCAACAAGAATGTGATTCCATCCATTGCGTTATCAAGGGTTACAGCACGAATGACCAAAAGAATAAATAAAATAAATAATGCCGGCATCATGATTTTACTTGCCAGTTCAATCCCTTTTTGAACCCCTTTAGCAACCACGATGATGGTCATCAGGATGAAAAGAAATTGAACGAACACACTTGTTACAGGATTCGAGATCGTTGCACCAAATACTTCTGCGTATTGATCCGAGGAAAGATTGTTCAATTGACCCGTAATGGCTTTAAATAAATAAACAACAATCCATCCCCCGATCACGCTGTAGAAGGAAAGTAAGATAAAGGATGTGATCATCCCAAGAATCCCGACCCAGTGCCAGCGCGTACCGGGGGCGATTTTTCGATACGAATCAACGGCATTGCTCCCGGCAGTACGTCCGATGGAGAACTCAGCCAGTAATAATGGAAGTCCGAGTAATAAAGTAAATAGAATGAAGATCAGGAAGAATGCTCCACCTCCATTTTGACCGGCGATGTAAGGGAATTTCCAAATTGCCCCCAATCCAATCGCAGACCCTGCTGCCGCTAATATAAAGCCAATCTTTGATGACCATTGTTCGCGTTGACTCATTCTCATTCTCCTTTCTGTTTTCTGTTCATTATTGACGTGTGTTGGGACGCTTTCAAACAATAAAAAAATCGCCCCTACATATCGTAGGGACGATTTGGATATCGCGGTACCACCCTAGTTATGAGAAAACATTTCTCATCACTCTTCACACATAACGGCCTTAACCGTCTTTTGATCTCGTCAAAAGAAGCTCAGGAATCGAAATTCACTAATCATCTTTGTACCGGTTCACACCAACCACCGGCTCTCTTTAACAGGGAAATGTTCGCTACTTGTTTCCATCAAAGCTTATTCAATATTAGGTTATACAATTTTTATCATGAATCAAAACAACTTGTCAATCTATTTTGAAAAAAGTAGTGAGAATTGTCTGGAATTGTTGGTGTTATTTGGGGTTGTCGTGAAGTTGGTTGTACCAGGTACAAATAGGTCAAATTGTACCTGGTACAACAAAACCGCACCCTCATTGAGTTCCCCCATCTTCTCAAGTAAAATAAAGAAAAAACGTAATGAAAAGGTGTATTAAATGAAATCATATATTGTTGTCGGAGCTGGAATTCTTGGGGCATCTACGGCTTACCATCTTGCTAAGGCCGGAGCACACGTGACAGTAGTTGACCGTCAAGACCCTGGACAAGCAACCGATGCCGCAGCGGGAATTGTCTGTCCGTGGCTTTCCCAACGTCGGAATAAAGTGTGGTATCGACTGGCCAAAGGTGGGGCGAAATATTATCCGGCCATCATTCAGCAGCTGGAAGCAGATGGAGAAACTGAAACAGGGTATAAGCGTGTAGGGGCGATCAGCCTTCATACCGATGAAAATAAACTTCGGAAAATGGTGGAGAGAGCGGAAAAACGCAGGGAGGATGCACCTGAAATCGGTGAACTCACTCTTCTTACGGCTGAGGAAACACGTCAATATTTCCCGCTTTTATCTGAGGAATATCAAGCTGTTCATGTAAGTGGGGCTGCACGAGTTGACGGAAGAGCAATGCGGCAGGCGCTTATAAACGGAGCCAAAAAGAATGGGGCGATATTCCGGCAAGGGGATGCCAAGCTTCTGAAAGATCATAACAGGATCACAGGCGTCACCATGGATGAAGAAAAGCTTGAAGCAGATGAAGTGATTGTCACAGCAGGTGTTTGGGCGAAGGCACTTTTTGAACCGGTGGGAATAAACTTTTTAGTATCTTCGCAAAAAGCGCAAATTCTTCATTTAGAGGTAAAGGGGGAAGAAACGAGTGGATGGCCTGTCGTCATGCCGCCAAATGACCAATACCTTCTTGCTTTTCCTGAGGGAAGAGTCGTAGCAGGAGCCACACATGAAAATGAGATGGGGTTCGACCGACGGGTGACAGCAGGTGGGTTACATGAAGTTCTTCACAAAGCGATGGAAGTGGCACCCGGCATCCATAACAGTACAGTGATTGAAACAAGGGTGGGGTTTCGACCATTCACTCCCGGTTTTCTCCCCGTTTTCGGAGCGATGTCGGGACTTCCTGGGGTGTTGGTAGCGAATGGGCTTGGAGCATCCGGTCTGACGGTGGGACCGTATCTTGGTTCGGAGCTTGCGAAGCTTGCACTCGGTGAACCTACTGAACTGGATCCTGCTGACTATGATGTAGCAGGGGCCATCGAGTAAAGAAAAAAACACCAGCTTATTTCCCTCTATCTTCTAAGCGTAATGACCCTTATAATAAAGGGAGCGAATTTTAGTATATAAAGAAAAGGTGTTTACAATATGAGTTTATTATCAGTTCAAAATTTGACTCACGGTTTCGGTGACCGTGCGATTTTTAATGACGTTTCTTTCCGTTTGTTAAAGGGTGAGCATATCGGCTTGATCGGTGCCAATGGAGAAGGAAAGTCTACATTTATGAATATCATTACAGGAAAGCTTGAGCCCGATGAAGGAAAAGTGGAATGGGCGAAGCGGATCCGTATCGGTTACTTAGATCAGCATGCGCAGCTGAAGCAGGGAATGACAATCCGGGATGTGTTGAAAACAGCCTTTCAATATCTGTTTGACATGGAAACAGAAATGAATGAGTTATTTGCCAAAATGGGAGAAGCCACTCCAGAAGAGCTGGAAGGATTGCTGGAAGAAACCGGGACACTTCAAGATGCCCTTACGAATAATGATTTTTATATCATTGACGCAAAGGTGGAAGAAATCGGACGGGGTCTGGGATTAGATGATATCGGTCTGGATAAGGATGTTCACGATTTAAGTGGAGGACAAAGAACGAAAGTCTTACTGGCGAAGCTTTTACTGGAAAAACCGGAAATTCTATTACTCGATGAGCCGACCAACTATCTTGATGAACAACATATCAATTGGTTGAGACGCTACCTGCAGGAATATGAAAATGCGTTTATCCTGATCTCACATGATATTCCATTCTTAAATAGTGTCATTAATCTTATTTATCATATGGAAAATCAAGAGCTGAATCGTTATGCTGGAGATTACCATGAATTCAAACGCGTCCATGAAATGAAGAAGCAGCAGCTTGAGTCAGCTTTCAAGAGACAACAACAGGAAATTTCAGAGCTGAAGGATTTCGTAGCCCGCAATAAAGCACGTGTATCTACTCGTAACATGGCGATGTCCCGTCAGAAGAAGCTGGATAAGATGGATATGATTGAACTGGCTGCCGAAAAGCCGAAGCCAGAGTTTCATTTCAAACAAGCGCGAACCGCTGGCAGGGTCATTTTTGAAACGAAAGACCTTGTAATTGGATATGATGAACCATTGTCGAAGCCGCTGAATCTTAAGATGGAGCGCGGTCAGAAGATTGCTCTATCTGGAGCCAACGGTATCGGGAAGACGACTCTACTAAGAAGTATATTGGGAGAAATCAAACCCATTTCAGGCTCAGTGGAGCTGGGAGACTATCTTCATATCGGTTATTTTGAACAGGAAATCAAAACAAAAAATAATAACACCTGTATTGAAGAGGTGTGGAATGAGTTCCCATCCTTCAATCAAGCGGAAGTGCGAGCTGCCCTGGCGAAATGTGGCCTGACGACAAAGCATATCGAAAGCAAGGTAGAAGTGCTGAGTGGTGGAGAAAAAGCGAAGGTCCGCCTGTGTAAATTGATGAACAAAGAATCGAACGTCCTGGTATTCGACGAACCGACCAACCACTTGGACGTTGAGGCAAAAGAAGAATTGAAAAGGGCCCTTAAAGAATACAAAGGCACCGTTCTCTTAATCAGTCACGAACCTGAATTCTATCAGGATGTGGCGACAGAAGTTTGGAACTGTGAAAACTGGACAACGAAATTATTCTAAATGTAAAAGCCGATTCCCACGCAAAGACAAGGTGGGCACCGGCTTTTTTTCGTACATTAATCTTCTAAAACAGACTCAAGTGAGGAATACCCATTATCATCCAGTCTCAAATCATCAAAACTATGCTTCATATGAAGATCGATCAGTTCCAACAGTGTTTGCTGATCTTTGTTTTCAATCGCCTTCACCATTTCTTCATGTTCTCGGAAACGCACGTTCTCACCCGGTTCCACATGGTAAAACACATCAAATAAAAACAGATAGACGTTAGATTGGGTAAGCATTTCATCCATATAGCGTATCAGGAATTTATTCCCGCTCACTTCTGCAAGGAATAAATGAAACTGTTTATTGAGCTCGACATATTTTAACAGATCCTTTTGTTTGTAGGTTTCCTGTTCATCTTCAAGAAACGCATAAAGCTTTGACATATGTGCTTTTTTTACCTTTGGGAGGCCATATTTAACCGTAAGGAATTCTAGTTCTTTCCTTAATTCAAAGAAGGATATAATCTCTTCTTTTGTAGGATGGACGACAAATGCGCCTCGATTCGGAATGATCTGAACCAGTCCTTCGGCTTCCAGTCGTTTCAACGCATGCCGGATGGGGGTTCTGCTCACATCCATCTTCAGAGAGATGATTTGTTCCACAAGCTGGGTACCGGGAGCGATCTTTCTGGCAAGTAAGGCATCCTTCAGTTGCCCATACACTCTAAACTCTGCGGTTTGTCTCTTTTTCACGTTCATCATCCATTCAGGTCTATTATTTCATAATGTCTATCATATACGAAAAAGAGGCTGATCCAAAATCAGGTGTCTCCGAATTTCTAAAAGGACACCTGATCAGATCAGCCTTTTAAGCAAATGATTTAAAATTCTGTCCCCAAATTTCGTTCATGCTGTGTATGGTGATAAATGCCTTTTCATCGGTTGATTGAATATATGATTTCAATTTGGAGAATTCTTTACGACCAAGGATCGTTGTGATGACTTCTTTTTGATCATCAGAAAAAGCCCCTTTTGCTGAGTGGTGAACTATACCCCATAATTCGGACAG
>NZ_JBSWVM010000003.1:0-613601 GCF_056159585.1 Rossellomorea sp. ABR4_004 | reverse complement strand
AGCAACAAACTTTACGAAAAGAGCCTTTTATTTTATATTCCATTGCTTTAATAATGGGCTGATTTTCTTATAGAGTGGTTTTAAGTCTTCAATGGAATTCATCATGGAATGAATGCCATCGAGTAATGATCCTTCTTCATTGCTGCCTTCACGCTTCTCCTGAGAAGGAGCCTCTTCTTTTTTAAGGGTCCTTCCTCCGTACATCATCCTATCAAATGGATGCAGCTTCTTTTCTTCAGACATATTCTCACCCCCTCCACTTACTATGTAACCTATGAAAAGGAGGGTTGTACGAGTATAGTCAAACGCGTAGAAGAAGGGGAAAAGAAAAAATAATTGCAGAAAGTAGAAATCTTCGATAAAATTAGTACCAAGTCATAACAATTGATAATAAACTTAAGTATAAAAGAAAAATATAAAATAAGAAAGTAGGGAATGCCAGTATGAATACAGGAATTATTGGAATTGGGCGTTACCTTCCTGAGAAAATCGTAACCAATGCGGATCTTGAGAAAATGGTGGATACATCTGACGAATGGATTCGTACGAGAACGGGCATTGAAGAACGAAGAATAGCAGATAATGAAACAGACACATCAGACATGGCGTATGAAGCAGCAAAATCGGCCATTGCGGATGCAGATATTACAGCAGAGGAAATTGATCTGATCCTTGTGGCTACGGTTACCCCTGATAGACCATTCCCATCTGTGGCTTGCTTACTTCAAGAAAGATTAGGAGCAAAAAGAGCGGCGGCGATGGATGTAAGTGCTGCATGTGCCGGATTTATGTATGGTATGATAACGGCAAAGCAGTTTATCGACAATGGTGCGTATAAGCATGTCCTCGTTGTAGGAGTTGAAAAGTTATCCAAAGTCACAGATTGGGATGACCGTAATACAGCAGTCCTGTTCGGAGACGCAGCAGGTGCTGCCGTACTTGGGCCGGTTCCGGACGACAAAGGAATACTTGCCTTTGAATTAGGTGCAGACGGGTCCGGTGCGAAGCATTTGTACCAGGAAGAAAATATCATCATGAATGGACGCGAAGTTTTTAAATTTGCTGTTCGTCAAATGGGTGAATCGAGTGTGAATGTTATTGAAAAAGCAGGATTAAAGAAAGAAGATGTTGATTTCTTAATTCCGCACCAAGCTAATATCCGTATTATGGAAGCGGCAAGACAACGATTGGAATTGCCGATTGAAAAGATGTCTAAAACTGTAAATAAATACGGTAATACTTCAGCAGCTTCTATCCCTGTTTCTTTAGTGGAAGATTTAGAAGCAGGAAGAGTGAAAGAAAACGATGTAGTCGTCATGGTAGGATTCGGTGGCGGTTTAACCTGGGGCGCCATTATCATGCGCTGGGGCAAATAAATAGAACTCTCTTCTATAACTTGCAGACAAAGGAGATGGAATAAATGAACAAGAAACGTGTAGTTGTAACAGGATTGGGAAGTGTTACCCCGTTAGGTAATGATGTTGAATCAACGTGGGCAAATATTTTAGCAGGAAAAACGGGTGTAGGTCCGTTATCGCGTTTGAATGCAGACGATTATCCAGCCAAAGTGGCAGCTGAATTGAAAGATTTCAATATCGAGGATTTCGGTGTCGAGAAAAAAGAAGCGAGAAAAATGGATCGCTTCACTCATTATGCAATTGCAGCATCGCTAATGGCTGTCAAAGATTCCAAGCTTGACATTACAGACGAAATTGCTCACCGTGTCGGCGTGTGGATCGGTTCGGGAATCGGTGGAATGGAAACATTCGAACAGCAGTATGAAACCTTTCAAAAGCGTGGATATCGCAGAGTAAGTCCATTCTTCGTTCCAATGATCATACCTGATATGGCTGCCGGACAAGTTTCCATCATGCTGGGAGCTAAGGGCTTTAACTCTTGTACAGTCACTGCATGTGCGACTGGGACGAATTCGATTGGAGATGCATTTAAAGTCATTCAGCGGGGAGACGCGGATGTCATGGTTTCAGGTGGGGCAGAAGCACCGATTACAAAGATGTCGGTAGCAGGCTTCTGTGCAAACACCGCTCTTTCAACGAATACAGATCCTGAAAAAGCTTCAAGACCATTCGATGCAAACCGTGACGGATTTGTCATGGGAGAAGGAGCCGGTGTCGTGGTTCTGGAAGAACTAGAGCATGCACTGAAACGCGGAGCACCGATCTATGCTGAGATCGTAGGATATGGTTGTACGGGAGATGCATATCATATCACCGCTCCTGCTCCGGCTGGGGAAGGTGGAGCCAGAGCAATGAAAATGGCTTTGGAAGACGGTGGAGTCCTTCCTGAGCAAATGGATTACATCAATGCTCATGGAACAAGCACTCCTTACAATGACAAATACGAAACGATGGCAGTGAAAGAAGTATTTGGTGAGCATGCCTATAAATTAGCCATGAGCTCAACGAAATCCATGACAGGTCATCTTCTGGGAGCAGCAGGAGGGGTTGAAGCGATTTTCACAGTATTGGCGATGAAAGACAGCGTGCTGCCTCCAACAATCAATATAGAAACACCAGATCCGGATTGTGATCTTGATTATGTAGCGAACGAAGCTAGAAAACAGGAAGTAAATGTAGCGATGAGTAACTCATTAGGTTTCGGTGGCCACAACGCTACGATCCTCTTTAAAAAATACACCAACTAATATAAGAACGAGCCTGCTAACACGCGTTAGCAGGCTCGTTTTTTTGTTGTGAACCCTCTTTCCTTTACATATACATGATAAAAAGCCAGGAAAGAGGGATGAAGGTGACCGTTGCTCCTACTGATGGATGGCTTGAAGACTCCATTCATAAGCCTTTAGAGCTTTTAAAGAATACAATTAACGGCAAAGACGATCAAAAATCATTTTATCAATACCTTATGAGGCATGGAATGTACAAATCATCACATCATGCCGAAGATATTTTCGAAAAGATGAAAGAACATAACTTATGGGAACGGTTTTCCCTTTATGAAAAAAAGTATAAACGAAAATGGAATGGTCCCAATGTTCCGATATACTTATTCCCTGTGCAGGAAAAGAGAGGCATGTTCCAATCGTCAATGAAAAAGTCAGGTGTATGCTTTAAAGACGAGATTTTCTTTTTTATAACAGAACAGGATGATACGAAAGAGTATGAAGCTCTCTTCGTTCATGAATACCATCACTGTGTCAGAATGGAATTACTAAACAAGAAAGACACGCAATATACCTTATTGGATTCAATCATTTTTGAAGGATTGGCAGAACATGCCGTTAAAGAATACTGTGGAGAAAAATACTCAGCTTCCTGGACAAAAGCATTTGAAGAAAAAGAAATGTCACGTTATTACGAGAAATGGATTGAGCCCAATTTGGATGTAACAAGAAGCAGTCCCCTTCACGATCACTTACTTCTTGGTAAGAAATCGTATCCAAACATGCTTGGTTATGCTGCTGGTTATTACCTGGTTGAAAATTATTTGAAAAAGAATGTTTCATCTACTATTGCCCTAATAGGAAAAGCATCATCAACCTTCTTACCATAGAAGAATGGCAGATCATGAGGTGTCTTCTAAAATACCAGGCAGGGATGAAAATAGGAGCCTAATTTCGTCATATCTTCCATCTACCCTCATAAACTATAGTAAGAATGGACGAGCTAAATCTCTAAATGCGAGGATAGAGGCGGAAGGTATGGTGTTTCGAATGTTTGTATTATTTATCGGGTTTGGACTGGCTGTTTCAGGAGGAGTGAGTTTAATTATTTATTTAAACCTTCTCACCACGGGAATGACTTTTTCAGACTATATTCTTTTCGTATCCACCCGAGTCGAATGCTACTTATTTCTCCTAGGGATTCTCATCATCACGCTCTCGATCTATATCCCCCGAAGGAAAAATAATCACTATCTATAAAACCCTTGTTGAATAGGAATAAATTTACACCGATTTGCCTATACTGATTGACAAATAAGATTGTAGCAAAGCGAGGGGTCAATCATGTTATATCTTCATGATGTATGGGTAAATTGGTTCGAAGGCGAAGAAAATGGCTACAATGTCTGTCATTTTCACGAATGGAGAAAAGAGGACGTTATTGAGTTATTGGATCAAGTTCCTCTCATTAAAGTGGACACTGTTCTATTTCATTACATCGAGAATGATCTATCAGAGTTACCTCAACAACTGCTTAATAATGTCTATCAAAAAGCTTACTTGCGAAAAAACCATGAACGAATTCAACTGGATTATTGCTTCATTGTCACAGATGGGACAGGAATACTCGCAGTTGATACGATTGGGTATACCGTTCCAATCAGAAAAAGCAGGCTGATACCAAGACAGGAACAGCTCGTCTATGAAATGGTTGAAAGTCATGAAACAATGCAGTATGCCATCCAGCCTGAGGTGAAGAGAGAGGATTCCTATCACATTCTCTCACCAAGTCCTTATATGATGTGTGGACTGACAAGAAAAGAAAGACAGTTGAAGCAATTATTATTTATGGCGCTGGATCAGCTTCACAGCTCAAACAACACGGCTGAAATCCGCTACTGGTACACGGAATGGGCTCCACAGCGATACCGGACCATCCAGGAATTGGACTTTGAGGAAATTTGGCAAATGTTATACGAAGAAACGCAGTTTGGCTGGTCGGACAAGCACCTGACCCTATGCGAAAACTTAATCAAGGGACAACCCTTTTTTGAAAAACTGTGGGAAGTGGAGAATCGTCCTAAGGTAAATTGATGTGATGGATGAAAACCTCAAGTCTGTGATGGATGAAAACCTCAAGTCTGTGATGGGCTTGGGGTTCTTTGTTCTTTGAATAGAGTGAAAGAAGGAGACCGTGGTAATCGGTCCCCCAAAAAAGCCCAGAGCCTCATACTGGAAGCTCTAAGCAACATTGTTATTTTCTCTTTCTTTCTTTACGCCCAAGTCCCATGGCCTTTTCCATCTTCTTCAGCATTTTGTTTGCTGCAAAATTAGCTTTTTCTGCCCCGCGATCAAGGATATCATCCAGTTCTTCAGAATCGACCAATTCATAGTAGCGGTCCTGCACGGGCTTAATGGCATTGACGACCACTTGAGCTAAGTCGCCTTTAAAGTCTCCATAGCCCTTACCTTCATACCTTTGTTCAAGTTCTTCTATTGAACTGCCTTCAAGAATCGAATAGATGGAAAGGAGATTTGATACTCCTGGTTTGTTTTCTTTATCGTATTTAACGACTCCTTCTGAATCCGTTACAGCACTTTTGATTTTCTTTTCAATCTGCTTCGGATCGTCAAGGAGTGTAATAAATGATTTCTGGTTAACATCAGACTTACTCATTTTCTTCATAGGATCCTGAAGGGACATAACACGGGCACCGACTTTAGGAATCCGGACTTCAGGAACTGTAAAGATGTTGTTGTATTTATTATTAAAGCGCTCTGCAAGATTTCTCGTTAATTCCAAATGCTGTTTCTGATCTTCTCCCACTGGGACTAAATCTGTTCCATATAGAAGAATATCGGCTGCCATTAATGGTGGGTATGTCAACAAACCTGCAGAAACGGCTTCTTTCCCATGTGATTTATCTTTGAATTGTGTCATTCTTTCAAGTTCACCAATATACGTCACACATTGCAAGATCCATCCTGCCTGTGCATGAGCCGGAACCTCCGATTGAATGAACAATGTTGATTTCTCAGGGTCGATACCACATGCAATATAGAGCGCAGCAAGACTGCGAATGTTTTTGCGGAGCGCCATTTTATCCTGCGCTACCGTGATTGCATGTTGATCCACTACACAGAAATAACAATTGTATTCTTCCTGGAGCTCAGTGAACTGCTTCATGGCCCCGATGTAATTACCAAGCGTAATCGTACCGCTCGGTTGAATGCCGCTAAAGATTGTTTGCATCTTATTTCCTCCTGTTTTACACAAAATAAAAACCCACCCGTCCTATTGAAGATAGGGACGAATGGGATGATTTCCGCGGTGCCACCCTAAGTACTCATATGAGTCAGCTTAGTCCATGACGAGCATGGAACCCCTTTAACGTGAGGTAAATTCGTTATATGCTACTCCAATTCACAAATAAAGCTCAGAAGTCCATTCCCTTTCCAATGATTACTTGTTTTCACCAGCCACAAGCTCTCTATAAATCAAATAGAAAAGTACTACTCTTCCTCAACGCTTACTATTCTCTAATTTCTAATCTTATTATATGAAAAATAAAAGTGTAATTCAAGTGTACAACAGATAGGACAAAGCAATAGAAAAAAGCAGGGTGATGGAGCCGACTACTAGAACGGCCCTGGTAATGGAAAAAGATCTCTTCATTCCGTATTCTTCATGGGCTTCCTTAGTCTCGTCTAGCTCGTCAAATTGGGAAATGTACTTTCCTTGTTTCGTGCTGTTCCGGAATCTCTTAAGAGCATACACGATGCCGTTAAAGAATCCTTTTTCAAATATATACAAGAGGGAGCCTGCGGCAACATACGTTATTCCGATAATAAACAAGCTATCTATAATAGAGAGAAGCAGGTTTTTTCCCTGAAATATAGCAGTGACGATGGCGATGATGAAAAACAGCAGTGTAAGTAAGTAGAAAAAATTTAATCGTTTCATAGTACTCCTTAAAATGTTTTTATCAAAAGTATACATGAAGCACTTAAGGGAATTCAATCATTCATATATATTCAATCACTCATGAGTTGTATGAGCAGGGAGTACATAAATCCGTGTAAAGTGTACACACTTGAACGTCAGCAATAGTATTAAATGATGAATTGAATAAAGTATGTATTCTATTTTTTATATTTAGTCTTGTATATTAATATTTATAACAGAAATAACCCTCTCAATGGATTCCGGGCACCAATAATACAATGTCTTTAAAACTTGGAGAATTTACATTTGTAACAATTGTAATGGGACAATCTCTCTAAAACGTTAAACATAAACCCTTTGATACCAACGTTTTGGCATCTATATACCTATTAATCTGATAATTTTGCAAAAAAACTGTTAAATTCATATTGCAATAATTTCTCTATCATGTATAATAAGTAACAAATCTTCTGAAAATTAGAAGATAAATAAATATGAGATTTACGAGGAGGTCAATTTCAAGATGAAGAAAAAGTTTTCATTCTTGCTAGTTCTTCTTCTGGCTCTAAGTACTTTCTTAGCTGCTTGTGGCGGCGACAAGAAAACTGAGGGCAATGAAGGAGCATCTGGCGAAGGCGGCGAGTCTGCTGAAAAGAAAGAACAGGTACTTAACTTACTTGAGAGTTCTGAGATCCCATCAATGGACTCTACTCTAGCAACTGACTCTGTTTCATTCAAAGTCATGAACAACGTATTTGAAGGTCTTTACCGTTTAGGGGAAAATGATGAGGCTGTACTTGGTATGGCTGCTGAAGAACCACAAATCAGTGAAGATGGTAAAACATACACGTTCAAAATCCGTGATGCAAAATGGTCAAACGGAGATGCAGTTACTGCAAATGACTTCGTTTACGCTTGGCAAAAAGCTTTAAACCCTGACACTGGTGCAGAGTATGCGTATATCATGTACGATATCAAAAACGCTGCAAAAGTAAATGCTGGTGAAGTTCCAGTTGAAGAATTAGGTGTTAAAGCGGTTGATGAAAAAACATTAGAAGTTCAGCTTGAAACAGCTGTACCTTACTTCAAAGCTTTACTTTCTTTCGCAACTTTCTATCCTCAAAATCAAAAGTTTGTTGAAGAAAAAGGCGATAAATTCGGTCTTGAAGCTGACACTGCAGTTTACAATGGTCCATTCACACTTTCTGAGTGGAAGCATGAGCAAAGCTTCAAATTAACTAAGAACGACGGTTACTGGGATGCAGAAACTGTTAAGTTAAAAGAAGTAAACTTTAACATTGTTAAAGATACTGCTACTGGAGTTAACTTATACGAAACAGAAAAAGCGGATATCGCTGGTCTTTCAGCTGAATTTGTTGATAAATACAAATCAGATGAAAACTTCAAAACAAAGGCTGATACTGCGGTATTCTTCCTTCGTTTAAACCAAAAGAATGAAGTTATGGCTAATGTAAATGCTCGTAAAGCATTTGATGCAGCTTATGACAAGCAAGGTATGGTTGACGTTCTTCTTAACAATGGTTCAATTCCTGCGTACTTCTTAGTACCAAAAGATTTCGTTTCTGGTCCAGACGGTGCTGAGTATCGTGAAGCTGTAGGTGATTTTGGTGGTTTCGACCCTGAAAAAGCTGCAGAACATTGGGCTAAAGCGAAAGAAGAGTTAGGTAAAGATTCTATTGAATTAGAACTACTAAACTATGACTCTGACAGCTCTAAGAAGATCGGTGAATTCTTAAAAGAACAATTAGAGCAAAACTTAGAAGGTTTAACTGTTTCAATCAAAGCACAACCATTCAAGCAAAAGCTTGAGTTAGAATCTAAAGGTGATTATGATGTTTCATTCGCCGGATGGGGTCCTGACTATCCAGATCCGATGACATTTGTTGACATGTTCGTAACTGATGGTGCACACAACCAAATGGCTTACTCTAACCCAGAGTATGACAAGTTAATTGAACAAGCTAAAGGTGAACTTCTTGATGATCCGGAAGCTCGCTGGCAAGCAATGGTTGACGCAGAAAAGATTCTTTTCGAAGATCAAGCGATCAGCCCAATGTACCAACGTGGAACTGCTTTCCTAGAGCGTCCATATGTTAAAGGTCTGTTACGTCACTCATTTGGTGCTGATGCATCATATAAATGGGCTTACATTGAGTAATCAATGACTCAATGAACAAACCTTCAGAGGAGAGTGTATGCGTAAGCATACGCTCTCCTTTTCCAGTGAGTGTCGAAAATTATCAAAAAAGTAAAAATATATTGAATATTTGTCGAAAATCGATATAATTAAAATGTGTAAAATAAAAAGATAAAAAAGGGGGGCTAAAGAATGGTCAGATATACAATTCAACGTATCGTCTATATGATCATCACTTTGCTTATCATTGCAACCGCCACTTTCTTTCTGATGAAGCTCCTACCTGGATCTCCACTACAAAACACAGAAAGGCTGACTCCGGAACAACAACAAATCATCCTGGATAAATATGGTCTGAATGACCCGCTGCCAGAACAATATGTGAATTATATGGTTGGGTTGGCAAAAGGTGATTTAGGGTTGTCCTTCCAATATGACAATCGTCCAGTAACACAAATTCTTGGAGATCGTATTGGTCCTTCCGCACTTCTTGGATTCCAAGCTATGGTATTAGGTACATTCTTAGGGCTACTTATTGGAATTATTGCAGCAATCAAACACAACACTTGGCTGGATTACGGTTCAACATTCCTTGCTGTACTGGGGATTTCGATTCCTTCCTTCGTATTCGCAGGACTCCTGCAGTATTATGTTGGGGTTAAACTTGAATGGCTGCCGGTTGCATTATGGGGAGAATACAAACATACGATTCTTCCAACTTTAGCACTGACAGTATTCGTAGTAGCAACCATTGCACGTTTCATGCGTACGGAAATGCTGGAAATATTAAACTCGGACTATATTTTACTTGCAAAGGCAAAAGGGATTTCCCAAACATCTACAGTTGTAAAGCATGCTGTTAGAAATGCTTTAATCCCGATTGTAACGATTCTTGGACCAATGACTGTTGGTGTAATGACAGGATCTCTTGTTGTTGAACGTATTTTTGCTGTCCCTGGTTTAGGGGAACAATTCGTGTTGTCTATTAACACAAATGATTATACGGTTATTATGGGGATTACCCTCTTCTTTAGTGCTTTATTCATTGGTGTAATCTTCTTGGTGGATATTCTTTATGGAATTATCGACCCACGTATTCGCTTAGCTGGAGGGAAGAAATAATGGAAGCAAACAAAAAGAATTTAGATCAACTTAGTCCAGAACTCTTCCAACCTCAAAAGGCTAGGGGAGATGAGTCAGAAAAAATTTCGCGTCCAAGCCTTAATTTCTGGCAGGATTCTTGGATTCGTTTACGTAAGAACAAGGGGGCAATTGCGGGGATTATCATCACTGCAATCATTATTTTCTTTGCTCTTTTTGGTCCAATGATGAATGAATATAAATTTAGTGATCAAAATATCCGGCATGCAAAGCTGCCACCTAAAATTGAAGCGCTTTCAGGGATTAGTTGGTTACCATTTGACGGAAAAGATGCAGATGGCTTTGATGTATATGAATCAAGACAAATTAAAGAAAACTATTGGTTTGGTACTGATGACTTAGGTCGTGACCTTTGGACCCGTACTTGGAATGGTACTCGTGTATCTCTTTACATTGGTATATTAGCAGCCATTATCGATTTTATAATCGGTATCTCTTATGGTGGGATTTCTGCTTATTACGGTGGGAAAGTCGACGATATTATGCAACGTATCATTGAAATTCTTGTCGGGATTCCAAACTTAATTGTGGTAATTCTCTTTATCCTGATCTTTGAGCCGGGTATATTCTCCATAACCATGGCCATGGTTATAACCGGTTGGACCGGCATGGCCCGTATCGTCCGTGGACAGGTACTTCAATTAAAGAACCAGGAATTTGTACTTGCTTCACGTACTCTAGGAGCAACAAGCAACCGTTTGATCTTTAAACACTTGCTTCCAAACGTAATGGGACCTGTTATCATCACTACAATGTTCACAGTTCCTGCTGCGATTTACACAGAAGCATTCTTAAGCTTTATCGGATTGGGGATTGCTCCACCAAGAGCATCTCTGGGATCATTGGTTAATGAAGGATACAGATCAATCCAGTCATTTCCTCATATGATGCTGGTACCATCAGCTGTCATCTCATTAGTCATTTTAAGCTTTAACTTAATGGCCGATGGTCTGCGCGATGCACTAGATCCGAAAATGCGTAAGTAATGGAAGGGAGATTATGAATATGTCAAAAATTTTAGAAGTGAAAGATCTACACGTCTCCTTCAATACGCATGGAGGAGAAGTTCAGGCTGTCCGAGGTGTAGATTTCCATTTAGATAAAGGTGAAACACTTGCCATCGTAGGTGAATCCGGTTCCGGTAAATCAGTAACGACGAAAGCGATCATGAGATTGATCCCGAACCCGCCAGGCTTCATCAAGGGTGGAGAAATGTTATTTGAAGGTAAAGATTTAGCGAAATTGCCGGAAAAGGACATGCAGAAAATCCGTGGGAAAGATATCTCTATGATTTTCCAAGATCCGATGACGTCTCTAAACCCTACAATGACAATTGGTAAACAAATCATGGAACCACTGGTGAAGCACCAGAATATGAGTAAAAATGACGCGAAAAAACGTGCCATTGAGTTACTTAAACTTGTTGGTCTGCCTAGCCCTGAAACACGCTTTAAGCAATATCCTCACCAATTCTCGGGTGGTCAGCGTCAGCGTGTAGTAATCGCAATCGCACTTGCTTGTAATCCGAAAATTCTGATTGCGGATGAGCCGACGACAGCATTGGATGTTACGATCCAGGCTCAGATTCTTGAATTGATGAAAGATTTACAAACAAAGATTGAAACTTCCATCATTTTCATCACTCACGATCTTGGAGTTGTTGCGAACGTAGCTGATCGTGTAGCCGTTATGTATGGAGGACAAATTGTTGAAACAGGGACAGTGGATGAAATCTTCTACGATCCGCGCCACCCATATACGTGGGGATTGATCGGTTCCATGCCGACAACAGAAACAGAAGGTGAGCAGGAGCTGGTTGCGATTCCTGGGACTCCGCCGGATTTATTGAATCCACCTAAAGGGGATGCTTTCGCTCTTCGCAGTGAGTATGCATTGAAAGTGGATTTTGAACAAGAGCCACCATATTATCAGGTTTCAGATACTCATTATGTGAAGTCCTGGTTATTGCACCCTAGTGCTCCAAAAGTAGAGCCGCCTGAAATCGTGAAATTAAGACATAGACAAATGCCTTCTAATTATAAAGAGCCGGTACTTGTCGAGGGGGTTCGTTCATAATGGCAGAAAAATTATTGGAAATTAAAAATTTAAAACAGTACTTTAATCCGGGGAAACCGAATATGGTGAAAGCTGTCGATGATATCAGCTTTGATATTTATAAAGGGGAAACCCTTGGTCTGGTTGGAGAATCAGGCTGCGGTAAATCAACGACTGGCCGAACCATCATTCGTTTGTATGATGCTACAGACGGCCAGGTTCTCTTTAATGGTGAAGACGTTCATGGTAAAAAGTCACGTTCGCAATTAAAGAAATTCAACCGTAAGATGCAAATGATCTTCCAGGATCCATACGCAAGCTTGAATCCTCGTATGAAGGTTGCGGATATCATTGCTGAAGGCATCGATATTCATGGACTTGCTTCTTCCAAAGAAGAACGCATAAAGAGAGTTCATGACCTGCTTGAAACAGTTGGTTTGAATAAAGAACATGCCGGTCGTTATCCACATGAATTCTCTGGTGGTCAAAGACAGCGTATCGGGATTGCCCGTGCCTTGGCAGTAGATCCAGACTTCATTATTGCCGATGAGCCGATTTCGGCTCTTGACGTTTCGATTCAGGCACAGGTAGTGAATCTTATGCAAGAGCTTCAGAAAGAGAAAGGGTTAACGTACTTATTTATCGCCCATGATCTTTCCATGGTAAAATACATCAGTGATCGAATCGGGGTTATGTACTTTGGTAAGTTAGTCGAGTTGGCGCCAAGTGATGCCCTTTACAAGAATCCGTTACATCCTTATACGCAATCTCTATTATCAGCGATTCCGTTACCGGATCCAGAGTATGAGCGCACACGCAGAAGAAAGGAATATAATCCTTCTGTTCACAATTATACAGAGGATGATAATCTTGAAATGCGTGAAGTGGCTCCTGGCCATTTCGTGTATTGCTCAGAGAAAGAGTTTGCACAGTATAAAGCTCAGTACAAAAGCTAAACATCTTACAAAAGCTCCCTTTAATGAGGGGAGCTTTTTTTATTGAAGGGTTCTTCATAATAGCTTGTTATATTCTTTTTTTACAAGAAAATCATACTATATAATAAAGATATTTAATTTCCTTGGAAATTTCGACAGATTAGGAGTAATACCCCTTTTCTTTCAAGTTATTTCCTTGTTAGAATAGTATGAGGTGTTACATATTTTACTAGATAGCTTATTTAATAGAGGAGAGGTTTATTTTGAAATGGAGTAAGGTAGCGACATCCTTATGTTTAGTCACAATGTGCGTATTGCCGTTCCAAGCGAGTGCTGAAGGAGAAGGGAAGGGTGCCCACGAGAAGAGAAGTCTTTCTTTAAGCAAGAAAGAAATATCCAGTCCCGCCCCAAGATTTGCCTATGATTCCGGATTTACATTTGAATATCCTGATGCAGTCAGAGGGGTTTATGTTACAGGTCACTCTGCTGGTGGAGCGAGATTTGACAGCTTAACGAAATTAATGGACGATACGGATCTGAATGCCATGGTTATTGATATTAAAGATGATCACGGATATGTTACATACGAACCCGATGAATCTTCTCCATACGCTAAAGTAGGTCAACCTTATATTAAAGATCCTAAAGCGATCTTAAAGACACTTGAAGAAAAACAGATTTATCCGATCGCAAGAGTTGTGGTATTTAAAGATACGATTTTGGCGAATGAGAAACCCGAGCTTTCCTTTAAAGATGGAAATCAGGTATGGAAAAATGGCAGAGGCGAATCCTTTGTGAACCCATTCCTGAAAGAAGTGTGGGATTATAATGTGGGAATTGCAATCGAAGCCGCCAAAATGGGATTCCAGGAAATCCAGTTTGATTATGTCCGATTCCCTGAAGGCTTTGAAAAACGAGATGATGAACTACAATATAACGGTGGTGAATATGCGGAGCAAGACTCAAATAATGTACAAAAGCGTGTGCAGGCCGTTACAGACTTTGTAGAGTACGCGCATGGAAAACTTGAGCCATATGGAGTCAAGGTTTCTGTGGACATTTTCGGGTATACAGCAACGCTTCCAGAGGCACCTGGGATTGGACAGAACTTCTCAAAGATATCCGAAAACGTCGATGTGATTTCATCCATGATTTATCCAAGTCACTGGACTCCGTACTTTGGAATTGCAAAGCCCGATTTACAACCTTATGAATTGGTTTCTGAATATGCCAAGCTTGAAAATTCTAAGTTAGCAGAATTAGAAAATCCGCCTATTTCAAGACCATGGTTACAGGATTTCACTGCTTCCTGGTTAGGTAGTGGAAACTATAAAGCCTACGGAAAAGCAGAAGTTGAAGCCCAAATTAAAGCTTTGAATGATCAAGGCATTAAAGAATTCCTTTTATGGGATGCGGGTAACACGTATACAGAAGGTGTAGATTATACACCTTGATCGAGAAGACCGGCCTGGGAAGTTCCAGGCCGGTCTTTTCTTAATGGCGCTTTTCGATTTGAAAAAATACTCAAACATTGTTATCATTAAAGTATTGGTAAGATTAACCGCTTTCAACCACATTACCCTCTTTACAGGTATATCAAGCCTGTGATTCCGTATTTTTATCCCACGGATGAGACTAACATCTAACATAAACATTTTTTTTCTGAGAAAAATAATTGTATCCCGTTAGTCAATGTCACCCAAAATTCTTTTAAAGGAGTAGATCCATGCATTGGTATGAAAAGTTAAATCAGTATTTCCCGGTAGAGGAAATGAAATCAAAAGAACACCTTGAGTCATTACTCAAAGAAAGAAGCGACATCTATCATAAAGATGAAGGGCAGTACCACGTACTTATGTATGCCGAACTTGATGATTTTATCTTTATCGATTATCTTTTTGTCTCAAAGGATGCTCGCGGACAAGGATTAGGTCATAAACTGCTCGAGAAGTTAAAAGAAAAGAACAAAGCGATTATACTAGAAGTGGAGCCAGTTGATTATGATGACACTGACACTGAAAAGCGTTTAAAGTTCTACAAGCGTGAAGGATTCGAACATGCTGTCAGTATCGGATATGCACGTCGGTCTCTCGCTACAAATGAAATCAATGAAATGGAAATCCTTTATTGGGCTCCAAATAACGAATCAGAAGATCTGATCTTCAACTCAATGAAGAAAACATATGAATTAATCCACACTTATAATGATAAGAAGTTTTATGGTACCTCTTACCAGCCGGTTGAAGAAGTCTTGAAGAAAGATAAAGACCGTGATGGCGATGTACTGAAAAATCTCTAAACCAAAACAACCTTATTGTCCATTCGCAATAAGGTTTTCTAAATGAAAAAATGAAAATGTTCTATATCATGTTTAGGCACTTTTTGAACCGGGTAAACCCATAGTAGAAAGAGAACAGTAGAAAGAGAACATATAGCGTATGTTAAACCTATGTATAGGAAATTTGACAAATTGGTTAAAACTATGTTCAAGGGACAGTAATTCATGTATAATACATAATAGAGATTTCTTATTTAAACTTATTTTAATTAACGGACGATGTTTAAAATGAAATACTCTATATTATAAAAAAATCCTTAAGGGAGTGTGAATGATTCGTGGTTACATTATTCACTTCACCTAGTTGTACATCTTGTCGTAAGGCAAAAGCTTGGTTAGAAGAGCATGAGATTCCATATACAGAGCGTAACGTATTTTCTGAGCCATTAAGCATTGATGAAATAAAGGAAATCCTGCGTATGACTGAGGATGGAACGGATGAAATCATTTCAACCCGTTCTAAGACATTCCAAAAGCTTAATGTAGATTTAGAAACTTTACCACTTCAAGAATTGTTCGAGCTTATTCAGAAAAATCCTGGTCTTTTAAGGCGTCCAATCATCTTGGATGAGAAACGTCTTCAGGTAGGATACAATGAAGATGAAATCAGACGATTCCTGCCTAGAAAGGTTCGTACGTTCCAACTTCTCGAAGCTCAAAGAATGGTAAACTAAAGTTTTCTTACATTCTCATCATATTATCAATGATTGAGAATATATAAGGAAAAAGGGGCTGACCCTTTAAGGAACGTTGCGTATCCTTTCGGGTCAACCCCTTTTATATTAGTATAAGTATTAACACTTGAATTTTCTGCAAATATTCGCTAAAATGTCAAAAACACGTTAAATAGTGGGATTTGTGAAGAAAAAAATGGGTGTTATTTTTATTCCATTTTCAGTGTTTATATCATAAAATAGAAGTACAAGGTACAAACTAACCTAAATGTATCTTCTATCTTCACCAGCAATCGAGCAGAATTGCTCAGAGGGTGTAGTCCCTTCACCAACATCATGCAAGAAGGGAGAGGTGTTAAATGGAAATCGAACGCATTAATGAAAATACGGTCAAGTTCTATATATCTTACGGAGATATAGAGGATCGCGGCTTTGACCGCGAGGAGATCTGGTATAATCGTGAAAGAAGTGAAGAACTCTTCTGGGAAATGATGGATGAAGTTCATCAAGAAGAAGATTTTGGAATTGAAGGACCGCTATGGATTCAAGTTCAAGCGTTAGATAAAGGGCTTGAAGTACTGGTGACAAGAGCTCAGGTGTCAAAGGATGGTCAGCGATTTGAGTTGCCTATCCCAGAGGATAAGCTCAAGGAACTCCCTGTAGATGAACGGATAGAGGAGCTTCTGGATCAGCATTTCCAAATCAAGCAGGATCAAGATGGAGAAGCAGAAGTGGCACTGGATTTCACTTTGAAGTTCAATGATTTTGAAGATGCGATATCTTTATCCCATCGGATGAAAGAAATGCCTTTAGATCATTTGGAAACAAAGCTGCTTGCATTGGAAAATAGATATTTTATTTACGTTAAATTTTCAGAAGAGCACTTCTCGGAAGAAGATATCGACAATATGTTAAGTATACTACTTGAATATGCGGATGAGTCACGAATGACTGTTCATCGCCTAGAAGAGTATGGAAAAGTCGTCATTAATGAACATGTGTTTGGGACATTAAGTGAACACTTTTCTTAAGGATCATACCGGTTTCATTTAGAAATCGGTATTTTTTTATTTAGCTCATTAAGCCAGTGGAAGGTGTTAAAGGTATGAAAAATACAGTGAGAGTCCTCTTATTTATTGCTGTTCTCGTGTTAAGTTATTTTTTTTATTTTGATCAGTATCTTTCAGGTATGGTTAAGTATATTAGTCTTGTTTTTACTTTCTCTGTAATTGTGATAGGATTTCTTATCTTCTTTGAGAATCGTCATCCTACTCAAACTCTAACATGGTTAGTTGTGTTAGGTGCTTTTCCATTCCTTGGCTTTATCTTCTATTTATTGTTTGGTCGAAACTTCCGGAAAGAGAAAATGTATAAGAAGAAATACATATTGGACAAGGAAACCTACAATAAATTTGAGCCTGGCCCTAAGGAAATGAACGCTGAAATGTTCGGTTTGTTTCAGGAAAAACACTTTCAGCTTGCTCAGCGAATAGGAAACAGTGCCATTTCTTTTTCCAGTGAAACGAAGCTTTTAACCAATGGGAACGAGACATTCGGGGAAATCCTGAGATGGTTAAAAACTGCCAAGCATCATATTCATATGGAATATTATATTGTCCGTCATGATGATATTGGAAATCAGATTAAAGATATCCTTATTGAACGAGCCAATAATGGTGTGAAAATTCGCTTTCTTTATGACGCGGTTGGGGCATGGCAATTATCTAAGGATTATATTGCTGAATTAAAAGGTGCAGGGATTGAAGTGGTTCCGTTTGGTCCAGTCAAAATCCCTGTTCTCAATAATAAGTTTAACTTCAGAAATCATCGCAAGATCATCGTCATTGATGGAAGTATAGGATTTGTTGGGGGACTTAATATTGGCGATGAATACTTAGGGAAAAATCCACATTTTGGTTTCTGGAGGGATACCCACCTATTTGTAAGGGGGGAAGCAGTTCGGACGTTGCAGCTCATCTTTCTTCAAGATTGGTATTATATGACGAATGACGATTTCTTGACTCCAGGGTATTTAAGCCCTGATCCATTGGAGAATGCAAACGATGGGGGAGTTCAAATGATTGCAGGAGGACCTGATAATGAGTTGAGCGTTTTGAAGAATATTTTCTTCTCGATGATCACTTCTGCAAGAAAAAGCGTATGGGTTGCATCTCCATATTTCATACCGGATGAAGATATTTTTTCAGCACTTAAAATTGCTGCATTGAGTGGTGTGGATGTAAGGCTATTGGTTCCCCATAAGCCTGATAAACGAATTGTATTTCACGCTTCACGATCTTATTTCCCAGATCTTCTCGAAGCAGGAGCCCGAATCTTTGAATATCAAAAGGGCTTTATGCATAGTAAGATCGTCATAGTCGATGAAGAAATGGCGTCGATCGGGACATCTAATATGGATATGAGAAGTTTTCATTTAAACTTTGAAGTCAATGCATTTTTATATAAAACAGAAAGTACCGACTCTCTTGTGAAGGAATATTTACATGACTTAGAGGATGCAGAAGAACTGCAGCTGGAAGAGTTTCAAAAGAGACATCTTGGCTACCGATTATTGGAATCCACGTCACGCTTAATGTCACCTCTATTATAAGAAGAAGCCTTCAAGTGATTGTTTGCTTGGGGGTTTTTTTTGAAGGATTTTCACGTTTTTTGGCGAATAATGATTGGAGGAGGTGTTCTATGTTAACAGCTATATTAGGAGAAAAAGTGTTTTCAACCATTCATTACTCAAGAGAGGAATTAAAGAATCTGCGAAGTAAGCGTAATATATTCCTCTGTCCTCATTGTTCATCCGAATTGAACCTTCGCATCGGAAGCCAAAACGTCCCACATTTTGCTCATCATTCACAGTTCCTTTGTGAGATAGGAAAGCAGCATGAGTCACCTCGACATTTGCTTAGTAAGCAACTGCTATATGAAAGGTTAAGAGAGCATTTTACCGAGGTGAAGGTTGAATATTATGTAAAAGAGCTTCAGCAAATCGCTGATGTTTATGTAAAATCGAAAACGAAAAAAATTGCCATTGAGATTCAATGCTCTTCTATTCCGATCCCCGACATCCTTTCCAGAACAGGAGGATATCAAAGTCAAAACATCACTCCATTCTGGATGCTTACCCAACCTGTTACAGTAAGGCAAAATGGATTACTGCAATTACCGTCATTTCAGCAAGCATTTTTCCGGTATTCACCCCAATTACATTATTTTCTTCTACATTTTTCACCCGAAGATAGAAGCTTTACATTATTTACTCATCTCATACCTGTTTCAGTCTCAACTTTTATTAGTGCAGCTCCTGTCAGGATCCCTATCGAGCGCTTCACACTTCCTTTGTCCATCCCTCATTTTACAGTCAATCACCCATATTTATTAAAAAACTGGAATCAATTCCGTATGAAGTGGATATATAACAAACTTCATTACAATAAACCGAAAAGCGATTTGTTTTTACGGGAAGTATATAGAGAAGGGGATACATTTTTATATTTACCTTTATTTGTTGGGATGCCGGTATTCCCTCATGGAATCCATTTTAAGAATCATGCGATCGAGTGGCAATACTATATGTGGAAGGATTGTATGAAGAAGGATACATTTTTTTCAGAGGAAAAAGTAGTGAAGGTGATAAAAAGGAGGATGGATAGAGGATATTTAGAATTCCGTACGCTTCCTTTTGTATGTAGGGACCAGCTGCTAATGGAAATAGTAAAGAGTTATTTGTCTCTTTTGAAGGATATGCAGGTAGTCAGAAGGAATCATGGTGGGCAATATCAGCTCTCTGAGTCGTGGAATTGTCCAGACAATTTCTCGGGCTTCGAAAAGCATCAGCATGATTTTTTTTCTAAATGGAAGCATATATTAAAAAAGGTCTAACAAAGATTGTTTTGTTGCAGGAAAATCTTAGATAAGAGAGAATGTAACTATAAGGAATTTTCTGTAGATTTCAGAATGGAGGATGTATATGTCTAAAGATACAGCTACGAAAAGTCTGCCTGGCAGGAAAGAGGTAGAGGAGAAGTTAACGTGGAGATTGGAAGATATTTTTGAAAGTGATGAAGCGTGGGAAAAAGAGTACAAAGAAATTAAAGAGTTAACAGGTAAAGCAGACGAGTTTAAAGGAACTTTAGGAGAAAGTGCAGATCAGCTTTATAAAGCATTTGCCTTTCAGGATGAAATGATGGAACGTATGGGTAGGGTTTATACATATTCTCATATGCGCTATGACCAGGACACAACCAATTCATACTATCAAGGACTCGATGATCGTGCCAAAAGTCTTTATACACAGTTAGGGAGTAAATTTGCCTACTTAGTACCTGAAGTGCTTTCGATTGAGGAAAGTAAGCTTCAAGGATTCCTTGACGAAAAGGAAGAGCTGAAGAAATACAAGCACGCTTTAGAAGAAATAAATCTCCAGCGTCCACATGTTCTTTCAGCAGAGGAAGAAGCATTACTTGCTCAAGCTTCCGAAGTGTTCAGTGCAGCTAGTAACACGTTTGGTATGCTGAACAATGCAGACTTGGAGTTTCCGAGCATTAAAGATGAAAACGGGGAAGAAGTGGACATCACACATGGCCGTTTCATTCGTTTCCTGGAGAGCAGTGATCGACGGGTACGGGAAGAAGCGTTTAAAAAAGTGTATGAAACATACGGCAAATTCGAAAATACGTTTGCATCTACATTAAGTGGAGCGGTGAAGAAAGATAACTTCGTCGCAAACGTAAGACATTACGATTCGGCAAGACATGCGGCATTATCAAATAACAATATTCCTGAACAGGTGTATGATAACCTGGTTGATACGGTCAATAAGAACCTTCATTTGCTGCAGCGTTATGTAAAGCTTCGTAAGAAAGTATTAGGCTTGGATGAAGTTCATATGTATGACTTATATACACCGTTAGTGAAGGAAGTCAAGATGGACATCAGCTATGATGAAGCACAGAACATGATCCTGGATGGCTTAAAGCCTTTAGGCGAAGAATATGCCAATGTCCTGAAAGAAGGCTTTGATAACCGTTGGGTGGATGTTGTCGAGAACAAAGGAAAAAGAAGTGGTGCATACTCTTCGGGAGCATACGGCACCAACCCTTATATCCTCATGAACTGGCAGGATAATGTGAACAATCTATTCACACTGGCTCATGAATTCGGACATAGTGTTCACAGTTATTATACGCGCAGTGCACAGCCGTACACGTACGGACATTACTCCATCTTTGTTGCCGAGGTGGCTTCTACATGTAATGAAGCTCTCTTGAATGACTATCTGTTAAACACTATTGATGACGAGAAAAAGCGTCTGTACCTATTAAATCATTACCTGGAAGGATTCAGAGGAACCGTTTTCCGTCAAACCATGTTTGCAGAATTTGAACATCTCATTCATAAAAAAGCTCAAGAGGGAGAAGCCCTTACTTCTGAATTTTTAACGAAAGAGTATTATGAATTGAATAAGAAGTATTTTGGAGAAGACATCTCGATTGATGAAGAGATTGGATTGGAATGGGCTCGAATTCCTCACTTCTACTACAATTACTATGTTTATCAATATGCAACCGGCTTCTCGGCTGCGACCGCTCTCAGTCAGCAAATCCTTGAAGAAGGAGAACCGGCCGTAGAACGCTACATCGATTTCCTGAAAGCGGGGAGCTCTGATTATCCGATTGAAGTATTGAAAAAAGCAGGAGTGGATGTGACAACCTCCAAGCCGGTGGAAGATGCATGCAAAGTCTTTGAAGAAAAGTTGAATGAAATGGAAGAACTGCTTGAAAAATTACAGTAATGAGAGATCAGGTACGTACTGGAGTAAAAATAAACTCCCCTTAGAGTGGAAAAAATTCTAAGGGGTTTTTTTGGGGGAAGTTTTCGAAAGAAGGTCCGTCCCTCATTTCATCGATTTGAATCCTTTGAAGCGGTTGCGGTTTCCGAGGGAGTGGAAGAAGAGCAGGAGTGAGAGAAAGAGGATCGGGGATGTAATATAGATTGGAACAAGGCGCATGAGTCCGAGAATGTTTATGAAGAAGCTGATCAGGATTAACAGCAGGAGGATTCCGTATTTTATTTTTAATGCCATATCATTTCCCTCCGGTGATAAGTTGTCTTATCACATGTATATGAAGGAGGGGAGGGGAACATGAATGGTTTTTGACAATATTGTGAAATACCATACAAACAACTTGCCAATACAAGTGGATGCGTGATATATTATCAGTGTGAAGTTGATCACAAGCAAACATATACCCCTTTGTTTGACCGTGAAAAATTTCTCCCATCCCCTTTGTTCGTATTGAAAAACCGATGTTGGAAACAACATCGGCTTTTCTTGTTTATAGGCTTATTTTAATATATCGGAATAATTAATCGCTTATATATTTCCAAAAAGTTCCGTGCTTTGCAGGAAGCCTCTTTACTTTTTGCTGAAGTGTCCATTTCTTCATTTGCTTTTCTACTTCTTCAATGGATAAATCATAGACAACGGCTATTTCCTTCGATGCCACTACACGATAATATTTCATGAATACTTCCAGTGGAGGCAATGGTTGTTTATCAGGTTTCTCTCCAAGCATTTCTTCAATAATATGAACATACACCTCGTAGGAATACAATCCCGTGATCTTTAAGCCTTCATCTTCAATATTTTCGTTAAAAAAGACCAATGTAGGAATTTCGTCTACTTCCATTTCAGATGTGATCTTTACATCACACTGAAATGCTTTGGACGCAGATGATGAATTGATATCGTTCATAAATTCGCTCAGATCAAGCTTGGCTGCTTGAGCACATTCCATAAGTACCTCGATATCAGAAATGTCCTGTTTCTGTAAGAATAATCTTTCCTGTAAAAACCTTAGAAACCGGATACCTGAATGTTTTCCTTGAAGCTCGGCAGCTTTAATGGCGAAAGAAGCAAGATAAGGTGAATCAATTGGATTATCTATCCATAAGCTTCCGTCGCATGACATTCCCGAACGGCTGGCTGTTTTATCCCATTGCTGGGCTAAGTCTTCCTGCTTACGTTTAGTCGCTATGTTTAAAGACGCAAGCTGGCCGCTCAAAATGTAACGAATACGAAAGTATTGTCCGTATTCAATGTGCAATTTCTTTAAGATTGGTTCAAGAGCCCAGCATTCAGGGCAAAGAGGGTCAACAAACATATATATTTCCAGAGGTTTCTTATCATGTCCACACCCTTTAAGGTGATGCCAGCTATTTGTTCTAGTCAATGCCATTACCCTTTGGAGATTCTGTATTCACCATATGGTGGGCGGTTAATACAAGTCTGTGAAAAAAGTCATCTCTTACTGGACCCTCTAGATTGACTTCATCCATAGCCTCATGCATACAGCTTAACCAAGCCTTTGCCCTTTCTTCCGTGATGGGAAACGGCAAATGCCTTGCGCGCAGCATGGGGTGACCATGCTCCTCTGTGTAAAGCGCAGGACCACCTAAATATTGAGTTAGAAATTGTTTTTGTTTGCGAGCTGTCTCGGTTAAATCATCAGGGAATATTGGTGCCAACTCGGGATGATTCGCTACTTTATTATAAAAAGCTTCAACGAGCATGGAGAGTTTCTTTTCGCCGATAAGATTATAAGGCATTTGTGGTTTCTCGACCATAAGAATGACTCCTTTTTACTTAGATTGTATGTTTATTCTAGCAAGCATTTATTTATATCTCAAACAAATCGCCTTACATCAACTTATTATTCTAAATTAGTGTTGCCTTTTTTCTGATGTCTATCCCGATTTCAGGAACCTTGTGGTGGTTGGTGTGGATAGGATTAAGAGGAGGTGGGTCTATCAGACTATAGTTTCTTCAGTCAGTCTTATTAGCAAGGAAAATACATAAGAAAAGGCTGACCAGGGAGAAGAGGTCAGCCTGCTTAAGAAGTCATGCAAAATAGCGGTCGGTCACTTTTTTTACATAAGCAGTGGTTTCTTTAAACGGTGGTATGCCGTTGTATTTATCAACATTTCCGGGACCTGCGTTATAGGCTGCGAGAGCCAGTTTAATGTCCCCATTGTACTTATCGAGCATCTGCTTTAAGTATTTCGTTCCGGCGAATACGTTTTCTTCCGGGTCAAAGATGTTGTTTACGCCAAGTCCCCTTGCAGTACTCGGCATGAGCTGCATTAAACCGGATGCCCCTGCATGGCTGATTGCATTAGGGTTGAAGTTGGACTCCTGCTTAATGACCGCTTGAATCAGTTTTGTAGGAATACCATAGTGATCGGCCGCTCTGGAGATGATTTCATCAATCTCCCCGGGAGCATTCCGATTCGGTTTGTTCAAAGCGGAAAGTACAGGAGGAGGTGGTGAAAGAGAAAATGATGTTTTGGTTTCCAATGCCTCTTTAACGGCCCCTAATGTTTGGTTCATATTTAAATGGTTCTGGTTAGTGTGAAGTGCCTGATTTAATAGTTGTTGAAATAGATCACTTGACACACCAGTGTTTTGCTGAAAAGAAGATACTGAACCCAAGCTGTTTAGAGCTTGCAACTCCATCATCGTTCTCAACTGCTGAACATTCATGAGTATAACTCCTCTTCTGGAAGACTTTATTCATATACTATATCGGAAAACGTCAATCCTTTTTTAACTTTTCCAGGTAAAAGCGTTTGATTTTATTATCTGTTTCCCGAAGTGGGATGTTTAGTTCCTCCAGTAAGTTCAGGAATATAGCTTCACCTGATTTGCGCTCTTTCACTTCATATTCCAGCTCATAGTCTATCTTTTGTAAATATGAACTCTTATCGAAGACCAGTAGCCCGTCTTTATAGTCAATTTCAGCCCGGCTTGTCGTCAGCGTTCCGAAATAAAGAAGGGACCCAGTGGAGATTTGAAGGGAATTCAGAACATTTTTGACTTCTCCTTCAGGGAATGCCCCTTGATGTAAAAGCGATTCAGACTCTTCCTTTGTTAGCCTTTGGTTCGTTTCTAGTAGATTCTCTTCTAAAGGGGTTTTTAAGGTCAGCGTATAAGTCCCGTTCCTCTCTCGGATTCTTAAGGCTGATTGTTTACTCTTTAATTGAAAGTCCGAAGTATCAAAATAGTGATTGTCTTGAGATGAGAAATCCTCATCTTTTATATGAAAATGTGAGGTTAATCGCGTAAATTCACCTTCTGTTACTAAATTCTTGAATTCTATTTCAATTTCCTGTGCCATAACAAGCATCCTTTCCTTGCATACTTCTTCTATTATCTCTGTAATAAAAGAGAACTTCAATATTTAGATGAAATGGTTGTCTTATGTTAAAATGATACTGATTGTTTAATGGGAGGATGAAGAAAAGCATGAGGAAAATAGTTCAATTTAAACACACAACATATGAAAACGGTACATTATTCTTACATACCGACCAAGCAGAGCTCCTGCAAGGGACAACGGCAGCTGGTCAAATTATTGCAGACTCCGATCGCTATGCATTCGTATACTTAGCAGAAAATGAAGAGGAGTATATTTACTTATACCTGGAAGAGTCGATCTGGGATGAATTGAAAAAAGCGCTCCAAGAAAACAGTGCAGTCATTGCAAAAAGCCATGATTATTCTTTGGAGTTGGATCAGTTCACTGAAGAGCTCGATTATCTTGTGTCCAATATAGAAGGAAATGGGAACTATGGTGACGAAATGGTTAAAAAGGTAGAGAGCGTATTTCTTGATAAGTAGTCACGTGACGTAAAGAGGTGAGGAGAATGAATCACTGGGAACAATTTTTAGCTCCCTACAAGCAAGCGGTTGACGAGTTGAAGATTAAGCTTAAAGGGATGAGGGGAGAATATGAACTTCATAACACACATTCTCCCATTGAATTTGTGACTGGAAGAGTGAAGCCAATCGCGAGTATTCTTGATAAAGCAAATCAAAAAGGGATCAAGTTATCTAATATTGAAACAGAAATGCAAGATATCGCAGGGCTCAGGATGATGTGTCAATTCGTGGAGGATATTCATGTGGTAGTGGAGAAGCTTCGTGGGCGGAATGACTTTACTATTATAGAAGAAAGAGATTACGTGACCCATAAGAAACAAAGCGGGTACCGTTCCTATCATATAGTCATTGATTATCCGGTACAAACGATTCACGGAGAGAAAAACATTCTGGTAGAAATCCAAATCCGGACACTTTCGATGAATTTTTGGGCTACAATAGAGCATTCTTTGAATTATAAGTACAGTGGGCAGATTCCCGAGCAAGTTCGTCTTCGCATTCAAAGCGCTGCTGAAGCAGCATTCAAACTGGATGAAGAAATGAGCTTGATCCGTGAAGAAATCCAGGAAGCCCAAGTCATATTTACAAATAAAAAGGAAAAGGATCAACGGGGGAAAAGCTCTAAACCAAATCAGCAGTGACTTGAAGGGGGTACACGAATGAAGTTCGCGATTACATCAAAAGGTGATTCGAAGTCCAACACATTAATGCACAAAATGAGGACTTATCTCCAAGATTTTAATTTAACCTATGATGATGACCAACCGGATATCGTCATATCGGTTGGAGGAGATGGGACACTGCTTTATGCATTTCACCGCTACAGATCCCGCTTGGATAAGACAGCGTTTGTTGGTGTACATACAGGACATCTCGGCTTTTATGCCGATTGGGTGCCGGAAGAGATCGAGAAACTCGTTATTGCCATCGCAAAGACACCTTATCAAATTATCGAATACCCGTTATTAGAAACGATCATCCGCTATCAGCATGGAGGGAAAGAAACGCGTTATTTAGCGTTGAATGAATCGACGGTCAAAAGCGTTGAAGGAACCCTGGTCATGGACGTGGAAATCAGAGGCCAGCATTTTGAACGATTTAGAGGAGATGGACTCTGCTTATCGACTCCATCCGGTAGTACGGCTTACAATAAAGCACTTGGAGGGGCAATCATTCATCCTTCCCTACCAGCCATTCAATTTGCGGAGATGGCATCGATCAATAATCGTGTATTTCGTACCATCGGGTCACCTTTGATTTTACCTGCACATCATACATGCATGTTAAAGCCGGTGAATGGACCGGATTTCCTGGTCACTATCGACCATCTTTCTCTTCTTCATAAAGATGTGAAGAGTATTCAATATCGTGTCGCTGATGAGAAAATCCGTTTTGCCCGCTTTCGTCCGTTTCCGTTCTGGAAGAGGGTGCATGATTCCTTTGTTGCGGATGAATGACTTAAGGCTGGGAAGTGTACGATGAAAGGCTATACATTGAAATGGGTTATCCCTTCTTCCTATGACGGAAAACGGATGAGAGAGTTTCTAATCGATCAGCAGGTTTCAAAGCGTACTCTGACTGCTGTGAAGTTTGATGGAGGGACAATAACTGTTAATGGAAAAGAAAAAAATGTCCGATATCACCTTGTAGAAGGGGATATTCTTGAGTTGAAGTTCCCTGAAGAAAAAGGGAGTGAGTCATTAGTTGCTGAAGAGATTCCATTGTCAATCCTATATGAGGATGAGGATGTTCTCGTTGTAGATAAGCCATGGGGTATGAAATCCATTCCGACAAAAAATGAACCAACTGGAAGTCTAGCCAATGCCATAGCCGGTTATTATGAGAAGGTGGGTATTTGTTCAACGGTACATATTGTTACTCGATTAGATAAGGATACATCGGGACTTGTTCTAGTAGCAAAACACCGCCACGTTCATCATTTATTCAGCTTACAACAAAAGGGGCGGGAAATTAAGAGGACGTATGAAGCTTTTGCAGAAGGCCGGCTGGACTCGGACACTGGTACAATCGAAGAGCCTATCGGCCGGAAACCTGATAGTATCATTGAAAGAGAAGTGCGGCAGGATGGACGGTATGCCCTGACACACTATAGAGTTAAAAAGCGGTTCCACGATTTCGTACATATTGAATTGAGATTGGAAACTGGGAGAACACATCAAATCAGGGTTCACATGTCATTTATCGGACACCCACTGGCAGGGGATGATTTATATGGAGGCAGTGTGGCGTTGATAGGAAGGCAGGCACTCCATTGTAAGAATCTGTCTTTTTTTCAACCAGTTAAAAAAGAATGGGTGCAATTGGAGGCTGTGATGCCTCCGGATATGCGGATTTTGCTAGAAAGACAATAAAAAAAGAGATTCTTTTCGGTTGTTCTGAAAAGAATCTCTTTTTTTGTGGAGCTGGAACAAGCACTACCTCACCTTATTCAAACTCTCGAAATTTCTCGTCGACAAATGGCATGCTTGACTCCACACTCACCAGTTCGATTTCAGGGTATCGCAAAGCTGTCAACTTCCCGCCAAACACAGCCCCTGTATCAATATTCGCAGTTTTATTAAGGATCCGGGCCTCTTTTACCGGGGTGTGGCCATACACGATCCACGCGTCACCTTTATAATCCGAAGCCCAATCTTTTCTGACCGGCGTACCGTCTTCATTTTTCTCACCTGTGATATCACCGTATAGAACAAAAGTTTTCACCCGGTTACTCTGCTTTCCGATCAGCTCTTCTTTTATACCCGCATGGGCAATGATTAGCTTTCCGCCATCCAACACATGATATAAAGGGGACTGTTCATACAAAGAGATGAACATATCCCGATATCTGTCTCTTTCAATCCTTGGAAGGGCACTCAGTTCCGCTACTGTCGTTTCAAGCCCGTGCAGGATCTTCACATTATTCCCCAGGAAGTAGCGATAGAGTTTATTGCAATGGTTTCCAGGGACATAGTAAAGACATCCCTTTTCAAACAGATTAAAGACCATTGAAATGGTCTGAAGCGAGTGGTGACCACGGTCAGTTAAATCCCCTACAAAGCCGAGCAACCTTCCATGTGGATGGACGGGAATACCGGATGCCCAATCGTAGCCCAACTTTTTTGTTAATTCTTTGAACTCTTCATAACAGCCGTGAATGTCTCCGATTATATCTATTTTCATAGGATACCTACTTTCCTGTGGCATTTTTCTTTTCTTTTCGGTTATTTTATGCCATATTAATGATTCAGTCTTTCATATCGAGCGGATGTTTATTCATATTTTAATCTACCTTCCGTACATAACCCAAACCATATTAGAGACGGTCATCATTTCATAAGAGACATTCGTCATAAGATTTGCTAGTATTATTACGACTATATACAATTCATGTTAAGAAGGAGGGTGTATATGATGTCTGAAGTAACCCAGAATCAATCAAAAGATAGAGATAATCAAGAAAAAGAAATGTATGATGAAGACCTTCTCATTAGAGCCCTTCAAGAAGAAGATCTGGATTTATTTCGCTCAGAGTTCGTCCATTTACACTCTTATGACCAAGCAAAGTTTTTTTCGAAAATAGATGAAGCCCTGCGAAGCCGCCTGTATCATTATCTGTCTCCGGAAGAGATGGCGGAGCTTTTTGAAAGCCTGGATATAGATGAAGAGGATTATCAGGATATATTAGCGGAGATGAATCCTACTTATGCCGCTGAAATGCTGTCGAATATGTATGCCGATGACGCGGTGGATGTCTTAAATGAGCTTGATAAGGACCAGGTCGTTAGTTATTTAACGATCATGGATGATGAATCAGCTAAAGAAATAAAAGAACTCTTGCATTATGAAGAGTATACAGCCGGTAGTATCATGACTACTGAGTTTGTGGCCATATCCAAGAATCAGACCGTCCGTTCCGCCATGTATATATTAAAAAATGAAGCCCCTAATGCTGAAACGATTTACTACATTTATGTTGTGGATGATGATAAAAAGCTTGTGGGGGTTATCTCCTTAAGGGATCTTATCATCAGTCATGATGATGTGATGATAGGCGAAATCATGAGTGATCGTGTCATGTCTGTAGGCGTCAGTGAAGATCAGGAGGCAGTCGCAAGACAGATGAAAGATTATGACTTTCTTGCTTTGCCTGTTGTTGATTTCCAACACCATTTACTGGGGATCATTACCGTGGATGACATTATGGACGTTATGGAAGAAGAAGCATCTGATGACTATTCAAAGTTAGCTGGTATCGCCGATTTGGATTCCATTAACCGAAGTCCATTTAATGCAGCGAAGAAGCGTTTACCATGGCTGATTGCCTTACTGTTTCTAGGAATGTTCACCGCAAGCCTTATCGGGAGATTTGAAGACACATTAGATAAAGTTGCGATTCTTGCCGTATTTATCCCGTTGATCGCCGGAATGGCAGGAAATACTGGAACTCAGGCCCTTGCTGTTGCCGTAAGAGGGATTGCAACCGGTGACCTGGAAAAGGAAAACAAGATGTCCCTTGTCATCCGTGAAGCGGGAACCGGACTTATAACCGGTACTACATGCGGGATAGTCGTCAGCATCGTGGTTTATGTGTGGAAAGGTGAATTCTTCTTGGGGGTTCTCGTTGGGATCTCCGTGCTGGTGTCATTATTTGTTGCAACGCTTGCTGGTACATTAGTACCGTTACTTATGCACAAACTAAAAGTGGATCCAGCTGTCGCTTCCGGTCCATTTATTACAACGATAAATGATATTATCAGTATTTTAATTTATTTTGGTTTAGCGACATTGTTTATGAATTACTTAATATAGAGAGAAGAGAGAGGGGGAGGTATAGATGGAACAGCATGCGTCCGTTACATCATTGGTTATTGTCATTCTTGTAGCTTTTTTAACTCCCATATTGCTGCACAAATTCAAATTGAATTTCATCCCTGTAGTCATCGCCGAAATCATTATGGGATTAATAATAGGTAAGAGCGGATTTGATATCGTTCACCAGGATATGTGGTTGGAAACACTGTCCACACTTGGTTTTATTTTCCTTATGTTCTTAAGTGGCCTGGAAATTGATTTCACGGCATTTTCAGGGGGAAAGAAGAAAAAAGAACGGTTACCGAATGGAAAAGAAGAACCGAACCGTCTGAAGGTAGCGACTTTTATATTTATCGGGATCTTCTTTGTTTCACTTGGTCTGTCTTATCTGTTCGTCTTATTCGGGCTCATTGATAATGCGTTCTTAATGACCCTTATTATTTCCACCATTTCACTTGGTGTTGTGGTTCCTACACTTAAGGAAGCTCATATCATGAAAAGCGCCATCGGGCAGATCATCCTGCTTGTGGCGGTTATTGCAGACCTTGTGACGATGATTTTACTGGCTGTATTCGTGTCACTTTACGGTGAAGGTCATGGAAACATGTGGCTTCTCCTTATCCTGTTCGGTGTTGGAGTACTCTTATACTTCCTGGCAAAGAGATTGAAGAACAATTCCTTCATCAAGAGCTTGTCGACAGGTACCGTTCAAATCGGGACACGAGCTGTCTTTACATTGATCATTCTACTTGTAGCTGTATCTGAAACCGTTGGGGCTGAAAATATTCTAGGTGCATTCCTTGCAGGTGTACTGGTATCATTATTGGCACCAAATCAGGAAATGGTTCATAAGCTGGATTCCTTTGGTTATGGATTTTTAATCCCGATCTTCTTCGTGATGGTAGGGGTTGAATTGGATCTGGGATCACTGCTTAGCGACAAAAAGATGCTTCTGTTGATTCCATTACTTCTGCTTGCTTTCCTAGTTTCGAAAATCATTCCGGTTTACTTATTAAAGTATTGGTATGATACGAAAACAACGATTGCCTCAGCATTTTTACTTACATCAACGTTATCACTTGTCATTGCAGCTGCGAAAATCGCTGAGAGAATGGAAATCATCACAGCGCAGATGAGTGGTACGCTCATATTAGTAGCCGTGATCACGTGCATCATCACGCCAATTTTCTTCAAAAAGCTATTCCCGAGGGAAAGCGCAAAGGAGAAGAAGCTCAAGATTACATTCCTGGGAGCGAATCAACTTACGATGCCGGTTTCAAGGGAACTTCATTCATCACTGTATGAACCAGTCTTGTACCATACAAAACAAGATAAGTCTGATCGTAATATTGCTGATTCGTTGTTTACCATCAATGAAATTGATAATTACGAGTTAGAAACACTCGAAGAGAACAACATCTTTGATTCGGACATCATTGTGATCTCAACCGGTGATGAAGAAATCAATGCAACACTTGCCGTTACCGCTAAAGAATATGGCGTTAATCGTGTCATTGTAAGGGTTGAGAGCCCTGACTTACATGAGACACTGCGAGAACAGGACATTGAAGTATATTCCGTATTTCTGTCCACGAAAGCATTACTTCGTGCGCTCATTGAGTCACCGTCTGTCATGAATATCCTTACGAATCAAGAGACATCGCTTTATGAGATCCGCATGCTGAACAGTCAGTTTGAAGGCATGACCCTTCGGAAATTTCCGTTTACAGGAGATGTTATCTTCGTTCGGATCTTTAGGGGGAAAGATTCCATTGTTCCTCACGGAGATACAGAACTCCACATGAACGACCGCTTGATCGTCACCGGTTCAAAAGAATATGTAGATGAACTAAAACGCGAGCTTGAATTCTGTGAGTATTGCTAAGACGTAATCAACTTCCCAAGAAATGATTCTTGGGAAGTTTTATTTTTGGCTCTTTTGGCAACGATTGTTGTTTTCTAACATAGAAACTGCCAGGGCTCTGTCAACCAGTTTATGCTGGATGGTGAGGGGAACTGCTCCGCTTGCAGCTAGCGTTCGGCCGAGCCTCCTCAGCTTCGCCGAACGGGGTCTCGGCACGCCCAAAATCCGCCGGAGTCTGCTCAGTTCCCCTCACCATCTGTAACAGAATGTTCTTGACAGAGCTTCAAGGTGTGCAAGAAAACAAAGTAACTAAAAAAATAATTCTTTTTTTCTGAAAAGGAAAATCAATCTCTACTTACCTTAAATGAGATTGTTTGCTAAAAATCTTGTATTAATTGTTTTCCATTTAGGATACATGCTCAGAAAGTTGATTGGAGCGGAAGGATGATCGACTCCTGCGGGAATAGCTGGACAGTACGAAAAGCGGAGGGGCTTTGCCCAGGGGCGACAAGCATAAGATGAGTCTGCCGGAAAGGCGCTCTTTGCCTTTTTGGCAGACTTGGCTTATGACCTCGAGCCCCTAAGCCCCGTAGCTGGACAGGTGAGACCCCGGAGGCGCAGCCGAGGAGGCTCACCGCCAGCCCCGCGGAAAGCGAGCATCCTGTAGCGGAAATCAACTATTACTTTCTCTTCTACAATAGCAACAAACTTAACGAATAGAGCCTATTTTTTAAAGGAGTTTACACTCTTACCACTAATATCTAATAAGAGAGAGATACTAAAGGGAGGCATGAAAATGTGGGAAACAAAGGTAATTGAAATCAGAGATAGGGTGAAGGGAAGCTTTAGGCAGGTACCTGTTGAGAAACTGAATGAAAAGCCTTCGCCAGAGGAATGGAGCATAGCTCAAATTGTTCTCCACCTGGCTGGAGCTGAAAAAAGATTTTTAACATTGGCACTCGAGTCAGCGGAGAATCAATCAGGAACATGTGATAATAGAGCTGATTTATCTGTATTCGATAATCTAACAAAAAAACTGAAGGCACCAATCGAACCAATTTCTGAGTTTCAAAAAAAGGAAGATTTAATTCTAGCCTTAGATGAATCCCGGTCATTCACTACACGCTTCCTGGAATCATACACAGAGGTAGGTTTGAAAAGTAGATCCATGAACCATCATCGATTTGGAGATATGCCCATATGGCAAGTGTTAGAGCTTCTAGGTAAACATGAACAAAGGCATTTAGTTCAAATCGAAGAAGTTAAAAGGCGAATCCTGTAGGAATTCTTCTTTTCTTTTGTGGTGTATTACTGTAGAATTAGTATCAGGTACTAATAACATGTATAAAATAGGAGGATTACAATGACTCTTTCATTAAAAGGTAAAACATATGTCGTTATGGGAGTTGCAAATAAACGCAGTATTGCGTGGGGGATTGCCCGTTCCTTACATCAATCAGGTGCCCGTTTAATCTTTACATATGCAGGCGAGCGTTTTGAAAAAGGGGTTAGAGATCTTGCCGGGACTTTGGAAGGTGGAGAAGATTCACTAGTTCTGCCTTGTGATGTAACAAGTGATGAAGACATCGAAAAATGCTTTGCAACGATTAAGGAAGAAGTCGGAGTGATTCATGGACTTGCCCACTGTATCGCGTTTGCCAATAAAGAAGAGCTTGCTGGTGATTACATGAACACAACAAGAGACGGGTTCCTTCTGGCTCACAATATCAGCTCATACTCCTTGACAGCAGTTGCTAAAGTAGCGAAGGATCTCATGACTGAAGGTGGAAGCATTGTTTCCATGACATACCTTGGTGGTGAGAGAGTGATGCAAAACTACAACGTAATGGGTGTAGCAAAAGCATCTCTTGAAGCGAGTGTGAAATACCTTGCCAGCGATCTTGGAAAGCACGGCATTCGTGTGAACGCGATTTCTGCAGGACCGATCCGTACCCTTTCCGCTAAAGGTGTAGGTGACTTCAACAGCATACTGAAAGAAATCGAAGAGCGTGCACCGCTCCGCCGCAATACAACACAAGAAGAAGTCGGTGATACAGCTGTATTCCTGTTTAGTGATTATTCAAGAGGGATCACAGGTGAGAACCTGCATGTAGACTCCGGCTATCATGTATTAGGTTAAAATACAACATAGGGAACCCTGGTTGCAGAAATCATACTGCAGCCGGGGTTCTTTTGTTATGTAAAGATAGTATTTATCTATGCTAATAAGAAACTCATAGGCGGTTCCTGCATACATATAAATGTAGAATGTAAGGAGGGATAGGATTGAATAGACAGAAAAAGCCACTTTTATATATACATCAACCCAGATTGAACGATGTGAAAAGCAGCATGCAGGAAGTCTATAGAGGGTCGTCAAGCATCGTTCAACCAAAAAAAGAAGAAAGAAACACCCAGCCAATCGAAATGAAAAGGAAAAGCGCTGAGTTGATCGAAGCTGCTCCATTAGGGAGGTTAAAACAGCCTGAGTACCATACGATCGTAAATAGGGAAACGAAAGAGGCTCGGCCCATTCTAAAAGAGACTTCTAATAAGGAAGAAGCAATTCAAGGTGAATCAAGGCCAGAACACTCAAATGACGGTTACTTTAAACCACTTACCCCATTTAAAGACCTGGATATGGATGGGAAAATTGAATATATGCAGCAGAGTATTATGGGGAGAGCCCCATTCCCATGTGCGTTTCAAACAGAAGAAGGGGTGTATCGTGGTGTATTAACCAGTGCAGATAGCGCATCCATTAATATAAAAACGTTTCAAGGTGAAGAAATCACTTTAACAAGAAATTCTATAAAGGCGATCAAAATCATTGGATTGAAATAAAAGAAGCCAGCCGGAATTTCCGTCTGGCTTTTTACTCTCGCTGCTGATTAGTCACAAACTCCTTCTACTCTTACATCATCGATACATTGAATAGCGCAGAAGCAATCCAGATCAACTGTGATACAATCTCCAGTCAATTCGTAAATGAAGTTATTGTTTAACCCCATTAATTCGTCTTCTGATTCTACGTCTTCGCCTGTAACATGTACTTTCTTCAATACTTGAAGTGTAGCACAGCAGTCGTCAAATACATTCTTCACACGGAAGTAAGGTGTTTTCCAGCAATAATGTTTAGGGTGAACCTTAAATAGGTCTCCTTTTTTATTATAAAGTTTGAAAACACGAGTATTTGGTGCATTTCCAACTGGACTTACCAAAGATCCTAATGGCTCAAGAAAACAATCATTTTTACAATCAAAACAGTCTTGATCTGCTGCATCTTGAACATCTTTAATAGCGCGAACAGCAAGGCATACACAACCGCGGTCTCTTGCACCTGCAATGTCATCTTTTCTGTAATTACCGCAACCCATAAGAATTTTCCTCCTTAAATAATTTTCACTACACTAATAACATATTGTAGAAGAGGAAATTGGGTAACGGACAAATGCCCCTTTTGTCTAAATTGGGCGGGATATAGTTTATATAAGGAGTGGGAATATGGAGATACTTGAAGTAATAATATTGGGAATTGCTGTGTTTAGAATGACTCACCTCATCGTGTTTGATAAAATAACGGAATTCTTAAGGTCTCCTTTTTTTGATGAAGTACCTGAAATGTCAGAAGATGGGGTGGAAGAAATCTACCTATTACCCAAAAAAGGTGGAATTAAAGGGTTTATAGGGGAGCTGTTATCGTGTTATTGGTGTACAGGTATGTGGGTAGCTGTATTTCTATATGCAGGAAATCTCTTTTTTCCACAATTTTTTATCCCGTTTATCACAGTATTGGCAGTTGCTGGAGTCGCTTCCATATTAGAAGCGGCTGTACAAAGTTGGATAAGAGAGTAGCTCATTAGGTAATTAGTGGAAACAAGCTTGCTCTATCGCACATATAATGGTCGTAAGGGGAATGGTAAAGGAGGGCGATCATTATGAAGAATTCTTCTGTAAATACCAAGAAACCAACAAATTCTCCCATCAAGAAAAAAGGGTGCGGTTGTGGATCAAAAGTGAAGAAAAGATAGACTGCTCAAAATGGGCAGTTTTTTTTTTCATAAAATCTGATTTTAAGAAAAAAATAAAGCATGAGTACAAATAAAAGAGGGATATGAAATGAACAAAAAACGGATCATCGTTCCACTAACTTTACTCGTCTTAATAGGGTGCGCGAATAAGGAAGATGGAAACGACAGCAAGATTGCGCTAATGAAGAAAACTGATCCACCACCCATTGAATTAGTGGATAACCCAGAAACAGACAGTTATGGCCATGCCATAAAACGGGAAATTTCCAAAATGAAAGAGCTTTATGATGTAGCCGTCATACAAGGAAAAGAAGAAACGCTCGTGGTATATAAAGTGAAGCACCTGCAAAGGTTTCATATGAAGAAGATCGAAAAGAAGATGGATCGTTATTTAGAAGATAAATATCCGGATGAAGACTTTATATTGTCCAGTGATTACAAGATATTTCTTGAAACCATCCGTTTAAAGGAAAAGCTAAAAAGGGGTTCGATTTCAAAGAATGATGCAGAAAAGAAGTTCCAGGATATTGTGAAGCTTCAAAAGGAAAAGACGTAGGAGGAATGTTTTGTGGGGAAATCACCAAAAACACCCGAACAGAAAAAATACGAACAGTTGGAAAAACAATATGAAACAAAGAGGCCACTACTTAAAAATGTACTAAAGGCTTTCTTTGTGGGGGGATTCTTCTGCTTAGTCGGTCAGGCCATCACGTATATATTTATATATTTCTTTAATTTTACTGAACAGACGGCAGGAAATCCAACTGTTGCCACGATGGTATTTATATCAATGCTTCTGACGGGATTTGGCGTGTATGATCATATCGGTCAGTTTGCAGGTGCAGGTAGTGCAGTCCCTGTAACAGGATTTGGTAACTCTGTCATTGCAGCAGCCATTGAGCATAAAACGGAAGGGTTTGTTTTAGGAGTTGGAGGTAATATTTTTAAGCTGGCAGGTTCCGTAATTGTATTCGGAGTGTTTTCAGCTTTCATCGTTGCATTAATCAAGACAATCTTAATTCAACTGGGGGTGATTTAATGCTTCAGGGTTCAAGGTCATGGGTATTTCCTACACATCCTGCCATCCTGTCAACCGGTGTGGTCGGCGGCCCTTTTGAAAAAAAGGGGAACTTAACAGCCGATTTTGATCAGTTTTACGATGATCTGTGGATGGGACAGGACACATACGAAAAAGCCAATCGAACTCTCATTGAAGATGCGGTTCAGATTGCGTTGGAAAAACAGTCTCTTCAAAAAAGCGATATACAGTTTTTCTTAGCGGGAGATCTTATTAATCAAATCACCCCATCAAGTTTTGCTGCCAGGACCAATGGAATCCCATACTTCGGATTATTCGGAGCATGCTCAACATCGATGGAGGGTTTGGCATTATCTGCGTTCTTGGTTAACTATCATGGAGCTCAGAATGTGGTGACAGGGGCATCCAGCCATAATGCCGCAACTGAGAGACAATTCCGGTACCCGACTGAATACGGGGGGCAAAAGCCTCCAACAGCTCAGTGGACTGTAACAGGTGCAGGTTTTGCAGTAATAGGAGAAGGAAAGTCAGTTACAACCCCTGCACCGAGAGTTACATCTGCAACCATCGGCAAGGTGATGGATATGGGGTTGAAAGATCCTTTTAACATGGGAGGGGCCATGGCACCAGCCGCTGCTGATACGATTGCAGGTCATTTTCAAGATTTGGGGAGAGACCCGTCATACTACGATTTGATCATCACAGGTGATCTGGCTAAGATCGGCAGGCGGACAGCAGTTGAAATGCTGAAAGAAAAAGGATACAACTTCTCGGATCATCAGTTTAAAGATTGTGGATTACTGATTTATGGGGAAAATCAGCCGGTACAATCCGGAGCGAGCGGACCAGGCTGTTCTGCTACAGTCCTGTACGGTCACCTATTAAATGAAATGAAAAAAGGAACATATAAACGCATCTTAGTTGTGGCGACGGGAGCCTTGTTATCACCATTGACATTTCAGCAAGGAGAAACAATACCCTGTATTGCTCATGCGGTTTCCATTGAATATATGTGAAGGAAAGGAGGAAACGAAGTGTTAGCGATGTTTTTTTGGGCTTTTACAATAGGCGGGATCATTTGTGTGATTGGTCAATTACTGTTTGATGTGGCTAAATTAACTCCAGCCCATACACTAAGCTTACTGGTTGTGGCAGGGGCGGTTTTTTCAGGATTTGGCTTGTATGAGCCTCTCATTGATTTTGCCGGTGCAGGAGCGACCATCCCCATCACAAGTTTCGGTAACGCCCTTGTCAATGGTGCCATGCAGGAATCACAGGAACATGGGATAGTGGGAGTCCTTACCGGGATGTTTGAAGTCACAAGCTCAGGGATCTCGTCGGCAATCATATTCGGTTTCATTGGGGCACTCCTTTTTAAACCTAAAGGATGATAGAGGTGAAGAATGATGCCTGAATACTTAGAGGTGGCGTTACGCAGTATTTTTATCTTACTTTCCTTATTTGCAATAACCAAGTTACTTGGGAAGAAACAGTTATCTAAACTTTCTTTTTTTGAATACATTACAGGAATCACGGTTGGGAGCATTGCAGGGACACTTTCCATGGATCTTAGCCTCCCTTTAAGTGAAGGACTGATGAGCATCTTATTATGGTTTTCATTTCCACTCATTTTCTCCTTTCTTTCTCTAAAAAGCGTTCGATTTAGACGATTTGCCGAGGGGAAACCGACTGTTTTCATAAAGGATGGAAATATTGATGAGAAGGCTTTAAAGAAGGAACAGTATTCCGTTGATGAACTGCTGGAGCAATTGAGAAAGAAAGACGTTTTCAGAGCTGCAGATGTGGAATTCGCTTCATTGGATACAAACGGAGATCTAAGTGTTTTGCTCAAAAGGGAGAAAAGGCCGCTTGTTCGAGAAGATGTATTTAATACTTCACAAAAGACCACTCCTCCACAAGCAGTCATTTCGGATGGGGAAATAGATCAAGAGGCTCTGCGAGAAGTAGGATTTCCCCTGCCCTGGTTACAAAAAGAGCTGGCCAAAAGACAATTGCAAGTTGAATCCATTTTCCTTGCCCAACTTGACCGCGAAGGAAACCTCACCTTCGACCTCTACAATTGGACAAACACACAATAAATTATCCAAAAGCCCATACGTATCGTCCTCTCTATACATATGTTATAAGAGACTAAAGGTAAAAGAGAGGTGAAATTATATGTATGGATATGGATACGGTGGCTGTGGATATGGCGGCGGCGGTTATGGCTCAACATTTGTATTGATCGTTGTGCTTTTCATTCTCTTGATTATCGTCGGAGCAAGTTTCTGTTAGAAAGGGGTACAAAAGGCAGAATCCTCATTAGAGAGATTTTGTCTTTTTGTTTTATTCGGGAAATTCTTAATCACGCTCCTGGGTTTTTAACATATGATGCTTATAGTTAAAAGGAGGCGTGATGGAAATGAATAATAACTTTTTTAAGAATTTAGAGAAAAAGACAGGCGTAAACATGAACGAAGTGTTAGAGCTTGCGAACTCATTACAAAATGCAAACTTCAAAGATGAAGCAACCGTTAGAAGCGTCATTAAACGAGTATCTAAAATTGCCAATAAACCAGTAAACAAGGAAATGGAAAATAAGATCGTACAATCGATTGTGAATGATGGAAAGCAATTAGATTTTGGGACCATCTCAAATATGTTAAACAAGGGGAAGAAATAAAAGGTATAAAAAATAAAGGAGAATGGACATAAAGGTGTGTTTCAATACGTACTTTATGTTAATTCTCCTATTTATTCTTTGACCAGTGTGTAAAAGTGATGAGATTATTCATCCAGACATGGTACATATATCAACAGAATCTATACAGCCCAATTAAAGTTTAAGGTTCAACCCTATATGGGTAACTAATACCAAGGAGGTAATGAAAATGGGTTACATTGCTCCAATTCCTCATCATCAGTATAAACAATATCAGGAACGAGAAATAAAAGTTGAAAAACATCCGTTTACCTTTCTCCCCGTGCAACCTGTAAAGCCCATGAAGAATAAAACTCAAGCAAACACTGAAGAAGCAGAATCGTCCTATCATGTATTTCAATCAAACCAACGCAAAACTTCATATGAAGTACTCTCTAAATCATCCATCCCCACAACATTATTAGCTCAGTTAACAGGAAAAGGAAAGCATTTTAACGAATATGTATAAGGAAGTTTAAGGGGCTTTTTTTTAGGCACTTTGAAAGATCCCAAAAGGTGCATTCCTTATGGGATCTTTTAATTAACTGTTGATATCAGTTCTATACATATCTGGAGGTAATCACTTGAAATTACAAAAACTTTCCGAGCATTGCTATGCTTTTACAGGGAGCGTTACCATTGGATACTGCATGAAAGAAGGAAAAGGTCTTCTTATTGACAGTGGTTTGGATGATTCTTCCATGAAGAAAGTGATCAAAACTTTATCCAATGAAGGACTGCCCTTGGATTTTTGTGTCATCACCCACGCTCACGCAGATCATTTTGGAGGAGCTCACTTCGTGAAGAAAAAACAAGGTACTCCATTGTTTGCTCCAAAACTTGAAAAAGCAATCATGGAGAATTCGATCCTGGAGCCGATTTATCTTTTTAATGGAGCTAATCCCATAAATGATTTGAGAAATAAGTTTCTTGAAGGACAATCAGTGGTCATTGATGATGAGTTGAAGAATGGTGAAAATAGTATTGGTCCTTTCACTTTTGAAGTAATCGACTTACCGGGTCATTCGTATGGTCAGGTAGGTCTGCTTGTTGATGATGTTTTATATGCAGCGGACAGTTATTTTGGCAGGGATACGTTGGAAAAGCATGTGATTCCGTTTATCATTGATGCGGATCAAACATTGGATTCATTAGAAAAGCTCCTTCGCATACCATGCAAAGGAGCGATTCCGGGTCACGGGGACTTTGAAGAAAACTTTGTGAAAACAGTTCAGGAGAATATCGATCTTCATGAAGAACGTATGAGCTCTCTTCTGACTCTAGTAAATAGTAGTAAAGAAGGCTTTGCTTTTGAAAAGATCATAAAAGAGTATTTGAATTTACACAAAATAGCTGTATCAAATGTGGGGCAATGGCTATTGTTCAGAACTTCGGTAACAGCTTATCTTACCAGTCTCGAACGAAAGAAACTCCTATCGTTCACGATCAGTAACAATGAACTCATCATTAAACCCCATTAATACCCTTGCACTAAAAGGCTTTCTCCTTCTTCCCATTCAGCATACATAACGTCCTTGGAGGAGAGGAAGCCTTGTTTTTTTATTTCACTTAAAAGCCAATCCTCCCTTTGGTCGGCCAGCTTTAAATTATCGTAAACGATTTCTCCATCCACTATTAAAGAAAGTGGGAGAGAAGCATTTTTTGCCGGTATATTAAGGTCTTGACGCTGTACGATTTCATAAAGCGGTTTTCGAATCACACTCAGCGTACCGTCAGACTCCAAAAGCGCAAATTCACATTCCCTTACTGAGAAAATGTCTTTTGCACGAAGCAGATGCTGCAGTTGGTTCAGATCTAAGTGATTTTTCTTCAGCTCATCGAAGTTGATCTTTCCTTTATTAATGATTAAGGCAGGCGTACCTTCCATCATATGACGAAATCTTCGGGATTTCTGGGTGAAATACTCTGTAAAAAAGATCAAACTCCCCCAAATAAAAATGGCAGCAAGAATTGGAAGTACAGTGATCTTTCCATCATAAAGGGAGTTCCCTACAAGTTCACCAAGAATTAAAGCTGAAATGAAATCAAAGGCAGATATTTGAGTGATTTGAGTTTTACCAAGTATTTTTGTAAGAATCAATAGGGCAAAATATCCTACTATTAACTCGATAGCAATCGATGTGATTCCCATAAGGATCCCCCTTCCCATACACTTTCCCATTATCGACGAGTTGATATTGTAATATACTTCATAATATGGATTGCAGGAAGCAAAAAAAAGAACAAGTAATTAAGCAGTCCTGCTTAATTACTTGTTCCTTTTAAATATCTTTTTTCATAGTTCTATGAGGGATTCCTGCGTCCAGAAATTCATCAGATGTAACTTTGTAGCCTAAGCCTTCATAAAAAGGGATTGCGTATGTCTGTGCATTTAATTTTAATTGGGATAAGTGCTCTTGCTTTGCATATTTTTCAATGGCAAGCATGATTTCACGCCCGGCTCCTTTACCCCTGACGGATTCTAAAACGCATATTCTTTCAACTTTCCCAAGTCCATCAAGAATACGGAAACGGCCTGCACCTACAGCATGAGTTTGGTCGTAAAGGACAAAATGAGTGGAATCGTTTTCGAATTCATCGATTTCTTCTTGGAGTGGAACCTTTTGTTCTTCCACAAACACTGTCTTTCTTATGTTGAATACCTCTTGGATCTGATCTTCTGTTTTAGCAACTTCGACTTTCAACTCTTACTCTTCCTTTCCTAAACGGAAGGTTTCGTAAACTGTCCAAGAGCCGTTTTCTAATTGATACAACAAGTGGAATCGGTCAATGGTTTCTTCATGATCGATTCCTAGCATACGCAGTGATCCGAAAATATCGGAGTGTTCATCATTTGAAAGCTTTTGGGCGACAGTTATGTGAGGAACGAAAGCGAATTCCGGCTCGTCACCCATGAAGTTTTGACTATGCATGTCATCGTGTAACCCTTGCAGTTCAGGAGTGGAGTTCACCTTGAAATAGATTACATTGTTCACAGGCTGAAAAGAACTTACTTTGTACACTTTTAAATTGAAGGGATCGTATTTCTTAGAAATAACATTTAATTTATTAGCGATATCTTTGATTTGATCATCATCTGCACTAAAGACATTCTTTAATGTCAAATGTGGTGGAACCAATGCATAATGAGGATCATAACGTTTCCTATAAGAGTTTGCGATATCTTGCAGCTTTTTCGATGGGAAAATGACTATACCATAATTCATTTTCTTCAATCCTCCTCTATTTAACTATCTTTGTATTATGTATAGTATAGCAAATTTTTCAAAAATTTAATATAGGGCGATGGGATAGGATCTCCTTTTATCAAAAGTGATTCGATCAGCTCCCTGCATTCATGTAAAGAGAGGCAAGGGGGGTCCCTTGCCTAATCGGGGTTTAGTTAAACATCATTTTCAAAGCACGTCTCAAGTCCGGTTGCCAATGTTTCCACGTATGATCTCCGTCAAACTCATCGTAAAAGGAAGAGAATCCTTTTTGATCGAATGTCTCGTGAAGCTTGCGGTTTGGCGTTAAGAAGTCTTTTACTTTGCCGTCCGTCGTTTTCACCTCTGTTTCCTGTTTACCGATGATATGGTAAATGCTTAACAAATGAGGTTGTAAGAAGTTTTCTACGGCCTCCAACACTTTCTCGTTGACGAAAGGTGACTGCAGGAGAACCTTGCCAAATGTATTTGGGTATTTTAATGCAGTCATCAATGAGACTGTCGCTCCTAATGAATCACCAACCAGGGCACGTCCCATTCCCATATGATAAGTTGGGTAATGCTCGTCCAGATACGGGACCAATTCGTGTGCTAAAAAGCGAATGTAAGCATCATTTTCTTCACCATGTGGATGGTATTTTCTTCTCCGGTCCTCAACATCTTTATATGGAACCCCCACGATAATCATGTTTTCTATTTCCCTATTTTCGAGAAGTTCATCAGCCAGGCGAGGAATCCTTCCTAGCTGGAAATAGTCCTTACCATCCTGGGTGATCAGTAGAGAATATTTATAAAGGGGAGAAAAAGTAGCTGGAAGGTATACGAGCATCTTAATCTCTTCATTCAGTTCTTTACTAAAGAGGTTTAATTCGGTTACAGTTCCTCTTGCGGTTGTCATGACGATAGCCTCCTATAATCAGTGTGAACGTTTACAGAAAGATTGTATCATATTCTTCTCGATAATTCCCTAAAGCGGATTGCAATACGAAAATTCAAAAGAATGATATAATTCATGTAAGTTAATGGGCAGTCCAGAAAGGGGTATTTCAATGAATAAACCTGTACATTCAAGGGATGTAACGAAAGCTGCATTACAGAGGCTGAAAGATAGAGGCGTATCAATAGAAGATATTGCTGAAATCGTCTATGAAATGCAGTATCCATATAATCTTGAGTTAAATATGGAAGATTGTATTGAAAGTGTGAAGAAAGTATTGTTAAAGAGAGAGATTCAGCATGCGATTCTTGTAGGGGTAGAGTTGGATCAACTTGCTGAAGAGAAGAAGCTTTCCGAACCACTTCAATCGATTGTAGAATCAGATGAAGGGTTATTTGGAGTAGATGAGACCATTGCTTTAGGTGCAGCATTAGGATATGGAAGCATCGCTGTAACCACTTTTGGTCATCTGGATAAAAATAAAATCGGTATCATTCGTGACCTGGATACGAAGAATGGAAAGGGTGTCCATACCTTTTTAGATGACATCGTCGCAAGTATTGCGGCAAATGCTTCTTCGAGGATTGCACATAGCCTGAGGGACCGCGAAGAAAATATTTCAGAAGAAGATAAGATGAAATTTGAGGATGAGGAATTGATTGGCTAGATCATTATCTGATATATAACAGATTGACTGGAGAGGAAGAGTACCTCTTCAGTCTTTTTCCTGTGGACAAACATGCGTCGGGGAAGAAAAAGGGTGGGGGGGATGAAATCGCTTTATACATTATGTATACATCTGTAAAATAATTGACATGACAAGAACAAGCCGTATATCGGATGTCAATCAGTATGTAATGGATGATGAATGGTTTTTTTATAAAAATTGTTAAAATTTTATGTATTTGATTTGACAAGATTGTTACAGACTGTGTTACAATTATTTCGGTAAAGTAGAAATTTAATAGGGGGGAATTAGAATATGAAAAAACGCAGTTTTTATCTAAGCACTGCACTACTTCTAGTTCTATCTGTCATTCTCGCTGCATGTGGCGGCGGATCAGGTGGAGGATCATCTGAGGGTGAAGGTAACAAAGAGGTTGACTTCATTGGGATTGCTACAGGTGGAACAGGGGGTACATATTACCCGTTAGGCGGAACATTCGCTAAGATCATTGAAGATGAAACAGGAATCAAATCCTCGGCTTCTACTTCAGGGGCATCTGCTGAAAATATGGCGGCCATTAAAGATGGTAAAACTGAAATCGCTTTTACACAAACCGATATCGCATCTTATGCATCTGAAGGAACTGAAATGTTCAGCGATAATAAAGTAGAAAATGCAAGAGGAATTGCCACTCTATATCCTGAAACGATTCAAATCGTTACAACAAAAGATTCCGGTATCAAGTCCGTTGAAGACCTGAAAGGGAAAGTTGTTTCTGTAGGTGAAGCGGGCTCTGGAACTTTACTGAACGCGAAACAAATCCTTGAGGTTCACGGAATTACGTTAGAAGATTTAGAAGCACGCAATCTATCATTTGATGATTCAACTACTGGTATCCAGGATGGTACAATCGATGCGGCGTTCATTACTTCAGGTACTCCAACCGGAGCGGTTGAAGGATTGGCTGCAACGGAAGATATCACAATCGTACCGGTTGAATCCGGTACGATCAGTGAACTTATCGAGAAATATCCATACTATTCTGAGGATGAAATTCCTTCAGGGACGTACAGTAAAGTCGATGAGGCAGTTACAACCGTTGCGGTTCGTGCAATGCTAGTGACAAATGCTGATATTTCCGAAGATGTAATCTATGATGTTACAAAAGCCATCTTTGAAAACACAGATGCAATCACTCATGCCAAAGGTGAGTTAATCAAGGCTGAAGATGGTTTAAAGGGTATGGGAATTGAATTACATCCTGGTGCAAAGAAATACTTTGATGAAAAAGGCGTTTCAATGGAATAGATCCACACCAACAGATGGACGAAGGGATAGGCCGCGTAATACGGTCTATTCTTTTGTTTTGGTATAGGCTAAATAAATGTTAAGTACAACAGAAATAAATGGAATGGTGGGAACTTTGTTATGAAGAAAATTTCATTCATAGGAACAATTCTCATTATTCTTGGTCTTTTACTCATCATCTTTATTCCCTTTCAAACATATCTGGTAATTGAACCGAGGAGTCATGAGGGTGATCCTGTCCTTTTCAGACTTCCTGAAGATCACACATTTTCGGTTCGTTATACACATTCTATTCATCTCTCAGAAGTAGAAGAGTTTTATCGCCAATCTACAAACCACATTCAACAGACAAAGTTGCTTTATGAGGATACTGCAATTGGTATGCCTGCAAATGCAGAAGGAAATGAAACCTTCGAGAGGACAGAAGAAGGAAAATACTTAATTTCAAATATGAATAAAGAGTTTCCATACATTGATATTCGCATTGGACAGGTGGTAGCCAATCAACGTCTCGTATTGGATGGTGAAGCCTATCCTTTAGCTGAATATTTCGATAAAGGGTCTGTCGTCAGAATGCAATTGAAGAAACAAACACTATATGATCAGTGGAAAGGAGTGACCGTTGTTGGAAAAAGATAAAGAATTCGAATCATTAACATCCGAACAACAACAAGAATTATTAGAAAAATATGATCCTGAATCATCAACAAGAAAGCTTCATCATGGACTGTTTAAATGGGTGATTTTCTATGGGTTATTAGCATTTTCATTATTTCAATTAGTCGCATCGATCTTTCAATTTATCCCTAGACAATTATTATTATCCATTCATCTAGGATTTGCTTTGTCACTTGTCTTTCTTCTTTTTCCTGCCAGGAAAAAGAATCTGCGAAAAGATAAAGTGGCATGGTATGACGTCGTACTCTCTGTCATATCTGTAGGAATTGGTGCATACTGGCCGATTATGCAAGATGACATTGTCAGCAGAGTAGGCATTATGACATCACTTGATTTTTATGTTGGTTTTGCTGCGATGATCTTAGTATTAGAGGCAACCCGTCGTGCAGTGGGTTTACCCATCACGATCATCGCCTCTACTTTCATACTCTATATGTATTATGGTCGATTGATGCCTGGATTCCTTGCCCACAGGGGATATGATTGGGATGATATCGTTAAGACGATGTTCTTTACAAGTGAAGGGATTCTTGGAACTCCACTATATGTTTCAGCAACCTTCATCTTCCTATTCTTATTGTTCGGGGCCTTCCTCGTCAAAACAGGCGTTGGGCAATATTTTAATGATTTAGCTGTGGCCATTGCCGGAAAACGCACTGGTGGTCCTGCTAAGGTTGCAATCTTCTCGAGTGCCCTTCAAGGAACGATCAGCGGTAGCTCTGTAGCGAACGTTGTAACATCTGGTTCCTTTACCATTCCAATGATGAAAAAACTTGGTTATCGTAAAGAGTTTGCAGGTGGAGTAGAGGCAGCAGCTTCAACGGGTGGTCAGTTAATGCCTCCTATCATGGGAGCTGCAGCATTCTTAATGGTTGAATTCATCGGTGGCATCTCTTACTGGGATATCGCAAAGGCTGCCACCATTCCTGCTCTTTTGTATTTTACAGGAATTTGGATTATGACTCATTTTGAAGCGAAGCGAATCGGTCTTCGCGGTCTTTCGGACGAAGAAATGCCTAATCGTAAAGAAGTTTTAAAGAAAATCTACTTATTAATGCCGATTCTTACGGTCATTATTTTATTAGTCAGCGGTATGAGTGTTATGCGTGCAGCACTTTGGTCAATTGTTGCTACGATCGTGATTAGCGCGATTCGAAAAGAGACAAGGATTGGCTTTAAAGATGCAGTCGACGCACTTGTAGACGGTGCACGTACTGCGCTTTCCGTAGCGGTAGCAACTGCGGCTGCAGGGATGATTGTCGGCGTTGTGACGAAAACGGGGTTAGGACTGACACTTGCGAATGGTTTAGTTGATCTTGCTGCTGATTTAACAAATTCATCAGAAGGTAAATTAATCCTGACTCTGGTATTTACAATGATTGCATCGATTGTACTAGGTATGGGATCACCAACAACGGCCAACTACGTAATCACATCCACAATCGCTGCACCTGCGATAATCCTGTTAGGTGCACCTGAGTTGGCAGCTCATTTATTTGTCTTTTACTTTGGTATCATTGCAGATATCACACCGCCAGTGGCGCTTGCAGCATTTGCCGCAGCCGGGGTGTCAGGGGGTGAGCCGATACGGACCGGGGTCAATTCTGCTAAATTAGCGATTGCAGCCTTTATTATTCCGTATATGTTCGTCCTGTCCCCTGAGTTGCTGATGATTGATACAACAATCCCGAGATTACTATGGGTTGTCTTTACGGCAATAACCGGAATGATGGCCATAGGGGCAGGGATGATCGGGTATTGGTACAGAAGAGTGTATGTGATAGAACGTTTCCTTTGTGTAGCAGCCGGTTTAATGCTGATCTATCCGGAGGGAAGCACAGACATCATTGGTTTAGTATTATTTGCTGTTATGCTGGCTTTACAATTCTTCATCAAAAGAGAAGACAAAACACCAAAGAAAGCAACAGCATAAACAAAGATACGTGAGGCTGACCGTTTATTAGGTCAGCCTCACGTATTTTAGTTTCCAACTAGGATATGGTTCGATTCTTATAAGGAAGAAGGGGATGAGCGGCCAAAATATCATGAAGTCTGAATCTGCGAAAATCTTTTCGTAATAAGCAATAGGCCATAATCATATCCCCATCGATTTTTTTAACGATGATTTTTCTTTTCGTACAAATGGACTCAGGAGTCATATAGATGATTTCAATGGGGCGCTGGTACATGAATGAGCGCTGTAATACTGTATTCATTTGTGAGCTCCTCTCCTGGAAGTGTACTCACAGTATATGCGAACGAACGTTCTTTTATACATGATTTACCAGGAGATAAAAAAATGATTGACATTTTTCTCATAATGACTATAATATAATATATACCTTCCATTGCGACTTGTTAGCTCAGTGGGAGAGCACTTCCTTGACAGGGAAGGGGTCGTGGGTTCGAATCCCTCACAGGTCATACATAAAGAAAGCCTGCATCTTATTTAAAAGATGCAGGCTTTTTTCTTTTTATTAGTAGTTCAATCTTTATGAGGATTCTAAGAGTTAAACAGCCATCGCCGACTTGTCCTTAAAAGTAAAAAGGACTCCGTTGGAAATCAAGTAAGAGTCCTTGTCAAAAACATATTAAGTATGATCACTACTATTAATTGACTTCTAATAATTCTTCCTCAAAATAAAACGTGCCAGGATGTTCTTTTACGATATATGAGAACCGCTTCATATTTTTAACGTATTGCCATTTCAATATAGTCACAGTTTCTCCAGTTTCCTTTATCGTAACCATTGCGCCATTACTAAACCGATTTTTTGTGGATTTCATTGGGCACTCCCTTTCATATTCTCTCATTATACCACAGTTTACCCTTCATTTTAGAGTCCCATTAGTGATAAATCTTGATAAAAATAATGGTAGCGCTTTAACAGACATTAAGGCAGTAATCATAACATAACAATAGACCATTTGATGAGGGAAGGTTGTGTCAGAGGTCTGACTTTCAAAACTTCTCCTTGAAGAACTTGCTTATTTGTTTCATTACTGTTATTCTATAGAAGAATTATTTTTGTCCGGTATACGAGGGAAGAACAAGATTTGATTTTTCACCTGATATCGCAAGAATAGTAATACATTGTGTGTAAAGCACTTTAGGAGGCAACAAACATGGAAAATGGTAAAGTAAAATGGTTTAACGCAGAAAAAGGTTTCGGATTCATCGAAGTAGAAGGTGGAGACGACGTATTCGTACACTTCTCAGCGATCCAAGGTGAAGGTTTCAAATCTCTTGACGAAGGTCAAGAAGTATCTTTCGACGTTGAACAAGGTGCTCGTGGACCACAAGCAGCTAACGTACGTAAAGCATAATCTAACTTTACAACTCCAAAAACAGACTCATTCGTGAGTCTGTTTTTTTATGGAGATATTTAAGTTAAATCGTCCGCAATAAAAAGCAGCTTTCACATTCTCAATCATTTATTTTCCTAAATCTTTCTTCGTCATTTCACTGCGAATATTGAGTTCTTTTGAGAATTCAGTATCGCTTTTTTTGTTGTTTGGGTATTTGTTCTTTCGTTCACGATTATCATTTTTATTTGTCATCGTTGTTCCTCCCATTTGTAAGCTCTCAGTACATTCTTATTCTTTGCATGTGAATCATCCTTATCCTTGGTAAGAATGGGAAAGAAACATACTTGGTGAGATACATCCTTTCCGCCTTGAAAGACTGAAATCAAAAGATTACTGTGCATTCCATTTTCCACCCGTGATATAGTAAAGTAGCGGTAAATGATCAAAGGGAAATGGGAGAGAGTAGATGAAACAAATATATGATAAAGTCATTGAATTCAGGGATGAACGAAATTGGGATGCCAATCATAATGAAAAGGATCTTGCCATTTCCATTTCATTAGAGGCAAATGAACTCCTGGAAAATTTCCAATGGAAAACAAGCCGGGAAGCAGTGGGAGCGACACGTCAAAATATTAAAGAAGAAATGGCTGATGTCCTGATTTATTTAGTTCAGCTGGCTGATAAAATGGATATCGACTTAGAAAAAGAAGTATATGAGAAGTTGGAAAAGAATGCACTGAAGTATCCGAAGTAAAGTAAAGGGACGGAGCTCTTGATAAGGTCCGTCCCTTTACTTTTGCCGTGCTTTACCATGCAACTATATTTTCTTAATGGAAATCGCTTCACGCATTTTTTGCAGGGAAAATTTGGATAGATCTTTTCTCTTCATCATGGTGTTGACGTAAAGGGCATCGACAATACTAAGCTGACTGATTCTTGAAGCAAGTGCTTCAGATCGAAATTCGGTTTCTTGAGATACCGTAAAAAGAGGAATGTCGACCCCGTTGCTTAGAGGGGATTTGGCAAAGTGAGTAATGGCAATGGTCGTTACCCGATTTTTCTTCGCAACGTCCAATACTTCCAATAAATCTTTGTTTGATCCTGAATGAGAGATAAAGACGATCACATCATCATCGGTCAATTGTGAAGCGGAGATCAGCTGCATATGGGAATCGTTGTACGCAGTAGTGGTCATGCCTGTTCTGAGGAACTTATGATGCGCGTCCATGGCAACAAACCCCGATCCACCTGTACCATAAAATTCTATTCTTCTCGCACTTATCATCCCTCGAATAGCTTTCGTAAACATTTCCTCGTTTAGCATGCTTAAAGAATCCTCTAATGTCCTGATATTGGACCTGAACACTTTTTGGGCAATAACGCCTTCAGAGTCCTCTTCATTGATTGTTTCATGAATATCTTTTATAGGTGTCACCAGGTCGGATGCAAGGGAAATCTTCATAGCCTGGTAGCCTTTAAAGCCCAGACGTTTACAGAATCGGAAGACTGTAGCATCTGCAACGTTCAGTTCTTCTGCTACACCACTGATGGTGGAGTGGATAATTTTTTCTGGATTAGCAATAATAAAATCTGCAATCATCTTTTCTTTTTCACTGAATTGAGAGTAATAAGAACGGATACGAGGTAAACAATGCTGTACTTTTTCCTCATTCATGCAAGGGAAACCTCCTCTAAACGAAAACTTCATGAAAATAATTTTAACCTACTTCATAAAATAAAAAAATATTATTTCATAAAATTCCACCACGGAAAATTATTTCGTATTATAATATATACGGTGAAAATATTATTACTCGAAGTGAAAGGAATGATAAATATATGAATAAACAACAAATAGGGGTTGCTGGTGTCGGAGTGATGGGAAAGAGTCTGGCTTTGAATTTCGAAAGCAGAGGTTATACCGTTTCCATTTATGATGTGTCTGATGAGAAGGTAAGAGAAGTTCTTGACGAGCATCCAGAGAGGAAAATGGTAGGCACTCACGATGTAAAAGAGTTCGTCCAGTCATTGGAAACACCACGAAAAATATTGATTATGGTTCCAGCCGGTAATATAACCGATAAAGCGATTGAATCATTGCTTCCTCATTTAGATCAGGGAGATATTCTGATTGATGGAGGAAACACGTACTTTGAAGATACGATTCGCCGAAATAAGGAACTTGGTGAAAAAGGAATCAACTTCATCGGTGCAGGTGTCTCAGGTGGAGAAGAAGGCGCTTTATACGGTCCTGCTATCATGCCGAGCGGTCAGAAGGAAGCATACGATTTAGTTGAGCCTTTCCTGACAGCAATCGCGGCAAAGGTAAAGGGCGATGCATGCAGTACATATATCGGTCCGGACGGATCTGGCCATTATGTGAAAATGGTCCATAATGGAATTGAGTACAGTGATATGCAGCTTATCTGTGAAGCGTATTATCTTATGAAAAATCTATTGGGTTTAAGCGCAACAGAGCTGCATGAGATATTCAAAGAATGGAACGCTGGGGAGCTCGACAGCTACCTGATTGAAATCACGGCGGATATTTTCACAAAGGTGGATGAAGAAACAGGAAAACCCCTTGTTGACGTAATCCTTGATACAGCAGGGCAGAAAGGAACAGGGAAATGGACGAGTATTTCTGCACTGGAATTAGGTGTACCTTTATCGATCATTACTGAATCTGTATTTGCCCGTTTCATCTCTGCCATGAAGGAAGAAAGAGTGAAGGCAAGTAAAATCTTAAGTGGACCGAGAAACAAGGAGTTCTCCGGTAACAAAGAAGAGTTTATAGAAATGATTCGTAAAGCGTTATATTTAAGTAAAATATGCTCATATGCACAGGGTTTCGCCCAGCTTCAATCTGCTTCGGATCAGTATAACTGGAACCTGAAGCCCGGCGAAATTTCCATGATCTTCAGAGGTGGATGCATCATCCGTGCAGGCTTCCTGGAAGAAATCAAGAAAGCCTATGATCGTGAACCGGGATTGACGAATCTACTACTTGATCCATATTTCAAGGAAATCGTTGAAAACTATCAGGAGGAAGCGAGAGAAGTGGTGGCTACAGCCATTAAATTAGGTATACCTGTACCAGGTCTTGCGAGTGCTTTAGCGTATTATGACAGCTATCGCTCAGAGTCACTTCCTGCTAACCTCCTTCAAGCCCAACGTGATTACTTTGGAGCACATACGTATCAGCGTGTGGATAAGGAAGGGACATTCCATACGGATTGGTTATCTAAATAAGAAGAACGAAAGCCCTGTGGGAATCCCACAGGGCTTTTGATTACCTTATTATTCTTTGCTTGATGAGTCATCTTTCGTATGATGCTTATTCTTCTCGTCCCGCTGCTCTTTTTTTAAGTCATCGAGGGGAATTGGATCCACGTTTTGTTCACTTTCATGCTGATCGAGAATGCCGTCATGATCTCTATTGATTTGTTCAGGATTGTCATTGGTCCTCTTCGTCATTATCTATCATCCTCCCTTAATGATTCGTTGTTGTACCATACCCTTTGTGAGCAGACTAAAACATTGGGGATAGAAAATAAGAAAGCCACCGATCTGCAGGTGGCTTTCTTTGGTGGAGCTTTAGATTTTAATATCAACTTTTGCATTTTTCTTTAAATCTTCTACATGTTGAACAAGCTTTTCTTGTTTTTTCTGTTGTTCTAATTGAGTCTTGATTTGAGGTTTAACTTCTTCAAATTTTGGTGCTTCCTTTGATTCACCCTGACCTTGCTGACTTGCGTACTGATCGTAAAATTTCTTCATTTCATCTTCAGAGACTTCTTCTACTTTGATTTCTTTCTCAACGTAGTTTGTGTATTTGATGTTTTCAGCGATTTGAGTTTTTAACTCATCCATCGTGAATCCGGCTTTTTTCATTGCATCTTCAAACTTCTTTTCATCACCGTACTGCTTTTTAACTTCTTCCAGTTGCTTATTGATTTCATCTTCTGATGCCTTATATCCTTTTTGATCAGCTTGCTGCATTAGGAGTGTTTGTCCAACCAGGCTATCAATTGTTTGTTCCTTGATTTTCTTTGCTGCATCTTTACTTGTTGGGTCTTGCCCCATCTGTTGATATTGCATTTGTGATTGAGTCAATACGTTATTGAAATCTTCACCTTTAATTTTTTCGTCGTTTACAATGGCAACGATTTTATCTTTTTCAATCTTTTGTTCATCCATTTTTTTCTGCATTTCTTCCATTTGCTTCGCTTGTTCTTCCTGAGCCTGTCCATCACTTTTTTCTTCTGTTTTCGCTTTATCGTCAGCTTGTTTTTGGCTCTCCTCATTCGAACCGCAAGCGGCTAGTCCAATCGTTAATAATGTCAATAGTAAAGTCGTTAATAATTTTTTCATAATAGACTCCTTTCAGAAGTAAGGTGTGATTTCGAAAAAAATCACTTAATGCGCATTTTAAAGGAAAAGCCCGTAAAAAGAAAGTATTTAAGCTGAAAAATATAGATTGTAATGAGGTTGAAATACAGTGCATTACTAATATAGTCCCTCTTTCACTATAATGTATGCGATTACATCTGTCCGTCAACTGCAGGGCAGAAATGAAAATGTAAGAAGACTTGGACCTGGTTGCTAAAAAAGAGGCTGTTTAAATCGAGATTTTTTCCTCCATTTAAACAGCCTATAAAAAAATATTGGGGACCAAAGAATACTGTCAAACAACCTTCTATTTGAATTATAGAGACTGGCTATATTTTCTTCAACTAACATTTAGGAAGGTGTCAGCTGACTAGTGTCCTTTTGAAGGCAGTATTCAATCTTCTACTATACTTTTCATGGAAAATAATAATTATAAGCATATTTCAAAGGGAGGGGTTTCCTTCCATACGTTCAACATGTTAGATCTCTTGACTTTAAAAGGGTAATAGAGTGATACTATTAACAGATTTCAACATCTAAACAAAATAAATAGTTTCACTTGTAAATTCATTTTTAATCGTTTATGATGAAACAGAACACAACATTTTGTGTTCTGTTTGATTAATTAAACTATATATTGATTATAACCTGTGAATAAGGTGTCTGAATGGACTTAAAAGGGAATCCGGTGTGAATCCGGAACTGTCCCCGCAACTGTAAGTGCTGACGAAATAAGGAACTGCCACTGTCATATACGATGGGAAGGCCTTAGAGTAGGGTGAAGCACGAGTCAGGAGACCTACCTTGTTTATCACGTGTTATCTTCTTCGGGAATTGGGAGGATAAAGCGAGGATTGGAATAGGCATTTTCTATTCATATATCTTTCGTACATAAAGCCCATCCGCATAGAAGGATGGGCTTTTTTTGAATCCTTCCCACACTGTATAAATTTGGGAGGAATAATGATGTCAATCGTATCGCAGGATCAAAGGATCACGATGGAAGCAAAAGCGATTCTTACAAATCTCCACAGTCGCTTTCAACAACTACATTTTCAAGAATTCGATGAAAAGACTTTTAAGTATGTAGAAGGTCAATCTGAATTGAGCAAAGAAAAGCTTTATCATTTCATGATACTCGCGGCAGTCGAGCGAATCTCTGCACATGAACCTGATTGGACGTATGTGGCTGCAGAATTATATTTAATGAAACTCTATCGTACGATCGCCTATTCAAGGAGAGTTGAGGAAAGCGTGCTATACAGTTCCTTTTATGAATTAATTCAAGAATTGACTGATAGGAAGCTATATACGCCCGCACTATTGGAATCATATAGCAAAGATGAAATTGACTCTTTGGGGAGGATCATGGACGCATCTAAAGACCATCTGTTTACGTACATAGGAATCGTCACATTGTCTGAGCGGTATTTAACTAAGTCCCATGATGGGGAAATCCTTGAATTACCTCAGGAGCGATTTCTGATCATTGCCATGACACTCTTTATGAACGAACCCCGTGATAAACGACTGTCGCTTATTGAAGAAGCTTATTGGGCCCTGTCTAATTTGTATATGACGGTTGCAACTCCTACGTTTGCCAACGCCGGCAAAAGCCATGGTCAGCTGTCGAGCTGTTTTATTGATACGGTAGCCGATGATTTAAGAAGTATTTATGACAGCAATACAGATGTTTCCACACTAAGTAAAAACGGTGGAGGTCTCGGAATCTACCTGGGGAAGGTCCGGAGCAGGGGAAGTAATATTAAGGGCTTCAAGGGAGTAAGTTCAGGTGTTATCCCATGGATGAAGCAATTAAATAACACAGCCGTATCCGTTGACCAATTAGGTCAACGTCAAGGAGCGATCGCTGTTTATTTGGATGTATGGCATAAGGATATATTTCCTTTCCTAGATACACGTTTGAACAATGGAGATGAAAGGCAGCGAACTCATGATCTTTTCACTGGGGTCAGCTTACCGGATTTATTTATGGAACAAGTGGAAAATAGAGGGGATTGGTATTTATTTGATCCTCATGAAGTGAAGATGGTAATGGGGTATTCCCTGGAAGATTACTATGATGAGTATGATGGAGAAGGTTCGTTCAGGGATAAGTATTGGGAGTGCGTAGAATGTCCTGATCTTTCCAGGGAAAAGGTTCCAGCAATTGAAATTTTTAAGCGGATCATGATTTCCCAGCTCGAAACGGGAACGCCATATATGTTTTACCGTGATACAGTCAATCGGCTAAATGCCAATGGGCATAAGGGGATGATCTACTGTAGTAATTTATGTACGGAAATCGCCCAGAATATGAGTGCGACCGTCATGGAAGAAGAGGTTATCAAGGACGGGAAAATCATTACCTATAAATCTCCAGGTGATTATGTCGTCTGTAATCTGGCATCTGTTTCTTTAGCCAAAACAATCATGGATGATGAGTTGGAGAGAGTCGTGTCCATAGGAGTGAGATTACTTGATAATGTCATAGATATTAATAAACTTCCAGTCCTGCAAGCCCAACTGACAAACAAGCGCTATAGAGGGATTGGATTAGGAACCTTTGGCTGGCATCACCTCCTTGCATTAAAAGGCTTGAAATGGGAGAGCGATGAAGCAGTTGAATATTGTGATTCACTATACGGGGATGTTGCTTATTACACGATCAAAGCAAGTCATGAATTAGCCATAGAAAAGGGTTCCTATCCATATTTCAGTGGGTCCGACTGGTCGACTGGAGAGTATTTTTCAAAGAAAGGATATTCCGGATCGAGATGGGATTCGCTCAGGGATGATGTTTCTTCAGGAGGAATCAGAAACGGATATTTAATGGCCGTTGCGCCAAATTCCTCCACTTCGATCATAGCCGGTTCTACAGCAAGTATTGATCCTTTATTCAGATTAGAGTACTCGGAAGAAAAGAAAGATTATAAGATTCCTGTTACAGCACCTGATTTATCACCAAAGACGACCTGGTATTACAAAACGGCATATAACGTAGATCAACACTGGAGTATTAAACAGAATGAGAAAAGACAGCGACATATAGATCAAGGAATATCGTTTAATTTGTATGTGCGGAATGACATCAAGGCGATAGAGTTGCTGTCTCTTCATTTAGATGCATGGAAGTCAGGATTGAAAACGACCTACTATGTAAGATCGACATCTGTATCAAATTTTGATGAATGTGAAAGCTGCCATAGCTGACTGGGAGGAAAATGATAACATGAATGGATTAAAGCAGCGAGTCTTAATAGATTCTGAGGCACCAAATAAATCTACTGGTATTGTAAATGGACAAAGTTCGAATATATTAAACTGGGATGATGTCAGGTTCTCATGGGCCTATCCAAAGTATAAGAGAATGCTGGGGAATTTCTGGACGCCTTTTGAGATCAATATGGCAAAGGATATCAAGCAGTTCCCTACTCTTTCATCAAGGGAGCAGGAGTCCTTTTTGAAAATCATCGGCCTTCTGGCTCTCCTAGATAGTGTGCAGACAGATTACGCGGGCAAAGTGGCGGACTACCTCACGGATTCCAGCCTGAATGCACTAATGATCATCTTGGCACAGCAGGAGGTCGTCCATAACCACTCGTACAGTTACGTGTTATCCAGTATCGTGTCAAAAAAGAAGCAGGATGAAGTGTTTGATTTCTGGAAGAACGATCCGATCTTGATGAAGCGGAACGAATTTATAACGAATGGATATAAAGGATTTGTAGAATCCCCCACCATTGAGAATCTATTAAAATCAATCATCTATGATGTTATTCTGGAAGGGTTATTCTTTTACTCCGGTTTTGCCTTCTTCTACAATCTGGCCAGAAATCAAAAGATGGTGGCGACATCGACGATGATTAATTATATCAATCGGGATGAACAGCTGCATGTAGGCTTATTTGAAAAAATATATAAAGAAGTCCTTAACGAGAATCCGGCTTATCAAACGGATGAGCTCCGTGACTTTGGACAAGATGCTTTCAAACAGGCAGCTTACCTTGAAATAGAGTGGGGAAGGGAGATCATCGGGTCTCAAGTTGAAGGGCTGCTAATGAGCGACCTTGAAGATTATATTAAATTCATGGCGAATAAAAGAGCCAAACAGCTGGGTTTTGAAGAACCATTTGAGGGATATAAGACCAACCCATTAAAATGGATCATCGCCTATCAGGAAGTGGATAGAGGGAAAACCGATTTCTTTGAACAGAAATCAAGGCAATATACGAAGACATCGGATGCTAATGGGTTTGATGAACTGTAAAAATTAGGGCTGTGGTACATTTGATCAGAGATCCAGATATGTTTATACGACATCATAACAATCAGCCCATAAGGAAAGCGAGTCATCACGACTCGCTTTTTGACTTATTTCTTCTTAATAAAAGGTCCATAATCTCTTCTTTTATGCTGAACACCAACCCATTTGACGGTTGTGAACTCTTCCAAGGCCCATTCTCCGTTAAAGCGGCCAAGTCCAGAATCCATTTCTCCTCCGAATGGCATATGCGGCTCATCATTCACAGGTTCATCATTAATATGAATCATCCCGGTCTTTACTTGGTGAGCCAAATTTGTCGCTCTCTCTATGGAGGAAGAATGTACTGCTCCACTTAGGCCGTATGGATGTTCATTGGCCAAGCGGATCACCTCATCATCATCTTCAAACGGGATGATGGCTGCTACAGGTCCGAAGATTTCATTTTTCGCAATCGGCATTGAGTTAGTGACATGAGTCATTACTGTAGGGTTCAATAAATTTTCATCAGCGTTGCCTCCTACTACCAATTCCGCGCCTTGTTCCTTGCTTTCTTCAATATCCTTCAGAATGCGATCTACTTGATTTTCATCAATTAAGGGTCCGATATGGGTCGTTTTATCTGAAGGGTCTCCTGTATTTAGTTCTCTTACACGAGATACAAAAGCTTCAACAAATTTATCGTACATCCCTTTATGAACCATGATCCGATTGATGGACATGCATATTTGTCCTTGATGATAGAACTTTCCGAATAGGGCAGATTCAACCGCCTGATCAAGATCTGCATCATCCAAGACGATAAAGACGTTATTCCCACCTAATTCAAGAGCTGTCTTCTTTAGGTTCTTACCTGCAAGCTCACCTATCCGGCGTCCCACCTCAGTGGAACCTGTAAAGGAGATTAAACGTGGAATCGGGTGAGTGACGATATCATCACCAATTTCTGATCCCTTTCCAACGACTACATTTAGCAATCCCTTCGGCAGTCCGGCTTCTTCAAAGATACTTGCAAATAATAGACCACCTGTCACCGGAGTGTGAGTAGCTGGTTTAACAACAACACCGTTTCCCGTTGCTAAAGCCGTTGCAATTGATCGGACTGCTAAATGGAAGGGGAAGTTCCAGGGACTGATTACTCCCACAACTCCGAGCGGTTCTCTATAGACACGGTTTTCTTTGCCGGGCACTTGAGAAGGCAGGATTTTCCCTTCCATTCTGTAAGGGTAGGTAGCCGCTTCCTTCATACTATTTATGGAGACCTTCACTTCACCCGCCGCTTTCATGTATGTGCTGCCAGACTCTTTAATCAGCCAATCAATGATCAATTCCTGATTGTTCTCGACTACCCGAACGGCTTTTTCCATCACTTCTCTTTTTACTTGAGGAAGTTCCTTCGCCCAGCTTTCTTGAGCTTGTTGTGCTGATTTATAAGCGGTGTCGAGATCCTCCTTACTGGCAGCTTTAATGGAACCAAGTTCTATATGATTGAATGGGTTTTTATTAGGAATTATATTTTCACTGCTTCCTTTTACCCATTCTCCATTAATAAACAGTTTATCAAATTGTGTATTCATGATTAGTCCTCCTCATTATTCAGTGTCCACTCTATTGTTTACACTCTGGAGAAAGCTCTTAAACAAGAAGCAGAGAGTTTGAGCTTCCGTTACCAGTAATATGAAAATAAATGTTTAACTCTCCCAGTGGTGGGAATATACATACTAGATTGAATGAGAGGAGAGGTTTTACATGGCAAATCATTCTACAGAAGAAAAAATGGAGTCAAAGGTGGACAAAACGTTAGATAATATGTCCCAGGACAAAAAAGAGGATATATTATCTAACTTTGATCATTTTAAACAATACTTAGGTAATAAAGTTTCCTTGGCGGATAAGTTAGGGATGAGTGAAGAGCAGCAGGCAAAGGCAGCCCAGAAGGTTGGGGATTATCTTGCGGCTCATGAGGAACCGAAGAATAGGGAAGAAAAGTTATTATATGAATTATGGAAAGCAGGTAACAAGGAAGAGCAGCATATGCTTGCCCATATGTTAGTGAAGCTTGTTCACGCTGAATCCTAAAAAATTCGGGCATCTTGAGTGGATGCCCCTTTGATTATGCTTTTTTTACATATGTATTTCCGGGTCTACCTTTACCGTGACATTCCCTTTGATAGCACGGGTGATCATGCAAGACTGCTCTGCTTTCGTCAACAATTTCTTCGTAAGGGTTATGTCTTTTTCAGTAGTGGAGGGAGCCAATGTCAGCACAGGGCGGTGAATGATTTCTTTATATGTAATAATCCCTTTTTGAACTTCCACAATTCCTTCAGATGTCATTGATAAGTCCGTTTTCTCAATATGGCTTCGTTCAAGCATCGCTGCCAGAGTGATGATGTAACACGTAGCTGCTGCTCCAAGAAGCATTTCATCAGGGTTTGTTCCTATTCCAGGCCCATCCATTTCAGTTGGAATGGATATTTTCGTATGAAAATTTTCAGAGCTTAAAGTACCTGTATCATTTCGCAACCCCGGCCAATCAGTAGATATATGAAAAGAGTGTCTAGCCATTCAAATGAACCTCCTAATAAGCATGGTAAGCTTATTGTATCCACTTTTTTATGTGATGGCAAAGAAAAAAGACTCTACAAAGTAGAGTCTTTCGAATTAGCATGGATTATGCTTTAGTAACGTTAGCAGCTTGGTCGCCACGGTTTCCTTGAACGATTTCGAAAGAAACTTTTTGACCTTCTTCTAAAGTTTTGAATCCTTCGCCTTGAATAGCTGAGAAGTGTACGAACACGTCGTCTCCACCTTCGCGCTCGATGAATCCGAAACCTTTTTCTGCGTTAAACCATTTAACTGTACCTTCTAACATAATGTTACCTCCTCGTGTGTTCTCCACACAATTGTATTACTATTCTTGCTCATGTAACTTCAAGGCGAAAAGCTTTAAAAACTTTGTCTATCCTTCCATTCCGAACAAAAATAATTCTCTTACATAATATCAGGTAACGATTTAAAAGGCAACCCTTATAAATGAAGGAATTAAAAATAGGCAGAAAAATGTGTGAATTTCACATTTACTATTTGATCCTTTCAAAAAGTACATAATGCAAAGGGTTTAGAGGTTCGTACGGACATTCCACAATTCAGGAAAGAACCGATGATCCAGAACCTTTTTTAGATAGCCTACGCCGCTTGATCCTCCCGTCCCCATTTTATGACCGATGATCCGTTCCACGGTTTTCATATGTCTGAAGCGCCATTGCTGAAGCCAATCCTCAATATCGATCAATTTTTCGGCTAATTCGTATAAATCCCAATACTGATCGGGATGCTTATAGACTTCTGTCCATGCATCCAAAACAGACTGATCTTCCGTATAAGGCTTCTTATAATCCCGAAGGAGTACATCATCATGAATGGGTAACCCTGTATTAGCTAGGGCAAGGATAGAAACATCATATAGGGAAGGGGCTTCGTGTGCCTCTTCAAGCTGGACTAATAACTCTGGATCCTTCTTGTAAATCTCCAATACATGTTTCGTTTTGTAGCCCAGGGCAAATTCGATCATTCTATATTGGTAGGATTGAAATCCTGAGGCTTGTCCCAGGCTGTCCCTGAATTGAATGTATTCTGATGGTGTAAGTGTGGATAGTACATCCCAGGCATGAATGATTTGTGATTGAATCTTTGAAACACGTGCCAACATTTTAAATGCAGGGGAAAGTTCACCTTTTTGAATGGAAGTGATACTGGCTTTGATTTCATGCAGAATCAATTTCATCCATAACTCGCTTACTTGATGAATGATAATGAATAACATTTCATCATGGTGACCGGATAACCGTTTCTGACTATGGAGTAGTGTATCCAGGCCAAGATATTCACCATAGGTCATTTTATTAATAAAGTCGGTGTATACATCTTCATTCCCCATTGTTTCCTTTTTGTTTACCATTTCAATTCTCCCTTTCCTTTCGTCTGCTACATACAGTGGTGCAAGAAATTTTCTTTCTATTATTGATTTCTTGAACGGGAGGGAGAAATCCTTTATTAGTTTCGGGTATTTTCGTGAATTTTGATTCTTGTTTTTGAATTCCCTTTTCTATTCGTTCAATAGTGGCATTCATTTAGAAAGAATTTATTTCAAATCTAGAAAATTATGTTAATATTAGAACAATTTATAATGCATGTGAGGTGAATGACATGGAAGAGATTTATCTTTCTTCTCATTTATATTTACGCAGGTTAAAGAAAGAAGATTGGAAGGACGTTCATCTTTATGCGTCACAAGAAACTGTTTCTCAGTATCAGGCATGGGGCCCGAATTCGGAAGTGGAAACATTAGCGTATGTGGAGGATGTACTGAAAGCAGAAAAGGTGGTTCCACAAACAAGGTATGTCCATGCCTTGGTCGATGAGAAAAAAGGTCGTGTGATTGGTGCAGGTGAAATAATAATCAAAAGCTTCGTTCATCAGTCTGGGGAGATTGGATATATTCTACATCCTGATTACTGGGGGAAGGGAATCGGAACTCTCCTTGGAAATGCGTTAGTGGAGAGAGGATTTTCTGAGTTGAATATGCATAAGATCTCAGCGACATGTGACCCTCAAAATATTTCCTCTCAGAAAGTGTTAACAAAAATTGGTATGACGTTAGAAGGAAGAATCCGTCATGCCTTGAAAATGAAAAATGGGTGGAGAGACTCCCTGCTTTTTGGTTTATTAAAAGATGAGTGGAAAAATGGGGTGTAGAATGAGGCTAAGAAAGGACATATGATAATGCAAAGCTGTTCAAAAATGATTGAATTGTGCATGTAAGGGGAAAATAAGAGTATCTTTTCCTAATTAGGAGTTTAAAATCATGAATATCTTACATCATTCTAAGAATGTGACGGTTCGATTCTTCAAGGAACGTTTCTTCGATCATTCTGCACAGTTGGCGTACTATTTGTTGTTATCGATTTTTCCGTTTTTAATTTTTGTTTTTTCGTTGATTAGTTATCTTCCCATTTCGGAAACCAATGTATTGCTTTTGATTAAGCCTTTTGCACCTGATAAATCGTATGCCATCATTCAAAATAATATAGATCGTATTTTGTATGACCAACGGGGGGATGTGTTGTCCATTTCCATCTTCTTTACCTTCTGGGTTTCCTCCATGGCTGTTCAATCAATGGTGAGATCATTGAATAAAGCGTATAAAATCGAGAGGAAGAAACCCTTTCTGGTTGCGTTATTGTATGATCTATTATTGACAGTCGGTTTTATGTTCCTTATTTCATTTTCTCTTATTGTACCAGTGGTTGAGGAATATATCCGTCATGCAAGGTTCGCTGAAGGGAAGATTAACGGAGAATGGAGTCAAGCATGGGTTATTGGAAAATGGGGTTTAAGTTCGATCTTTATGTTCATACTCTTCCTGTTTCTTTATATGGTTGTTCCAAGTAAACGAATTTCTTTCTTACATGTCATTCCCGGTGCACTATTTGCCACCTTTGGCTGGCAAGGGGTTTCCTGGTTATATGGTACCTATGTTAAATTGAATGACTATTCCCAGTTTTATGGTCAGCTGGGCAGCGTCATTACGTTAGTTGTATGGTTTTACATTTCCTCCACGATTTTATTGATTGGTGGATTACTGAACGGGAGTGCAGCTGAGAAGAAGGTAAAATAGGAAAACCGCTTGGCTTAATCCCAGCGGTTTTCCTATTTCTATTACGTTTGGTTTTCTTCCCTCATCATTAGTACAAGCTTTTTCGAAATGGCAAGTAAGACGAAACCCAGGATGATGGCGGTGGCACCGATGACAGCGAAGATTTCCAAATATCCCAGTGTGGCTGTCAGGGAGGCTAACTGTCCGGCTAGAAGACTCGCCACCCCTATGGCAGCCATCCAAACACCCATCAGCAAGGATGCGATTTTAACAGGTGCAACTTTACTGACCAGAGACAAACCGACAGGCGATAAAAAGAGTTCTCCCAAAGTATGCAGAAGGTAAGTAAAGACGATAAACAGTAAGTTTGCCTTTATGGTGATATTCTGTTCATCCGAACCCGTTTGCATGACTGCGGGAACGAGGATCATAAATCCAAGTCCAAGGAGAATCATTCCGATTCCCATTTTTGTCGTCATGTTCAGGTCCCCTCTATTTGATCTTGAAAGCTTTAACCAGACACTTGATAGAATAGGTGCCAGAATTACAATGAACAGGGGGTTAACAGATTGGAACCAGGCGACAGGTATAGTGTAGCCGAACACTTCTCGATCGATGAAGTTTTTCGTATACAGAGTGAACGAGCTTCCTGCCTGTTCAAAGCCAGCCCAGAAGAAAACGACAAAGCAGGCCAGGATTAGAATGGCTCTTGTCCGCTGCTTTTCTTTCTTCGTCAGAGGAACATTCTGGTTCTCGTTCGCTTCTTCTGCCAATGCTTTATTGGGCTTTAATCCAACGTTTCCGAGATACTTATTATTTAATGTACTAAAGATGATCTGTCCAGTGACCATTCCGATGGAGGATGCAAGGAAAGCCCATTTAAATCCATAGTGCATCGTACCATCCGCAAGTGTTTTGAGAAATAAATCCTCTGCGAGGAAACCTGCAATAAGCGGTGCGAATAACGCTCCCAGGTTAATTCCCATATAAAAGATCGTAAAGGCTGCATCCTTTCGTTTATCATGTCGTGGATAGAGCTCACCAACCAGGGTTGAGATATTCGGTTTGAAGAATCCATTTCCGATCACTAGTAGAGCTAATCCTGCATATAGACCAGTTTGGGAGTGGGTAAGGAAGATTAAAAAATCTCCGCATGCCATTGTGATGCCCCCAATGGTAATCGCTTTTCTCAACCCTATATAGCGGTCTGTCATCCATCCTCCGAATATTGGTGTGAAATATACACTTCCTGTATAAATTCCATAGATGGATAATGCCTTGGCAGGGTCCACACCCAATCCCCCGCTTACATATGCAGTTGTTAGATAGAGGACAAGAAGAGCCCTCATGCCATAGTAACTGTACCGTTCCCATAATTCTGTGAAGAATAAGAGATATAACCCTTTCGGATGTTTCTTACCTTGAGGTAAATTGTCCAGTGTTGAAGAGTTCACTATATCACTCCTGTTTCTTTTATGTTTTTTAATGTGTACTGATTAGGGGCTACAGTAAACTTCCTACGAATCCATTCATAGTATTCCCTTTCCCTTCATAGGCATGTACAAAAAGGGGCGGTGGAAATTATGGGGTTTAATGGTTGTTTATATTGTGGTCACCCGGATTTGACGGAAAGTGAGTTATTCTTGAGAGAAGAATACAGTGATGGGCTTATGATTTTGCCTCATGGACAAAAGATTAGAGGAAATGTTGGCTTTTACTGCTGTGAGAACTGTGGGTATCTTCATCCGTTTCAAAAAGAGAAAAGAAAGAACTTTGAAAGAGAAGCGATTAATAAATCTAAGCGTATTAGGTGGAATATTCGGTAAACAACATTTGTAGTAAGCTTCCAATTGACGGTATAATACGATAAGGGAGGGAGTCAATTGAATACATATCCAGATACGAAGAAAACACTTGAAATAATTAAGGAGCTTGTTGAAATTCCAAGTCCTTCAGGAAACACGAATAAGATAATGAATTTTGTTGAGGATTATCTTTCAGATCTAAATGTAGAAATGAAAAGAAACCGAAAAGGGGCACTGATCGTTACGCTGCCTGGAGAAGATGCAGAAAGGCAGCGTATGCTGACGGCCCATGTGGATGCCCTTGGCGCCATGGTCAAGGAAATCAAGGGTGACGGACGTTTGCGTTTATCCATGATAGGTGGATTCAGATGGAATGCAGTCGAAGGGGAGTATTGTCAGATCGAAACCTCTTCGGGCAGAACTTACAGTGGAACCATTCTCATGCATCAAACATCCGTACATGTATACAAAAATGCGGGTGAGGCGAAAAGGGACGAAACAAATATAGAAGTCCGCATTGATGAAAAAGTCCAAAATGCAAAGGAAGTTAGGGAACTTGGCATAGAGGTTGGTGACTTTGTTTCCTTTGATCCGCGTGCTGAAATTACAGAAAGCGGGTTTATTAAGTCCCGCCACTTAGATGATAAGGCAAGTGTGGGTATGCTTCTACGTTTGATTCACCAAATCAAATCTGAAGGGATCACTCTTCCTTATACGACCCACTTCTTAATATCCAATAATGAAGAAATCGGATACGGGGGGAATTCTAATATTCCTGACGAAACCATTGAATACCTGGCGGTGGATATGGGAGCAATCGGTGATGGACAATCAACGGATGAATACACCGTTTCTATTTGTGCGAAGGACTCGAGTGGTCCCTATCATTACGAATTGCGTAAACACTTAGTCTCATTAGCTGAAGAAAACGGAATCGAATATAAAGTTGATATTTATCCTTACTACGGTTCCGATGCATCAGCAGCGATCCGTGCAGGATTTGATATTGTTCATGGACTGATCGGTGCAGGAATCGATGCATCTCATGCCTATGAGCGAACGCATGAATCCTCGATCCTCAATACGGAAAAATTACTTTGGCATTATGTTCAATCAAAGATGGTTGTGGAGTAAATATGAAGTCTTTGGTCACCCTTGCTATGGGTGTGATCAAAGACTTTTTTGTTTTAATCATTGTGAATGGGGGTATGGTGACATTTGTGTGAGAAAAGTTTGTTTTGATTTTAGGAGGTATTTCTCTTATCAAAGCGAAGATGATAAGATAAAATGGATACAATATTAATACAAAAGAGGTAAGCAAATGATTACATATAATCTATTAGACAGCATTAAATTAAAAACCATTTACGGTGAATTGCCTTCAGAAATAAATGAAATTCATGTCGATTCCAGAAAAGTGACAGAAGGCAGCATGTTTGTGTGTACAAGAGGATACACAGTGGATGGACATGATTATGCCCAGATGGCCGTTGAAAAAGGAGCCAACCTGATCGTAGCAGAAAAACAATTAGACATTGATTTAAATAAAGCAGCATTAGTCGTAGTTAAAGACTCATTCAAGGCCTTGGCTCAATTATCCAATAAGTACTATGATTACCCGTCCAAGAAGTTAACGGTTTTCGGCGTAACGGGAACCAATGGAAAGACTACAGTGAGTAACCTGATCCACTCCATCCTGAAAAAAGACAGCAGGAGTTCGGCATTATCCGGTACAATCGGCTTTAATTTAGACGGAGAGTTACTCCCGAGTGAAAACACAACCTGTGACAACTTAACGAACCAGCACATGCTGCAAAGAGCGATAAATCGCGATATTCAGAATTTCACCCTTGAAGTTTCTTCACACGGACTCGCATTGGGTAGGCTTTGGGGAATCGACTTTGATGTTGTGGCTTTCACCAACTTAAGTCATGATCATTTGGATTACCACGGTACGATGGAACACTATGGCTATGCCAAAGGATTATTGTTTTCTCAATTAGGTCAGGACCTTCAAAATCCAAAGTACGCTGTTCTAAATGCAGATGATGAATGGTATGAGCGCTACAGCTATATGACTCCTCATGAAGTCATCAGCTATGGACTTGAAGGGTACGCAGACTTCAAAGCGGAAAATGTAGAATACTTTAATGATTTAACGAAGTTTACGCTTGTTTCTCCTCAAGGGAGCTTTGAGGTAGAAATGAAGTTATTAGGGAAGTTCAATGTTTACAATGTACTGACAGCCATGGCATGTTTGTATGCGAAGGGGATGGAAGTATCCAGACTGGTGGAAATTGTACGCGATCTCCCACCTGTAAGCGGGAGAATGGAGAAGGTTGAAATGGAAGCACCTCTATCCGTTTACATCGATTATGCACATACGCCTGATGCAATTGAAAATGCGATTCAATCCGTCCTGCCTTTTAAAGAAAACAAGATCATTTTCCTCGTTGGTACAGGTGGAAATCGTGATAAGACAAAACGTCCTACCATGGCAGAAAAGGCATCACTTGCAGACTATGTCATCTTAACAACAGATGACCCGCGATATGAAGAATACGATAGCATTCTAAAAGATCTTGAAAAAGGAATGCAACATGAACAATACGCTTTAATTGGGGATCGTGCCGAAGCGGTTAAGCATGCAGTGGAGGTAAGTGAACCGGGGGATATTATCATCTTTGCCGGTAAAGGTCATGAGGATTATCAAATCATCGAAAATACGAAATATCCTCATAGTGACAAGAATATTGCGATAGAAGAAAGCAAGTTGAAGTATGGTGTAACTGAATAATCTTCTCAGAAGCAACAGACCAATATCACAAGTATTGGTCTGTTTTTATAGGACGTATATGACAGATTGGAAACTCTGGCACCTACTGAGATTTCAATGAGTTTCAGACAGGCTGGAACAACGGAAACCAATGACCCGATTGCAAATGATGAGCTTTACATTCCAACAGTATCCTAGAAATGAAAAGAAGCTGTCCATATGTGGACAGCTTCTTTTATTAATCATTTTTATTATACGAACATACCTGCAATTGCGGCACTTAGTAACGAAGCGAGTGCACCGGCAATGACGGCTTTTAATCCTAAGCGGGCGATATCTCCTCTGCGGTCAGGAGCAAGGTTACCTAGTCCACCAAGTAAAATACCTAATGAAGAAAGGTTCGCAAATCCACATAGAGCGAAGGAGATGATGGCTACCGCTTTATCTGATAAGTTCCCGATTTCAGGAGCAAACGCCGAATAAGCAACGAATTCGTTGATGACAAGCTTTTGTCCAATGAAGTTTCCGGCGATGACTGCTTCACTCCAAGGAACACCAATGGCAAAAGCAAGTGGAGCAAAGGCGTAACCAAGGATAAGTTCCAGTGAAAGGCTGTCCATACCGAACAACCCGCCTACTAAGCCAAGCAATCCATTGATCATCGCAACAAGTGCGATGAATGCGAGTAGCATTGCACCGATATTTAAAGCTAATTGAAGCCCGACGCTGGCACCTTTTGCAGCTGCATCGATCACATTTGCCGAATCAGAATCCGCTTCCATATCAAGCTCTTTTGGTTCAGGTGTATTATCAGTCTCAGGTACAAATAACTTTGCCAAAACGAGTCCTGCAGGGGCAGCCATGAAGCTTGCTGCCAGTAAGTATTCCAAAGGAACCCCTAATAAGGAATATCCAACTAATACTGACCCTGCTACAGAAGCAAGTCCACCCGTCATGACTGCGAAAAGTTCCGATTCAGTCATTCTGGATAGATAAGGTCTTACTACTAACGGAGCCTCAGTTTGTCCGACGAAAATATTCGCTGCTGCAGAAAGTGACTCCGCCTTTCTTGTTCCTAATAGCTTTGCCAATCCGCCACCTAAAATTTTGATGAAAAATTGCATGATTTTAAGGTAGTAAAGGACTGAAATTAAAGCAGAAAAGAAAATAACGACAGGAAGGACATTAAACGCAAAAATAAACGCTATATTGGATTCTTCCGTATAAAGACCACCGAAAAGGAAGGTGATCCCTTCATTTGAATAATTGATAATAGCGTTTACAACTTGAGTCAACCCTTTAAGAGAACTCTGACCCCAAGAAGTTTCCAACACGATAAAAGCGAAAAATAACTGTATGGCTAGTCCTCCAAGGACGGTTCTGAAATTAATACGCTTTTTGTTCGTAGAAAATGCAAAAGCAATTCCCAGAACGACAATGATACCCATGATACCCCATAAATATTGCACTTCTTTCACCTCTTCGAAATTTAAGTTTGTAACTTGATGCTTTCGGTTTTTTATTTTACAATTCTTTCAGACGTCTGACAACCTACAATTACACGATTTTCTTAAAGTTGTACGGACAACATCGTCATTAGTATGCGCCAATAAAGCGTTTTCATGAAAGGGGATACACATTTTGAAGATCAGAAAAAATTTTTTGGAAGGCTTGGAACAAAAAGTATTTATCTATGAAAACAAGAAAGATGAGTTCATATTGATTGCAATCCCGGATATTCGATGGTCTTATTCTTTCACCTATGGTGAAGATAATATACAACCTAAATTACAGGAGTCGTTACAAGGAAGAGTTTCAAAAGAAACAGCAGAAACTTTAAGTTTCCGGATTGTTCAGTGGACAAGTGAAATGTAAGTGTCCTTAGAGCCATTTTGTTGAATACTGCGTGATAGTCAAAATGCACATTCATACCAATAGGAAATGATGTGTGAAACATGCCTGATTTACCTAGGCGTTGATTCTTTGTTGCATTGTCACTTTAGAACGAATATGATGAGAAAGTGAGAATGACGAGAAAGGATTTTATGAATGAAAATAGACTTTATACAGGAAGTTCAATCAAGACGGACTTTCGCTATTATTTCCCACCCAGATGCCGGGAAAACAACATTAACTGAGCAACTTCTACTCTTTGGAGGGGCGATTCGGGCAGCTGGAACTGTAAAAGGTAAGAAATCTGGAAAGTTTGCTACATCTGATTGGATGGAAATTGAGAAGCAGAGAGGGATTTCGGTCACTTCTTCTGTTATGGCTTTCGACTATGATGATTATCGGGTGAATATCCTGGATACACCTGGCCACCAGGACTTTTCTGAAGATACTTATAGAACATTGATGGCTGTTGATAGTGCAGTTATGATCATCGATTCTGCCAAAGGGATCGAAGCACAAACCTTAAAGCTTTTCAAAGTTTGCCGAATGAGAGGCATACCGATCTTCACATTCATTAATAAGCTTGACCGTCAAGGCCGTGAACCATTGGAATTATTGGAAGAGCTTGAAGAAGTACTTGGAATTCAATCTTATCCGATGAATTGGCCGATAGGAATGGGGAAAGAATTCTTAGGCATCTATGATCGCTTCCATAATCGAATTGAGCAATTCCGCGTGGAGGATGAAGATCGTTTCATTCCTTTAAACGATGAAGGTGAAATCGAGGGGGAACACCCACTGAAGGAAAGCAATCTATATGATCAGACCCTTGAAGATGTGTTGCTCCTGAACGAAGCGGGAAATCAGTTTTCACGTGAGAGAATAGCGAATGGAGAGCTTTCTCCCGTTTTCTTCGGTAGTGCATTAACGAATTTCGGTGTTCAAACGTTTCTTGAAACGTATTTGCAATTTGCACCATCTCCTCAGCCAAGGAATTCCGACGCTGGTGAAATTGAGCCGACGGCAGAGGAGTTTTCTGGTTTCGTGTTCAAGATCCAAGCCAATATGAATCCAGCTCACCGTGACCGGATTGCATTTCTCCGCATCTGTTCTGGGCAATTCGAGAGAGGGATGACGGTTAATCTTTCCCGCACAGGTAAATCGATTAAGCTTGCTCAATCAACACAATTTCTTGCAGACGATCGAAGCACTGTAAACGAGGCAGTAAGTGGGGATATTATCGGGGTTTATGACACGGGTACGTATCAAATCGGTGATACGCTTGTTCAAGGAAAGCAAAGCTTCCAATATGAAAAGCTCCCTCAATTTACACCTGAACTTTTTGTTCGTGTTACAGCGAAGAACGTAATGAAACAAAAGCATTTTCAAAAAGGGATTCTTCAACTGGTTCAAGAAGGTGCCATCCAATACTATAAGACCCGCACGGAAGATATTATCCTGGGTGCAGTCGGGCAGCTTCAGTTTGAAGTATTCGAGCACAGAATGAAAAATGAGTACAACGTTGATGTGAAAATGGAACCGATTGGATCAAAAATAGCTAGATGGATTGAAAACGAAGAAGATGTTAAGGAAACAATGTCAAGTTCCCGAAGCATGCTGGTGAAAGACCGTCATGATAATCTGGTATTTTTGTTTGAAAATGATTTTGCCATGAGATGGTTCAACGATAAAAATCCGGATATTCGATTATATAGTTTAATGTAATGAACGTGAACACCCCTCTAGAATTGGACTTGGAGGGGTGTTTTTTGTAGTCGGAATGAAGGGTGTAATCATAGAATTGAACTTTTTACCATTATTAAGTGAATTTATCCTAGCATAAATGTATATTAGTGGCATTCGTTAGGTGAAAAGTCTTAGTATATACAGATAGGGGATATTTTGATAGTAGGGGAGAGAATGGAAAATGAACATCGCTTGTGCAAATTGTACAGTAACCATGGAGTATCTTGATGCAGGGTACTTTTTTTTACATAAGAATCAACATCAAACCGTTCCGTTGAAAGGATATTCTTCGCAATTAGAAGATGGTACATATGTTTTTCCATATGAAAATCTGCATGCACTATATGAAAAGCTTGTTAGAGTAGAAGAGTTTTTGGAAGACGATGGATGGACTTGCAGCATTAATTGTATCGACCATCCCGGATCGTTCATGGAAGTAGGCAACTTCATTTTATTAATGAAACATAGAGAAATGGTAGAAATAATTCAGAATGGGAAATTCATCAGTCATCTTCAGCCGATCATTGATTTAAACGATTATAGCCTCTTGGGTTATGAATCTCTTTTACGGACAGAAGAATCATCAAAAAAGATTAATCCCGGACAATTATTTGAAGTTGCTGCCATCACAGGCTTTCATTCCATGTTAGACCAGAAAGCGAGGAAATCGGCGATTGAATGCCGTGTAGGCCAGGTGAATCCCGGTATTAAAAGCTTCATAAATTTTCTTCCTTCTACGATTTATAATCCTGAATTTTGTTTACGTCATACCTTTCAAATCGTAAACGAATTAGGTTTAAATCCTGAGGATCTTGTATTCGAAGTGGTGGAGACAGAGAAAATAGGGGATGTGGAGCATTTAAAGTCCGTTCTTGATGTATATAAGCGTGAAGGAATGAAAGTCGCCCTTGATGATGTTGGATCCGGTTTTGCCACTGTCGAAATGCTGACTCTTCTTAAGCCTGACTATGTGAAAATTGACCGTTCTTTTATCAATCATTGTGATAGTGTTCCAGAAAATCAAGAGTTCTTACATCAGGTCATGAAGATTGCAACGGAGTTGAACATCCTTGTATTGGCAGAAGGGATTGAGAGGAAAGAAGAATTGCTATTCTGTAAAGAAATAGGCGTTCATTATGCACAAGGTTACTTCATAGGAAAGCCGGCTCTTGAAGCAAAAGAACCATTCGCCCAATCACTATTTGTATAGCTGAAATGACCTCTTTTCTTACAAAGAGGGTCATTTTAAAATAAAAACCATTGACATATTTCAATACGATGATAAAATACTACTATAATTACTTTAGTGCTTAAAAGCGTTTAAGAGCGAAAGAACTTGATGCCCTTGAGCTCTTAGCGATTAGATTAAATATCTTTGTCTTGAGCAACGCAGTAGGAAATAGATGGACAGCAATCAGAGACTAGGCGGCAGGTGAAAGCCCAGGTCCACTATTACTGAATTACATTGCTTATAAATCCTCTAAGTAAATGAGGCTTTATCCAGGGACAAACCTTTATGAAGTGGGAATAAACTAATTGTCAACTATTCATGAATAGCAGTGAATGAATAGTGGGAATGTATGACAATGGGTTTATTCCAATTAGGGTGGTAACGCGGAGAACTCTTCGTCCCTAGTCGGGATGGAGAGTTCTTTTTGTTGTTCTTTCTATTCCAATTCATCAATTTCAACTTAGAGAAGGAAGTGTTACTATGTTAAACATCCAAAGCGTAAACAAACCAAACGTCATAGAAGCATCAGTGATATTGCTCGCTGTACTGGGGATTATTAGTGGTAGTATTATTGGGCTCGAATCGGTCCCTCATATTCCCATCATCATTTCGCTCTTCTTTTTGATGGTGTATGGGCTAAGTCGTAAAGTGACATTCAAAGAGATTGAACAAGGGATGATTGCTGGGGCACAAGGAGGATTAGGAGCTATATTACTCTTTTTCTTTATTGGACTTCTTGTGAGCAGTTGGTTACTCAGTGGAACCATTCCCACTTTGATGTTTTATGGATTTGAAATTGTATCCCCCAATAATTTTTATGCGATTGCCTTTTTGCTTACTTCCTTGAGCGGCATCGTGATTGGAAGTTCATTGACGACTGCGGCAACCATAGGTGTGGCACTTATCGGAATCGGTGAGGCGATGGGACTGTCAATGAGTATTACAGCAGGTGCGATTGTTTCAGGAGCTTTTTTTGGAGATAAGATGTCACCATTATCAGACACAACAAACCTTGCTTCTTCTATTGTGAAGGTAGATTTATTTACTCATATTCGTAATATGGCCTGGACAACTGTCCCTGCATTCATTATTACACTCATCGTTTTTGGATTTTTATCACCGGAAACAAGTGATGTCAATTTGACACAGCTGAAATCGTTACAGAATGGCTTGAATCAAACAGGGCTGGTTCATTGGTACAGTCTCGTTCCTGTAATAGTTCTAATTGTTCTCATCGTATGTAAGACCCCTGCACTACTAACACTTGCGATCAATATTGTTGTTTCAATCGGCCTTTCTTTCTTACATGGATCTTTGAAGCTGAATGAACTGTTTCAAGTGTTATTTTCAGGATTTGAATCCAAAACAGGGGTGGAATCCATCGACTCACTTTTAACTAGAGGTGGAGTGAACAGTATGATGTTTACGATTTCTCTTGTCATTCTCTCATTAAGCCTCGGTGGATTATTATTTAAACTTGGTATAATTCCTGTGTTGCTTCATAAAGTTTCAACGATCCTTCAATCAGGAAGAAGAACAATTCTTTCAACGGCTCTGTCGGCCATTGGTATAAATCTGGTTGTAGGGGAGCAGTACCTGTCCATCCTATTAACGGGAGAGGCCTTTCAATCCCAATATAAGAAACTTGGGTTACATCCCAAGAACTTATCACGTACGTTAGAAGATGCTGGAACGGTCATTAACCCGTTAGTACCATGGAGTGTATGTGGTATATTCTTAACTGATGTATTAGGTGTCGCCACGGTAGAGTATTTACCGTTTGCAATCTTTTGTCTCATATCTCCCGTCATAACGATTCTTTATGGATTTACCGGCTGGACCATTGAAAAAGAACAAACTGAAACGAATCCAATTGCTTCAAGCTAATATTTTATAAGAAGTTCTTTTCACAAAGGTTGTTGTTTAATAACATAAGGTCTGCTTGGGCTCTGTCAATTAGTGTGAGTTGGATGGTGAGGGGAACTGCTCCGCTTTCCGCGGACGTTCGGCCGAGCCTCCTCAGCTTCGCTTCCGGGGTCTCGGCACGCCCGTACTTCCGCAGGAGTCTACGCAGTCCCCTCACCATCTTTAAGAGGTTTTTCGTGACAGAGCTAAAAAGTGTCAAAAAAACAAGCTGAATCCTCGGTGGGTGATATCGATAAACATTGAATAATAACTAATTTCAGTTATTATAATCAGGTTAATTTTATACTCCTTTGTAGATAGGTTTGTTTTAGCGAACAAACGCTCAACCTATCTGCAATTGGAGATTTTTGTTTGTCTATCCGTTATTAAGGATTCGAAATGTAGAAGCACAGAGTGGATTGTAGCGGAAGGCACTTGACTCCTGCGGGAAATAGAGGAAAGGTCGAGACCCCACAGACGGAACGTCGAGGAGGCTCGACTTCCTCCCCGCGGAAAGGAACGGACCATAATTCTTCCTACACTCATCTAAAATACAAATCTTGAACAAAAGAGCACATAAAAAAGGACTGTCCTCATCATTCATCGCATTTTATTAAAAAAGATGAATTATCCTGAGGGCAGTCCTTTTCGTGTGATTTCAACGTAATTTGGGAAATGATGATTGTAATAATATCCGCCTATTGCAATCACTGAAAAATGAAAAAGAGGAAGAACCATCATCATGATTGGATTCTTTAATAGCAACACACCTTCTTGGACCATGAATACTTCTATGGTTAACAGGAAAAGGATGGTCAACAGTGCATATTGCTTATCCTTATTTCTAAAGAAGATCACCAGTGTATAAAAGTAGGTTGTAAACCAAATGTATAACGCATTTCCCGCAATCAAGTCACGTGTAGGATTAGAGAAATGATGCAATGGGATGATATATAGTTCCAAAAGGGAAGAAAGAATCCAGGCAAATGAAAGGGAGACGGTCGACAAGGCAAAGAACAAGGTAATGAATAGTACATAGTGATTAGGATCATTTTCAAGCAGCTTCCACCACACTTTAGACAGTATGACAGAAAGGATTAAGAAAAATGATGTATAATACGATTGCCACCAATGGTGATCGTACAAATTTGAATAGGTGAACCATGTTTCAATGAGAAAGAATAAACTAATGATCAAGGCAATCCTTGTTGCTCTTAAATGATAAACAACAATATACGTGAGCGCGATTGGCACTGAAAAGGCCTGGGAACTAATTGATCCCAACACACTGTCATTGTAATTATTTGATAAAATATGGGGATGATACGCATAGCTGTTAAATAAAACAAAGATGATATATTCGAATACATAAGCTAAACCGGAAATGAAAAGCCAAAATAATAAAATCCGAGCAGACATATGACGGTTCTTAACGACAATTATGACCAACAGGATAATGCTGATAAGACTAAGGGATACAAATGGAACCCAATTCGCCATGCTGATGCTCCTAACGTTTCAGTATAAAAATAGTGTTTACAGATTAGGTGTATTTATTTATCAAGGTGAATTATTTGTGAACAATTTCTCTTGTAGAAGCTTTAATATTGAAGGATTTTCCTGAAGAGACTATAGTTAACATGAACTGCTTCCGAACCGTAGTGAACAATATAGATATAGAAAGGGGAGCGCCCGTTTGAAAATCAGTGATTTTTCCATACGCCGTCCTGTATTCACCATTGTCACAATGCTACTCATTCTTATTCTTGGAGGAGTGTCCCTTCTCCGAATCCCATTAAAGCTCATTCCTGATCTAAATCCACCAGTTGGGGTCGTCGTGACCAATTATCCGGGCGCAAGTCCTGAAGAAGTGGTGGAAAAGTTGACAAAGCCACTTGAAGAAAGTTTGTCAACTTTACCAGGAATGAAAAACATCCAATCTACTTCCAGGGAAGGCTCAAACTTCATTCTCCTTGAATTTTCATGGACAACTTCCATTGATGAAATAGAAAATGATGTACTTCAAAGAATCGATCAAACTCCACTTCCAGATGGGGCGGATAACCCCAGGTTTCTAAAATTCGATCCGGCCCAATTTCCAATTATTCAATTCTCGTTACGTGAAGAGGGGAAGGAAAGTAAGTTAAAGACGCTATCCGAGAATTTGAAATTGGAATTAACCCGGGTTGAAGGAGTGGCCAATGTAAACGTTTCTGGTTCCCTCCAGGATGAAGTGGTCATTGAATTAAATCAACAAGCGCTGAAAGATAATCGTCTAAGTCAATCTGACGTTATCAACACGATCAGAGCAAATAATGTAACATCACCTGGGGATACCATAGAAACTGATGGGCAAACCTTAACCACACGGGTTATGAGTGAATTAAAGTCAGTTGATGAACTGGAAAAATTGGTGCTTCAAGTGAATCCTCAAAATGGTAAAAAGATTACCCTTGGGCAAGTGGCGGCTGTTGAGAAGAAGCAGCAGGACACCAATACGATCACTCGAGCCAATCAGGAATCTGCCATCCTATTTAGTGTGTTACAACAATCCGATGCAAATACGGCTTCTGTTTCAAAAGCATTCCAAGATGAGCTGGATCGTCTACTTCAACAAGACCAATACAAATCGATCAAAGCAGACATTCTCTTTGATCAGGGGGACTATATTACCCAAGCGATAGGAAACATTGCAAACTCCCTAATCATTGGTGGGGCTTTTGCCATGCTTGTTCTATTTCTATTCTTGAAGAATGTAAAGAGTCCGTTAATCATTGGTGTGGCGATACCATACTCTGTCATCGTTACATTTGTCTTAATGTTCTTTGCTGATTTTGCTTTGAATATCATGACTCTCGGAGCACTTGCCCTCGGAATTGGAATGCTTGTGGATAATGCCATTGTTGTAATTGAAAATATTTATCGTCACCTTTCTCTTGGGAAAACACCTAGAGAGGCTGCGAGTATCGGAGCCAAAGAAGTGGGTGGAGCCATTACGGCATCTACTTTAACAACAGTTGCAGTGTTTTTACCTGTTGTCTTTATTTCAGGTTTGCTTGGTGAATTATTTACCGAATTTGCCCTGACCATTTCCTTTAGCTTATTAGCATCGCTCGTTGTAGCCTTAACGGTCATCCCTATGTTAGCAAGCAGATTATTGAAGAAGCCTAAAGGAAATCTTGAAGCGAAGCGCAGACGCTCAAAGAGCAGAAAAACATTTGCCAGGTCTGTTAAGTGGGCTCTTCGTCATCGATTCATCGTTCTGTTTATTACAGCTCTCACTCTCGTCGCAGGCGGTTTCGGCTTAACGACAGTAGGGACACAGTTTTTACCTCCTACCGATGAAGGGTTTTTCAATATGAGAGTCGAATTAGATAATGGAGCATCCGTGGAAGAGACGAATAAAGTTGTAAATGCAATTGAAGATAGGCTGGAAAAGGAAAAAGAAGTTGATGTTTTTGTCAGCCTGGTCGGTACAACTCAGGAAGAGTCCTTTAGAGGAAGCTCAAAAGGGAATATTGCTGAAGTGTATGTAAAAATGAAGCCTTTAGAAGATCGTGGGAGATCCATATTCACTTTTGCAGATGAAGTAAAACCAGAGATAGAAAAAGCCGCGAAAAAGGTAAATGATTCATCGGAAATATCTTTTAACCTTCAGTCAACATCAGGCTCCAGTCCTCAAACCCTGACGTTCAATTTAAGGGATACAGATCCAAAACGGTTGGATCAGTCAGTCGATGCATTATTCAATTCATTGAAGAGTATGAAAAACGTATCAGAAGTCACGACGGATCAAATGGAAACGGTCAAGGAAGTACAAATGAAAGTGAATCGTGACAAAGCACTCGAACAAGGGTTGGCACCAGCTCAGATAGGCACCCTTGTACAGGATGTTACTCGAGGAGTATTGGCGACACAAATGGTTACAGAATCGTCGGATGTCATAAATGTACTTGTACAATATGACCGTAATATTACGGAGAATCTGGACTCTCTGAAAAAACTACTTATTCCTAACGGACAAGGAAAGTATATTCAATTAAATTCTGTAGTAGATTTCTCGATAGAAGATGGTCCTGTCAGTATACAAAGAATCGATCAGCAGCACGCAGTTCAATTCACTTTGAAGTATTCATCGTCCACCAATCTCGGAGCTATCTCGAAAGCTGTGGATGAGAAGATAGAATCTTTGGAACTACCGAATGAGACTTTGGTTTCATTCAGTGGTGACAGGGAGTTACTGGAAGACTCCATTGACGATATGGCACTTGCACTTGGACTCGCCATTGTTCTTGTCTATATGGTCATGGCTGCACAGTTTGAATCATTTAAGTATCCATTTGTCATTATGTTTACAGTGCCGCTCATAGTCATCGGGGTCGCAATAGCGCTGGCGGTAACTCAAACACCTATAAGCATTTCAGCGATTATAGGTGTCATTGTACTGGCAGGCATTGTTGTAAACAATGCGATTGTGATCGTTGACTACATCAACCAGCGTAAAGAATCAGGAATCAATAGCTTTGATAGTATTGTTGAAGCGGTTCAAGACCGGGCACGGCCGATATTAATGACCGCATTGACGACTATACTTGGCTTGTTACCTCTTGCCCTGGGACTCGGCGAAGGTACAGAGATCAATCAGCCGATGGGTATAGCCGTCATTGGTGGGTTAATAAGCAGTACACTGTTAACGATTTATGTCATTCCGATTGTATATAGTTTCTTTGATAAAGAAACGAGAAGAATGAAGAGAAATCGTGAAGCATACGGTAATAAAGAATAGTCAAAGTCAAACGAGCTAACCTTACAGCTAAGTAGTCACCTCCTTAAATCGAGCAGGTACCTTAGACTGCAGGTTAGCTTTTTTTATCCATCTTTAATGAAGTCATTGGCGGGGGGAGAGATATGAAAAAAGGGATATATTTAATTACAGGATTTCCGGGGTTTTTGAGTCTTAATATTGTGGAGGAACTAATCAGTCAAGAGATGGCATCATCGATCTACTTGCTTCATTTAGACTCTATGACTAAAGAAGCAGAGGAATTAGCCGGGAAGCTTGCAGAAAACAAAGGAACCGACTTCATTTTAGTGAAGGGAGATATTACACAACCTGACCTTGGAATATCAGAAGAAAAATTAAGTGAAATACGAGAAACAGTGGAGTATGTCTGGCACTTGGCTGCCATCTATGATCTTGCCGTGCCTGAAAATCTTGCATATGAAGTAAATGTCGAGGGAACACGACACGTTAATTCTTTCTGTAAAACAATTTACCAATTAAAGAGATATGTTTATTTCTCTACTGCGTTTGTGGCCGGTACACGTAAAGGAGAGGTGTATGAAAATGAGCTTGAGTATCCTGAAAGCTTTAATAATTTTTACGAACAGACAAAGTATGAAGCAGAGGTATCCGTTGAAGAACTGAAGGAAGTCCTGCCGATTACGATCATCCGTCCCGGTATCGTTAAAGGAAGTTCAAAGACGGGTGAGACAGTTAAGTTTGATGGTCCGTATTTTATTATGAATATGTTTAAACGATTATCGTTTTTACCTTGGATACCCTTTCTCGGAGAAGGAAATGCCCTCATCAATATCGTTCCCATTGAATATGTCGTCCGAGCTTCTGTATACCTCGGCCACGAAGCGATCGGAAAAGGAAAAACCTATCATCTTACCGATCCACAAGCCATGACGGTGAAGGAAGTGTATGAACAGATTTTATGGCATATGTACAAGAAACAGCCCCGGGGAAGAATTCCACTATCTCTGTCCAATTGGGCACTGGGCTTTCGGTTTGTGCGCAGATATTTGAAGGTTGAACGTGAAGCGCTTGATTATTTTACACTTGAAGGGAGGTTCAATTGTCAATATGCTCAAGAAGACTTAAGAGGATCACATATTCAATGCCCAACGCTCTCAAGCCAAATTGAAAAAATGGTCGAATTTTATCTTGAACATTCTTCCAACGAAAAATTACATGTGAAGATTAATTAAGGATGTTTTCATGAGGATTGTTAGGTTGGGTTTTTAATCATCGTAATAATTGGGAGGGAAATGGTAAAAATAATGGGAGAAGCATCAATAGGAGGATTCTCGAGATGTCATTTTCCCTTAAGCAAGAGCCGACCCGGTACATACATCATATAGTACATTCACTTCATCACCAATTGCTGGGATGCCCATGAAAACTTCTATTACAAAATTAGAAGGAATTCTATGGAGCATTGCTCTTCCTGGTTTTCCACAATTACTGGTTGGACTTTGGTTTAAGGGAACGTTATTTGTGCTTCTTGAGATCATCATCAATGTCCAAAGTAACTTCAATCAAGGAATTATGTATAGTTTTTTAGGGGAAACCCATAAAGCAGCTTCTGTAATCGATTATCAATGGTTGATGTTTTATCCGTGTCTTTATATGTTTGCCATGTGGGATGCTTATAAGCTTGCTCAAACAAAAGAAGAACCTTATATATTTTTACCATTTGTCATGTCTGCTTATATGGTGACCGTTGGCTTGATGTACTCTCCGAAGGTATATTTATTTGGTGAATTTATCGGACCTATCTTTTTACCGATGTTGTTTGTGATTCCCGGAGTGGTACTTGGGCTGATCATCCGATCTATCCTCATCAGGAACTAAGTTTTATCTCTTTACGAAACGTCATTCATGAGGTAAGATATGGCTATACAACTTAAACGTTTTCTACCTGTCAAAGGGGAGTAGCTATAGGTGACATACCTAAACAAAGTCGTCAGTTCATGGATGATTCCATCGGCTTTGTTGGCATAATGATTATGCTAAGCAAGACCTTTGCCTTATTTAGGCAAGGGTCTTTTTATTTTATAAAAATCCTTGCCTATTGGAAAACTAACTGTGTAAATAGGAGGGACTTACATTAATGGATGCTTCAATGTTATTGGAATATGGTTGGGTACTGCTCATCCTAGTCGGTCTTGAAGGAATTCTGGCTGCTGATAATGCAGTTGTTATGGCAGTCATGGTTAAACATCTGCCGGTAGAACAAAGAAAGAAAGCACTTTTTTATGGTCTGTTAGGAGCATTTGTATTTAGATTTGCTGCACTATTTCTCATCTCTTTCTTAGTGAATGTATGGCAGGTTCAAGCCATCGGTGCAATCTATTTATTCTATGTGTCGATTCATCATTTCGTTAAAAAGAGGAAAGGCACGGGAATTGTTGAGTCAGAGTCTAACAAGGGCTCAGGTTTCTGGACGACGGTATTAAAAGTGGAACTTGCAGACATCGCCTTTGCAGTGGACTCCATGTTAGCCGCGGTAGCTTTAGCGGTTACTTTACAGCCAACCGGATGGTTTGATGTCGGTGGAATTGACGGCGGTCAGTTTATCGTCATGTTCCTTGGTGGAGTCATCGGCCTGGTGATCATGCGATTTGCTGCAACATGGTTTGTGAAACTATTGGAGAAATATCCTACATTGGAATCAGCGGCGTTTTTAATCGTCGGTTGGGTCGGGGTAAAGCTTGCTGTGTTTACACTCGCTCATCCAGATGTGGCGATCCTGGATCATCATTTCCCTGAATCAAAACCATGGAAGCTCGTCTTCTGGACCGTTTTAATCCTTTTATCGGTAGGAGGATATTTATTATCCAGAAAAAGAGCAAAACAAGAAGAAACCAAAGAAGAAGCAAAAGCAAAAGCTGAATAGTGATAAATGTAAAGCTAACGTGGATTTCACACGTTAGCTTTTTTGATTTGTTCATTCCGACAGTATTTTGACTCCCCATCATCTTTTTGAATTTTAATATGTGTAAACCCCCTCAAAATAAGAATTTATAACGTAACTCCTTTAATAAGGCGATCGCTCGGCCAAACAATAAAATGACTTCGGAGGTGTATATATGACAAATATCAATTAAAACAATTTTTGCTGTCCAAATTTCGGTGTCTGAACAGGTTTAAATACTACCTTTATATCTTTTGGTGGTACTCCTCCTCTCTATTATCTTTTAATATTAACTTCTAATGAGTATAATAGTGTGCAGGATGGAGTGAGATTGATGCTAAATGTATTACTATTTTTGATAGCCAAAAAGAAAAAAACTTTAGAGAATATGGCGATTCAAATACAAAGCGGGGATGAGCAATTACTGAACGAAGTCCTCGAAGTCTATAAACCATTCGTTAAAAAGACGGTATCTTCAGTCTGTAAACGATATATCTATGAAAGTGATGATGAATTTAGCATCGGTCTAATTGCCTTTCATGACGCTATCTTTAAATATAATCATCAGCGAGGGTCATCCATCATCAGTTTTTCTGAAGTAATCATCAAACGGAAGGTAATTGATTACATCAGAAAAAACGGTAAATTTCAGGATGTGAGCATCGACTTGAGTCTGGTTGAGGATGATGAAGTGAACCCAAATTTAACAATCGAGCAAATCGTTTCTGTTGAAGAATATGGGAAGCAACAAGAAGGAAAGAAGAGGCGGGAAGAGATCATCTCATTCCAAGAACATCTTTCTCAATTCAAATTATCCTTCCATGAGTTGGTCGAACAATCACCTAAGCATGAAGATGCCAGACTGAATGCCATTGACATTGCTAAAACGGTAGTGAACTCCAAAGAATTATTGGATTATCTCCTTGAAAAGAAACGATTACCCATAAAAAAATTAGAGAAACAGGTAAACGTTAGCAGAAAAACAATTGAAAGAAATAGAAAATATATTATTGCCATTACTCTTATTCTTATAGGAGATTATGTGTATTTACGGGATTACTTAAAAGGGCGGTTAGAGATATGAAAAAAGGGATCATTATGGAAATCAAGCGTGATATCCTCGTTATGATGACGCCAGAAGGGGAATTTCTGACGGGAAGAAAACAGCCCAATCAACATTATTCAATAGGAGAAGAAATTCCTTTCTTTCCTTTGCATCATGAACTTGCTATGACCAAGCCATCTTTTAAATGGAATTGGAAAGTATCGAGTGCAATATTAACAGCCATCATCATCATCCTTACCTTGTTTTCAAGTGGTTTCTTACAGAGTAATCAGGCATATGCCTATGTGTCTGTCGATATCAACCCAAGTATGGAATTGACATTGAATGAAAAACAACAGGTGATAAAGATTACACCTTACAATCAAGATGCCGAAGTGCTTCTAGAAAAGTTGGATGGCTGGGGAAACATGGATGTAAGTGAAGTGACAGAGGAAATCTTCCTTTTATGTGAAGAAATGGGATATTTAAAAGAGAATCAAACTGTTCTCATCACCTCTTCATTTATTGAGGATTCAAATGATCAGCTGGAAGATGATTTGGTAGCTGAAATAAATAAGTTTGTTCTAGAATATAGCACAGATCACAACATGAACATCACCGTGAAAGAAACATCCCAGGAAATGAGAGAAGAAGCTTCTGATAAAGGAATGACTGCAGGGTCTTTATTACGAGAAACTGAAAAAGCTGAAACACCTAAACCACTCGAGGATACAAAAAGAGAAATAAAAGACGAAGACGTCCTCAAAGAAGGAATAAAGAAAGAGAAGAGTTATAAGGTGGAGAATCAAAAGGTGGAATTACCTTCTGTGGAGAAGAAGCAGAAACGAGAGGGTAATGAGAAACTTCAAAAAAATGATAAAAACCATTCAAATCAAAAAAAGGACCCAGAAAAGTCTGTGCAGCCTGAACGGAAAAACAATTCTTCACATAATAAGCATCGGGACTCCAATGATCATTCTAATCGTGATAAAGACAATTATAGAGGAAATGCAAAATGGCATAATCCTAAAAATAATAAAGAAGAAAATGAACGAGATCAAGACAGAAAAGAAGAAAAGAAACAAAATCATAATGATTGGAATGAAGAAAAGAAACAAGATCATCACGACAGGAAAGATGAAAAGAAAAGGGATCATCGAGAACGAAAAGATAATAAAAATAATAAAGAAGAAGATTAAAAAACTGCGGCCCATTTACCCAAAATGGGTCGTTCTCAATTATGAGGGGTAGCTGGTAAAAACCAGCTACCCCAAGCCAATATTATTTAGTTTGTTGTCCTGTAAGTTGGGATTGTGCTTGTTTTACCAGACGTTTTGTAATTTCGCCACCAACAGATCCGTTAGAGCGAGCTACTGTATCTGATCCGAGTGTCACACCAAACTCTTGAGCGATTTCATATTTCACTTGATCAAGGTATTGTTCAACACCAGGAACGAGCAATTTATTACTGCTTCTAGCCATGGTTGTTTCCTCCTTAGTAGTAGACTTGAAACAATGATGTTTCTGTAGTACTATTATTTGTCTTATTTTTTCGAACATGAATGGTAATATTTCGCCGAAATTGTATAGTTTGTATGGGAGGGAATGAATCACTGAGACTTTGTGGTTTAATCTGCTTTCCTTAAAGAAAGAATAAACATATAGGAAATTATCCATTTTTCCTTTCATTCTTTGTACATATTCATTAAGATAGAGAAGGAAATAACCTTGAAAGGGAAATACATATATGTGGTATAAACTTAGATTAAATTTAAATAAATTGACGCCAGCTCAAGTCATTGTGTCCTTCTATCTTATCGCTGTAACAGTGGCAACGATTCTTTTGAGCTTACCATTTGCCCATAAACCGGGGGCGGAGTGGAGTTTCATTGATGCTATTTTTACTTCTGTTAGTGCTGTAAGTGTCACCGGTTTAACCGTTGTAAGTACGGCGGATACATTTAACACTGCAGGAATTTTCTTATTGATATTTGTTTTACAGTTCGGTGGTATTGGTATCATGACCCTGGGAACTTTTTTCTGGCTTTTAGTAGGTAAGAAAATAGGCTTGAAAGAACGGCGGCTAATCATGACGGATCAAAATCAAACCAATCTGTCCGGCCTTGTTCACCTTTTAAAACAAATTTTATTCCTTATCATCATAATTGAATTAATTGGTGCGTTTATATTAGGGGTTTATTTTCTTAGTTATTTTCCCAGCTGGCAGGAAGCCTTCATTCATGGGCTCTTTGCCTCAGTTAGTGCAACAACAAACGCCGGCTTTGATATTACAGGCCAGTCACTCATTCCTTATAAGAATGACTATTTTGTTCAGTTCATTACTATCATTTTAATTACATTGGGTGCAATTGGATTTCCTGTCTTAATTGAAACAAAGGATTATTTATTGAATAAACAAAGAAGTAAACATCATTTTTCCTTGTTTACTAAAATAACTACCATTACATTTGGATTACTCTTACTATTTGGTACTTTGATTATTTGGTTGTTTGAATATGATCAATTCTTCGCTGGTATGACATGGCATGAGTCATTTTTCTATTCCTTTTTTCAGTCTACTTCAACCAGGAGTGGTGGGCTTGCCACTATGAATGTTGCGGAATTTTCTACTCCTACTCTCATGGTGATGAGTGCTTTGATGTTCATTGGAGCATCCCCAAGTTCAGTAGGTGGGGGAATAAGGACTACTACCTTTGCATTAAATATCCTGTTTTTATTTCACTTCGCTAGAGGAAACCAAACGATCAAGGTTTTTAGAAGAGAGGTTCACGAACAGGACATCATTAAATCGCTTGTTGTCACGATGGTGGCTGTTCTTATGTGCTTTGTTTCAGTTGTTATCTTAACGATTACAGAAGATCACGGTCTTATGGAAATCATTTTTGAAGTTGCTTCTGCCTTTGGAACAACAGGTTTATCTTTAGGGATTACATCAGATCTATCATCTATCGGGAAATGCGTTATCATAGCCTTGATGTTTATCGGTCGTGTAGGAATTCTTTCCTTCCTGTTTATGATAGGAGGAAAAGAGAAAACTACCAAATATCATTATCCTAAGGAAAGAGTCATCATTGGATAGATAAAAAAAAACGATGCTAAACCCGCATCGTTTTTTTATTTGAGTACAGAATAGGGAACATCGAAATAGATCCACAGGAAGAAAATGATGGGGAGAGATACGATCCATCCTATAATTGGATTCTTATGATGGATGATGAGGACAGTTAACATCATGATATTAAATAGGATGTCCCAGCCAAAATGCCAGCCATTGTGATAAGTCATCATTCCAAAGAAATGAGAAAGGCCTTCAGTCACTCCGTAAATGGCCGTCCATAACATAACCCAGAGGACATTCCCCCGAAAAGTCGAAGGCAATCTGCCGATAAAAATCGCAATGGTTGCCGTGTATTGAACAACCATTTTACTCAAAGAGATGACCGTATGATTCAGGTTGATGTGGTCTCCAAATGACGTAACTGTCTGGAACTGCCACATGGAATAGTCATATAGAAGATACTGGGAGAGTAAATCCCCAATAATAAAAAATAATAATGTTGGATAATAGCTGTAAAAATCCTTCCAATTTCCGAATCTCCATCCAAGTAGAGCATAACAAAGTAAGAAGACAAGTATCATTGCATATCCTCATTTAGCATTTTTGCTTAGTTTCTGATTAAATGCTTCATTTATTCAGACTTTTTCTTCTAGTATTGGAATACGTTTCGCAGCGAAAAATCATATGTCTTTTGGAATGGAAAGAGAATCGAGTGGGGAAAGTAAGGTTACAAAGGAGATGAGTTACATGATGAAGCGAAAAGCTCAGTATAATGCTGCTGAAAAGAATAATCAAACACCTCTAAAGAATAAGCAAGAGGCAGAATTTTCCGCTGAATTCTCTCAAGGAGAAGATCCTGCTAAGGGAAAGAATAGAAACTCTTCTAAAGGTATGAAGGGGAGAAGTTGATGAAGAATAAAAAACAATCTTTTCGTGAAGAGTTTGGTCAGGAATTTGGAGATGTTAATGCAGCCAAGATTCTGGAAGTGACACAAAAACAGCCGAAAGCAAAAAATGACAAGAAAAAATGTTAAGCGAATCGCTTAACATTTTTTTGTCTATAGTGAAACAGATTTTTTGCCAAACTCAAATACGGTAGATTGGCCTGTGGCAGGTTCAAAGTAAGCCAATACATACTGATCTTGTCCATCCTTCGAATGAATCGTTTCAAGGAGTGTATGCTTATACAATTCTTTTTCATTTAAGTGAAGCCGAGCGAAAGCTTCACCTGCAATGGATGGTTGTGCCAGCAAGGTTTGGTAGATAGCAGACCTTTCTTCTTTCGTCAGTTCATGTGTCCACCAAGGCTTTCTTGGTTTGTACTTCTGATTCTCTAAATAATCCAGTTTCATTAGACCTTCAATAATCGAGATGTTGTAGCTTGTCTCTGTATATAAAAACTCATGCAGTCTTTTAAACAAATCCTCCAGTTGATGTCCTATTCTTGACCAACCACGGTTTTCCCAGTAGGAGCCGAATAGTTGGAAGAAATCAAATGGTGTTTCAAAGCATTCGGTGACCAGATATTCGATCGTCCGATCCATACGATGATCGTTCCAATATTTTTCTAATACATCTTCAACCTGTTTGATTCTAACGATATCATCAAAGGATAATACATTGTTTCCAAGGATCTCATAGGGTGAATGGTCCATGTACGTATATTGATGGTCGTTGGCACGAATCCTTAAGCCCGTACCGCGAAGCATCTTAAGAAACCCTAATTGAAGTTCCTCTGGACGCAGTTCAAATACATCATTGAAAGTTTTCCGGAATGAATTGTAATCCTCTTCAGGCAGACCGGCAATCAAATCCAGATGCTGATCGATCTTTCCTCCATCCTTAACCATCGTAACCGTTCTCGTTAGTTTGGAGTAATTTTGTTTTCTCATCACAAGGTCATTCGTTTCGTCATTTGTTGATTGGATTCCAATTTCAAAGCGAAATAATCCTGCTGGGGCATTTTCGTTCAGAAATTCAATGACTTCCGGTCTCATGATGTCTGCTGTGATTTCAAATTGAAAGACAGTTCCGGGCAAGTGTTCGTCGATTAGGAATTGAAACATTTCCATGGCATAGCTTCGGCTGATATTGAACGTACGATCCACGAATTTAATTGTTTTTGCTCCATTTTTCATTAAGAATCGAATGTCATCTTTTACTTTTTCTCTGTCAAAGTAACGAACACCTACTTCGATCGAAGAGAGACAGAATTGACAACGGAATGGACAACCTCTGCTTGTCTCGATATACGTTACCCTTTTACCCAATTGAGGCAGGTCTTCTTGAAAGCGGAACGGTGAGGGTACTTCTCTTAAATCAATTTTATTCTGCTGTGGCTTGATGACCGGCTTTCCATCTGCTAAGTAAGCCACTCCATGGACCTTTGAAAAGTCCCGATCACCATTCAGTTCATCCAATAACTGCTTAAAGGATTCTTCCCCTTCACCGATAACGATAAAGTCAACCTCTTCCAGCCGCTCCAGCCAATAGGGAACATCATATGTGACTTCTGGCCCTCCCAGGACGATGGTTACTTCAGGCAGTATTTTTCGAAGGATCTTGATCACGTTGATCGTCTCTTCAATATTCCAAATGTAACAGCTGAATCCGATAATATCAGGTTTTTTCGAGAACAAGTCACTAGCGATGTTAAGGGTGGGATCCTTAATGGTGTATTCAGCCAATTCTATCTCATGATCAGGCTCTGCAAAGGCCTTCAGACAACGAATGGCCAGATTGGTGTGAATATATTTTGCATTTAACGTACTTAAAACGACTTTCTTCATAAATAAGCTCCTTTTATACTAAGCTCACCTGTTTGATCATGTGAACCATTGTAAACCATATTTTCCAACATATACGAGTTGTTCGTACATCTAATCCAAACCGTACTGATTATCATTTTATCTAAGGAAGAGGGAAAGCTCAATGTTTGTCTAGAATGAATTTAAATTTATTGTAAGTATTAGAAGGATTTTAAGGAAAAGTTACGAATAGTATAATAAAATAAATAGTTTATTGAAAATTGTGTAGAAGATGACCAATATATACCTTAAGAGAATAGATACTCATGAAAAGGGACTGACCCGTGTCTGCTATTGGGTCAGCCCTTTCTAGTGAGGTTCATCTTGTTTTCATTTCTCTTTTTGAAAGAAGTTTCTGTAGTTTAGTTGACTTAAACTCCACTATCGGTTGCGTTATGCTTGTGAAAAACTTTGTCGAGAAAATCATTGTCAGGACCAATGATACACCGAGCAAGATTAATAAACTCGTAGTGGGATCAATTGTATCCTTCAGCTGGCTTTCCCGGAATAAACGGATAAGAAAGCCGTGCAGCAAGTATACGTATAGCGTATTTTTGCCCCATTTAGTGAAGAACTGTCTTTTCGTAGGCACAAAGGTAAAGAAGCTAAAGATCATCACTACGTTCAGCATGTAAACAAACGCCCTGACAGCTAAACTTATGGCGTTGTTCCCTTCGAAGTCTCCATAGGGCTTAGAGCCAAGTAACCATTTATCGGAGAATTCAGGGATGAAATACATTCCTAAAAATACGAGAATAAATAATGTACCCGCCACTATACGTGCTTTACTCGTTTTAAAATATTCGAAGTGCTCCTTCTCCAAATAATAGCCCATCAGGAATATCGGAAAGAAAACAAATGTTCTGGACAGGCTCAGATAGTTTGAAATCACATCAGCAAATCCTACAAGCAGCCCAATGGAAAAAGCGATGGTCAATCCGATGCCGGGCTTGAACTTAAACCACTTGATGAAAACATACAATAATGCGTTCCAACAGAATAAGCTGATGAGGAACCATAATGACCAGTGCGGATTAAGGGGATCGACTTCAAATGTTGATTTTTGATAAAGAAAATAGTAATACACCGTGTAGATCAATTGAAACACAATGTAAGGAAGTATTAATTTTTTCGCCAGTTTTTGAATGTATCCCTTTTTATAAAATCCTTTTGCGAAAAACCCTGCCACAAGAATAAAGGCTGGCATGTGGAAGGTGTAAATCGTTTTGTACAGAGAAAGGATAAATGGATCGCTTTCTATATAGGACCGGATCAAATGTCCAAATACAACCAGGAAGATCAAAATGAATTTGGCATTGTCGAAGTAATAGTCACGCTGTTTCATATCTTCACCATCTCTTAGAATAGATTTATCCTAATTCATTCTTACCCTAGGATACAACGAGTAAAACATGAATTTCACTGTTAATTATCACCAAAAGTATGGGAAGCTATGCGAACTCTATAATGATTTGAGCCAATAGTTGTCTTTTAAAATAGTAGGGGGATGAGGAAATGACTAATAGTAGTAAATTGCAGAAAGAGTTGAATAAGGAAGAATGTCATCCCGTCGATAGGGAAATTTGCTTAGCATCACCCATGCCGATGTTCGTGATCAATAAAGAGTTGAAAATTGTCTTTGCCAATGGAGAAGCATGTGAAACGCTGCAGACTACGAAAGAAAGGATTGCAGGGACACTGTTCAGTAACTTTTTTTCTTCTGTTCCTGCCCCGATTGTGGCTCATTATAAGGAAGTAATGGAAACCGGAAAGAACCTTGAAGATGAAACCATAATGAATATTAGTGATAAGAAAATCATCCATATTGAACTATTGCTTAAAAAATCGACCATTTCTCCTAATGCCTATTTGTATTTCAAAGATGTAACGGCACTAAAGGAAAAAGAGCGGAAAGACCATATGAATGTCCATTTGTTATCGAATATTTTTCAAAATGCATCAGAAGGAATCGTTCTCTTTGATATAGAAGGAAATATTAACGACGTGAATCAGGCGTTCAGTTCACAAGTCGGATTGGAAAAGGATGAAATCACAAACAGGAACATAAGCTCATTTATTCCTGAAAGTGCGCATTATAAGGTTGAAAAGATAAAAGAACTGATTTCTCAAAACAAAAAAGCCCGTGGAGAAATTCCAATAAAAAAATCACACAGCATTTCGATTGTGGAATTTACGACAAGTCCGTATGTGCATCACAAGCTTCATATGGCCATCCTTAGGGATGTTACAGAGAAGAGGCAGATGGAGATACAATTAAAACGAAACGAAGAGTTGTTTAAAGGGTTATTTGAAGAAGCGATTGATGCGATCGTCCTATGGGATCAGGATGGGAGAGTACTTAAAGCCAACTCTTCTGCCCTGAAGATCTTTGAATGCTCCCTTTCAGAGCTTCTTTCGAAGAGGATACGGGACTTTGTATATCCTCTTGAAAGCCAAAAGTTTGATTTAGTCATGGAACAGTTAAACAGGAGCGGTGCAGTAAGGGATGAAGTGCTGTTTCTAATGCCAAACAATCAGTTGAAACATTTGGAATTCACGTCTAAACTTCATTCCGTTGATGGCTATAACATGACGATCTTCCGGAATGTCAGTGAGCGTTATCAAATGGAAAAAGAACTACGGGAAAGCGAGGAGAGGTTCAGGAAGATTTTTGAAGGCTCACTGGACGGCCTGATTCTTACCAATCATAATTATGTTGTCGTAGACGCAAATCCTGAAGTGAGTAGGATCATTGATATCGAGAAAGATCACTTAATCGGTAAAGATGTACGTGAAATATTGAATATAGAACCCGGTGAAGAATCATACGATGAATACTTACAACAATTGAAAGAAGAGGGGCAGGCGACGTTTTTACAAACGATGACTTCTCAAAGGGAGAAGGTTCAATACATCGAGCTGTCATCCAAATACAATTTACTCTCTAATTTAAATTTAACGATCATTCGTGACATAACAGAACAAATTGAAATGCAGGAGCAGTTGAGAAAGTCAGATACATTGAGTGTCGTAGGGGAGCTTGCTGCAGGGATTGCACATGAAATCAGAAATCCAATGACCGCCCTTAAAGGCTTTATTCAATTGTTGGAAAATAGTGTGGGTCAAGATCATGAGATGTACTTTAATGTGATTACTTCTGAGTTTCAGCGAATTGAATCCATTATTACAGAATTCCTTGTATTAGCAAAGCCACAGGCGATTCAATATCAAGAAACGAATTTAATCAGGATCATGAAAGATACTGTTGAACTACTAAGTGCTCAGGCAGTCATGCATAATGTACAGTACGAGGAGAATTACCAAGCGAACCTCCCAACCATCATTGCAGAGCCCAATCAGTTAAAGCAGGTGTTCATTAATGTCATCAAGAATGCAATTGAAGTCATGACGGACGGTGGATTCATTTCTATACGGATTCAAGAGACGGATGATGAAATGATTCATATTTGCATAAAAGACCAGGGTGGCGGGATATCAAAGGATAAGATTAAAAAGCTTGGTGAACCTTTTTACACAACAAAGGAACGGGGAACTGGACTTGGATTGATGGTAAGCTTTAAAATCATTAAAGAGCATAAAGGAAGCGTTCAGGTTGAGAGTATCGTCGGGGAAGGAACCATCTTCCACATTTATCTTCCTAAATCGTAAAGGAGTCCTGATAATGTCATATGATTCTATTGTAATGGAGAGTCCGATTGGAATGTTAGAACTTCAAGCGGATCAGAGCCATCTCATTTTGGTGCAGTTTTTAGAAAATGATTCACGAGCTGATTTTTACACCGAGAATCCAATATTACTAAGAGCACAAGAACAGATCACAGAATTCTTTAAGGGGGAGAGAAGAGAATTTGATCTCCCCCTAAAAATAGAGGGAACGTCTTTTCAGAAGGACGTATGGAACACCCTGCAACAGATTCCATTTGGTGAAACCAGGTCATATCAAGATGTTGCCGAAGCGATTCAAAGACCTAAAGCTGTCAGGGCAGTAGGGCAAGCGAATAAAGCCAACCGATTTCCCATCATCATCCCATGTCACCGTGTCATTGGAAAGAATAATACACTTACAGGCTATGCCGGTAAGCAGGTGGATAAGAAAGAAACCTTATTGTTATTAGAAAAATAAAATGAAGAACAGGCATTCTTCCTAGGGAGGATGCCTGTTTTTTTAATTAGTGATTGATTCCTACATCTAATTAGATTATTATCTAATTAGATAATAATCTAATTAGAGAGGGGGAGGCATGTTGCAATTAAGTAAACAGGTGGCATTCCATAAAACGATGGGGGATCCGACGCGGATAAAGATTGTCTACTTGCTGGCATCAGAAAGCTTGCATGTAGGAGCCATTGCGGGGAAGCTGGGACTCACAGCTCCGACAATTTCCCATCACCTAACAAAACTCAAAGAGTGCAATCTTGTTTATTCACGAAGAGAGAAGAACACGATTTACTACTATTTGAATAAAAAAGTCCTGAGTCATCATGGAAATGTCCTTCATCAGTTTGCTCAGGGAGAGGAAGGGGAAAGTGTGATGTCAGAAAAGTTATTGAAAGAAAAACAAAAGGTGATGAATAATTTCCTGGAGAAGAATGGACGGATCAAAACGATTCCTTCTCAACAAAAGAAGAAGTTATTTATATTGGAACATATGGTGGAAGGATTAAAGGTGGGAGAAAAATATAAGGAAAAAGAATTGAATGAATATATTCAGCAGTTTCATGAGGACTTTGCAACCTTAAGAAGAGAATTTATCATTCATCAGTTCATGTACCGGGAAAATAGCATTTATGAAGTGAATCCGAGGGAAATGTGGGCGTCGACAAAGTTATTAGGGGAATAAGGTGAAAGCCAAAAAAAGAGCGGGAGGAAGCTCTTCTTTTGGCTATTGTTTAATACCTATGGTTTGTAGAATACTTTCCTCGAAGCGAGGGTACAGGACACCTTTTTCCGTGATGATGGCGGTAATCAGTTCATGAGAAGTAACGTCAAATGCAGGGTTATAAATAGAAACGTTTTCTGGAGCAATCAACGTCCCGCCGACCGTTGTAATCTCTTCCCTGTTTCGCTCTTCAATGGGAATATCGTTTCCATTTGAGCTGGATAAATCGAAAGTGGAAGAAGGAGCAGCGACATAAAAAGGTATATTGAAATGTTTACACAATATTGCAAGCATGGACGTTCCGATTTTATTTGCAGTATCCCCGTTGGCAGAAATCCGGTCAGCCCCGACAATTACGGCTTCTACACCTTTTTCTTTCATGGTATGGGCAGCCATGCTATCTGTGATGAGAGTGACATATACTCCTGATTGCTGTAACTCCCAAGATGTCAGGCGGGCTCCTTGCAGAACGGGCCTTGTCTCACATGCAAAAACCTGAAACGCTTTGCCTCTTTCTCTTCCTAAATGAAAAGGGGCCAGTGCGGTACCGTATTTACTCGTTGCAATGGACCCTGCATTACAGATGGTCATCACGACTTGTTTATCCTTCAATACACTCAAACCATTTTCCCCTATTTGACGGCACACTGCCTCGTCTTGTGCATGAAGCTGGATGGCAGTATGGAGTAATTTGGTTTTAGCTTCATTAACAGAAGAAACATTCTCTAGTGCCTTTTCTAACCGGATCAAAGCCCAAACCAGGTTGACTGCTGTAGGTCGTGAATCGGCGAGATATTTTTTGTCACGTTGAAACAGCTCGATGAATTCTTCAAGCGTTTTCACTTCATACTGACTTGCAGACCGGGCTAAACCGTAAGCGGCCGTGATGCCAATGGCAGGTGCACCTCTCACTTTTAGTGTGATAATCGCATCATAATACTCTTCAATGGTCGTCAATTTAATGTACTCCACTATGTTAGGCAGTTTCTGTTGGTTAAGGATCAGTAAATAATCTTCATGCCACTCTAGTGAAGTTGGAATGGTCAATGTTTGTGTCATGATAATCTCCTTTTGGTTATTCAGAATGAGAATTTAATACGGACAGAAGCTCTTCGATTGAATGGATCTGTTTTCGTTTTATTATCAGTTCCTTACCGAGTGTCAAGCAGGTCCGTTTTGCCTGTAATCTTCGTTCTTTATCCGGGATGCCATCCAGATCTTCTACATGAGCGAGGCCGATCGTTCTTCTGATGCATTCACATCCTGCAAAACCGATGCTGTCTTGAAAACTCTTCTCCAATACATATTCAAGGTAGCCGTTCACTTTCGTGTAGGCGTCTCCGCTTTCCTTCCAATGCTTAGAGAACGCAATGGAGAAAACGTTCCAGGTATTCTCAATGTGATAGAGAATCGTTTCTTTCTCTTCAGGTTTAGAAACGGCCAGGAAGATAAGGTTGGCAATGAACTGTCCAATATCAAAGCCAATCGGTCCATAAAAGGCAAACTCTGGATCAATCACTTTTGTTTGCTTCTTATCTACAAAGATACTCCCCGTATGAAGATCTCCATGAAGAAGTGCCTCTCCTTCAGTTAGAAAGCTCTTTTTCAATTTGGCCACTTCAAGTTTCAAGGTGAAATCATCCCATAAATGCTGGACGTCCCGGGAAAGCTCTTCTTCGAATTCATTGGTTTCACTGTTGAAAAAAGGATCCGTGAATACAAGGTCCTCAGTGATTTTGCACAACTCAGGATTTGAAAATTCTTTCACGTACTCCTTTTTCTTAAAAGGATGAAGGGCATAATCAGAGGTGAAATATAAGGTATTTGCTAAAAATGTTCCAATGTCATGGGAAAGCCGTGGATACGTTTCCCCATTTATAAGACCAGTCCGGGCAATGGTAAGCGCGCTCAAATCTTCCATGACTGTAATTGCAAGCGTGGGATCAGAGTAGTACACTTCAGGAACCAGGTCCCCTACAAATGATTGCTGAAGCTTAAGGGCACTAGCTTCTATTCTTGCCCGTTCGATTGTCAATGGCCAGCTTTCGCCTACAACTTTTGCATATGGAAGGGCTTGTTTAATGATGATTCCTTTACCTGTTTCCTGATCTAATACTCGAAAGACCAGATTTAAATTCCCGTCTCCAATTTCTTCACACGTTAAGAGAGTGCCGTCCTCAAAGATTCTTAAGCCAATCGCCAGTGCAATTGCCGCCTGTTCAGTTAGTGGTTGATATACATTGAGTTTCGTCATTGCCATCATCGTTCCTCCTTATCGTACAGACTTATGAAAGACTGTGTTGTGGAGGCTTTTCCGTGGCATAAGAAAAGCCTCTTTCATGGTCGAAAGAGGCTTGAAGAAGGTATCTTCGTCGCCTCTTATCTCTCAGAAAGACTATCTTTCTGTTGGAATTAGCACCGTGCCTTACTGGATCATTCAATCCGGCGCATGCTGCGCCCCGTTTTACAACGGTATTATGGTCGGTTGCTGGGCTTCATAGGGCCAAATCCCTCAGCCAGCTCTTGATAAGAGTTGCGTTAACTATTTAATTAAACTTTCAGAATGTTTCATTTGATTTGAATAGTACCATCGAAGTATTTTCCATGTCAACGTTTTTTTTGAATAATAACCTTTCTAATAAAAATCAGGTCTTCGATCTTGGAATATCGGAATCTTCTTTCGGACCTTTTCTACTTCCTGTAGATTGATTTCAGCTGTAACCAATTCTTCCGTTTGTGTTCCTTTTGAAAGAATTTCTCCCCATGGATCGATGATGAGGGAACAACCGCCAAATTCATTGTTCGGGTCATTTCCAACCCGGTTGCAGGCAATCACGAAGCATTGGTTTTCAATCGCTCTTGCCTTTAAGAGGGTCTGCCAATGATCAATTCGTGCTGCTGGCCACTCTGCTACGACAAAAACAACCTTGGCACCTAGTAGAACTTGTTTTCTGAACCATTCAGGGAAACGGATGTCGTAACAAATCAATCCGGCCATTACTGTGTCTTGAAGGGTGAAGATGCCATCTTCATGCCCGGGAAGTAAATAATGATGTTCATCCATTAGCTTAAACAAGTGGAGCTTCGAATACTTTTTCACCAGCTCGCCTTTTGAATTCGTAACTAGAAGAGTATTGGACACCCCCTCCTGCGATTTCTGCGCAACAGAACCACCTACAATGTGAATGGAATATTTCTTTGATAGTGCAGACAGGAAGGAGGAAGAGTCTTTTGCTCCTTCATCAGCGATTTCATCCATTCTTGTAAGGTCATACCCAGTCGTCCACAGCTCAGGGAGCACAACTGTATCACAGCCGTCGTCACTAGCTTTTTTAATCCATTCTTCTACTATTTGCTTGTTTTTTTCGGGACTCCCGAACACAATATCGATTTGTGCAAGACCTATCTTTTGAATCATTTCTTTCACCTCATTAAGGACTTTTTGGAATTTATTCCTTTACATTCTTTATTTTCCGTTATATCATTTGTGACTAGAATTTGAAAGTAATTAATTTTCAAAAAAATGTAGTGGGTGAGTGTAATGAAAACCTTTAGTAAAGCAAAACGATTAGATTTATTACCTGAACAATTTTTCGCATCCCTCGCCAAAACAGTGAATGCCGTGGTCAAAGAGGGACATGATGTCATTAATTTGGGCCAGGGAAATCCGGATCAACCGACTCCTCAACATATTGTGGAAAAACTGACAGAAGCAGCAGCTTCGCCGTCCAATCATAAGTATCCTCCATTTCGCGGGTTTTCGTCCTTTAAAGAGGCGATTGCTGCCTTTTACCTGCGTGAATATGGTGTGGAGTTAGATCCGGAAACAGAGGTAGCTGTGCTATTCGGAGGAAAGGCCGGGTTAGTTGAAATCCCTCAATGTTTATTGAATCCTGGTGATGGGGTATTGGTGCCCGATCCCGGTTATCCGGATTATTTATCAGGGGTAGCGTTGGCAGAGGCACGTATGATTAAAATGCCACTGCGAGAGGAGAATGGATTTCTGCCTGATTATAGTGAACACTCCCGTAATGAGCTGGAAAGTGCGAAATTAATGTTTCTGAACTACCCTAATAACCCTACCGGAGCAATCGCCACACAATCATTCTTTGAAGAAACAGTCACTCTTGCCAATCAGCATGATATTTGTGTTGTACATGATTTTGCCTATGGAGCCATAGGATTTGATGGAAATAAGCCAATAAGTTTTTTGGAAACCGATGGAGCAAAGGATGTCGGGATTGAGATTTATACATTATCGAAAACGTACAATATGGCTGGCTGGAGAGTAGGGTTTGCCGTCGGGAATAAGAGTGCCATAGAAGCGATCAACCTCCTGCAAGATCACTTATATGTAAGTCTGTTCGGTGCTATTCAAGAAGCGGCTGCCACTGCCCTTTTAAGTTCCCAGGAATGTGTACATGCACTGGTTTCAACCTACGAAGAAAGAAGAAAACTATTAATCTCCGGACTTCAGGAAATAGGGTGGGATGTAAAAGCTCCACAAGGTTCCTTCTTTGCCTGGCTAAAAGTACCTGAGGGTTTCACATCTGTAGAGTTCTCTACTTATTTACTTGAAAAAATCAAAGTTGCTGTAGCCCCGGGTGTAGGCTTTGGAGAATATGGAGAAGGGTACGTACGTGTAGGACTATTAACCACAAATGAGCGGATAAAAGAAGCGATTTCCCGTATAGAAAATTTAGAATTATTCCACAAAAGGGATTGACAGAAATTGAAATTGGTGCAATAATCCAACTGAAATAATGAATAATGAAATTCTTATCAAGAGCAGGCGGAGGGACCAGCCCTATGAAGCCCGGCAACCGACTTATTCAAGCACGGTGCTAATTCTTGCAGCTAAAAAAGCTGACAGATAAGAAAGAGTGACTTTATTAAACCTCTTCTTATTTGGAAGAGGTTTTTTGTTTGCCCAGGCTAAAATAACTTGCGGCTAAAAATAGCATGTTCAAGGAGGAAGGACAACAATGAGTGAAGTGATAGCCACATATGAAATAAAGGGAAAGAGTGGTTCATTCGATAAAAAGGCAGAGGGGATCGCCTTGGGATTGACTGTCGGTTCATGGACGGACTTACCGCTCCTGGAACAGGATCAATTGCGCAAGTACAAGGGGAGGGTCGTTTCCGTGAAAGAGTGGGAAGGCAAAGATGGCCCCAGAGGTAAGGTGCAAATTGGCTATCCCGGTGATAATTATTCAAATGATATCCCAGCCATCCTTACTACGGTATTCGGCAAGCTTTCCCTTGATGGTGAAGTGAAATTAGTAGATGTAGAGTTTTCCAGCGACTTAAAAAAAGCCTACCCTGGACCACGTTTTGGAATAGAAGGAATCAGGGAGCTAACGGGTGTACACGACAGACCCTTGTTAATGAGCATCTTTAAAGGTGTAATCGGCAGGAACCTTACCTACCTTGAAACCCAATTAAGGGCACAGGTTCTCGGGGGAGTCGACGTAGTAAAAGACGATGAAATTCTCTTTGATAATTCACTGACACCTTTCACTGAGAGGATCAGTATAGGGAAAAAAGTGTTACACGAGGTGTTTGAAGAGACTGGTAAGAAAACGCTGTATGCTGTAAACCTCACAGGAAGAACTTCAGAATTACGTGATAAAGCAAAAAAAGCACGTGATCTTGGAGCACATGCCCTTTTATTCAATGTATTTTCTTATGGACTGGATGTTCTACAGGAATTGAGGGAGGATCCTGAGATCAGTTTGCCGATTATGGCACATCCTGCATTCGCAGGTGCCGTTGCCTCATCCCCTGTATATGGTGTGAGCTATTCTTTATGGTTAGGGAAATTCCTGCGAATGGCCGGAGCTGATTTTTCTTTATTTCCATCTCCATACGGAAGTGTCGCCTTAGAGAAGAGCAAAGCTTTATCCGTAAGCCATGAGTTAACGAAGGATGATGATCATCTAAGAAAAACGTTGCCTGTACCGTCAGCAGGCATTCACCCTGCGCTTGTACCACTTTTGGTGAAGGATTTTGGTGTAGATTGTGTCATTAATGCAGGTGGTGGCATTCACGGTCATCCAGATGGGGCAGTTGGAGGGGGAAAGGCATTCGTCCAAGCAATTGAAGGAGTTTTAAGGGGAGATTCTCTCTCAGCTGTAGCGGATTCCCACGATGAGCTTCGTAAAGCACTATCCCTATGGGGAGAGGAGGTAAAGGTATAATGAAGCATCCGATCATTTTCTGTGATTTTGATGGAACGATTACAGAAACGGATAATATCATCTCATTGATGAAAACCTTTGCTCCTGCAGAATGGGAACCTGTCAAAGACGACATCTTAAATCAGTCTTTGTCCATTAAAGAAGGAGTCAGCAAGCTGTTTTCACTCATTCCTTCATCTAAGAAAGAGGAAATGATTCAGTATCTATTAGACACAGCAGTCATACGTAAAGGGTTTAAGGAGTTTGTAGATTATACAAAGGAACATGAGATACCTTTGTATATCGTTAGCGGTGGAATTGATTTTTTTGTGTATCCTCTACTAAATGAATATGGGCCTTTTAATGGGATTTATTGTAATGAAGCTAGCTTTAACGACTCAACCATAACGATTCATTGGCCATATCCATGCGATGATCACTGTGAAAGTAAAGGGTGTGGATGCTGCAAGCCTTCCATCTTGAGGTTGTTGTCTTTAACAGAAGATACGGAGGTCATTGTGATAGGGGATTCTGTCACAGATATTGAAATGGCGAAGCTTGGAGACACTGTGATTGCCAGAGACTATTTGGCACATACATGCGAAGAAAAAGGAATCCCCTATCATCCGTTTGAATCCTTTCACGATTGCATGGACGTCATTGAAAAAGGAGTGAAAATATGAATTCCTATCAATCTCAATGGGAAGAACTAGCTGATATCAAAAGGGAATTGGCAGAGAGGGATTGGTTTATGGGAACGAGCGGGAATCTTGCCATACGAGTGAGTTCATTACCTGCTACTTTCCTGGTAACGGCAAGTGGAAAGGATAAAAGGAAGCAAACCGATGAAGATTTCCTGCTCGTAAATGCTCAAGGTGAGGCCATCCAAGATACACCTGCACGACCATCGGCCGAAACATTGCTGCACAGTCATGTTTTCACAGAAAGCTCAGCAGGATGCAGCCTACATGTCCACACTGTGGCGAATAATGTAATCAGTGAACTGTATGGGGATGAGGGTGTCGTCACATTTAGAAACCAAGAATTAATTAAAGCGTGGGATAAATGGGGGGAAGATGATTCTTTATCCATTCCAATCATTCGTAATCATGCACATATCCCGATGCTTGCCCGGGAATTTCAATCCTTTATTAAAGCAGACAAAGGGGCGGTGCTCATTCGCAACCACGGTATAACGGTCTGGGGAAGAACCGGTTTTGAAGCTAAGAAACTATTGGAAGCTTGTGAGTTTTTATTTCAATATCAACTCACACTTTTATCCTTAACGAATACGAGAACAATTACTAAAGGAGGAGTAAGATTATGACGACAATCATAATCCAAGGGAATAACCAAGTGATTGATAACCAGGAAGAAGTAGTGAAGTATTTAAGTGAACAAGGAGTCATTTATGAGCATTGGAATATCGACAAGTTGGTAGAAGGACTGAGGGATCAATACGCATTAACCGAAGATGATAAAGCGGAAATCCTGTCAACTTTTAAAGAGGAGATTGAAGATATTTCAGAGCGAAGAGGATATCAGGCTTGGGATGTGATCTCCCTTTCCGAGCGCACACCAAATCTTGAAGAGCTTTTAAGGAATTTCCAACAGGAGCATCATCACACAGATGATGAAGTCCGCTTTATTGTAAACGGCCATGGTGTATTTGTCATTCAAGGAAATGATGGTGATTTTTTTGAAGTGCATTTAAACCCGGGTGACTTAATCTCAGTCCCTGAAAACATCCGCCATTATTTTACATTAAGTGAAGATAAGCAAGTAGTTGCCGTCCGTATTTTCGTCACACAGGAGGGCTGGGTACCAATCTATTAAAATAGTATTCAAGGGATAGACAAAGAGTAGAATCGATTGTCTATCCTTTTGTTATTATCAGGGGAGATATTTGACGGAAAATGTCTAATTAAGAAACATTACTAGTTATTTTGTCTTGTTTTGCGAATCTATTTACTTTTCTGATAATACTTGCGATAATGCTCAAGTAACGATTTAACTTAATAAAGGCTAGGAGCTAAAAAAGGAGTTTATTAGAAATGGGTCGTCTATTAAAACAGAAGTGGTTATTAATGAGAATTAATCAAAAACGTTCAGAAATGATTGGGTTGGGAGAGAGTTTAGGATTATGTGCAGCGGAGACAATCAAATGCAGTCAGCAATTAGATCAGCTGTTGAACGACTATGAAAAGTGCACAAATAAGATCGTATCATTAACCCTCCAAGAAACATCAAACGAATTTGGGCAATACATTAAGAACTTATTAAAACGAACTGCTTCTTGAGACTATTCATCAAGTTTTTCCCTCACCATTCAAGGTTTACAAGAGAAAACAAATCTCCAACAATATCCACACGTATACCAAAACAATCAACTTAATTTGTCGTTATTTAATAAACGAAGGACGGTTCGCATTATGCAAACCGTCCTTCGTTTATTAAATACTGAGGAGTCTATCATGTTTGACAATAACAGCTTTTATTTGTATAATATTTTGAAACTGAGATATTTAATTTTTAAAGGAATGAATGCCATGAACGAACCTCAGGATACAAAACAATCATTAAAGCTTTTCATTGTCTTGTCAAGAGCTTTCAAAGCCTTAAATGAAGAGATAAATAAAAACATTCAGGAGAACGGTTTGAACCCTACTGAATTTGCCGTCCTGGAGCTACTTTATCATAAGGGAGATCAGCCTTTACAACAAATTGGCGGTAAGATTCTATTAGCTTCCGGCAGCATAACGTACGTTGTGGATAAGCTTGAACAAAAGGGCTACCTAAAGCGCAATGCTTGCCCTAAGGACCGTCGGGTCACCTATGCTCAAATAACAGAAAGCGGCAGAAAGTTAATTGATGAGATATTCCCCAATCATGAAAATCGTATTCATGAACTGATGTCAGCTCTGTCTCCTGATGAGAAGAAAGAAACGATAGAAATGCTGAAGAAATTAGGATTATCGATTAAAGACTTGTCGTATTGAATCGATCTACCTGTCCCCCCGTCTTTCACGTAACCCGTTCGGTTGAGAGGGAGAAAAAGCATATTTGCTGGTGTTTTTGCAGGTGAAAAAAACAAAGCCTTTTGCAGGCTGTTTTGATGTGTAAGATGAATGAAAAATTGCACAAAAAAAAGGAGTTGCAAACGACATTGCAGCTCCTCTTTTCTATTTTGCGTTATTTCATTAGAGCCCCATATCGCTGAATAGTTGAACAGCAGGTTTCCCGTTAAACTTTTGCAGTCTTAAACAATGAAACCAGGTTCTCTGCTAATTGAGATTTACAGAGGGAAAAAATCCACTTAATTAGCAAATAGTACTGAAAATAGCTTAAATAGAGGGAGAAATTCCTCTTATTTGACTCGATAAGCGTGAAAATAGGTAGCTTTGCTTTGTTTAGAGGGAAAATATCCCCTTATTCTCCCCAAAAACCACGTCTAATCTGCATCTAACAGTAAAATTTCCCCTTATTTTTCTATCACTTGTTACTCACTCTTTATCTTCCCATCTTTCGTATCTGGCAATAACGACTCGCGGACAAATTTGTAATATAAAATGCAGACCAATTTGCAACACCACATAAATTTATGCGGTAGTGCAAATTGTACCGCGAATTACCTTGCAATTTATTAGTTTCTCTCTCTCAAAAGAACGGGTTAGTCTTTCACGAGACGGGGGGTTATTTTGTCTTAAAAGCACGTCTCTTCCCATCGATTCCATTATTTCTAATTCTTGAAAATCGATATTAGAATAAACAGGAGATTTTCTATCATAAGTCGAATAACTATAATCGGGATTATATTAAGAGGAGGCAATCGTATGAAGTTTGATCAGTTTACATATGTAAGGCCAAATTTAGAAGAGATTAAACCTGTTTTCAAGCAATTACTTGAAAAATTCAAGTCTGCGTCCAATGTTCAAGAACAGGTGGATGCCATGAAGGAACTGAATGATATACGTTTGAACATTGATACCATGCAAAATATTTGCTATATCCGGCATTCAATCGATACCAATGATGAGTTTTACAAAAAAGAGCAGGATCATATCGATGAAATGATGCCTGAGGTTCACGGGATGGTGACGGAATATTACAAGGAACTCGTAAACTCTCCTTATCGTAAAGAATTAGAAGAAAAGTGGGGAAAGCAGCTATTCGCCCTGGCAGAAAGCGAAATGAAGACTTTTTCTCCTGACATCGTGGCTCTACTACAGAAGGAAAATAAGCTATCTTCCCAGTATACAAAGCTGATGGCGTCTGCAAAGATTCCGTTTGAGGGGGAAGAAAGAACATTGGCTCAGATGGGCCCATTCACACAATCAGTCAATCGGGAAACAAGAAGAGAGGCCGCTCAAGCGACCGTTGCTTTCTTTGAAGAGAATCAAGAAGAATTGGATCGTCTATTTGATGAGTTAGTCAAGGTGCGTCACACGATTGCTACTACTTTAGGATATAAGAATTTTGTTGAACTGGGTTACTATCGCATGACGAGAACGGATTATACGCCTGATATGGTAAAGGTTTTCCGCGATCAAGTGAAGAAACATATCGTTCCTCTGGCTACTGAACTTAAAGAAAGACAAGAAAAGCGCATTGGGATAGATTCGATGAAGTTTTATGACGAAGGCTTTAAGTTCACTTCCGGAAACGCGGTTCCTAAAGGAAGTCCTCAATGGATCATTAATAATGGCAAAAAGATGTACGAAGAACTGTCTCAGGAAACCAAGGAATTCTTTGATTTTATGATTGAGCATGATCTCATGGATCTGGAAGCAAAGAAAGGAAAAGCTGGAGGCGGTTACTGCACCTATATTGCAAACCATGAGTCTCCATACATTTTCTCGAACTTCAATGGAACCTCAGGGGATATTGATGTTTTGACTCATGAAGCAGGTCATGCGTTCCAGGTATACTCCAGCAGAGGCTTCGATATCCCGGAATATATTTGGCCAACGTACGAAGCGTGTGAAATTCATTCCATGAGCATGGAGTTCTTCACGTGGCCATGGATGAATTATTTCTTCGAAGAGGATACAGACAAGTATCAATTTTCCCATTTAAGTGAAGCACTGCAATTTCTTCCTTACGGCGTGGCAGTTGATGAGTTCCAGCATTTTGTGTATGAGAACCCTGAAGCTTCACCGTCTGAACGAAATGCTGCTTGGAGAAAAATTGAAAAGGTATACCTTCCCCATAAGGACTACGATCATATTTCGTATTTGGAAAATGGGGGATTCTGGCAGCGTCAATCCCATATTTATAATTCTCCATTCTATTATATCGATTACACATTGGCTCAAATTTGTGCATTCCAATTCTGGAAGAAAATGAACCTCAATCGTGAGGAAGCATGGAATGACTATGTTGACCTTTGCAAACTCGGGGGAAGCCTATCATTCACAGGGCTTGTAGAAGCAGCCAAACTCGATTCTCCATTCCAGGAGGGGACAGTTGAGAAAGTCATTGAACCGATCAGACAATGGTTAAATGGAATAGATGATCAATCATTATAGTAAAAGGGCAGCCGCATTTTTTTGGCTGCCTCTTTTGTTTGGGTTCTTCTACAATTCCGGAAGAAATATGTTCTTTTGCTTCTGATTTTCTCTGCTTGTACATAAGGTGAAGTAGAAGGTTGTCAGAGGTGATGGGATGAAAAAATTAGCTGGGTCGTTTCAAATCGCTGCTGTTTATGTTGGTACCGTTATAGGAGCCGGATTTGCAACAGGAAGGGAAATTGTAGAGTTTTTCACCCGGTTTGGCTTTGTAGGGTTTATTGCGATTTTATTAAGCGGGTACTTATTTATTACAATGGGAACGAAGATTATGCTGAAGTCCCATGATATTCAAGCAAAGTCCTTTGAAGAATTTAATGAATATCTATTTGGAAGATGGTTTTCTAAGTTTATGAATATCGTCATGATGATTATGCTGGTCGGGGTTTCTGCGGTTATGCTTTCAGGAGCGGGGGCGGTTTTTCAAGAGCAGCTTTTGCTACCCAAGCAACTAGGGATACTGCTGACGATCGGACTAGGATTCATCACGATGATGGTGGGGATCAAAGGGCTTTTTGCAGTCAATACGTTCGTTGTTCCTCTTATGATTGTCTTTAATCTTTTCTTGATGGTTTATTCTGTTCGAAACGCTGCTTTTTTAGACGTATTTCTTATGATACCTCATGCAGAGGATGGATGGAAATCCGTAGTTGCGCCTTTTTCATACGTGGCCTTTAATCTAGCCATGGCTCAGGCTGTGCTCGTTCCCGTTGCCGGAGAAGTGAAAGACCGGGAGACCATTAAGTATGGAGGATACCTTGGCGGTTTTTTCCTTACAATGATCCTTATTTCCAGTCATATTACTTTGGTCTTGATTCCGGATGTGACACAATACCAAATTCCAATGGCTGTAGTGATGAAATCATTTGTAGCCGGCTTTTATTTTATTTATATCATCATCATTTATGGTGAAATTTTCACATCCGTGATAGGAGGGGTATTCGGTCTTGAGAAACAACTAACGAATTACTGGAAGGGCTCTTCGTTAATGACTTTTTCGGGTATCTTTTTGGTGATCTATTCGTTAAGCTTTTTTGAATACAGTGAACTTTTGTCGTACTTATACCCACTTTTTGGGTATATGAGCTTGGTATTCATCATTCTTCTTTGGATGAAACCCAATAAATAATCATCAAGGTGAGAGTAAAATTCAGGTTTGCTGCTCATGTTAATAGAGACAAATGAAAAAAGGAGTGGTGAACATGACGCAATCAAAACACGAAAAGGAAAGAAAGTGGAATGTAAGAAAACAGGAGCAGCATCCTCACGGCAAAGTTTCATCCTTTAAGGAGCTTTCAGAAGGAAAAAAAGGAAAAGAATAAGAAAAAACGGATGCTTCCGGCATCCGTTTCTTCTTGGTTCCAATTACTCTTCTTTCTTATGATGGTAAGAGTCGCTTGTCTTATATTGTTCTGGAAAATATTTATTCCTCACCTCATCCTTATCCCAATCTGTTTGCATGCAAGCTGCAGCCAGTTCATCCAGATGCCTCATGATGTACTGCATGTCGAGATTTTGGAGGCTATCATAGTCGATTCCTTCCAGAATATAGTCTTTAAATGTCCAGACCATACGCTTCGTTTCTTCGCTATTGTTTTCCCCTATCATTCTCAGTGAACGCAGAATTTCGGCAATTATAGATATGTCCTGCTTCCCGTAATGCCTTAATTGATAAAAGCTCTTGTATAGATAATCACCAAAGGTCGGTTGTTCCAATATGATTCGAACATTGTTTTCTTCATCTGATAAATATGAGCTTGGCAGCTTGTGTTTAGCAAGCTTTGATAGAATGATCCCGATTTCTTCTATGCAGTTTTTTGCTGTATTTGGGTCATTAATGGCGGGGGAAATGGCTCTCAAGGCAATTTCAACCAGCTTTCTTATCCCGAGTTCAATGTCTTCCATCGGCTCTTTATCAGGCCCAAGTACGAGGTATTCCAAGTAATCTTCTACATCTATATCTTTATTCGTCGTCCATGCTGTCATGACAGGAGTTCCTTCAAGTAAGTATTCACCAGGTGTTTTCACCATGCGGATAACTGCTTCATCACTAGTAGCTTTATTGAGCATACCTTCAATATTAATCTGTTGTAAGTACCCCGAGTGTTCACTATATACCAAAATGGGTTCCGTATCGTCAAAAAGCGCCTCATTAAAGGTTGAAGGCTGTTCCTTAATGGCATTCTTTCTATATAAATAACTATTATCGATTTTTTGATTCGTTTTGATTGTTATATTATGTATTAAATTACTTACCTTCACCCAATTGGAAACATGATGAACAAAGTAGACAAAAACAAATAAACAAATAATAGCCACTATACCGGCAAAGGCAGAAGAAATATATAATTTTTGTCCGGACTCGTCCTGAAGGAGAACCAACAAAGTGATGCAGTACACCACACCGGACACAAAAATGGCTAGAACCCGTTGTGTAGGACGGTCATTAATGAAGTTCTGAAGGGTCCTTGGTGAATATTGGGATAAGAATGTGGTTAACACGACCATAATCGTTGAAAAGGTAATCGTGGTCATGGTCATGATCGAAGACGCTATCGTACTGATGATGGTTATGGATAAATCAAAATTGGAGAACAGTACCTTAGGGAACAAAGGATAATCATGCTGACTCAACCACCAATCAAAAAAGAAGGTGATGAGAGCAAGAACTAATGAGATGACTGAAAATAAAAATGGTACAAACCAAAAACTTTTCCTGGCTTTGTTCACAATGTGAATATTTAAATTCATGACGGGGTCCACCTTGCGCTACAGTATGCTATAAGAGTATCCTTAAAGGCATTGCCGTAAACCTTTCTCTTGTTTAGGAGTTCAATTTAAAAAGGTGGAGTTTCGTTCTCCACCTTTTCAAAAATCGTGCTATGCTTCAATTATTTTATAGTTTTTATGATTAACGACTGTTTTTTCTTCAAGTTCAAGGTCTCGATAATTTTTCATATACGTTAGATCAACGATAACTGAGTTTTCATTTACTTTCTCTACAATGCCTTTTAAACCTTCTCTAAATTCAATTACATTTCCAATTTCTGCTTTTTTCATCAGAGGTCGCCCCTTTTTGCCAAAATTCTACAAACAATTACTAATATTTTGACGTAAACTCAAGAAAAGGTAAAGAGTTTTCTAAAAATTTCATCAAAAAAATTATTCTTGAGGTTTACATCCTTTTAAACCTACAATAGAGACATTCAGGATGGAGGTTTGAATATGAGTGAAACGGAAATTCTTGAACAACTACAATTATTGCGTACAAGAGAATTGGAAGAAATAAGAGTGATGAAAGAAGACTTTCTTACCTTTCGATCTGTGCTCGTGAAACAAGAGGATTTTAAACAGTTTCGTGGAGTGGCTCAGCATGGCGGTAATATTCTTTATCACTATTTAGATACACCAAGAAGTTAGGAGAAGCGGGGGATGAGATCCCCCGCTTTTTTCTGGTTCATATCCAATATATGCAGCACTATGGTAATTTAGAATGTATGGCCAAGCTAGAAAGTACGGACGGTGGAAACCATTACCTGATGAAATTCAGTATATTCGTTGTTATCTTAGTGAGGAGCGCTAATTAGGAGGTAGAAATATGATCAAGAAAAGCTTACTAGTGGGGATTGCAGCACTTTCGATTGTTTCATTCTCTACTCAAACTATTGCAGCTAAGGGAGTTCACACTGTAGAAAATGGTGAATCTCTTTGGGATATAGGTAAGGAGAAATCTGTATCTGTCCTTCAACTAAAAAAAGAGAACGATTTGAAATCGAATGAAATTCATCCAGGTCAAACGTTAGCAATACCAGAAAATGTAGTAACGAATGAAGATCGTGAGTTACTTGCAAAACTGGTTCATGCAGAAGCTAAAGGAGAGCCATATGCTGGTAAAGTGGCTGTGGCAACCGTTGTTTTAAACCGAGTGGATTCCACTGAATTCCCCGGTTCTATTAAAGAAGTAATCTACCAAGTAGCAAACGGTCATTATGCCTTTTCACCCGTTCAAAACGGAGAAATCAACCGTGCGCCTTCTCAGGAAGCGAGAGACGCAGTTCAAGAGGCTTTGGCTTTCAGAGGTCAGGGACAAGGTTCCCTCTTCTTCTATAATCCAGTTACATCTACAAGCGATTGGATTACCAATAGAGACACATTGCTAACCATTGGAAAACACCGCTTCGCAAAATAATCATTCAGCAGGATTTCATATAATATCAAAATAGCGTTCGGATACTTTTTACTTTTCTCTACGTGAAATTAATAGTAAAATAGAGTAAAGAAAAAGAGGTGATGTTGGTGAATGGGACCATTGTGACTCGAATTGAAACGGTAAGATGGAAAATGATACAGTCAGGCGTCCGTTTTGGGCTTAGCAGTCCAGCCACCATTCAACTTAGTAAAGAGCTGGATGCTTTAATCAATATTCATCAGCGTAATGATATTCATAAAACGACAAAAAATAAGATCATACAATAAATAAAGGATTAACCTTGGATTGCCCCTGCATTTCCAATGGTTAATCCTTTTCTATATATCTCAGTGAGGGTTGAGGGGTATGGGGAAAGGGTATGCTTTTTAGGGAGAATGAACAGAAAATCACAAATGGGAATATCTGAGATAAAGGGAGATGACAAGGTTGAAAGATAAAATTGTCTGCATAACAGGTGGAGCGAATGGGATCGGTAAAACGTTGGTTGAAGAATTTGCGAAGCAGGGCGCAGTGGTTGAATTTATGGACTTGGATGTGAATAAAGGGGAGGGATTATCCCTCCAGCTCAATTCAGAAGGTTATTCAACACGGTTTCATGAAGTGAATGTGGGAGTCTATCAACAGGTAAAAGATGTCTTTTCAAAGATAAAAGAAGATCATGGCGTAGTGGACGTACTCATTAACAATGCAGGTGTTTCCAAGTTCGTGTCCTTTTGGGAGATGGACGCCGAGGACTGGGACAGCATTCTATCGTCAAACTTAAGCAGTGTCTTCTATTGCAGTAGGGAGGGGGCCGCTTTAATGAAGAACCGAGGTGGTTGCATTATTAACATGGCTTCTACCAGAGCTTCCATGTCTGAACCGGATACGGAAGCCTACTCTGCAACAAAAGGAGGCATTGTGAGTTTGACTCATTCAATGGCCATCACACTGAGTGATGTTGGAATCCGGGTGAATTCAATAAGTCCTGGCTGGATTCAAACCGAAAATTATGATTCATTACGGGACAGGGACCATGACCAGCATCCTTCTGGCAGAGTCGGAAAACCCGAAGACATAGCAAGGGCGTGCTTGTTTCTTGCTCATCCTGATAATGATTTCATTACAGGAGAAAACTTAGTGGTGGATGGTGGGATGACAAGGAAGATGATCTATGAGCATTAAATTGATCCAGATAAATGAAGGGATTTTCCTAACTCATGTTTCACACTCCCTTTCTCTTTTATTCTAGAATATGTTGAATACATAGGATGAGTTCAGAAAGTAATATAAGGATTTGTAAACAACTGTAATCTGGTGAAAAAGAGCCTATCACACACCAACACGGTGAAAGTGGTCGGCTTTATGTATGGAAAGGGATAATTTAACAACAAATTATGGTAGAATTAGAAAAGTTGTATTTTTCTGAAATTAATATTGTTGAATGTAAAGAGGGGGAATAAGATGAATCCATTAGATTCAATAAAAAGAGAAATGAACAAAGTGCTAGTGGGGAAAGACAAAGAGATAGACCTATTAATGATTGCATTACTTCAAGAAGGGCATGTTCTTTTGGAAAGTGTGCCCGGTACAGGCAAAACACTGCTAGCCAAAACATTCAGTCATTGTATTGATGGGGCATTTAAAAGAATTCAATTCACTCCTGACGTGTTACCGAGTGATGTAACAGGAATACAATTTTTTAATCCAAAAACACAAGAATTCGAAATAAGAACGGGACCGGTTGTCACGAACGTCTTACTGGCGGATGAAATTAACAGGGCGACCCCGAGAACACAGGCGAGCTTACTGGAAGTCATGGAAGAAAAGCAAATCACGATAGACGGGGAAACCGTCTTATTAGTGCCCCCATTTATAGTGGTGGCCACTCAGAATCCCATTGAATCTCAGCAAGGGACATTTCCACTGCCTGCTGCACAACTGGACAGGTTTTTATTGAAGATTCCGTTTACATATCCTGATTTTGAAGAAGAGAGAATGATCTTAACCCGATTTAAAATAAATCATCCTTTAAGTGAAGTCAAAAAAGTGGTTACATTATCTGAAATACAGGAAATGGCAAATCAAGTGAAGCAAGTACATGCTGACTCAGACATAGAGACATATATTTTACAGATGACAAGGGGGACGCGGGAGCACGAATGGATTGAGACTGGTGCGAGTCCAAGAGCAAGTTTGGCATTGCTAAAAGCATCTCAGGGACAGGCGTTTATCGAAGGGCGAGATTTTATTCGCCCTCAGGATGTAATGCAAGTAGCTCCCTATGTATTGCAACACAGGGTCCAATTAACAGCAGAAGCCTCATTGACAAAAACGAATGAAGAAGTAATGAAGCAATTAGTAGAGATGGTAAATCTTCCGGTTGAAACGAGGTAGTGGATGTGGATTGGAGACGTGATATCATAGAAGATCCTTATAATTCATTGAGTGAAATGCTTCTCATTATTGCCGTTGGAGCATGCTTTATCTTTCAATTGTATATAGGACTTTCCGTTTTTCTCTTCTGTTTACTATATTTCAGGGCTCATAAATGGTATTTGGAGAAAATTGGGATGGGGGTAAAACTTGTAAATAAGTCAAAACGAGTGAGGCTTCATTGTCAAGAGGAGGGGTACTGGGATTTTCATATTGAAAATCATGGGCTTCCGGTTTGGGGAGCCACCCTGAAACTATCCTTTAAAGATATTGTTGTGCCGACTTCTCATCCTTATGAGTCCTATCATGGAAACATGATTGAAGTGTCGATTCCGTTCTCCATGAAAAAAGGAGTGAAAGGCATGGTCCGATTACCGATTAAGGGTAGACGAAGAGGTCTTTGTCGTTTATCGAAAATACAACTGGTCATTCCACACCTGTTTGGAAGTGGGAAGGTGATCATGGATTTACAGAAGCCAGTCCCATCGACAATGATTGTTTTTCCGTCTCCTTCTCCAGTGAGACTTCTGAAAAACAGGGACTCGAATCGAAATGGGGAGTTATCTTCCCCTCACTCCCTATTCTTCGATGTTTTCCAGCCCATAGGTACCAGAGAATATGTTACTGGAGATCGCTTTCAAGATATTAACTGGAAGGCTTCTGCCAGAACCGGTCAGTTGCAAACAAAAGTATATACACCATCCATAAAGAAAGAGTGGATGATTGCTATTAATCTCTCAGATCGTTATTCCATTACCGGGCAGTTAGAGTCCATTATTAAACACACAGCTTATTTGATGCATCTCGCTGTAGAGAAAAATATTTCGTTTTCCTTGGTGTTAAATTCTAGAAGTCAGGGAATAACGCCTTATTATTACCTACCTGCAGGAACAGGTAGAACGCATCAGCAAAAAGGATTGGAAATGTTGGCCACTTTATCGACGGATGAGTTCACCGTTCCATTTCATATCGTTTTACAGCACCTTCATATAAGGCAGCTTGTTCCGCCTGTCCTTATTGTAGGGGGGATGATGAACTCCAGGGAAAAAGAACGGTTGGTGAAGATTTCCATGAAAGAAACAGAAATCTTCATATTGAAATCTGATGAAGAAGAAGGAGTTGTAACAATATGGAATCAAACATCGAAAATTCCTTCCTAACAAAATATTATCAGAGGCTAATCGTTAAGCTGGTATTGATGCTGGTCATAGACTTATTATTCTCTCTATTAGTCGTAACTCTTTTCGTGTCAAGAGAGACTTTCCTCGGGAATTATCTGCCGGTTGTCAGCCTTGTGCCAGTTTGCTTATTCCCTTGCATCATCATGTTTGTGAGGAGGGGACAAATAAATCAAATTATTTTATATGGTCTTTTGTCTGCACTCCTTATATTGGGAATCTTCATCTTTTCAGTATCCTGGTGGCTTTTTTCAATAATATTGTTGTATCTCCATTGGCGATTTGTTACCCATTTTCAGGGTGACGAGATTCATATTGACCTTAATAGCGGTGTGGTGCTGGCATTCATTTTTTTCTCCGCAGTATCTTTAATATTCAATTTAGTGAATGATTTGGGCAATGAGACTGTCATTTACTTTCTGCTCCTTACCCTGCTGTCTTCCATTGCATTAGGTACGGCAATTCAAAGAGTGATGAGTGATTCCTCTTCACAATCTGGTATGTACAAGCAGTTGTTGAAGCCTATAGTTATCTTGCTAGGTGTTATCTTCACTGCAGGAGTGCTGTCTTTCATCATTCCATTCGTGAGGACGGGTTTCTATTGGGTTGTGGAAAAGGTTTTTTGGGTCATTTCATTTTTGGTTGATCCAATCTATCATCTGTTAGTCAAATTAAAAGATTGGGTAATGAGCCTCATTTCAAGTGATACTTTGGAAGGAATGGGAATGAAGCTTGATAAGACAGATTTGAAGTCTATTCAGCAAAATGCCTTCTATGAAGGAATTACAATACCATGGTTAAAGGTGGTTTTGATTGGGGTTTTTCTAATAATCGTAATCAGCTATTTATTGAAAAAGAGGCAGATCACGTTGGAAACGAATGATGTTGAGGATTCTATCTCACCTTTGACAACATTTACATCAAATCATAACGAGGAAAGAAAACAACCCATAAAAGCTGATTATTCCGATGCAGGCAATACCATCCGAAAGTCAATGAAGACTTTAGAAATAGAAGCTTCTACGGTTAATTTGGGTAGAAATTTCAATGAAAATGTTCGTTCATGGTTTATGAGAATGAGGATTATTGAAGAGGAGGAATTTTTTTCCCTTTATGAAAAGGTCAGGTACGGAATGAAAGATCCAAGTCAAGATGAAGTCGATTACTTCACTAGTCAAATAAAGGTCCATATTGCTAAATTGAAAGAAAGGAAAGATTATTAAAAGAAGCTAGTGCAGGCATGAGTGGTCCCCCTGCCCTAGCTTTTTTAAATTTTTTTCTATGGGGTATGATACATGTGAGGAGGAGTCGACTATGTTATTTGAATTAAAGGATGTGCACTTTAAAGATATTTTACATATTCAGGAGATGGACATTTCTGGACACAAGACTACCTGCTTGGTGGGTGAAAGCGGTGCAGGAAAATCTACTCTTCTAAAATTGCTGAATAAAATGAATATACCAGATGAAGGAAAGGTCTATTATAACGAGACTCCCTTACAAGAAATTGACTCCGTAAAACTTCGAAGAGAAGTAGTGATGATTTCACAAACCCCCTTATTGTTCGGGGATACGGTAGAAGATAATTTGCAGAAGGGTCTTATGTTTTCAGAAAAGCCCCTTGCAAGTCATGAGGAGCTCGTGAAGACACTTGAAATCGTAAAGTTGGATAAACCCTTGGATGGGCTTGCTGAACGGTTATCCGGAGGGGAAAGACAGCGCCTTTCCCTTGGCAGGGTGCTATTGATGAAACCACCTGTCTATTTATTGGATGAGCCTACGTCAGCTCTTGATGAGGAAACGGAAAGTGAAGTGATGAAAAGCTTTATCGAAACGGCCAAGGGTCATGGAGGAACCATCATCATGGTCACCCATTCAACCAACATTGCCGAACAATATGGTGAAGAGATCATCACCATATCAAAATAAAAGAAGGAGAGAGTAGGATTGGAAAAAGGGATTATTGATATAGAGCTGTGGAGATTTATAGCAGCATACATCTTCGTTCTTCTATTGTTAGTTATTGTGAAGTGGAGAGGGATTTCCAGGGAGAAGCAAATTATCCTGGCCTCCTTTCGAATGACCATTCAGCTAATCATCGCAGGATACATACTAACCTATATTTTTGACAATCCAAGTCCGTGGCTTACGTTAGCTATCATTTTGGTCATGGAAGCCTTCGCCATCAGGAATATCTTTAAACAGGTTAAATATGAAATGGATAAAAAACTGAAAGGGATTGCGGCTTTATCTTTACTTATTGGAACTCTCATTAGCTTATTCTACTTTAATATGGTGGTGATCCATTTCTCCCCTTGGTACGAACCGAGATATTTCATACCCATTGCCGGAATGATAGTGGGGAATTCAATGACGGGTATTACTTTGGGGATCAATACCCTATTAGGGGGATTAAAGGATCAAAGAGAAACGGTAGAAGGTGCCCTCATGCTTGGAGCAACCCCTAAAGCAGCCTCCAAGAAATATGTAGATAATGCCTTTGATGCAGCGATTCTTCCCACTCTTAATAATATGTTAGGGATGGGCATCATCTTTTTACCTGGAATGATGACAGGGCAGATCCTATCGGGGATTAGTCCATTAGTAGCCATCGAGTATCAGATTGCCATACTTTTAGGCATAGTCGGGAGTGTAGCCTTAACAGTCATCAGCTTTATATTAATGGCATATAAGCAGTTATTTACGAAAGATGCCCAATTAAATGTATAGATACCATATAGCACTCCTGTTCTAATCTAGTTTTCACCTGCATATGATAGAGAAAGAATGGCAGGGAAGGGGAGAGTGCTATATGAATTACCAAACAGAACAGGCCCTAAGAGTGAAAAGTTTAGCAATCGATGTCATAGAAGAACTCATGAAAGAGGATGGAAAGTATGGGGTGCAGGAATTAAAACAACTCTCAGAATTATTCTCCCGGTGCATATGTGACTTAGTAAACGTTTATACAAACACCTCTGAAGATCATGAAATGACACTGAAAGGCACGGTCATAAAAGCAAAAATCGGCTATAATATCATGAAAGCAAAATCTGAAGCGGTAGAAAGAGAATAGTATCATGTTGCCTAAACTGGCTCATACTAAAGGTTCCCTCTTACACATTGAAGGGGAATTGAAAGAGTCAGTTTTTTTTTGATAAATAAACATGAGATTTTACATAAATAGGTTCATAACAGTGGCAAATTTATGAAATACTAAAAAAATCAAGCTTTACAATTGTGTATATCTTCATTGCATGCTATTCTTTTTTATTGAACAGCTTTATAGTAGGAATGGATTATTTACTAGAAATAGTTGACGTATTCTACATAATCCATTACTTTAATGAAGCAACCAAAAACAAGATAAATTAAGGAGTCGATTTACATGGCACAAAAAACATTTACAGTTACAGCTGAAACAGGAATTCACGCTCGTCCGGCAACTCTACTAGTTCAAACGGCAAGCAAATTCGACAGCGATGTACATCTAGAATACAAAGAAAAGAAAGTAAACTTGAAATCAATCATGGGTGTTATGTCTTTAGGTGTTGGTAAAGGTGCAGAAATCACAATCATTACTGAAGGTAGCGACGAAGAAGAAGCGTTAAACAGCTTACAGGAAACGTTGAACAAAGAAGGTTTAGCTGAGTAATGTCCAGTCTTTTAAAAGGAATTGCGGCATCAAATGGTATCGCCATAGCGAAAGCGTATCGCTTAGTTGAACCCGACCTAAGCTTTGAAAAGAAAAACGTAGACAATGCTGAACAGGAAGTATCTCGCTTCCAGGAAGCCATTGCGACGTCCAAGTCAGAGCTTGAAGCGATCCGTGATAAAGCAAGAGTTGATTTAGGTGAAGATAAAGCTCAAATCTTTGAAGCGCACCTTCTTGTCCTAAGCGATCCAGAACTACTGACACCAATCGAAGACAAAGTGAAATCCGAAAATGTAAACGCTGAATTCGCCCTAAAAGAAACAGCGGATATGTTTGTATCCATGTTTGAATCCATGGACAATGAATACATGAAAGAACGTGCCGCGGATATCCGTGACGTGACGAAACGTGTCCTTTCACACCTGTTGGGCGTACAGATTGCGAACCCAAGCATGGTGACAGAAGAAGTGATTGTAATCGCAGAGGATTTAACACCTTCTGATACGGCACAATTAAACCGTGAATTTGTTAAAGGATTCACAACAGATATCGGTGGAAGAACATCTCACTCGGCCATTATGGCCCGTTCGATGGAGATTCCAGCTGTAGTGGGAACGAAATCCATTACTTCCTCTGTTGAAAATGGTGACATGATCATCGTTGACGGATTAAATGGAGAAGTACATATTAATCCGACTCCGGAAGTCATCGAAGAGTATAAGAAAGAGCATGCCCGATATGAAGAACAAAAAGCTGAATGGGCAAAGCTTGTCAATGAACCAACGGTATCCAAGGATGGGGAGCATGTTGAACTTGCTGCTAACATTGGGACACCAAAGGATCTTGAAGGGGTGAAGAACCACGGCGGAGAAGGTGTAGGTCTGTATCGTACAGAATTCCTATATATGGGTCGTGACGAATTACCGTCTGAAGACGAGCAATACGAAGCTTATAAGGCTGTATTAGAAGGTATGGAAGGGAAACCTGTAGTGGTTCGTACCCTTGACATCGGTGGAGATAAAGAGCTTCCTTACTTAAATCTGCCAAAAGAAATGAATCCATTCCTGGGATATCGTGCAATCCGACTTTGTCTGGACGAACAGGATATCTTCCGTACTCAGCTTAGAGCGTTATTAAAGGCCAGCCCATTCGGAAATCTGAAAATCATGTTCCCGATGATTTCAAATCTTCAAGAGTTCAGAGAAGCGAAAGCCATCCTTGAAGAAGAGAAAAAAGCTCTTCTTGAGAATGGTACGAACGTAGCTGATCATATTGAAGTAGGAATCATGGTAGAAATTCCATCAACTGCTGTAATGGCGGATGTTTTTGCCAAGGAAGTAGATTTCTTCTCTATCGGAACCAATGATCTGATTCAGTACACAATGGCTGCCGACCGCATGAACGAGCGGGTTTCCTACTTATATCAACCGTATAACCCTGCCATTTTACGTCTAGTCAAAATGGTGATTGATGCGGCTCATAAAGAAGGCAAATGGGCAGGTATGTGTGGTGAAATGGCCGGAGATGAAATTGCAGTGCCAATCCTTCTGGGATTAGGTTTGGATGAGTTCTCTATGAGTGCTACATCGATCTTACGCGCACGTTCTCAAATCCGTCAGTTGAATCGTACTGAAATGAAAGAACTGGCAGAGCAAGCTCTACAATTAGACACCAATGATGCTGTTATTTCTGCTGTGAAAAAAGCGACATCAATGGAATAAATGTAGGTTTAGATGGTGGAAATGAGGGTATTATATCTGAGAAGAATAAGGCACACCCTTTGGGCCTTTTCATTCTCATTTCCCCCTTTCTTGTGGATTGAAGGAACGTATTGTTCTTTCAATCCCTTTTTATTTTTCAGGGAGTACATTTTTGCAAAATGCGCTATAACTTTGAACTTTTAAAAGGATTTTTCCATTCCATTAAAACTCCATAGTCACATGATTCTTCATCCTTCAGGTATCCTTTAACCGCTTTTAATGGAGTGCGCCCTGTTTGCAGAAGAAACGTAATGACGGGATCCTTGAATTCCCCACTTGTTAATTTCTGTATATAATCATCAATCCTGAAATCTTTGGCCACTTTATGATAGGTAGGGATCCGACCGCCTCCAAGTAAGCGATCCAAATTTAAATGAACGACCATCTCAAACATGGCATTCATCAAGACTTTCCCAAGTTTAAATCCCCTATAATCAGGGTCGATACATAGATCTACCACATATAATGTATTTCCATTCTCATTGTGAGTACGGATATATCCATCATCAGTTATGTCTTCCCACGTATGATGCGGCTCTATCGGATCAAAGTCGACGATTAGGCTGGTCATACTCCCAACTAACTTCCCATCAACTTCCACACACATGGCCCCAAGAGGGAAATGAGACAAATGATGTGCGAGTTGGTCTTTATTCCACCATAATTCTGCTGGGAAGGGAGGTGGGAATGCTCTTTTTTGAACGGATATCAAGTCATCGAAATCATCCTTGGAATAATTTCTGATAACAGCTTTATGAATTTGATCGTTTCTGAAAACATACTGTTCTTTCATATACATGTCAGAACCTCACTCCTCAGAATTTACTTGTTTATTATACGTTATGAAAGCGCTTTTTTAAAGAGTTTTACTGAAATAACTTTTCTTTTGAAAAAAATCGAATTTTTTTCAGAAGGGTGGTTTACCATTCTGGAAAGCGGGTATTCTATAATTAAGCATGAAATTGGAGATTAATTTCTCACTAACACCCCCTTTTCCTTTTTTTTGAACCAACCCAGTTAACTGAGTTGGTTCTTTTTTTTGCTCTTTTTATGCCAGCAGTTGATTCGTATAGTGAAAAAGAAGAAAGCGAATAATAATCCTATGCTGATCCATTGAAGGATAAGCATGATCGATAAAAGGGGTGTAAAAGCAATGGCGAAACGTACAAAAAAGAATGATCCACAACAGAAGAACAAAAAAGGATTCGACTCTTCTAAGATCAATGCGGAATTTTCCCACGAAATCGGAAGTGCGGCAACAAACAAAATACACAAAGACAAAGCCAAAAAAGAAAAAGCATCTAAAAATAACGGTGAATTTAAAGGGTAAACATGAAGAGGGACGGACCTTGCATAGCAAGGTCCGTCCCTCTTGTCAGGTTTGGATGAAGGACTGGATACGGTCAAGCCCTTCTGTAAGCTGTTCCATGGAGCAGGCGTAGGATAGTCGGAAGTATCCTTCGCCGAACTGGGAAAAAGCATCTCCAGGCACGACAGCCACCTTTTTCTCTTGGGCAAGTGCTAACGAGAAATCAAATGAACTCAAAAGAATCCGGTCTGGTATTTTGACGAAAAAGTAGAAGGCTCCGTCGGGTTTGACGATTCGTTCAAATCCCATCTCACGTAATCGTTTGTATACATAGTCCCTTCGTTTTTTATATTCTTTTTTCATATCTGCCGCATCATCTTTTCCGAATGTAAGAGCTTCATAGGCAGCTTTCTGGGAAATGGAAGAAGCACAGGATACATTGTACTGGTGAACCTTTATAAGATGCTTAGAAATCGATTCTGGAGCGAATACCAGCCCGATCCTCCAGCCGGTCATACTATGTGATTTAGACAGGCCATTGACGACGATGGTTTGTTCTCTTAAATATTCGGCAATGGAATAATGCGAATCATCGAAAGTAAGCTCGCTATAAATCTCATCAGCCAACACAAAGACATTTTTATTTCTAAGCAAGTCGGCAATCTCTTTCAATTCTGTTTTGGATAGGCTTACGCCTGTTGGATTGGATGGATAAGGCAATATGACACATTTTGTAGAAGGAGTTAAGCTCTCCTCAATAAGAGCAGCATCCAACTTAAATTCATTTTGAGTGATATCAATATGTACGGGATTAGCACCGCATAGTCTAATGATCGGTTCATAACCTGGATAAACGGGTCCCGGAATAAGGCAGTCATCTCCCTCGCATAGGATAGTACGAAGGATCACATCGATCCCCTGAGAAGCGCCGTTTGTGACTATGACCTCATTGACAGGATTGTAATGTACATTATATTTTTCTTTTACATACGAAGCCGCAGCTTCTCGTAATTCGAGAAATCCTGCATTATGGGTATAGGAAGTAAAGTCATCATCAATGGCAGCCTTACCCGCGTCTTTGACATGTTGTGGGGTAGGAAAATCCGGCTGACCGATTGTCAGGGAAATGATATCGTCTATCCCTGCCACCATATTAAAAAACTTTCGAATACCGGATATCTGTATGTCCTTGATCCGGGGGTTAATATACTGTTCCAATACGTACACCTACTTTAATAATTTGCTTCATATTTTATCATTAATTCCTGCTTTTACGTAGTGATTTTGTTTGAATGGTGAAGAAAAAGGGAAAGGTTATAAAATAAATAAATGTCAGTTAGGGAGAGCCGTATGATTCGAACGAGTATTATTATGGAAAATGGAGAAATTGAACAAAATGTTCCATTATCCAGAATAAAAGAAAAGGGTGTTAAATGGTATTGGGTGGATTTTGCAGAGCCGACCAGTAAGGATATTCGGTTACTTAAGCTGTATTTTCGATTCCATCCACTTGCGATAGAGGATTGCCTGGACGATTTCAGTCAGCGGGCTAAGCTCGATTTTTATGATCAATACATATTTGTCCTTCTGCATGCCATTAATCAAAAAACACTGGATTCCCACGAAGTGAATATGTTTGTGAACGCAAGTTTTATCGTTACCTTCCATAAACAACCAGTAAGGGAATTAAATAATGTATGGGAAAAAGTTCAGCAAGAAGGGGATCAGCTCAGTCCTTTTAAAGTCATGCATGGAATCGTTGACCGGTTAGTGGACGATTATTTTCCCCTCGTATATGGTATAGAAGATCGTCTCAATAAAATAGAGGATAACACGAATGAAGAGGCGGATAGTGATCTGATGGATGAACTATTCGATATCCGTCATGATATGTCAAAGTTAAGAAGAACCCTCGTTCCCATGAGGGATTTATTATATCGTATCAGCAATTCGGGCAGATTGAATGCACTCAAAGAAGAGCAGCTCTATTTTAATGATGTGTACGATCATTTAATTAAGCTTGTCGAGATGCTTGAATCATATCGTGAATTTTCATCAGATATCCGGGATAATTATTTATCCATTAACTCAGATAAAATGAATAATATCATGATGACCTTAACCGTCATTACGACGATTTTTATGCCTCTTACATTTATTGCGGGTCTGTATGGGATGAACTTTGTCTATATGCCGGAACTCGATGAGCGAAGCGGATATTTCATCGTTCTCGGGATTATGGGTATCATAGCACTGATCATGTTTGGTTTCTTTATGAAAATCGGTTGGCTCAGGTTCAGTACGAAAAAACGGAGAAAACGTAGGAGGCTCCTTCGTTTAAAATAATTAAGCATAAAAAGCAGTGAATCCATTGAGGAGTTCTGCTTTTTTATCTAGGTATCAGACAAACGATCGGCTTTCAAGATGGTGATTAAATTTCCGATGAAATTCCCTTAAACAGTAGATTTTTTTGAAAAAAAACGTTATATTGGTTGAGGACAAAAGAAGAAGAACTGGGATTATTGATAAGTCTCGAGAGGTTCTAGCACAACCCTCTATAAAAAACTAAGGAAAACGGCATCCTTAGGTGTCGTTATTTTTTGTTAATGACGGCTTTAAAGCCAATGTTATAGGGTATCAAAGAATCTCTTTCTTCTTTTCATGGCAAAAGAGCCTGCAGAAGAGAAAGGAGAACCTTTTATGAACACAGAGAAAGCGTTAGTCGTATTCAGCGGAGGTCAAGATAGTACAACGTGTTTATTTTGGGCAAAGAAAGCATTTAAAGAAGTAGAAGCGGTGACATTTAACTATGGTCAGAGGCATGTAGCAGAGCTTGATTGTGCAAAAGAGATTGCACAGGATCTGAAAGTCCCTCACCATGTATTAGATATGAGCTTATTAAATCAATTGGCACCAAGTGCTTTAACACGGGCAGATGAAGAAATCACTCATCAGGATGGTGAATTACCATCTACATTCGTTCCAGGAAGAAATCTATTATTCCTGTCATTTGCAGGCGTACTCGCCAAGCAAATCGGAGCGAGGCATATTGTAACAGGTGTATGTGAAACGGATTTTAGCGGCTATCCCGATTGCCGGGATATTTTTGTCAAATCCTTGAATGTTTCCCTCAATTTATCCATGGATGATCAGTTTGTGATCCATACTCCTCTCATGTGGATCAATAAGGCACAAACGTGGGAAATGGCAGATGATTTAGGTGCATTCCGTTATGTACAGGAAAATACACTCACTTGCTATAATGGGATAAAAGGCAGTGGGTGCGGTGAGTGTCCTGCATGTGAGCTTAGACAAAAAGGGCTGGAAGAATATAAAAGTGCAAAAAAAGGGGGAGAGTGAAGATGATACAACAAATCTACCCGACTCCTGACCACACTTTTGAATTTGAATTAAATAAAGATATGCATTTTGCGGCAGCCCATTATATTCCACATGAAGATGCAGGAAGCTGTCAGGATATCCATGGTCATACGTACTTTGCCAATATTACGATTGGCGGGGATCAGCTTGATGAGTCCGGGTTTCTAATTAATTTCCAACACATCAAGAAGCTGATTCATAAGCGCTTTGATCATAAGGTCATGAACGAAGATGAATTGTTTTCTGCAGAGAACGGCAATATGTTCCCGACCACTGAAGTTGTAGCGAAAGTGATGTGGGAAATCATTCAGGCTCATTTAGATACACTGCCCCACCAACCTAAGTGCCTTCAAGTATTTTTAAGAGAAACACCGACAAGTTACGTCATTTACAGACCAAAGGGGAGACAATCATGAAGAAAATCCCCGTTTTAGAAGTATTTGGTCCAACCATTCAGGGGGAAGGTATGGTAATTGGTCAAAAGACGATGTTTGTCCGAACTGCGGGATGTGATTATAGTTGTTCATGGTGTGATTCTGCATTTACGTGGGATGGTTCGGCGAAAGACGATATTCAGCTTATGACGGCTGAAGAAGTGTGGAACAGGCTGAAAGAAGTCGGTGAAAACAAGTTCTCACATGTAACCATTTCCGGTGGTAATCCTGCATTGTTGGCTCATTTAAAGGAGCTTATCGAGATCTTAAAGGAGAATGGCATAAGGTCGGCCTTAGAGACTCAAGGAAGCCGCTGGCAGGATTGGTTCTATGATATAGATGACCTGACACTTTCGCCAAAGCCTCCAAGTTCGAAAATGAAAACGGACTTTGAGAAGTTGGATTTCATCGTTCACCGTTTGATACAAAATGGCTCACAATTCAGCTTGAAAGTTGTAGTGTTTGATGATAAAGATCTGGAATACGCCACAAAGATTCATAAACACTATCCTGACGTTCCATTTTATATTCAGACAGGTAACCCTACTGTTTCCGAAGAAGATACACCAAAGCTTTTGTCAAATTTATTATTGGATTATGAAGCGCTCATTGAAAAGGTTTGTGAGAAGGAAGAACTCAACCATGTGCGTGTGCTCCCACAGCTGCATACTTTAGTATGGGGAAACAAGCGAGGAGTATAAACGGAAAAGCGATTGAAGGGATGCCTTCAATCGCTTTTTCTTTTATTTCTGAGGATTTTCACGGTTCTCCTGATTTATTCTCCTTTGTCCTTCGATATAAGAGAGTTCATCGGGTTCATCTATTCCATCAGCATTCTTCCCAATGGCAATAATGGGAAGATTGTTTTGTGAGGGTAGGATGTGGGCACTTATTTCGTCAAAGTCAGGCAGGATCTGGTTCTCTAAGTCCCTTCGATCGGTCATATAAACACCTCCTCCCCTTAGTATGTATAAGGATTCACTTTCTATTACCAAATCGGTCATAGTATAAAAATGAGGGTTAAAAAAGTCTGATTCTTAAAAGGATCTGACAACTTTTTTCACGATTACCTGTAAACATGTTTATCAAATGTTCGATATAAGAAGAGTAAGGCAAATACTCATGTTTGTATGGAAGGACGAAAATAATTGAATCAATCAAACAGTATTCTTCTTGAAAGCGGGACCAATGAACTTGAAATTGTTGAATTTGAAGTTCATCAAAATAAATTTGGTATTAATGTGATCAAAGTGAAGGAGATTATCCAACCAACTCCTGTCATTCCTATTCCCCATTCTCATCCTCACGTGAAAGGACTCATTCAATTGAGGGGAGAGGTACTTCCAGTAATCGATATGGCAAGGGTACTGGGGGTGGAAGAGGAGGAAACATCCACTTCAAAATACATTGTTGCTGAGTTTAATCAACAGAAAGTCATTTTTCATGTACATAACGTTACTCAAATTCATCGCATTTCCTGGAATCGAATAGAGAAACCTTCAGAGATGTATTCTGGTGTACATTCCGGAATAATAGGTGTGATTAAGCGAAACGAATCACTGATATTGTTATTGGATTTTGAGAGTATCATGCTGGAAATCAATCCTGATACGGGGATTCGGGTGGAACAAGTGAAGAAGTTAGGACCAAGGCAGAGAAGGAATAAGAAGATTGTTGCTGCAGAGGACTCCCCTTTACTACGCAAGCTATTGAGCGATACGTTGAGTGAAGCAGGATATGAAGAAGTTGAGTTTTTTGAGAATGGGGCCGATGCATTCAATTATCTGGAATCACTTGTTGAGGAAACTCACGATATTCAACAGTCAGTTCAGCTTGTCATTACAGATATTGAAATGCCGCAAATGGACGGGCATCATTTGACCAAAAGAATCAAAAATCATTCCAAGCTCAACAAACTCCCAGTCATCATTTTTTCTTCACTGATTACAAATGATTTAAAACATAAAGGTGAGATGGTCGGAGCAGAGGATCAAATCAGTAAACCCGAAATTGCTGATCTGATTTTGAAAATCGATCAACATATATTGTAGAATCAATGAAATCGAGGATAATCATAAAGGGTTCAGACATTTGTCTGAACCCTTTATGACATATATGCGTTAATCAGCTAAAATCATTGAGCATTAAAAGAAGCTATCGCCCAACTTTTTAAAAACAGGTTTTTGATAACTGCTCTTCCCGGGTTTACGTGGCTGTTCATTACGATCAGACATCCCTGTATAATGTTCTAAAATGCCTTTAGCCTGTTGAAGTCCCATTTTACATTTAGGATTTCTTAACGATTGATCAAGTGAACCCAGATGGGGCAATTCTTTGAAATCTTCCTTTGTTGGAGGGATATGAAAGGTATATTCTCCGCAATCAATCAATACATCAGATTGTTGTTGACTATTCTTTGGGTTGTTGGAAAAGTGAAGTCCAACTTTCTTCGCCTTACCTTCCCGGATCATTTTCATTAAGGATCGTTTTTTTAATGAATATAAGTATTTTGGGTTACCTGCTGTTTTCGCATGACGATTGACAGTGAAAATAGCTTGAGAGAGGGTGATTACAGATGTGGAAGAAGGGGTAGATTTACTAGTATTCCTCAAGTTATTGGCTCCTTTCCATTGTATTAATCTCCATTATACCTCCTTTTTATGGGATTGGAAAGGTACGGGGGAGTTTCTTGTTGAAAGTTAGTAATATTTTGATGGGTCTATTTCTATAGTAGGAGTAAACCTTAAGAGGATAAGACGGTGTACCAAGACTTGAAAAGCTGTTGAATGTAAACATCATAAAGGCTCTACCTAAAGAATGTAAACCTTACATTTTCAGGTGAGCCTTTTGTTTATCTTTGGGGGTATATATTAATATTCTCTGTAAAGTTATACGGTGAAGATTGGATATTATTTCCACCGTAGGGTTGTTGGTAAGCAGGGTAAGGATACCCTCCGTAAGGCGGATAAGGTGGATAGCAAGCAGGACCGTAGCAAGGTCTGTTGAAAAGGAACGGACTAATGGCCAACCCGGCTAATCCACCTGCTATAAACGGTAATCCAAAGAATGGGAAGAAGCGCTGATTTCCTCCTCTAAACTGTGGATTACTGTGATATGGGTAATATGCGTGTTGATACATATACAATAAACCTCCTCTCTCTATTCACATTAGTGTATGGTTCACATTCGAACTGCGCGCCTGTCTCACCTATAATAGGCAGACGTAAGGAGTAGAATGTAGGTATAAAGTAATGGAGAGCGAAGAAAATAACGAATATTCTTATAAGAATGTAGGAAATTCTTGGATTAACTAGTAAAATATAAGGAGGATGCATGATGTAGAAAATGACAGAAGGCTAAAAGGATGACGAATCCATGAACTGGACTACTATTAAGGACACCAACGGTCAAGATCAACAGGTCCTTGACATTGTATTGAAAGAACTTATTTTAGATCAAATACATGATATGATTTTTATTATGAAGGTTGAAGAGGGACCTTCTTTCAGGTATCTATACATAAATGAATCAGCCAAAAGGTATACATCCATTCAACATGATGATATGGGGCGCTTATTGGAGGAAGTGGTTTCATTCGAGATGGCTACTGACTTACAGGAGAAATACTCCCAGCTGGTTCAAAAGGGTGAGAGCGTTACCTATCAGGATACTTATTTTCATACGAATGGAAATCGGGTTGTGAACGAATCCATACTGACACCCATCAAGGATGGATATGGAAAAGTAGAGTACGTTGTTTCCATTACGAGGGATATAACATCGTCCATTCTGGAGAAGAAGAAATTAGTGAAAGCGAAAGAACGCTATAAATCCATTATCGAGCATAATCTGGATGCCATATTCATTCTCGACGGACAAGGTGTCATCAAGGAATCTAACGGAGCAGGCTGCTCATTAACAGGCTATTCAAAAGAAAACTTGGTAAATATGAAAATCTATGATTTATTTCATTCTCAAAATGAGTTGCTTTTGACAGAATCACTCATACAAACACTAATGGGAACTCCTTCTACGATTGATTATAGTCTTCTTCTTAACGAATCCGGAGAGGAGAAAATAACCCAGCTGAAAATGGTTCCCATCGTTGTAAAAGAAAAGTGTGACGGCTGTTATATTATTGTGAAGGATATAACCAAGCATCATGAACAGAATGAAATGATCCATTATATGGCACTGCATGATCAATTAACTGGTCTTTGGAACAGGAAAGCACTGGATGATCATGTCCCTTTGATCATTCATAATATGGAAGAAAGAGGTATAGAGCTCTCGCTTTTATACTTGGATCTAGATCGGTTTAAATTTGTAAATGATACGCTTGGTTTAAAGGGTGGAGACCGGTTTCTCAAAAAAATCACAGAGCGTTTGGTAACCCTAACGAACGAAGAATGTTTATTGTACAGACAAGGAGGGGATGAATTTATTTTTCTGTTGAAGAATAGTGGTTTTGATGATACCAAGACGAAAGCGAAGGAAACATTGGCCTTGTTCATAGATCCTTTTACGATAGATGGGCAGGAATTTTACATTTCTCCTTCGATTGGGATCAGCCGTTATCCTGCAGATGGATATGATTCTAATTCACTCATCCAAAAAGCTGCCCAAGCACTCTTTGAAGTGAAAGAAAAAGGAAGAGCCCATTATCGTTTTTACCAAACGCATATGAAATCAAGTTTTCCGAATTATATAATCATGGAATCTCATCTCAGAAAAGCCATAGAAAAGGGGGAGCTGTACGTCCACTATCAGCCACAGGTAAACTTAGCTACAGGTACCATTGATAGCTTCGAAGCGTTAGTCCGCTGGAACAACCGCAAATTTGGGTTTGTATCCCCTGCACAGTTCATTCCATTGGCAGAAGAAACAGGACTGATTCATCAAATCGGTGAATGGGTATTGGAGCAAGTGTGTATGCAGCTGCAAAAGTGGCTAAAGAAAGGATATAAGACTGTACGTGTTGCCATCAACATTTCTCCCAAGCAATTCCTTCAGGAGCAATTAGTCGATACCATTGATTTCTATTTATCAACGTATAATCTTCCTTCTTCCTGCATAGAAATTGAAATTACAGAGGGAGCCATGCAGGATACTCAACAAACATTAAAAATGCTGAGAAAGCTTAAAGATCTTGGTGTGTACATTTCTGTGGATGATTTTGGAACAGGATATTCCTCTCTACACTATTTGAAACGATTCCCCATTGACATATTGAAGATCGATCAATCGTTTGTAAAAGAGATTGGAATGAATCAGAAGGATTCTGCCATAACGACCACCATTATCCATCTTGCACATAGTCTGGGTCTTGAGGTGATTGCAGAAGGTGTAGAAAGAGAGGGACAAGTCGACTTTCTTAAAGAGGCGAACTGCCAAAAAGCTCAAGGCTATTTCTTTAGTAAACCGATCTGCCCGAAGGAAATCGAGCAACAGCAATTTGTTCTGATGTAACGCCCTGCCCCCACTTCTTGTGGCAGACTTGATGATAGGTATTAATTCATTCTTTTTCACTTACGTCTGGAAAAACGATGAAATGTTTGACAGAGTAATTCCTATGACTTATTTTAAAGTGAGGAGAGTAAAAGATTCATAGATAGGCATATAAGGGTTTAAATCCATGTGAATCAAAGTTCCGAATGCTTTATAAAGGAGAGGGATTATGAAAAAGACAAAACGTATGGAAATCCTATTTCTCCCTACCGATAGAGGAACGATTAAAGCGTATATCTATGGCTTTAAATCTCCTCGATCTTTAGGTCAGGTAGTCGTTTCATATAATAATGTTTCTGTTGAAGCAAAAGGATATAAAAGAAATAAAACCATTATAAAAGCGTTGGCACAATTACACCATACCATTGTTAATAATCCAGATAGCTGATTTTTTGACTGATTTTTAAGAAGAAGATATTTTCTTAAAAATCAGTCTTTTTTTATATTTAAAATGGTAGCAGTGCCTCACTATGTGATAAAATTATGAGTGAACATTCATTCATGAATAAGGGGGAGATACATATGGGAGAAAAACAAGTTGTCATTGTAACAGGCGGATCGAATGGTATGGGGAAGTATATGGCGAAGCACTTTGTAGAGTCTGGCGCAAGCGTCGTTGTAACAGGTAGAAATGAAGAAAGACTACAATCGGTGAAGGAAGAGTTTTCAGCTCTTGATGGAAAGATTGAAGTCTTTCAAATGGATGTCAGGGAACAGGAACACGTAAAGGCCATGGTTGAATTCACGACTGAGAAGTTCGGCAAAATCGATGTACTCATAAACAATGCGGCAGGAAATTTTATTTGTCCGGCGGAAAAACTCACTCCTAATGGCTGGAAATCTGTTATTGATATCGTTCTAAATGGAACGTTTCTGTGCTCACATGCTGTAGGGAATTATTGGATTGAGAACAATCAAAAGGGGTCAATTATTAATATGGTTGCCACATACGCTTGGAATGCAGGTGCAGGTGTGGCTCATTCTGCCGCTGCAAAAGCCGGAGTCTTATCGTTAACCCGCACACTTGCCGTAGAGTGGGGCCATAAATACGGTATTCGTACAAACGCCATCGCCCCTGGACCAATTGAAAGAACCGGTGGGGCCGAGAAGCTTTGGATCTCTGATGAGGCAGCGAAAAGAACGATTGATAGTGTCCCGTTAAAACGATTAGGAACACCGGAAGAGATCGCGGGGCTTGCTTACTTTATTGCGTCAGATCAAGCAGCGTATATAAACGGAGAGTGCATCACAATGGACGGGGGGCAATGGCTAAATCAATTTCCGTTCTAATACAAGATAAAATAGGATCGAAAGATCATGGCTTTCCCGCATATGTCCTAATGGCAGTGCAGGGAAAGCTTTTTTGTTTATGTCTTTTCGATTCCACTGTATAGTTGTGTTATAATTATGCGAAAAAAAGAGTAATGGTGGGGGAGTGCGCATGGACGCATTAGAAGTATTGACCAATATTGAAAAAGTGATTCCGTACTTTCAACCAATTTTCAGTGCGGATGAACATAAAATCATCGGTTACGAAGTATTAGGTAGAATGGAAGTCGGTGAAGGGGTCATAGAGAGTCTCGGACCGTTCTTTGGAGATGAAGAGATACCGGATGAATATAAAATGGAAGTGGATGATCGAGTAACCAGACTGGCTCTAAGTAAGTTTTTAGGTGAAGAGCAAGAGGGGTATATCTTTTTAAACCGTGATGCAAGGCTATTGATGCTTGACCATGGGGAATCCTTTCTGGAATTACTTCAAGACTACGAAAAAAAGGGTTTGGATTTGAGCCGGACGGTAATTGAGCTTTCTGAAAAAACATTCGTCGGGGACTTCGATCAGCTTGTTCATTTGCTTCTGTATTACAAAACTTATGGAATTAAGATTGCGATTGATAACGTGGGCGGTAACAGCGGTCAGTTGGATCGGCTATCTCAATTTTCCCCTGATATTTTGAAGGTGGATTTATACCAACTGAGAAATGATGCGGGGAATAAAGTCTATAAAGATATATTGTACAGTTTGTCAATGCTTGCGAGAAAGATAGGTGCATCCCTCTTATTTGAGAATATTGAAATCAACTTTCAACTGCAGTTTGCCTGGTTGAACGGGGGCCGTTATTATCAAGGGTATTACCTGCAGCACCCGTCAGAATCATTTTTGAAGCCGGATATCCTAAAAGAAAAATTGAAGGAGAAATGTCAGGACTATATTCGATATGAGAAGAAGCATCTTGAAGCAGGGTATGAATTCGCAGACGTCCTACATAAAGAAATCAGTCAAAAGCTGCTGATGATAAAAAAACAAAGTACTGAGTTCGATGACATACTCTTTGAGTTGGGGAAGTATTTTACCGAAAAATGCTTCCGTTTATACATTTGTGATGAAAATGGCTTCCAAGTGACTAGTAACGTAGTAAAAACGGATCAAAAGTGGCAGATTGAACCAAGGTATAAAGGAAAGAACTGGAGCTGGCGCCCGTACTTTCTGGAAAATATCATTCGTATGAGAATCAATAAGAAAGGTTTATTGTCAGACATTTACAGCGATATTGATTCAGGAGAATCCATCCGGACCTATTCCTTTCCATTTGGCAATGGATTATATTTATTTATGGATCTTTCGTATGAATTTTTATTTGAGGAGGATGGTTTGATCTTTTAATTAGGCTTTTTCGAAAAGATTTTTTATAATTTTATGATCTTCTTGGCCTCTGTCAATTAGTGTATGCTGGATGGTGAGGGGAACTGCTCCGCTTTCCGCGGACGTTCGGCCGAGCCTCCTCAGCTTCGCTTCCGGGGTCTCAGCACGCCCGTACTTCCGCAGGAGTCTCCGCAGTTCCCCTCACCATCTTGAAGAGGATTTTAGTGACAGAGCTAAAGGGTGTCTAAAATCAATCTAACCAGAAATCAGTATTCTTTTTCCTCATCCTAAATGATTTTATTTTTTTTTTACCTATTTCAAAGAAGTATTTAAACTGAAGCCATATACTCATTAATTTTCTAAATATAGGGATTTTTCACGTTTTCTATGTCCCGCAATATTAAAATTTTTTTGGTGGTGTCTAATTCACTTTCTTCTATTTAGTTGACAGTTACAGGTTCCGTTGACTCCAATCTAATGGGGACATCTTGGCGTCAAACTCAGGATACGATTCTCATTTATCCGATCTAGCTGTCACAAAAGCCTTTGATTAAATGTCCAATTGAATGCTTTATAATTTTAATTGGAAAGGGCAAGTAATCCCCATGGTGGGTAATAACGATAAACTGTACTAACTGATTTTAAAACTTCTTTGTAGATAGACTATTTTCAGAGACAAGCGCTCTACATATCTACAATAGGGCTTTTTTGTGTTTTCCATCCGTTATTAGGCAATCAATATTATAGAAGCACAGAGTGGATTGTAGCGGAAGGCACTTGACTCCTGCGGGAGATAGAGGAAAGGTCGAGACCCCACAGACGGAACGTCGAGGAGGCTCGACTTCCTCCCCGCGGAAAGCAAGTGCCTGGAGCGGAAAGAAACGGTTTCTGTTTTCAGCCTACCACTCCTTATGAATTAACTTTTTGGGAGGTGTGTAAAGGCTACCTAAGCCCTTCCGCTTTTCTTGATGTCCAGCTACAGGGCTTAGAGGCTCGAGGTCATAAGAGGAAACTGACATAAAGGCAAAAGGCGCCTTTTTGTCAGTTTCCTCTTATGCTTGTCGCCTCTGGGCAAAGCCCTTCCGCTTTTCTTGTATAGCCTTTTCCTATTGGGACAAATTATTCTTAAGGACATTTTGTAAGGAGGGGCTATGATGAGTATATATATGATCGTGCTTTCCCTGATTGTCATAGGGATAGCAGGTTATTCGCTGGTGTATACCTTTAAACTGGCTGGGCAGGAAAAGCGGCTGAAGGGTGAATATGATACCGATATTCCGGATGTTGTGAAAGAGCATCCTTATATTAGAAATCCAATTTTCTTGTCTATCCTAATTGCAACCATTCTCATTACATTGTTTATTATATATTGGTCCATTCGCTATTTATCATAATCAAAAGGGTGCCGCATGAAATCATGCGGCACCCTTTTTGGATAAATGTACCATTGATTTTCGTGTTTGACTGTCATCAATAGGGGGAATTTTACAACCAAACCAAAATATATGTCAGTTCTTGTTAGGATTTAACGAACAAATGATAACCAATCGACAATTTTCCATTGCTACAATAATTTCAACTAGTTTTTAAGGGAGGGAAAGCAAATGGAAATGAAAAAATTATGGCTATTATTTCTTATGGTAGGTCTCGTTACAGCAGCATGTGGACAAGTAAGTCAAACCCAGGCATCAGAATTTACTGAAGATAACGCATTATCTCTTGTGGAAGATGCCTTTCGTACCCAAGTATCATTAAGTGAAAAACCACAATCGATGAAACAGATTAATGACAAGTTGTCACAGTATTTCACAAAGGATCTAACAGCAAGCTTTGTAAAGGAAAATGTTTATGAAGTTGAAGGCGGTTATATCACATTTGGATCGGACTTCGCACCACACTATATTCCATTTTTAAAGTATGATGAGTCTACCAACGTAAAATACATAGATGGAAAGTGGTACGTGTGGGAAGAACGTACAGATGAGGAAGAAGGTCCTGTATCCCGGGTTTCAGGTGTTGAAGCTATCGTATTAAGTGAAGAAGAAGGTATGTGGAAGGTTTCATCCATTATCTACGAGTTACCTGAAAACATTCAATCCCAATAATACAAAAAAGTTGGCCGTGAAAAGCGAATCGGCCAACTTTTTTTTGTAAAACCTAAAGTTTATTTGTTTAATGCTCCCGTTAGGGCTTCTAAATTGAAGCCTGAAATCACTTCAGAGTCCACAGTGATTGTCGGAGTGGAATAAGATTTCAGCTCTTTTACAAGATAATCTCTCGCTTGTTCATCTTCTTTGATATTGATTTCTTTGTATTCCACATTGTGTTCTTTCAAATACATCTTGACGATTTCACAGGGTGGACATTCTGGTTGAGTGTATAATGTGACTTTTTTCATGATGGTTTTTCTCCTTTGCTTTGCTTTACGAAATAATCTACGATTCCCATTGCTGATACATTCGTATCCAGAGTTACTAATTTGAATATCGGGTGGTCTGGATCTACCCCCTTTTGGACCATTGTACTCTTTGTAAGTTCAAAGAGTACAGCAGATATCGCTTTTACGTTCTCTTCCCCTGTTCTTTTGGAAGAGAACTGTTCCTTACTTTTTTCCATGAAAAGATCAAGCCATCTTTCTACCTCCCCTAATGCAAATGATACTTCTTCAGTGACACCGTAGTGCCCAAAATACAAGCGATCAAGCTGCAGTCCCTTATACATGCTTATGGAATCCTTCATGTTTTCAGGACTAAATTGATTGGGGGAAGTAGAAGGGATATAGAAGTGCTTTGACCCCACCGTATACTGGATTCCGCATGTGTCCCCGGTGAACATCCCATTTGACACAGAATCAAAGATACTTAAATGGTGATTTGCATGACCAGGGGTGTGGTAAAACGTAAATGTGCAGTTTTCGCTCAGTTTCAGTTTTTCTTCATGCTCCATTACAATCATCCGGTCTTCTGGAATTGGCTCTATCGGGTGGAAAAGGTCATCGAATTTCTCTCCATATACCGCTCTTGCTCCTGCAATCAAGCGTGCAGGGTCTGAAAGGTGACGACGTCCTTTCGGGTGTAGGATGACCTTTGCATTGGGGCATTCTTTCAGGAAAAGACCTGCTCCCCCAGCATGATCTAGATGTATATGAGTTAAAATTATGTATTGAATATCTTCAAGATTAATGTTTAACTTAGAGAGACCTTTTTTTAGATGAGGTATAGAAGGACTGGCAGATGTTTCGACAATGGTAAGGGACTCTTCGTTTATAATATAACTTCCTGTACGTTCCTGTAGTGACAAATCCATTAGATCAACTAACGATATTCGGGAATCTATACGATAAATACTCATCGGATCCATCCTTTCGGGGAGAAAATATTTCTACCCTTTCATTATAAAGGAATTTATGTAGAAAAAGGACAAAACATTAGATTTTACAGGATAGAATCTGGTACAATGCAAAAGCTATGACCAAGAATTAGAACAGGAAAGGAGAGACCGATTATGTCTCAGCTTCTTGGAATTATACAAAGATTAAAATCATTACAAGAACAAGGTGAACAAGGGGAAACTCAACAACGATTTTTCGAATACAATGGAAAGAAAATTTGTGAGGTAAAGTATTTACCAAAACAAGATACATTCGAAATTGAAGTCATGAATGAAAAAGGAAACAGCTTTCCTTTTGATAACATAGACATTACAGCGATTGAAATTTTTGAACTTCTACAAGAAGCCCAACAAGATTAATGTACTAAAGAGGTAACCATTCGGTTATCTTTTTTAGTCTTCAAACCGATCGTCAAAACATACATTTTTCTTCCAATATGTTAAAATGGATAGTGTCTGATTCTTTTGTTTATAGATTGGCACGCAAATTCTTATTTTTAAAAATGAGGGGTTATACATGATTTCATTGAGTAGCAAGGAGTTATTAGAAACGAATATTAAAGATTTCATTATTCCTTCTGAGAAGGTGGCTCATGTTCAAGTGGGTAATTCTTTGGAACATGCGTTACTATTACTCACTAAGAGTGGTTACTCAGCCATCCCTGTGCTTGATCCGACATTTCGTTTTCAGGGCTTAATCAGTTCCAGTTTAATCACAGATTCCATTCTTGGTCTTGAACGCTTTGAGTTTGAACAACTTGAAGCAAAGAAGGTAGAGGAAGTCATGACAACTGAATTTCCCAGCGTCTCCTTAGAAACAGATTTTAAGAAAGCACTTGAGCTTTTAGTGGATCATCCATTCTTGTGTGTGGTTTCTGATGATGGATACTTTGAAGGGATCATGACAAGGAGAGTTGTGTTAAAGCAACTTCAACGACAACTGTTTAAAAGGGATTAACCCCTTCATGACGGTTACATAACGGTAAGATCATATAGGATGGCATAATTGTCATCCTCTTTATTTTGTTTATTGATGACGATACAAAGGAGAACAAGATGAGCAGTTTAGAATTGGGTTCCATTAAAAGGACGATAAAACCGCTTGTATTGATAGCTGTGATGCTGGCTATGTTCATGGGGGCCATTGAAGCAACGATCGTCTCTACCGCCATGCCTGCCATCGTAGGTGATCTTGGTGGCTTCTCTCTGTATAGTTGGGTGTTTTCAGCGTATCTTTTAATGAATGCCGTAACCGTTCTTATCTACGGTAAACTATCTGATTTATTTGGCAGGAAACCGATTATCTCAATCGGGATCATAATTTTTCTCATTGGGTCCGCTTTATGCGGATTTGCCCAATCGATGGAGCAATTGATTCTATTCCGATTCATCCAGGGACTTGGTGCGGGAGCGGTATTACCTATGGCAACTACGATTGTGGGAGATATTTATTCAAAGGAGGAACGTGCCAAAATACAAGGGTATTTATCAAGTGTATGGGGGATTTCCGCCGTCAGCGGACCTCTCGTTGGGGGCTTGTTGGTTGAGTATGCGAGTTGGAGGTACGTGTTTTGGGTCAATATCCCACTCGGCATAATATCGATTATCGGACTGTGGCTGTACTTACACGAGAACATTGAAAAGAAAAAACCGGTTATCGACTATGGTGGTGCATTTCTATTAGTTGTAACCCTCTCATCTTTAATGTATCTCCTGGTCGAAGGAGGTGTACACCTGCCTTGGGGCTCCTGGCAGGCGATATTTCTAATCACCCTTTTTATCTTGGGATTTGTTATGTTTTTTTATCACGAACGACGAACGGCAGAACCAATGATGCCTTTTGATCTATGGAAGGTCCGTTCCATTTTGGTCGCCAATATTGTTTCACTAACAACAGGCGTTATGTTAATTGGCATCTCAAGCTTCCTCCCTGCTTTTGTACAAGGTGTCATGGAGCGGAGTGCAACTGTGGCCGGGTTTACATTGACCGCCATGTCTATTGGCTGGCCGATTTCGGCTACAATCGCCGGACGCTTATTATTAAGGATCGGCTACTTTAAAACTTCCTTGATGGGGGGAATATCCCTTATAGCAGGTGGAACGATCTTTGTCTTGATGGATCCCTCATACGGTCCATTATGGCCAGCAATTGGATCATTCTTTGTAGGGGTAGGGATGGGGCTAAGCTCTACATCCTTTATCGTTTCCATTCAGTCTACTGTCGAGTGGCAGGTCAGAGGGATTGCGACTGCCACCAATATGTTTATGAGGAATTTAGGTACGACGATAGGAGCTGCGCTATTGGGAGGAATTTTGAACAGCCGCCTGCATAGCTACTTAGAAGCAAGCGGTAATGATTATTCTATCAATGATGTGAATATGCTCTTGAATCAACAAGAGAGGGAGCAATTGTCTTCCGGTATGCTCGAGCTTCTACAAAATGCACTTACAGGTTCCTTGCAATCTGTCTATCTAGTCGTTTTATTTTTTGCACTGTTTAGCTTCATCGGCATCTTATTTCTACCCAGGGACCAATCGCTAAAGAAATAGATTTTTCCCCAACTGTAATATAAGAATGAGAGTAAGCACGTTTAATAAAATTTGTACATGTTTCGTAGAAAGGTTGGCTGCTACCCTTACTGCCACTTGAGCCCCGATTAGTGCACCAAGTGCAAAAGGGATGGCAGCTCCCCATTCTACGTGGCCATTATAAAAATAGACGGTGAATGCTCCTAAGCAGCTTACAAAAGTCTGAAATCTGGTGAGAGCTACCGATTTTAAATATGAAAGCCCGTGTAACAGATGAGTGTACATGAGCATGGTTGCCTGCCCCGGCCCGAACAATCCGTCATACGTACTGATTAAGTACAAAAATCCATAAACCCTAAATTGCTTCGGGTTTACTTTCTTGGGCTTGAATCCTTTTATGATACTTAGAAAAAGGGCGAATAACAGAAAGAAGAAGGCCATCCATTCAAGTAAAGATGGAGGTATTTTATCCGAGAAAAATGCCCCGCTCAACCCTCCCGCAAGAGCAATTGGAAGAATAGGTAAACATTCTTTCCATGTAACCTTTCCATCTTTTATTAAATAAATAAAGCTTGAAAAAGAACTTATAATATTTGAAAATTTGGCCGTGGCGATGGCAGTATGAATGGGTAAACCAAGTAATAGCATCACCGGCATACCAATCAATCCACCGCTTCCTGCCAAAGTTCCAATGAGTGCTACCACCAAGCCGGTGAAAAAGAGAATCACTTCCATTTTAAGGCACCTCCCAATGTTTCTACTATCAGTCTATTCCATTCTTGATAATAATGAAATTTTATATTAATTAAGATATAATATAAGAAAAACTTATGAAGGTGAAAATGATGGCGTTCTCAGAATATCAATTACTGCACGTACTGGCTCAGGAGATGAACATGCGTAAAGCAGCAGAGCGGCTATTTGTATCGCAGCCCGCACTGTCACAAAGACTCCAGACGATTGAAAAGGAATGGGGGACCAGATTATTTCTTCGTTCACAAAAAGGTCTGGCCCTAACACCTGCCGGAGAGCTTGTGGTGAAGTTGGCTGAAGAAATGCTGCTGAAGGAAGAAAGTGTGAAGGAAAGAATTCAAGCATTGGAGTTCGAGGTTCATGGAACCTTGAAGATTGCATGTGCCTCGATTGTAGGTCAGAATTGGCTTCCTAAAGTACTTAAAAGGTTTGTGGAAACCTATCCTCATGCCAAAATCTCATTAATAACAGGATGGAGCAGTGAAATTCTTAAAGCGATTTATGAAAATGAAGTACATATCGGCATTATTCGTGGCACTCCCGATTGGAAGGGCCCCAAACACCATCTCTTTCAAGATACACTGTATTTAGTCGATAGAGAAATTCAATCGATTGAAGAAGTCATGAAAACGGATCGACCGTTTATCCAATTTAAAAGTGACTCGAATTATTATCAGGAAATTCAGGACTGGTGGCATCGGCAATTCCAGACCACTCCGAAGCGAACCATCGTTGTAGATCAAATTGAAACATGTAAGCAGATGACATTAAACGGAATCGGCTACGCCATTTTACCCGCAATCACATTAGACGGGATGGAAGAAGACATTTATAAAATCCCATTAATCGATGAACATGATTCTCTTATACACAGGGACACGTGGTTACTGGGTTATGAATCCGCCTTTCAATTAAGACAAGTAGAAGCATTTGTTGAAGTGGTAAATGAATTCATTCATGAAAATTCATAGTTTTGACGTTTAGGGTTGTCTTACATCCTTTCATTTGATAAAGTAATTCAAGGAACAAATTCTGAATTTATACATAATTACGGAGGGTATTCTTATGAAAATGATGGACGCAAACGAAATTATATCTTTTATTCAAAATAGTACCAAGTCAACCCCTGTGAAGGTTTATGTGAAAGGTGACATAGAGGGAATCGACTTTGGTTCATCTTCCCAAACCTTCCTTCAAGGAAATTCCGGTGTCGTATTCGGGGAGTGGGGCGAGCTTTCTACTATTCTTGAAGAAAATAAAGATAAAATCGAAGACTATGTAGTAGAAAATGATCGCCGAAATTCTGCGATTCCTCTTCTTGACCTAAAAGGGATTAAAGCGCGTATTGAACCAGGCGCCATCATTCGCGATCAAGTGGAAATTGGTGACAATGCGGTCATTATGATGGGTGCAATGATCAATATCGGTTCTGTAGTAGGTGCAGGAACGATGATCGATATGAATGTTGTACTTGGTGGCCGTGCTACAGTAGGGAAGAATTGTCATATTGGAGCTGGTGCGGTGCTTGCCGGGGTCATTGAGCCGCCATCTGCAAAACCCGTCGTCATCGAAGACGATGTAGTCATTGGCGCCAATGCCGTTGTCCTTGAAGGTGTAACAGTCGGAAAAGGAGCTGTCGTTGCAGCTGGAGCGATTGTCGTGGATGATGTAGCTCCATACACGGTTGTGGCAGGTACACCTGCAAAGAAATTGAAAGATATTGATGAAAAGACAAAATCCAAGACCGAAATAAAACAAGAATTACGTCAACTGTAATCATTTCAACAATAGCATGATCAAGGAGAGAACGGACGGCTGGCGTCTGTTCTTTTCTTGTAAGGTCTCATTATCGCTAACTATCCATCTATTATTCATGTAAGGAGGATACCCATGTCTACTTTAGACTTTAAGTCGATCAGGAGAGATCTTCATCAAATTCCTGAACTTGGGTTTCAAGAGTTTAAAACACAGCAATACCTATTAAATTATGTTTCAAGCCTTCCTGCTGACCGATTAGAGATTAAGACCTGGAGAACAGGGCTCTTTGTTAAGGTTCATGGCACAAATCCTACAAGAATGATTGGCTACCGTGGGGACATTGATGGACTGCCGATCACGGAAGAAACAGGATTGGATTTTCCTTCATCACATGATGGGAGGATGCATGCCTGCGGCCATGACTTTCATATGTCGATTGAGCTGGGGGTTTTAACCCATTTCGTTCACCACCCGATAGAAGATGATCTTCTGTTCATATTTCAACCCGCTGAGGAGGGACCAGGTGGAGCAAAGCCTATGCTTGAAAGTGAAATCATGAAGGAATGGAGGCCGGATTGTATATTCGCACTTCACATTGCACCGGAATATGAAGTGGGGACAGTGGCTGTTAAAGAGGGACTGCTTTTTGCCAATACGTCTGAGTTATTTATTGATTTTAAAGGGAAAGGCGGCCATGCTGCCTATCCTCACCAGACCAAGGATATGATCGTCGTGGCCTCTTCCTTTGTCACACAAATGCAGTCAATCGTATCAAGGAATGTCGACCCACTAGACAGTGCGGTCATCACCGTCGGAAAAATGGAAAGTGGAACGGTGCAAAATATCATCGCTGAAACAGCCAGATTGGAAGGTACCATCCGTACCCTTTCAGCCGACTCGATGAAAAGTGTAAAAAAACGGCTGGAAGCGTTAATCGATGGTATGAAAATCAGTTATGATTGTGATATTCAGGTGGATTATGGCAGCATGTATCGCCAGGTCTATAATGATCCGGAGTGGACAAATCAATTCATTTCTTTCCTCCAAAAAACGAATCGGAACCTAGTAATCTGTAAAGAAGCTATGACGGGTGAAGACTTTGGTTATATGCTTGAGGAAATACCAGGCTTCATGTTTTGGCTTGGCGTTAATTCTAAATATGGGCTGCATCATTCTAAATTAAACCCTGACGAGGAAGCGATAGACTTTGCCATCTCCCTTCTCTCAGATTTTATTGGCGGATTATAATAATGAGTGTGAATCACGTAACGTTATCTTCGGATATCGTTCCGTGATTTTTTTATAGGCACTTTTCGCAAAGTTTGTGGTTATCTTAATGAAGAGTGTAGGAGTTGATTTCCGCTCCAGGATGCTCGCTTTCCGCGGGGCTGGCGGTGAGCCTCCTGGGTCTCACCTGTCCAGCTACGGGGCTTAGGGGCTCGAGGTCATAAGCCGAGTCTGCCAAAAAGGCAAAGAGCGCCTTTCCGGCAGACTCGTCTTATGCTTGTCGCCCCTGGGCAAAGCCCCTCCGCTTTTCGTACTGTCCAGCTATTCCTGCAGGAGTCGATCATCCTGCAGCGAGAATCAACTTTCTGAGCATGTATCCTTAATGGAAATCAATAAAAACAAGAATTTTAGTAAACAACCTTTTCTTAAGATTAGAGATTTATTTCCCTTTATAAAAGAAGAATTATTCTTTCTAGTTACATGGTTTAATTACGCATGTTGAAGCTCTGTCACAAAAAATTTTTAAAAGATGGTGAGGGGAACTGCGAAGAATCCTGAGGAAGTACGGGCGTGCCGAGACCCCGGAAGCGAAGCTGAGGAGGCTCGGCCGAACGCTAGCTGCAAGCGGAGCAGTTCCCCTCACCATCCAGCACATTCTTATTGGCAGAGCTCAAGCAGACCCTTATGTTAAAAGCAACAATCTTTACGAAAAGAGCCTTTTAATATAAGGGAAATTAACATAAATTTCTAAAACGGTCTTGATAAGAGTTGATAATAGTGTAAAATTACACTTAAGGAAGATGAGAAATGAGGAAAAAGTTTAAAATAGTAGAAACTTTTCCCATAATGATTTCGTCTATCTTGTAGAGAGAAAGAAAGAGGGGAATGAATGTGAAAAGATCGACGAAAGCAATATTTGTGCTGACATTAGGGTTCTTGATGTTTCTTTTTATGGAAGATACAACACTCGCACAAGCGCAAATAAAAATTTCAGTGGAAGAAGGAATCGATGGAAAAGTGAAGGAGGGAAGAGGTTTCCCCCTTAAAGTAACCGTCGAAAATACAGGTCCTGATTTCAAGGGAGATCTATTGTTTGACTATGCTCCTTCCTATCAGACCGGGGGGGCAAGAGCTTTATCCATTGATGTGCCAGCAAATTCAAAACGTACATACTCATTATCCATTCCAGGATTCAATGATGAAATCAGGCATAATTCCAATCAGGAAACCATTCATTTGTTCCAAGGATCTTGGAAAAATGGAAAAGAAATAAAATTTAAAGGAGATAAACGATTAACTCCTAATTTCATCTATAGCAATTATACGGCCATCGGTTTATTGAGTGAAAACCCTGACCGTTTAAAGGGAATTAAAGGAGCTAACATGGGAGGGAATCAGGTAGAGACGTTAACGCTCACAAAGGAAAATATTCCTGAAGAGAAGAGCGGATTTCAAATGCTTGATTATCTTATCATTGACCAATTCAATATTTCAGAACTTAGCCAGGATCAACAAAGCGCGTTAAAAAGCTGGGTTGAGACAGGTGGTGTGTTATTTATAGGAGGGGGTCCCCATTTGGAGGATACTCTAGGCTCTGCAGCAGATATGGCTCCTCTTACGTTCGGGGAAGAATCGGCACTCTCCGACACTTCCACCTTTAATGTGAAGAAGAATATAGAGGCTTCCTTTACCTCATTAGCAATCTATAAAGGGACTGTTAAACCAGAATCGGATGTTCTGGTTGAGCAAGACGGGATCCCATTGGTCGTGAAAAGTTCCGAAGGCTTAGGAGAAGTGTGGCAGACAGCATTCTCACTGGGTGACCCTGTATTAAATTCATGGGAAAGCTATGACGAATGGTTTGCAAATGTCCTTTCGAAAACAGAGCCATACTTTTTACATGGCCAGTCCAACGGAGATCAAAGTTTCCTGGAGAGGATTTATTATGAAGTAGCAGACAGCAATGAGCTCTTTCCGACTACCAATTTTAAAGTAAGTACTTTAGTCATCATTCTCATCATTTATTTGATTGTCCTTGTACCTCTGCTGTATTTCTTATTAAGAAAAGTGGATAAGCGTGAACAAGCATGGTGGATCATTCCTGCCATCTCGGTCCTCGTTTCCTCAGGGATCTTTATCACCGGAGCTAAAGATAGAATCTCGAAGCCTCATTTGAATCAAATGAGTGTCTTAAAAGTCGAGGAAGATAAGAGCGTACACGGAATTTCAGCATTTAGCGCGTTATCAAACTCCGGGGGAGACTATGATTTTGTTTCAGATAAGCATAATTTAGAAATCACACCTGCAAGAGTAAGGAATAGTGCGGGGGGGGTGAATCAGTATAAGTTTGCCGTTGAAGAGATGACGAAGGATAATCGATCCATTACATTTCGGGATGTAGAATACTGGTCCACGAGGACATTACTCGGTACTAGCGAAAAGGAAGAAGTAGGAAGGTTTATACCGGAATTAGTGTTAGAGGATCAAACCTTATCCGGTACGATTCAAAATGATTTTCAATATGATTTTACAGATGTATATATTTGGTCGGGGTCCAGAATGTATCGTCTGGGGGATATGAAAGCCGGGGATACCCTCGAAGTTGATAAAAAGCTTTCAACGAATTATTTATCTTCTCCTATTGGTGTGACCCCGAATATGTCAGCGCCATTACCGAATCAGCAAAATATTAAGCAGCAAAAGAAAGAACGGTTGGAAAACTTCGCATCCCAAATGATTTCTGCGGATAATGACAATAATTCCCCGGTCATTTTTGGATATACAGATGCGGAGATATTCCATATGAAGATTAAGAACAAAGAATCCAAGTCTGAAAATTTCTCATTACTCTATCAACATTTTCCTTCACTTGGAAATTATAAGGGTGCCATTACACTTAGGAATGAACAGCTTGATTTGGATGTATTGCCTGTTAAGGGACAGGTAATTGAGCATTACTCACATAATGGTGCAGATGAGATGGGACTCGAAGACGGGACATATGAGCTATCCATCCACCTCCCTAATCAAATTGAATTATCGAAGGTTACGCTTCATTCTTTAAATATGACTCTTCATACAGGAGGAGCGCTTCAGTTTTCTCTGGTCGATCCAAAAACAGAAGAACGGCTGGTGCTTTCTGAATCATCAACGAACTCAATAGAAGTAAAAGAAAAATTGAATAACTATATAAATGACAATGGGGAAATCGTTTTCGAGTTTGAAAAACGATCTCAAGGGGATCCGTTTGTTCGTCTCCCTGATATTGTGTTGAAAGGAGAGGTCCGACCGTGATCGAGATTCAAAACTTATCTAAACGCTATGGGTCGTTCCTGGCCCTTGATAATCTGAGCTTATCCATTGAAAAGGGAACCGTATTTGGCTTTGTTGGTCAAAATGGAGCAGGAAAATCGACAACATTTTCCATTTTGGCTACTCTCTTAGCTCCTACTGAAGGAACGGCTACAGTGAACGGATTCAATATAAGTAAAGATCCAAAATTGGTCAGGAGGCAAATCGGCTATATGCCTGACTTCTTTGGAGTGTATGATCAATTAAAAGCTGACGAGTATCTGGACTTTTATGGTGCAAGCTATAAAATTCCTGCAGAGCAAAGAAAGAAACTGATTCCACAATTGTTGGAACTGGTGAATCTATCTCATAAAAAAGATTCCTATGTTGACCTTTTATCCAGGGGGATGAAGCAGCGCCTTTGTTTAGCAAGGTGCCTCATCCATGATCCAGAAGTGCTGATACTCGATGAACCGGCATCAGGGCTTGATCCGAGGGCAAGAATCGAAATGAGGGAAATTCTTAAAGAATTAAAGAAAATGGGGAAAACGATTTTAATTTCCTCTCATATCCTTCCGGAGCTTGCAGAAATGTGTGATGAAATTGGCGTGATTGATAATGGGAAACTCGTAGCTCATGGCTCTGTTCAGGATATTCAATTTCAATTGCAGGCAGATAAACTGATTGTCGTGAAGGTTAGGGGAATGGTGGAGAGTGCTGTGGCATTCTTTGAAGACGACCCCTTTGTTTCAAAGGTTGAAGTGGATGAGGAGAATAGAACGTTTCAATTCCTTTATAAAGGTGAAGAAACGGAGCAAATAGAACTATTGAGAAAAGCTGTTTTAAACGACATCCAGATTGTGAGTTTCAAAGAGACTGAAACGAATTTAGAAGATGTCTTTATGGAGATCACGAAAGGAGTGACACTTTCATGAAGCAGTTACTCATCAACCCTATGTTAAATAAAGAATTTAAACTTCGTTTTCGTTCCTTTAAAGCATTTGTCGGAATGTTATGCTACTTGATTGCCGTAGGAATTGTCGTGATCGGTTTCATCTATATGCAAACGCGATTTTCAAATACTGGTTATTTCCGTCCCGAAGAAAGCCGTGTAATGTTTATGATTCTCTCATTCTTACAGCTTGCTCTCGTGTTATTTATAACACCCGGGTTAACAGGCGGTGTCATCAGCGGAGAAAGAGAGAAACAAACGTTAAGCATGTTGTTGACGACGGAGCAAAGCTCAATGAGTATAATCCTGAGTAAACTGGTCTCGTCCGTTTCTTATTTGTTATTACTCGTCGTCTCAAGTTTGCCTCTATACAGCTTTGTGTTCTTGTTCGGGGGAGTTTCCCCAACGGATTTACTTTTTGTGTTCGGGTACAGTTTGTTCCTGGTTTTTGCATTTGGTTCCGTCGGAGTATTATATTCAACGATTATTCGAAAGACAATCGTGTCCATGGTCACAACCTATGCAACGGTTCTGTTTCTTGCAGGGGGGACGTTATTCCTCTTTATGCTATCAATGGCAATAGGGAACGGTCCTTACCAGAATCAGACCAATCCAGCACCGTATCTAATCGCCATGTTTAATCCGGGGATTGTCATGATGGGGCATTTTGAACCAATGGCGATTGAAGAGATATACACCCGCAGCGGCATGACGTTTCCTTTATGGATTTCATTCCTGATCATTTATACTGTTCTTGCATTGATTTCCCTGTCCCTCAGTATCATGAAGCTACGACCAAGCATGAAGGTGAAGAGCGCTAAATAAAGGGTGAGAAGATGGAACATACTCAACAATTTCTTCAATTGCTTCGGCAAATTAGAAAAAAGCTCTGGATCAATCAATTATGGTATTACACTCAGCTCCTGCTTGTTTGTGCAGGAGTCTTTGCTCTATGCATCGTTTCGATAGCAGCGTTAGTTGTAATCCCATATTGGGAAAGAATCCTATGGGTAGGCTGCGCCTCTATTTTCATGAGTGTTGCGATTTTGTTTTATCGAAGAAGAGCCACCTTGAAGGATAGTGCCTTAACCTATGATGTGTTCGTAGAGGACAATCATGTAAGTGCCGCTTATAGTAGCCTTCACAGTGGCCATACCCTTTCCTCATTGGTTGTGCATGATGCATTGAAGAAGATGAAAAGGGCTCATTCGGAAGTATTGAAATATAGAAAGAAGAGAATTAAGCCCTCATTTCTGATATCAAGCGGAATTCTTATGCTTTTATCCTTTCTGATTTTCACGCAATGGAATATCTCTTTTCAGGAAGCGAATCGGATTGAGAAAGAAAAGGAGATCATTGCGGATTCAAGTAAAAGAATAGCGGAAAAGGCGAAAAAGAAAGAGAATGCATCTATTAAACAAAAGTTGTTGAAGAAAAATGAAGAGCTCGAGAAAGTAAAGGATGCGACCAAACGATATGATGAAATAATCAAAAAAGTGAAAGAGCTCGAGTTTCAGCATAAATCAATTGAGAAACAGAATGAAAAGCTCCAGGAAGTGAAGAAAAAGATAGCAGATATAAATGTAGAGAACGTAAACAAAGCGCTTCAGGAAAAAAATAGCGATAAACTTCAGCGAGCTTTTAATCAGATGACAAATGCACAAAGAGATCAGTTATTAATGGCTTTGAAATCAGAAGGTATTGATTCCTTGGATGAATTATCAGAATCAATGAAAGAATCGAATAGCGCAGAAGTACAATTAGATCAACTTTCTAAACTTCAAGATGAACTACAAAATGAAGCCGAATTCCTAAAGAATGCGATCGGACAGAGTGATACAACTGGTTCAGATTCATTGTCACAGAATTCCGGTAAAGCACCTTCCAACCAGGCAAACGGTAAGTCAAAGGGGAATCAGGCTCCTTCATCATCTGCAAATGGAAATCAGCCAGGCAACAGTACTTCAAATTCACCTGGACAGGGAGGGAATGGAAACGGTGCCGGAACTGGTAACGGTTCTTCCACTGGAGCAGGAAACGGAGCCGGCAAGGGGCAGGGATCGAGAGAGATGCTTTCTTTCCCGGAAAAAATCGAAGGGCAAAACCATATTGAACGGGATACAGGCAAATTAGGTGAAGGTGAACAGGGAGAGCGGTTTGAAAGCAATGGGCCGGTACAAAAGGGAACCCTTCGTCCATATGAAGAAGTGTATCAGGATTACTATTCTTCTTACCGGAAGTCGTCAGATCGATCCACGATCCCAAAAGATTTAGAAAATATCGTACAATCCTATTTTAGTGAAATTGATCCAGGGGAGTTGGTAGAGTGAACATTGAAGATAAGGAGCAACAATTTCAGAAAGCTTCTTTAAAGATAACAGAAGTGAAGGAAGAGGTTCAGCGCTTTATCGTAGGGCAGGAGGAAATTGTAGAGGGTGTGCTTTGGTCCATCCTTGCGGGAGGTCATACTCTCTTGGAAGGTTTACCGGGATTAGGAAAAACAATGTTGGTGCGTACCTTGGCAGATGTTATGGACCTTAGTTTTTCACGAATTCAGTTTACCCCGGATCTAATGCCTACAGACATCACTGGAACAATGGTCATGAAACAAAAACGGGACGATCAACACCCATTTGTTTTCCATCAAGGTCCTTTGTTTCATCACTTAGTGTTAGCGGATGAAATCAACCGTTCGACCCCAAAGACGCAAAGTGCCCTTCTTGAGGCAATGGCAGAGAATACGGTCACGGTGGTAGGCGAAACGATGACATTGGAGAAGCCCTTCTTTGTCTTGGCCACACAGAATCCTATTGATCTGGAAGGAACGTACCCTTTACCTGAAGCCCAAGTTGATCGGTTCATGTGTAAAATCTTGGTTTCCTATCCTACTAAAGCAGAGTTGAAACAAATTATCCAGCGTACAACAGGAACCGCAGACATCCTTCTTGAGAAAAGGCTGAATCAAGCTGAACTATTAAGCATTCAGGACCTGGTGAGAGAAATCATGATCACTGATGAAATGATTGACTTTGCCATTGATCTTATTGATGCAACACACCCTAAAAGTGAAAGAACAACGAAAAGAATCAAACAATATGTTGAATTCGGGAGTGGACCAAGGGGGCTTCAAAATGTCATCCTTATGGCCAAAGCGAGAGCATTGACACAAGGCAGGTACCATGTTTCCATTGGAGACCTGAAAAAGGTGGCTCCCCTCGTATTGCGGCACCGTATGATCCTGAATTTTGAAGGAGAAGCAATGAGTGTTGGAACGGATGAGCTCATCCTTGAAATGATCGATTACGTTCAAAAAGGTGATAGTCGGTGAAAACACTTTGGCACAGCCAGTTTCTAGCTCAATTGAAAAGACACAGGATCATCGGTAAACGATTAAAGAGCGGTCATCATAAAGGTTCCCGTCTCGCAACCCATCATGGGAGTTCCCTGGAATTTTCGGATTATCAGATGTATGAACTTGGGGATGATGTAAGGCAAATCGACTGGAATGTGTATGCCAGAACGGAAAAGGTATATATCAAAAGGTATCTGGATGAAAGAGAAATAAAGGTTCATATTTACCTTGATTGCTCAAACTCCATGTTAATAGAAGATAGAAAGTGGAAGAGAGCGAAAGAATTAGCTGGAGCACTATCATTTTTAGCTCTTTCTAATGATGATCGGCTTTCATTGCATTGCATGGGAGCTCATCACCAAAAGTGTTTTATGAAAAAAGGGGCACGGGACGCAAAAGCGATTCTCCATGACATTCAAGAGCTGTCCATAGACCGAACAGTGGAAGATGGAATCTCCTTTTTTGAGCAAGTAGGAAAAGGAGTACGGAAAAAAAGCTCTGTATCTTTTATTCTTTCTGATGGACTCGAATCGCTCTCAGTGATAGAGGAAGCTCTCAGAAAACTTTCGATTAAAAGAGAAATGGTATATTTAATCCAACTTCTCGATGAAGAAGAACTAACGCCACCCTTTCAAGGTGATGTCAAATTATTAGATAGTGAAAAACACCAGGAAACAAATGTATCAATAAGTCCGAGGATGGTGGAGCTCTATCAGGAGCGATTACTTATTCACAACAAAGAGATTGAAGCTTTATGCAATAAATGGGGGTTTGGCTATAGCCAAACAAGTTGTCTGCCACCATTAAACGAAATATTTTTTAAGGATTTCAAAGAAAATGGATGGATCCGCTGAGGTGATAGGATGGGAATAGGGAATCCAATCTTTTTTTTATTATCTTTTTTTATAGCCGCCGTTATTTTAATGTATTTCTTTCGAAAACAATACAGAGATCAAGTTGTTCCTTCAAATCTCCTATGGGAAGAGGTTATGAAGGAATGGCAAGCTTCCCCATGGTTTCATAGATTACAGAAAAATCTCTTACTTTTTTTACAAGTACTGATCCTTTTCTTCTTAATGATCGCCCTTGTAAAGCCTTACACATTTAACGAAATGGCCAAAAAAGATCATCTCGTCATTTTACTTGACACCTCTGCCTCTATGAACGCAGTGGTGAACAATCGATCTCACTTTGAAGAAGCAAAGGAAGAGATTCAATCATTGATTGAAGGAACTGACGGAAAAGTAACCTTATTGGGAGTAGGGAATTCTGTAACCACCATTGTATCCGGAGAAACAAACGACCGGGTCGTTCTCAATGGTTTAAAGAACCTACCATTATCTAATGACAACGAAGATATGAAAAAAGCGATACACCTTGGAGAGGCATTGGCAATCGGGTCGGAATCAATGATACATATCTTCTCAGATTCAATGGGAAAAGATGATTTTACAGAAAAACTTACAAGTCCTGTTCAGGTACATAACCTTTTGACTAATCCTGTAAATGTTTCCCTTACAAGTTTCGGGGTTGAACGACTGGGATCTTCTTATAAAGGAGTCGCTGTAATCGAAAATCAAAGTAAAGTATCACGAAGGGGTCACCTCGCCATTTACGATGAAAAGAATGAGATCTCTTCAGTGGAACTGACATTGGATCCAGGGGAGGAAACCGTTGTTCCGCTATCTGACCTTTCCCATAGCCCGATTTATAAGGCGTTAATTGATTTTGATGATGATTACATGGAAGATAACAGCCTTTCAAGTATTCAGGCCTCTTCAAAGCCGACCATTCATGTCATAGGGGAAATCAACCCTTTCTTATTAAAAGGGTTTCAATCCATCGGGGTAGAAGTGAAAACCATTGAAGAGGATCAAATGAAGTCGGGGGATGAAATTCTCTTGACCACTAAGGAGAATTGGCAGCGGTTATCGGTCGAGGGCCCTGCCATGATCGTTCCGGAGCGGTCAAAAGAATCCACTCCCCTTACACATGGAATAAAAGCTACGAATGAAGATCCCCTATTAAAACATGTTGATCTGCAAAAAGTATATGTGGATAAAGTGAGTTCCATCCAAATGAAGAATCTCGAATCAGTTGCCACAGGTGATTCCATTCCTCTCATACAGAAGGGAGAAGTGAATGGTCAGAAGCTTGTCCTGTTAAATTTGCATCTTAACGAATCAGATTTCCCATTACACCCGGGATTTCCGATCTTTCTTTATCATTCTTATCAATTTTTATCAGAGAATCACGGGTTTTTAGGCTATTATCAACCGGGTGAAGAGAGGACATTACCTCTTTCGGGAGATAAATGGGATATATACTCCACTGAAGGTAAGTTTGTAAAAGAATGGAATGGAGAGGGAGTGTTCAAGGCACCCGATGCCCCTGGTGTATATCAGGCTATACGAGATGGTGACACGAAATATTTCAGTGTCGTACTTGATGAACGGGAAAAACAATTATCAGCTGGGTCTTCCTTTTCTCTTGAACCCACTAGAGGAATGAAAAATGAGGAATCTAAGAGCATTCCCCAAGCCCTTACTGAGTGGTTTCTAATCTTGGCAATCCTTTTATTATTTATCGAATGGGAGGTGTACAGACGTGGGAATCGAATTTAAAGAAATCCATTGGTTATGGTTGATGATTCCCCTTGGATTTGTACTCTTCCTATTTGCCAAACGGGGATTGAAGAGGAAGGAAGAAAAGCTCGTCTTCCTATTAAGGGGATGTGGGATGGGTCTATTGATCATTGCCCTTGCCAACCCGTTAATTTTGTTGCCTGATAAAGGGCGGTCGGTACTCATTTTAGCTGACCGTTCTGCATCTGTGTCGGAACAAGAGAATCACATCCTGCATCTGATCAATCAAGCATCCCGAACCAAGGTGGAACATGATGGATACGGAATCGTAGCCTTTGGAGAAAACTCTGAAATTGAACGAACAATTTCACCGGAAAGAAATGACATCAATCAGTTTTCAGGAGAAATCAAAGAGGGAGAAACAAACCTCGAAGAAGGACTGGGATATGCATCGAATCTCCTTACCCGCGGAGGAAGAATTGTCGCCATCACAGACGGTAAGGAAACGATGGGGTCTGGGGGAAATGTCATACCATTATTAAAGGCTAGAGGGATTGAAGTGGATTGGATTCCACTTTCACAGGATACGAAAGAAGACGTGGCTGTAACGAATGTTACGTCGCCCTCCATTCAATTTGAAGGAGAAGAAACGATCATAACGGTTAATGTATACAGCACAACTAAAAAAGAGGTAGAGATGCGCTTATCCTTAAATGATCAGTCAATCATTAAAGAAAATGTACAAGTGCAAGAAGGCGACAATGTATTTCAATTCAAGCATGTCGTAGGTGATTCGGGTTTATTGGTATATAAGGCAGAGGTGTTTACTGAAGGGGATGGAAGCAAAGAAAATAATACCTTATACAATCTTGCCCGTTCAGAAGGTCAAGCCAAAGTCCTCCTGGTGGAAAGCCCTTCTGGAGAAAGTCCATTGACCCCATTATTGAAGTCAGCAGGGTTTAGCGTTGATTCATACAAACCTGAGCAGTTACCGGGAAAGCTGACTTCCTATCTGGAATATCAGACGATTCTTTTTGATAATGTATCTGCGACAAGCATTCCTGAGAATAAAATGATCCTTATGGAGAAAAGCGTGAAAGAATTTGGACGGGGATTTATTATGTTTGGCGGAAGCGAAAGTTTTGCTCTTGGAGGATATTTTAAAACGCCAATCGAAAAATTACTGCCTGTCGATATGGATGTAAAAGGAAAAAAGGAGCTTCCGTCTCTTGGTCTTGTCATCGTGCTCGACCGCTCAGGCAGTATGAATGGTCAGAAGATTGCTCTTGCAAAAGAAGCTGCTGCGCGAACCGTCTCTTTACTTAGAGATAAAGATACGCTGGGAGTCATCGCATTTGACGATCGACCATGGGAAATCGTCGAGACGAAACCACTTTCTGATCGTAAAAAGGCAGAAGAGCAAATACGTTCCATTTCACCTGGTGGCGGAACAGAAATCTTTTCCTCCTTACAGCAAGCATATAAGAGTTTAGAAGATTTGCCTTTAAAAAGAAAACATATCATTCTTTTAACGGATGGACAATCTGCGACGTCAGGCAGTTACCAATCACTTGTAGAGAATGGTCACGATAAGCAAATCACATTATCCACTGTCTCAATAGGTGATGGAGCAGATCGAGGTCTATTAAATGATTTGTCCCAATGGGGAAAAGGTCGATTTTATGATGTTGTCGATGCCAGTGTAATACCTAGTATCTTAACAAGGGAAACAGTCATTACTACAAGGACCTATATTGAAGATAATCCATTTTATCCAGCGATTTCTTCGTCTAAATGGGAAACGTTATTTACAGAAGGCATTCCGCAAATGAATGCTTATATTGCCACTAGTCCAAAAGGCACTTCTCAAGTTGAGATGCAGAGTGAAAAGAATGATCCAATTTTGGCAACCTGGAGATATGGTCTGGGAAGGACATTTGCATTTACGTCTGATACAACTGGAAAATGGACAGGGGATTTCGTCAGGTGGAAAGGATGGCCGTCGTTCGTCAATCAGCTTGTTACACGTTCGTTTCCTGATATTCAATCCGATCCGTACACCATTGATGTGGAAGACGATCGGGGACATACTCAGTTAAAGCTTTCGGCATCAAAGGGAGATGTCTCACAACTTGAGGTAACGGCACTTGATGAAAGTGGAACAGAGATTCCTGCAACGACGAGAATCAAGGCTCCGGGAGACTATGAAGTCGAATTTGAGAGCAGGTTATCACCTGGACTATACCATATGAACATCGCCAAGGTAGGTGAAGAGAGTGGAAGCTCATACCAAACAGGCTTTTCGATTCCATATTCGAAAGAACACTCCTACAAGGGGGGAACCCGAACACTGGAAGAGATAGTAGAAGCAACGGAAGGGAAGAAGTATTCATCCCCTAAAGAAGTCTTTCGCGAATTCAAAAACAAATCATCCAGAGAGCAATCAATCCGTATACTCCTTATTAGTATTGGCTTTCTACTATTCTTTAGTGAAATTGCTATAAGAAGGTTTGGATTAGGTCCTATATTTGGAGTTTTTGATAAGCTTAAAAGGAAGATCCACGTTTCCGTTCCTAAAGAACAACCTACATTAGGACAACTTGGCAGCAAAGTGAAACAGAACCGCGAGCGGAATGAGCGGGAGAAACCTATAAGAAGCAAGCAGTATATGTCTGAATTTAGAGATAAAAAGGGGCCGATAAACAAATCCAAGGTTAAACAGGATCCTCAAGAAGCTAGGGATGATGATCGCCTTCAGCGTCTACTGAATGCTAAAAGGAGAAGAGACAAATAAAAAGAGAAGGCCGGTGCCTTCTCTTTTCACTTACATTAGCCTTCTTTCTTCTCAATATACACCTGATGAGGGTAAGGAATTTCAATTCCATTTTGGTCAAGAGCTTCTTTTAGAGCTTTACGAAGCTTCCGTTCCACTCCCCATTGCTCCATGTTTTTCGTTTTGCATAGCACTCTCAGTACTACATCTGAAGCGCCAAGTGTTTGAACACCTAACACATTCGGGCCATCTACAATATTGTCATCTTCTTGAGCGATCGTATCACAAACCTGCTGAAGCACGACCATCGCTTTGTCAATGTCATCATCATATGAGATACCGATATCAACAAGTGCTCTCATATTTCCACGGGAATGATTGCTGACACTCGTAATTTCTCTATTTGGCACATAATGCAGAGTACCATCGAACCCACGAATATGTGTCGTTCGTAAACCAACCTCTTCTACAATCCCTGAGAAATTTCCAGTGGACACGTAATCCCCTACATCCACTTGCTTTTCCAATAGAATAAAGAATCCAGTCACTACATCACTTACTAACCCTTGAGCTCCAAAGCCGACTGCAAGGCCAACAATTCCTGCTCCAGCGAGAATAGCCGTCACCTGGATGCCGAAGATTTGTAAAATCGTGACAAAGAAAACAAAAATCAGGATGTACCCGATTATATTTTTTGAAAGACTTTGTAGTGTTTGCGCGCGACCTTCAGAAACATCATTTCTCTTTCTGTACTTATCAAAGACTCTCTCAACCACTTTGTTAGCTGCACCTTTCACGATAATGAAAGCGATCCAAATCGCTATTATCTGTAAGGCGCCAATTCCGATCGTCACCAATAGACCGCCCCAATTAAAATTGGAAAGTCGGTCACTTAAAGCACTAAGACCAAGTATGTAATTCAATCCAAAACATCCTTCCTTTTAAATAATGACCATTCTAGTATACACAATTCACCTTAGGCCATGTCAAAGAGTATATAAAAAAGCATATTGTTTTATTCCCCAGTTGAGAAATGGTAAACTTTATATAGATGTTTATTCAAGCAGAAAAGTGAGTAAACTTCTATATAATAGGGAAAACCAAGTAAGGGATATTGTCAATAAATTATAATCATTTCAATATTAAATTTATTATAATTTAACATTGACTAAAAAAAACCAATCCTATATAATGAAAATTGTGATTTTAGAAAGGACAGGCCGTCACGTCTTCCTTTCTCAGGTGAAATATTTCATTAAAAACTCATTGGAGGGATTCACTCATGGCAGAACGCATGGTAGGCAAACAAGCTCCACGTTTTGAAATGGACGCTGTATTGCCAAACAAAGAATTCGGTAAAGTATCACTGGAAGAAAATATGAAAAACGGTAAGTGGACAGTATTGTTCTTCTACCCAATGGACTTCACTTTCGTTTGTCCAACTGAAATTACAGCAATGTCAGACCGTTACGATGAGTTCGAAGATTTAGATGCAGAAGTTATCGGTGTCTCTACAGACACTATTCATACACACTTAGCTTGGATTAACACTGACCGTAAAGAAAATGGTCTTGGTGAGTTAAGATACCCATTAGCTGCAGATACAAACCACAGCGTATCCAGCGAATACGGAGTTCTAATCGAAGATGAAGGTATTGCTCTTCGCGGACTATACATCATCAACCCAGAAGGAGAACTACAATATCAAGTAGTATTCCATAACAATATCGGCCGTGACGTTGAAGAAACTCTACGTGTTCTTCAAGCACTTCAAACTGGCGGACTTTGCCCGGCAAACTGGAAGCCAGGTCAAAAAACTTTATAATCTTCAAATGAATAATGGCCTAACCGTTTGGTAGGCCATTTTCTTATCATGTTGATTTTTTCAGGAGTAGTACAAATCCATCCTGTGAACAATAGAAATAATATCGATCTAAATTAAGGGAGGCCATATTAATGAAGCTTCGAGAACCGATGCCGGAATTAAACGGTGCTACAGAATGGTTAAATGGAGAAGTAACAAAGGGAGAGCTGGTAGGAGAAAAGCCGACACTTATTCACTTCTGGTCCATCTCATGTCACCTTTGTAAAGAAGCGATGCCACAAGTAAATGAATTTCGAGATCAATACAGCGATAAACTGAATGTTATGGCTGTCCATATGCCACGCTCCGAGGATGACCTGAACCTGGACGAAATAAAGAAGGTAGCAGCTGAGCACGATATTACTCAGCCAATCTTCGTAGACAGTGAGCATAAACTGACCGATGCATTCGAAAATCAATATGTCCCGGCTTACTATGTATTTGATAAAGACGGGAACCTTCGTCACTTCCAAGCGGGCGGAAGCGGAATGAAAATGCTTGAAAAGCGCGTCAATCGTGTACTGGATGAAATGGAAAAAAGCGAATAAGTTCAAACGAAATATGTGGGAATAGATCGGTCAAAAGACCGATCTATTTTTTTGAATTTATTTTTACAATTAATATGAATAATAAGACTAGAAGGATAATTCATAAAAAAGTAAAAAATTCTAAAAAAGGGTAGATAAATATTTCGAAAGCCGATATATTTATTAGTACGTTCTTTTTTTATGTAACGTTAAAGGGGGAGAAATTATGGATACATTTAAAAAATTGAAAGCCTTTTATTGGCCCTATAAAAGGCATTTTATCATTTCAATGATTTTCTTGATTTTTGTTACAGTGATCACTGTAGTCTATCCAATGATCCTGCAAATCACGATTGATGATGTGATTCTGCAAGGGAACTATCAGTGGATCCCGTACTTAGCATTTGGCTTTATCGGCATTATGATCGTGAAAGGAGTTGCCACATTTATTCAACAATACCATGGGGATCTATTCGGGATAACCTCGGTTTACCGGCTGAGAAATGAACTGTATGAAAAGCTTCAATTCCTTCCATTCAGTTACTACGATAACGCTAAAACAGGGGATCTGATGTCCCGGTTGACGGCAGACGTAGAAGCATTTCGTTTCTTTCTATCCTTTGGTTTTTCGGAACTGCTTCGCTTTTTCCTTTTAGTAACGGTAAGCTTTGGTGTTATGTTTTATTATTCGCCTCAACTGACATTCGTCACCCTCGTTTCATTACCGTTCCTGGCAATTGCCGTATACAAATTCGATAAAGCGGTTCACCCAGCTTTCAGGGGTATCCGTAAATCGTTCGGAAAACTGAATACGAATGTGCAAGAAAATATTTCAGGAATTAATACAGTAAAATCATTATCAAGAGAAGATCATCAAATCAACAAATTCAACCAATCAAATGGTGATTACAAAGATAAATACCTTTTCACCTCGGACATCTGGGCAAAGTACTTTCCTTTAATGGAGTTTCTGGGGAATGTAAGTGTAGTGACACTCCTTGCATACGGTGGGTATCTAGTGATGAATGGCAACCTTCAACCAGGAGAGCTTGTCGCGTTTTACAGTTTAGTGTGGTACATCATCTGGCCGATCATGAATCTTGGATTTACGATTAACCTGTTTTCCCAATCGAAAGCATCAGGGGAACGTTTGCTCGAAATTCTTGAAGTGGACGAAGAGATAAAAGATCATCAAGGTGTTATTCACGTCGATCGGATGAATGGTGAAGTAGAGTTTAAGCACGTGTCCCTGAATTATAACGTTCATGATGAAGCAGCCCTCGAGGATATTTCCTTTAAGGCTGAACCCGGAAAAGTCATCGGTCTGATCGGTGGTACCGGTTCTGGTAAAACAAGTATCACCCAGCTTATCACTCGCTTCTATGAACCTGAAGAGGGAGAAATCCTCATCGATGGACGGGATCTAAAAGATTATTCATTAAAATCACTTCGTAAAAATATCGGTTTCGTACTTCAGGAATCTTTCTTATTTTCTTCGACCATCAAAGCGAATATATCGTATGGACGACCGGAAGCAACAATGGAAGATATCATAGAAGCAGCAAAACGGGCACAAGCCCATGAATTTATTTCAGAATTACCTGATGGCTACGACACAAGGCTTGGTGAAAGAGGTTTAGGACTTTCAGGAGGTCAAAAGCAGCGGATTGCCATAGCCCGTGCGATTTGTACAGACCCATCGATCCTGATCCTAGATGACGCAACAAGCGCCGTAGACATGGAAACTGAATTCAGGATTCAAAAAGCGCTAAAAGAAGTCATGTCGGATCAAACGACCTTTATTATTGCCCATCGGATATCATCCCTCAAGCATGCAGATGAAATACTTGTTCTGGAAAACGGGAAAGTCGTCGAGAGGGGAGTTCATGACTTCCTACTGAAAAACAATGGACCGTATCAACGAATCTATGATATCCAATACAAAGATCAGAAAAAAATATTACAAACTCAGGAAGGGTAGGTGAGTGGATTTGAGTCAGAAAAACAAAGTCAACAAAAGCGTACTAAGCAGATTCCATTACTCTACAGATCAAGTGATCGATAAGCCGTTTAACTGGGAACAACTCTACCGGTTATTAACGTATTTAAAGCCCTATTCTAAAAAACTTCTGCCCTTATCCATCATTACCGTTCTGATCACAACAGCAGTACGATTGATCGTACCTATTCTGATCGGGGTATACACATTAGACAAAGCAATCAGGCAGAAGGATTCCAATTTACTATTTACCCTGGTTGGAATTATCGCAGGACTCTATGTATTGAATTACGTTGCAAATGTGCTCAGGATCAGGTGGATGAATCAGCTGGGGCAAGGAGTTATTTATGATTTAAGAAAGCACTTATTCAGCCATGTTCAATGGCTATCCCATCGCTTCTTTGATCAGAGATCAGCCGGTTCCATCCTGGTTCGAATCATGAATGATATTAACTCCCTTCAGGAGCTCTTCACAAACGGAGTTATTAACCTCTTAATGGATATCATTCTACTCATTGGAATTATCGTCATACTCTTTACATTAAGTCCTGAATTAACACTTGCCGTCATGGTCATACTGCCAATCATGTTTTTTATCTCAACCAGCTTACGAAAAAACATCCGCAGATCCTGGCAAATGGTACGACTCAAGCAATCGAAGCTGAATTCCCATCTGAATGAAAGCATTCAGGGGATCCGTGTCACCCAATCATTCACTCAAGAAAAAGAAAACATGGCCTTTTTCGATGGGGTAAACACGGAAAACTTCGATAGCTGGAGAACAGCCACAAAGAAAAATGCCATGTTCCGCCCGCTGGTAGAACTGACAAACGCCATCGGGACAGCGGTCCTCATATGGTACGGTGCCCATCTCATCCAAGGCGGCTCACTGGAACTGGGAGAGTTTGTTTCATTCGCCTTCTACCTGGGGATGTTCTGGGAACCCATTTCAAGGCTCGGCCAAGTTTACAATCAACTACTGATCGGAATGGCTTCATCCGAGCGTATCTTCGAATTTCTCGATGAACAACCGATTGTAAATGAAAAAACGAATGCAGTGAACCTGACTGACATCAAAGGAAGAATACAGTTTGAGAATGTAGAATTCTCCTACGATGACAAACGAAAAGCACTCCAAAACATCAATCTTGAAATGAAAGCCGGCCAGACCGTCGCATTAGTCGGTCATACTGGTTCTGGAAAAACAACGATTGCCAACCTGATCAGCCGTTTTTACGATCCAACGAATGGTGAAGTGAAAATCGATGGGGTAAACCTGAGGGATGCATCGGTTTCAAGCTTACGAAGTCAAATCAGCATCGTCCTGCAGGATACTTTCATCTTTTCGGGAACGATCATGGATAACATCCGATTCGGGCGCCCTGATGCAACGGACGAAGAGGTTAAGAATGCCGCGGAAGCAATCGGAGCCAATGAGTTCATCGAGAAGCTTTCCGGTGGATACGAGACCGAAGTGGAAGAACGGGGTAATGTCTTATCCGTTGGTGAAAGACAATTACTGTCATTCGCCCGAGCACTCTTGGCAAACCCTCGAATCATCATATTGGATGAAGCGACAGCATCCATCGATACAGAAACAGAAGTCAAAATTCAAAAAGCATTGAAACGACTACTGAACGGTCGGACCGCGATCATCATCGCCCACCGCCTATCTACGATCCGTGAATCGGACAATATCTTTGTTCTGGAAAATGGAAGAATCAAAGAATCCGGCAACCACGATGAGCTGATGGAGCAGCAGGGTGATTATTATGAGCTGGTTAAATCGCAGTTCAGGATGTTGGATGCGATGTAAGTTTGGAGGAGCCCCGCACTGGTGTGTGCGGGGTTTTTTGTTGCGGTTGTGGTAGGGGAGTGGTGGTGTGAGGTGTTATTGGTGGTTTAAGGCGGTGTTTGTGAAAAACGTCACAAAATATTCATGTTCAACATATCACAAACTCAATTTCAGGTTTTATAATGAACAATAAGTGATAAACAGTAGAAAAGAGTTATTTACGATAGTAAGTAGATCAGTAGGGGGAGTATAGAATGGTTTTAGATGGTGTGATTTTGAGTAGAATGCTCACTTCGACAACCCTTGCATTCCATATTATTTTTGCGACGATTGGGGTAGGGGTGCCGATTATGATTTCCATTGCGGAGTTTATGGGAATCAAACGAAATGATCCCCATTATCTTTTGCTTGCAAGAAGGTGGGCAAGAGGTTTTACGATTACGGTTGCGGTGGGGGTTGTAACGGGTACAGCGATAGGGTTGCAGCTGTCCTTATTGTGGCCTTCATTTATGCAGGTTGCCGGACAAGTGATTGCACTGCCATTATTTATGGAAACTTTTGCGTTTTTCTTTGAGGCTATCTTTTTAGGAATCTATCTTTATACTTGGGACCGTTTTAAGAATAAGTGGATTCACTGGCTGTTGACGATTCCGGTTATGATTGGTTCTTCGGCCTCTGCACTGTTCATTACAACGGTGAATGCGTTCATGAACACTCCTCAAGGATTTGAATTAGAAAATGGGAAAGCGATTAATATCGACCCGATTGCTGCGATGCTGAATCCGGCCACGCCTACGAAAGTGTTTCACGTATTGACGACTGCCTATTTAACATCGGCATTAGTGTTGGCGGCGATTACGGCATTCGCGATTCTTCGTAAGAAAGGCGGGGAATATCATAAGAAAGCCCTGCGTTTAACGATGGTTTCTGCTTTGATCTTCGCTTTTGCCACAGCTCTGGCAGGGGATTTATCTGCGAAATTTCTTGCCGAGTATCAGCCTGAAAAGCTCGCTGCTGCGGAGTGGCATTTTGAAACCGAAGAGAATGCTGACTTGATCGTATTCGGAACTCTGGATGAAAATAATGAGGTCCATAATGAGATCCGCTTACCTGGATTCTTAAGCTTTCTTGCCGGGAGTTCTTTTGAGACAGAGGTTATAGGTCTGAATGAATTTCCTGAAGATGAGCGGCCTCCTTTATGGGTTCACTATATGTTTGACCTGATGGTATCCATTGGGTTTTACAGTATCTTTATTTCAGCGGCATTTATTCTATTCTGGAAGTGGAAGAAGCGGAATGAATGGAATAAGCCGCTTCTATGGGGAATTGTTGCAAGTGGACCACTTGCGATGCTGGCGATTGAATTTGGTTGGATCTATGCCGAAGTGGGTCGACAGCCATGGATTATGAGAGGGTATATGAAAGTGGCGGATGCGGCAACGAAAGCCGATGGAGTAGGCTTGACGTTTGCATTGTTTGTAGGCCTCTATATCCTTCTTGGCGTGATATGTGTGGTTGTACTGATTAAAATGTTTAAAAACAAGCCTGCAGAGGCGGAATTAGAACAACGTTTTCCAAAGAAAGCGAGTTAAGCAGATATAGAAGTACTCCTTCTTTTCAGGCAGCCTGAGAAGAAGGGGCTTGAAGCTTTAAGGGAGGAATGGGTATGAGTTTGGAAGTTGTGGGGATTACCGTATTGTGGATTTTCCTTTATGGTTATCTGATAGTAGCTTCGATTGATTTTGGAGCCGGCTTCTTCGCCTTTTATGGAAGAATGAAGGGCAAGGAGCATACCTTGAACGTTTTGATTAGCAGATACCTTTCTCCGGTATGGGAAGTAACAAACGTCTTTTTTGTCTTCTTCTTTGTGGGCCTTGTCGGATTCTTTCCTGACACAGCCTACTATTATGGAACGGCATTATTACTTCCGGGAAGTATCGCCATCATTTTATTAGCCATAAGAGGAAGTTTCTATGCTTTCGGTAATTACGGGTCAAAGGACAATATCGTGTACCTGTTTTTATATGGGGCGACCGGGTTATTAATACCTGCTTCCTTATCCACGGCATTAACGATTTCAGAAGGTGGATTCCTGGAAGAGAAGGGAGATAAGGTCATCTTCCTCGCCAAGGAGCTTTTTACCAGCCCCTATTCGTGGAGTGTAGTGGCCCTTTCCATTGTATCAGTGTTGTTTATCAGTGCGACATTTCTAACCTATTATGCCAACCGTGCAGGAGATATGGCTTCCAGGGAGGAATTAAGGACGTTTTCCCTATTTTGGAGTCCTCCTACGATTCTGGCGAGTTTAGTAGTGTTTGTATCGTTGAGAGAGCATAATGCAGAGCATTTTGAGAAGGCGATTGATATTTGGTGGATGTTTGGGTTGTCACTTCTTTGCTTCTTTGGTGCATCTCTAATGATTTATATGCGGAAAAATTTTGGAACGGCATTCATTTTGGTTATGCTGCAGTTCTTCTTTGCCTTTTTTGGCTATGGTGCTTCGCATTTACCTTATATACTAAAACCATTTATTACGATAGAAACCAGTGTGACGAATCCAACGATGGGAATGGCCCTGGTCATCGTCTTTATAGCAGGCTTGCTATTATTGATCCCATCTTTATATCTGTTAATGAGACTGTTTTTATTTGATGCTGATTATGTAAAAGGCAATAAATGATCGATCTACTAAGCCTTCAAAATTTAATACTGAGGACTACAGGGAGAAATTTCATTTTCTCCTTTTTTTTATGCTAAAATAAAGGATATAGAAAGTGCGGGGGGATGTATGGTGAAAAAAGAGTTTGTGGTTGTTGGTTTGGGACGATTTGGGGGCAGTATTGTCCGTTCATTGTCAGATCAAGGCATGGAGGTTATGGCGATTGATCAGGATGAAGACAAAGTTAATGAATTCTCTTCCATTGCTTCTCATGCGGTAGTGGCAGATGCAACGGACGAATCCGTTTTAAAAAGCCTGGGAATCAGAAATTTCGATCACGTCATTGTGGCTATTGGAGACGATATCCAATCGAGTATCTTAACCACCTTGATGATGAAAGAAATCGGGGTTAAAAAAATTACCGTTAAGGCTCAAAATGATTATCATGAAAAAGTATTGCGGAAAATAGGTGCGAACCAAGTCGTTCATCCAGAACGTGATATGGGAAGAAGGATCGCTCATAATATCGTTTCGAATAATGTATTGGATTATCTGGAGCTGTCGGATGAACACTCCATCGTAGAGATTGTGGCGAATGAAAATCTGAGTGGGAATTCATTAATCGATCTGGATATCCGTGCTCAATTTGGAATCAATATCGTGGCGATTAAGAGACAAAAAGATATTATTGTGTCTCCCCAAGCAGATGAACAAATTCGTGAAGGCGATATCCTGATTGTAATCGGTGCAGATACGGATATTAACCGTTTTGAAAAAAAGGTATTATAATAATACAAAAGAGGCTGCCCCAAATCGGGTCAGCCTCTTCTTTTGATTGATCAGACTTCCATGATGATTGGTAAAATCATCGGACGTCGTTTTGTTTTTTCATATAGGAATGGAGCCAGTGTGTCTGTGATTTCATTCTTGATTTCTGACCATTGTGATGTTCTTCTTTCAAGAACCTTGTTCAGATGTTTAGAAATAAGCGTTTGTGCTTCATTAATAAGGTCACCTGATTCACGCATGTATACGAAACCTCTTGAGATAAGGTCCGGGCCGGAAGCAATCTTGAAATCCTTCATGTCGATGCTTACAACGACAATGACCAATCCTTCTTCTGAAAGGATACGGCGATCGCGAAGGACGATATTTCCGATATCACCAATACCGCTTCCATCGATATAGACGTTTCCAGAAGGGATTTTCCCAGCTACTTGCGCGGAGTCATTGCTCAATGCAAGGACTTCACCATTGTCCATTATGAAGCAGTTTTCAGGCTGTACCCCACAATCTACACCAAGCTCGGCGTGCATCTTCTGCATGCGGAATTCACCATGTATCGGCATAAAGAAGGTTGGATTCATCAGGCGGAGCATTAACTTCATTTCTTGTTGTCCACCATGACCAGATGTATGGATATCACTTAATGGTCCATGAATGACTTCTGCTCCAGCACGATATAATAGGTTGATTGTGCGGTTTACACTGATCGTATTTCCAGGAATCGGTGAAGAAGAGAATACAACGGTATCGCCAGGCTGGATCTGAATTTGACGGTGAGTACCGTTTGCGATTCTTGATAATGCAGCCATTGGTTCACCTTGGGAACCTGTACATAATATCGCGACTTCATTCGCGGGTAATCGATTAATCTGGTTATGCTCAATGAATGTATCTTTAGGGGCGTTAATATACCCTAATTCTTGACCGATTGTAATGGCCGCTTCCATGCTTCTTCCGAAAACAGCGACTTTTCTATTATGAAAGACAGCTGCTTCCACCACTTGTTGAAGACGGTGAATATTAGAAGCAAAAGTAGCGAATATAACACGACCGTCCACTTTGCGGAAAATGTCATTGATGCTTTCTCCGACTTTACGTTCCGACATTGTGAAATTTGGAACTTCAGCGTTCGTACTATCAGATAGAAGACAAAGAACGCCTTCTTTTCCGATTTCAGCCATTTTGGTTAAGTTCGCGGGCTCACCGACCGGCGTGAAATCAAATTTAAAGTCACCTGTGTGTACAACATTACCAGGTGGTGTTTTCACAACAATCCCGTATGAATCCGGAATACTGTGAGTCGTTCTGAAGAAGGTTACGGACGTCTTGCGGAATTTAATGATGTCATCTTCCTGGATGACATTGAGTTTCGCATTTCTTAATAGACCGTGCTCTTCAAGCTTGTTTTTAATAAGTCCCAATGCGAGCTTCCCGCCGTATATCGGGATGTTTAATTCACGCAGTAGATAGGGGATTCCACCAATATGGTCTTCGTGTCCGTGTGTCACGAAAAGGCCTTTGATTTTATCCGCATTCTTCACCAGATACGTATAGTCAGGGATTACGTAATCGATACCGAGGAGTTCGTCTTCAGGGAACTTGATTCCTGCATCGATCAGGATGATTTCGTCTTGGAATTGTACGCCGTATGTGTTTTTACCGATTTCACCTAAACCGCCAAGGGCAAATACTGCGGTTTGGTCATTCTTGACAAATTTCATTGATTATTGCTCCAACTCGAAAGAATGATGGTTTTCTTCATACTCTAAAAAAGCGCCCTCTAGCTTTTGTACGAATTCAATATTATACGGTTTGTCTTTTAAATTCAGGCGTACTTCACGTTCTGAATCTGCTTTCATGTAAAGAGATTGAGTGCATTCGCGAACAGGCACTTCTGCTTTACTTTCTTGATAAAATACTTTAAAAATCATGTCTTTTCTCTCTCCTTATCCGTTTTCAAAAAATCTAACTTTCATCTATGATAAAAAAGTTATCAACTAACATAACATAAGCGGCGCCTATGCACCTATTGGCATAAAACCAGTCTCCGGTTGATGGATATGGTATGACGAATAGGGCTTGACGCTGGAGCTGGACATTAGAGGGCTAGCTTCCCTGCTAATAGGTATAGATATACCATTATGGTCTGAACAGTTACTATGTTCATTTATGGCTCATTTACGCCCTGTGGTAAAAAAACGATTAATCAAGGAATCATTTCCTTAACACAGGGCGACCTTTCGATAAGGACGAAAGGCGAGTGAAATAAATCTTTCACGAGAATTTACCATAGTGGACGGTCCTCACTCTAACTCTTCTAAATGAACCTATCATTTAAGTAGGGATGAATCATCTTGTTTATGTATGCTATAAATTATAAAGGATTCTTTCGTGTAAATAAAGTTTTTGAGAGAATCCTTCATTAAATCATTACAAAATAGAGAAGAGGGACTGAACCAATGGAGACGAAAAAGCTCACTAGTGGCATCAGTCCCTTATTATTTGTGTAAACGTATGACAGTATAGCCGAATTGCATGTTTTTTAGTAGTGTAGCTGCATAAGTTCGTTCGGCAGCATGAAATATTATGCAATCGTTTTTTTTCTAAGCAATTCTTTCCACTGTTTTAAAAGCTTCTTTCTAAGCTTTTTTAACATGGTGGATCACTCCTTATCAATAGTTTACCGAGATTTTCCTTTGAAGTAAAGGAAAGATAATACCGAAGTCTCTGTTGTCTTACTTATATTGTACGGAATTTATTGAATCTCTTACATGGTTAAGTTTGGTAATAGAAAGCAGGTATACTCATTCATTGACATTTATGCCACAAAGCATTACTTTAAACAACGTGTAAAACTGATGATCGATTACGAATGAAAAGGAGAACAGATATGTCTAAAATAGTTTTCTTCGATATAGATGGTACACTGCTTGACCATGATAAGAAGCTGCCACAAGCAACGAAAGAAGCCATCCAAACATTACAATCCAGAGGTACTTATGTAGCAATTGCAACTGGCAGGGCTCCATTCATGTATGAGAGCCTGAGGGAGGAATTAGGAATCGAGTCCTTTGTTTCCTTTAATGGGCAGTATGTGGTTTTTGAAAATGAGGTAATCTACACAAATCCATTACAAATCAAGACGCTAGAAGAGTTGCTTGAGGATGCGTATACGAAGGAACATCCGGTGGTTCACTTAAATCATCAAACGATGAAGTCAAACCAGAAGCACCATAAATATATTGAAGAGAGTATGGGGAGTTTAAAATTTCCACATCCAGATTATGCCCCGGATTTCTATAAGGATAGAGATATTTATCAATCCTTGTTATTTTGTACAAAGGAAGATGAGAGCTTTTACCGGGAGAAATACAGTGACTTCACGTTCATACGTTGGCATCAATTTTCCATGGATATCCTGCCAAGGGGTGGATCCAAAGCAGAAGGCATCAAAAAGATGATCGCGAAGCTCGGTTTTAAAATGGAAGATGTTTATGCGTTTGGGGACGGATTAAATGATATTGAAATGATTCAATCCGTTGGTACTGGAGTTGCCATGGGGAATGCTGTACAAGAAGTACAAAGACATGCAGATTTGATCACGAAACACGTCGATGACGATGGAATATATCATGGTTTGAAGAAACTTGAATTAATATAATGTATAACGAAAAAGACTTCTTCTGATAACGGGAAGAAGTCTTTTTCTATTATCTTTCAATGGCAATCGCATCAGGAATCGGCTCAAATGGGTTCTTTGGATTGATATGGTCGTAGAACATAATCCCATTCAAATGATCGATTTCGTGTTGAAACACAATGGATGGCAGTCCCTTTAAACGCAGCTTCACTTCGTTTCCATCCATATCCCAGCCCTTTACTGTCACTCTGGCATAGCGGGGAACAAACCCGGGTACATTTCTGTCTACCGACAAGCATCCTTCACCGGATGTTAAATAAGCTTTCTCGATTGAGTGACTGATAATTTTCGGGTTGAATAAAGCATAGCTGTATAGTTTTCCTTGATTGTCTGTCACATTGACAGCTAACATCCGTTTGGAAATATTGATTTGGGGTGCAGCAAGGCCAATCCCGGGTCTGAGCCCATACTTATTTGCAGTTTCAGGATTTTGGCTGTTTATTACATACTCCAATAGGCTTCTTAATGTTTCCTGGTCTTCTTTTGATGGCGGTATAGCCACTTCCTTTGCCACCATTGTTAATGTAGGGTGACCCTCACGGATGATGTCATTCATCGTAATCATTGATTTTCCTCCTCAGATACGGTAGAGATAAGAATATGAAGTCGTAACATGACTTTTACAGGACACTTACAGACAAGGCCTTTTGATCAATTGTTTCTCTACTTTATTCATTAAAATTATCTATTATGTATGATAATAGTCTATCATTTTACTCCGGAAAAGTTAATGAATGAGATTTATTATAAAGTGGAATACTCACTGGGTAAATGACATATTTATTCTACTAGGAAGAATAGTCTAATCGACATTTTTTTCCACAGTTGTAAATCCCTATTGTCAAATGTTGTAGACATAGATATAGTAGAAGGTGGTAAATAGTTAAGGGGGATCTAGTTGTGTCGAAATTTCGTTTTGCTTTCATTTTAGGAGCCGCAATCTTTGCATTAATGGGCTGTGTCGGTGGTTCTTCACCCGAAGAGAATATGTACAATGTTCTTGAAGAAACAGTATCTAAAGAAGGTCAATATGTTGACGTTCAAAAACCTCTTCAAGAATTAGAAGAAAAAGAAAAAGAGATATACACTAAGATAATGGATCTTGGGATGAAAGAGTTTGACCAAATTGTAAAGCTTTCCGATGAAGCTCTGGACAACATCAAAAAAAGAAAAGACTATATCGAAAAAGAACGTACGTCCATGAGCGAAGCCGAGGAAGAGTTTGCGAAAGCAGACGAATTTGTTGATAAGTTAGAAAGCCAGGATCTTAAAAAGGAAGCAAAAAAGCTGAAACAAACGATGGAAGAGCGTTATCAGCTTCATGAAAAGCTAACATCTTCTTATCTGGATGCGCTATCTCTGGATAAAGAACTTTATAATATGTTCAAAAAGAAAGAGCTCACAATGGAAGAGCTCGAGAAACAAATCTCCTCTATTAATGACCAATATGAAAAAATAGTGAATTATAATGAGGACTATAATAAAAAGACAGAAGAATTCAATAATCTGAAACAAACATTTTATTCGAGTGCCGGTCTTGATGTAAAAGAATCAGAATAAAGAAGCATAAAAAGTGATAGACGAGAAAAACTTACTCGACTATCACTTTTTTTGTCTTTGTACGCAGTAATAATTATCCAAATCCTTTGTAGTGCACAAGATCATAACGGAGTATAGGAGATTGGTGGCATCCTTACTCTATAACAGATAAAGTTGTTACAGGTGTTTATATATAACAGATTTTAAATGAGTATTGATACAGTTTTGAAAAGAATTGGTAGAAATATTTTTCGGGATCACTTGGAAACAAGAATTTATAATACTTTGTCGTTGACTTCCTGAATTTCTATATTGTAAACTAGTAAAGGTATTCATGGATTGTATTAGTCAATGTGACATTATGACTGATACAGATAAGCTCGAATGTAATTTCGGGTTTTCTTTCTTGGTATTTGTGGAAAACTAGTAATAGTGTGTGTATCCGCAAGTATTGTGGTAGGTCATACTGAATTTGGGTAATCTAAACTTTGTATGTAAAAAAACCAAAATAAATGTATAAAGAAAGGATAGGTGACTTCGATGGCTTCTAAATCAAAGAAGGCACAATTCGATGCAGTTAAGACGCTCGAACAAATTGAAGACAAGTTTGAAATGTTCCAAATTTTGAACGAAGAAGGCGAAGTAGTAAACGAAGACGCAATGCCGGAGATCTCTGATGAGGATCTTCAGGAATTAATGCGTCGCATGGTTTATACTCGTATTCTTGATCAGAGATCAATCTCCCTGAACCGTCAAGGACGTTTAGGTTTCTATGCACCAACAGCTGGACAGGAGGCTTCACAAATTGCTTCTCACTTTGCTTTAGAGAAGGAAGATTGGATCCTGCCTGGATATCGTGATGTTCCACAAATCGTTTGGCACGGACTTCCGTTAGCTCAAGCATTCTTATTCTCACGTGGACACTTTAAAGGAAACCAGCCTCCAGAAGGAGTGAATGTATTATCACCACAGATCATCATCGGTGCTCAATACATCCAAACTGCCGGGGTGGCATTAGGTCTTAAGAAACGTGGTAAGAAAGCTGTTGCCGTTACATATACAGGTGACGGTGGTTCTTCACAAGGTGATTTCTACGAAGGAATTAACTTTGCAGGTGCGTACGCAGCTCCAGCGATTTTCGTTGTTCAAAACAACCAGTTCGCCATCTCAACACCACGTGATAAGCAAACAGCGGGCCGTACAATCGCTCAAAAAGCAGTTGCTGCTGGTATCCCTGGTATCTTAGTGGATGGAATGGATCCATTAGCAGTGTATTCAGCTACATTAGAGGCTCGTAACCGTGCTGTAAATGGTGAAGGTCCTTCACTGATTGAAACACTTTGCTATCGTTATGGACCACATACAATGGCTGGTGATGATCCAACTCGCTATCGTACTTCAGAAATGGATACTGACTGGGAAAAGAAAGATCCATTGGTGCGCTTCCGTAAATTCTTAGAGGCTAAAGGATTATGGAGTGAAGAGAAAGAAAACGAAGTGATCGAAGAAGCGAAAGAAGATATCAAACAAGCGATTAAAGAAGCAGATGGAACTCCTAAACAGAAAGTTACTGATTTCATTAACAACATGTATGAAGAGCTTCCGTACAACTTGAAAGAACAATTAGAAATCTACAAAGAAAAGGAGTCGAAATAAGCCATGGCGCAAATGACAATGATTCAAGCGATCACTGATGCACTGCGCACAGAACTACGCAACAACGAAGACGTTTTAGTTTTTGGTGAGGACGTAGGTCTAAACGGTGGTGTATTCCGTGCAACGGAAGGACTTCAGAAAGAATTCGGTGAAGACCGTGTATTCGATACGCCACTAGCAGAATCAGGAATCGGTGGTTTAGCAATCGGTTTAGCATTAGAAGGTTACCGTCCAGTACCTGAAATCCAGTTCTTCGGTTTCGTTTATGAAGTAATGGACTCGGTAAGTGGACAAATGGCGCGTATGCGTTACCGTTCAGGTGGAACGTATACTTCTCCAATCACAATCCGTTCCCCATTCGGTGGTGGAGTACATACTCCAGAACTTCATGCGGACAGCTTAGAAGGATTGATGGCTCAGCAACCTGGTCTGAAAGTTGTTATTCCATCAACACCTTATGACGCAAAAGGTTTATTAATTTCATCTATCCGTGATAATGACCCTGTCATTTTCTTGGAGCACATGAAATTATACCGTTCATTCCGTCAAGAGGTTCCTGAAGAGGAATACACGATCGAACTTGGTAAAGCGGATGTGAAACGTGAAGGTACAGACCTTTCCATCATCACTTACGGAGCTATGGTACACGAATCCTTAAAAGCGGCTGAAGAGCTTGAAAAAGAAGGCCACTCTGTTGAAGTAATCGATTTACGTACAGTAAGCCCATTGGATATCGACACAATCATGGCATCTGTTGAAAAAACGAACCGTGCCATTGTTGTTCAAGAGGCTCAAAAACAAGCCGGTATTGCAGCGAACGTTGTAGCTGAGATCAATGACCGTGCAATTCTTAGCCTTGAAGCTCCGGTGCTTCGAGTAGCGGCGCCAGATACAGTGTACTCATTCTCCCAAGCGGAGCCAATCTGGTTACCGAACCACAAAGATGTTCTTGAAACGGCGAAAAAAGTACTTAACTTTTAATGGGTGAGGAGCATTCATGCCCCCCTTAATATTCAAGTGAAAACAGAAGGGCATTCCACCCTTCTCTTTTCCAATTATAGATATAAGAAAATTAGACAGATATAAGTTTTACATTCATCTATTTTTAATCATTATTCAATACAGGAGGTAGAGTCCATGTCATTCGAATTCAAATTACCAGACATTGGTGAAGGTATTCATGAAGGTGAAATCGTAAAATGGTTTGTTAAGCCTGGCGATAAAGTTGAAGAAGACGATGTACTATGTGAAGTCCAAAATGATAAAGCAGTAGTAGAAATTCCATCTCCGGTAGCAGGAACAGTTGAAGAGCTTCTTGTTGACGAAGGTACTGTAGCAGTTGTAGGTGATACACTGATTAAGTTCGATGCACCTGGTTACGAAGATCTTCAGTTCAAAGGTGACGATGGCGAGAAGAAAGAAGCTCCTAAAGCTGACGAGAAAACAGAAGGTCAAGTTCAAGGAACAGCAGAACAAGGTCAAGATGTCAAGAAAGATGCATCACCAGAAGCTGCTGAAGAGAAATCTGAAGGTGTGAATCAAAGTGCTGCTGACGCAGAGGTTGATCCTAATAAGCGTGTCATCGCTATGCCTTCCGTTCGTAAGTATGCGAGAGAAAACGGTGTGGAGATTCGCCAAGTATCCGGTTCGGGTAAAAACGGACGTGTCGTTAAAGAAGATATCGATGCTTTCTTAAACGGAGATTCTAAGCCGGCTGAAACTGCTGAAGAAGCGAAAGCAGAAGAAAAAGCCCCAGAAGCTGATTCTAAAGCGGCAGCACCTAAAGCCCCAGAAGGTGAATACCCTGAAACTCGCGAGAAAATGAGTGGTATGCGTAAAGCAATTGCGAAAGCAATGGTAAACTCTAAACATACAGCACCTCACGTAACATTAATGGACGAAATCGATGTAACGAAACTTTGGGCTCACCGCAAGAAGTTCAAAGAAGTTGCAGCTGAAAAAGGTATTAAATTAACATTCTTACCTTATATCGTTAAAGCATTAACAAGTGCCTTACGTGAATATCCGGCACTAAATACATCCATTGATGATTCAACGAGCGAAATCGTTCAAAAACATTATTACAACATTGGTATCGCTGCAGATACTGACAAAGGTCTATTAGTACCTGTTGTGAAAAATGCTGATCGTAAATCTATGTTCTCAATTTCAAATGAAATTAACGAACTAGCTGGAAAAGCTCGTGATGGTAAACTTTCTGGTGATGAAATGAAAGGTGCTTCATGCACAATCACGAATATTGGTTCTGCCGGTGGACAATGGTTTACTCCGGTAATCAACCACCCAGAGGTTGCAATCCTTGGAGTTGGACGCATTGCAGAAAAACCTGTAGTTAAAAATGGTGAAATTGTAGCAGCACCTGTGTTAGCATTATCATTGAGCTTCGATCACCGTATGATCGACGGAGCTACTGCTCAACATGCACTTAACCATATCAAGCGTTTGTTGAACGATCCAGAATTATTATTAATGGAGGCGTAATACAATGGTAGTAGGAGATTTCCCAATTGAAACAGATACGATAGTAGTCGGATCAGGTCCTGGAGGATATGTAGCTGCAATCCGTGCAGCACAACTTGGACAAAAAGTAACGATCATCGAAAAAGAAAATTTAGGTGGAGTATGCTTAAACGTTGGTTGTATCCCATCTAAAGCTTTGATCACAGCGGGTCACCGTTTTCACAATGCTCAACACTCTGATGACATGGGTATTGTTGCTGAAAACGTAAAAGTGAACTTTGATAAGGTTCAAGAGTGGAAAGCTGGTGTTGTTAAGAAATTAACTGGTGGTGTTGAAGGTCTCCTTAAAGGAAACAAAGCAGAAATCGTTCGCGGTGAAGCTTACCTTGTAGATGCTAATACACTTCGTGTGATGGACGATAACTCTGCCCAAACATACAAGTTCAAAAACTTGATTCTTGCAACCGGTTCGCGCCCGATTGAAATCCCTAGCTTCAAGTTCTCAAAACGCGTACTTGATTCTACAGGTGCCCTTGCATTGGAAGAAATCCCAAGCAAGCTTGTAGTTATCGGTGGAGGTTACATCGGAACTGAGCTTGGTACTGCGTATGCAAATCTTGGATCTCAAGTAACAATCTTAGAAGGTGCTGACGATATTCTTAGCGGATTCGAAAAGCAAATGACAGCAATTGTGAAAAAAGATCTTAAGAAAAAAGGCGTAGAGGTCGTTACCAAAGCCATGGCTAAAGGCGTTGAAGAAAGTGACAGCGGCGTTGTCGTTAAGTATGAAGTAAAAGGCGAAGAGAAATCTGTTGAAGCTGATTATGTTCTAGTAACGGTAGGCCGTCGCCCGAATACGGATGAAATCGGTCTTGAAGAGGCTGGTATCGAGATGACAGACCGCGGAGTTGTCAAAATTGATAAGCAATGCCGCACGAACATCCCGAACATTTTCGCGATCGGTGACATCGTAGATGGACCACCACTTGCTCACAAAGCTTCTTACGAAGGTAAAATTGCTGCGGAAGTCATCTCTGGTGAACCAGCAGAAATCGACTACCTTGGTATTCCAGCTGTGTGCTTCACAGATCCGGAATTAGCTACAGTAGGTTATTCTGAAGCTCAAGCGAAAGAAGAAGGCATCGAAGTAATCGCTGCTAAATTCCCATTTGCCGCTAATGGCCGTGCATTGGCACTGAATGCTACAGATGGTTTCATGAAGCTTGTAACTCGTAAAGAAGACGGTTTAATTATCGGAGCACAAATCGTTGGTGCAGGAGCATCAGACATGATTGCTGAACTTGGACTGGCTATTGAATCCGGTATGACGGCTGAAGATGTTGCAATGACTATTCATGCTCACCCAACATTAGGTGAGATTTCCATGGAAGCAGCAGAAGTTGCTATGGGTAGCCCGATTCACATCGTAAAATAATGTAAATTAATAAAGGAGTATCCCGGAAATCGGGGATACTCCTTTTACTATTTGGTACTAATAAAAAGGGATTGAAGCGTTTTGGCTTCAATCCCTTTTTATTTTTCACGAAAATTATTGATCCCAACTTTGGATTGCACTTGAAACGGGCCTTATTATGTCTTCTTTAGTAATATCGCCTTCCACTTTACATATGACCTGATTGTTTTCTACAACAACGATTGCTGGTGAAGTCGGGGGAGAATCTGCTATTTTATTAGGTACTTCGGTATTAAGGCTCACTACCTTTAATCGTTTAAGGCTATCAGGGTACTGTTTTTTTAGTTCAATGATTGCATCATAGTAGGGTATTTCTTTGGAGACGTTTCGTTCATCGGTAAAAAAGATAACCTGTTTTTCTATAAACTGATCTTCTGCTAAAACAACTTTGTTGGAAGAAATATAATCACATGAAGTCAAAAGCAACATCGTGGAAATGATTAGTATTGCTAAAGCGAGTATATGTTTCATACATCATCCTCTTTTCTTAAACGATGCTATGAACTTTTAATTTGTAAATTAATGACTTTTTTACTGATCTTCAGTCACATTTTATCATATGAAAAATCATAAAAGGGTCAAGTCATTGAAATGTTACATAATTGAAAAGACATACATAATGAAAGTAATCATAAAAGAATATACTATATTAATACGATGATTGAAGGCTACTCATCGTCTTTATTAAGGGCTCTTTTCGTATAGTTTGTTGCTATTGTAGAGGAGATAATAGTTGATTTCCGCTCCAGGATGCTCGCTTTCCGCGGGGCTGGCGGTGAGCCTCCTCGGCTGCGCCTCCGGGGTCTCACCTGTCCAGCTACGGGGCTTAGGGGCTCGAGGTCATAAGCCAAGTCTGCCAAAAAGGCAAAGAGCGCCTTTCCGGCAGACTCGTCTTATGCTTGTCGCCCCTGGGCAAGCCCCTCCGCTTTTCGTACTGTCCAGCTATTCCCGCAGGAGTCGAGCCTCCTTCCGCTACAATCAACTTTCTGAGCATGAATCCTAAATCGAAAACAATTTAAACGAGCTTTTTAGCAAACAAACTTATTAAAGGTAAGTAAAGATTGAATTTCCTTTTAAGGAAGAAGAATTATTTTTTTCTAATTACATTGTTTTCTTGCACACCTTGAAGCTCTGTCATGAAAAAACTGTTAAAGATGGTGAGGGGAACTGCGCAGACTCCGGCGGATTTTGGTCGTGCCGAGACCCCGTTCGGCTAAGCTGAGGAGGCTCGGCCGAACGCTAGCTGCAAGCGGAGCAGTTCCCCTCACCATCTGGCATAAACCTGGTTGACAGAGCCCTGGCAGATTCTATGCTAGAAAACAACAATCTCTACGAAAAGAGCCTTATTAAATAAGCAAAAGGTTTCAATCCATGAATAGGGGTAAATAAAAAGAAGAAGTTTAAAATAAATCATTTAAAGGATGTAATGAACATGAAATCGTATATTGCTTTTTTGGTTCAAATGATTTTATGGAGTGTTTTTTATATAGCTGAATGGATGTCTGATAAGGATCATTTAGAATATAAGTGGATCATGTTTGTTATATTTTTTTACTTGGCGTTTATTGCTGCGAAGAAAATCGTTCAGTCAAGGAAGCTGACCTTATTTATAACGTCATTCAGTTTAACGTGCTTTTTTGCCTTCAAAGTAGTATTTGAAAATATAATGGAAATATTTTAATTCTTTCCCAAGTTTACTTAAGAATATGTTAAAATATTCAAAGTGAATACGGAAAGGTGATAGACATGAAAAAGATTATAGCATCTGGCTTAACTCTACTACTATTAACAGCGTGCTCGAGTGAACCAACAACCACCCATGAAGAAGCCAATAAGCCTGATCAGTCTGAAGTGGACAAAGAGAGCGATAAGACAAGTGAGGGGGACGCTTCACAAAAAAGCGAAAATGAACAAGAAGAAAAAACTGAGCCATCAGAAGAGGCGGTTCAATCAAAGGACTATACGATCAATGAAAATAACTGGAGCATTAATCCTATTGGTGATGCGAATCCAAAAGTGGTTCTCCTTACGATCGATGATGCACCGGATCAACATGCACTACAAATGGCAAATGATCTCAAAGCACTGAATGCTCCGGCTATCTTCTTTGTTAATGGTCATTTTCTTGATACACCAGAAGAAAAAGAGACGTTAAAAAAGATTCATGATATGGGGTTTGCGATTGGCAATCACACTTATAGTCACAGCAGTCTGAAAGAAATCTCTCCTGAAAAGCAAAAAGAAGAAATTGTGTCATTAAATGATCTCATTGAATCCATCATTGGAGAACGACCTAAATTCTTCAGGGCTCCATTTGGTCAAAATACTGACTATAGCCGACAAATTGCAGCAGAAGAAAAGATGTCACTAATGAACTGGACATACGGATATGATTGGGAAAAGCAATATCAGAACAAAGAAGCAATCACCGATATTATGGTTAACAGCCCCTACCTGAATGACGGGGCAAACCTGCTCATGCATGATCGCACATGGACAAGCGAGGGGTTACCCGATATCGTAAAGGGCCTGCGGGATAAGGGATATGAAACCTTGGATCCAAATAGAATAAAGACCGTTGAATAATGCTAATAAGCTGCGTGAAAGAAGCCTTCTTTCGCGCAGCTTTTATTTATTTATTCTTCCCCATACAAAGTTCATTGTATAAACTCACATAATAATCAGGTATGTCAATGAAAACACTTACATATAATTTATTAATTAATAGTATGATTGATTAAGAGAATAAAAAGTTAAATATGTTATACAAATAGGCTTGATATTTTAAATGTGTTATATTATTATAGAAGCAGATAAGATAAAGCGTTTACAAAAAAACATCGTGAAGGAGAGGAAAAAAGATGGGAACAATTGTATGTCAATCATGCCTTAACACTATCGATCACTATGAGGATGAGAAGGTTTCTGTTTTATTCTCTAACTGCTGTGATTGCAACGACGACAAAGAATTAGACGACTGAAACCTGCTAAGGGGTGCAGGGAGTGAAAATGTCTTAAAGGGGTTCTTATAAATAAAAGGATGAAGAAGGGTGGGGCCTTCTTCATCCTTTTTTGTTCATCTTATCGCTCTATGCTCTTTAATGACTCTCAAGTGACGTAAATCATAATCTTCAGGTCCCTGTACTGGCAGACCTGCTTCTATATTGGTTTTAATATAGTTGATGTTTTCCAGAGTGATGATTTCACCGGGGATGAAAATCGGAATTCCTGGGGGATAAACCATAATGAATTCAGCGATTGTTCTTCCGACAGACTCATCAATCGGAATAACCTCGGTATCTGCGTAAAAAGCATCTCTGGGTGTAATGGAAAGAACAGGTATGTCAGGCAGCATAACCTTAACTGGTGTCATATCTCCATGTTTTTTAAGGCTTATCACCAGCTCCTGTAAAGCCATGACCAATTGATCCCCCTCCACATGAGTGTCACCAGGAGTGATGATGCAAAGGATATTATAAAGGTCAGACATTTCAACCTCAATGTTATGAGCTTCCCGCAGCCACTTTTCGGCATCAAATCCACTTATTCCTAAGTCTTTCACCGACACAATCAACTTTGTTGGATCGTAGGCATAAGTGGCTTTCGTCCCAAGGATCTCTTCGCCTACACAGTATAAACCGTCAATTTCGTTGATCTGCCTTCTGATCTCCTGTGACAGTTCTATCGTCTTGGTGATGAGCTCGCGACCTTCAGTGGCCAGCCGTTTTCTTGCAACATCGAGGGAAGCGAGTAATAAGTAGGAAGTCGAGGTAGTCGTCAACATACTTAAAATGGTTTGCACCCGTTTCGGTGAAACAAGTCCTTCTTTCATATTAAGGACAGAGCTCTGAGTCATAGAACCGCCTAGTTTGTGAACACTGGTAGCCGCCAGATCAGCACCTGCCTGCATTGCTGAAAGGGGGAGTTCGTCATGGAAATGTATATGAACGCCATGAGCTTCATCCACAAGTACTGGAACATTATACGAGTGAGCGATTTCTACAATTTTTTTGAGATCTGCAGAAATCCCGAAATAAGTTGGATTGATGACCAGCACACCTTTGGCATCCGGATTTTGTTCCAATGCTTTTGCTACGGCATCTGTTGTGATTCCGTGAGAGATACCCAGGTCTTCATCAATATCCGGATGGATAAAGATCGGTGTTGCCCCTGAGAAAACAATGGCAGACATAACGGATTTATGGACGTTCCTGGGAACGATGATTTTGTCTCCGGGCCCACATACACTCATGACCATTGTCATGATGGCACCACTCGTTCCTTGAACAGAGAAGAAAGTATGATCGGCACCAAACGCTTCGGCTGCAAGGTCATGAGCTTCTTTTATCATCCCCTTAGGCTGATGTAAATCATCTAAAGGGCCGATGTTAATCAAATCAATGGAAAGGGCATTTTCTCCGATAAAATCCTTAAATACAGGATCCATACCTGCACCTTTTTTATGACCGGGAATGTGAAATTGGACGGGATTTTTTTTACTATGTTCAATTAAGCCGGAAAATAACGGCGTTTCATTCTGAGACAATTCATTCAACACCTCTTTATATTCTTTATCGCATATATAATAGCCATGCTAAAGTTATTATTATATAGGATTTTGCACATGATTTCATAATTTTTCTTACTATATTTTCAACAAACAAATGAATTATAGCACTTAAGAAAATCTTTGCATAGTGGCATATGCCCATCCATTTTAATATTTTGCCACCATTGATCATACATTACTGTCTTTCAGTAACTCTTTTTTATTATGGTCCTATCAAGAAAAGGATTTTCCCTGCTTTATCAAGAATAGTTCAGTGAATGGAGGGATTTAATTGAATTGGAAAACGAGAGTAACAGAGCTATTAAACATTCAATACCCAATTATACAAGGGGGGCTTGCCCATCTGGCATATGCAGAACTGGCTGCGGCTGTGTCGAATGCGGGTGGTCTTGGCCAGATCACTGCCATGTCTTTGGACAATCCTGATCAGTTACGAGAAGAAATTCTGAAGGTAAGGTCTTTAACAGATAAACCGTTCGGGGTGAACTTTGCCATCGGTCAACACGGACGCCCCTTTAGCGAGTTTGTTGACGTTGCCATTGAAGAAAAAGTGCCAGTCGTTTCCGTGACAGGAGGGAACCCGACTCCCCTGTTTCAACAACTCCAGGGAAAAGACATTGTTAAGCTTGTGTTGGTCGCCTCGAAAAGACAGGCAATCAAAGCGGAAGAGCTCGGTGCGGATGCAGTGATGGTTGTTGGACAAGAAGGAGGAGGTCATCTGGGGAAAGATGATATTGGTACATTCGTCCTGATTCCCGGAGTGGTGGATTCCGTTTCCATTCCGGTCATTGCTTCCGGAGGCGTCGGGGACGGAAGGGGATTGATGGCTGCTCTCAGCTTCGGTGCAGAGGGAGTTGAAATGGGTACGAGATTTATTGCTACAAAGGAATGTGTACATGCATCTGAAGTTTATAAGCGTACCTTGATTGAAGGGGACGAGAATGGTACAGTAGTCATCAAACGATCTTTAGGGGCACCGGCAAGGGCCATTTCAAACTCGTGGACCAAACAGATACTGGATGCTGAATCATCGAACGCTGGCTACGAAGGATTAAAAGCATACATAAGCGGTGAAGCCAATAAACGTTACATTTATGATGGAAAAGTAGACTCAGGGTTTGCGTGGGCAGGACAAGTGATGGGATTGATCAATGACATCCCATCAGTTAAAGATCTCATTCAACGAATGATCTCACAAGCAGAGGGCATCCGTAAGAAATGGAATTAATACATCATCATTCAAGGAGTTGTTGTAAACAATGGAATATCAATATCCTTTTGATATAGACTGGTCAACAGAGGAAGTCATCGATGTTGTCGCCTTTTTCGAAGCAATCGAGAAAGCTTATGAAAAAGGTGTCTCTAGAGATGACCTTATGAATCGTTACAAGCGATTTAAAGAAATCGTCCCTGGTAAAGCAGATGAAAAGAGAATATGTAATGAATTTGAAGAATCCAGTGGCTATTCATCCTATCGTGTCGTAAAGAAGATGAAGGAGCATCAGGACGCTGACAGAATTTCAATGAACTAAACTAAAAGAACGACTGCCATTTTGGGCAGTCGTTTTTCTGCATTATTCCTAACCGTTATATGGTTTAGTTCATTTTATAAAGGGGTAAAAGTGTTTCAAAGGCACTGTTAACTTCTTGAATGAATTCATCACCATTCAGCTTAACAGCTGTATCCCTGTCCAGATGAAGTCCGCAAAGAAGCTCAGCTTTTTTAACATTCTGTACTCTTTCACTTAAAGCGATGAATTCATCTTGTGACATCGAAGAAAAAGGGGTAGCTTCTGGCTTTGTATGATCACCAGACCAAACAAAGTGACCAGGAATTAATGATCTAATCTTATCTGCATTTTCTTCAACTTTTTTACCGAATTCAACTTTATTTGGAGCTTCATAGATCATAGCGAACCAGACAAAAACATGGGTTTCCCATAACCCTATCTGAAAATGTGGATGTTTTTTATAACCCCGTTTGTTGTTCGCGAACGCAACCCATGTATCATCAGGAGGGTTAACCGAGCGACGTGCATGTTTAGCCACATGGTGAAACATCTCCGTTCCTGTTAATGCGCTTAAAGTGGGTGCAAAATGATCGCCTAGATAATCGAGCTTAGGTCTGATCTGTTCTTGAATGGCAGTCATTCGATCTTCTAACCCGTTAATCGTGAAAACTTGAAAATCTTCTTGTGTAAAACCATTAAATTTCATGTTGTATCCTCCTTATAACCACCAATATCTTACCATAATGAGGTACAAGCTTGTAGTGAATTGATTTATCTATGGGTGACTGCACATTTTAGTTACAAGATTGGATGATACTTCATAACATGTAGTAAATATTATCAGAACAATCAGATAAATCGAAAACTCGGAAGGGGTGTATGGCCATGAAACAAGTAATGAACACTTCTAAAAAACGTGATGTCCAACAGCAAAGAATGAATGTATTAAGACTTGAAATGGATTATGAACTAGCTGTATTGTTCGAAGCAATTCAAATGAAGAATAAAGAAACCCAGACCAAGTCCAAACAGAAACTCATGAGTATTCGGGAAGAACTAATGAAAATGAAGGCCTTATAAAACTTTAATCCTTTCAGGTGGGTATAAAGTATACTGTCAAATATTCTACTATTGGACGGCGAGCTCATAGGCATAGAGAGTTCGCTTTTTTGTGGTTGAAAAAAATCCCTTTTTTAAACAATCTAATTTTCAGATGAACGACAAGGTTAATAACTTGAAACTGCCTCTAATTTCCATTAAGCTATTTAGCTATAGAAGAAGTTCATTGCGGCTCTTGTTTATTGAGGGAGTTTGAGTGGGATATATTGAAAACGACCATATTCGTACTTTTTAACAAGATTCTGTTACGCAAATTGGAGGCTAATAATCAATGACAAATTGGACGGAACTAGATCAAAATGTAAGAACGTGGATACAGGAAGCCGGAGAAAGAATTCGTCAATCATTCAAGACAGAGTTGAATATTAAAACGAAGTCGAATCGAAATGATTTGGTAACCGATATGGATGAAGCAACAGAGCATTTCTTTACTGAAAATATTCGTAATACGTACCCGGATCATCAAATCCTCGGTGAAGAAGGATATGGCGATGACTTTAAGGAGCTATCAGGTATCACGTGGATAATCGACCCGATCGATGGAACGATGAATTTTGTTCATCAACAACGGAATTTTGCCATCTCTATCGGCATCTATGATGGAGCAGAAGGTAAATTAGGGTACATATATGATGTCGTCCATGATGAGCTGTATTTTGCGAATAAAGGACACGGAGCTTATATGAATGATGTGAAGCTGCCGGAGCTAGAACCAGTACCGGTTCAGGATGCCATTGTCGCTTTAAATGCACTTTGGGTGACTGAGAATAAACGGATTGACCGAACAATCCTTGCACCACTCGTGAAAGATGTAAGGGGAACACGTTCCTATGGATCAGCTGCCATTGAATTAGCTTATGTCGCTTCAGGTAGATTGGATGCTTACTTAACAATGCGCCTGGCTCCATGGGATTTCGCAGCTGGGAAAATTATGATTGAAGAGGTAGGGGGGATTGTATCTGACCTGAATGGGGATCCACTGAATCCGTTGAATAAAAGCTCGCTGTTTGTAGGAAAACCCGGACTGCACCAAACCATCTTGACTGACTATCTTGAACGAAAGAAATAAAGAAGGGAGGCGGGCAATTTCATTGCTTCGTCTCCCCTTTTTAATCTACAATCGCCCTTCATCACGATATTTCTTCTTTGTCGTGAAACCGAACCCCATCACAATAAATAGAAAAATAAAGCTTAACATAGCAAGCAGGATGCTTTGTAAACTGATCGAAACTGCGATTCCCATAAGAGAAACAGCAGCTAATATAGAAAATAATACAAAAATCCATTTAATATTCCCCAAGATAAAACCTCCCAAAAAATCATTAGAAAAAACTATGATAGCTCTTCCAATTAAATTTTACCTATCAATTTGCTATTGTGCAATGGCTGGAGCATACAAAGTAGCATAACGATGTGATTGAAGATATTATGGAAACTTTTAGTGGGAAGAAAAGGCTTTATGAAATATTTATTAGGGCTTTTTTAAATGCTGTGATATAATGGTCTAGTTGAACTGAAATATATTATCTTTAATTGTATAAAGAAATCCAATATTCAGGAGTGGAAATATGAAATTAAGAAATGACCTTAGAAATATTGCTATTATCGCTCACGTTGACCACGGGAAAACGACATTAGTAGACGAGCTTTTAAAGCAATCTGGAATCTTCCGCGAAAATGAAACAGTTTCTGAACGCGCGATGGATTCAAATGATTTGGAAAGAGAACGCGGTATTACGATCTTAGCGAAAAATACGGCGATTCAATATAAAGATTCTCGTATCAACATTCTTGATACACCAGGACATGCTGACTTTGGTGGAGAAGTTGAACGTATCATGAAAATGGTAGATGGTGTTTTACTAGTAGTAGATGCGTATGAAGGCTGTATGCCTCAGACTCGTTTCGTTCTTAAGAAAGCACTTGAGCAAAACCTTACACCTATCGTCGTTGTAAATAAAATTGACAAGCCTTCAGCACGTCCGGAAGAAGTCATCGATGAAGTATTGGAATTATTCATCGAACTGGATGCAAATGATGAACAGCTTGAATTCCCGGTTGTCTATGCTTCAGCTATCAACGGTACAGCAAGCACAGATCCGGATCCTGAAAAACAAGACGAAAACATGCAGTGTTTATATGACTCAATCATTGAACATATTCCTGCACCAGTAGACAACTCTGAAGATCCACTGCAATTCCAAGTTGCATTGCTCGATTACAACGATTACGTTGGTCGAATTGGAATCGGACGTGTGTTCAGAGGGACAATGAAGGTTGGCCAACAGGTAGCATTAATGAAGCTAGACGGTTCAGTTAAACAATTCCGTGTTACAAAAATCTTCGGTTTCTTCGGTTTAAAACGTGAAGAAATCCAAGAAGCAAAAGCGGGTGATTTAATCGCTGTTTCCGGAATGGAAGATATTAATGTCGGTGAAACGGTTTGTCCTGTTGAACATCAGGATCAACTTCCCGTTCTTCGTATTGACGAGCCTACACTTCAAATGACTTTCCTAGTGAACAACAGTCCATTTGCAGGTAGAGAAGGTAAATTTGTTACTTCAAGAAAAATTGAAGAACGTTTATTGGCTCAGCTTCAAACGGATGTAAGTTTACGTGTTGAACCAACAGATTCACCCGATGCATGGACGGTTTCAGGCCGTGGAGAGCTTCACCTTTCCATCCTGATTGAAAACATGCGTCGTGAAGGTTACGAATTACAGGTATCTAAACCACAGGTCATCATAAAAGAAGTCGATGGCGTGAAGAGTGAGCCTGTAGAACGTGTTCAAATTGATATTCCTGAAGAATATATGGGTGGAGTCATTGAATCACTTGGTCAACGTAAAGGCGAAATGCTGGATATGGTAAACAACGGTAACGGACAGGTCCGTTTAATGTTTATGGTACCTGCACGTGGATTAATCGGTTATTCAACGGAGTTTATGACTCTTACTCGTGGATATGGAATCATCAACCACACATTCGACAGCTATCAGCCCCTGCAAAAAGGACGCGTTGGCGGACGTCGTCAAGGTGTACTTGTTTCAATGGAAACAGGGAAAGCTTCTCAATACGGAATCATGCAAGTGGAAGATCGCGGTATTATCTTCGTTGAATCCGGAACAGAAATTTATGGTGGAATGATCGTTGGGGAACATACAAGAGAAAATGATATTACCGTTAATATTACAAAGCTTAAACAAGCGACAAATGTTCGTTCAGCTAACAAAGATCAAACCGTAACCATTAAAAAGGCAAGAATCATGACTTTAGAAGAATCTCTTGAATATCTAAACGATGATGAATATTGTGAGGTTACTCCTGAATCGATCCGTCTTCGTAAAAAGATTCTTGATAAGAATGAACGTGAAAGAGCAGAAAAGAAGAGCAAGGTGTCTCAATAAACTAAGTGAGGGGGAGTAGGAAATGGATGTAACTGAGCGTTTGTCCTTTTTCGCATCCCTTTATCGTGTTGACCAGAACGCGGAAATGGGTATGTGGCTGCTTTATATAACCATAGTAGGGCTCTCAATCTTAGTGTATAAGCTCGGTTTTGCGAAGAAGCTGCCGGTAATGAAATCAATATTGATTTATTCTTTTCTTATTCTGGGATGTACCGTATTAACCTTTCTCGGTATCTTTTTACCAGTAGCAGAAGGGTTAGTCGTTGCAGCTCTTATCTTAGTGATATATAAGATTCGTCTAACGAACGAAAAGAAAAAAGGCACGTTTTAAGCTGAAAAAAGCTGCAGTCTCTTATAAATGAGACTGCAGCTTTTTTAGTTATGTGGATTATCCCCGTACAGAAGATAGAATATATAGCGGGGGTAAGGACAGAGCGTATAGTAGATGTCCTGCTGTCCATAAGAAAATGGCCTCACCATACATTAAACCGGGCACTTCTTTAATAGCCAGGTGTGAAAGAGGGAAATAAAGGAACACAGTCGGGATTGTCAGAGCAAGGGAGAGAACCCAGGAGCCCTTACCAGAAACGTTCAGCCTTTCCATCAAGTACACGAACAAGACCCCGATCACACATGAAATAACCAGGTGGAACAAAAACTCGATCCATTCAGAAAAGTTTGTTTCACCGAACACAGGGATGAAATCGACATTCAATAACAGGACGTATACCTTGATGCCTGTTAGTATTTGCATCCATTTTAGAAAGAAACCTAATAAAGTACCGGAAGCAAGACCAATAATAGTTCCTGAGCAGATTTGTTTAAAAGTCATCTTCTACTTGAGGAGACCGGTAAAATCTGAAATTCCCACCCGACACACGTTCTTCCGTCTTTTCTTTAATACGATCATGACACTTTTCACACATATACGTATGAATGGGCCGGTTACGCAATTTCTTCGCTTGTAAGGAATAATCATCAATATTTTCTATCACTTCACATAGAGCACATTTTACTCTCATACATTACACCTCAATTTGTTCTAATCATAAGTTTAGTCTTTTTAGTATATCATGTAGTAAAGTCAAACGCTTTATTTAACTTTCCTGTATGCTTTTAACAATAGAATTTGGTATAGTATAATCAAGATGAATCACGATTGAAATGAAGCACTGACAGAGAAAAAATGAGTCTGCATAAGGGGGGATTGTATGGCTAACCAAGTGGAACCCAGCTTGATTCCTGCACTTTTTGAAGAACTTCAATCAGAAAGATTTGTTACACTCGCGACAATCGATCACCAAACGCATGGACCTAATGTAAGTGCGATCTCTTGGATTTATGCAAAGGATGAACACACATTGTTATTTGCTGTTGATCAACGCTCCAGGATTGTAGAAAACATTAAGAACAATCCACTTGCCGTTGTGAATCTAATAGCAAATGAATCAACCTATTCTATAGGCGGAAAAGCAGGGGTGCGAGAGGAAAAGCTCGTAGGAGTGCCTTTAAAGCTGACGCTTGTTCAACTTGCTATTGATGAAGTTAGAGATGTCATGTTCTATGGATCGAAAATATCGACAGAACCTGCCTATGAAAAGACATATGATAAGACGGCCGCAGACCGTTTGGATCGTCAAGTAATTGAAGCCATGAAAAAAGCTTAGTATCCTAAGCTTTTTCATGGCTTTTTCTCATCTTTTAATTCATCACAGCATTATTCAATCTTATCATACGTTTGATTTTCTTGTTTTTCCTTTAGTTGTTTCTCTTTCGTGTTATTCATTTTCTTTTTTGGTTCATTCGGAGCATTTTCAGGGTCTGCTTGCTTTAACGATCGAGGGATTTCAGGCATGAGTCTGCCGGATATGTCAGCCAATTCATTCATGATTCCCTGAACCGGCTCTCCCCGTTGAATGTCTTTGCTGATTTCGTTCAAACGTGCATAAAGATCCGGGTCAGCGATGACGATGGCTTCTGCACCATATGGGTCTTTTTGAAGAGCTTCTGCTACAGAATATTTGATTGAACCGACTTGTGAACGCTCAATGTCGGAATCGATATCGATTCCAACAAATGCATACTTTCCAAAGACTACTGCTGTTGCGTCTTTTACATCTGGTACACTCGTCGTCAGGTCAACTAAATGTCTTGAAATTTGCTGTCCTGATTTTCGTTCAACATGCTGGATGTTACTATCCTGAACAGTGATCGGTTTATTGTTGTTACTGTTCGAATCATTATCATACCCGACCTCATCCTTGTTGGCGCAAGCACCAAGAATGATGGTTACCATAAGTAGAGAGATGAGCTTAAACATGTGAATACCTCCCGATTTAGAATCAATATCTTTTCTTATTGTGTAATTTTCTTCTATCTTTATACGTTTATTCATATATTTTAAGAAACGGGCCGTCCTATTTAAGTAGCTGGGAATAACCGGATCAACATTGGCTACATACAATAGTAATAAGAAATCAGGAGCAGGAGGCATCGATTTGAATAAAATTTATGTATTAGATACCAATGTCTTATTACAAGATCCACAAGCCATCTTTTCGTTTCAAGATAATGAGGTGGTTATACCTGCAGTCGTTTTAGAAGAAGTGGACTCCAAAAAGCGTTATATGGATGAAATCGGAAGAAACGCAAGACATGTATCGAAGCTGATAGATAATTTACGGCAACAAGGAAAACTTCATGAAAAAATCCCCCTATATAATGGAGGATCACTAAGAATTGAACTAAATCACCGCTCATTTCAGCAACTTCAGGAAATTTTTTTAGAGAAAACAAATGATAACAGGATCATTGCCGTGGCAAAAAACTTATCTCTCGAAGAAGAAGCGAAAAAGGATGGAAAATCGGTCATACTGGTTAGTAAAGACACCCTCGTACGGGTAAAGGCTGATGCGTTGGGATTACAGGCAGAGGATTTCCTGAGTGACCGGGTCATAGAGGTAAACGATATTTACACAGGATTTATTGAACTGTACACCGAGAGAGAGTTACTCGATAAATTTTATGATAAAGGGGAACTGACCCTTACAGATATAACGAAACAACGATTTTATTCTCATCAATTTCTCATAATGAAGGACGCTCTTGGAAGCTCTGCCTCTGCACTGGGAATGGTGGATGCAGCCGGACTGAAAGTGAAGAAGCTGGTATATGATCAAGAACATATGTGGGGAATCAAGGCCAGGAATGTTCAGCAAACAATGGCAACTGAACTGTTACTAAGAGATGATATTTCGTTGGTTACCATGATAGGAAAAGCCGGGACAGGAAAAACCCTGCTTGCACTGGCGGCAGGTCTTCTTCAGACAGAGGACTTCAATAAATTCAATAAATTGCTCGTTGCTCGTCCAATTGTCCCGGTAGGTAAGGATATAGGCTATCTCCCAGGGGAAAAACAAGAAAAGCTCAGACCTTGGATGCAGCCTATTTACGATAACCTCGAATACTTATTCAATACGAAAAAGCCTGGTGAGCTGGATGATATTCTCGCGGGAATGGGTTCAATTGAAGTGGAAGCTTTGACTTATATAAGAGGTAGAAGCATTCCAGATCAATATATCATCATCGATGAAGCCCAGAACTTAACGAAACATGAAGTGAAAACGATCTTAACCAGGGTGGGAGAGCGAAGTAAAATCGTTTTGATGGGAGATCCAGCTCAGATTGATCATCCATACCTGGATGAATACAATAATGGCTTAACGTATGTGGTAGAAAAATTTAAAGACCAAAAACTTGCCGGACATGTTAAACTCATGAAAGGTGAAAGATCGGGTCTTGCTCAACTTGCTGCTGACCTTCTTTAACACTGTCGAAACTCAATACTAACGTATGAAAAAACCGGTTCAGGGGTTCCTGAACCGGTTTTTTGATGTTGCTCTTTCTTGAAGAACTTATTCCACCCGAAAGGCTCTAACATCGGTAATGGGGGTTTCTCTATTTGATCCATCTTTGTAGTAGATATGAACAGGGCCATTTTCTTTTAGTGGCTTACCGTCTTTTGAGAACCCGATGAGTATTTGATCTGCTTGTGCAAGATCCATGCGATAATCATCCGTTTCTGTTTCAATCACAAGAGATGCAGCATTCTCAAGAGGTTCCGCATTTGTAAGAAAAGGTTTAAACGGAATAGCGAAAGATCCGTTTAATATCTTTTCCTTTTCATACTTTTTCTCTGTCTTAAGTGTAGGGGGATAGGTTGCACCTTCCTGAATTTCCCGTGACCAATGCTTGGATACGGCTTTTGTGTATTCTTCCAATTCATCAATCGTCTCATTCTTTTCATCAAAATATGTAGTTAAATCCACTTTTCGATCATCGAATATCCAAACCCCGGAATCCAGAGTTATCGTGAATTTTACTTTTCCTTTTATTGGTACTATGCTTTCCAATTGAGACTCCTCCTCTCGCTGATAGATTCAGTATATCTGTTATTTAAACGTTTGTCACACAAGCTGAAAGCATTTTCAACGTTTTCAATCGGTGAAAGTAGGGAAACTAAAGGTAGGACTAAAGGAGTTGATTCTATAGTGATTAGAACTCAGGAACTGTTGGAAGAATTAGTGGAGAAAGCAAGACCTTTTGCATCTGAAGGAAAGGTTGCAGATTATATACCTGCACTAAAAGATCAAAATCCAAGTGATTTGGCCATAAGTATATATACTTTGGAAAATCATTCTTGTTATGCAGGAGATCATTTAAAGAAGTTCACATTGCAAAGTATATCGAAAGTCATCACTCTTGCTCTTGTCTTGATGGACTACGGGGAGGATCAGGTCTTCACGAAGGTGGGCATGGAGCCTACTGGTGATCCTTTTAATTCCATAGCGAAACTCGAAACACATAAGCCCTCCAAACCCCTAAATCCGATGATCAACGCAGGTGCACTCGCAGTCACGAATATGATTAAAGGAAACACAGGAATGGAAAAGTGGGGACGATTAATAGAGTTCATCAATCATATGACCGGGGAAACAGTATCGTATAATGAAGATGTGGCTTATTCAGAACTTCAAACAGCCAATTTAAACAGGTCGCTTTGTTATTATATGAAGCAGCACGGTGTGATTACCGGAAATGTCGAAGATTTACTTGTTCTCTATACAAAACAATGTGCGGTGGAGATGAGCTGTGTCGACCTTGCTAAGATGGGGGCAGTTTTTGCCAATGATGGCGTTGACCCTGAAAGCGGGCGCGAAATAATTACGAGAGATGTTGCGAGAATTTGTAAAACGTTCATGGTTACGTGCGGGATGTATAATACTTCTGGAGAATTTGCCATTAAGGTGGGTATTCCGGCGAAAAGTGGGGTGTCAGGTGGAATCATGGGTGCTGTTCCAGGGAAGTGTGGAATCGGGATCTTTGGTCCTGCTCTGGATCATGTCGGAAATAGCAGTGCAGGACTAAAGCTCCTTGAAATGCTCAGTGATGAATATTCCTGGAGTATTTTTTAACGAAGGATCATGCCCTGTCACATAAGGGGATGTTTTTTAGCGAGTTCCAGCTAAGCATTTGTAAAAGAATTTTCATGAGGAACCCTCCGAAATAATAATTCGAATTTCTGTCATAGAATCCCGGGGAATACACTTATTTTTCTTGCAATTTCTCTGATTTAACGATAAAATTTTAAGACAGGAAAGCTATTTGTTCGGAATGGGGGGATCACTGTGGCGTCAGAAATGACAATTAATCATCGGGAAAAAGCCTATGAATTGCTAAAGGCCGACGCAGAAAAGATTTTACAACTTATTAAAGTACAAATGGATAATTTAACGATGCCCCAATGTCCTCTTTATGAGGAAGTATTGGATACCCAAATGTTCGGATTATCTCGTGAAATAGAATTTGCGGTCCGTTTAGGATTAGTAGATGATCAAGATGGAAAAGAGCTGATTGATTCTTTGGAAAGACAACTTTCTGCCCTTCATGAAGCATCTACAAAAAAGTAAAATAGTCATGACAACTCAAACAATGCATAGATCTGTTGTTTGAGTTTTTTTGTTAAAGATTCTGACTGATTGGGATTAATTTAAATGATATAAGAGAAAAAGGATTGAAATGTCATGATTAAAAAAATAGCAAAGTCCTATGATTATTCGTTAATCGCTGTATATGTCTTCCTTTGTCTTTTTGGTCTGGTAATGATTTATAGTGCGAGTATGGTCATGGCTGTAGAACGATTTGGTTGGGAAAGTGACCATTTCTATAAAAGGCAGATGATCAATATTCTCATCGGGTTCTTTGCCTTTACGATAGCAGCGTGGTTTCCTTACAAAGCATTCCAAGTGGGGAAAATAATCAAGGGACTCATGTTTATCGTTATCGGATTATTAATCGGGGTACATATTTTCGGTTATGAAGTTAACAACGCAAAAAGCTGGATTAATTTAGGTTTCATGCCCATTCAGCCATCGGAGTTCGCCAAGCTTGCAGTCATCATTTACCTTGGCTCTGTATACTCCAAGAAACAGGCATACATAGATGATTTTAATAAGGGCCTTGCCCCGCCATTACTATTTTTAGGTTTTATCTGTTTTTTAGTCTTTTTAGAGCCTGACTTTGGTACGGCGGCTATCATTTTCGCCATTGGAGCAATCGTCATTTCCTGTTCAGGGATCAGTTTTAAAACATTCTTCAAGCTGGCAGGTCTTGGAGTAGGCCTGTTGATCGCACTGTCACCGGTCATATACCTGGCAAGGGGCTTTATTTTTACGAGAGAAAGACTTAGCAGGATAGAAGCGTATTTATCACCGTTTAAATATGCTCAAGGGGAAGGCTACCACTTAGTGAACTCATACCTTGCCATTGGCTCTGGAGGGGTAAAAGGGCTTGGATTGGGTCAAAGTGTTCAAAAGCTGGGTTATCTTCCTGAACCACAAACGGATTTCATTATGGCTATCATTGCTGAAGAATTAGGTGTATTCGGTGTAAGCTTTGTCATACTCGGCCTCTCTTATATCGTGCTTCGGGGGATATATACGGGAGTTAAATGCCAGGACCCGTTTGGAACGATGCTGGCCATCGGAATATCCAGTATGATCGGTATTCAAGCCTTCATTAATTTAGGAGGGGTATCCGGATTAATTCCGATTACGGGTGTCCCACTTCCATTCATCAGCTATGGAGGATCATCACTATTAGTGCTGTCTTTGTCGATGGGTGTCCTCGTGAATGTGTCGATGTTTGTAAAATATGAAGAAAAATATAAAATAAAGAAGGAAAATGGCTATCCTTCGGAGAATATGGATAATAGCAAAAAAATATATGGTGTAAAAATGTAGGTCACTTTGATAGAGTATCTAAAACTCTAAGTCTAGGGTCTGCCCCCTAAGATACTTCTTTATTATCTTTCGGGTCAGCCCTTTTTTCATAGACTGCTTTACAGAGATTTTCAATCATGAATAGCCTAAAGGAGAGAGTGTATTGAAGAAAATCAAAAAAGTATTAGTAGCAAATCGCGGAGAAATTGCCATCCGTGTGTTTCGTGCATGTACGGAGCTTAATATTAGAACCGTCGCCATTTACAGCAAGGAAGATTCGGGAGCATATCATCGATATAAAGCAGATGAGGCCTACCTGACAGGAGAAGGAAAGAAACCAATTGATGCTTATTTAGATATAGAGGGGATCATTCGAATCGCAAAGAACGCCGATGTTGATGCCATCCACCCCGGTTACGGTTTTTTGTCCGAAAATATTCATTTTGCCAGACGTTGTGAAGAAGAGGGGATTACTTTCATAGGGCCTCATTCAGAGCACTTAAATATGTTCGGTGACAAAGTAAAGGCTCGTCATCAGGCACAATTAGCCAATATCCCGGTTATTCCAGGAACGGATGGACCTGTAGAAACGCTAGAAGAAGTCATTAGCTTCGGGAAGGACCATGGATTTCCGATTATCATCAAAGCATCATTAGGAGGCGGAGGACGTGGAATGCGTATCGTCCGTAACCTGGAAAGCTTAAAGGAAGCATACGAGCGGGCTAAATCTGAAGCGAAGGCTGCATTTGGTAATGATGAAATATATGTTGAGAAATTTGTCGAGAATCCTAAACATATAGAAGTTCAAATTCTGGGGGACGAAGATGGCAATATCATTCACTTATATGAACGAGATTGTTCCATCCAGAGACGCCACCAGAAAGTAGTTGAAATAGCACCGTCCGTATCCTTGAGTGACCAGTTGAGAGAGGATATTTGTGAGGCAGCCGTCCGTTTGATGGATAATGTAAAGTATGTGAATGCAGGGACAGTTGAGTTCCTGGTTGCAAATGAGCAGTTCTATTTCATCGAGGTGAACCCTCGTGTTCAAGTAGAGCATACGATTACGGAAATGGTAACCGGAGTGGATATTGTCCAATCACAATTAATGATTGCCGAAGGTCATGCACTACATAGTAGTAAGCTTGGCATACCTGTTCAAGAAGAAATCAGGACAAATGGGTTTGCCATTCAGTCCCGTGTGACAACAGAAGATCCATTGAACAACTTTATGCCTGACACAGGGAAAATTATGGCCTACCGTTCAGGCGGCGGATTCGGGGTTCGATTGGATGCAGGTAACGGGTTCCAGGGAGCCGTCATTACTCCATACTATGATTCCCTTCTTGTTAAACTGTCCACGTGGGCTATGACATTTGAACAGGCTGCATCCAAAATGGTCAGAAATCTTCAAGAATTTAGAATACGTGGAATCAAGACGAATATTCCTTTCCTTGAAAATGTCGTTAAGCATGAAAACTTTATAACAGGTAAGTACGATACATCCTTTATTGACACGACCCCTGAACTGTTTATTTTTCCGAAACGAAAAGACCGTGGTACGAAGATGCTTTCTTATATCGGAAATGTAACCGTGAATGGATTCCCGGGAATCGAGAAGAAGAAAAAGCCTGTTTTCTCTAAGCCCAGGATTCCAGCTATTGACTTGAAACAAGACTTCAAGCCTGGGACAAAGCAAATTTTAGATCAACATGGTGCTGAAGGTTTGGTTAATTGGGTCAAGGAACAAAATTCAGTGCTCCTGACTGATACAACTTTCCGGGATGCGCACCAATCATTATTGGCTACACGTGTCAGAACAAACGACCTGAAGCAAATTGCACAACCGACATCTCACCTGCTTCCTGATATGTTCTCCTATGAAATGTGGGGAGGGGCAACGTTTGATGTAGCCTATCGTTTTCTAAAGGAAGATCCTTGGAATCGATTATTAACCATGAGAGAGGACATTCCAAATGTTCTATTCCAGATGCTGCTAAGGGCATCAAATGCCGTTGGATATAAGAACTATCCTGATAATGTCATAAGAGAATTTGTTGAGAAATCAGCATTCGCAGGAATTGACGTCTTCCGGATATTTGACAGTTTAAACTGGGTCAAAGGGATGGAAGTAGCCATTGATGCGGTAAGACAAAGTGGGAAAATCGCCGAGGCAGCCATTTGTTATACTGGTGACATTGAAGATCCTACCCGGACCAAATATAGTATTGATTACTATAAGAATCTGGCAAAAGAGTTAGAAGCAAGCGGGGCGCATATTTTAGCGATTAAAGACATGGCGGGGCTCTTAAAACCACAAGCAGCCTACCGGCTTATTTCAGAACTGAAAGATACGGTAAGTCTGCCTATCCACCTACACACCCATGATACAAGTGGAAACGGTATTTACACATACGCAAGAGCCGTTGAAGCAGGTGTGGATATTGTCGACACAGCCCTTAGCACGATGTCTGGATTAACATCTCAACCAAGTGCCAACACACTTTACTACGCATTGAAAGGAACTGAAAGGGAACCTAATGTAGATATTAACTCATTGGAGACTCTTTCCCACTATTGGGAAGACGTTCGTAAATACTATACAGACTTTGAAAGTGGGATGATGTCTCCGCATTCAGAGGTTTACAAGCACGAAATGCCCGGGGGACAATATAGTAATCTTCAGCAGCAGGCAAAAGCTGTAGGACTCGGTCATCGATGGGAAGAAGTAAAAGAAATGTATGCAAGGGTCAACCACCTCTTTGGGGATATTGTAAAGGTTACTCCTTCATCAAAAGTTGTCGGGGATATGGCGTTGTTCATGGTGCAGAATGATTTGTCTGAGAAAGATGTGATCGAAAAAGGGGAAAAGATTGATTTCCCTGATTCAGTGGTGGAATTATTCGAAGGGTATTTGGGGCAGCCTCATGGCGGATTCCCGAAAGACTTACAAAGCGTGATTCTGAAAGGGCGCACTCCATTAACCGTTCGACCTGGGGAGCTCCTTGATGACGTGGACTTCACAGCACTGAAAGAAAAGCTCTTCGAAGAACTGCAACGCCCTGTCACGAGTTTCGATGCCCTTGGATATGCTCTATATCCTAAAGTGTTTATGGAATACGCACATACAATGGATCAATTTGGTGATATTTCCGTTCTCGATACGCCTACTTTCTTATTCGGAATGAGACTTGGTGAAGAGATTGAGGTTGAAATTGAAACCGGGAAAACACTCATTGTCAAGCTTGTTTCCATTGGGCAGGCTCAGGCAGATGGTACACGAATCGTCTACTTTGAACTGAATGGTCAGCCGCGTGAAATTGTGATAAAAGATGAAAGCATTAAATCAACAGTGGCAGCCAAGATGAAGGCTGACGCAAAAAATGAGACTCATATTGGTGCTTCCATGCCTGGAACCGTAATTAAGGTAATTGCTGAAAAAGGAGAGGCGGTAGAGAAGGGGGATCACTTAATGATCACCGAAGCCATGAAAATGGAAACGACCGTTCAAGCTCCGTTTGCAGGGGTAGTGAAAGACATCTATGTGCAAAATGGTGATGCCATTAGCCCTGGAGACCTATTAATAGAAGTTCAAAAAGCATAAACAAAAAAGGATTCCGGTTATGACCGGAATCCTTTTTTTGTTATGCTTTCAGCTTACTTCTAGAGATGAGCAGGATAAAGTAACAGAGTAGCCCGAATAGACAAGAGATGATCAAAGCGTGCAAAAGAGCTATACCTAAGTTCAATCTTGTGAACACTACAAGTGCTCCGGACATAACTTGAAGGGATACCAGCGTAAATGCGATGATCCATCCCCAATAGATAACCTTTTGGTGCTTATGCTCTTTGATCGCAATATATGTGATATAAGCAATCCATAAGAAAATGAGTCCTGCTGCTGTTCTATGACCCATTTGAATCCACTCATACAGATTGGATGGGAGACTCGGAGACGAGTTAACACATAACGGCCAATCTTTACACACCAAGCTCGAATCCGTGTGTCTGACTAATGCACCGGTATAAACAACAATATAACTATATAAAGTGACTCCTATTGTATGGAATCTCATACGTTTATTAATGACCAATGAGTTGGCATCAAATTTCTGATCGACTTCAAAAATCAAAAGTGTTAACAATAGAATTGAAGCAAATGATATTAGGGAAATCCCAAAATGAAGTGCAAGGACGAAGTCTGATTGCCCCCAGAGTACAGCGGCAGCTCCGATTAGACCTTGTAATACTAAGAAAAAGAAAGAGAGTGCAGCAAGGAATTTTGTTTCACGCTTATATCCAATCGCTCTCCATGACCATATCGATAATGCCAACACTAATAATCCTACACCACCGGAGACAACCCGGTGTGCCAATTCTATGACAAGCTCGAATGTTATATCGCTTGGAATCAATTGTCCGTTACATAATGGCCATGATCGTCCGCAGCCCATACCAGATTCGGTCTTTGTAACGAGGGCTCCTCCCAATAGAACAAATAACATACCAAGAGTGGTGAGAACGGCAAGCCACTTTAATCCTTTGTGGACACCTTTATTATGCAATCTATTCACCTTCTTAATTAATAGACTCTACACACTTTCTAATTTATAAATATAGTAGAAAAATATATATGCCCCTACGATAATACATAAAAGGTCAGTAAAACTCAACCGATAAAATGTTACAGAATTATGAGCATGATAATTATTTATATGAAGAGAATAACTATTAGTAGATAATGACTAATTTGCAGAAAAACAAAATCTGTAAGCGCTTAGCTTCGTTTTATGGTATGATGGGTTTAAAATGTTTGTAGAAATATGAAGAAACGTCTGCGTTTTTCTTTCTTCACAATTTCTTCACATTATTGTCTAATTCTCCCCCAAAAAGGAAAAAATATATGGTTTAATATAATATTGATAGCATATATACTATTTCTTATCTGTGCATGAATTAACAGAAGGATATAGAAATAGAGAATCATTTCCTATATAGTATAGAGGTGGTAAGTGGCCTCTGGCTTTTTATAGAGAGGAGGAAGAGAATGTCTAGTCGAATGATGACTAACGCTCAAGAAGCAGATTTGACAACCTCAACTGCTTGGAAGGACTTTTTAGCACTAATCAAAATTGGTATCGTTAATTCAAACTTAATTACAACCTTTACAGGTATGTGGTTAGCTTTTTACTTTACTAATACACACTTTCTAAATTCTCTTGATACGATGTTCCTGACGTTGATAGGTTCTTCCCTAATCATCGCGGGTTCCTGCTCCATAAATAATGTGTATGATCGAGATATCGATCCTCTGATGGAAAGGACGAAGGGACGCCCTACCGTAACTGGTAAGATCAATGCACCTAAAGCTTTGTCTTTGGGATTAATTATGATTGCAGTGGGAATCATAATGTTATTTATGACTACCGTCACTGCAGGTGTGATAGGAATTATTGGGGTATTTAGTTACGTTGTATTATATACAATGTGGTCTAAGAGGAAATACGTAAGCAACACAATTGTAGGGAGTATCTCAGGTGCAGTTCCGCCACTAATCGGTTGGTCAGCTGTAGATGCAAATCTGGATATTATCGCATGGGTTCTGTTCCTAATGATGTTTATCTGGCAGCCGCCTCATTTCTACGCTTTAGCGATGAAGAGAGTGGAAGAATACAGAGCAGCGAATATACCGATGCTTCCAGTAGTAAAGGGATTTGCTACAACAAAGCACCATATCGTTGCATGGGTAGCAGCATTACTGCCTCTGCCATTCTTCTTGATGGATTTAGGAATGTTCTTCTTTATCCTTGCAACAGCCTTTAATATTGGCTGGCTTGCACTTGGCCTTGCAGGTTACAAAATGAAAGATGATATTAAGTGGTCAAAGCTTATGTTTGTCTATTCACTAAATTATTTAACTATCTTGTTCGTAGCGATGGTTATCGTTACCGTACTATAAGATTAGTGGGAATTCTTTCTGATAAGAAATCCAAATAGATATTTTTTATGAGTCCTTGTTTTATTCAAAAGTATATTACATGAAAGAGGGGTTTGATTAAGCTATGAAAGCAAGGCTATCTAAGTGGCGCTTATTCTCAATTGTAGCAATGTTAGCGCTAGTTCTTTCTGGTTGTGGAGAGCCATTTCTCTCCACATTACAGCCAGCTGGTGAAGTAGCACAGTCACAATATGATTTAATGATACTGTCTACATTAATAATGGTATTAGTAATCATTGTAGTAGTCATCGTCTACATGGTGGCAATTATTCGTTTCCGTAGAAAAAAGGGAGATACTACTATCCCGAAACAAGTTGAAGGTAGTCACACACTTGAAATCGTGTGGACAGTAATTCCAATAATCCTTCTTCTTATCCTGGCTGTTCCGACCGTAACGTCTACTTTCGAATTAGCTGATACAAAAGCTATGGATAAAAAAGACGCAGATGGTAATCGCGAGGCTTTAGTCATAAATGTTCGCGCTAATCTTTACTGGTGGGAATTTGAGTATGAGGATGAAAAAATCATCACTTCACAGGATTTAGTTGTACCAACCGATCAAAGGGTTTACTTCAATGTCACAGCTTCTGATGTTAAGCACTCTTTCTGGATTCCAGCTGCTGGAGGAAAGATCGATACAAACGTTGACAACGTAAACACATTCTTCCTTGAATTTGATGGGGAAAAGTCTAAAGAAGCAGGCGGATTATTCTACGGAAAATGTGCTGAGCTATGCGGACCTTCTCATGCTTTAATGGACTTTAAAGTAAAAGCGCTTCCTAAGGACGAGTTTACGGCATGGGTAGAAGATATGAAAAATGCAGGAGAGCCTAAACCATCTTCTGATTTAGCTCAACAAGGACAAGAAATCTTCAACCAAAAATGCTTAAGTTGTCACGCAGTATCACCTCAGGATGGACGTCCGGAATCAGCTCGTCTTGCTCCGAACTTAGCAAACTTTGGTGAGCGTACAAGAATCGCAGGTATTCTGGATCACAATGAAGAAGAACTGAAAAATTGGCTGGTTGACCCTGAGCAGTACAAGCCAGGTAACAAAATGACAGGTACATATGGTAACCTGCAGGAAGACGAACTCGATGCCCTTGCAGAATATCTGATGGGATTAAAGGTTCAAGATTAATTGGGGATTAGTTAAAGGGAGGTTTAATCGTGAGTAGCTATGCACAGAAAAAAGGCTTCGGCGCGACTGTTTGGGACTATTTAACAACAGTAGACCATAAAAAGATCGCCATCCTTTACCTTATGGCTGGAGGATTCTTCTTCTTAGTCGGAGGATTAGAAGCTCTTATCATTCGTATACAGCTTGCTGTTCCTAACAATGACTTTGTTAGTGCTGGCTTATACAACGAAGTTTTAACAATGCACGGTACAACGATGATTTTCTTAGCGGCCATGCCGTTAATATTCGCATTCATGAATGCGGTTGTACCTTTACAAATCGGTGCTCGTGACGTTGCATTTCCTTTCCTGAATTCATTAGGTTTTTGGTTATTCTTCGCAGGTGGAGTATTCCTTAACCTTTCATGGTTCTTAGGCGGGGCACCGGATGCCGGGTGGACTTCATATGCTTCACTCTCAATGGCATCTAAAGGACATGGGATTGATTTCTATGTACTGGGGTTACAGATTTCAGGTGCAGGTACATTAATAGGTGGGATCAACTTCCTTGTAACCATCATTAATATGCGTGCTCCAGGTATGACATACATGCGGATGCCTCTATTTACATGGACAGTATTTGTTACCTCGGCACTTATATTATTCGCGTTCCCTGCTTTAACGGTAGGATTATTCTTAATGTTATTTGATCGTATGTTCGGATCGAATTTCTTTGATGTAGCGAATGGCGGTAACACTATTATTTGGGAGCATTTCTTCTGGATTTTTGGTCACCCTGAAGTATACATCCTTGTATTGCCTGCTTTCGGAATTTTCTCTGAGATCATTCCACACTTCTCAAGAAAACGTTTATTCGGTTACTCATCCATGGTGTTTGCAACCGTACTTATCGGTTTCTTAGGATTCATGGTTTGGGCTCACCATATGTTTACAGTAGGTCTTGGGCCAATCGCAAATGCGATCTTCGCCGTTGCGACAATGGCCATTGCCGTTCCGACGGGTATCAAAATCTTTAACTGGCTCCTTACGATGTGGGGAGGAAGTATCAGCTTCACTACTCCAATGCTCTACGCAGTAGCGTTTATCCCTACTTTCGTAGCAGGTGGAGTAACCGGAATCATGAACGCTGCTGCAACAGCTGACTATCAGTTCCATGATACGTATTTCGTTGTTGCCCATTTCCACTACGTTATTGTTGGTGGGGTAGTATTTGCCCTGTTGGCAGGTACTCACTATTACTGGCCAAAAATGTTCGGAACAATGTTAAACGATTTCTTAGGGAAAATCGCTTTCTGGTTATTCTTTATCGGATTCCACTTAACATTCTTTATTCAACATTTCCTTGGTTTGATGGGTATGCCTCGTCGTATTTGGAAGTTCTTGCCTGGTCAAGGATTAGAAACAGGAAACTTAATCTCTTCTATTGGAGCAGGTTTCATGGGAGTTGCGGTAATCGTACTTCTTGTTAACGTCATCATGACTCAAGTTAAAGGGGTTAAAGTTTCTAATGACCCATGGGGAGACGGACGTACCATTGAATGGGCGATTCCATCACCTCCACCATTCTATAACTTTAAGCAAACTCCACTTATCCGTGGTTTAGATGCTTATTGGTTAGAAAAAATGGAAGGTAAAAAAGATCTAACGCCGGCAGAACCAATTGGTGATATCCATATGCCGAATAACTCGATTTTACCGGTAATCATTTCACTCGGGTTATTCATAGCAGCATTTGGTGCGATGTATCATCCGGATGGTGATAAAGCATGGGCAATCCCAGTTCTGGTAATTGGAATGCTTATCACATTAGGTGCAATGTTCTTCCGTTCTGTAATCGATGACCATGGATATCATGTTCATAAAGAAGATTTAATGGATGATGATAAAGGGGGTAAGGCATAATGCATGCTGAAGAAAAATTCACGCCAAAGACCTGGCCGGCCTCCCCTGAAAAGGCAACCCTTGAGGGGAAAAACAAGTTTATGGGCTTTTGGTTTTTCCTTGGTGGAGAAACGGTTCTTTTCGGATCTCTTTTCGCAACATATTTAGCGCTTAAAGACAAAGTTCCTAGTGACAGTCATGCACTTGCTGCTGACATCTTTGATTTACCACTTGCATTTATTGCAACTATGTTACTTCTAACAAGTTCTCTTACAAGTGTTTATGCAATGTATCATATGAAGAACTATAACTTCCAACGCATGCAGGCTTGGTTATTAGTCACGGTACTTCTTGGTGCTGCTTTCCTTGGATTAGAGATTTATGAGTTTAATCATTACGTACACGAATACGGGCATACTTTTACTAGTAGTGCATTTGGGTCAGCCTTCTACACACTAGTTGGATTCCACGGAGGACACGTAGCTTTCGGTCTTCTATGGATTGTAAGTTTAATGCTTCGTAATGCTAAACGTGGTTTGAACCTTTACAATGCTCCAAAGTTCTATTTAGCTTCTCTATACTGGCACTTTATCGACGTTGTATGGGTATTTATCTTTACAGTAGTATACTTAATGGGAATGGTGGGATAAACTGATGGCGAATCAACAATCAAATTCAGGTAACCCAAGTGTAGATTACGAATATCGTCGTAAGAAAAATGCAGAAGACATGAGAATGCAGGTTACATCCTTCATGTTAATGATTTTCTTAACATTGGTGGCGTTCATTGCAGTGGCTGGAGATTTTGATAAGTACTTTATTGTACCTTTCATCCTCTTACTTGCAGTCGTTCAACTAATTTTTCAACTTTATTACTTCATGCATATGAGTCATAAAGGTCATGAAGCTCCTGCATTATTCCTGTATTCTGGTGCACTTGTTGCATTTATCACAGTGTTAGCATTTGTAACGATTGTATGGATCTAAATGAAAAAGGTCAGCCTTATGGCTGGCTTTTTTTGTTGGGTTGGAGTTATTTATGTGCTTGTCGGGCCTACCCAGTCGCTTCCGCTTTTCATTGTCCAGCTAAGGGGCTTAGAGGCTCGAGGCCATAAGACGAGCATACCAAAAAGGCAAAGAGCGCCTTTCCGGTATGCCCGTCTTATGCTTGTCGGGCCTACCCAGCCGCTTCCGCTTTTCACTGTCCAGCTACGGGGCTTAGAGGCTCGAGGTCATAAGTCAAACATACCAAAAAGGCAAAGAGCGCCTTTCCGGTATGCCCGTCTTATGCTTGTCGCCTCTGTGCAAAGCCCCTCCGCTTTTCGTTGTCCAGCTCCAGCGGCTAGGCCCTCGAGGTCATAAGCCAATTCTGCCAAAAAGGCAAAAAACGCCTTTCCGGCAGAATCGTCTTATGCTTGTCGGGCCTACCCAGCCGCTTCCGCTTTTCTAATTGTCAAGAACTTGTCATTACCTTCCGTTGAAGTGGGGGAGGGTTGTCAGTATAATGGGGATAGGAAACGTGAAATGAGGTGAGCAAATGCCTTTGGGTATTTTTGGTTTTATGGCTTTATGGAGCCCGTTTTTTATATTGGCTTTAGTATTTATAACGGTCGTATATTTCTTGATCACTGTCAAATGGAGAGACAGTTTTAAAGAAAGTGAAAAATTGACCAGCAAAGAAGCTTCTTATTTTATTCTAGCGATGGTTCTACTATATGCAATTAAGGGTTCGCCGGTAGAAATCATGAGCACAATTTTATTTTCTGCTCACATGGCACAAATGGCGTTACTATATTTAGTGGTCACTCCACTACTCGTATTGGGAATTCCTAAATGGGTCTGGAAAGCTGCAGTTGATTTACCGGTGGTTAAGCAAGTATTTAAGTTTATGACAAAACCATTGATCTCTTTATTATCTTTCAATATCATCTTTTCGATTTATCATATCCCTTTAGTGTTTGATAATGTCCGAACTGATGCCACTCTTCACGGTTTGGCAACCGTTATCCTATTCTTATTATCTTTATTTATGTGGTGGCCGTTACTAAATCCAGTGGATGACGATATTGACTTAAGCGGGCTCAAGCGGATTGGATATATTCTTGGGAGTGCAGTGTTATTGACTCCTGCATGCGGTTTGATCATTTTTGCCGAGAATCCTTTATATGCCCCTTACTATGATCCACAGGAGTTTCTTAAAGCGTTGGCACTATGCGTACCTGTGAACACTCTGGAAGGATTGACGCTGACTGGGCCGGAGTTATTTACTGATATGTCTACACAAAACGATCAACAGCTCGGCGGAGTGATCATGAAGATTGTTCAAGAAATTGTATTTGGAGTTATGCTGTTCAACCTGTTTTTTCAATGGTATCGCAAAGATCAGGAGAAACAAGAAAAACTCTCCTATGATCCCGTTGATCCTAAATTGACAGAACAGTAATGTATGAAGGGATGATGAATGTCATTCCTCTGATTACATAGCATATTATCTTTAGAAAAGAGAGGAACAGAGATGGGTTTACCTATTTTACCTACCATTAGTACCACCTTCATCGTGTTAAGTGCAATCACAGTTGCGATTGGCTGGTGGCAGATTAAACAGAGAAGGATTGAGCAACATCAGAAAACCATGACTCTTGCAGGTATTTTTGCGCTTATCTTTTTCATCATTTATATGAGCAGAACGATCTTTGTTGGGAACACGTCCTTTGGGGGTCCCGATAGCATCAAGATTTATTATACGATTTTTCTTGTATTCCATATAACTTTGGCCACAACCGGGGCAGTATTTGGCCTGATGAGCTTGTGGACGGGCTACAAAGATCGTTTAGCGAGGCACCGTAAGCTGGGACCGATTACGAGTTTTATCTGGTTCTTTACGGCTATCACAGGAGTCGCTGTGTATCTGCTCCTTTATGTATTCTATAAAGGCGGAGAAACAACCTCGGTCTTTCGGGCCATACTCGGATATTAAAGAAAACCTATTATGTGAAGAATCACATAATAGGTTTTTTCTTTTGATTAGGCTCTTTCCTAAAGGCTTGTGACTATCTCAGAGAAGATAGTAGTAGTTGATTTCCGCTACAGGATGGTCGCTTTCCGCGTGGCTGGCGGTGAGCCTCCTCGGCTGCGCCTCCGGGGTCTCACCTGTCCAGCTACGGGGCTTAGGGGCTCGAGGTCATAAGCCAAGTCTGCCAAAAAGGCAAAGAGCGCCTTTCCGGCAGACTCGTCTTATGCTTGTCGCCCCTGGGCAAAGCCCCTCCGCTTTTCGTACTGTCCAGCTATTCCCGCAGGAGTCGATCATCCTGCAGCGAGAATCAACTTTCTAAGCATTTATTCTTAAAAGAAATAAATAAAATCAAAAGCTTTTAGCAAACAATTTTTGAGGTGAGTAGAATTAATGTCCTATTAAAGAAGAATTCTTTCTTCTAATTAGTTTGTTTTTTAATACCTTTAGCTCTGTCACGAAAAAACTTTTAAAGATGGTGAGGGGAATTGCGTAGACTCCTGCGGAAGTACGGTCGTGCCGAGACCCCGTTCGGCTAAGCTGAGGAGGCTCGGCCGAACGCTAGCTGCAAGCGAAGGAGTTCCCCTCACCATCAAGCACATACTAATAGACAGAGCTTAAGCAGTCCTGTTGTTAAAAACAACTATCTTTGAGAGAACTAAAGGGAATGGCAGAAGTCCCGTCGAATGTAGGAATAGTAGAAGGGAGCAGATATAATGATTACAAAATTAAACCACGGTCAGTTTGAAGAATCCTTACAGTTATCCGAATATGCTTTTCAATATTCAGTACCAAGTGAAGACAGAGAGAGACGCTTTCAACAGACTAAAGAACATACTGTGTATGGAATATATGAAGAAGAAAACTTAGCTGCGAAGCTTCATTTGATCCCGCTCCATGTACAGCTGGGTAAACATGTGTATCCGATGGGAGGTATTGCCGGAGTCGCTACCTATCCGGAGTTCAGAAGAAGAGGGTATGTGCGTCAATTAATGAATCATTCATTACAGAAGATGAAGGAAGATGGCACAGTTCTATCCATGCTCCATCCATTTTCTATTGATTTTTATCGGAAATTTGGATGGGAGGTATTCGCATCTTTCCACAAGGTACAGCTTGAGAAGAAGGATCTTGTACCATTAAAGCCTTACAATGGACAAATTAGGAGATTTAAAAAGGATACATATCCTAATGAATTGGAATCGATTTATGATCGCTATGCGGAGCAGCATAATGGGATGCTGGTACGTACAAAGAAATGGTGGAGGGAAAGGAGCATCACCGATCTGTGGATAGCGATTTATTATAACGATGTGGGTGATGCAACCGGTTACCTTACATATGAAGTGAAAAAGGAGAAGATGAAGGTTGAAGAGTTTGTTCCCCTTACAAGTGATGCAAGAATTAGTTTATGGAACTTCATTTGTCAGCATGACTCAATGGTGAAGGAAGCTGAACTAATATTGAACCCCTGTGAAGTGTTACCATATATGTTGAAGGACCCAAGAATGAAAGTGGAGAAGCACCCATACTTCATGGCAAGAATCGTCGATGTAGAAACCTTCTTGAAGAGATATGTAAAAGAGATCGATTTTCCGTATCAACTTGAATTCTCCATTGCTGATTCGACAGCGGCTTGGAATAACAACACTTTTGTTCTTAATAAAAATGAAGTGGTGGTTGGTGAAAAGATTGAGGCACCGATATCGCTGGACATCAAAGATTTCACAGCATTAATCTTTGGAGTGCATACCCCTGAGGAATTGCTCCAAATGGGAAGACTTCAGGCTGGAAAGGGGGATTTTCATAAGCTCCAATCCTTGTCCCAGGGGAATCATCCATTCTTTTACGATTTCTTTTAAGAGAAAGTAAAGTATAAAAGACCAATTCCCAGGTGTATGGGAATTGGTCTTTTTTCATAACTTGAAATTTGTTTTTATAATACCAGCCTCTTTAGCCGAATTAAACACGATAAGGATGAGCGGTCCGATAATAAAGCCCAGTACACCAAAGAGTTTTAGGCCTAGGTACATGGCGATTAATGTAGCAAGCGGGGATAAACCAATATGGGTTCCCATAACTTTAGGCTCAACCGTTCTTCGTATGATAAGAAGAATGGCTGCCAATACTGCTAGTTGAGTTCCTAATGCGATATTTCCTGTCAGCAGATGGAAAATAGACCATGGTGCCAAAACGACGATGGATCCTATCAAAGGAATAAAATCAATCACCCATATGATAATCGACATCACGATCGCAACTTCTGGAGCAATGAATAAAAGTCCAATTAAGGAAACGACAAAGATGATAATACTCACCAGGAATTGCGCTTTAAAGAATCCAAATATAACATAGGTGAGTCGGGAAGTCATAAACGTCACTTTCTCTGCTGTTTTTTCTGTCAGGTGCCCATAGATGGATCTCTTCATTCGGGGTAAGTCCAACATGAAAAGAAAGAGAGCAATTAAGTAAACGAGAAAACTCACTAAGTAATTGGGAATATAAGATAAAAACACACTTATCTTTTCAATATTGACAGAGTTAAGAATCTTCGTCTTTCCGCTATTTAAGAAGTTTTGTACATCTTCACTGAAGCTTCTCACTAGTTCATCAGGAAGATCCTCAGTCGCATTCAACAATCGATCCTCATAATCAAGCCAAATATCGCTTAATTGGTTTACATACTTCGGGGCATCTTCTATCAGTTTGATACCTTCACCAACGACTTTTGTAGTAACGAAGAACGAAGATACGCTTATTAGAAGCAGGAACAGAATGAAAACAGAAAGTACCGCCATCCGACGTTTTGCAGAGAAACGATTTTGTATAAAGCTAACGGCAGGCTCCAGGAAAAGTGCTGTTATAATCGCAGTAATCAAGGGGACTGAAACAGGTAATATAAAAAAAGCAACTATAGCTAGTATTAAGATGATAAGTGTGATCATTAAAACTTTTTTCGTGAAAAACTTGGACAATGGTGTACCCCTTTCTAACAGAAACCTAATACTATCATTATATGAGAGAATGAGAAGAATGAACAGTAGGAAGAAAGTGAAATTCGAAGGTTTTACATCTATTTATATTAGAGTCCAAGCGTATATAGAATAGGGCCCATAGTGGAGTTTGGATTAATCCTGAATGGATAATACAGAAAAGACTGTCCGAAGAAAGACAGTCTTTCAAAACTGATATTACCAGGCAAAGTTTGTTGCTTCTTTTTTGACATCTGCAATAAGTTTTTCACAAGAAGTGACCAGATGTTTAGGGAATTCTTCCCCTTCACCGTATTCTATACCGTGTGGATAGTAATGTTTTCCTAATAATGGAGTCATTAGTTGAATAACGGCGTCATGCTTTCCGATATCCCCCTCAACAGCAAGACCTTGGATTCGTAAATAGAAAATACCTTCTCTTATTTCAAATTTACGATCGTACGTCACTCTTTCATAATCCCATTGACCTGCACGAACAAGTCCGTGAGATTCCATGATCTCGTCTAATCGGTTCAAGTCCACTTTTAAGCTTTCAAATTCAGTTCCTTCAAAACGCATAAAAATTCCCTCCTATATTGTCCGGCATGAGGACTTTCGAGCCCTTATGCTTTTCGTATGGTAGAAGCATTTATATCGGTGTAAGTACAATGATACTAAATGCGGTATTTCTCATTCTTAATAATAGTGGAAAAACCTTTATCTTGCAATGTCTTCAATCATTTGAATTTGTCATTTTTAAAAAAATGAATATCCTGCAGGAGAATGAGAAAAATATAGGAAGTAATTCGGAACGTATGAGGAGGGTCCAAATGACAATAATCAGGGACATGATGACAAATGATATTGAAACTTGTTCGTTACTGGACAATGTGTATGAGGTTGCCTTGAAAATGAAGGAACACAATGTAGGATCCATTCCCATCGTGGATGGTGAAAAGATTGTGGGAATGATGACAGACAGGGATATCGTCCTCCGCTGTATTGCTGAAAAACATCCTGCTTCTTCAAAAGTAGAAGATATCATGAGTAAACACTTAATAACGGTAGGACCTGACACCGAAGCACAAGAAGCGGCACAAATCATGGCTGAGCATCAGATACGAAGACTCCCGGTGGTGGAGGGAGATCGATTGATCGGTATGATCTCTTTAGGTGATTTTGCTATAAGGGAGTCTCTGGGCAGACAGGCCTACGTTGCGTTGGAAAATATATCAGAATCAAACTTCAAAAATAAACCGTTTTAAACACTGGGGGGATGGTCCATACAGGATCATCTCTTTTTTGTGTATTAGAAACCTTTCCCCACCTGAGATTCATTTGTTTTAGAAGGGATGGAAATATGCTATCCTTTATACTAGACTGAAGTTCTAGAAACATAAACAATGGTATAATAATTCTAGTATTTGTGGCATATCCTGATAGAGAAAGTAGAGAGGAGGGAAATTTCTGAGAACCGTTTTGCGTATTTTGATCATTCTTGTCATTATTTTATTTATTGGTATTTATCAAGGTCAAAAACAAGAAAATGAGCCTCTTAAAGGACCAGAAACCCAAACTCTTAAAGAAGACAACGAAAACCAATTAAATCAATCAATCGAATCTCCAGGGGAACGACCTGCATCAGGTTTATCCACTTGGATTGGAAAAGATACCAAAAAGGTAACTGAAGCTTTTGGAGAACCAGAGCGGGTTGAACCAAGCTCTTACGGGTATGACTGGTGGATCTACCCGATATCGAATAAACAGTACATACAAATGGGCGTCACTAATCAAAAAGTCGTTACGTTGTTTGCCATTGGGAATCAGGTGGATGTGGCCCCTTATAAATTGGGACAACGTTTAGAAGACATTTACCGCTTTACCATTGTGGATTCTGAAATCGTTGTAAATGACGAATCAGGTGCTTATCAGTTTGAATTAAATGAAGAAGACCTGAATACCCGGCTTCTCGTAACCCTTGGAGATATTTATGCCCAGCTTTATCTGGACAAATTCACTGGAAGGCTTACGAGTATCCGCTTTCTTGATAGTCAAACTTTGATCGAGATGCATCCATATGAAATGATGTATCGAGGGGAATTAGCGAAAGAACCAGAGCCAAGTGAGGACCAATGGGATAAAGTGAATAGTGCAAGCGAACAACAAATCTTTGATATTACAAATGTGATCAGACATCAATTCGAAGCAGATATACTAAAATGGGATGAAGAAACGGCAATGGTAGCAAGAGGGCATAGTCAAGAAATGTACGAAGAAGATTACTTTTCACATGATTCACCAACCTTCGGAAACCTTTCCGAGCGTCTGGAAAGTGAAAATGTAATGTTCAAGACTGCAGGGGAAAACATCGCTTCCCAATACACGGACGCTCCAGAAGCCGTTCATGGCTGGCTGAATTCGGAAGGCCATCGAAAGATTCTACTGGAACAACAATTCACCCATCTTGGTGTAGGTGTATATAAAAGGTACTATACACAAAACTTTATAGAGAAATTTGAAGACAAAGAATAAAAAGGTTGATTCCCTAGACTGTTGGGGGATCAACCTTTTCTTATTGAAAAAGTCTATCGTTTCTTTTTGAAAATAAAAAACGAGCCTGTAGAATGAGCAACAATCTTGCCGTCTGAACTGACAACTTTCCCGTCCACTACTATTGTCTTACTTCCCTGATGAACGACAGTAGCATGAGCAGTTAAACGATCTCCTATACCTGGTGCCAAATAGTGTACGTTCAAATTTGTCGTTACAGCTCCATATCCTTCAGGCAGCATCATGTTGGCTAATGTGCCCATGGCGGAGTCCACTAATGTAGCGGTTACTCCGCCATGAACGATCTGGAGTGAGTTATGTGTAACGGGCGTGATCGGAATACTTATTTCGAAATTCCCGTCTTTCACTTCGCGGTCCATGGCGAATATTCCGCCTATGATTGATCCATTCTCATTGTCTTTCTTCCGTTTAACTCCTTCGAGAAGCTGTTTCAGGATTAGAAGATCCTCATCCGATGCTCCTGTAAGACATTCATCTAACAACTTTTGTACCTGTTCTTTCATCTTCATACATCCTTTTCTTTATTCACAGCCAAAGAATTCATTGGAAACTGTAAAATCAACGTTTATATACATGTAAATATTACTACAAAAAGGAATGTATCACCATTCTTTTGAATCCTTCATAAAGTGTAGTAGGTAGATGCCTGTAATGGAGGTGTTCATAAAATGGGTAAATCACTACACCCTAAAGTAAAAGAGTTTAAAGGATTTGTGAGAAAGCATCCGAAAATTGTGAAAGATGTCCGGAATGGTGATGCCAATTGGCAGGATCTCTTTGAAGACTGGTACTTACTGGGGGAAGATGATACAAGGTGGGATAAGTATAAAGACGAAATTGCGAAAGAATCTAGCCCAACCAACCAAGGAAGTAAAAACGGCTGGATGGATCAGGTTGGAGATATGGTGAAAAAAATGGACGCTAATCAATTGCAGCAACATATTAACAGCTTAAGTGAAGCCTTGGGAGCAGTGCAAGGAGTACTTAGTCAATTTCAGTCAAATAATAATAGAGGATCAGGGACAGCAACCAAAACTGAAACACCATCCAAACCCTCCCATCCATTTTCATTCCGGAAAGATTAGGAGGGTGACTAAAGATGCGAGCAGACATTATCGAATATATTTATGCCAAAGAAGATCTGAAATTATTTTTAAGAGACCAGCCACAGTGGTATCGTGCACTTTCTCGAAATCCCAATGAATTAGAGAAATTCGAAATTGCGTCAATTAACCATTTTCAAAAAACGATTCCTCATCGAGTACAAAAATTCTCAAACGGGGTCCAAATGGCCTCCATGATGATCAGTATGTTCCAATCAATGAATAGTGCCGATAGTTGAGGCACTATTTTTTTGTGAATGCCCATAAAAATGTTGAGTAAAAAGCGAAACGGTTGGGCAAGGCTATTAGTAAGGAGTGGTGTACACGATGAAGAAAATCATTTTTCTATCCATTGCGTTACTAATGTTTTTAAGCGGCTGTAAGGAAAAAATGCCTGAACCGGAAAGCTTTGCGTTTACAAAAAAAGTTGAAGCTGCGAAGTCTGAGGAAAAACCTCTTTCCATCAAACATATGGTACAAGGAAGTCAAGTGTATATTGAATGTATCGTTCCAAATATAACATTCACGTCAGAAAAAAAGGGAGCGAAAAAAGGAAAAATCGTCGTTCGTTCAAATACCGGCAATTTGTATAAGGAGTATCATACAGCCGCCTTTGTTGTAAAAGGATTACCAAAAGGTGTGCATCTTCTCAACGTTGAAATAGTAGGAACGAATAACAAGCCGTTAGGGATGAAAAAGCAGTTTTATGTGACGATCCAATAAGCATTGGTCTTTAAGTCCGTCGTAAAATATTTACGGCGGTATTTTCTTTGGGGTGATACAGCATTTGAAAAAAATGGGGTCACTCCAAAAAATTCATTTTGCATATTCGCTTCCTCACGTGAAACGTGTTAAAATAACGTTACGGAGGTGAGCGTTATGCTTGCTACTATAGAAAGAATGGAAATCTTGGATTCAGCTGACGAATTATCTCAGTGGATTTTAGAATCTGATGTGGCAGAAAATTATCGTAAGTCTTTATATAAACTTCGCAACAATTCTGAAACTCAACGAAAAGTACAAACCTTTTCACGAATGAAAGAAAGTTACGAAGAAGTTCAACGCTTCGGACGTTACCACCCGGACTACAAAACCATCATGAAAGAAATCCGTGAAGTGAAAAGGGAAATGGACCTTGATGAGAATGTAGCGGAGTTCAGAAGAATGGAAAACGAGCTTCAAGATCTGCTTGATCAAGTGAGCCTGCTAATCGGACATTCCGTGTCTAAAAATGTAAAGGTCCCTTCAGGGAATCCTTTTTTCTCAAGCGGAGGATCATGCGGGGGAGGCTGCGGTTCTGGCGGAAGCTGCGGTTGTTCAGCCTAATCATATGAAAAGAAGAGCGGACGATGTGCCTGCTCTTCTTTTCATTTTGTGGAGATTCATCCTTTTTCCTTACTGTCTTAACCGAACACAATCCACGCAGAGGTTCCCACAGCAAAACATTTTTTCCTGGGGGACATAGAACCTGTGCCGATATACATACAATGATTTTTCCTCCCTGAAATAAATCGTATCAGAATGCAGTCTCTTGCCCCGCATCGCCCTAGCTGACCATTTTTTAATGGAGTACTCGATGTCAGTTTTCTCGTTATTGGATCTTATATAGATAAACGGAATGCCTGCACTCCACTTCACATGCGCATCTTCAATCCCGTCCTCTTGTCGAAGGTGATCGATAAAAAAGTCCCAAATCATATTCAAATCCATTGTGACCCTCCGTTCTCTACTTTATTATGTAGTATTCACTGCACGTTCTGTTTAATGAAAGTTCGCACCATTACGTATTGCTTACCGTCACATTATTATGCTAGACTTATAAAAAAGTGATTCCTAGAGGGGAAACTATATGTTAACAGAGAGACAAGGTTTAGTTGTTTGGTTACATAGTTTGAAGCATGCCAAGTCCCTGAGGCGATTTGGGAATGTTCACTATGTTTCGAAGAAAATGAAATATGTTGTACTTTATTGTAATCAGGATGAAATCGACACAGTAATGGAAAGAATAGCTACCTATTCCTACGTGAAAAAGGTAGATCCTTCGCATAAGCCATTTATTAAGTCTGTTTTTGAAAATTCCCGACCGGATAAGGCGAAGGAATATGATTACAAAATGGGATTCTAATGTTTGCTGCCAAAGAGTGTTGTTTTGGCAGCTTTTTTCTTAGGGTGATACACCACCGTTTCAAAAAGCTGCACGATTAACATCCTTTATTGTAAAGGCAGAATATAATGATTTAATCTCAGGATCGCGATCAGATGCTGATAATACAATGCTTTTTCCGGATAGAGAGTGGAGGGTTTCACATCCATTTGGATGATGACCCTGTCTAATTCCTTAGCCGTCTCTTCAAAAAGGGAGTAGCGCTGGTTTGGTGCGATATTCGGATTGGGGATTCCTTCCCGGCAAACATAAATGGCTTGGAATTTCCCTTGTTCTGTAGGTTTCATCACAAGAGCCATGGATGATACGGCCCGGTTATTAACAATAGTATGAAATGCCATCATATGCTGTAATCGTTCTTTATTTGCTTTAGCAAGCTCCATTAGTTCATAAATATCTGAATATCCTTCTCCTAATTCAATAAAACGTTGAATCATTCATTCAATCTCCTTTTCTTACCGAGTTTATCAATTCCTTATTATTTCAAACATATAATGATAAGTAAAGATTCAAAATAACTTATAGGGGTGATCGTGATGGTATGGTTATTTCTATTTATCGTTCTGGGATTATCATGTTTGTATGTTGTTGGGGGAAGACATGAAACGAAAGAAATTGAATTATTGAACAGTGATTCTTTTCTCGTGACGGCAATATTGTCTACACTGGCGGTTCACGGCATCCTATCTCTGGCACAGGAGGATGAATGGCAAAACTTTACTCTTCAAGATTTACAAGAAACTCTTATAAGTAATGGATTGCTGGATAAAAGTGAATGGGATCAAATGCTTGCAGATCATTTATACCAAGCTTCCTTTCCAGCAGACAGTAAAGATCTGGATTTTGGTTGAATGATTGGAAATAATCTAAAAATATTCCACCAATAGCAGCGGTAATCTGCTATTCTTTAAGTAACAGACGGAGTTAAGGAGTAAAGTATGAAATGCACCCTATTTACATTTGGTCTACCTATGATATTGATCAGTGCCAGCATTCTTTTCTTTCAATGGATGGGATTCACAACAGAAAGTGCGGAAGAGCCTGGGGCTGTAAAGGTAAATCAATCTTATTCCATCACACATGAAGAAAACACATTTTTTGTGACACAAACCATTCATTTCTTATCAACAATCCCTAAACAAATGACCATTCAATGGCCAAAGGATGCCAGCGGTTTTTCATGTGTAAATGACAGAGGGGATAAGTGTTTAACAAAAGAAAATGGAGAATTCCAATTAAATAATCTCTATAAAGACCTTAAGGAGATCACGATTACCTATACATTCGAGCATCCGACTAAAGAGAGTATGTTAGTGAAAGATTGGCACCCTGTACTATCTTCTATCGAAACGTTAAATACAGATATTCACATAACAGAAAAGAGTTTGAGGGCTGGAAAATGGGTAGCAGGATATAAAACTTCCAGCCATAAAAAAAAGAATTATATCGATTATTATTCTTTCATTGGTCGGGGTGAGCCTTCAGCTTTATATTGGACGGATGATCCGTTGGTGGAGAAAGCTTCATCTACAGTGAGAATGTTGTACGATAGGACCGATATAAAAGGGGCTAGGCCAATCCAACCAGGCTCCTTTGAAGGATTTGTGACCGTCATCATCACGGACAAAATAGAGCCCTATGTATCTCCGTATTTGATTGTAAGGAACACAGCTGAAAAGGAAATGCTAAATGAACTAAAAGGGAGCCTACTGTATCAACAGTATTTTTCCACTGATGAACAAGCTTGGCTTAAAGAATTCATCGTTAGCATCCTATTAAAAAATCAACCGCACACGTCAAAATCTGCATGGGCTTATAAAGAAGTAATGGAAGGGCTGACCTCTTCCCAATTGGATACATTTAAACGGAAGATGGAAGAGGACAAGACCAAATCGGTTGATGCAACAAAATTAGATGTGATTTTAGAAAAAGTTACAGGCTTTGACTCTACATTTTTTACTGAAAGTGCAAAAGGTAAAGAGAATGTCCCCATGATTCTTAAAAGCGATGAGCCTGTACTCATCAACAAAAAAACACATAACCTTTCCTACATTTCTTATAGACAGAAAGAACTTATTGAATTTCCACAAGCAGTAAAGGCTTTGGGGCTGGACATTAATGAGATAAAGCCAAACGTGTTCTTTACATCTTTAAATGGAAATACATTCAGGTTTTATGTGAATGAAGATTATTTTATTTATAATGAAGAAAATTACGGCCTATTAACGAATCCCATCAAAACGGTTGGGGGTTCCATTTATATGGATGTACACTGGTTCGAGAAATTGTTCAAGGTAGATGTGATGAATAAGGAAGTTTCCACTAGAGCAGATGAATGAACGTAAAAAGCCCTGCAGAACTTTCTGCAGGGTCCTTCTATATCCATTTCTGGAAAGAAGGCAAAGGGAGAGGAGAAACCGGAGGAAGAACTTATGGGGAATCGTAAGTCTTCTCCGCGGTTGGCAACAACATCAGTTAGGATGCTGTTACTTCCATTATCACCTATCAAAATGATTTTATACATGTTTTGGAACAATTTCAGTATGTAGCGATATCTGTCGAGATATGATAGGATAGTGAAGAAAAAATACATATATGGTGGATGATTATGAGAGTAATATCAGGTACGTTAAAAGGTAGACCGTTGAAAGCTGTTCCAGGCAGTGGGACACGGCCGACAACAGATAAGGTGAAAGAGTCTATATTTAATATGTTAGGACCCTATTTTGAAGGGGGTACAGGATTGGATTTATTTGCAGGAAGCGGCGGACTCGGAATAGAAGCCCTGAGTCGTGGACTCCATTCTGTGATTTTCGTGGACCGTGATGCAAAAGCATTTCAAACCATTAAGGCAAACCTCCAGGATTGTGACCTGGCGGAGAAAAGCGAAGTGTACAGGAACGAAGCAATGAGGGCGTTAAAGGCAATCTTAAAAAGGGAGATAACCTTTGATTATATCTTTCTGGATCCTCCTTATAAACAGCAGAAACTTCAACAACTCCTGGAATTCATCGACGAGCACAACCTTCTAAATGAAAGCGGTTACGTCATGTGTGAACATGGTTCGGATATTACATTGGGAGATAGTGCCGGGAGCTTGGAGAAAGTAAGGGAAGAAACGTATGGAATCATAAGGATTTCCATTTTTTCAAGGTGACTGAAGGAAGAAACGATAAATAGCCAGGGGGTATTATAATGACGAGCATTGCAGTTTGTCCGGGTAGTTTTGATCCCATTACATATGGACATTTAGATATTATTACGCGGGGTGCGAAAGTTTTTGATCAAATTTATGTGGTGGTCTTAAATAACTCTTCTAAAAAACCACTATTCTCGGTAGAGGAAAGAATTGAATTGATTCGTGAGGTTACCGGGGACATTCCTAATGTAGTTGTTGACTCTTTTCAAGGACTCTTAGTTGATTACGCAAAAAAAGTAAATGCGAAAGCAATCATTAGAGGGTTGCGTGCGGTATCAGACTTTGAATATGAAATGCAGATTACGTCAATGAACAGGGTTTTAGAAGATGATATCGAGACGTTCTTCATTATGACGAATAATCAATATTCTTTCTTGAGCTCGAGTATAGTAAAAGAAGTGGCTAAGTATGGAGGCAACATTTCTGAATTAGTGCCGAAACGAGTGGAAGAATCGTTAAAGGTAAAATATAGTGAATTAAATAAGCCCCAATAATGAATAAAGGGTTGATCCGAGAGTGCAGACATTCCATTTCTCATTTTGTGAGAAGTATATTGTCGTAGGCAATGGATCAACCCATTCTATATTTTTAAGCTTGTCTTCTTACATATAATACGATATAGAGAATCAAACTGAATATCGTGATCACTGGACCTGCTGTCTTAAACCAATACAGCATTTCCGTCCAGAATGCATTATTTTTCATGGCGAATACAGGTATGGCATTGGAGAGCTGCTCATCGGAAAATCTCTCGTATATCGGTTTCCAGATGATGATTGTCGTGATGGAAGCGGCTATACCGTGAATAAATCGGGCATAGAAGAAGGGCTTGAACCGAATATCGGTTTCTGCCAATATGCTCGCAACTTGTGCTTGGACACTGAACCCGCTGAACCCCAATATAAAACTTGTAATAATGGCTTGCTGAAGCAGAGTAGCTTCATTAACTCCACTTGTCAGCTTCCCGCCTAACGTGATCTCAAACAAGCCTGAAATAAAAGGAATGCTTAATTGCTCTGGCAATCGGAGCAGAATAAATAGAGTTGACAACCCTTCTGCAACAAAGGTTGTAATATGCAGATGATAAAGCATTTTATTAATGACTGAAAATAGGATAATGAAACCACCGATCATCAGTAATGTTTGAATGGAAGAGGTGACAGCATCTCCCAAGAGCTTCCCGATAGGGCGCTTATCTTGGAGTCTTGTGCGATGAAGAGCAGAAAATGCTTCCCGGATGATAAAGCCTTTTTTCCCGGATGACCGATTTCTCAATTCTTCCTTATCTTTTCCACCATAGAATCTCATGACGACACCTACACAGATGTTTCCAATATAATGAGCGGCAGCTAAAACAATTCCGAGGGTAGCGTTCTGGAAGAACCCAACCGACACAGCACCAAATATGAATAAAGGATTGGAAGAGTTCGTGAAGGAAACAAGGCGTTCCGCTTCCAATTTCGTGATTTGTTCTTCCTGTCTCAGACGGGCCGTCAGTTTGGCTCCAGATGGAAATCCTGATGCCATTCCCATTGCCCACACAAACCCTCCGACCCCGGGGACCCGGAATAATGGCCGCATCAAAGGTTCCAGCATGACCCCGATAAATCTGACTACACCAAATCCAATCAACATTTCAGACACGATGAAAAATGGCAATAACGAGGGAAATACAATCTCCCACCACATATCTAATCCCCGTATGGAGGCCTCAAGAGATTCTCCCGGCATTACGATGAGAGATGCGGCAAATATAGTCACACTCATGGATAAAGCCAGGGTTTTGATTTTCGATTTGAACAACCGGACTTCCCCCTCTTATGAAATAAGTTCCTTCTATATCAATTCCTTGTGAAATGGGAAAAGAATGATAAAATGGGATTAATTCAACTTGTCCTCATATTATTCAATATACTCATACATAATTGAAATAGACCATATGATGAAATGTACCGATAACTCGGCAAAAGGGGGAAGGGCATGGACAGACCCAAAATTGGATTAGCCCTCGGCTCGGGTGGGGCAAGAGGATTTGCACATTTAGGGGTTTTAAAGGCATTTGATGATGCAAAGATACCTATAGATATGATTGCAGGTAGCAGTATGGGTGCTCTTGTGGGCTGCTTTTATGGGGTAGGGCATAAGATGGAAGACCTCTACAAGCTTTCCACCACCTTCAGAAGAAAGTACTATTTAGACTTTACCGTTCCGAAGATGGGCTTTATTTCGGGTAAAAGGATAAAAGAATTCATTCAGCTTTTTACACATAATAAAAATATTGAAGAGTTAAAAATCCCCATAAGCGTCGTTGCCACAGATATTACAAATGGTGAAAAAGTGGTGTTTACGACCGGCCCTATCTCAAGTGCGGTCCGGGCAAGTATTGCGATCCCGGGTATATTTGTACCTGAAAGAATAAACGGCCGCTTACTCGTGGATGGAGGAGTCATTGACCGGGTACCAGTTTCGGTTGTTAAAGAGATGGGGGCTGACATTGTCATCGGAGTCGATGTATCAAATGTGAAAAGGAATGCTGAAATCACAACGATTTATGATGTGATTATGCAAAGCATCGATATCCTTCAATTAGAAATCGTCGCACATCGTGAATTTGCTTCTGACTTTATGATCAGGCCCCATGTACAAATGTATAGCACCAGAGCCTTTAAGAATATTGATGAAATTATCGATATGGGGGAGGAAGAGGCGAAGAAGGTTATTCCTTCTATTCAGAAAGCTTTAGATAATTGGAAGGAGTAAAGAGCATGAAAACGAAAACATTAATCAGAACCTTAGTCATCATGACCATTATCATGGTTGCTACATCCTTTTATTATCTTCCCTTTTATGTAACGAAGCCGGGGGGAGCCCATGAACTGGATCCAATCGTAGAAGTTAAGAATGGCTATGAGGACGAAGGTGAATTAATGCTTACAACCGTCAGGATGGGAAGAGCAAATATCTATGCCTATCTTATGGCAAGCTTAAAAAAATACGAATATATCTTTCCGGTTGAGGAAATTAGAAGCCCTCATGAAAGTGACGAGGAGTATAATCTTCGTCAACTGCACCTGATGGCAGACTCTCAAAACCATGCCATTGAAGTGGCATTTAAAAAAGCGGGTAAACCTTATGAATACTCCTATAAAGGTATATATGTCTTAAATATTTACCCATCTATGCCGGCAGAAGAAGTCTTAATGCCTGGTGATCGTATTACAGCCGTTGATGGGAATACATTTCAATCCTCAGAGGAGTTCATTGAATATGTGAGCAAGAAAAAAAGTGGGGATAGTGTGAAGGTTACCTACGTTCGAGATAAGGAAGAAATGGTGGAAACGATTTCCTTGGAGGCTTTCCCTGATATGCCCGATAAAGTTGGTCTTGGGATTACGCTAAGTGACGATAAAGAAATCAAAACCGACCCTCCGGTGGAACTGGATACTGAAGAGATTGGTGGCCCTTCCGCAGGATTGATGTTTAGCTTGGAGATTTATAATCAACTAACGAAGGATGACATTACGAAGGGTCATTCTATTGCAGGGACCGGGACGATTTCCGAAAACGGGGAAGTTGGACGCATTGGCGGTATAGAGCAGAAGGTCATTGCTGCTGACAAAGCAGGTGCAGAATATTTCCTTGCTCCACATGAAAACGTTACAAAAGAAATGAAGGAAAAGTATCCTGAACTTGAATCGAACTATACTGCTGCCAAAAGAACCGCTGAAGACATTGGTACGGATATGAAAGTAATACCTGTAAAAACCTTTGATGAAGCATTAGCATTTTTACAAACAATAGCAAAATAGTCAAAGAGGCTGTCTTAGGTCAGCCTCTTTGACTATTTTTATATCATCACAGGCGGTTGGGACCATTCCTGATGAAGCAATTTTTTTCGGGCTTCCGCATTTTTTAATCCTAATGAAAATATTTCAGCTGCTCTGACATCTAATTCTATATCGCTTTGATTAGCACTTGAAAGCTTACTGATCAAAGGCAAGGGCATTTCTTTTTTCTTAGAATGGAGAAATTCCCTCCCCATCTTATTCATTCCAAGCAGGCGGATATAGCTTGGAGAGATGTGTCTGGAACGCATCTCTTCCTTGCGAGTATTCGTTAAAATGTGAAGGAGCATTCGTTGAAGGCGTGTCCATGTATAGCGCTTTGTTTTAAGCTTCGTCATGAATTCTTCAAACGAAGTCGAGGCTTTAACACACTCCATCATCCGATTTTCTATCCCTTCTTCTATTTCATAAATATCCTTTATTTCCTCTTTGGACGACGAAAGAAGCTTATACTGCAAAATCGTCCAATAATCTTCCCAGCGATGGAATCCCCCATACTCTAGTTGGTAATGAGTTAACTGATCAACGGATGTCGACGGGAGATAAGAATCAATCTTATGATCCCCCTCGCTGCTGAATATACTTTTCCTTATGCTTGTTGCACTTGCAATGGAAGGAGAAGAGAAGTGTTGATCATGGTACCCGGCAGCTTCCCTTGTAATGGTGTATGCTTTTAGTGTTGATTGGATCTGGTTTCTCGCTTCCAAATAATGAAACCCCAGAATATTATTCGGCTTACTTAAATCGATAACGGAGTCTCCGTTCCCTAATGTTTGAAAAGCTTTAGCAAGAGCGGAAGGATAACTCATGCCATCCTGGATAAACCTGCTTATATATGTATTGTATCGCTCCCGGTTTGCTTCAATGAATAGAACCGTTTTCTCGAAAGTATCAATATCCCCATCCTCGCTGCCGAAACAAAAACTCTCACAGCCTATGGAATCAAGGAGTGAAATGGCTCCCCTCGAAAAAATTTCAGCATGCTGAGTGGCAAAACAATAGGGAAGTTCAATCACGACGTCAACCCCTGCTTCTAAAGCCATACGGGTTCGGGCCCATTTAGAGACTAGCGCAGGCTCTCCACGCTGCAGGAAATACCCACTCATAACCGCAACCACTACATCAGCACCAGATGCTATTCTCGTTTCCCTTAAATGATGTAAATGCCCATTATGAAAGGGATTGTACTCTACTACTACTCCTGTTGCTTTCATGAAGTTTTCCCCATCCTTTCTAAGTCAAAATCATCTCCTATATAAATTATTATATAAGGAAATAAATTAGATTCTCTCCTTTTATAACATAATCATAACTAATATTATAAAATATTTGAAAGTCCTTATATTTAAACGTTATAATTACAACACTATGGTTGTTAAGAGTGTAAAGAAAAAATATTGACAAACGGTATTATGAAAGCTATAATTACCTTTGTTGCCTTGAGGTGATTACATTGAAATGGTCAATAATACAATTACAAAAATTTAGAGACAAGGGACTTTCCATTGACGAAACGATTAATTTGGATGAATTGAAAGAAATCGATCCCCAAATTATAGAAGTCTCACCTATTCGAGTGTCCGGAAAGGCAGATATCGGTTCAAACCGCGTCACTTTCCATCTCCATATAGAAGGGAAGTTAGTATTACCTTGCTCAAGAACCCTTGTGGATGTTGATTTACCAGTTGACATTCAAACGATTGAAACGTATCTTCTAAATGAAGCTGATTATGATCAGTATGAGGAAGAGGAAGTACATCGTATTCAAGGTGATGTTATTGATTTAAAACCTGCTATTAGAGAATTACTATTACTTGAGATTCCGATGCAAGTAATCAGTGATGAAGCGAGAGAACAAGATGAGATGCCTTCCGGTAAGAACTGGGAAGTACTAACGGAAGAACAAGCTTATCAAGTCGAGCAAGAGGAAGAGAAGAAAGTTGATCCTCGTCTCGCTGACTTAGCAAAACTTCTTGATCAAAACAAGAAATCTTAAAAGCGAAGTACCAGTTCGACTGGCTTCATAATGAGTATTAATCTCTTTTAAGGAGGTGGGAAGAATGGCAGTACCTTTTAGAAGAACATCTAAAACAGCAAAAAGACAACGTCGTACACACTTCAAACTACGTGTACCTGGTATGGTAGCATGCCCAAACTGTGGTGAAATGAAATTAGCACACCGTGTTTGTAAAGAGTGCGGAACGTATAAAGGTAAAGAAGTTGTAAACAAATAATATTGTTTACACCCGAAAAAAGCGTGAAAGAGGCCATGGCTCTTCACGCTTTTTTTATTGTCATTTTTAAGAAATACCTGTTCATCGCCTATAGAAAATCATACACTATAAGTATGATAGGAGGGTCTGAAAGTGGGAGAATACATCATACATATGAACAAAGAAGGAATTTTGCAGTTTATCATCAACCGCCCCGAGAAACGGAATGCAGTCAGTTATGAAATTATGGAGGGGCTTGAAAAAGCCTTAAACGAGTGTATGTATAATGATCACGTGAAAGCGCTCCTGATAACGGGAAGTGGTGATCGTTCTTTTTGTTCCGGCGGGGATTTAGCTCAATTTCATAACCTTAAGACAGAGAGTGAAAGTTATGAAATGCTCAGTAAAATGGGGGGGCTCATTACGAGGCTTGCTTTTCTGCCAAAGCCCACGATCGCCTTTATCAATGGGACGGCAATTGGCGGTGGATGTGAAATCGCAACCGCATGTGATTTTAGAATTGCTAAAAGAACTGCGAAAATGGGATTTGTCCAAGGGAATCTTGCCATTACCACTGGCTGGGGAGGGGGAACCTTGCTTCTTGAGAGGATTTCTGTGTCAAATGCACTTTCACTTCTGATGACAGCGAGGGTAGAAGAAGCAGAATTCCTCCATGATATAGGTTTCGTAGATGAGTTAGTTGATGACATTGTGCCAACCCATGAAATTCCCCTTATTAAAATGATCTCATTAAAATCAGAGGGGGTATTGAAGGCATATAAGCAGCAGCTACTTGAAAGATGGGATAAAAAGAGAGTAGAAGAGAATATCATGAAAGAAATAAGACAATGTGCTAAGCTCTGGGCAAGTGATGAGCACCACCAAGCGGTGGACGAATTTTTAAAGAAATAGGAGAAACATAAAAAAGGAACAGGTGACTCTCTGTTTCTTTTTGTGTGCTTAAAAAAACAGTGGTGCAGATTCTATCTTCTCTAGTAAGAGCATATGTATGGATAAACTGGATCTTACAGGGGGGATGGAAATGTCTTCGAATAGACAGGATGCATGGAGTCAAGATGAAGATGTGTTGTTAGCGGAAGTGGTATTACGTCATATACGAGAGGGCGGTACCCAGCTTCAAGCATTTGAAGAGGTAGGAAGAAAACTATCAAGAACATCAGCAGCTTGCGGCTTTCGCTGGAATTCATTTGTTCGCAAACAATATAAATCTGGAATCGAACTGGCTAAAAAACAGAGAAAGCAGTCTAAGAAATATTCTCCTATCGTTAAGGCAAACGAAGAAAAGCAGGAAGTGCCGAAAAAACAAGTTGAGAGTTCCCCGGAGCTTGAATCCCCAGAGGCGTTTTCAATGGGGAGCATGATAAATTATCTTCAAAAAGCAGAGGAAGCCGTTCGGAATGGGGAAAAAGTAAGGAATGAAAATACTCAGCTGCATGGACAAATCTCTCGATTGAAAGATAAGCTTCAAGAGGTTGAAGAGGAGTTGAAAGAATACGAAGCTAAATTTAATCTCCTCGAAGAAGACCATAAATCATTATTAGCTATTTTTGAAAAAGCAAGGAAAATGGCTCTATTGCAAGGAAATGAAGACAAGGTGAAGTTTCAGATGGATAAAAACGGAAACCTTCAGCGGTTGAATAAATGAAGAGAAAAATAGGCTTGCTAAAAGAATATCTTTAGCAAGCCTTTTTTTGGTTCTGTATTAGCTGATTTTCTGTTCTGTGACACCTTCAGGGAACCATACGTATGGATTTTCGCCTAAATCTCTTTCCACCTCGTATGTTACGGCTTCGAAGCCCATTTTCTCCCAGAATCCCTGTGATCTGATACGGGAATTTGTTTTAATAGGTAAACCAAAGCTTTTTGCGAATTCTACCAGCATTTTTCCATAGCTTTTGTATTGATATTTTGGTAATACTTCAAGCTTCCATAGCTCCAAGTAATTTTGCGGAGGATCGAAGTACTGATCAAATCGGGCATTGCGCTGGTACAAACTCATTCTGGCAACCAGCGTATCGCCAAAGTAAATCCCATAAAATGGTGATTCGCTATCGTTTTCAATAATGTTTGCTTGCAAATCTTCGAGCATGGATAGTTCCTGTACACCATATTCTTTAAATTTCTTAAACTCTTCGAGAGTTTTATAGTTTACTTTTAATTTCTCCACTTTCACTGCCATCGTATGACCTCCTAAAATGCTAAAAATAAATCTGGAAAACATGATGAATCATGTATCCGTTTACAGCTGATCGTTTGATCAAGCAAGTATTTATTATTATTATATAACAAATAAACAAAAAATTCTGCACTTAATTAAGAAAACGTTTACAATAAAGAAGAAGGAATTCGACGATTTTTGTAGAATTCGTAATATGAACAGATGTGTTCTATAAAGAAAGGGGAGAGATTGTGCAGAAGATTCTAATTGCAAATAGGGGAGAAATAGCATCAAGAATAATGAAAACCTGTAAACAATTAAACATTCAAACAGTCGCGGTTTATTCCGATGCAGATCAGGATATGCCCTTTGTTAAAGAAGCGGATATCGCTCACCGCATAGGTGAATCACAAGTGAACCGCTCATACCTGTTAGTGGACAATATACTCGAAGTTGCGAAAAAGGAAAAAGTGGATGGGATCCATCCCGGATACGGTCTCCTATCAGAAAATGCGGACTTTGCCAGAAGAGTTGCAGAAGAAGGCATCACCTTTATTGGACCTGCTCATGATATCATCGAAAAGATGGGCGACAAGGTAGAGGCTAGAAGGGTGATGCAAGATGCGTCCGTACCAGTCGTGCCTGGAAGTGATGGTGGGGTTGAATCCCTGGATGCTGCCAAGAGCGTAGCAATTGAAATCGGTTATCCTGTTATGTTGAAAGCAAGCGGCGGTGGTGGCGGGATCGGTATGATTCGCTGTGAAAATGAGCAAGCGCTCGTTCAAAGCTTCGATTCTACTAAAAACCGTGCTAAAGCCTATTTCGGGAAAGAGGAAGTCTTTCTTGAGAAATGTATTGAAAATGCGAGACACGTTGAAGTACAAATCTTTGGAGATCATCATGGGAATTTGGTGCATCTTTTTGAGCGTAATTGCTCTGTGCAAAGAAGAAACCAAAAAGTGATAGAAGAATCACCTTCCCCAGGCCTTTCTCAAGCGACGAAGGAGAAAATGTTCGCGTCTGCTATCCAAGCTGGTAAAGCAGTTGACTATACGAATGCTGGAACAGTGGAGTTCATCGTTGATGATAAGGAAAATTATTATTTTCTTGAAATGAATACTCGACTTCAAGTGGAACATCCGGTCACTGAAACCATCACGGGGTTGGATTTAGTGAAGTGGCAGCTTTTGGTAGCTTCTGGTGAGCCTCTTCCTCTATGCAAACAGGAGGAAATCCATGTAAACGGTCATGCAATTGAGTTCAGGGTATATGCTGAGGATCCAAAGACTTTTTACCCTTCTCCAGGTCAGCTAACGACCTTGCGATGGGGGAAAGGGGATGATGTTCGAATAGATAGCGGTTATGACGAAGGGAATAAAGTCACTCCTTTCTATGATCCGATGATTTCTAAATGCATCATCAATGGAAATGACCGTGAGGACGCGTTACATAAAGCCAAGGTCTTCTTTGAAGGGGTAACCATTGAAGGAGTTAAAACAAATGTCTCTCTTTTCAAGAATATCATTGAAAATAGAGGATTTATTGAAGGAACGTATACAACGAAATGGCTTCAGGACTTTTTAAAGGCCAACCAAACGTAAGAACAATATATGCAGGACGTTATGCTAGTATCTGAAAAGAATTCAACTAAAAGAGAACAAACTGGAGGAATCAATCATGAAGGAAATTACATCATCAATGGCAGGAACGGTTTTAAATGTACTGGTAGAACAAGGTGGGGAAGTGTCTGTTGGAGATACTGTCCTAATGCTTGAATCGATGAAAATGGAAATCCCTGTTGAAGCTGAAACGGGAGGTAAGGTTTCTGAAATTAAAGTGAGTGTAGGGGATTTTGTCAATGAAGGGGATGTATTACTCGTTATTGAAGGTTAACTCGAGTATGCAGACATTTAGTCAGAGATGGTGTGTTCATCTCTGACTAGTTTACGCATTTACATAAAACGACGGAGGGGATATTATGTCGACATCTAAAACGATCATCAACACTCTCGAACAAACGAGAGAAAGGATTACTTCGGGTGGTCTGCCTAAATATCATGAGAAGTTGAAAGAACAGAAAAAGATGTTTGTTCGTGATCGACTTCAACAATTATTTGATAATGGGGATTATCAAGAAGATGGCATGTTTGCAAACAATAAGGCCGACGATCTGCCGGCGGATGGAGTCGTAACGGCCATTGGAAAGGTTGGAGGCCAGACTGTTTGTGTTATGGCCAATGATTCCACAGTTAAAGCTGGATCATGGGGAGCGAGAACCGTAGAGAAAATCATTCGGATTCAAGAAACCGCACTGAATTTAAAAGTGCCAATCTTTTATTTAGTTGATTCAGCCGGAGCTCGTATTACCGATCAGTTGGATATGTTCCCTAATCGACGTGGGGCTGGTAAGATCTTTCACAATCAAGTGAAGATGTCAGGAATGGTTCCACAAATTTGTGTTCTTTTTGGTCCTTCAGCAGCAGGTGGAGCGTATATCCCTGCTTTTTGTGACATAGTGATCATGGTTGATGGAAATGCGTCTATGTACCTTGGTTCTCCTAGAATGGCAGAGAAGGTGATCGGTGAAAAAGTAACGCTTGAAGAAATGGGTGGTGCAAGAATGCACTGCTCTGTCAGTGGATGTGGCGATCTTCTTGCAGCATCTGAAGAGGAAGCGATTGAAGAAGCGAAGAGATATTTAAGTTATTTCCCAGCGAATTATCAGCACAAGCCTGCCGTTAAGGAAGGTCTTGCTCCTAAGCATGAGAAGCTGCTAGAAGACATCATCCCGGAACATCAAAATGCACCTTTTAATATGTACGATTGCATCGATACATTAATTGATGAAGGAAGTTTCTTTGAAATGAAAAAACTTTTCGCTCCTGAATTAATCACCGGCTTCGGGCGCATGGATGGTAAAGTCGTCGGGATCATTGCTAATCAGCCAAAGGTAAAGGGAGGAGTCCTTTTCCATGATTCTGCAGACAAAGGGGCGAAATTCATACAGTTATGTGATGCCTTCCATATTCCGTTGTTATTCCTGGCTGATGTGCCCGGGTTTATGATTGGGACAAAAGTGGAGAGAGCCGGGATCATTCGCCATGGAGCAAAGTTGATAGCTGCCATGAGCTCTGCAACGGTTACGAAGATATCTGTCATTGTAAGAAAAGCATACGGCGCCGGTCTATATGCAATGGCAGGTCCAGCTTTTGATCCGGATGTTTGTATTGCCCTCCCTACAGCCCAAATTGCTGTAATGGGACCTGAAGCAGCCGTAAATGCGGTTTATTCAAATAAGATACAAGCTATTGAAGATCCAAAAGAGAGAATTCAATATGTTCAAGAAAAACAGAAGGAATATAAAGAGCATATCGATATTTATAAATTGGCATCGGAATTAATTGTAGATGAAATTACAGCTCCGAATGAGTTGCGCTCGGTATTAATCCAACGTTATAAACTCTATGAAACCAAAGATGTTCAATTTAGTGAAAGAAAACATCCCGTGTATCCTGTTTAAACAATGTTAAGTATGGCTCGTTCCTTTGGGACGGGTCTTTTCTTTCGAGTAAAGGATGATTCTTTTAGCCTATGGTTTTCTAGTTGCCGAAAATTTGGTAAACTATTCTTAAAAATATGTACGAGTAAGGAGCCAATATGAAGATAGGAATTGTTGGAGGAGGAGCAGTTGGGCTTTTATTTGCGGGTTATTTGGGCCAAAAGTTTGATGTCACACTTATTGTAAGGAGAGAGGCGCATGTTCAAAGCTTGTTAAGGAACGGTATAACTGTACATAAAGGAGACTCTTCATTCACAACCCGAGTCCACTCGGCCCTTCTTACAGAAGTTTCCATGAATTTTGACTTCGTCATTGTGGCAGTGAAGGAATATGATTTGAAACCTCTTGAAGATGTGTTGGTACTTATGGATATGAATCAACCACTATTATTTCTTCAGAATGGAATCGGGCATTTGGAATGGGTGACATCTTTGCCCCACCACAATATACTAGCGGGTTCCGTAGAGCATGGCGCTCTGAAAGAAAACGACCACGAGCTCCATCATTTGGGAGAAGCAAAGACAAATCTTGCTTTAATTAAAGGAGAATGGGGAGTTGTAGAAGAATTAGTATCACAGAGTATTGCTTCTTTTCCATTTTTATTAAAACAAGACTTTGAGGAAATGCTCCTAACTAAGTTATTCGTCAATGTACTCATTAACCCCCTGACGGCTTTGGCACGGGTAAGGAACGGAAAGCTGGTTGAAAACCAACATCTGCATCAATTACAGAGGGACTTATTCCAAGAAATGCTTCTCCTATTTCCTCATATGGAAAGTATTATTTCCTTTGAAGGGGTGGAGGAAATATGCAAAAATACATACCAAAACAGGTCTTCCATGTTAAAAGACATAGAAGCTGAAAGAAAAACAGAAATAGAGTCTATCTTAGGAGTTCTTCTGGAAAAGGCACAAAAAGAACACCATTTTGTACCCATCATGAATGTAGTATACAGATTAGTTAAAGGGATTGAAAGAGAAGGTCTGGGGGGATAAAATGGCTTCGATTTTTTCGACCATCATTGCCATATTTGTATTAATTCCATTTTTGGGATATTTCATCAGTTTCATTCTAGCGAAAGAGATCATGAAAAACCATCGGAAAGCCGTCCATCTGGCCATCGATGTAACAACTTTTCTATTAATCGTCTCAGTTCACTTCATCGTCATTGCCATTTGGCAAACCTCTTACCTATGGCTGATCTTCCTTATCATTTGCTCCATTGGAGTTCTATTTGCCATCATGTATTGGAAAGCAAAGGGGGAGATTCACTACCCTAAGGTGCTGAGAGGTTTCTGGCGACTGAACTTTCTCTTATTCTTTACAGCTTACATAACACTAATGATCACAGGACTTATCCTTCGCATTCTTGATTTGTATTAGATAGTCTTTTTTCGTAAAGTTTGTTGCAATTTTATAGAAGATAGTAAAAGTTGATTTCCGCTCACCATCTAGTACACACTAATTGACAGAGCCATGGCATATCTTATGTTTTAACCATCTTTTCGAAAAGAGCGATTTAAAAACAACAGGCAAGTTTTTTCCTTTTCTTAATGGAGAATGATATACTCATCGTTAGGATATAAAGAGCTAGAAAAGGAGTCATTCAAATGGAAGTGGAAAGCTTAAACATTCCAGCAATAAATAAATTCGCCTCTCAATATTTAAAACAAGAAGAGCCAGTCACTTCTTTTTTTCACTATAACGTAAACAGTTCTTCTGTTTATTCTGATCGGATGAAAGATTTAGCTTCTCGCCAGTTTGAAAGAGAGGATCTTGCAGAATGTATAGCTTCTTATATGAAGTCATTGCCGTCATCTGAAAAGGTAGAAGAATCGTTGGGGAAATTGAGAAACGATGCTGTAACCGTCATCGCTGGGCAACAGGCCGGTCTATTGACTGGTCCACTCTACACAATACATAAAATCATTTCGGTCATTCAACTAGCCAGACGACAGGAAGCCGAGTTAAACCATCCTGTTGTACCTGTTTTTTGGATTGCGGGTGAAGATCACGATTATCAAGAAGTGAATCATATATACGTAGAAAAAGGATCGAAGCTTGAAAAGGTCGGATATCCGGAGAGAGTAGTAGAAAAGAAAATGACCTCTCATATTACGTATAATAAAACAGTAATGAAGGAATGGCTCCATGACATATTGGTGATGCTGGGAGAAACAGAACATACAAATCAGTTGTCATCTGACCTTACTAAAATGATTGAAGAAAAAGAGGACATTGTTCGCTTCTTTGCTCATTTTGTGATGAGTTTATTCAAAGACTTCGGCTTATTGGTCATCGATTCTGCCTCTCCATTATTAAGGAAGCTTGAATCAAGACACTTTCGCCATTTGATTGAGAACAGTCAGTCCATCACAGATAAGGTGCTTGAGCAACAAGAAGAAATCCGGAACAAAGGGTATGGAACTCAATTGGACATTTCCCCTATAGCCGCCAATCTCTTTATCCAACTTCAGGATGAACGTGCTTTGTTAGAAAGAGAAGGGAATAAGTTCTTTGAGAAGAATAGCGGTAAAGCATATTCCAGTCTTGAATTGCTATCCATCCTGGATGAAAGTCCAGAATCTTTCAGCAATAACGTTGTCACCAGGCCTATGATGCAAGAATGGTTATTTCCAACACTTGCATTTGTGGCCGGTCCTGGTGAAATTGCCTATTGGGGTGAATTGAAAAAAGCCTTTGAATATGTGGACTTGAAAATGCCTCCGGTTGTTCCGAGGTTAAATTTAACAATAGTGGAACGAGAAATAGATAAGAGAATCCAAGATCTTCAATTGACTCTGCATGGAGTGATTACAGAAGGAGTTTCTACAGCTCGTAATGCATTTTGGAAATCCCTCGAGCGCCCGGATTTAGAGCTTGAAATGAAGGGAATCCAGGAAGAGCTGCAGCGTAAATATAAAAAGATTCGCGAACAGGCAGTCAGTATTGATAAAGGATTACATCCGATCATTGATAAGAATCTTGAATTTCACTTGAGTCAATTCGATTATCTGCGCAACAAAGTGGACAAAGCCTTGAAGGATAAAAATTCATTAACCTTTAACCAATTCATGAAGGTGGAAAACAGCATCAGACCAAATGAAGGCCCTCAGGAAAGAACGTGGAATGTCCTTTATTTTTTAAACAAATACGGACCTGATTTTGTAAAGGACCTGACGCTTCTTGAATTCACATTTGATGGGACTCACAAAGTGGTATATATCTAATTGAAGACAAGTACGGTATTAATAGTCTCGACAAGTTAAAAAAATAAAAGGACCTAATTCGCTTTATATTGCGAATTAGGTCCTTTTTACGTTCTATAAAGACAAATTTCACCTGTGAAAAAATGTCTGGAAAAGAGAGAAAAACACTAATGAAAAATAGAGGAAATATTTTGCAAGTAAAGAATATAGAAAAGAGTGGAGAAAAGTGGGAGGATGTGGTACATTTGTGATAGAAAGTGGGGGCAGTGCATATGTTCATGGGCGAATATCAACACAACATTGATAATAAAGGCCGATTAATCGTACCTGCCAAGTTCCGTGATCACCTCGGAGATTCATTTGTCATTACCCGAGGGTTGGATCAATGTTTATTTGGTTATCCCATGGATGAGTGGCGAGCTCTTGAAGACAAGCTCAAAGCCCTACCACTGACAAAGAAAGATGCCCGTGCCTTCACACGATTCTTCTTCTCTGGAGCAACCGAGAGCGAATTAGATAAGACGGGTAGAGTGAATATTCCTGCTACACTTGTGAATTATGCACAATTAGATAAAGAATGCATTATTTTAGGAGTTTCCAATCGAATTGAGATTTGGAGTAAATCATTATGGGAAGACTATTTCACACAGTCTGAAGATTCATTTGCTGAGCTTGCAGAGAATATGGTAGGGTTTGATATTTAACCCTCCACAAAACGTTCGATTGGAAAGGTGAATTCAACATGTTTAAACATACAACTGTATTATTAAAAGAAACGGTGGATGGCCTGAATATTAAAGAAGATGGAGTCTATGTAGATTGTACTCTGGGTGGAGCAGGGCACAGCGAGTATCTTGTGAGCCAGTTATCACCGGAGGGGCATCTGTATTGCTTCGATCAGGATGAAACAGCCATCAACCACGCAAAAGAAAAGCTTTCATCCTATCAGGATAGAGTTACATTCGTTCAATCTAACTTCAGAAATATAAAAGAAGAACTTGAACAACTCGGAGTACATAGTGTGGATGGGATTTTATACGACCTGGGTGTGTCATCGCCTCAACTGGATACTCCCGAAAGAGGTTTCAGTTATCACCATGATGCTCCACTCGACATGAGAATGGACTTGCAAGGTGAAGTAACTGCTTATGATGTGGTAAATCATTGGTCGTTTGAAGATTTGGTTCGGATTTTTTATCGATATGGAGAAGAAAAGTTCTCTAAGCAAATCGCGAGAAAAATTGAAGCAGCACGTGATGTAAAGGCGATTGAAACAACGGGTGAACTTGTTGAGCTCATTAAGGATGGTATCCCTGCACCTGCAAGGCGAAAAGGCGGTCATCCTGCTAAGAGAGTCTTCCAAGCCATACGAATTGCCGTGAATGATGAACTGGGAGCCTTTGAAGATTCACTTGAACAAGCGATAGAGCTTCTTCATAAGGGAGGAAGGGTGAGTGTGATTACTTTCCATTCCCTAGAAGATCGCATTTGCAAAACGATGTTCAAAGAGAAGGCATCAGGACCTGACCTGCCTCCAGGATTACCGATTATTCCTGAAGGTTATGAAGCAGAACTGAAGCTTGTAACAAGAAAACCGATCCTGCCTAGTGATGACGAATTAGAAGAAAATAATCGCGCTAGGTCAGCTAAATTAAGAATCGCAGAAAAAAATATATAAATAGAAGGAAACAGGAGGGAGAATTTTGAGTAACTTAGCCAGAAAGTACGAGCAGCAAAAAGTTGAGAAAACCAATCAATCCGTTCAAGCCAAGCCCAAGCGCCTTAGTGATGAGAGAAGATCCGTCATCACACCTGGGGAAAAAATCCTTGTTGCCATTTTCGCAGCTGTATTTTGCTTCTTAGCGGTTCAGATTGTGACAACACAAGCTGCCATCTATGATGTGAATAAAGAAGTCCAGCACGTTGAATCAACCATCGAAAAACAGGAAAAGGCAAATAATGATCTTAAACTTCAAGTTAGTGAGCTTAGTACGTATGAGCGTATTCTTGAAAAAGCAAAAGAGCTTGGACTTAACTTGAAAGAAAAGAACGTTAAGGTTGTTGAACAATAATGAAAAAAAGACCAAGCATGAACATAGGGGCAGCCATCCTTTTCGGGATTTTCGGCTTGCTCTTTTTTGTATTAATGGTTCGCTTTGTCACGATTCAGGTCACCGGTGAAGCTGAAGGTAAGGTCCTGGCATCACAAGCGGCAAAAAAATATATAAAAAGTCACATTTTAGAAGCTCACAGGGGTACAATTTTTGACGGGAAAGGTGAAGTCATTGCCGAGGATACTTCAGCCTATACACTCGTGGCCATTCTAGATCCGAGCATCACGAGTGATCCTAAAAAGCCCAAGCATGTGACAGATCCGGAGAAAACAGCAAAGGCTCTGGCTCCGTATCTTGATTTAAAAGAAAGTGAAATATATGAACGTCTCAATCAAGATGGAAAGTATCAGGTGGAATTTGGCTCTGCTGGTAGAGACCTGTCCCATCAAATGATGCTCGAGATTAAAGAAGAAAACATACCTGGTATCACATTCAGGAAGGAAGCAAAGCGATTTTATCCTAATGGCTCCTTTGCGCCTCATCTAATTGGATTCGCACAAAAAACCACTGAGGATAACGGTGATTCCAAAACAGTAGGAAAAATGGGTGTGGAAGCAAGCTTTGATGATGTGTTAAGCGGTAAGGACGGCTCGGTGGAGTATAAGAGTGATGTTTGGGGATATTTATTACCGAATGCCGATGAGCATGTTACCCCTCCTCAGGATGGAGATGACATCTATTTAACAATTGATAAAAAAATTCAAACGTTTTTAGAAGAAGCAATGAATGAAGTACAGAAAAAATATAAACCTAAAAAAATGTTTGCAATAGTATCAGACCCGAAAACCGGGAAGATTCTAGCAATGTCACAGAGACCTACATTCCACCCGGATTCGAGAGACGGTTTATTGGACAACTGGACTAATATCATCGTTGAGGATACTTACGAACCCGGCTCTACAATGAAGTCCTTTTCATTGGCAGCAGCCGTGAATGAAGGTAAGTTCAATCCCAATGAACTGTTTGAATCAGGTAAATATTATGTTGAAAATGTCCCTAATCCTATCAGGGATCATAATGGTGGGGAAGGTTGGGGAACGATTTCCTATTTAGAAGGGGTTCAAAGGTCTTCCAATGTAGCCTTTGCGAACCTTTTAGATAAAATCGGTTTCAAGAAATACGAAGATTACTTACATGAGTTTGGGTTTGGAAAAGCAACCGATGTCGGATTACCGAATGAGGCATCTGGATCTATTCTTTATCATTATCCAATTGAAAAATACACGACCATTTTTGGTCAGGGTACGACCGTTACACCACTTCAAATGATTCAAGCAGAATCTGCCATTGCGAATGATGGAGAAATGATGAAACCTTATGTGATCTCTAAAATAGTTGACCCGAATTCAAAGGAAGTAATCAAAGAAACAAAACCCGAAGTTGCAGGGAAACCCATCTCTAAAGAAACAGCTGAAAAGACGAGAGAATACCTTGAAACAACAGTCACATCTGAAAATGGTACAGGCACGAGATTCGCGATTGAAGGTTATCGTGTTGGAGGAAAGTCGGGCTCTGGTCAGATTCCTGATCCAGAAACAGGTCAGTACATGAGAGGAAAAGAAAACTATCTTTTTTCATTCATGGGTATGGCTCCAATTGAAGATCCTGAGTTAATTGTTTATGTTGGTGTTCAACAACCTGAGTTAGAGATGAGTGAAATAGGTTCTGACCCAGTCTCGGCTATTTTTAGACCTGTTATGCAGAATAGCTTAAAATACTTAAACATAAAGCCGCAGGAAAAAGTGAGCTTGAAAAAGTTGACGCTTCCAGATACGAAAAAAATGAGCATAGATGAAGCAAAGAAAGCTCTGGAGGCAACAGGTGCTTCACCTGTAGTGGTTGGTAATGGGTCTGAGATAGTAAAGCAATTGCCTCAAGCAGGCAGTGATATATTGCAAGGGGAAAGAGTTGTCATCAAAACCGATGGAGACATCACGATTCCGGATATGAAGGGATGGTCAGTAAGGGATGTCTTTAAAGTGGCAAATCTTGCAGGTCTGAAGATCAATATGGTTGGAAATGGCTTTGCCGTCAGTCAAAATATTCAACCGGGGGTTCCTGTGGAAAAAGAAGAGCCTCTAGTGGTTAATTTTAGTACTCCGGAAGAACAAGTACGGCAAGATGAAGATGAGAATACGGAAGAACCACCATTGAATTAAATAAACAGGGCTGACTTTTGTATGTGACTCACTCGAGATCACCTGGATCGATTTCTTTGAACCGATTTAGGTATGAGTGCCATTCACATCAAAGTCGCCCTTTTCTTATGGAACCGATCGAGAGAATTGACGTGAATGATAACGTCTTCCTCATCCTTTCATGAATTTCGAACATACCCAAATAAGTCCAAGCATATAATGGAACGAGCCATAGAAGGGGAGGTTCCATTAGTGAAAAGAGTATCCAATGTAACGGTAAGGAAAAGATTAGCAGTAGCGCTTGTAGTAGGAGTCCTGATTTTCTCCATTATTGATATAAGACTGGGGTATGTTCAGTTTTTTAAAGGGGACTGGCTTACGGGTTTAGCAAAGGACTCCTGGAGTCGAAATATCCCCTTTCAACCGGAGAGAGGGAAAATAGTAGACCGAAATGGGGTAGAACTAGCTGGAAACCAAAGTGCCCCAACGATATTTGTCGTTCCGAGACAAATTACTGACCCTCAGGGAACGGCGGATAAACTGGCAGCTGTTCTTAATATTTCAGTAGAATCTGCATATAAATATGTTACACAGAGAGACAGTATGGTGTTGATCAAAGAAGCGAGAAAGATTTCCTATGAAAAAGCGAAAGAGGTCAGGGACCTGAATTTAAAAGGCGTTTACTTAGGCGAAGATTCTAAACGTTATTATCCATATGGCAGTTATTTATCACATGTTCTTGGATTCGCAGGAATTGATAATCAGGGCCTGATGGGACTTGAACTTTCATATGATGAGGAGCTTAGTGGGGATAAAGGATATGTGAAATTTTTCTCCGACGCAAAAGGGAAGCGAATGCCTGATATGGCAGATGATTTTGAGAAACCGGAAAACGGCCTTGATTTAAAGCTTACGATTGATACGAAAGTTCAGACCATCGTGGAGCGTGAACTGGATATTGCTCAAGCGACTTACAACCCCGATGGGATCATCGCCATTGCCATGAATCCTAAGAATGGCGAGATATTGGCGATGTCAAGCAGACCGACATTTGATCCGGCGAATTTCCGCAATGTACCACAGGAAATCTATAACCGGAATTTACCGATTTGGAGCACCTATGAACCCGGTTCAACGTTTAAGATCATTACTCTCGCTGCAGCGTTGGAGGAAAATAAGGTGGATCTTTATAAAGAAAAATTCCATGATCCTGGTCATGTCGAAGTTGCCGGATCCACCCTTCATTGTTGGAAAAGGGGAGGACATGGAACCCAAACGTTTTTGGAAGTGGTCCAAAATTCATGTAACCCGGGATTTGTCGAGTTAGGGGAAAGATTAGGGAAAGAAAAACTATTCAGTTATATTAATGACTTTGGTTTTGGACAAAAGACCGGCATTGATCTTCAAGGAGAGGGGAAGGGGATTCTCTTTAATCTTGATCGGGTCGGTCCTGTAGAACAAGCTACGACCGCTTTCGGCCAGGGGGTTGCGGTCACTCCGATTCAACAGGTAGCGGCTGTATCAGCAGCCGTCAATGGAGGAATACTGTATCAACCGTATATTGCTAAGGAGTTGATTGACCCTTCAACTGGAGAAGTGGTGATGAGAAAGACACCTCAAATGAAGAAGAGGGTCATTTCAGAAGAAACATCAAAACAGATTCGTGAGGCATTGGAAAGTGTTGTAGCGAAAGGGAGCGGTAAGAAAGCTTTTGTAGATGGATATCGGGTAGGCGGGAAAACGGGAACCGCTCAAAAAGCAAAGGATGGTAAATACTTAGAAAACAATCACATCGTATCCTTTATGGGAATAGCGCCTGCGGATGATCCTGAAATTGTCGTGTACGTTGCTGTTGATAACCCGAAAGGCACCATTCAATTCGGTGGAGTCGTAGCGGCCCCAATTGGAGGTAGTATCATAGGCGATAGTCTAGAAGCAATGGGAGTACCGAAACGTAAAGGTCAAATTGAGAAAGAGATGACGTGGACCGATATTCCATTGATTGAAACCCCTGACTTAGTTGGGTTATCGAAAAAAGAGTTACAAGAGCAGTTAGTAAATCTTGATCTGGATGTAAGCGGAAGTGGAGATAAAGTGGTTAGTCAATCTCCTGATCCGGGTGTGAAGATCAAGCAAGGTTCAAAAGTGAGGGTGTATCTTTCGGAATGATTTAAGGGAAGAAAGTCAACATGATTGTGTATTTGTGATATACTTTTCATTTATGCCGGGGGCTTTATATCCGTAAGGGGGAGCCCCGTTTTTCTTTAATTAATGTGGCAGACTGCCATTTTTTCATAATCATAACGAACTAAGTTAAAAGGTTTATAGCTTTCATTCGCATTTTTTTGTAAAATATAAAAAGGTTGCTTTCTACCTGTGAGGAGTTGAAAAGATGAGATTGCACACTTTGCTGGAGGTACTGCCGTTTTTCTCAGTAGAGGGTGAAGGGAATCCAGCTATTTCAAACATCGCTAACCATCATAAAAAAGTTAAAAATGGTGATCTATTTATCTGTATTAACGGATTAGAGGTTGATAGCCATTCACTCGCCCCCCTGGCAGAGAAGCGCGGTGCAGCTGCGATCCTCGCTGAGAGGAGCATAGAAGCAAACGTGCCGGTTATTATCGTTCCGGATACGAAGAAAGCAATGGCCATTCTTGCCGACTACTTTTATAAGCAGCCCTCCCATCAGCTTTTGTTGATAGGGGTGACAGGCACAAATGGGAAAACCACGACCACCCATCTGATTGACCAGGTGCTTACACATTGTGGAGTGAAGACCGGTTTAATCGGTACAATGCACATAAAAGTGGGGGATGAGTTACAAGTCAGTCATAATACGACTCCCGACAGCTTAACGCTCCAACAAACGTTCAAACAGTTTTGCGATAAAGGGGTACGAAGTGCGATCATGGAAGTCTCTTCACATGCGTTACATCAGGGCCGGGTTCACGGCTGTGACTATGATATTGCCGTGTTTACAAACCTGACTCAGGATCATCTGGATTATCACAAATCCATGGACGATTACCGAAATGCAAAAGGCTTATTGTTTTCCCAATTAGGGAATACTTATTTTAAGAAATCTCCTAAATACGCCATCATTAATAAAGACGATGAAGCAGCTGATTTTTTTATTAGAGCAACGGCAGCGCATGTATTTACATATGGTCTGTCTCCTTCTGCTGACTTCTATGCCAGAAATATTGTCCTGAAAGCAACAGAGTCCGCTTTTACTCTCGTTTCACCATTTGGAGAACGAGAGATGGTATTGAATTTAGCGGGGCAATTTAATGTATATAACGCTTTGGCTGCGATTGCAACAGCTAGTGCGGCAGGTATACCCATCGAGGACAGTGTAAAGAGCCTGGAGAGGGCAAATGGAGTAAGGGGCCGGTTTGAAACGATCTCTGAAGGCCAGCCCTTCTCGGTTATCGTTGATTACGCACACACTCCAGATGGTCTAAAAAATGTATTAGAGACCATACAGTCCATTACCAAGGGAAAAGTTATTGTGGTGGTCGGGTGTGGAGGAGACCGTGATAAGATTAAACGGCCAATAATGGCAGAGATTGCCTGCGAATACGGGGACTTTGCTATCTTCACCTCTGATAACCCAAGAACGGAGGATCCTGATAGCATACTCAAGGATATGGAATCTGGAGTGGTCGGCAAACAGTATCAATTAATAGTTGACAGGAAAGAAGCAATTAAAAAGGCTTTAAGCTTTGCCAAAGCTGACGATATCGTCCTGATCGCGGGGAAAGGTCATGAAGCCTATCAAATTATAGGAAACAACGTATACGATTTCGATGACCGTGAAGTGGCGAGACAAATCATAAAGGGGATGTAAGAATGCTCATTTATGATGATGTTAAGAAATTATTTCCTGAAACATCAGGAATACATCTGCCAGGCTTGACGTTTCTAGTAGTTTCAAATTCAACTAATATGGGAATGGAGAAGGGACTATATGTCCCTTTTGGTGGTGAAATAAACCTTTTGGAAAGTATCGATTTAGGAGCGATTGCTTCACTTTGGCCAAAGAATAAAGAAGTACCTTCATTTGTTCCAAACCACTTTCCATTATTTATGGTTGAAGATGTTTATAAAGCTTACACTGACTTACTAGAGGATTACAAACAAAATTACAATCAAGAAAAGTGGGAAATTATGACGAAGTTTATTTTTAACAGCGAATCTGAACGAAATCAAACAACAGACGTACCATTGAACGAATCCAATAACGGAAAGGGAGGGGAATAATGATGATGGAACAAGTGATCTTTTTTACAATCATTATGGCATTTCTCATAACAGTATTGCTTGCCCCCGTTTTTATCCCTTTCCTGAGAAGATTGAAGTTTGGGCAGAGTATCCGTGACGAAGGCCCTCAGTCCCACCAAAAAAAGACAGGCACACCTACAATGGGTGGAATTGTGTTCCTGCTCTCCATCGTGATTACTACATTTGTCATGACTGGTAAATATTCAGAGCCTGGTCCTGAAACCTATTTAATGATTCTTGTGACGGTCGGTTTTGGGTTACTAGGCTTCCTTGATGACTTTATCAAAGTAGTAATGAAGAGGAACTTAGGACTGACATCCAAGCAAAAACTATTCGGTCAGATTGTCATTTCTGTCATTTTTTATCTCATCTTTAAGCAAAATGACTTTCCGACTACAGTTTCGATCCCGTTAACGGATTATTCATTTGAATTAGGGTGGTTTTATTGTTTATTCATTATCTTTTGGCTTGTAGGATTTTCAAATGCTGTCAATTTAACAGATGGTTTAGATGGATTGGTATCAGGAACCAGCGCCATTGCATTCGGTGCACTAGCTGTTTTAGCCTGGAATCAATCCCAGTATGATGTCGCGATTTTCGGAGTGGCAGTAGTCGGGGCTGTACTCGGATTTCTAGTATTCAACGCCCATCCGGCTAAAGTATTTATGGGGGATACTGGGTCATTGGCATTAGGTGGAGCGATCGCGACGATTGCCATTTTAACCAAATTGGAAATCATCTTAATACTTATTGGTGGGGTATTTGTCATCGAGACACTATCCGTCATATTACAGGTCGCATCATTTAAGACAACAGGGAAGCGAATCTTTAAAATGAGCCCCCTGCACCACCATTATGAGTTAGTCGGTTGGTCTGAGTGGCGTGTTGTTGTAACGTTTTGGACCGTTGGTTTGCTATTTGCCGTTTTAGGAATCTATATTGAGGTGTGGTTATAATTGAAGAAGATAACGAAGTTCAAACATAAAAAAGTTCTAGTGTTAGGTTTAGCAAAAAGTGGGGTAAGTGCTGCCTCTCTCCTACATAAGTTAGAAGCATTTGTAACGGTGAACGATCAAAAGCCCCTGGCTGAAAACCCGGAAGCTCAGGGGCTTCTTCAGGAAGGTATAAAAGTGATTTGCGGAAGTCATCCCATCGAACTTCTTGATGAAGGATTTCAGTATGTGATAAAGAATCCAGGAATACCCTATCATAACCCATTAATTAAGAAAGCAATCGAAAAGAACATACCCGTTCTGACAGAAGTAGAGCTTGCTTATTTGATTTCTGAGGCAGAAATGATTGGGATTACAGGTACAAATGGAAAAACCACGACGACGACACTTCTGTTTGAAATGCTTGAAGAGGCCGGCCAAAAGCCTCTTATTGCAGGAAATATCGGAACGGTCGCTTCTGAAGTAGCCCAGGGAGCGAAAGAGAATGAAAAAATGGTAGTTGAGCTCTCCTCTTTCCAGCTGATGGGCATTGAAGAATTTGCTCCTCATATTGCCATCATCACGAATTTATATGATGCACATCTCGATTACCATGGAAACCTGGATGATTATTGGAAGGCGAAATCCAATATAACGAAAAATCAAACAGCACATGATTATCTCATCTTTAATGCTGATCAAGAGCATGTTATAGATTCAGTTGCCTTTACAAAAGCGCAATTGATTCCATTTTCAACGAAGAAAGAAGTAGCGGAAGGGGCCTATATTAAAAGCGGGTCCGTCTATTTCAAAGATGAGTTGATCGTCGAAGTTGATTCAATTGTATTACCAGGTGCACATAACCTGGAAAATATCCTTTGTGCGGTTGCCGCATGTAAGATCTATGGAGTGCCAAATGAAAATATTAAGAGGGTCCTTGGCTCTTTTACAGGGGTGAAGCATAGAACGCAATTTGTCCGGGAAGTGAAGGGTGTAAAGTTTTATAATGATTCAAAAGCAACGAATAGCCTGGCAACGAAAAGTGCTCTTCATGCGTTTAGGGGTCCTACGATCCTGCTTGCTGGCGGCTTGGACCGTGGAAATGATTTCGATGACCTGATTCCATACTTGAAGAATGTAAAAACGTTGATCACCTTCGGGGAAACGTCTGAGAAGTTCTTGAAAACAGGGGAAAAGGCAGGGATACAATCCATTATTCCTGTCGATAATGTTGAAAAGGCAGTTCCTGTTGCATATGAACATGCCGAAGAGGGAGATGTTGTTTTACTATCCCCGGCATGTGCAAGTTGGGATCAATATCGAACTTTTGAAGAACGTGGTGACATTTTTATTGAAGCGGTGCATAAGCTTTAATAAGGGCTTGTCCATGAAGAGCATCCGTACTTTTACAACCAGTATACCAATCCAAGATAAGTAGTTTTCTTGCTCGAACGGCTCAAAATTTGTCTATTCGAGGTGTTTAAGATTGCCTTTAAAAAAATCGACTCCCGATTTTATCCTCATTATGGTTACACTCACTTTACTTGCGATTGGACTGATTATGGTATACAGCGCAAGCGCTGTATGGGCGGACTACAAATTCGATGACTCCTTTTTCTTTGCCAAAAGGCAAGTGCTCTTTGCGGGAGTAGGGTTATTCGCTATGTTTTTCATCATGAATGTAGAGTATTGGACCTGGAAAAATTGGGCGAAAATCATCATCATCATTTGCTTTGTCCTTCTTGTACTGGTGTTAATCCCGGGTATTGGGGTTTTAAGGAATGGTTCCAGGAGCTGGATAGGAGTAGGGGCGTTTTCCATTCAGCCTTCAGAATTTATGAAACTTGCCATGATTGCGTTTCTCTCAAAGTATTTATCGGAAAACCAAAAGTTTATTACTTCCTTTAGAAAAGGAGTCCTGCCGGCGCTTCTCTTAGTGTTCGCTGCTTTTGGGATGATCATGCTACAACCGGATCTTGGTACGGGTACTGTCATGGTTGGTACTTCAGTAGTGATGATCTTTATTGCAGGAGCGAGGGTCATGCATTTTGTCGGTCTAGGGATGGTTGGATTAGTCGGATTCATTGGACTTGTTATATCTGCACCTTATCGCATTGCACGGATAACGTCCTTTCTAGACCCATGGGAGGATCCATTGAATAGTGGCTTCCAAATCATTCAGTCCCTATATGCAATCGGCCCGGGAGGATTATTTGGATTGGGACTGGGACAAAGCAGGCAGAAGTTCTTCTATTTGCCAGAACCACAAAACGATTTTATTTTTGCGATTTTAGCAGAAGAGCTCGGTTTTATAGGGGGAACTCTAGTCCTGCTTCTGTTTTCTTTGATACTATGGAGAGGAATCAGAATTGCACTAGGGGCTCCTGACTTATTCGGAAGCTTTCTGGCATTAGGGATCGTTTCAATGATTGCGATCCAAGTGATGATCAATGTAGGGGTGGTAACCGGCCTCATGCCGGTCACGGGCATCACACTTCCCTTTCTCAGCTATGGGGGATCCTCATTGACCCTCATGCTAATGGCTGTCGGAGTGCTGCTGAATATTAGCCGCTATACGAGACGGTAAGGACTGAACAAAGAGATTGACTGTGAAACAGCTCGGAAGAAGTGAATGAAGAGAAGCCTGATAGTCAGGAACTCATCATTCATGCCTTCCTCTGTTTTTATGGTCAGTCTCTTTTTGAATAAAGAAAAAACGCTGAAATTCCTTGTTTTTATTGAAATAACAATAGGATATTCATTGGTGAGATGTTACAATTAATTACATATACGTAATGCATTATGATCAGACCTTTTCAAAATAAAGGAGAGTTTATTACTTTTGTTAACCAAATCTTTTACAATTCAATGACATACCTTCATTATGTGGAAATTGGTGTTTAAAATAGAGTACAAGAGTGTAATAAATAGGATGGCTTCTTTCTGAAAACGGATGGACGTACATATACGAAAAGCTGTATGGACAATATATCTTAGGAAATGCTGAATTATTTTGATCAGCGACCTGATAACAAATTCCGAATATCCATCCTTCTACTCTACCAAAATGGTTTCTCGTTCAACATTATGTCATATGGCAGAAAATAACGTTCTGTTCCTCTTTTAACATTTGCTGCCTTCATATAGAATGTAAGGTATCCCAATGTAAAGAGTACTTTCATTATAAGACGTGGTGAGAATTTCTTATTCATGACTTAATGAATACAAAGTGAAATTGAGGAGAACGAAATGAAAAAAGAAAATGTTGTTTCCCTTGAAGATCGTATTCCTAAATTAAAACAACACAGAAAAAAGAAAGCAAATCGCAGACTGCTGTTTTTACTTTCTTTGTTCTTACTCATGATCCTATCGGTGGTCTATTTTCAATCACCTTTAAGCCATGTGAAAGAAGTGGTGGTTCACGGGAATGAGCTTGTTTCAAATGAGGCGGTTCTTCAGAAAAGTGGAATTGACAGCGGCATGAATTTGTGGAGTGTAAACAAAGATAAAACCGTGAAACAATTAAAGGAGCTTCCTGAAGTAAAAAATGCAACGGTAAAAATGTCCTTTCCGAATTCCTATGAAATACGCATCCAAGAATATGATAAAAAGGCATACCTATCGAAAGATAATAAATTCTTTGTCATATTAGAGAATGGGAACGTCCTGGATAAAGGTACTGAATCAATACCGGTTGATGCTCCTTTACTCAGAGGTTTCGAGGAAGATAAGGTCCTAGTGAAAATGGTAGAAGAATTAGGGGAGCTTCCGAAAGAAGTTCAGCACCTCATATCTGAGATTAACCTGGTTCCAAAGAAGACAGATCAATATCACTTGACCCTATTCATGAATGATGGATTCGAAGTCAGTGCCACCATCCGGACCTTTTCAGAAAAAATGGTGCATTATCCTTCTATTGTCAGTCAATTGGATCCTTCAGTAAAAGGTGTCATTGATTTAGAAGTAGGTTCTTATTTCAGAGCATATGAAACGGAAGGTGAACAAAGCGATGAAGAGGATGAGGGTGAGAGGTAAGCATGTAATCCTCTCTCTTGTTTGTCTGGTGTTAGGTTTCATCCTTGCTTTTTCATTTAGTCTGGCTAACACAGAACAAGCGGAACTTGGGAATCGAACGAATGGTCAGTGGAAACAGGAAGAAGCATTGAGAGATCAAATCCTTGAGTATCAGCAGAAAAATAATAATCTGCAAGAAGAACTCTATGAGAAACAGGAAAAGGTCGTCAACATGGAGAAGGAATTCTCTAAAGAGAAACAAATATATTTTAACCTGGCAGAAGATGCGGAGAAGTATCGAATGTACCTGGGCAAAACGAAAGTGAAGGGACCTGGGATAAACGTGACATTATCAGACGCTGACTACGATTCCAATGAGGAAAACGCCAATAATTATATTGTTCATGAACACCATGTCTTTAAGGTGATCAATGAATTATATATTGCGGGGGCTTCTGTCGTAGCGATAAATGGACAAAGGCTGAAGCATGATTCATACATACTGTGTAACGGTCCCGTTATTCAAATTGATGGAATCGAATATCCCGCTCCGTTTGAAATTACCGCTATCGGAGATCAGGAGGTACTCTCATCAGCCATGAATATCACGGGCGGCGTTAAAGACCAGCTTGTAAATGATAATATCATTTTTAAACTGGAAAAAAAGAATGAGGTACTTTTAGAACCAAGCATAAGTGAATCATAAGCAATGAATTGCCCACAGAATGATTAGGACTTTTACCAAGTAAGGGTTAGACGTGAAAGTAAGGTGCAATGAATGGACAACAAATTAAAAATAAGTTTTACCATTATTACGATTATTATCGGGTTTATGATTGCTATACAGTTCCAAACAGTCAAAGAACCTGTTGTCCGGGATACACGAGATATTTGGGAACTACGAAATGCGTTATTAAAAGAAAAAGAGGTCAATTCCAATCTCTATGCAGAAATGCGTTCAGTTGAAGCAAAGTTGGAACAGTATAAGACAGAACAGCAGTCGAGTCCAGAACGCGCGTTGAAACAAACGTTAGAGGAATTGAAAACAGAAGCAGGTTTGACCGAGAAAACAGGACCTGGTGTCATTTTAACGATTGAACCTGCCATGGAAGAAATCCTTCTAGGTGAAAAAGTCCAAAATATATCACCGGAACTGTTGGAAAGACTGGTAAATGAACTGAATCGATATGATGCAATGGATATTTCCATTGATGGTCATCGCTTAATCAATACCTCGGTCATTCGCGATATTAATGGAGAAACCAAGGTGGATGGATATTCAATTAAAAAAATCCCATTCGAAGTGAGAGTATTGACCAAAGACTTGGACACTGCAAAAGGGTTGTATAACCGGATGCAGGTATCACAGTCTGTTGAGGACTTCTTTATCGATAATCTTCGAGTCTCAATTTCTAAGCCTTTAGAAAAAGTGGTGGTTCCACCATATGAAGATACCATCCGGGTCCGTTTAATGGAACCGGTGAAGGAAAGAGGAGGGAACGGGTAATATGTGGCTACCCCTTTTAGGGTTGCTGGTAGGGGTCGTATTGGGGCTTCTTACAGATATTAGAATTCCAGATGAATACTCGAATTATTTATCGATCGCCGTCCTGGCAGCATTGGATACATTATTTGGCGGCATTCGTGCCCACCTCCAAAATATTTATGATGATAAGGTCTTTGTTTCTGGATTCTTTTTTAATATTTTACTAGCAGCAAGTTTAGCTTTTCTAGGCGTACATCTTGGTGTAGACTTATATCTGGCGGCTGTATTTGCTTTTGGAGTGAGATTATTCCAGAACATTGCAGTGATTAGACGAATACTTATTAGCAATTGGTCAAATAATCAAGAAAAAAGAGAAAAAAATTAGAATTTTAAAAGGGAATCGTTTTTGTTACGACGAATATCTTAATAAGATATACTTAGAATAGTGTTTTTCTAGGGTTGTTGTTCCAAATAAACATTCTTTAAGGAGGTGCCATAGAGTGAACAGCAATGAAATTTACGTTAGCCTAGACATCGGTACATCCACAGTAAAAGTAATCATTGGTGAAATGACAAATGATTCCTTAAACATTATCGGTGTGGGAAATGTGAACTCAGAAGGAATCAGAAAAGGTTCCATCGTAGATATAGACGAAACTGTTCATACAATTAAGAAAGCAGTTGAACAAGCGGAAAGGATGGTCGGTTTATCTATAAGCCAGGTCATCGTGGGTATTACCGGCAACCATGTGTCGCTTCAATCCTGTCATGGTGTAGTGGCAGTATCAAGTGATAATCGGGAAATCGGCGATGAAGATGTTCTAAGAGTGATGGATGCAGCACAGGTTGTTTCTATTCCTCCAGAAAGAGAAATCATCAATGTAATCCCAAGACAATTCATTGTTGATGGATTGGACGAGATTACAGATCCCCGGGGTATGATTGGTGTTCGATTGGAAATGGAAGGCACCATCATTACGGGATCTAAGACGATTTTACATAATACTCTCCGGTGTGTAGAAAAGGCCGGACTTGAAATTGTCGATATCGTTCTTCAACCTCTTGCAGCTGGTTCAGTTGCTTTGTCAAAGGATGAGAAGAACCTTGGTGCTGCGTTGATCGATATTGGCGGCGGTTCTACAACGATAGCGGTTTTTGAGCAAGGTCACCTTAAAGCAACAACTGTACTGCCTGTAGGGGGAGAACATATTACTAAAGATTTATCGATTGGATTAAGAACCTCAACGGACGATGCAGAGAAAATCAAAACAAAATATGGACATGCTTATTATGACCATGCATCAGAAGATGAAGTGTTCAGCGTGCCAATTATTGGTAGTGATCAACACCAGCAATTTAATCAATTAGAAATTTCTGATATCATAGAAGCAAGGCTGGAAGAGATATTAGACCTCATTAGCCATGAGCTGAAACGAATGGGAATCAGGGACCTGCCAGGTGGATATGTGTTGACTGGTGGTGTAGCAAATCTTCCAGGTGTGTTAGAATTAGCACAAATCGTTTTCCAAAATCGTGTGCGGGTGGCAATCCCTGATTATATTGGAGTTAGGGAACCTCAGTATACGACTGCAGTAGGTTTGATTAAATACGCTCAAAAGAATGCTAGATTACAAGGAAGATCTGTTAGTGCAGAACCAGTGCCTGTAGAGGCTGCTGAGAAGCGACAATCGAAACCAGCTAATAAAAAGCCAAAGCCAGCGAAGGTAAAAGAAGAAGAACATGAAGATGAAAAGGCCATGTCAAAAGTGAAAAAGTTCTTTGGATACTTCTTTGAATAAATAAAGGAATCCATAGATTCGACGAGTTAGGAGGATTTGTCATGTTGGAGTTTGATACAAATTTAGATTCTTTAGCGACAATAAAAGTTATCGGTGTCGGTGGTGGAGGTAACAACGCTGTAAACCGCATGATCGAGCATGGTGTACAGGGTGTTGAATTTATCGCTGTAAATACAGATGCACAAGCTTTGAATCTATCAAAAGCTGAAATAAAAATGCAAATCGGTGGTAAATTAACCAGAGGATTAGGAGCAGGTGCCAATCCGGAAGTGGGGAAAAAAGCTGCTGAAGAAAGTAAAGAACAGATCGAAGAAGCTCTAAGAGGAGCAGATATGGTCTTCGTTACAGCTGGAATGGGTGGAGGAACCGGTACTGGTGCAGCTCCGGTAATCGCTCAAATTGCACGAGAAATCGGAGCATTAACGGTTGGTGTTGTGACACGACCATTCACCTTTGAAGGAAGAAAGCGTTCAAACCAAGCAAGCGGCGGTATCGCTGCCATGAAAGAAGGAGTAGATACCCTTATCGTTATTCCGAACGATCGTCTGCTTGAGATCGTAGATAAGAGCACGCCAATGCTTGAAGCATTCCGAGAGGCAGATAACGTATTAAGACAAGGTGTCCAAGGTATCTCAGATCTAATCGCAACTCCTGGACTTATTAACCTTGACTTTGCCGACGTAAAGACAATCATGTCTAACAAAGGTTCAGCACTCATGGGCATCGGTGCTGCTTCTGGTGAGAATCGTGCGACGGAAGCCGCGAAAAAAGCCGTTTCAAGTCCATTACTTGAGACGTCCATTGATGGAGCTCAAGGTGTATTGATGAACATTACAGGTGGTACATCTTTAAGTCTATATGAAGTACAAGAAGCTGCGGACATTGTAGCATCTGCTTCAGATCAAGAAGTAAACATGATTTTCGGTTCCGTAATTAATGAAGATTTAAAAGATGATATCGTCGTAACCGTTATTGCAACCGGGTTTAATGAAGAGGTGATTCAACCTCCAAAACAAACTCGACCAACATTTGGCGGAATGAAACCAAATCAAAGTCCAAACCCAAGTCCAAGCCAATCTATCAAGCGCGAACAACCTAAACGCGAAGAGCCACAACACCAAGAGCCGGTGAGAACCTCTTCCAATCAAAATCAGGGAGCGGAAGAAACACTGGACATCCCAACCTTCCTTCGTAACCGTAACCGCCGCCGATAATAGCTTGACCGTAAAAAAAGTAAAACAGCCCCAATGGCATTTATGCCTTTGGGGCTGTTTTTTTTCTTTAATCCATCCAATCAAACATCCCCTCCACAAAGAAATTTTTATACCTCAAATCAGGAATAAATTTAGTGACATATTTCGTTATTATCTCTGAAAAGTTTTCCTCTGAAGCATACAAAAAATGACAACCTTTTAAAGGGTATGTACGATATACTTCTGATAAGTCATTCCTATCTTGAAATTTAAATAGCTGTACCAGGGTGAAGTTTCAAAAGGAGGGTAGAGATTGACCTTATATCTGGATGTCATCTGGTTGTTAAATCTGTTAGTAGACTTTTTCTTATTATGGTTAACAGGCATCATCTTAAAAAGACAATATGCCCTGTGGAGAATTGGACTTGGCAGTTTGATAGGATCAATCATTATTCTCCTTGCATTTTCACCTTATGCAACTCTTATAGGAAACCCTCTTATGAAATTATTATTTTCAATTATCATGGTGTATTCAGCTTTTGGATATAGAAGATTACGTTATTATTTATCAAATCTTCTAATGTTCTATTTTGTCACTTTTTTTACTGGTGGGATATTAATTGGGACTCATTATTTTATAAGTTTCGACCCTGGTACAGAATCCTCCATGTTGCTAGCAAGCATCCGTGGGTTTGGAGATCCGATAAGCTGGGTATTTGTTATGCTCGCCCTGCCTCTTGCCTGGTATTTTTCTAAGGGCAGAGTGGATAGCATTGAGCAAGTGAAGATTCAGTATGATCAGCTTTTGAAAGTAAGCATAAAAATTGAAGATTTTCAATGTACCGTAAACGGTCTTGTTGACAGTGGTAACCAACTTCAAGACCCCATCTCACGAAGTCCGGTCATGATACTCTCCATCGCTGAGATAGAGGGGGTAATTCCAGAAGAAGTGAGGGCACTATGCCACGATGTTGATGAAATCTTCTTCGGAGAAAAAAATATCGACACAAGCTGGTCTGACAGGATGAGAATTGTCCCCGCCCAATCGGTGGGCAGAAAGAGTCAACTTCTAGCAGCTGTAAAACCTGATTCTCTTATCCTAAAGGACCATGAATCAGAATGGGCGATCCCGAATGGACTGATTGCCTTCAGAGAGGATCCACTTTCAGCAGATGGAAATTTTCAAGCGATCGTACATCCAAAAATGGCTTCTCGAAAGCCGGTACTTAACGTTTCTTAAATCAATTATTACTACTATACTCACAATTTAAAGAAATAGAAGGGGGAGCAACAATGAAAAAATTCAAATTTAAATTTTTGTACTATTGGTACAAACTGTTAATCAAGCTTGGACTGAAGACAGATGAAATTTACTACATAGGTGGTAGTGAAGCACTTCCCCCTCCATTGACGAAAGAAGAGGAAGAAGTATTACTCAATAAATTGCCTAAAGGTGATAAAGCTGCCCGTTCTCTGTTGATTGAACGAAACTTAAGGTTAGTTGTATATATCGCCAGGAAGTTTGAAAATACAGGAATTAATATTGAAGACCTGATCAGCATCGGTACGATTGGCTTGATAAAGGCAGTTAACACATTCAATCCAGAGAAAAAAATCAAATTAGCTACGTATGCATCCAGGTGTATAGAAAATGAAATTCTTATGTACTTAAGAAGAAACAATAAAATCCGTTCCGAAGTTTCGTTTGATGAACCACTCAATATTGATTGGGACGGAAATGAATTACTGTTATCGGACGTCCTCGGAACAGATGAAGATATTATAACAAAAGATCTTGAAGCGACCGTAGACAAAAAATTGCTCTTTAACGCTCTCCACCAGCTTTCTGATCGTGAAAAACAAATCATGGAGCTGCGTTTTGGACTAATGGGAGAAGAAGAAAAAACCCAAAAGGATGTAGCGGATATGCTTGGAATTTCCCAGTCCTATATCTCGCGGTTAGAAAAGAGGATTATTAAGCGTCTAAAAAAGGAATTTAATAAAATGGTATAACCTGACTTAAAACTGACCTTCTCTATAGAAAAGGTCAGTTTTTTTGTTGAAAACCAATTAAAATTTTTTTATGTGAATTTATCCAGATATCTTAAGGGATTTGAAGAGTATGAAACATTACTTGCCAGAATGAAATGCATATTTTTCCTCTCCAAGGAAATACTGAATTTTGTACAGCAGCTCCTACAAGGAGGGGAAAGAATGACACGTAATAAAGTCGAGATTTGTGGTGTAGATACTTCCAAATTACCAGTTCTCAAAAATGATGAAATGAGAGTACTATTCAAGCAAATGCAAGCGGGCGACATTACCGCAAGAGAAAAACTTGTAAATGGGAATTTGCGCCTCGTCTTAAGTGTAATTCAACGCTTTAATAACCGTGGTGAGTATGTTGATGATTTATTTCAAGTAGGGTGTATCGGATTAATGAAATCCATCGATAATTTTGATTTAGGTCAAAACGTTCGTTTCTCTACATACGCGGTTCCGATGATCATTGGGGAAATCCGTAGGTATTTAAGAGACAATAACCCAATCAGGGTATCTCGCTCACTACGGGATATTGCGTACAAAGCTCTGCAAGTAAGGGAAAAATTGATGGGGGAAACATCCAGGGAACCCACAGCAGAAGAGATTGCGAAAGTTCTTGATGTATCCCACGAAGAAATCGTATTTGCATTGGATGCCATCCAAGATCCCGTCTCACTGTTTGAACCCATATATAATGATGGGGGAGACCCAATATTTGTGATGGATCAACTAAGCGACGAAAAGAACCGTGATTTCCATTGGATTGAAGAAATTGCCCTTCAAGAAGGGATGAGACGATTGAATGATCGTGAAAAACTCATTATCAGTAAACGCTTCTTTCAAGGGAAAACTCAAATGGAAGTGGCTGACGAGATCGGCATCTCTCAAGCGCAAGTATCAAGACTGGAAAAAGCAGCAATCAAACAAATGAACAAAAATATTCAATAAGAAACGAAAAGCGGAGGCGGCTCGATCAGCCCCGACAAGCACTATAGGAAACCCCCAAAAGGCGATTTTTGCCTTATGGGGGTTTCCTATTGTGACCTCGAGTGGCTAGCCGCCGGAGCTGGACAATCGAAAAGCGGAAGGGATTTGCCCAGAGGCGACAAGCATAAGTCAAACCATCCGGAAAGGCGTTCTTTGCCTTTTTGGAAGGTTTGACTTATGACCTCGAGCCTCTAAGCCCTGCAGCTGGACAATCGAAAAGCGGAGGCGGCTCGATTAGTCATCGCTACATGTAAGAAAAGAAAGGTAGATCTCCTTCGGGTAGGTCTGCCTTTTTTTTTGTTGCATACACTAGTAATAACTACTTGAATTGGGTGAATGAACAGTCATTGAATATAAAGTACACAATAAGAAACAACAAGAAGAGAGGGGGAAAACAGATGGTACGCATATCTGAATTTCAGGTGAAAGATGTTGTGAGTATTTCTGACGGACGAAAATTAGGGAATATAGGGGATATAGAAATAAACCTGGATACTGGTAGAATTGAGGCCATTGTCATCGGTGGTGGAGGAAAGATATTGGGTTTCTTCGGAAAAGATGAAGATATTGTGATTCCTTGGAGCAGTATTGTAAAAATAGGGGAAGATGTTATTCTGGTCAGATATAAAGAAAGTCATTATATTCAAGGTCAACTTCAGGAACCGAAACAAGCCCCCGATACATGACGAATCTTCAGGGAATATGGTACACTTAATAAAAACGAAGGAGACTCAACGTGTCAAAGGAGCCTTTCAATAGAGAAACAGAATCTTATTATTCGATAGATACATGGACGAAAAATAATCCTGGGCTAGTTGCAGGGATCACTACAAGATGGGGTGGTGTCAGTACCGGACCATTTCACTCTTTCAATATGGGATTGCACGTGGGAGACGTTGAATCTTCAGTGGTTCATAATCGTCAATCACTTGCTTCCAGTTTGATGATGCCTGTTGAATCATGGGTAGCTGCTGAACAAACTCATAGAAACAACATTCATACAGTAGGAAAAGTTGACAAGGGAAAAGGTGCAGAGCATTATCATACCAGCATTAAAGATACGGATGGCTTTATTTCTCAAAATGAGAATATTCTTTTGACGATGTGCTATGCGGATTGTGTTCCCCTCTATTTTCTGGACAGAGATACGGGTACAATTGGTTTGACCCATGCGGGATGGAAAGGTACAGTTTTAAAAATAGGACCCAAAATGGTCGATGCTTATATAGAGAAAGGGGCCTCCAAGTCTTCCCTGGAGGTTGTGATCGGGCCATCCATATGTAAGAATTGCTATGTAGTTGATGACTATGTGATCGATAAAGTGAAAAAAACACTAGAAGATGAAAACAACTTACCCTATAATTTAAAGGAAGAGGGTCAATATTACCTCGATTTGAAGAAATTGAATGAACAGCTTTTAGTGAAAACTGGCTTAAATGCTGAACAAATCCACACTTCTAGTTATTGTTCATCCTGTCACAATGAGTTTTTCTCCTACAGAAGAGATGGTGGGAAAACAGGAAGAATCATGAGCTTCATTGGCTGGAAGGAGAAAAAAATATGAAGGTAACTGAAAAACTCAAAACCATCCAGAAAAATATTGAAAACGCATGTGAAAGCAGAGGAAGAAACCCTGAAGACGTACATGTTGTAGCGGTCACTAAATACGTTTCAATTGAGAGAGCCGAAGAAGCTGTCGAAGCCGGCCTCATGCATTTAGGTGAGAACCGTGATGAAGGACTGCTTTCCAAATGGGATGTTCTACAGGACAAACCCCATTGGCATTTTATTGGATCTCTGCAAACTAGAAAAGTAAAAAACATCATTGATAAAGTATCATACATACATTCTCTGGATCGTCTGTCATTAGCCAAAGAAATTCATAAAAGAGCGGACAAGCCTGTGTCCTGTTTTGTTCAAGTGAATGTTTCGGGAGAAGATTCTAAACATGGGTTATCACCTCAAGAGGTAAAAGAATTTGTTGTGAGTCTAAAAGACTTCACAAATATTAAAGTCGTAGGATTAATGACGATGGCTCCACATACGGACGATGAACCATTCTTAAGGACTTGTTTTAGACAGTTGAAAACAATCCAGGAAGAAATCAACGCATTAAACCTTCCATATGCCCCTTGTACAGAATTATCAATGGGGATGAGCAATGATTACATGATTGCAATCGAAGAGGGAGCTACATTTATTCGTATTGGAACTGCATTAGTTGGAAATGACTGAGAGGGGATGAATACAAATGGGTATCAAGTCAAAGTTTAAAACGTTCTTTTTACTGGATGAAGATGAATATGATTATGAAGAAGAAAAGTTTGAAGAAGAATACGAGGAGAAAAAGCCCATGAAGTCGCAGCTTTCAAATTCTAAACAAAATGTTGTAAGTCTTCAAAGTGTTCAAAAGTCATCTAAGATGATCCTGGTTGAGCCAAGAGTGTATGCCGAAGCTCAAGAGATCGCTGATCATTTAAAGAATAGACGCTCTGTACTGGTAAACTTACAGCGGATTCAACATGATCAAGCGAAACGCATTGTCGACTTTTTAAGTGGAACTGTGTATGCAATTGGCGGCGACATTCAGCGTGTAGGAGATAATATTTTTCTTTGTACGCCTGATAATGTGGAAGTGAGCGGGAATATCTCTGAGTTCTTGAAAGAAGAAGATCTATCAGATTCGAGGTGGTAATGTAAATTATGGTGTTGCTTTATGAGATTTTATCGAACCTTATACAAATATACTCCTGGGCTTTAATCATATATATATTAATGTCCTGGTTTCCAAATGCAAGGGAGTCGGCGATTGGTCAGTTCTTATCTAGAATATGCGAACCGTATTTAGAGCCGTTCAGACGTTTCGTTCCTTCAATCGGGATGATTGATATTTCACCAATCGTGGCATTCATTGTATTGAACTTGGCGCAATCTGGGTTATACCAATTATTTAGATGGCTTATATAATTGAGAATTTTGAGATCGAATTTCCTTTAAAGAACTGAAACCGGCTAGAGAGTTTCAGTTCTTTTATTTTGGGTGAATCACATAGGAGGTGAGCATGTGTCTTCAATTTATCAACATTTCAGGCCGGATGAGAAAGAGTTTGTAGATGCTGTACTGGAGTGGAAACAGGCAGTGGAAAATCAATATTCAGCCAAACGTACAGACTTTTTGGATCCGAGACAACAGTATATTGTCGAATCGATCATCGGAAACAACGACGAAATTCTTTTCTCCTTTTATCCTGAGAATACGGAGAGGAAGAGAGCATTATTATATCCTTCTTATTTTCAGCCTGAGGAAGAAGATTTTGGTATTAAGTTATTTGAAATACAGTACCCGTCCAAGTTTGTTACAATAGAGCATAGACAGGTATTAGGGACTCTCATGTCATTAGGGTTGAAACGGGAAAAATTCGGGGATATTTTATCGGAGGACGATACCATTCAACTCATGCTTGCAGATGAGATTTCTGAATACATCAGGATGGAACTCACACAAATAGGCAAAGCGAAGATTTCCATGAAGGATATTCCAATAAAGGATCGAATCGAGAGCAAGGAAGAATGGATGGAAAAAGTGACTACAGTAACTTCCCTGCGGTTAGATGTCGTTCTCGCAGCAATCTATAATGATTCCCGTCAAAAAGCTCAAACATTGATCAAAAGCAATCATGTAAAAGTCAATTGGAAAACAGTCGAAAATGCCTCGTTTGAAGTAGAAGCTGGTGATGTAATTTCAGCCAGAGGGTATGGAAGGAGTAAGTTATTGTCCATTGAAGGAAGAACGAAACGGGATAAATGGCGAATTTCTGTTGGAATACTGAAATAATTTAAGAAAATTAAAGGAATTCTCCCACATACTGTCGAAATTTTAGTTATAATAAATATGTAATTCACCAAGTACTGGAGGTGGCTCCCATGCCTTTAACGCCATTAGACATACATAATAAAGAATTTAGTCGTGGCTTTCGTGGTTATGATGAGGACGAGGTTAATGAATTTTTAGATCAAATTATTAAGGATTATGAAATTCTTATCCGCGAGAAGAAGGAAACGGAAGAACGTTTAAACTCCTTGAATGAACGTTTAGGTCATTTTACAAACATCGAGGAAACGTTAAACAAGTCAATCGTCATTGCTCAAGAAGCAGGGGAAGAAGTTAAGCGTAATGCAATGAAAGAATCGAAGCTGATCATTAAGGAAGCCGAGAAGAATGCTGATCGTATCGTAAACGAATCATTATCTAAAGCCCGCAAGATTGCCATTGAGATTGAAGAGCTCAAGAAGCAGTCAAAGGTGTTCCGGACTCGTTTCAAAATGTTAATCGAAGCTCAGCTTGATTTACTTGACACAAATGACTGGGATCAATTAATGGAATTCGATTTAGACGCAACAGATTTAAAAACTTTAAAAGAAGAAGAGACATTGTCTTGACGAAAAGCGCAATATTTTCATATAATTGAACAACAATCTAAATTGCCATAATGAATGCTAAGACAGGGACAGTACGTTTCTTATAATATTTCCTTTCTAGCGAGTCGGGGGCGGTGGAAGCCCGACAAGGAACAAAGGTACGGAAGATCACCCTCGAGCTCTATTCATGAATTTCACTTTCTGGAGAGTAATGAATAGCGTCTTGTTCACGTTACGAATCAATACAAGTGAAGATCGATTTCGATCTTTATGAGGGTGGTACCGCGGGAAAAGCTTTCTCGTCCCTTTCCAGGGATGAGGAAGCTTTTTTTTGTTTGCAAAAGGGATTGCCTGATTAAGATTCACGGGATTTAGAAAAGATGGCAATTAAGAGAAACGTTTAGGAGGAAGATTTCATGGAGTATAAAGATACATTATTAATGCCCAAGACGGAATTTCCGATGAGAGGAAATTTACCGAAACGGGAACCGGATACACAGAAGAAATGGGAAGAAATGGATATTTATCAAAAAGTGCAGGAGAGAACGAGTGATCGTCCATTATTTGTTCTTCACGATGGACCTCCATATGCGAATGGAAATATTCATATGGGCCACGCATTAAATAAAATTCTTAAAGACTTTATCGTCCGCTATAAATCCATGAGCGGATTCCATGCACCCTATGTTCCAGGCTGGGACACTCATGGTTTACCGATTGAGCAGGCGTTAACGAACAAAGGCGTGAAGCGTAAAGAAATGACGATCGCTGAGTTCCGTAAATTGTGTGAAGAATATGCTTATGAGCAAGTTGATAATCAACGCACTCAATTCAAACAATTAGGGGTCCGTGGGGATTGGGATAATCCATATATCACCTTAAAGCCTGAGTACGAAGCTCAACAGATTAAAGTGTTTGGTGATATGGCAAAGAAAGGTTATATCTATAAAGGTAAAAAGCCAGTGTACTGGTCTCCTTCAAGTGAATCAGCCTTAGCAGAAGCAGAGATCGAGTATCAGGATAAGCGTTCTCCTTCCATCTACGTTGGTTTCGCCGTTACAGAAGGTAAGGGTGTTCTTGAAGAAGGGACTCAATTAGTCATCTGGACGACAACTCCTTGGACGATCCCTGCCAACCTGGGAATTGCCGTGCATGAAGATTTAAGCTATGTCGTTGTCAATGTGAAAGAAAGCAGCTATGTAGTAGCAGAAGATTTATTGGAAGAAGTTGCAAAGAATCTGGAATGGGAAGATTACTCAGTATCCAATAAGGTTAAAGGTGCGGAGCTTGAGCATATCGTGGCGAAACATCCATTATATGATCGGGATTCACTTGTTGTCCTTGGCGAACATGTCACAACTGATTCTGGTACAGGGTGTGTTCATACTGCACCAGGACACGGGGAAGATGACTTCCTGGTAGGAAAGAAATATGGTCTGGATGTGTTATGTCCTGTAGACGATAAAGGAGTAATGACCTCGGAAGCACCTGGATTTGAAGGCTTGTTCTATGATAAAGCCAATAAGCCGATTACCGATAAGTTACAGGAAACAGGAGCATTATTAAAGCTTAACTTTATCACTCACTCCTATCCACATGATTGGCGTACGAAAAAGCCTGTTATCTTTAGAGCGACGGCACAATGGTTTGCGTCAATCGATAAGTTCCGTAAAGAACTTCTGGAAGCTGTCAATGAAACGAAATGGGTGCCTGCTTGGGGGGAAACACGCCTATATAATATGGTCAGAGACCGTGGAGACTGGTGTATTTCAAGACAACGTGCATGGGGAGTGCCAATCCCGGTATTTTATGCTGAAAATGGCCAGGAAATCATTACAGATGAAACAATCGACCATGTATCGAAGCTCTTCCGTGAACATGGATCAAACATCTGGTTTGAAAAAGAAGCGAAGGATCTTCTACCTGAAGGATTCACCCATGAAGGAAGTCCGAATGGGAAGTTCACAAAAGAACAGGATATCATGGACGTCTGGTTTGATTCAGGTTCCTCACATCAAGCGGTACTTGAAGAAAGAGATGACCTGCAGCGTCCTGCAGACCTTTATTTAGAGGGATCTGACCAATATCGCGGATGGTTTAACTCTTCTTTGACTACAAGTGTAGCTGTGACGGGTAAAGCTCCATATAAAGGCGTGTTAAGTCATGGATTTGCTCTTGATGGGGACGGAAGAAAAATGAGTAAATCATTAGGGAACGTAGTCGTTCCTGAAAAAGTGATGAAGCAGCTTGGAGCCGATATCCTTCGCCTATGGGTTGCATCGGTTGATTATCAAGCGGATGTTCGTGTATCAGATCCAATCTTGAAGCAAGTGGCTGAAGTGTATCGTAAAATCCGTAATACGTACCGTTTCTTATTAGGGAACCTTTCTGACTTTGATCCAAGTACCAATGCGGTATCCTTCGATCAATTAAGAGACGTGGATCAATTCATGCTTGTAAAGCTGAATGATCTTGTAAAAAATGTGAGAAATTCATACGACAGATATGAGTTTGCAAGCATCTATCACGCTGTAAATAATTTCTGTACGCTTGATTTAAGTTCATTCTATTTAGACTTTGCGAAGGATGTTCTATATATCGAGTCAGAAAATCATGAAGAGCGTCGTGCCATTCAAACTGTGTTATATGAATCCCTGGTTGCTCTTACGAAACTGATGTCTCCAATCCTTTCTCATACAGCTGATGAAGTGTGGGCTCATATCCCTGGAGTAGAGGGAGAAAGTGTTCAACTTACTGATATGCCTGAAGTGCAAGAGTTAAGAAATTCTGATGAGTTGAAGAAGAAATGGAATGCTTTCCTTGAGTTAAGAGATGATGTATTAAAGGCTCTTGAAGAAGCTCGCAATCAGAAGATGATCGGGAAATCATTAACGGCTAAAGTGACTCTTTACGTGAATGATGAAACAAAAGCTTTACTCGGTTCCATTAAGGAAGACTTAAAACAATTGTTCATCGTGTCCGCCTTTGAAATCGGTGGAGCAGTGGACGATGCACCAGAGCATGCATTAAGTCTTGGTGAAAACAATATTGTCGTGGAAAAAGCCGAGGGTGAAACATGTGACCGCTGTTGGGTTGTCACAACCACAGTGGGTGAGGATAAGGATCATCCGACGCTTTGCACACGCTGTGCATCAGTAGTGAAAGAAAGTTATTCTCACCTGGCTTAATACCGAAAGGCTGACCTGCATTTTATGTGGGTCAGCCTTTTTTATTTTTCCTTTTCTAATTCCAAAATTGCTATATCTTGCAACACAATTTTCAGGTGTGTTTCCCCCATACTATAAATGGAGGGATCACAGATGACATATGACCGATACACATCCATTGTTCAAGAGCTGACAACATCGTTGCAAGAGCTGGAGGCAAGTAGATCTCAACATCCTTTAATTCAGCAGTATATTGATGATGAAATTACCGAAGTAAAGCAAGCCCTAAATCGTGTTAGAGATAATCAATACGGCTATTGTGAAATGAGCGGAGAAGAAATCCCCTTTGATTTCATAAAGATGAACCCGACCTGCTCAACGCTTCATGATGCATTGGAGTGGAGACGATTTGGAAAGATTTCATCTTATTCCTGAGAAGTTAAGCGCAGGTTTCATCCTTCTCATTTAGTTTAAGTGTCTTTATTTCCCCTTTTATGCTAAAATGCAAAGGTAATCATTTTACGATGTTCGGAGGTTGCCTTTGTGTTTTATTATTTATTGGCTTTGGTTGTGATTGGACTCGATCAATTAACAAAATGGTTGGTTGTGAAACGAATGACAGAAGGAGAAAGTATAAAGATCATTGACGATTTTTTATATCTTACTTCTCATCGAAATCAAGGTGCAGCATGGGGAATACTTCAAGGGCAAATGTGGTTTTTTTACATTATTACAGTAGTAGTGATTGTAGGTATCGTGTATTATATGCAAGTCCACGCAAAAGGGCATTCTTTATTCAGTTTAAGTTTAGCCTTTATGCTTGGTGGAGCTATTGGAAACTTTATTGACCGTGTCTTTCGAAAAGAAGTGGTTGATTTCTTGAATACATACATCTTTTCCTATGATTTTCCGATCTTTAATATTGCCGATGCAGCATTAACCATTGGAGTAGTATTGTTACTAATTTACATGTATTTAGACGAACGAAAAGCAAAGAAGGAGAACAAAAATGGAAGTAATTCAGCACAACATACAGCAGGAAGACCAGGGAGAACGAATTGATAAAGTCGTAAGTCAGTTGAACAAGGAATGGTCCCGTTCACAGGTTCAACAATGGATAAAAGAAGGTCATATTAAAGTCGATGGCGAGGCAGTCAAACCTAATTTTAAATGTCCAGCGGATGCAGTAATCGAGGTTTCGATCCCGGAACCCGAAGAGTTGGATGTAGAGCCGGAAGACCTCAATCTCGATATTGCCTATGAAGATGGGGATGTCATTGTTGTAAACAAGCCAAAGGGAATGGTCGTTCACCCCGCACCAGGGCATTATTCAGGGACAATGGTGAATGGATTGATGTTTCACTGTAAGGATTTATCCGGCATTAATGGAGTTCTGAGACCAGGGATCGTCCACCGTATTGATAAGGACACTTCAGGCTTACTGATGGTGGCGAAAAACGATATGGCTCACGAGCATTTGGTTAATCAGCTTGTAGCAAAGTCCGTAACAAGAAAATATACAGCCATCGTACATGGCCTTATTCCCCACGAATACGGCACCATTGATGCTCCGATCGGGAGAGACCCTAAAGATCGCCAAAGTATGGCTGTAGTGGATAACGGCAAACAAGCGGTGACACACTTCAGAGTGTTGGATCGGTATAAAGATTTCACATTAGTCGAATGTGAATTGGAGACTGGTCGAACGCATCAAATCCGTGTGCATATGAAGTATATCGGCTTCCCGCTTGCGGGGGATCCTAAGTATGGACCACGAAAGACATTGAGCATTGAAGGACAGGCCCTTCACGCTGGTGTGTTAGGTTTTGTCCATCCAAGAACAGATGAATATATGGAATTTCAAGCGGAGTTACCTCAGGAGTTCACTAAACTTGTAAAGCATCTTGAAAATAATCGTTGACAAATTTCGACTGGACCTTTATGATTTAGTTAATTGAATAAGTAACCTTTAATACGGTCCCGTGAGGCTGAGAAGGAGCATGTACGACCAAATTATTTTGGCGTGCAATCAGATTACAACGATAAGTGTGCCCTCTCATCCATCCGGTGAGAGGGATTTTTTATTTAAAGAAACGAGGTGGCGTAAATGACTAAAAAAGCTACAGTTCTGGATCAACCTGCCATTCGAAGAGCGCTTACAAGAATAGCCCATGAAATCATCGAGCGTAACAAGGGAATTGAAGATTGTATTCTGGTTGGTATTAAAACAAGAGGCATTTACATCGCTAATCGATTAGCTGAGCGGATTCATGATATTGAAGGTGAGCAAATTCCCGTAGGTGAAATAGACATCACCCTATACCGGGATGATTTATCAAAGAAAACAGAGGATCATGAACCAGAGGTTAAAGGTTCTGACCTGCCAGTTGATATTACGAACAAGAAAGTCATCCTGGTAGACGATGTATTATTCACAGGAAGAACGGTCCGGGCAGGCTTGGATGCATTGATGGATCTTGGACGACCAAGTCAGATTCAACTTGCAGTCCTGGTTGACCGGGGACATAGAGAATTACCGATAAGAGCTGACTTTGTCGGAAAGAATATTCCTACATCAAGCTCTGAAAAAATCATGGTTGCCTTAACTGAAGTCGATCAGGAAGATATTGTTGCAATTCACGAAAAAGAATAACGTAAGTCCTTTTAAGAGTGGTCCCGTGAGGCTGACAAAGGATGGGAATGAAGGTAGAAATAGGCCTTCTTGTACCCTCTTTGTGCCCTCTTTAGGACAAAGAGGGTTTTTTTATGGGGAAATTTGGGTATTAGAGGAGGAAAAATAAATGAATCAAAATCATCAAGTTGTGTTAGACGTAGAAGAGGTGCCGAAGGTAGGAAAATGGATCACATTGAGCATACAGCATTTATTCGCCATGTTTGGGGCTACGGTATTGGTTCCATTCCTAGTAGGGCTAAGCCCCGGGGTTGCCCTAATCTCAAGTGGATTAGGAACACTTGCTTACCTCTTGATTACAAGAGGTAGAATCCCTGCATATTTAGGATCATCCTTCGCATTCATCGCACCTATTCTTGCTGCAAAGAGCTTTGGAGGTCCTGAGGCGGCCATGATGGGAAGCTTTCTCGCCGGAATAGTGTACGGTATCGTAGCATTGCTCATCTCGAAACTGGGGCTGAAATGGCTTGTGCGGATTCTTCCGCCGATCGTTGTAGGACCTGTGATTATGGTTATTGGATTAGGGCTGGCAGGAACGGCTGTTAATATGGCCATGTATGAAAATCCTGGAGCAGAAGAATTGGTTTACAGCAACACCCACTTCATGGTAGCTCTTGCCACTCTCGCCATTACGGTGATTTGCTCAATATACTTTAAAGGCTTTCTGGGTATGGTGCCGATTTTAGCCGGAATCGTTGGAGGCTATATCATAGCGGTTTTTGCGGGATTAGTGAACTTTCAACAGGTGTTGGATGCTCCGCTCTTACAAATACCGGACTTCTTTATCCCATTCGTTGACTACACGCCAAGCTTCTCTTGGGAAATCGTGTCCATCATGGTACCTGTTGCCCTCGTAACCTTGGCAGAGCATACTGGAGACCAGATGGTTCTAAGTAAAGTAGTAGGACGAAACTTCATTGAAAAACCAGGCCTTCACCGCTCCATTCTTGGGGATGGGGTAGCAACTGTGATTGCATCCTTTCTAGGTGGACCACCTAATACAACGTATGGTGAAAATATTGGAGTATTGGCCATAACACGCGTATTCAGCGTATTCGTCATCGGAGGAGCAGCGGTGCTTGCCATCATGTTCGGGTTTATCGGCAAGATAACGGCCTTGATTGGATCGATTCCATCAGCCGTCATGGGTGGAGTGTCCATCCTTCTGTTCGGAATCATCGCCTCTAGCGGACTGCGCATGCTGATTGATAACAAAGTAGACTTAGGAAACAAGCGAAACCTTGTGATCTCCTCAGTGATCCTGGTGATCGGGGTAGGAGGGGCATTCGTGAAGGTCAACGAACAAGTATCCTTATCAGGAATGGCGCTTGCGGCAATTGTCGGAGTTCTCCTTAACCTTGTCTTACCAGGCAGAGAAGAAAGCGAAGGGGAAAACAACTTATTCGAAGAAGAAAATGCTAAGCATGATGTAGCATAGAAGCACCTTTTAACATGGTCCAGAGAGTCTAGGAAGGGTGAATTTGAACAAGCCAGGCACGTGGGATTTTTCGCACTGTCCCTGTTGGCATGTTTAAAAACACCCTGTCAGGAAATTGGCAGGGTGTTTTTTTGAAAGAAGAGAAGAAAGGGTTGTCCCATGATGAAGAACTTGTTGACAATGAATGATTTATCAAAAGAGGAAATCATTGAAATATTAGATGCGTCTGAACGCTTTAAAGAGGGAGAAACATGGAAGGAAGGCTCCAATAAATATGTAGCCAATCTGTTCTTCGAGGCAAGTACCCGGACGAAATGCAGTTTTGAAATGGCGGAAAGGAAACTTGGACTCGAGGTGATCCCATTTGAAGCACAGACTTCAAGTGTACAAAAGGGAGAAAGCTTGTATGACACGGTGAAAACATTAGAAAGCATCGGCGTCGAAACCGTAGTCATCCGGCACTCCATTGAACGATACTTCGACGAACTTAAACCACTTAACATAAGCGTCATCAACGGAGGCGACGGCTGTGGTAATCATCCCACTCAATGCCTTTTGGACCTGCTGACCATTCGCCAAGAATTTGGAGGGTTTGAAGGACTGAAGGTATCGATCATTGGAGACATTGCCCATAGCCGAGTGGCACGATCCAATGCAGAAGCGTTAATAAAACTGGGATCAGAAGTGATGTTCTCCGGACCAAGGGAATGGTTCCCATCACAGGATCAACATCAATATGTACCGATAGATAAGTGTATAGCAGACTCCGATGTGGTCATGTTACTTAGAATCCAACATGAGCGCCACGATAGTACCTCAAGCTTAACGAAAGAAGAATACCATGAAAGCTTTGGTTTGACGGAAAGTCGAAGAGCACGAATGAAACCAACGGGTATCATTCTTCATCCGGCACCGGTCAACCGTGGAGTTGAAATTGCAGATTCATTGGTGGAATGTGATCAATCAAGAATCTTTAAGCAGATGGAAAATGGAGTATTCGTCAGAATGGCTGTGTTAAAGAGAGCACTTGAAACCAACTAACTAGGGGGAATTTGAAATGAATTGGTTAATCCGAAATGCACGTATTCTATCAAAGAATGGTGATCTTGAGATAGTGGATGTAAAGGTGGAGAATCAGAAAATCATCGAGATGGGAACAGACCTCAAACGTACCGATCACCAGGAATTTCAAGCAGATGGGTTATTGATTTCCCCAGGATTTGTTGATCTTCATGTCCATTTAAGAGAACCGGGGGGCGAACATAAAGAAACGATCGAAACGGGAACAAAATCTGCTGCCAAGGGTGGTTTCACGACCATCGCTGCAATGCCCAATACAAGACCCGTACCTGACTCTGTAGAAAATCTGCAAGCCCTTAACAAGAAAATCTCTGAAACAGCCAGTGTTCGCGTGTTACCTTATGCCGCCATAACAGAGAGACAAATTGGGAAAACGCTTAATGACTTACCTTCCTTAAAGGAAAATGGAGCATTTGCCTTCACAGATGACGGGGTAGGGGTGCAATCGGCAGGCATGATGTTTGAAGCCATGAAGAAGGCAGCCGGCATCAATGCATCCATAGTGGCCCACTGTGAAGAGAATACCTTGATTTATGGAGGAGCGGTCCATGATGGAACATTCTCCAAAGAGCATGACCTGAAAGGAATACCTTCCATCTGTGAGGCCGTACATATATCCCGGGATGTGCTGCTGGCAGAAGCCGCAGGGGTGCATTATCACGTATGTCATATCTCAACGAAAGAGTCAGTAAGAGTGGTCCGCGATGCTAAAAAAGCCGGGATCAATGTGACAGCTGAAGTAACACCACACCATCTTCTCTTATGTGAAGAGGATATTCCGGGTCTTGATCCGAATTTCAAGATGAACCCGCCGCTTAGAAGCAAAGAAGATCAGCGAGCGTTAATAGAAGGGTTGCTTGATGGAACCATAGACTTTATTGCAACGGATCATGCACCTCATACTGAAGCTGAGAAATCAGAAGGGATGCAGCTCGCTCCTTTCGGAATTGTTGGATTAGAAACAGCCTTTCCGTTACTCTACACACACTTTGTAGAGAAGGGGATCTTTACGTTAAAGCAGTTAATTGATTGGATGACGATTAAACCAAGCAAAGCCTTTAACCTTCCGTTCGGACTACTAGAAGTAGGAGGAGAAGCTGATTTTACGCTTATAGATATACATGAACAAAAAGTGATTGACCCAGATGGATTTTTATCAAAAGGAAAAAACACTCCATTTAAAGGGTGGGAGTGTAAAGGCTTTCCGAAAGCTACTTTTTATCAGGGATCTCTTGTATGGAATGAAGGAGGAAACAAACAATGAAAAGACAACTCATTTTAGATGATGGAACAGTATTCGTAGGAGAAGGCTTTGGAGCGAACAAAGAGACGATTGGAGAAGTGGTATTCAACACAAGTATGACAGGATATCAGGAAATTCTATCAGACCCATCATACTGTGGACAGCTAGTCACTTTAACGTATCCCCTCGTAGGGAACTATGGAATTAATCGCGACGATTTTGAGTCCATCACTCCGGCTATCAAAGCATTCATTGTAAGAGAAGTTGCAGATTTTCCTTCTAACTGGAGAAATGAATCAACATTGGATGAATTATTAAAAGTAAAAGGAATTCCAGGCATTTCTGATATCGATACAAGAAAGTTAACCAGGATCATCAGACAGCATGGGGCAATGAAAGGCATCATTTGTTCAGCAGAGTTGGATCCAAAAGAAATGCTTGAGAAATTGCATGATACTGCACTAAGAACCGATCAAGTCATGCAGGTTTCAACGAAAACAGCATATGCCAGTCCGGGAAGAGGATATCGTGTCGTGTTAATGGATTTTGGGATGAAGCATGGAATCCTGAGAGAATTAAACAAGCGTGATTGTGACGTGATTGTGGTTCCTTATCATACATCAGCGGAAGAGATCCGTCGCTTGCAGCCTGACGGGATCATGCTCTCAAATGGACCGGGGGATCCGAAAGATGTACCGGAAGCGATTGAGACCATTAAAGAGCTACTGGGGGAAATTCCACTGTTCGGAATTTGTTTAGGGCATCAGTTGTTTGCTCTGGCATGTGGGGGAGACTCCTTCAAAATGAAATTTGGTCACCGCGGAGGCAACCATCCGGTAAAAGATCTGACAACTGGAAAAGTAGCACTGACGTCCCAGAACCATGGCTATGCTGTAGATGAAAAGTCATTGGCAGGAACAAGGCTTCAAGTCACTCACATGGCCATCAATGATGGAACAGTAGAAGGTTTAAAGCATTTAGACTTCCCTGCCTTCACGGTTCAGTATCACCCGGAAGCATCTCCTGGACCTGAGGATTCAAATTACTTATTCGATGATTTTTTACAACTTATGAAAGACGAGAAAAGAAAGGAGCTTCAACATGCCTAAACGTACAGACATCAAAAGCATCTTAGTTATCGGAAGTGGACCAATCATCATAGGACAGGCGGCAGAATTCGACTATGCAGGAACTCAAGCGTGTATTGCCTTAAAAGAGGAAGGCTACCGGGTTATTCTAGTAAACTCAAACCCGGCTACAATCATGACCGACGCTGAAATGGCAGACAAAGTGTATATCGAACCACTGACACTGGAGTTTGTCACCAGGATCATCCGTAAAGAACGACCGGATGCCCTACTTCCTACATTAGGTGGTCAAACAGGATTGAACCTGGCTGTTGAACTTGCTAAATCGGGAGTTTTAGAAGAATGCGGAGTTGAAATTCTCGGAACGAAGCTTTCTGCGATCGAGAAAGCGGAAGACCGTGACTTGTTCAGAAACTTGATGAATGAAATGGGAGAGCCCGTTCCGGAAAGTGAAATCATTCATTCCTTAGATGAAGCTTATCAATTTGTGAATGAAATAGGCTATCCGGTCATCGTCCGTCCTGCTTATACATTGGGTGGAACTGGTGGTGGAATCTGCCACAACGAAGAAGAATTGGTAGAGATTGTAAGCTCAGGATTGAAATATAGTCCTGTAACTCAATGTCTACTGGAGAAAAGTATTGCAGGCTTTAAAGAAATAGAATATGAGGTTATGAGAGACGCATCCGATAACGCCATCGTGGTGTGTAATATGGAAAACATCGACCCGGTTGGGATCCATACGGGAGATTCGATTGTTGTAGCACCAAGTCAAACGTTAAGTGACCGTGAGTATCAAATGCTGCGGAATACAAGTTTAAATATTATCCGTGAGTTAGGGATAGAAGGAGGCTGTAACGTACAGCTTGCCCTGGACCCTGACAGCTTCCAGTATTACATCATAGAGGTGAACCCTAGGGTGAGCAGATCATCTGCGCTTGCATCAAAAGCAACGGGATACCCAATTGCCAAGCTTGCAGCAAAAATTGCAGTAGGACTGACCCTGGATGAAATGATGAATCCTGTAACAGGTAAAACATATGCATCATTCGAACCTGCTCTGGACTATATAGTGACGAAAATCCCAAGATGGCCGTTTGATAAATTTGAAGCTGCCAAGCGTAACCTGGGTACGCAAATGAAAGCAACCGGTGAAGTAATGGCGATTGGACGAACGTTCGAAGAGTCACTTCTTAAAGCGATCCGTTCCCTCGAAAGCAATACGTACCATATGGAGTTAAGTGATGCTGAGCAATTTACAGACGAGTGGATCGAGAAGAGAATCCGCAAAGCAGGAGATGAACGACTCTTCTATATCGGGGAAGCACTTAGAAGAGGAGTGACGATTGAAACCATTCACGATTGGAGCAAAATCGATCTTTTCTTCCTGTATAAAATGAATCGAATTGTAGATTTTGAAAAGGAATTGACCTTGCATCCCTTCGACTTTGACTTGGCTCAAAAAGCAAAGAGAATGGGCTTCTCAGACATCACCATTGCCAAGCTATGGAATAGTACAGAAGCAGAATTGTATAGCTGGAGAAAAGAAAATGATTTAACACCTGTCTATAAAATGGTAGATACATGTGCGGCTGAGTTTGAATCAGAAACTCCTTACTTCTATGGAACTTATGAAGATGAGAATGAATCCAAGGTCACATCAAGGGATAGTGTCATCGTTCTTGGGTCAGGACCGATCAGGATCGGTCAGGGAGTTGAATTTGATTACGCAACCGTTCATTCTGTCTGGGCCATTAAAGAAGCGGGGTATGAAGCGATCATCGTAAATAACAATCCAGAAACGGTTTCGACTGACTTCAGTATCTCGGATAAATTATACTTTGAACCTCTTACGGTAGAAGATGTCATGCACATCATTGATCTTGAAAAGCCTAAGGGAGTTGTCGTGCAGTTTGGTGGGCAAACCGCCATCAATCTTGCTGATGAGCTGGTGAGAAGAGGAGTCACGATTCTCGGTACATCCCTTGAAGATTTAGATCGTGCAGAAAACCGGGATAAATTCGAACACACTCTGAACGAACTTGGCATTCCTCAACCTGAAGGAAAGACAGCGGTATCAGTTGAAGGAGCCCTTTCCATTGCTGAACACATCGGATACCCGGTGCTGGTCAGACCATCTTACGTCCTTGGTGGAAGAGCCATGGAGATTGTTTACCGAGAAGAAGAGCTGCTTCAATACATGAAGAATGCAGTAAAGGTCAACCCGCAGCATCCGGTTTTAATCGACCGATACCTGATTGGGAAAGAAATTGAAGTGGATGCGATTTCTGACGGAGTAGACGTAGTCGTACCTGGAATCATGGAGCATATCGAACGGGCTGGGGTTCACTCCGGAGATTCCATCGCGGTGTATCCTCCACAGCAGTTGACAGAGGAACAGAAGCAAACCATAGTCGATTACACGACACGACTCGCAAAAGGGCTAAACATTGTTGGGTTACTGAATATCCAATATGTCATCTCGAAAGGCGAAGTATTTGTTCTGGAAGTGAATCCACGCTCCAGCCGTACAGTGCCATTCATCAGTAAAATCACCAATGTACCTATGGCGAATATTGCAACCAAGTCCATCCTTGGAATCTCCCTGAAGGATCAAGGATATAAATCAGGACTAATACCTGAAAAACATGGTGTCTATGTGAAGGTTCCTGTTTTCTCCTTTGCCAAGCTAAGACGGGTCGACATCACTTTAGGGCCTGAAATGAAATCAACAGGTGAAGTTATGGGCAAAGACCTTACACTGGAAAAAGCCCTCTACAAAGGAATGGTTGCAGCAGGAATGCAAATGAAAGAATATGGATCTGTACTTATGACCGTAGCCGATAAAGACAAAGACGAAGCGGTTCTCCTGGCGCAACGATTTATCGATATCGGGTATCAAATCCTTGCAACAAAAGGTACGGCCGAGCACCTGACAAAAGCAAATATTGCCGTACGTGAAGTGGATAAAATCGGTTCCAGCGGACCAACACTGTTGGATATCATCCAAAGTGGAGAAACACAGCTGGTCATCAATACTTTGACAAAAGGAAAACAACCTGCCCGGGACGGATTTAGAATCCGTAGAGAATCAGTGGAAAACGGCATCCCATGTCTTACATCACTGGACACAGCAGAAGCCATCCTGCGAGTGATTGAATCCATGACATTCTCTGCTGAGGCTCTTCCATCACAACCGAAAATGAGAGAGGCGGTTTTTCAATGATCGTAAATGAAAAGATGGTGGTGCTTTCTCATGAAAGAATAGCTGAAAACATCTTTGAATTAGTTCTACAAGGAGAATTGGTGAGAGAGATCAAAGCTCCCGGACAATTTGTCCATATGAAAGTGGGTACGGGAATCGATCCTTTATTGAGGAGGCCGATTTCCATCGCCTCCCATAGCCATGAAGAACTCACCATGACATTGATCTACCGAGCTGAAGGAAAAGGGACGACAATTCTTTCACAAACGAAAAATGGTGAAATGATAGATGTTTTAGGACCTCTTGGAAATGGGTTCTCAGTGGAAAGTGACAGAAGGACCGCTCTATTAGTAGGTGGGGGAATTGGAGTTCCTCCCCTCTATGGTCTTTCTAAACAGCTGGTTGAAAATGGTTGGGTTGTGAAGCACATCCTCGGTTTTCAAACTGAATCCGTAAGCTTCTATGTGAACAAGTTCAGAGAATTGGGGGAAACCTTTGTCGCTACAGTGGATGGAACACTCGGAACTTCCGGCTTTGTAACAGATGTCTTTCATAAAGAATCTCCGGAATTTGATGTGTTCTACTCATGTGGTCCGACTCCGATGCTGAAAGCACTTCAATCCCAATTGGGTGACAGACGCGGATTCATTTCTTTAGAAGAGCGAATGGGATGCGGAATTGGTGCATGCTTCGCTTGTGTTTGTCACAAACAGGACGATCCACAAGGGTCAAGCTATGTTAAGGTTTGCAGTGACGGACCTGTATTTCCTGTAGGGGTGGTGCTTTTATGAAATCATTAAAAATCGAATTACCGGGATTATCATTAAAAAACCCGGTCATGCCGGCATCAGGCTGCTTTGGATTTGGACGTGAATACAGTCAATTCTATGATTTAAGCGAGCTCGGGGCTATCATGATCAAAGCGACGACGGAAGAAGCTCGTTTTGGAAATCCGACTCCACGTGTTGCAGAAACGAATGCAGGGATGCTCAACGCAATTGGGTTACAAAATCCCGGACTCACAGGGGTGATGGAAAACGAGCTTCCATGGCTTTCCAAGTACGATGTACCGATCATTGCAAATGTGGCTGGTTCCCAAATGGAGGATTACGTGGAGGTGGCAAGAGTCATCTCAACCGCTGAAAACGTTAAGGCCCTTGAATTGAATATCTCTTGCCCAAATGTAAAAACAGGGGGAATAGCCTTCGGTACCATCCCCGAAGTGGCAAAAGAATTGACCGAGAGAGTAAAAGAAGTCACCCATGTCCCACTTTATGTAAAGCTATCACCGAATGTCTCCAATATTGTCGAAATGGCCAAGGCTGTCGAAGCAGGGGGAGCAGACGGCCTTACGATGATCAATACACTCCTCGGGATGAGACTGGATATGAAGACTGGAAAGCCGATCCTGGCAAATAAAACAGGGGGATTATCCGGCCCAGCCATTAAACCGGTTGCGATCCGTATGATTTATGAAGTAAGTCAACAGGTGGATCTTCCGATTATCGGAATGGGGGGCATACAAACTGCTGAAGATGTGATTGAATATTTTTACGCAGGAGCAAGTGCCGTGGCCGTCGGAACAGCAAACTTTGTGGATCCATTCGTGTGTCAACGCATCATAAAAGATTTACCTCCATTACTTGATGAATTGGGAGTGGCCCATATATCTCAACTGACCGGAAGGAGCTGGGGGAAGCATGAATCAAAAGCCGTTTATAGCTCTTGATTTCCCAACGTGGGAGAAGACATCAATCTTTTTAGATCAATTTTCAGAGAGTTTAAATGTAAAAGTCGGTATGGAGCTGTACCTTCAAAATGGACCGGTTATCATTGAAAAGATCTTAAATAAAAATCATCGTATTTTCCTTGACCTAAAGCTACATGACATTCCCAATACAGTATACGGCGCCATGAAGGGACTTGCCGGGTTCGACCTTGATCTGATCAATGTGCATGCTGCAGGGGGAAGTTTAATGATGGAAAAGGCATTGGAAGGTTTACACGCCGGCACACCAGCCAATCATTCACGCACAAAACTGATTGCCGTCACCCAGTTAACGTCAACAACGGAAGAACAAATGCAGGAAGAGCAACTAATACCTAAAACGATCAATGAATCTGTCTTACATTATGCCCACCTGTCCAAAGTGGCTGGTCTTGATGGAGTGGTATGTTCTCCTCACGAATCTTCTCTTATAAAAGAACATTGTGGTGAAGATTTTATTCGGGTCACTCCTGGGATCAGGCTACCAGATGATCAAAAAGGAGACCAAAAAAGAGTCACCACACCACGTATGGCAAAAGAAATGGGATCTTCTTTCATTGTCGTAGGAAGAAGTATTACTGGAGCAAGTAATCCTGTGGAAGCATATGAACGAATTGTACATGAATGGGAGGGCCTCTAAATGAAACAAGAAATCGCCAAAAAATTATTAGACATCGAAGCCGTATTCTTAAACCCGTCGGAGCCTTTTACATGGTCATCAGGAATCAAGTCCCCGATTTATTGTGATAATCGACTGACCTTATCTTATCCTGCTGTGCGGGATGAAATATCTACGGGCCTTGTTGAGATTATTAAGAAGCAGTTCCCGGATGTGGAAGTCATTGCAGGGACTGCAACAGCTGGAATTCCACATGCTGCATGGGTAAGTGAAAAACTAAACCTGCCGATGTGTTATGTTCGCTCGAAAGCGAAAGCTCACGGAAAAGGAAAGCAAATTGAAGGGAAAGCAACTCCTGGTCAAAAAGTGGTCGTGGTTGAAGACCTCATCTCGACAGGCGGTAGCTGTATCACAGCTGTAAACGCCTTAAGAGAAGCGGGCTGCGACGTATTAGGGGTGGCTGCCATTTTTACCTACGAGTTAGAAAAAGGGAAAAGCATGCTTGAAGATCATGATATAAAGGCATATGCTCTCTCCGATTACTCAAGCTTATTGGATGTAGCGCTTCAAAACTCGATCATTCGGGAAGAAGAGCTTGAACAATTGAAGCTTTGGAGTGAAAACCCGGAGAAATGGGGCAGTTAAGGTGGAAAGCAACTCTTTTGTGAGTTGCTTTTAGTTTTTTATGAGGGAAAAACAAAAGCACTCCCACCCTTTTTCAGACTGAGTGAAAATGCTTCATTCATACATATCAATTCTTCAGCGAACGGACCAAATCCAAATCAGGTGTCACATATACCGTTTGCTGTCCTTCGTAAATGACAAAGCCGGGCTTGGCTCCTTTTGGTTTCTTTACCTGTTTGACTTCAGTGAAATCAACAGGCACCGAGCTTGATTCCCTTGCTTTACTAAAGTAGGCAGCAATTTTAGCTGCTTCCTTAATCGTCTCCTGGGAAGGATCCGGACTCTTGATTACAACGTGTGAGCCTGGAATATCTTTCGTATGAAGCCATATATCCTCTTTTCCTGCGACTCTGTTGGTTAAATAATCATTTTGTTTATTGTTTTTTCCCACCAAGATTTGTGTGCCGTCGCTGGAAGTGTAGTTTTCTAGAACAGGTTTCACATTGGCCTTTTTCTTTTTCGTTTGTTTACGGACCCTCAGGTAGCCTTCTTCCTCCAGCTCTTCTCTTATTTCTTCAACGTCTTTTGTGGATGCCGATTCTAATTGTTGAAGTAATTGTTCTAAGTAGACAATCTCTTCGTCGGCTTTTTCAATTTGCTCATGTACGATTTTTACTGCATTCTTTGCTTTTTGATAGCGTGAAAAATAGTTTTGGGCATTTTCTGATGGAGACTTTTGCGGGTTGAGGGGGATCATGATACTTTCCCCGTTTTCATCATAATAATTTACCACGCTAACCTCAGTCATTCCACGTTCAACCGCATATAAATTAGACGTAAGGAGTTCACCAAGCAATTGATACCGATCTGCCTGCTTTGCATCCTCCAACGTTTTCTTTAATTTTTCAATTTTATTTACATTTTTATCCCGTTCGTTTCGGATGAAACGTTCCAAGTCATTTCCTTGTTGCTTCACCCGGTCCCGTGCAGCCTTCTGATAGAAGAAACGGTCCAATAATTCACTTAACGAAGGAAAGGTTTGTTTCTCTCCTTGCAGATGTTCAAGATCCATCCAGTAAAACGTTTCTTTCCCGCCGCTAATGAGGGTAGGTGTAGTGTCATTCGATTTAGCATACTGAATCAATTCTAAGAATGATTCAGAAATCGTAGACTGGTTACCGATTCCTGCACGGTGAACAACCTCTTTTGCGTAAAGAGGAGAAATGCCTGCAAAAGCTTGGACAATCTGCTTATCCAGTTTGCCGGAGTTAAAGTCCAGTGCTCTCAAGACATCTTCACTGGTAGCATGAAGTGGATTTTTTTTATCTTGTTGTGGTGGTAAAACATATGTATGACCAGGCAAGACAGTACGGTGTGTATTCATACTAGGTGATATATGCTTGATACTATCCAGAATCATATTTCGTTCTTTATCAACTAAGATGATGTTACTATGGCGTCCCATTACTTCGATGATTAATTGTTTGTACGAAATATCTCCGATTTCATTTCTGCCCTTCACTTCAATTATGATCATCCGATCCAATTCAACCTGTTTGATCCCCTCTACAATATACCCTTCCAGGTGCTTTCGTAAGAGCATACAGAACATGGGAGGGACAGAAGGATTTTCATAGTTTTCTTTTGTTATTTGTACCCTTGAATAACTGGGGTGGGCGGATAATAAAACTTTGTGATTTTTTCCATTCGCCCGGATGATCATGATGATTTCATTTTTGTAGGGTTGGTGTATTTTATTGATCCGTCCGTGCAATAAGTTCTCATTCAATTCTTTCGTCATGCTTCTAGTAAATAATCCATCAAATGACATATATAACATCCTTTGCTTTATACGATTTCGGTGTATTTTAAATCTGCCAGGCTTGATCTTGGTATTTCTGTATCAAATGTAACCGATTTTACCCCGCTCATAGGTAAAATGCAAAACATACGTAAATCATATCATTTTTTAGGACGAGTCTGAATAAGAATGCTATGAGAAGGACAACTTTTCGTATCGTAGGAGGAGAGTGACATGGTTGCATGAAATTTCATGAGATGAGACAAGAGGACATAGAGCAGTCATTAAATACCAATTATCAAGAGGGGCTTTCAACAGATGATGTAGCAAAGAGACGGAAACAATTTGGGTACAATCAATTGGAGGAAGCTGAGAAGCAGTCAGCTTTGTTATTATTTTTCAGTCAATTTAAGGACTTTATGGTTCTTGTGTTATTGGCAGCCACACTCATTTCAGGTTTACTGGGAGAATACATCGATGCGATTGCCATCATAGCCATTGTGTTAATAAACGGTTTTTTAGGTTTTTTTCAAGAACGTAAAGCAGAGAGGTCCCTGCAGGCTTTAAAGGAACTTTCAGCACCTCAGGTATCGGTGTTGAGGGATGGTAAGTGGGTAAAAGTTGTTTCTAAAGAGGTCATTATCGGTGATATCATCCGCTTTGGAAGCGGGGATCGGATCGGGGCAGATGTGCGCCTCATTGAAACGAACAATCTTGAAATAGAAGAATCTGCTTTAACAGGGGAATCTTTACCTGTAACAAAATCGACGAACCCCGTCAATGGTGAAAACATGAGTCTCGGAGACTTAGAGAATATGGCTTTTATGGGGACGATGGTAACAAGGGGTAATGGTATAGGCGTTGTGACATCGATCGGAATGAAGACAGCCATGGGACAAATCGCTGATATGATTCAAAAGGCTGAAACGATGATAACCCCACTTCAAAGAAAACTTGAAGAGTTAGGGAAAATACTGATTTCCGTTGCCCTCGTGTTAACAGCTTTGGTCGTGGGAATCGGTGTTATTCAGGGTCACGATATGTACACAATGTTCTTAGCGGGGGTTTCTTTGGCAGTTGCGGCCATTCCAGAAGGTCTACCTGCCATTGTAACCGTTGCCCTTTCCCTCGGCGTTCAGCGAATGATCAAGAAGAAAGCGATTGTACGAAAGCTGCCGGCTGTTGAAACATTAGGTTGTGCATCAGTAATTTGCTCAGATAAAACAGGAACTCTGACTCAAAACAAGATGACGGTGACACATCTTTGGAGTGGAGGCAGAACGTGGACGGTAACAGGGACCGGGTATGAACCGGATGGCCAATTTTACAGCGGAGACCAAAGGGTAACACCTCACAGTGAAAATGCCCTTCAACAATTATTAACTTTTGGTATGCTATGCAATCATGCGGAACTTGTAACACGAGAAGAAAACTTTGTAGTCGACGGGGATCCTACAGAAGGGGCTCTTCTTGTGGCGGGGTTAAAAGCTGGATTGAGTCGGGAATCTTTGCAGAAGAAGTTTACGATTGTAAAAGAATTCCCCTTTGACTCTACAAGAAAGATGATGAGTATCATCGTTGTCGACCAAAACGGGAAACATTTCTCTGTAACGAAAGGTGCTCCCGACGTTTTAGCAGGCAAAAGCGAAACCATCTTGTGGGAAGGAAGACTTCAATATAAATCAGCTGAAATATTCCAAAAAGTAGAAGATGCAATCAGTGAAATGTCGTCCAATGCTCTTCGAAACATTGCGATTGCTTATAAACCCCTCAATGAAAGATCCATTGAAGGGATCAAAGAAAGTGACATTGAAGAAGGGGTGACCTTCATTGGCTTACAAGGTATGATTGATCCTCCGAGACCTGAAGTGAAGCAGGCAGTGAAAGAGTGTCGCGCAGCCGGCATTAAGACGGTGATGATTACAGGGGATCATATTCTAACAGCTAAAGCGATTGCCAAACAACTAGGAATTTTAAAAAACAAGGATCGCGTTCTGGATGGAAAAGCATTGAATCAAATGGAAGTACATGAACTGGAAGAAATCGTGGAAGAGGTTTCGGTTTTTGCACGTGTTTCTCCTGAGCATAAATTAAAAATCGTCAAAGCCCTTCAAAACAGGGGGCATGTGGTGGCGATGACCGGAGATGGTGTAAATGATGCTCCGGCAATAAAATCTTCGGATATTGGTGTAGCCATGGGAATTACCGGGACAGATGTATCCAAGGAATCTTCCGCCCTTGTCCTTTTGGATGATAACTTTGCAACGATTAAATCAGCCATCCAGGAAGGCAGAAACATCTATGAAAATATCAGGAAGTTTATTCGGTACCTGCTGGCATCAAATGTAGGGGAAATTCTCGTCATGCTATTTGCCATGATCCTGGCCCTTCCACTTCCATTGGTGCCGATCCAGATTCTTTGGGTGAACCTTGTGACAGATGGACTTCCTGCCATGGCACTTGGTCTTGATAAGCCGGAAGATGATGTAATGAAGAGGAAACCAAGGCATCCAAAAGAAGGCGTGTTTGCCAGAGGATTAGGCTGGAAGGTAGTTTCAAGGGGCTTCTTAATCGGAGGTGTCACTCTACTTGCCTTCATATTGTCGTATAAGACTCACCCCGATCACTTGGCATATGCTCAAACCGTTGCCTTTGCTACATTGGTGATGGCACAGCTTATTCATGTGTTTGACTGTCGAAGTGAAGTTTCTGTATTTTCAAGAAATCCCTTCGGAAACATGTATCTTGTGTGGGCCGTGTTATCTTCACTCGTATTGATGCTTCTCGTGATTTACATCCCATCCTTGCAGCCGATCTTCCATACAGTACCAATCGTGTTAAAGGACTGGTTCTTGATCATTGGTTTAAGCTCGGTTCCAACGTTTTTACTGGCAGGGTCATTTTTTGCAAGAAAAAAACAGTGAAATGTGGTATAATCCAAAAGGTAATAGAGAATAACCTCTATTACCTTTTTTATATAGTGAGAGTGCAAGCATGAAATCAGTTGATCTACATACGAATATCGTCAAAAGATTGGATGTGATCGTAATGGTTGTCAGTATGACAGGCTTTGGAAGAAGCAAGGTAGACTCTGAACAACATACTGTAACAGTTGAAATGAAATCCGTTAATCACAGGTTTAGTGAATGTTTCATAAGGATGCCCCGACAATTAATGAGACTTGAGGATAAAATTAAAAAACAAGTATCCCAGTCCGTTAAGAGAGGGAAAGTTGATATTTTCATCACCATTACGGGCGATGGCTTAGTACATAAAAATCTACATATTGACTGGAAGCTCATTCAAGATTATTATCAGTTAGTAAATAAAGTGAAAGAAACCTTCTCCCTAAAAGATGAACTGCAATTATCCCACCTCTTAAACAGGGAAGAATTTGTGATGATCGAAGAAATGGAAGAGGAAAACGAAGAGCTTGAGCAGTTGGTGTTAAAAGCTGTAGAACAAGCGGCGAATGACCTTAGACAAATGCGTGAAAAAGAAGGAGAGCTCCTCAAGAAAGATTTTCTCACTCATCTCAATCATTTTGAGACCAAAATTGGTGAGCTTGCCGATCATGCTCCTAAAGTTGTCGATCAGTATAGAGAACGGTTAAGAAAAAGGATTCTTGAATACAATGAAACTTCCTTCGATGAGAGTCGTTTGCTTACTGAGGTTGCCATTTTTGCTGATAAATCGGATATTACCGAGGAATTGACGAGATTAGAAAGTCATATTCAGTACTTTGATTCCTCATTGACCGGTGAAGGAACTGTAGGAAGGAAGCTGGATTTCATGATTCAGGAAATGAACCGGGAAGTGAACACGATTGGTTCGAAAGCAAACGATTCCTTCATTGCCACGATTGTTGTGGAACTGAAATCAACACTGGAGAAGCTAAGGGAACAAGTGCAAAATGTAGAATAAGAAGTTTAGTTTCCTGTCATTCCGGCGAAACTAAACTATTGATTAGGAGGAGCGTTATGTCGATTAAGCTCATCAATATAGGATTTGGAAATATTGTTTCAGCTAACCGGATCATCTCAATTGTAAGTCCCGAATCAGCACCGATCAAACGCCTGATTCAAGATGCAAGAGACCGGGGAACACTCGTTGATGCTACATACGGAAGAAGAACAAGGGCGGTTATTATTACGGATAGCGATCACGTTATTCTTTCAGCTGTTCAACCCGAAACCGTTGCTCATCGTTTAACTGATAAAGAGGATCTAGTAGAAGAAGGGCAGGGTAAATAAATGAAAGAAAAAGGATTGCTGATCGTTCTTTCCGGACCTTCAGGTGTAGGAAAAGGAACCGTTCGTAAAGCGATTTTTTCCCAAGAAGATACAAAGTTTGAATATTCCATCTCCATGACCACTCGTAATCCCCGTGAAGGAGAAGTGGATGGTGTAGATTATTTCTTTAAATCAAGAGAAGAGTTTGAAGTGCTTATAGAGCAAGGGAAACTGTTGGAGTATGCAGAGTTCGTTGGAAATTATTATGGCACTCCTGTTGATTACGTTCGAGAAACACTTGATGCAGGAAGAGATGTTTTCCTTGAAATTGAAGTACAAGGTGCTCAGCAGGTCAGGGATAAATTCCCTGAAGGTTTATTTATCTTCCTGGCACCCCCTAGTCTTTCTGAACTTCAGAATCGCCTCGTAACCAGAGGAACCGAAACGGATGATTTGATTCAGGGTAGAATGAATACTGCAAGAAAAGAAATTGAAATGATGAATCTGTATGATTACATTGTTGAAAATGATCAAATTGAACATGCGGTTGGCAAGATTAAATCCATCGTTCAAGCAGAACACTGCAAACGGGAAAGAGTGCAACAACGATACTTAAATATGCTGGAGGTTGAATAAATGTTAAACCCATCCATTGATTCATTAATGAAGAAGATCGATTCTAAATATTCGTTGGTCAGTATTGCTGCTAAGAGAGCAAGAAACCTGCAAGATACCGGTGATTACCGTTTGAACCAATATGAGTCTCATAAGTATGTAGGAAAGGCCCTTGAAGAAATTCAGGCGGGTCAATTATCTATGAAAGAAAGAGATGCCAAAGCGGTTTATTCTGATGAATAAGCGTCATCATGCTTAATGAAAAACTCTAGGGGGGTTGACTCGAAAGATTACATGATCTTTCGGGACAACCCTATTTTCTTTTTCTATCAATATCCTTCATAATAAAGGAAGGATAAAGTGTAATGGGGGAAAGTAGAATGATCAAGGGGAAAAAAATACTGTTATGTGTATCTGGTGGAATCGCTGTATATAAAGCGGCTGCTTTAACGAGCAAACTGGTCCAAAGCGGTGCCGAAGTGAAGGTCATCATGACAGAATCAGCACGAAAATTTGTGGCTCCACTTACTTTTCAGGCATTATCCCGTCAAGATGTATACTGGGATACCTTTGATGAAAAGGATTCGTCGAAGATTGCTCATATCGACTTAGCTGACTGGGCAGATCTTGTACTGGTTGCACCAGCCACTGCCAATATCATTGGGAAGCTTGCGAACGGAATTGCAGATGACATGATTTCAACAACCATTTTGGCAACGACAGCGAAAGTATGGATTGCCCCAGCAATGAATGTACATATGTATGATCACCCGGCGGTGAAGCGGAATATTGAGACCCTTTATGAGTTTGGATACCGATTTGTAGAACCAAGTGAAGGATATCTAGCTTGTGGATACGTTGGAAAAGGAAGATTAGAAGAACCTGAGAAAGTAGTGGAACTGGTTGATCGCTATTTTTCCAATCGTGATAGTGAAAGGAAGATTTTACAGGGGAAAAAAGTCGTCATAACTGCCGGACCGACAAGAGAAATGGTCGATCCCGTTCGTTTCTTTTCCAATCGCTCAACAGGGAAGATGGGCTACGCCCTTGCAGAGGCGGCTGTGTCTTTTGGGGCAGAGGTTGTCTTGATTTCCGGACCGTCTCAATTACCCGTTCCAAGTGGCATTGAATTTGTCTCCGTAACAAGTGCTGAAGAGATGTACAATGCTGTGCATGAAGCGTTTCCAACAGCTGATATCGTCGTGAAGAGCGCTGCAGTCGCTGATTATCGTCCGAAAGAAACCTTCGAGGATAAGTTGAAGAAAAAAGAGGGTAATCTAGTGATTGAATTTGAACGTACAAAGGATATATTAATGAGTCTTGGTGAGCGCAAGAAACATCAATATCTAATCGGATTTGCGGCCGAAACATCGAACGTTTACGAGTATGCGAAAGCAAAGCTTGAGAAAAAGCGGGCAAATATGATTGTGGCAAATAATGTAAAAGAGTCGGGTTCAGGGTTTGGGACGGACACGAACAAAGTATCGATTGTAACAAGCGAAGGTAACATTCTAGAGCTGCCATTATTATCAAAGGTAGAGGTAGCGAAAGAAATCTATAAAGAAGCGATCCGGCAGATGAAGAAGGGTTCCACACATGAACGTAGCTAGTGTCATTGTAGATGTGCCTGCCATGCAGACGGATCGAACCTACGACTATAGTATTCCGGCTGAATGGAGAGGCAGCATCGTTCCCGGCATGAGAGTCATCGTTCCTTTTGGACCAAGGAAAATTCAAGGCTTTGTCATTGAATTAAAGGAAAAAGGAGAAGTCTCTAAACTGAAATCGATAGTTGAGCCGATGGACCTTGTACCGGTCCTGAATAAAGAACTATTAACATTGGGGAACTGGCTTACTGAGAAGACCCTCTGCTTTAAAATCTCAGCATTTCAAGCGATGCTTCCGGCAGCCATGAAAGCAAAATATGAAAAATTCTTCCAACTCGAGGGAGGGAAGAGTCCGGGTGAACTTCACCTTTTGCTCCAACCCTTCTTTCAGAATGCAAGGGAAGTGTCCTGGAAAGCAATCGAGGAAAACGGTCTGCTTCCTCTCGTTCATAAGGAGGTAAAACAAGGTTCGGTAGAAGTGATTTACAGAGTGAAAGCGAAGGGCAATAAGAAAACGGTCCGAAAACTGTATCTTAATGTAACTGAAGGTGATTTAGAGGAAGTGAAGAATAGTCTGCCTCCTCAAGCAAGTAAGCAGAAACAAATCATAGAATACATGAGTGACTCTGCTCCTGGTGGGGACGGGATCCTTGCCTCAACCCTCCTTGAAGAGATGGCGACTACTTCCTCTACGGTTAAATCGTTAGTCAATAAAGGGGTTTTGATAGAGAAGAATGTTGAAATGTATCGTGATCCCTTTGAAAACAGGACGTTCGAGAAGACCTCGCCGCTTTCGTTAACGGTTCAACAGGACCGGGCGATCAGTCCAATACTGAACACCATTGAAGAAGAAAAACATCACACATTACTTCTTTATGGAGTAACAGGCAGTGGTAAAACGGAAATTTATCTTCAATCCATTCAACGGGTCTTGCAAGAAGGTAAGGAAGCGATTGTATTAGTCCCTGAAATCTCCCTTACCCCCCAAATGGTTCACAGGTTCAAGGGCCGGTTCGGAAATGATGTAGCTGTTCTCCATAGCGGTTTGTCAGTTGGTGAAAAGTATGATGAATGGAGAAAGATTCAGCGGAAGGAAGTAAAAGTGGTGGTTGGTGCCCGTTCTGCTGTTTTTGCTCCCTTTGAAAATATCGGGATCATCATTATTGATGAAGAGCATGAGACAAGTTACAAGCAAGAAGAAAATCCACGTTATCATGCCAGGGACGTGGCCATTTATAGAGGGGAATACCATCGATGCCCAGTCATTTTGGGAAGCGCAACCCCCTCTTTAGAATCCTTTGCTCGAGCATCAAAAGGTGTGTATGGGCTCCTCACGCTGGATAAACGGATGAATGATGGACCACTTCCTTCCGTTGATATTGTTGATATGAGAGAGGAACTGAGGAAGGGGAACCGTTCCATGTTCTCAACTGAACTTTTCGAAAAGCTTCAGGACAGAATGGAGAAAGGGGAACAAACCGTTCTTTTTCTTAATAGAAGAGGACATTCATCATTCATCATGTGTAGAGATTGTGGTTTTGTCCTTCAATGTCCTAACTGTGATATCTCTTTAACCTATCATCGCTTTTCAAACGGCATGAAATGTCATTACTGCGGCTACGAAGAAGGAGTTCCCACTACTTGTCCTGAGTGTACGAGTGAGCATATCCGTTATTTCGGGACAGGAACTCAAAAAGTAGAGGAAGAATTGACGAAACTGATCCCCGAGGCTCGTATCATTCGCATGGATGTGGACACAACCTCCCGAAAAGGGTCACACGAAAAGCTATTGACAGCCTTTGAAGAAGGGAAAGCAGATATACTCCTTGGTACACAAATGATTGCCAAGGGCCTGGATTTTCCGAATATCACTCTCGTCGGGGTCCTCAGTGCGGATACGATGCTTCATCTGCCGGACTTCAGGGCTGCAGAGAAGACCTTTCAATTGCTCACTCAAGTAAGCGGACGTGCAGGCAGGCACACTCTGCCGGGAGAAGTCGTGATTCAAACGTATACACCGGAGCACTATTCAATCGAGTTAGCGTCTAATCATGATTACAACCGGTTTTATCAACAGGAAATGATGATGAGGAAAATGGGCTCCTATCCTCCCTTTTACTACATTTCTCTCGTCACACTAAGTCATGAAGATTTAATGAAAGTTGTGGATATTGCAGAAAAGATGACGAAATATATTCGTTCAAAGCTATCCGAAACAACGATCATTCTTGGACCCGTGGCGTCACCGATCCCCAGGATAAAGAATAGATATCGGTATCAATGTTTGATAAAATACAAGCGGGAACCAAATCTTGGTACTACGTTGAAAACAGTTTTAGATCAATACCAACAACAATATGCGTCTCAAGGATTAACAATCTCCATAGATGTGAACCCTTATATGATGATGTAACTATATTTTTTACGGAAAAATGGAGGAGACTTATGGCAATACTTCCAATTGTAATGCACCCTGATCCAATCTTAGAAAAAGAATGTGAAAAGGTAACGGCATTTGATAAGAAATTAAAGAAATTATTGGAAAATATGTATGACACAATGCTTGAAGCCGATGGTGTAGGCCTTGCAGCTCCCCAAGTAGGAGTCGACCTTCAGGTGGCAGTGGTGGATATCGGGGATGATACGGGTACGATCGAGCTTATCAACCCGGAAATCATCAAGGCGGACGGATCTCAAACTGACCTTGAAGGATGCCTGAGCTTCCCGGGATTATATGGGGAAGTGACCCGCCCTTATTCCATCAAGGTCCGAACGTTTGACCGAAAAGGAAGAATGATCGAATTTCAAGCCCAGGACTTTTTAGCCCGAGCGATTCAACACGAAATTGATCATCTTCAAGGTGTTCTATTTACCACAAAGGTAGAAAAGTATGTGACAGAAGAAGAATTAGAAGGGTATGAAGCGTAATGACGAAAGTAATTTTTATGGGAACACCTGACTTCTCCGTTCCTGTTCTTCAATCTTTATTAGACGAAAACTATGATGTGATTGCGGTCGTGACACAGCCCGATCGGCCAGTGGGGAGAAAAAGGATCCTAACGCCTCCACCTGTAAAGGTGGCAGCTGAAAAGAACGGCATACCAGTCTATCAGCCAGAGAAAATCAAGGATGAAGATGAGTTAAATAAAGTCCTTGCATTAGAACCAGACCTTATCGTAACGGCCGCTTTCGGACAAATTCTTCCGAACGCATTATTGGAAGCCCCTCAGTATGGATGCATCAATGTTCACGCCTCTATACTTCCTGAACTTAGAGGGGGAGCACCCATTCATTATTCCATTCTCCAAGGAAAAGAGAAAACGGGCATCACCATCATGTATATGGTCGAAAAGCTTGATGCAGGGGACATTATTAGTCAAGTGGAAGTGGATATTGAAGAACGTGACCATGTCGGAACCCTTCATGATAAATTAAGCGTTGCAGGTGCAACCCTACTTATTGAAACGGTGCCCAAATTATTGGCAGGGGACATAGCCCCGGTCAAGCAGGATGATACAAAAGCGACGTTTGCACGAAACATCAAACGCGAACAAGAGAAAATTGACTGGACAAAAGATGGAGAAGAAATCTACAACCATATTAGAGGACTTCACCCTTGGCCCGTTGCGTACACCACATTAGAGAATTCCGTGATCAAAGTATGGTGGGGAGAAAAAGTCAGCGGAACTTCTGCTGCTCCTGGAGAAATCATGAAAATTGAAGAAGATGGTTTCGTTGTTTCTACAGGCAATTCAGTAGCAATAAAAATAACTGATTTACAGCCTTCTGGGAAAAAGAGAATGAGTGCAAAGGATTATCTGCGCGGAGCAGGGTCTCACCTGAAAACAGGAATGAAGTTAGGAGAAAATAATGAGTAAACGAAATAAGACGGTCCGTGAAGCAGCACTTGATGTCATTGAAGCAGTAGAGAAAAATCAATCGTATAGTAATTTATTACTCAATTCTGTGATTGAAAAAAATCAGCTGCCAAGTAAGGATATTGGGCTATTAACGGAGCTGACATATGGAACCATTCAAAGGAAAATGACGTTGGATTTCTATTTAGCTCCATTCCTTAAAGGGAAGCTGGATGAGTGGGTTCGTCATCTATTGCGTTTATCCCTCTATCAGCTTGTGTACTTAGATCGAATTCCTGACCGTGCTGTTTTCTATGAAGCTGTAGAAATAGCAAAGAAGAGAGGACATAAAGGCATTTCAGGTTTGGTCAATGGCGTCTTGCGTTCTGTCCAAAGGAAAGGGCTTCCTTCCCTTGACACGATTAAAGATCCCATCGAGCGGGTGGCCATCGAAACGAGTCATCCTTATTGGCTTGTGAAGAGATGGGAAGAGCAATTTGGCCTGGAGAAAACGAAAGAAATGTGTGAAACCAATTTAATCGCACCAAATCAAACGGCACGGGTGAATACAACGAAAATCACTCGAATAGAGCTTATCCAACTCTTGACGGACAATGGTAATGAAGTGAAAGAAAGCCCGATTGTGCCGGAAGCGATCCAGTCACTTCGAGGGAATCTTGCAAAAACAGATGAATATCGTAACGGACAATTCACCATCCAGGATGAAAGTTCCATGCTTGTCTCCTATGCTTTAAAGCTTGAACACGGGATGAAAGTACTGGATGCATGCGCAGCACCAGGGGGGAAAACGACTCACATAGCCGAAAAACTATCAGGTACCGGAGAAGTTCATGCATTGGACTTACACAAGCACAAGGTCAAATTAATTGATGAAAATGCAACCCGTCTCGGATTAAATAACATAAAGACTGCAACTCTTGATAGTCGAAATGCCGGAGAAAAGTTTGAAAAAGAGAGCTTCGATCGTATCCTGGTGGATGCCCCTTGTTCTGGATTAGGTGTATTAAGAAGAAAACCGGATATAAAATATGCTAAAAAAGAATCGGATCTTCTATCACTGCAAAAGATTCAACTGGACATCCTTTCAGCCGTTGCACCATTGTTAAAAAAAGATGGACTATTGGTTTATAGCACGTGTACTGTGGATCAAAATGAGAATGAAGGTACTGTGTCGGCTTTCTTAAGTAATCATCCAGAATTTGATCCTCAACCATTAGATGAGTTTCCGGATTCCATCACACCGTTTATTAAAGAAAATCAATTACAAGTATTTCCCCAGGATTTTGGAGGGGATGGATTCTTTATTTCGTGCTTTAGAAAAAAATAAGTCGAAAATGCTCAAATGTCGAAAGTAAAGCAGGAAAATTCACCAGAAAAGTCGTAAAAGTACAATAGCTCTTAATGAATCTTTGGTTATCCATTACTTTTTAATCATATGTTTAATTCATCAAAAGTTATAAAAGCTGAAAATATTCTCTCTTTTCATTATCAACCTGTTCAGCCCCCATCAGAACTTATGGCAAGCTGAACGCATTTAACGAAGATAATCAAAGTGGATTCATTTTTTTGAACTAAAGTTGCACCCTACTATGAGTATAAGGAGCTACTTGAAACAGGTGCAGAAGAAGAGACGAGGTGACATAAGTGAAAACTGTATATTTTACGGACAAAGGGAAAGTGCGTCAACTAAATGAAGATAGTGCCGGCGTATTCGTGAATCATCATGGGGATCATTTAGCCGTTGTAGCAGATGGAATGGGCGGCCACAGAGCTGGAGATGTTGCAAGCGAGCTTACCATCTCCATGTTAAAGGACTTATGGGAGAAAACAGAGAAATTTCACACCGCTGATGAAGCCGAAAATTGGTTAAAATCAACTATTAACGAAGTAAACAAAGAAGTATATACTTATTCTCAATCCAATTCGGAGTGTGAAGGAATGGGGACGACTCTCGTCGGAGCCATTTGCACATCCTTGTTTGCAACCATTGTCAATATTGGTGACAGCAGAGGATATATTCTGAACGAAAATGGTTTTCATCAGTTAACAGAAGACCATACACTTGTGAATGAATTAGTCAGAAGCGGTGAAATTTCAAAAGAAGATGCAGAGCATCATCCAAGAAAAAATGTGATACTTAGAGCGATAGGTACGGAAGCTTCAATTACGATGGATATTAAAACGATAATGTTTGAAGAAGAAGACGTTATTTTATTGTGTTCAGACGGTCTTTCCAATAAAGTCTCCCAAAAAGAAATGAAAGAGATATTGGTTCAGGACCACTCCCTGGAGAATAAAGGAGAGTCGCTTGTTCATTTAGCCAATCAATATGGCGGTGAAGATAATATTACCGTAGTAATTGTAGAGTTTGCCGCTGAAACGGAAAGCGGGTGATAACATGATGGAAGGAAAGCGCATCAGTGGGCGTTACAGAATCATTAAACTAATCGGCGGCGGAGGAATGGCCAATGTTTATTTAGCTCACGATGTGATTTTGGATCGTGAAGTGGCTATTAAAATGCTCCGGATCGATTTTGCCAATGAAGAGGAATTCATTAAACGATTCCAACGGGAAGCTCAATCTGCTACCAGCTTGACTCATCCGAACATTGTGAGTATATACGATGTAGGAGAAGAAGACGACTTATACTATATTGTCATGGAATATGTCCATGGTATGACTTTAAAGCAATACATACAGCAACATTCACCAGTACATGTAGACAAAGCGATCGATATTATGAAACAGTTAACCCTAGCAATGTCTCATGCTCATCAGAATCATATTGTACATAGGGATATTAAACCCCATAATATCCTTCTTGATGAAGAAGGAAATGTGAAGATAACGGATTTCGGGATCGCGATGGCTCTTAGTGCCACTTCGATCACCCAGACCAATTCAGTCCTGGGGTCGGTCCACTACCTTTCTCCTGAACAGGCAAGGGGCGGAATGGCTACGAAAAAATCTGATATTTATTCACTGGGGATCGTCATGTTTGAATTGTTAACCGGCAGGCTGCCCTTTTCTGGAGAATCAGCGGTCTCGATTGCCTTAAAGCATTTGCAATCGGAAACACCATCTTTAAAAAGGTGGAACCCCGATATTCCCCAGAGCGTTGAAAATATCGTATTAAAAGCAACGGCCAAGGATCCATTCAGACGGTACGAGAGCCTGGAGGAAATGGATGAAGACCTGTTTTCAGCACTTGACCCTGATCGGGTGAATGAGCCTAAATTTGCCGTGCCCCTTGATGACGAAGCAACAAAAGCAATACCTGTCATTACTGATCAGAAGGCGTATTCGAACCTTGATGATACGATTGTTCACCATCAGGCGGACACAGACAAACTTCAAACGAAGCCGACTCCTCCTGTCCAAGAGGATAAGAAGAAGGGAAAGAAGAAAAACAAGAAGGGTGATCCTAAGAAAAAAGGGAAAAAGAAGTGGCCTATCTTTATTATTAGTTTGTTCTTTTTGCTCATTCTTTTAGGAATAGCTGCTGTTACTTTCGTTCCTGAGCTGCTTGGACCAAAGGAAATTCAGGTGCCGGATGTGGTTGAAAAAGATCAAACTGAAGCCATTTCCACCATCGTTTCAGAGGGGTTTGTCGTCGGAGAAACAAAAAAACAATCCCATGAATCGATTCCTGAAGGTTTTGTAATCAAGACAAACCCTAAGGCAGGACGGATGGCGAATGAAGGATCGGCTATAGATATCTATGTTAGTACAGGTAAAGAAAAAGTTGGAGTAGAGGACTATGTAGGTAAGAATTTTGAAGAAGTATCCTCTGAACTTGAAGAAAAAGGATTCATGGTAGAGAAAGAAGGAGAGTTCGATGAAGGGGAACCTGCAGGAACTATTCTCAAGCAAGATCCTTCACCTGGAGTAGAGGTCGTCGCAGAAGAAACGACGATTACCTTTACAGTGAGTAAGGGAACAGAAAAATTTGATTTGGAAAACTTGGAAAATTTTGATCAAACTGCACTCGATAAATATGAAGCTTCGAATGAGATAAATATCATTGTACAGAGTGAAGAATTTTCAGATGAGGTTGAAGAAGGTAGGGTAATTTCTCATAAGCCCGTTGCAAGTACTCCGATAAGTAAGGGTGAGGATGTTTACGTTATTATGTCCAAGGGTCCTGAGCCGCCGAAGGAAGTACAAACTAGGGAGACTACTGAGGAAGTAACTATTCGTTATACCAAGGACAATGGAGATCCTCAAGTAGTGGATATTTTTATTGAGGACAAGAATAGAAAGATTGAAGAAAGTGACGAATTAATCAGTATTTATGAGGATACGACCGTTACAATGAAGTTCATATTAGAAGAAGGAACTGTAGGGAAATATCGAATTCTCGTTGATGAAAAAGAGTATAAAACTGGTACTGTCGAGTATCCTAATGAAGAATAAATGACAATTGACAAAGGGCTGTACCCGGGTTTTTAATAAACCTAACGGGACAGTCCTCTTGTTTTCATTTATAATGATAGAGAATCATGATACATAATATAGATGACTAATCTATTTTAATAAACGTTTTTGAATAGGAGGTTTCGAATGCCTGAAGGAAAAATCGTTAAAGCATTAAGTGGATTTTACTATGTGCTTTCAGAAGGAAGCGTTACACAATGTAGGGGCAGAGGTAATTTCCGTATAAATAAAATAACACCACTGGTGGGTGATTATGTTGAATTTCAAGCGGAGAACAAAACGGATGGATACATTCTGAAGGTCAATGACCGTAAGAATGAGCTAGTGCGTCCCCCGATTGCAAATGTCGACCAGGCGATACTGGTATTCTCGGCAATCGAACCGGATTTCAGTCCGGCTTTACTTGACCGCTTTCTTGTGTTGGTTGAGAGTAAAGAAATAGAACCGCTTATTTGTGTAACCAAGATGGACTTACTTACATCTGATCAAACAAACAAGATTGAACGATATGTGAAGGATTACCGCTCATTCGGTTATGAAGTCCTGATGACGTCTTCGAAAACCGAGCATGGTGTAGAGGAGTTAACTCCGTATTTACGTGATAAAATTTCTGTCTTTGCAGGCCAATCCGGAGTAGGGAAATCGTCCTTGCTGAATGCCTTGAAACCTGAACTTGAATTAAAGACGGCTATGATTTCATCCCACTTAGGCCGTGGGAAACATACGACTCGCCATGTGGAACTGATTGATATTGAAGAGGGGTTAGTAGCGGATACACCCGGGTTTAGTTCATTGGAGTTTTCAGAGCTTGAGATAGAGGAGCTCCCACAATGCTTCCCTGAAATGGTTGAAGTATCTGACGATTGTAAATTCAGGGGCTGCCTTCATATCAATGAGCCGAAATGTGCCGTTAAAGCTGCCGTGGAAGCAGGCGAAATCCCTAATTACCGTTATGATCACTATTTAACGTTCCACAAAGAAATAAAAGAAAGAAAGCCGAGGTACTAATTATGAAAATCGCACCTTCCATTCTGTCTGCAAATTTTGCAGAGTTAGGCAATGAAATTATAGATGTTGAAAAAGGGGGAGCCGACTACATCCATGTTGATGTGATGGATGGTCACTTCGTCCCGAATATCACGCTGGGGCCAATGATCGTGACAGCGATTCGCCCGTTAACATCGTTGCCACTGGACGTACACCTTATGATCGAAAATCCAAGTCAATATATTGAAGCTTTTGCAGATGCGGGTGCTGACTATATTACCATCCATGTAGAAGCAGATCCCCATTTGCACAGAACGATTCAAATGATCAAAAGTAAAGGTGTAAAAGCGGGAGTCGTCCTAAATCCTGCTACACCGGCAGAGATGATCAAGCCAATTTTGAAAGATGTCGATATGATTCTGCTTATGACTGTGAACCCTGGATTCGGTGGTCAATCATTCATCCCGTCGGTCGTTCCGAAAATCAAACAGATTCGTGAATGGGCAAATGAAATCAATCCTACCCTTGAAATAGAGGTGGACGGAGGCATTAACCCTGAAACGGCAGCCATTTGTGCTGAAGCAGGAGCAGATGTGTTTGTAGCAGGATCTGCCATCTATAACCGCAGTGATAGAGGGGCAGCAATAGAAGAATTAAAGAGATCTCTTGTATAAGAGCTGACAGGCTGATCCCATAGGGTCAGTCTATTTTTATAAATGGGAGTGGAGAATATGGAAATCAATATCGTTGCCGGCGGACCAGAAAGATATATCCCTGAATTGAACACATATTCGGGTCATGCGTCAAACTGGATTGGTGTGGACCGTGGGGTTTACACGTTACTTGAACAAAATATAGAACCGCATGTCGCTTTTGGAGATTTTGATTCAGTGAACGAGAAAGAGTGGAAGCTGATAAAAGAAAAAGTGAAGGAAGTCAATCGATTTAAGCCTGAAAAGGACGAGACGGATCTGGAGCTTGCCCTGAACTGGGCGATTGATCAGAATCCTGACAAAATCAACATTTTTGGTGCGACCGGTGGACGGCTTGATCATTTCATGGGCAACCTTCAATTATTAATGATTCCGAGGCTTTTAGATACGGACATTAAAGTGGAAATCATCGACGTTCAAAATCGGTTATACCTTACCAAATCCGGAAAGCATTCCGTAGATAAAAGCCCTGATTTACAGTATATTTCCTTCGTCCCGGTAACCGAAAATGTCGAAGGAATCACCCTCACCGGCTTTAAATATCCATTAAATAATCGGAATATTTCAAGAGGTTCCACACTATGTATTAGTAATGAACTTATACAATCATCTGGTACTTTTTCCTTTTCAAATGGCATATTAATGGTGATAAGAAGCAGTGATAAAAGCTTCTAAAACCAGGTAGAAAAGAAGACGTACTTAACTGAGACTGCTTGAATAGACTAAACTGTTGTCAAGCGAAACATTACGTTCTTTAGATTGTGGGGAGGGACTAAAAATGCGCTTTTATACAATTAAATTACCAAAATTCTTGGGTGGACTTGTGAGGGCGATGTTAGGAACGTTTAAAAAAGAATAAATGGTTTGTTGAAGATGGCGTTGATGCCATCTTCTTTTTTTTTTTAGCGGATGATCTACAGATGAAAGACGGACTATTGTCTTTTTTGAGACGGGCAAAAAATAAGGGGAAATATTCCCGTTACACTCAGAATAAAACTTATTTTGGGGTGAATAAGGGGAGATATTCCGCTTATGCAAGAAATATCACCCATTTATTTGTGTTTTGAAATTAATAGGCGGAATCTTTACTTCTATTTATGCAGTTTTAAACAGTAATTTCGAATTAAGCGGAATTTTTCCACCTATTTAAGCTAGAGGCTCGAGGTCATAAGATAAATTGACCAAAAAGGCAAAGGGCGCCTTTCCGGTCAATTCATTTTATGCTTGTCGGGCCTGACCAAGCCGCCTCCGCTTTTCGATATGTCCAGCTCCGGCGGCTAGAGGCTCGAGGTCATAAGCCGAGTAACCCAAAAAGGCAAAGGGCGCCTTTCCGGTCAATTCATCTTATGCTTGTCGCCTCTGACCAAGCCGCCTCCGCTTTTCGATATGTCCAGCTCCGGCGGCTAGAGGCTCGAGGTCATAAGCCAAGTAACCCAAAAAAGCAAAAAGCGCCTTTCGGGGTTACTCGTCTTATGCTTGTCGCCTCTGGGCAAGCCGCCTCCGCTTTTCTGCGATGTCCAGCTCCGGCGGCTAGTCCCTCGAGGTCATAAGCTAAATTGACCAAAAAGGCAAAGAGCGCCTTTCCGGTCAATTCATCTTATGCTTGTCGGGCCTGACCAAGCCGCCTACGCTTTTCTTGGTGTAAAGTATTTTTTCTTGAAAGGTTTTAATTGTAGTATTGCATTATAGAAAGTTGTGTGATAAATTATTAAAGTATCTTTATGATAATAAGCGAAATGTGGAACTGAAATTAACTTCAGCTTCTTGTTAGTGAGGAGGGAATATATTATGGCAAAACAATGCGTAGTAACAGGCCGTAAAGCTAGCTCAGGTAACGCTCGCTCTCACGCAATGAATGCGAACAAGCGTACTTGGGGTGCAAACCTGCAAAAAGTTCGAATTCTTGTAGACGGAAAGCCTAAGAAAGTATGGGTTTCTGCAAGAGCGTTGAAATCTGGTAAAGTTGAACGCGTATAATACTTAAAACGAGAAGACGCCTAGTTGCTAGGCGTCTTTTTTCTATCTTCTTTCGGGAGCGGGGCAAGGTGATCTACCAGTCATACTGCAAATCAGGAAATATCCTGATTAAGTATCTGGAATATGACCAATCCCTTCTGGTAAACATGGTTATCATCACTCACTTCACCTAAAGTATAAATGATTAATCTTTGCATTTTAAGGAAAAAATAGAAGGTAAGACCCAACAAATCACGTAGAGATAATAGTTTAGCTTTCAAAAACAGTATACTTATAGTAAAATGTTTTTAGCCAAGCATGTAATTAAAGGGGGAAAACATTCCATGTCCATCGAATTAAAAACGCAGTACGGACAAATTGATATTACGAATGATGTCATTGCAATGATTGCTGGAGGTGCAGCGGTGGATTGCTACGGAATTGTTGGAATGGCTTCAAAGAACCAAATTAAAGACGGTTTCACAGATATCTTACGTAAAGAAAATTTCACTCGCGGAGTGATTGTTCGTCAAGATGAAGAGGAAGTACATATTGATATGTATATTATTGTGAGTTATGGTACAAAAATTTCTGAGATTGCTCATAATGTACAATCCAAGGTTAAATATACTCTTGATAAGACCGTCGGCTTGGCGGTAGATTCAGTAAATATTTTTGTGCAGGGGGTTCGTGTCACGAACCCGTAGTGAGGAGGAAGATTCGTGTCGATTACATCTTTGGAAGGAAAACGTTTTGCTGAAATGGTGATACAAGGTGCCACCCAATTATCTGCCCATGCGCAGCTGGTTGACGCGCTGAACGTTTTTCCTGTTCCTGATGGTGATACTGGAACAAATATGAACTTATCCATGACTTCTGGTGCGAAGGAAGTTCAAAACCATATTCAAGGTCATATTGGAAATGTGGCTGCTGCTCTTTCAAAAGGGTTATTGATGGGAGCAAGAGGTAACTCAGGTGTTATCTTATCCCAATTGTTCAGAGGCTTTGGTAAAGCGATTGAAGGGAAAGAATCCTTATCAAGTGCAGAATTTGCCAATGCACTTCAAACAGGAGTAGAAACAGCATATAAAGCGGTTATGAAACCTGTTGAAGGAACGATTCTAACGGTTGCGAAAGATGCTGCCAGAAAAGGTGTTTCTGTAGCTGAAACAGAAAATGATTTCGTAAAGCTAATGCAGGCAATCGTCGATGAGGCTCAGGCTTCATTAAATCGTACACCTGATTTACTTCCTGTTCTAAAGGAAGTGGGAGTGGTTGATAGTGGTGGTCAAGGGCTACTATTCGTCTATGAAGGATTTTTAGCCGAGCTAAAGGGAGAAAAGGTTTCAAGTCAAGCTTCGTTACCGTCCATGAATGATCTCGTGAGTGCTGAGCATCATAAAACAGCTCAAGATTTCATGAGTACGGAGGATATTGAATTTGGCTATTGCACTGAATTCATGGTTAGATTTGAACAGGACAAACAATCATTTGATGAAGAAGATTTCCGTCAGGATTTAAGCGGATTCGGTGATTCCCTGCTTGTCATAAGTGACGATGAATTAGCAAAAGTACATATCCATTCTGAACAACCGGGTGATGTATTGACGTATGGTCATAAATACGGAAGTCTCATCAATATCAAGATTGAAAACATGAGACAGCAGCACAGCAGCATCGTTGGTGAAACAAAGCCAGTAAAAGCGAAAGCTACGGCTGCACCAAAAGAAGTTGACTTTGCCATTGTTACGGTTGCAATGGGTGAAGGGATTTCCGACTTATTCAAAAGCATCGGCGCTACGGCTGTGATCGAAGGTGGTCAAACGATGAATCCAAGTACGGAGGATATCGTGAAAGCTGTTGAAGAAGTGAATGCGAAGAAAGTCATTATCATGCCGAATAATAAAAACATTATTATGGCAGCAGATCAAGCGGCAGAAGTCCTTGAAATGGAAGTAGCTGTTGTTCCAACGAAGACTGTACCTCAAGGAATGGCTGCATTACTTGCCTTTAATCCATCAGCCTCTGTTGAAGATAACAAGCAGTTAATGACTGAAGCTTCAAAGCAGGTCAAAACGGGTCAAATCACGTTTGCTGTAAGAGATACGAATATTGATGGTGTTGCGATTGCGAAAGATGACTTTATGGGAATCGCAGAAGGCAAGATTGTTATTTCTGATCATGACCGTCAAAAGTCAGCGCAAAGCTTATTAGGGAAAATGCTGGATGAAGATTCCGAAATTTTAACCATCCTATATGGTGAAGATGTAACAGAAGAGGACGTGCATTCATTAAAAGAGTATGTAGAAGAGCATTATGAAGATGTAGAAGTGGAAGTTCATAATGGTAAACAACCACTTTACTCCTATATATTCTCAGTTGAATAAGGAATAAAGGAAGGGGGGGCAGCTCTAAATGGAGTTTGTCCCCTTCAATTATGTTAGAATGGATGTATAGTTTGGATGTTAAGTGAGGGGGAAAAGTCATGAAATACAAAAGTGTATTTGATATTATCGGTCCTGTTATGATTGGTCCATCAAGCTCACATACGGCTGGTGCTGCCAGAATAGGAAGAGTGGCGAGAAATCTGTTTCGCAGGGAACCGAAATGGGCGACGATATCCTTTTATGGATCATTTGCAAAAACGTACAAGGGTCATGGAACAGACGTAGCCATTGTAGGTGGAATCCTCGATTATGATACATATGATGAACGAATTATCGAATCAATCAATGTAGCAAAGCAAAAAGGAATCAAGATCAAGTTTCAAGAGGAAGATGCCATCACGGATCATCCGAATACGGCACGAATCCGCATGGGAGATGACAAGGGAGAAATCGAATTAGTGGGTATCTCCATCGGTGGAGGGAAAGTTGAAATTATCGAACTTAACGGATTTGAACTCAAACTGTCAGGACACCACCCTGCTATTCTGGTCGTTCATGACGACCGATTTGGGGCGATTGCATCTGTATCCAATGTCATTGCCAAACATCAATTGAACATCGGGCATATGGATGTTTCGCGTAAAGAAAAGGGGCAGATGGCATTGATGACAATAGAAGTGGATCAGCCGATTGATGAAGCTGTCATCAATGAATTAACATCACTGCCCAATATTACTCAAGTTACACGGATTTCCGATTAAACAACTACTATAATGATAGCGTTTACATTCAGGCGAGGAGGTCATTTTAAATGTTTAGAAATGTAGCAGAGTTAGTAGAACTTGCTGAAAGTCAAAATAAGAAAATTTCTGATATTATGATTGAACAGGAAATAGAATTTACAGGCAAATCCTTTGATGAAGTATACAGTCAAATGGAGAGAAACCTTGAAGTGATGGAACAGGCTGTAGCCAGAGGGCTGGAAGGCGTGAAATCACATTCAGGTTTAACAGGCGGGGATGCTGTGCTTTTACAAAAGTATATTGAAAAAGGCAACTCACTTTGTGGGGACACCATCCTGGATGCAGTAAGTAAAGCGGTAGCAACCAATGAAGTGAATGCTGCAATGGGGACGATTTGTGCGACTCCAACTGCAGGGTCTGCAGGTGTTGTTCCTGGAACATTGTTCGCTGTTAAAAATAAACTGAATCCTACAAAAGATGAAATGATCCGCTTCTTGTTTGCATCAGGAGCGTTTGGGTTTGTTGTAGCGAATAACGCTTCCATCTCGGGTGCAGCGGGTGGATGTCAGGCTGAAGTTGGATCTGCCAGTGGAATGGCTGCAGCAGCTATAGTTGAAATGGCCGGGGGAACACCAAGCCAATCCGCTGAGGCCATGGCGATTACCTTGAAGAATATGTTAGGTCTTGTGTGTGATCCAGTTGCGGGACTCGTTGAGGTACCCTGTGTGAAGCGGAATGCAATGGGGGCTGCCAATGCGATGGTTGCAGCAGATATGGCACTTGCAGGCATAACGAGTCGTATTCCGTGTGATGAAGTGATTGACGCCATGTACAAAATCGGTCAAACAATGCCGGTGGCTCTCCGTGAAACGGCACAAGGAGGGTTGGCTGCCACCCCTACAGGCAGAGAGCTTGAAGCGAAAATCTTTGGGGTTTCCCTGAATAAACGTGAAGACTCATAATGAAGGACTAACAATCCAGGACATCAAGGGGATTGGTGAAGAAACAGCTGTACAGCTGAATGCAATGGGGATTTATTCTGTTCTGGATTTGTTAGAATACCTGCCATACAGGTACGAGGATTACAGGCTTCGAGACTTGGAGGAAGTCGCTCATGATGAGCGTGTCACTGTGGAAGGGAAGGTCCATTCAGAACCTGCATTAATGTATTATGGGAGAAAAAAATCCCGTTTAACTCTGCGAATATTGGTTGGAAGAAATTTAGTTCAGGCCGTATTTTTTAATCAGCCGTATTTAAAGAAGAAAATAAACCTACACGATACGGTGACGGTGACAGGGAAATGGGATAAGAATAGACAAATCATAACGGTTCAGTATTTTCAGTCGGGACCCCATGGGAAACAGGGGGACTTTGAACCTGTTTATTCATTAAAAGGCTCTATTAAAAACAACACACTTAGAAAATTCATTAAAAAGGCTTTTCAGGACTACAATTATTTGTTGACGGAGAACCTGCCTCATCATCTAATGGAGAAGTATAAGCTGGCAAGTCGCAAGGATGCTCTTTATCATCTTCATTTTCCAGATTCGACTGAAGAAATGAAGCAGGCAAGAAGACGATTTGTGTATGAAGAGTTCTTGTTGTTTCAACTGAAAATGCAGGCTCTTAGAAAATTTGAAAGAGAACATTCGTCTGGCGTGCAGCAGCATTATGATTTAGATAAGGTCAAAGCGTTTATTGACTCTTTGCCGTTTCCTTTAACTGATGCACAAAAGCGCGTAGTAAATGAAATTTCAGCGGATATGAAGTCCCCCTATCGAATGAACCGCCTTTTACAGGGTGACGTTGGTTCCGGGAAGACCGTCGTATCGGCAATTGCATTATACTCCAGTGTGACTGCAGGATATCAAGGGGCTTTAATGGTTCCTACAGAAATTCTGGCAGAACAGCACGCAAACTCTCTGAGTGAATTGTTGGAACCAGTGGGTCTTTCAGTTGCCCTGTTAACAAGTTCGGTAAAAGGAAAAAGAAGACGGCTTTTATTAGAAAAATTAGAAGACGGTGAAATCGATATTCTTATTGGAACCCATGCACTTATTCAGGAGGATGTCCAATTTAAGCATCTGGGACTCGTTGTTACGGATGAACAGCATCGCTTTGGGGTAAATCAAAGGCGTGTACTCAGGGAAAAAGGGGAAAGTCCTGATGTATTGTTTATGACAGCGACTCCGATTCCACGGACTCTGGCCATTACGGTGTTTGGTGAAATGGATGTAAGTATAATCGACCAAATGCCTGCAGGAAGAAAGGCGATTGAAACTTATTGGGCTAAAGCGGATATGCTATCAAGGGTGCTTTCGTTTATGGACAAGGAGTTAGATCAGGGCAGGCAGGCCTATGTGATATGTCCGCTGATTGAAGAGTCGGACAAACTGGATGTTCAAAACGCGATAGACGTATACAATCAATTGCTTCGCTACTTTGAAGGGCGTTACAACGTCGGATTGATGCATGGGAGGCTTCACCCGGATGAAAAGGATGAAGTGATGAGGGAATTTAGTGCAAATAACCTTCAAGTGCTTGTATCCACCACAGTGGTCGAAGTGGGTGTGAATGTTCCTAACGCTACTTTCATGCTTATATATGATGCTGAGCGCTTTGGTTTATCTCAGCTTCACCAGTTAAGGGGAAGGGTTGGACGCGGCGAACATCAATCTTATTGCATACTTCTTGCGGAACCGAAAACCGAGGTAGGCAAAGAACGAATGAAGATCATGACGGAAACCAATGATGGATTTGTTCTGAGTGAAAAAGACCTTGAACTTAGGGGTCCGGGGGATTTCTTTGGAAGAAAGCAGAGTGGTCTTCCTGAGTTTAAAGTTGCGGATATGGTGCATGATTATCGTGCGTTGGAGGTTGCCAGGGATGATGCTGCAGGCTTAATAAAATCCGATCATTTTTGGAAGGGTCCTGAATATGAACCGCTCAGGGAGTATTTGTCCGGTTCGGGGATATTAGCGGGTGAAAAGCTAGACTAGACAGGCAGATTGTGAGATTATTTCTTGCAATCTGCTTTTTTTGATTATATACTACTATTAGTACCTAGTACTAATACTGGACGGTGTTGATATTGAGACTTTCAAAGAAGGAAAGACAGGGGAACCTAACAGACACGATAAAGGAAAATCCTTTCATAACAGATGAAGAATTAGCAGAACGTTTTCGAGTGAGTGTGCAGACAATCAGGTTGGATCGTATGGAATTATCGATCCCGGAACTTCGTGAACGGATTAAATATGTCGCAGAGAAATCTTTTGAAGATGAAGTGAAATCATTACCTATTGAAGAGATTATTGGAGAAATTATTGATATAGAGTTAGATCAGAGTGCGATTTCCATTTTTGATGTCAAACAAGAGCATGTTTTTGTACGGAATGGGATAGCGAGAGGGCATCACTTATTTGCTCAAGCGAACTCTCTTGCTGTTGCCGTTATTAATGATGATCTAGCGTTAACAGCCAAGTCGACGATCCGATTTACCCGGCCTGTAAAGGAAGGTGAGCGTGTTGTCGCGAAAGCGAAAGTATTACATAAAGATCAAAAGGATCGTACAACTGTAGAAGTTCAAAGTGTAGTCGGTGGCGAACTCGTTTTCACAGGTGAATTTGAGATGTATCGCTCTAAAAAATCTGCAAAGGATGAAGCGTAGATGAAGTTAGCCGTAGATGCAATGGGCGGAGATCATGCTCCTAAAGAAATAGTTCTTGGTGTGAAACGGGCATTAAGTGAATTCAGTGATATAGAAGTGATAGTATATGGAGATGAAAATCAAATAAAACAGTACATCACACCAGATGAACGATTGACAATCGTTCATACGGATGAAGTGATCGAAGCAACAGACGAACCTGTAAGAGCCGTCAAACGCAAGAAGAATGCATCGATGGTTCTGATGGCACAAGCGGTTAAAAATGGAGAAGCGGATGCGTGTATTTCAGCAGGGAATACAGGTGCCCTTATGACCGCTGGATTGTTCATTGTAGGCAGAATTGATGGAATTGAACGTCCTGCCCTGGCACCTACACTCCCAACATTGGATGGTAAGGGGTTTCTTATGCTCGATTTAGGTGCAAATGTCGATGCCAAGCCTGAACATCTGCTTCAATATGCCATCATGGGGAGCATATATGCCGAGAAAGGAAGGGGGATCAACAATCCTCGCGTAGGTTTATTAAACATAGGGACGGAAGATAAAAAAGGGAATGAACTAACAAAGAAGACATTCCAGTTATTAAAGGACGCTCCTATTCATTTTATTGGAAATGTAGAGTCCAGGGACTTACTTGAAGGTCCTGCGGATGTCGTCGTAACCGATGGGTTCACCGGGAATATGGTGTTGAAGACGATTGAAGGAACGGCTCTTTCTGTTTTCTCTATGCTTAAAAAGACGTTCACAGCTTCAACAAAGAATAAATTGGCTGCAGGATTAGTGAAAAATGATTTAAAGCAAATGAAAAATATGCTTGATTATACAGAGTATGGAGGCGCAGGCTTATTTGGTCTGAAGGCACCGGTGATTAAAGCCCATGGCTCGTCAAATGAGGTTGCCCTATATAATGCCATGAGGCAAGCCAGGGAAATGGTGAAACACAATGTCTCCAATACGATTAAAGATGCTATAAAAGGAAGTGAAGAATAACATGAGTAAAATTGCATTCATTTTTCCCGGACAAGGTTCTCAAACTGTTGGGATGGGAAAAGAATTAGCTGACAAATACCCTGAAGTACAAGCGTATTTCACTAAAGCGGATGAAAGATTGGAATCGAAATTAACAAGTGTTATATTTGATGGACCGCAGGAAGAGCTTACTCAAACGACAAATGCTCAGCCAGCTTTATTAACAACGAGCATAGCGATTCTTGATCGTTTAAGAACAGAAGGTATAACAGCAGATTATACGGCCGGACATAGCTTAGGTGAATATTCCGCCCTGGTAGCTGCTGGTGCCATCCGCTTTGAAGATGCGGTGTATGCTGTTCGTAAAAGAGGGGAATTCATGGAAGAAGCGGTTCCAAGTGGAGAAGGCACGATGGCTGCTGTTCTGGGTATGGCAAGAGAGCCATTAAAGGAGATTACCGATCTTGTAACGGAAGACGGACATCCGGTAGGGCTCGCAAACTTAAATTGTCCTGGTCAAATTGTGATTTCAGGTACGGTGAAAGGAGTGGAACTTGCTTCAGAGAAAGCGAAAGAAGCTGGAGCGAAAAGGGTCATTCCACTTCAAGTGAGTGGTCCATTCCACTCTCAATTAATGAAACCTGCTGCAGATCAGTTTGTTTCAATTTTGGATTCTATTACGATTGAAGATGCAGATGTACCGGTCATTGCGAATGTGACGGCAGAACCTGTGGTCAATCGTGAGGAAATCAAGCGTTTATTAATCGAACAATTATACTCACCTGTTCAATGGGAAGATACTGTCGAGAAACTGCTTGAATTAGACGTGGATACGTTCATTGAAGTTGGACCTGGGAAAGTACTTTCAGGCTTAGTGAAGAAAGTGAATAGACGGGTGAAAACGTATGCTGTTCAAGACGAAGCATCGTTGGAACAGACCATCCAAGCGTTAAAGGAGGAAGTCTAAATGAATTTAGAAGGAAAAGTTGCCCTTGTAACGGGAGCATCCCGTGGAATCGGAAGGGAGATTGCTCTTGAGCTTGCACGTGAAGGCTGTAATGTAGCTGTCAACTATTCTGGTAGTGAAGCGAAGGCTAATGAAGTCATCGATGAGATTAAAGGTTTAGGTCGGGAAGCCATTGCCGTACAATGTAATGTATCAGATAGTGATGCTGTTCAAGCAATGGTGAAGGAAACGATTGGCCAATTCGGTTCAGTGGATATTCTTGTTAATAATGCTGGAATCACGAGGGATAATTTATTAATGAGAATGAAAGAAGCAGAATGGGATGATGTCATCAACATCAATCTGAAAGGCGTTTTCCTTTGCACCAAGGCAGTTACACGCCAAATGATGAAGCAAAGAAGCGGACGAATCATCAATATTTCTTCAATTGTCGGTGTGAGTGGAAACCCTGGTCAGGCAAACTATGTGGCTGCTAAATCGGGTGTAATCGGATTAACCAAAACAACAGCGAAAGAGTTGGCACCCCGTGGCATCACGGTGAATGCGATCGCTCCTGGTTTCATTTCCACGGATATGACGGATCAGCTACCGGAAGATGTACGTAATGAAATGTTAAAGCAAATCCCTTTAAGCCGCTTTGGTGATCCTCAGGATATTGCGAAGGTGGTAACGTTCGTTGCATCTGAGTCTGCTTCTTATATGACAGGGCAAACTCTTCATATCGATGGCGGGATGGTCATGTAACGGCAAAAAATAATAATTTATAAATTGTTTTCGTGGATACTCTTTTCATTAGAGGTCAAAATGCTCTATAATACTTGAGGGGAGGTGACAAAAATGGCAGAAGTATTAGATCGTGTAACAAAAATTATCGTTGATCGTCTAGGTGTAGATGAATCTCAAGTAACTCTTGAAGCTTCTTTCAAAGAAGATCTAGGAGCTGACTCCCTTGATGTAGTTGAGCTGGTTATGGAACTTGAAGATGAATTTGACATGGAAATCTCTGACGATGATGCTGAAAAAATCGGCACAGTAGGTGATGCTGTGAACTACATAAAAGCAAAAGCTTAATCGTTAGATTGAATTAAAAGATAAGCTCATGCTGATCTTTCATTCAAAACCATTTAAAACTTGGTAGAGGTCTCACTTCTACCAAGTTTATTTGTGTTCTAACATGTGCAAGAAACTTTTGCGTAATTGCTTTTTTTAGCATAAACTTGATAAGTAGAAAAAAGAGAACATATAGAGCAAGGTGGAGTGCCTTATGCGGAAGCAAAGTAGAAACAAAGGAATATCCAGACATAAAAATGATAGTAAGTTTAGAACGTTTCAAGATGAAATCGGAATTCAATTTAATGATGAAAAACTACTTAAACAAGCTTTTACTCATTCATCCTATGTGAATGAGCATCGTCGTAAGCCTTATGAAGACAACGAACGCTTAGAATTTCTTGGAGATGCCGTTTTGGAATTAACGGTTTCTCAATTCTTATTCAAGAAGTATCCAATGATGAGCGAGGGTGAACTTACAAAACTAAGGGCAGCCATAGTATGTGAGCCTTCCCTGGTTAAGTTCTCGATTGAAATGAATTTCGGTGAACTCATCTTACTTGGTAAAGGTGAAGAAATGACAGGCGGTCGGGAAAGACCAGCATTACTCGCGGATGTCTTCGAGGCGTTTATCGGAGCGGTATATTTGGATCAAGGGCTAGAAACAGTGATTTCAATCCTTGAAAAAGTTGTCTATCCAAAAATTAACGTCGGTGCTTTTTCTCATGTGATGGATTATAAGAGTCAGTTACAAGAGCTGGTCCAAAGAGGAAGTGCAGGGATGATTGAATACAGCATCCTTGAAGAGAGCGGGCCTGCCCATAACAGGCAGTTTATATCCCGTGTCAGTTTAAATGACAAAGAATTAGGCATAGGAAAAGGCCGATCTAAAAAGGAAGCTGAACAACAAGCCGCACAGAAGGCTCTTGAAAAGCTAAAACAAAAGCTAGACGCTAAATAGGGGGAAAGAAGATGTTCCTCAAACAACTAGAAGTAATGGGGTTTAAATCTTTTGCAGAAAGAATATCCGTGGAGTTTGTCCCGGGCGTTACAGCCGTTGTGGGACCAAACGGCAGTGGGAAGAGCAATATTATAGATGCGATTCGCTGGGTACTGGGTGAGCAATCAGCGAAAAGTCTTCGCGGATCAAAAATGGAAGATGTTATATTTGCAGGGAGTGATTCAAGAAAAGCCCTTAATATAGCAGAGGTAACCCTTGTCTTGGATAATGAAGACGGTGCCCTTCCCATCGATTACAGTGAAATCAGCGTAACAAGACGAGTGTATCGCTCTGGAGATAGTGAGTATTTACTTAATAAACAACCTTGTCGATTGAAAGACATCATTGAATTATTTATGGATTCAGGTTTGGGGAAAGAAGCTTTCTCTATTATCAGTCAAGGGAAAGTGGAGGAAATCCTAAATAGTAAGCCTGAAGAACGAAGAACCATTTTTGAAGAGGCAGCCGGAGTATTAAAGTATAAAACCCGAAAGAAAAAGGCGGAGAATAAGTTATTCGAAACACAGGAAAATCTTAATCGTGTGAATGACATTCTTCATGAATTGGAAGGGCAGGTAGAACCCCTTAAAATTCAAGCTTCGATGGCACGTGATTATTTGGAAAAAAAAGAAGAGCTGGAGAAGTTCGAGGTTGCATTGACGGTCTATGATATTGAGGATTTACATAAGCAGTGGGAAAAGCTTAGTGAAGAATTTGAACAACATGGGAAAGAAGAACTGGCACTTTCTACACGTATACAGAAGAAAGAAGCCGTTCTGAGCCAAACCCGTGATAAAATTGCGGCTCTGGATGAGTCAATTTCAAATCTTCAGGAAGTTCTCCTGGCTACAAGTGAAGAATTGGAAAAACTTGAAGGTAGAAAACAAGTATTAGTGGAACGGAAGAAAAATTCGTCTACTAACGAAACTCAATTAAAGCAATCGATAGATGAAGCAGAGGAACAAATTCAACAAATGACTTCTGAAAAAGAAAAAGCAGAAATGGAATTCAAGTCTATCGATGCAGACGTTAAGGAACTTAAAGAGCTGCTCATTACGAAACAGAATCAATTCAAGCATTACAATGAAAATATTGAAGATGTAATAGAATCTTTCAAAAGTGATTACATTGAAAAACTGAATCAGCAGGCGTCAGCCAAAAATGAAATTCAGTACCTTGAGCAGCAGCTGGAGCAGCAATCCAATCGAAGTGGCCGATTAGAAGCAGAAAATGAAAAGTATGTGATTCAGCGTGATGAATTGCATCAGAGTCACAAAGAACTTTCGAAAGAGCTGCAGCAACAAAAAGAGGTAATCGATGAACACATATTCTTCTATCGTGAGGAACAGCAAAAGCTTGAGTCTGTGAAGGCTAAATATGAAAAGCAGGAAAAAACCCTATATCAAGCTTTCCAATTCCTGCAACAGGCGAAATCCCGGAAAGAAATGCTTGAGGAAATGGAAGATGACTATACAGGTTTCTTCCAGGGTGTCAAAGAAGTCCTTAAGGAACGTGACGGTCAGTTAACCGGGGTTCAAGGAGCGGTTGCGGAACTGATAACCGTACCTAAAACATATGAAACGGCAATGGAGACAGCTTTGGCAGCCTCCATGCAGCATATCGTGGTCGATACTGAAGAAGATGGCCGAAAAGCCATTGCTTTCTTAAAGAAGAATCAATACGGCCGTGCTACTTTCTTGCCGATGAACGTGATCAAAGGGAAATCGATACCCGATAGTCAAAAAAATATGCTGAAGGGTCATTCTGCTTTTATAGGAGTTGGAACTGATCTTCTTAATTATGATGAGCGCTTTCAAATGGTGATTTCTAACCTGGTTGGCAATGTGATTATCACGAAGGATTTAAAGGGTGCAAATGAAATCGCAAAGCTTATACAATATCGCTACCGTCTAGTAACTCTGGACGGAGACGTGGTGAATCCCGGTGGGTCCATGTCCGGTGGTACCGTGAAGCAGAAGAAAAATTCGCTTCTCTCCAGAAAAGGTGAGCTTGAAGATATGAAAGAAAAGCTTTCAACGATGGAAAGCCAGACTGAACAGCTTCAATCTCAAGTGAAATCACTGAAAGAAGAAAGCAGCTTTAGAGAGAAGAAGCTGGAAGAAATGAGAGTGAAAGGAGAGCGTTTGCGACTCAAGGAGCAAGAACTTCTTTCCCAACTGCGTGAAAATGAATTATCCCAGCAGAATTTGGATGAAAGGCTTTCACTATATGACTTGGAGAAAAAAGACTTTACATCGGTTAAAGAGAAGCATGATTCCAGAACGAAGGAATTAAGAGCGTCTCTGGATGAAATAGGAGAAGATATTAAAAGGCTCGATCAAAAGATTAGCGAGCTTACTCTCCAAAAAAATAGTGAACGAACGTCCAAGGATGCTTTATTGAATGAAATCAGTGATATAAAAGCAAATCTCGCCGCACGAAACCAGCAATTGGTTAACGGTCGTAATCAATTAATCCGTGTGCAGGAAACGATCGTCGAGACAAACAAGCGGAAAGCAACTTTACAAGATGATTTGGAGTGGCTGCAGACTGAAATGAAGGATAATTTTTCAGGAGAAGAGCAGCTTGGGAAGAAGGCTGAAGAGTGTTCCATTCAAAAATCAGAAACTTCAAATCTGATTACTATACGACGGGAAGAGCGTTTAAATCTTCAACATACGGTTGAAGACGAGGAGCTCGAGTTGAAAGAATTAAAGCGTCAGCATAAAGGGTTGGTAGGAGCTTTAAGGGACGAGGAAGTGAAAATCAATCGCCTGGATGTTGAACTGGAAAATCGACTTGATCATTTACGCGATGAGTATATGCTTTCGTTTGAAGCGGCTAAGTCAGACTACCCCCTAACAATTGAGGTCGAAGAAGCGAGAAAGAAAGTGAAACTTGTGAAATTGGCATTGGAAGAACTGGGAACCGTAAATCTCGGTGCCATTGATGAGTATGAACGAGTGAAGGAAAGATACGAATTTTTAGTGGAGCAGAAGAATGATCTGACGGAAGCGAAGGACACACTTTACCTCGTCATTAATGAAATGGACACAGAAATGATCAAACGCTTTGATCAAACCTTTACGGCTATTCAAGTGGAATTTGAAGGGGTATTTAAGGCATTATTTGGAGGGGGAAGAGCGCAGTTGAAGCTGACAGATCCATCTGATCTCCTTCATACGGGGGTTGATATAGTAGCCCAACCCCCAGGGAAAAAGCTGCAGAACCTTGGACTGATGTCCGGGGGAGAACGAGCTTTAACGGCCATTGCCCTGCTTTTTTCAATCCTCAAGATCAGACCGGTCCCATTCTGTATTCTGGATGAGGTAGAGGCAGCTCTTGATGAAGCAAATGTACAGAGGTTCAGTCAATATTTAAAGAAATTCAGTGACGAAACACAATTCATCGTCATTACTCATCGTAAAGGAACAATGGAGGAAGCCCACGTTCTGTACGGTGTAACGATGCAGGAATCCGGGGTGTCCAAATTAGTATCAGTCAGACTGCAAGAAACAAAGGAATTAGTAGAAACTTAATGAGTGGGGTGTGAAGGTTGAGTTTTTTTAAGAAGCTTAAAGATAAATTTACACAGTCGAGTGATAATGTATCAGAGAAATTTAAAGATGGATTAAGTAAAACGAGAAATAACTTTACAACAAAGGTCAATGACCTGGTTGCGAGATACCGCAAAGTGGATGAAGACTTCTTTGAAGAGCTGGAAGAAATCCTGATCGGAGCGGATGTTGGCTTTGACACGGTCATGGAACTGATAGACGAACTAAAACTTGAAGTGAAGCGAAAGAATATTCAAGACACTGAAGGTGTGCAATCAGTCATTTCAGAGAAGCTTGTTGAAATCTACCAAGGAGATCGTCATGAAGACAGCAGTCTGAACATTCAAGATGATCAGCTGACGGTTTTGCTGTTTGTGGGAGTTAATGGTGTAGGGAAGACGACGACCATTGGGAAGATGGCTCATATGTTCAAGGAACAAGGTAAGAACGTGGTACTTGCTGCAGGTGATACATTCCGTGCAGGCGCAATCGAACAGCTTGAAGTATGGGGGGAGCGTGTAGGAGTTCCAGTCATTAAACAAGCGGCAGGAAGCGACCCGGCAGCGGTTATGTTCGATGCGGTTCAATCAGCAAAAGCAAAAAAAGCGGATATTCTCATTTGTGATACAGCAGGAAGATTACAAAATAAAGTGAATCTGATGAAAGAGCTTGAAAAAGTGAAGAGGGTGATTGAAAGAGAGATTCCAGGTGCTCCTCATGAAGTTCTACTCGTTCTGGACGCAACCACAGGTCAGAATGCCATGGTCCAAGCGAAAACCTTTAAAGAAGCAACGAATGTTTCAGGAATCGTCTTGACGAAGCTGGATGGTACAGCAAAAGGTGGTATTGTCCTTGCGATCAGAAACGAGCTTGAAATCCCTGTGAAATATGTAGGTCTGGGTGAAAAAATGGACGATCTCCAGCCGTTCGATGCTGAAAAGTATGTATACGGCTTATTCTCTAACCTGGTTGATAAAGAAGAAGAATAGATTCGAGAATCGATAGGTAGCCTGCTGGAAGACTTTATAAAGTCTTCTTGCAGGTTACTCTTCTTTTATGTGGAGAGTTATGGATTATTCTCTTTAAAAATCCATAAGTATCCTTGACAAACACCCGTAAACACTGTATTCTTCATATGTAAAGGTTTTTCACTTAACAAGGAGGGATATCCGTGCTGGAGAAAACGACCAGAATGAATTATCTCTACGATTTTTATCAATCTTTGTTAACTCCAAAGCAGAGAAGCTATATGTCCCTTTATTATTTGGATGATTTCTCTTTAGGAGAAATTGCTGAAGAGTATAATGTTAGTCGACAAGCAGTGTATGATAACATTAAACGAACAGAGGCCATGATCGAGGAGTACGAAGAAAAGCTTTTATTATTTAAAAAATTTCAAGAACGCAACGAGATTCTTGATCAACTCAGGCAAAAAATAGGAGAACCATCAATTGATTCTGCTTATTGTTTAAAACTCATTGATGATCTTGAAATATTGGATTAGGAGGCGGCATGAATGGCATTTGAAGGATTAGCCGACCGACTGCAAGGTACAATACAAAAAATCCGTGGAAAAGGAAAGATTTCAGAAGCGGATGTTAAAGAGATGATGCGTGAAGTTCGTCTTGCTCTTTTGGAAGCAGACGTTAATTTTAAAGTGGTGAAGCAATTCGTCAAGAAAGTAAGTGAACGGGCTGTCGGACAAGAAGTCATGAAGAGTCTTACCCCGGGACAACAGGTCATCAAGGTTGTTCAGGAAGAGCTTACAAATTTGATGGGTGGCGAACAAAGTCAGATTGCCGTCGCTAAACGTCCTCCAACTGTCATTATGATGGTTGGTTTACAAGGTGCAGGGAAAACGACGACCACTGGAAAGCTTGCGAACCTGCTTCGAAAGAAACATAACCGCAAACCACTATTAGTGGCTGCTGATATTTATCGTCCCGCTGCCATCAAACAGCTTGAAACCATCGGGAAGCAATTAAGCCTACCTGTGTTTTCACTGGGAGATCAGGTGAGTCCTGTTGAGATTGCGAAAAAAGCCATCGAAAAGGCAAAAGAAGAACATCACGATTATGTTCTGATTGATACAGCAGGTCGACTTCACATTGATGAAAACCTGATGGGAGAGTTAAAAGAAATTAAAGAACTCTCAAATCCAGATGAGATATTCCTCGTAGTGGATGCCATGACAGGTCAAGATGCGGTTAATGTTGCGCAAAGCTTTAATGAAGACCTTGGCATATCGGGTGTTGTGCTGACAAAACTTGATGGGGATACTCGAGGCGGGGCCGCACTATCAATCCGTTCCGTCACTGAAAAACCGATTAAATTTGTTGGGATGGGTGAAAAGATGGATGCGTTAGAAGCATTCCATCCTGAGCGCATGGCATCACGAATCCTCGGTATGGGAGATGTTCTTTCCCTAATTGAGAAAGCTCAGGCCAATGTGGATGAAGAGAAGGCCAAAGAACTTGAACAAAAAATGCGTACCATGTCTTTCACTTTTGATGATTTCCTGGAGCAATTAGGTCAAGTGAGGCAAATGGGCCCACTTGATGAGTTACTGAAAATGATGCCTGGAGCTAACAAAATGAAGGGCTTGGATAAGATTCAAGTCGATGACAAGCAGATCAGTCATGTTGAGGCAATCATTCAATCGATGACGGGTGATGAGAAAATTCATCCTGAAACCATCAATGCTTCGCGTCGGAAAAGAATTGCAAAGGGGAGCGGAACATCCATTCAAGAGGTAAACCGACTTCTCAAACAATTCGAGGACATGAAGAAAATGATGAAACAAATGAGCGGCATGCAAGGAAAAGGTAAGAAAAAAGGGATGAAATTCCCATTTATGTAAGCAATTCATTCAATTTTTCACAAGAAAAATTGAACTGTTAAGAAAAAACACTTTACAAACAAAATACACATTTGATATTATACTAACTTGTGTGAAACTATTCGGAGGTGCTTTAATTATGGCAGTAAAAATCAGATTAAAACGTATGGGAGCAAAAAAATCTCCTTTCTATCGTATCGTAGTTGCAGATTCTCGTTCACCACGTGATGGACGTCAAATCGAAACAGTTGGAACTTACAACCCAGTTGCTAAACCAGCTGAAGTGAAAATCGATGAAGAGTTGGCTCTTAAATGGTTATCTAATGGTGCTAAACCATCTGACACAGTTCGTAACCTATTCTCAAAACAAGGCATTATGGAAAAATTCCACAATGCTAAAAACAGCAAGTAATCGATTAGATCGATGAAAGATCTTATTCTAACGATTGTGAAACCCTTAGTTGACCATCCGGACTCGGTCCACATCGAAACTGATGAGGGAACGAACGGCAAAACCTATAAGTTATCTGTTCATCCTGAAGACATGGGTAAGGTCATTGGGAAACAAGGGAGAGTAGCTAAATCGATTCGAACTGTGGTATACGCTGCAGCAGGATCTTCACAACAGAAGAAAATCTTCTTAGAGATAGTGGAGTAAGGAAGCCAACATTTGGCTCTTTACACGAAAGGGTCCTATGACCTTGAACACCGACTCTATTGAATCAGGGGACTGACCCACAAAGGTTACTACATAGCCTTAAGACGTCAGTCCCCTTTTTCATAGGCTAATGCTGCATAATCTAAGGAATGACCTGGACGATCCAACACTCCCCCGAGAGAACACCCTAAGGATTTAGTACGACAGCGTGGGGTGAATAGAAGGAGGAAGAAGAACCTTTGAATGTGATACATACGATTACGATTAAACAGGTGTTAACTGAGAAGAGTAAGGATCTGTTAATGAAACGATATGAAAATCAAAAGTTTCATTTAGCTAAGGAAAGCGATCAGTTACAGTTTGAAATGAAAAAGATTGAACGTGGTAAGAAATATCCGTCCCATAAATTAAATCAGCACTTCGAAAGAGAATTGAATGAGCGGGCTGAAAAGATCAAGCTTTTGGATTTCCAAATCGAGCAGTTAAATATCCTTCCTATTGGAAGCGAGCTAAAGGAAAAGGAAGTCCAGGGTATGATTGACATACAAGTTGGTGACAATTGGGAAGAAGAAGCACTTTCTAAGACAATTATAATTGAAGATGGTATTGTGAAAGAAATTCGTTGATGCAAGAGGTGAAAGCGATGGAAAAGTGGTTTAATGTTGGTAAGATTGTCAATACTCATGGAGTTAAAGGGGAATTAAAGATCGTTTCTACGACAGATTTTCCTGAGGAACGATATCAAAAAGGAAACACACTTTACTTGTTTCAAGGTAAAAACCAAGAACCGATCAGTCTCGTGATCAAATCTCATCGAAATCATAAGAGCTTTGATTTATTGACCTTCGAAGGGTATGAAAATATCAATGAGGTTGAGAAGTTTAAAGAAGGTATCCTGAAGGTACAGGAAGACCAATTACAGGAACTGGAAGAAGGAGAATACTATTTCCACGAAATCGTTGGCTGTAAGGTCTTAACAACTGCCGGGGAAGAGCTTGGAACCATTAAAGAGATTCTAAGCCCGGGAGCGAACGACGTATGGGTTGTGAAGGGTCCAAGAGGGAAAGAATACCTTATCCCATACATAGAGGATATCGTGAAGACGATCGACATAGAGGAACAGCTCGTTACGATTGAACCGATGGAAGGTTTGTTGTCATGATGAGAATTGATGTCCTGTCTTTATTCCCATCTATGTTCGAGGGGATCTTTGGTGAATCGATTCTTAAGAAAGCTTACGAAAAAGAAGCCGTAAGCTACAATGTGATTAACTTCAGGGAATACGCTGATAATAAACATAATCAAGTTGATGATTATCCTTACGGTGGAGGAGCCGGAATGGTATTAAAGCCACAGCCTATTTTTGATGCTGTCGATGCATTAAAGAATGAGCAACAATCAAAGCCAAGGGTCATCCTGATGTGTCCGCAAGGGGAACGCTATACACAACAAAAGGCGGAGGAACTTGCTAAGGAAGAGCATCTCGTATTTATATGCGGTCATTATGAAGGGTACGATGAGCGGATCAGGGAGCATGTCGTAACGGACGAAATATCAATTGGAGACTATGTATTGACTGGTGGGGAACTTGGCGCCATGGTTGTCATCGATAGTGTAGTTCGCCTGCTTCCTGGAGTGCTTGGAAATGAGGATTCACCCATTCAGGATTCGTTCTCATCGGGACTCCTTGAACATCCCCATTATACCCGTCCGTCCGACTTTAGGGGGATGAAGGTACCGGAGGAGCTGATCTCAGGGAATCACCGGCTGATAGATGAATGGAGAGAGAAAGAGAGTCTCAGAAGAACCTTTGAAAGAAGACCGGATCTATTAGAAAGCTATACGCTCACAGATCGACAAAAAGCCTGGATAGAGGAATGGAGAAAGTCTGAATAGGCTATTGCATCCTGCCGGTCTGTGTGATATTATATTCTTTGTGGCTTGGGGGGTTATCCCCTGTTGCCATTGATCCCGATGTTCCGCTGCAATCAATCGCTTTTGTAAGAGCATCTGTTGGAAGGAGTTGAAAAAGATGCACAAATTAATCGAAGATATTACGAAAGAACAACTTCGCTCTGATCTACCATCTTTCCGTCCTGGTGATACAGTACGTGTACACGTTAACATCGTTGAGGGTACTCGTGAACGTATTCAGGTATACGAAGGAGTAGTAATCAAACGCCGCGGTGGCGGTATCAGCGAAACATTTACTGTTCGTAAAATTTCTTACGGTGTAGGTGTTGAACGTACTTTCCCAGTACACACACCAAAAATCGCTAAATTAGAAGTTATTCGTCGCGGTAAAGTCCGTCGTGCGAAACTTTATTACCTGCGTAACCTACGTGGTAAAGCGGCACGTATTAAAGAAATTCGATAAGAACGTAAGAAAAGGAGCTTGGAGACAAGCTCCTTTTCCTTATTTCACAAGATTTGTTGTGTAATAAATGAAACGTCCGAAGTAGACGTCCTGTCTATTTTAATGAAGCCACCTTTTTTTAATGAGAAATACAAGAATTTCTAGTAGAATAGAAAAAGATAGAAAAATACATTGGGTGGTGGAGATGTGGTTAAAGAGAAAAATGAGTGGTGGGAGTGGATGAAGGCACTGTTGATCGCAGTAGGTTTAGCTGCAATTATCAGATTCTTTTTATTTGCACCCATTGTTGTCGATGGATTATCAATGATGCCTACTTTACATAATGGAGATCGAATGATTGTAAGTAAATTAGGGGAGCCGGAGCGATTTGATATCGTCGTTTTCCATGCACCTGAACAAAAAGACTATATTAAACGCGTCATCGGACTCCCGGGGGATAAAGTAGAATACAAAAATGATACATTATATATTAATGGAAAAGCGTATACCGAACCATACTTACAAGAGTATAAAGAACAATTAAATGATGGTGTGTTAACAGAAGATTTCACTTTAAATGATATCATTGAAAAAGGCACGGTTCCTGAAGGAGAAATCTTTGTGATGGGTGACAATCGCCGTTTCAGCAAAGATAGTCGTCACATCGGTACAGTTCCAATGGAAGAAGTCATTGGTGATACAAAAATGATCTATTGGCCTGTTAAAGATATAGGTTTCGTGAAATAATAGAAAAAAGTTGTTTGGAGGTGGTCATATGACAATACAATGGTTCCCAGGGCATATGGCTAAAGCTCGTAGACAAGTTACTGAGAAGTTAAAACTTGTAGACATTGTGATTGAATTAGTAGATGCGAGAATACCGTTATCGTCAAGAAATCCAATGATTGAAGAAATTATTGGACAAAAGCCGCGACTTGTTTTGTTAAATAAAGCAGACATGGCAGATACACATAGAACGAATCAATGGATTTCTTATTTTAAAGAGCAAGGAATAACGGCTCTTGCTGTAAATGCACAGGCTGGCAAAGGACTTCAAGTCATAGTTCAAGCCGCTAAAGAAATATTAAAAGAAAAGTTCGACCGCATGAAATCACGAGGAATGAGACCCCGTGCCATAAGAGCCATGATTGTCGGCATTCCTAACGTAGGAAAATCCACATTAATCAATCGCCTGGCTAAGAAAAATATAGCGAAAACTGGAAATACTCCTGGGGTGACAAAAGCCCAGCAATGGATCAAAGTAGGGAAAGAGCTTGAACTGCTCGACACGCCGGGAATATTATGGCCCAAGTTTGAAGATCCGCAAGTTGGATATAAGCTGGCATTGACCGGTGCCATTAAAGATACCATCCTAAATTTACAGGATATCGCCGTTTATGGTTTGCGATTTCTTGAAGAGCACTATCCAGAGCGATTAGAAGAGCGCTACGGCCTCGAAGAAATACCTGAAGAAGTAGTGGATAGCTTCGATAAAATTGGAGCTAAAAGAGGCTGTCTGATGGCTGGTGGAGAAGTGAACTATGACAAGACATCTGAAATTATCGTACGTGACATCCGAAATGTACAATTAGGACCCATGACGTTTGACATCATTGGTGAGACTGAGCGGGAGAGCGAATAAAAAAAGAGGCTGTAAAAAGAGGGGATCTCTTTTGCGCAGCCTCTTTATTTATGTGAAGTACATCCGATATATAGAGGAGGAGCAATGTGAATACAGTACATATGACCATTAAAGAAATAAGAGAATTCATCAAGTCTGCTTCTGCTCATGATCCGATTCTTGAGGAATTGAAAAAGGACGAAAGAATGGGTGTTCAAAAACTATTAAAACAGTTTGAACGCGAGCAGATAAAACGAAAGAAAGAAAGAGAAGAATTTGCCCTCCTTACTCAATATGAAAGTGAACTTCACCAGCAAGGGTTTACCCACATTGCAGGAATCGATGAAGTGGGTAGAGGTCCTTTAGCAGGTCCTGTGGTAGCGGCTGCCGTCATTCTGCCCCATGACTTCTATTTGGCGGGATTAAATGATAGTAAGAAGATAACAGAAGCAAGAAGAGAAGATTTCTATGAATACATCATGGAGCACGCAATATCTATTGGAGTAGGAATGATACATGCGGATGAAATTGATTCCATAAATATTTATCAGGCTACAAAAAAGGCTATGAGTGAAGCGATCGTCAGCTTGCCGGTTCAACCTGAGTATTTACTGATCGATGCGATGAAAATTCAATCGCCATTCCCGAGTCAGTCGATCATTAAAGGAGATTCGAAAAGTATATCCATCGCCGCAGCATCCATCATCGCCAAGGTGACACGTGACCGACTGATGAAGGAGTATGCAACCACCTATCCTGGGTATGCGTTTGAGAAGAATGCGGGATATGGAACAAAGGATCACTTAGGCGGGCTGGAGAAATTAGGAGTGACGCCGATTCATCGAAAGAGCTTTGCACCTGTGAAGGAGCTGCTTTAGATTAGCAGCCTGTTGGACTGTATAAACAAAATGAATCGATTATGATTCACAATGAACGGGAGACACGGATATGACCCATATTCATGGTATTAACAGTAACCATCCCATTGACCAAAAGCCCTATTCCATTCAAAGTGGAAAAGTTCTATCTATCAGCGTCCATAAGCTGTTAGGAGAGGGCAATGCAGTGGTGTCAGCAAATGGACAACGGTTTATTGCAAAAATTGAGGCGCCGATGGAAGCTGGAGAACGTTATTGGGTAGAAGTGAAACAATCGGAAAGTAGGGTAAGTCTACATCTAATCCCGAACCGTGGGCAAACTGGAGTAGTAATAGGTAAACATGCATCATCAGATCTATTACAGCATTTTTCCATATCAACAAGTAGGAAAGAAATGAACGACTTTGTTATGGAGCTCATGAAAAAAAACATTCCCATTCATAAAGAGCTGCTATTATTCGGAGAGAAACATTTGAAAGGAAAAGATTCATCAGAAAATGTGAAAACCCTGGTTGAAATGGCTAAGAGGGACATGCCGCTTTCTGACAGGGTCTTTCTCTCGATGAGAGCGGGAACATCAACAGGCAGCATTTTATCCATGTTAACTGAGCTAGCTTCAAAGTTAAGGGGAACTGGAAGGGACACGGCCACGCTTCATTTACTTACTGGGATCCAGAAGCCGTTGAATAGGCTGGGGTCAGAAAAGCTTGTGATAAATGCACTATCCAGTTTAGTTGATTCTTCCCAAATCTTCTCAAATCGTTTAGGTCATTTCGATCTATTGAAATCACTAGGCGTCATTCCGAAAGAAATTCCCATGTATCAATGGAGGGAAGGGTTAAAGACAACGGTTTTAGAAGAGCTGAAACAGTCTTCACAAGGGCAATGGGAAAGAAAGATAGAGCTTCTAAGAACCAGATTGGCGGACATTCCAGGTGCAGCACCGGGACAGCTTCGAAATGATCTGGGTCATCTTCTATCTCCTAATATCAGCAAGGGTCAGGAACCTCCTAAACTATCTGGTACTCAAATCGATAAATGGATTACTATTTTATTGAATTCAGAGACCGTCCTAAATGAAAGAACGGACAAACCTTCCTTCCTGGCAGCTAAAGAGCTCATGGGAGTAGTTGGGGAGGGAAAGTGGCGGTCCATTGAGATGAACTATGTGAGGCTCTTGCAATCTTATGGAAGAGGTGCACCTGCATCGAACATGGAACGGCTATTTCACAAACTTCACCTACAGATAGAACAAGAACTCACTCAGACGATACGCGGAGAAGAACTGGCAAGGGTGTTGAAGAAAGTAATTGGAACGTTTGGGATTAACTTTGAAGCTCAGTTACAAAAAAACGGACAAGAGCTTCAGCATCATCCAACAATCAAGCAGCATCTCATTGGATTAAGTCAAAATCACCCACTCGCAGATATTCGGATGCTAGCCGATGATCTTGTTCTCAAGATGAACCACCAAGTGCTTCAATCACAGGAGAGTTCTCCTTTTCTAACAATCGTACAACAATTCCCTTTTTCTCTATTTGGACAGAGCACCGATATCACCCTTCAGTGGACAGGGAAAGAGAAAGAAAAAGGTGTGATTGATGGAGACTACTGCCGGGTTTTATTTTATTTAGAGCTGGATATCTTGAAAGAGACATTAATCGATATGCAGGTTCAAAACCGAGTGGTCTCCCTGACTATTTGGAATGACCACCCAAACGCAGAGAAAATGTCCAGATCATTTGTTCCTGGATTAAAAGAAGGTCTTGAGAAGCTGGACTATCAACTATCCATGATAAAGGTGAAAGCTCCGGATAAGCAGGTTGAGCTTTCTGATAAGATCATTGCAGAACGCTTAAAAACGTTTTCGGGAGTTGATTTAAATATATGAAAAACCCTCATGAGAGAAAAGAAGCGATTGCTTTAGGCTACAATCAAAGTAGTGAATCAGCTCCAAAGGTCCTTGCTAAGGGGAAGGGAATCATTGCTGAAAACATCTTGGCTCAAGCAAAAGACCATCAAATACCGGTACAAGAAGACAAGAGCTTACTTTCTCTTCTTGGAAACCTGGATGTAGGAGAGTCAATACCTGAAGAATTATATGGTGCTGTAGCGGAGGTTTTTGCTTTTATCTATCGATTAGACAGGGATATAGCGAGGAAGGGATAATTTCTTTGGCCAATCTGATTTACTCATGTCTCCAATCGGAATTATATTTTTTAAGAATAATATTTTCAAAGATAACTTCTTCAAGAACAATGGAACATATGGAGTAATACTACTATTTTAAGTTCAGAATTTTAAAATTAATATAATATTTTTAGCATAATGGTAGACAGATATACTGTCATTTTATACAATGAAAGCGCAGTCTATTTTTTGAAGAGTTTGATAGGAGGATGGAAAATGAATATCCATGAATATCAAGGTAAAGAAATCCTCAGAAATTACGGGGTATCCGTACCAAATGGTAAAGTGGCATTTACAGCTGAAGAGGCAGTAGAAGCGGCGAAGACATTAGATTCCAGCGTGTATGTAGTGAAAGCCCAAATCCATGCAGGTGGTCGAGGTAAAGCTGGCGGAGTTAAAATCGCTAAAAGCCTGGACGAAGTGCGTACATATGCAGATGAGTTAATCGGTAAAACTTTAGTAACTCACCAAACAGGTCCTGAAGGTAAGGAAGTAAAGCGCTTACTTATTGAAGAAGGCTGTGATATTAAGAAAGAATATTACGTAGGTCTGGTACTTGACCGCGCAACTTCCCAAGTTGTTCTGATGGCTTCTGAAGAAGGCGGAACAGAAATCGAAGAAGTAGCAGAAAAAACACCGGAAAAAATCTTTAAAGAGTATATTGATCCAGTTGTTGGATTAACAGGTTTCCAAGCGAGACGTATTGCATTCAATATCAATATTCCTCAAAAACTTGTTGGAAAAGCAGCTAAGTTCATGATGGGTCTATACAACGTGTACGTTCAAAAGGATGCTTCTATTGTTGAAATCAATCCTTTAGTTGTAACAGGTGATGGAGACGTAATGGCATTGGATGCGAAGTTCAACTTCGATTCAAATGCGTTATACCGTCAAAAAGATGTGATTGAATTACGAGATCTTGAAGAAGAAGATGCAAAAGAAATCGAAGCTTCTAAATATGACCTAAGTTATATTTCCCTGGATGGAAATATCGGTTGCATGGTTAACGGAGCCGGTCTTGCCATGGCAACGATGGACATCGTAAAGCATTACGGCGGAGATCCCGCTAACTTCCTTGATGTTGGGGGCGGTGCGACAGCAGAAAAGGTAACAGAAGCATTTAAAATCATTCTTTCTGATGAAAACGTTAAAGGTATTTTTGTTAATATCTTCGGTGGAATCATGAAATGTGATGTTATTGCAACAGGTGTTGTAGAAGCAGCTAAGCAAATCGGTCTTCAAGTTCCACTTGTGGTTCGTCTTGAAGGTACAAATGTTGACTTAGGAAAAGAAATCCTTAATAAATCAGGATTGAATATCATTGCAGCCGAATCTATGGCGGACGGCGCACAAAAAATCGTTGAGCAAGTAGGCTGAGAAAGGCGGGGGACTAATGAGCGTATTTATTAATAAAGATACCAAGGTTGTTGTACAAGGGATTACAGGATCAACAGCTCTTTTCCATACGAAGCAAATGCTTGAATACGGTACACAAATCGTGGCAGGTGTAACACCTGGAAAAGGCGGAACTGAGGTTGAAGGCGTACCTGTTTTCAATACAGTTGAAGAAGCAAAGAAGGCAACTGGCGTAAATGCATCCGTCATTTATGTTCCTGCTCCGTTTGCAGCAGATGCAATCATGGAAGCGGTAGATGCCGAGCTTGATTTGGCAATCTGTATTACTGAACATATCCCGGTATTGGATATGGTGAAGGTTAAGCGTTATATGGAAGGCAAGAAAACACGCCTTGTAGGACCGAACTGTCCAGGAGTCATCACTCCTGAAGAGTGTAAAATCGGGATCATGCCTGGTTACATCCATACGAAAGGTCATGTAGGGGTTGTTTCACGTTCTGGTACACTTACGTATGAAGCAGTTCACCAGCTTTCACAAGCGGGAATCGGTCAATCAACGGCTGTCGGTATCGGTGGAGATCCTGTGAACGGAACAGACTTTATCGATGTATTGAAAGCATTCAATGAAGATGAAGATACGTATGCCGTCATCATGATTGGTGAAATCGGCGGTACTGCTGAAGAAGAAGCTGCAGAATGGGTTAAAGCCAACATGACTAAGCCTGTAGTAGGATTCATTGGTGGACGTACAGCTCCTCCAGGAAAACGTATGGGCCATGCAGGTGCGATCATTTCAGGTGGTAAAGGAACAGCTGATGAGAAGATTCGCGTTATGAATGATTGCGGAATTCAAGTTGCTCCAACTCCTTCAGATATGGGTGAAACATTAATAAAAGTCCTTAAAGAAGAAGGAATCTTAGATAAGTGTAAAACTCATTAATGATGTATTGAGACTGATGGCATTCAAGCTATCAGTCTCAGTTTTATATTCTCTATTAAATATATTCAGGAGGTAATAAATGAAAGAACGTCGTCATATTCTATTTCATCTTCATCATTGTCGGGGAATTGGATTGAAAGGAACAAAAAGAATACTAGAATCCCTCCCGAAATTACACTCTATCTTTGAATTATCACCTTCCACGCTTCAACAGATAACGCTTTCTACCCCTGCCAATTCAGAACTCTTCTATAGAGATCTTCATTCATTCAATTCAGACCGATACAAAAAGCTTTATTCGGAAAATGATATAGACTGGATCACACTTATGGACGAAGACTACCCTGCTCTACTAAGAAACGTATATGATCCCCCCTTTCTTCTCTTCTTAAAAGGAAACAGGAATCTCCTTCATGGTCCAAAGAAATTGGCCATTATCGGTTCGAGAAATGCCACCACTTATACGGATGAAATTCTTCGCGATATGATTCCACAGCTGGTGAAGAAAAAGATAATCATTGTAAGTGGCCTGGCGCAAGGTGCCGATACGGTGGCTCATAATGAATCGATTCAATCAGGTGGCCAAACGATAGGTGTCCTTGGTGGAGGTTTTAACCACATTTATCCTAAGCAAAATGAAGGACTTGCCCGTCATATGATGAAACATCAGCTTCTCCTATCTGAATATCCCCCTTATATTAAACCAAAAAAATGGCAATTTCCTTTTAGAAATAGGATCATCAGCGGTCTTTCCGATGCAGTTCTTGTTACAGAAGCAAGAAAAAAGAGCGGAACATTCATCACGGCTGATTATGCATTAAATGAAGGAAGAGAAGTATTGTGTATACCAGGATCCATATATGAGCCTTTAGCAGAAGGAACCAACAGTTTAATCCAGGAAGGTGCAAGGATGGTCTTATCAATAGAAGATATTTTTTCAGAACTGGGAGTATAAATTATGAAAATATGATATAAAATCTTTTAATAACGTAGGGGTTTTTTCCATGTTTGAATGAATAATTACAAGTTATTTATACAAAATGGTTGCATTTATTGTGAAACTGTTATACATTTTGCAACAGGTATCTAAAACTATATATAAGAGAAATAAATCGTTAAAAGTAGTGATTATCTACACTGATATCAATTCTATACCTATGTGAATGAAAGTGTAAACGTTTCCGTTTCACTTGGATCATAAACATTCCAAGGTGCTATAAACAGTGATTATTTCCCTCTTTAAGGAGGCATATTGGATGGCAGATTATTTAGTAATTGTAGAGTCGCCGGCAAAGGCGAAAACAATTGAGCGTTATTTAGGAAAAAAATATAAGGTCAGGGCTTCAATGGGCCACGTCAGAGACTTACCGAAGAGTCAAATGGGCGTAAATGTAGAAAACGAATTTGAACCCAAGTATATAACGATACGGGGTAAAGGACCTGTATTAAAAGAATTGAAAACCGCAGCAAAAAAAGTTAAAAAAATCTTCCTCGCGGCTGACCCCGACAGAGAAGGAGAAGCCATTGCCTGGCATTTGGCTCACAGCCTTGACATGGACACCACTTCCGACTGTCGTGTGGTATTCAATGAGATTACGAAGGATGCGATTAAAGAGTCTTTTAAGCATCCACGCGCGATCAACATGGATTTAGTCGATGCTCAGCAGGCACGCAGGATTTTAGATCGATTAGTGGGTTATAACATCAGCCCGCTCCTTTGGAAGAAAGTGAAAAAAGGTCTGAGTGCAGGGAGAGTGCAATCCGTCGCACTAAGATTAATTATCGACCGGGAAAATGAAATCAAAAGCTTTACTCCAGAAGAGTACTGGTCAATAGAAGCTGAATTCACAAAAGGAAACGATACATTCCAGGCATCGTTTTACGGAATGGACGGTAAGAAGGTTGAATTGAAGACCGAAGAAGATGTGAAAGAAGTGCTTGGTAAAGTAAAAGGGAAGTCCTTTGAAATTAACAAAGTAACAAAAAAGGAAAGAAAGAGGAATCCTGCTCCGCCATTTACGACTTCTTCACTACAGCAGGAAGCAGCGAGAAAATTAAACTTCCGTGCAAAGAAAACCATGATGCTTGCCCAACAATTATATGAAGGTATCGAGATGGGGAAAGAAGGCACGGTTGGTTTTATTACTTATATGAGAACCGACTCGACTCGTATTTCTGAAGTGGCTCAAAAAGAAGCGAACGAATACATCATCAATAAATATGGAAATGACTTCGTTAAACAGACTGAGCGTAAAGAGAAGAAACAACAAAAATCTCAAGATGCTCACGAAGCCGTCCGTCCAACAAGTACATTAAGGGATCCGGCTTCAGTGAAAGAATTTCTTTCAAGAGATCAATACAGACTTTATAAATTGATTTGGGAACGATTTGTAGCAAGTGAAATGTCCCCGGCGATAATGGATACGATGAGTGTTGATATTGTAAATGGTTCCGTCATGTTTAGAGCAACCGGCTCTAAAGTGAAGTTTCCAGGCTTTATGAAAGTGTATGTTGAAGGGTCTGATGATCAGAAAGAAGAAAAAGACAACCTGCTGCCAGCCTTGGAAGAAAATGATAAAGTGAAAAGTGAAAGCATTGACCCAAATCAGCATTTCACTCAACCACCACCAAGGTATACAGAAGCAAGACTCGTTAAGACCTTGGAAGAACTGGGTATTGGCCGTCCTTCTACATATGCCCCCACTCTTGATACAATTCAACGAAGAGGCTATGTAACACTGGATAATAAGCGTTTCATCCCGACTGAACTGGGGGAAATCGTCTTAGAACTGGTGAGAGAGTTCTTCCCTGATATCATTGATGTCGAGTTTACGGCAAACATGGAGCGCAGCCTGGATGATATTGAAGACGGTAATGTGAAGTGGGAAAGAATCATCGACCGTTTTTATAAGGATTTTGAAAAGCATTTGGAAAAAGCGGAAAATGAGATGGAAAAAATCGAAATCCGCGATGAACCTGCCGGTGAAGATTGTGAAGAATGCGGACATCCAATGGTATTCAAAATGGGTCGTTATGGAAAGTTCATGGCCTGCAGTAATTTTCCTGATTGCAGAAATACTAAGCCAATCGTCAAGGAAATCGGTGTGAAATGCCCAAAATGTGAAAAAGGCAATATCATCGAACGAAAAAGCAAGAAAAAGCGTATTTTCTACGGTTGTGATCAATATCCTGAATGTGACTTCTTATCATGGGATAAGCCGATTGAACGTAAATGTCCGAAGTGTTCAGAATTACTTGTAGAGAAAAAGCTTAAAAAAGGTAATCAAATTCAATGTACGAATTGTGATTATAAAGAAGAACCTCAGAAATAGTGTGAGTTTTTCAGTTCCTCTGATTAATAAAAAAAATGATTGATTGTTGAACAATGAACTTATACAATGTAACAAGGGACTGTCCCAACAGGTGATTTCTCTATTATCTGTTGGGTCAGCCCTTTTCTGTTTGTATTTAGTCAAAAAGACAAATTCTCGATATGCTTTTGTCTTTTGTATCTTTGTGCATTGGTGTACAATACAAATTGGTTAAGATGAAGGATCGATTTTCAGGAGGTTTATATAGATGCCAGTTAATGTTATTGGAGCAGGGTTAGCGGGAAGTGAAGCCGCTTGGCAGATTGCGAAGAGGGGAATAAAGGTTAACCTTTTTGAAATGAGGCCGGTACGTCAAACACCTGCCCATCATACAGATAAATTTGCAGAGCTTGTTTGCAGTAATTCGCTTAGAGCGAATACATTAACCAATGCTGTTGGTGTATTAAAAGAGGAAATGCGGCATTTGGATTCCGTCATCATGTCAGCAGCCGATGCCTGTTCCGTTCCTGCAGGAGGAGCATTGGCCGTGGATCGTCACGAATTTGCAGCCCATGTCACAAACAAAGTGAAGAATCACCCGAATGTCACGGTATATAATGAAGAGGTTACGGATTTACCCGAAGGGATCACCATTATAGCAACAGGACCACTTACAAGTGAGAGTCTTTCAGAGAAAATCAGAAAAGTAACAGGAGAAGAACATTTATATTTCTACGACGCAGCCGCCCCGATCATTGAGAAAGATTCCATTGATATGGACAAAGTGTATTTGAAATCCCGGTATGACAAAGGGGAAGCGGCATACTTAAATTGCCCGATGACAGAAAGTGAGTTCAATCGTTTCTACGAAGCCCTTATTTCAGCTGAAACGGTGCCCTTAAAAGAATTTGAAAAAGAAATATACTTTGAAGGCTGTATGCCGATAGAAGTGATGGCATCCAGAGGCAAGAAAACCATGCTATTTGGTCCTTTAAAACCCGTGGGATTAGAAGACCCTAAAACAGGTAAACGACCATATGCCGTTGTCCAGTTAAGACAAGATGATGCAGCAGGAACACTTTACAATATTGTGGGCTTCCAAACTCATTTAAAGTGGGGCCCGCAAAAAGAAGTCCTTCAATTAATTCCTGGACTAGAGAGTGCGGAAATTGTCCGTTTTGGGGTGATGCACAGAAATACCTTCATCAACTCTCCCAATGTTCTTATGGATACCTATCAACTTAAAGAAAATGAGAACCTGTTTTTTGCCGGACAAATGACTGGAGTGGAAGGGTATGTGGAATCTGCTGCCAGCGGGCTGATCGCGGGAATCAATGCAGCGAAATTGGCTATGGGTGAATCACCCGTAGTATTCCCTCATGAAACAGCGATTGGAAGTATGGCAAGATATATTACGACGGCCAACAAAAACAACTTCCAACCGATGAATGCTAACTTCGGTCTACTCCCTGATCTGCCCAAAAAGGTCAAAGGCAAAAAAGAGCGTAATGAGCAACACGCTAATCGGGCCTTAGAAACAATTCAGAACTTTGTGAAAAAAGTGTAAAATTCATTGCAAGGGTAGCTGGGTTGTGTTACTATTTAGTAGCCCTTGTGAGGTGTTAAAAATGAAAAATCAATTATATGAACAATTACAATCCTTTACTGAATATATACAAATAGAAAAGCATTATTCTGCTCACACTTTTGAACAATATCGTCATGATATTGAAGAGTTCTACGTATTTATGAAAGAACAAGGTTTAAGTTCATTAAAAGATGTCGAGTATTCTGATGCGAGACTTTTTTTAACTAAGCTGCATGATCATGGTTTAATGAGATCTTCCATTTCAAGGAAGGTATCCAGTTTAAGAAGTTTTTACCGTTATTTAAATCGGGAAAAGCAGCTCACTGATAATCCATTTTCCTTTGTGAATCTTCCTAAAAAAGAACAGCGATTGCCTAAATTTTTTTATGAGGAAGAAATACAAGCATTGTTAGAAGCGTGTGGAGGAGACAAGCCTTTAGACATTCGCAACCGGGCCATCTTTGAGATCCTGTATGCTACCGGAATTCGCGTAAGTGAATGCACAAGCATACAACTGAAGGACGTAGATTTCGGGCTTTCCACAATCCTTGTTAAAGGTAAGGGTAACAAAGAGAGATATGTACCATTTGGAAGCTTTGCCCACGATGCTATAGAACAATACATAACAGAGTCCCGGCCTAAGTTGATGAAAAATCAAACTCATACCCAATTGCTGGTCAATCATCGTGGAGGAGCATTAACCCAAAGAGGGATACGTCTTATCTTAAATAAAATGATCGAGAAGGCTTCCTTGACGGGAAAAATCCATCCACATATGTTAAGACATACGTTTGCCACGCATTTACTTAATAATGGTGCCGATTTAAGAACGGTTCAGGAACTACTTGGACACTCACAATTATCATCAACTCAAGTATATACCCATGTATCGAAGGATCAGTTGAGAAAAACATATTTGGCACATCATCCACGTGCTTAGAAGAGTTGGAGGTCAGGATATGGAACAATTCCACGCAACCACTATTTTTGCCGTACAGCATAAAGGCAAATGTGCGATGTCCGGGGACGGACAGGTGACATTTGGTAATACTGTTGTGATGAAGCATACAGCAAAAAAAGTACGGAAGCTATTTAATGGAAAAGTATTAGCGGGTTTTGCCGGGTCTGTTGCCGACGCATTCACATTATCAGAAAAATTCGAGGGGAAACTTCAGGAGTTTAATGGGAATCTCCCAAGAGCAGCTGTTGAATTAGCGAAAGAGTGGAGAAGCGACAAGGTATTAAGAAAGCTTGAGGCGATGTTGATTGTAATGGATGAAAATCACTTGCTGCTAATCTCCGGGACTGGTGAAGTGATTGAACCGGATGATGGGATTTTAGCCATTGGATCAGGTGGTAATTATGCATTATCTGCGGGGAGAGCTTTAAAACAATACGCAGGTGACCATTTATCTGCCAGGGAAATCGCTCAGTCTTCCTTACAAATCGCTGCTGATATATGTGTATATACAAATAACCAAATTATTGTTGAAGAGCTGTAAACATTAATCATTAGATTGAAATTTTATATTCTTTTACACTAAAGGGAAAGTAAGGAGTGTGCCATTTGATGAAGAGTACTGATCACTTAACTCCAAGGCAAATTGTTGAACGTCTCGATCAATATATCGTAGGACAGAAAGATGCAAAGAGAGCGGTAGCTGTTGCATTACGAAATCGATATCGCCGTAGCCTTCTTCCTGATGTATTAAAGGATGAAGTGATTCCAAAGAACATTTTAATGATGGGACCAACCGGGGTCGGTAAAACAGAGATTGCCAGAAGGATTGCTAAGCTTGTGAGAGCTCCTTTTGTAAAAGTAGAGGCAACTAAGTTTACTGAAGTCGGCTATGTTGGGCGCGATGTAGAATCAATGGTGAGAGATTTAGTCGAAACATCTGTCCGACTGGTGAAAGAAGAGAAAATGGTAGGGGTGCGTGAAAGAGCAGCTGAAAATGCTAACCGCCGCTTAGTGGAACTTGTTGTACCATCTAAGAAAAAGTCCACTTCTTACAAAAACCCATTTGAAATGATCTTTGGTGGTAATCAGACTCAGGACACTTCGGAAGAAGAGGAAGAAAAGCAAGAAGAGATTTCCCTTCATGAGCAAAGGCGCAGAGTGGAAAAAAGGCTTCACAATGGTGAACTAGAAGAGGAGTTCATCTCGATTGAAGTAGAAGAGCAGCAGCCCTCGATGTTCGATATGCTTCAAGGCTCCGGTATGGAACAAATGGGCATGAATATGCAGGATGCTATGAGCAACTTTATGCCAAAGAAAAAGAAAAAACGTAAATTAAAGGTGAAAGAAGCAAGAGTCGTTCTTACAAATGAGGAAGCTCAAAAGCTTATCGATATGGATGAAGTAACCCAGGAGGCAATCGTGCGTGCAGAACAATCAGGAATCATCTTTATCGATGAGATTGATAAAATAGCAAGCAAGAGCTCTGGCCAATCTTCAGCTGATGTTTCGAGAGAAGGGGTTCAGCGTGACATCCTTCCTATTGTAGAAGGATCTACGATTGTTACAAAGCATGGTTCGGTGAAAACAGATCACGTCCTTTTCATAGCCGCAGGTGCCTTTCACATGAGTAAACCATCCGATCTTATTCCGGAATTACAAGGCCGTTTTCCAATCAGAGTGGAACTTCAGAAGCTTTCTACAGAAGACTTTGTGCGTATACTCGTTGAACCTGATAATGCAATCATTAAACAATATATTGCTTTAATGGAAACAGAAGGTATACAAATTGAATTTTCTGACGATGCTATTCGTAGACTTGCTGAAATTGCCTATGATGTAAACCAGAACACGGATAATATAGGAGCGAGAAGACTTCATACCATTATGGAAAAACTTCTCGAGGACCTTTCCTTTGAAGCTCCGGACATTACTTTGGAAACAGTTAATATCACACCTAAGTACGTGGATGATAAATTAGGGGCCATAGCTAAGAATAAGGATCTGAGTCAGTTTATTCTATAAGTTTTTACCTTCGTTCTATTGGGTAAAGATAGATGAATCAATTAGAATTCAAAATTTAATAATAGATACACTTAAGTTGTAGTAGGAGGAAATGTAATGAATTTATTAGGTAAAACAAGAACCATTAATGCTATGCTGCAAAAAGCAGCCGGTAAACCAGTTAATTTTAAAGAAATGTCAGAAACACTTAGCAAGGTCATTGAAGCAAATGTATTCGTCGTAAGTCGCCGAGGGAAATTACTTGGCTACGCCATTAATCAGCAAATTGAAAATGAGCGAATGAAACAAATGCTTGCTGATCGTCAATTCCCTGAGGAGTATACTCAAAACTTGTTTAATGTTCAAGAAACTTCTCCAAACCTGGATGTTAACAGTGAATATACTGCTTTCCCTGTTGAAAATAGAGAATTCTTCAAAAATGGGCTAACGACAATCGTCCCTATTATTGGTGGAGGTGAAAGACTGGGTACATTAATTCTAGCCCGTCTTGAAGCAAGCTTCGAAGATGATGATCTGATTATGGGTGAATATGGTGCAACTGTAGTAGGAATGGAAATTCTTCGTGAAAAAGCAGAAGAAATTGAAGTGGAAGCCAGAAGCAAGGCTGTCGTACAAATGGCGATCAGTTCTTTATCTTACAGTGAGCTTGAAGCGATTGAGCATATCTTTGAAGAGTTAAATGGTAATGAAGGTCTTTTGGTTGCTTCTAAAATTGCCGATAGAGTGGGAATTACGCGTTCAGTAATCGTCAATGCCCTTCGTAAATTAGAAAGTGCGGGAGTAATTGAGTCTCGTTCACTGGGTATGAAAGGTACTTACATTAAAGTATTAAACAATAAATTCTTAGTTGAGTTAGATAAGCTTCGCACAAATTAATCCAATGAAAAGCTGTTCCCTGTTAAATGGGAACAGCTTTTTTATTTGGATACCTTATTGCATTCTTCTGTAGGCATCCTCTGCTTTTGCATCAGCCAGCTTATGCTTGTCGCCTCTTGGAAAAGTTCCTCCGCTTTTGTAGTTCAATTGGGCGGAAATGTCTGATTGTTTAGGGAAAATAAGTCGAATGGACTATTGGTAATCTTTCTTAAGGTATTGTCATATAAGGCATGAATAGTACAATAAAGTTACAACAATGTTACGACTATATTCGACAGTTTGTTTAATTAAGATGACAAAGTGAGTATATAATGCCATTCACCTCTTGGAAGGTGATATTTTCATGTGCAAAAGAGTGTTATAAGGTGTTTAAACCATCTTAAACACGCTAATGTTTGATTTCATTCTTATAAAAGCGAGTCGGACAAGTATATACATATGTAATATATATGTAATAAAATTAGAAAAATTCACATTAAATTGGTAAAATATCCTTGGGAATTTAAGGGTTAAATATAGATTAAAAGTCACGAATTCTTTGAATATCGCCCTCATTCTTGAAAATTTACGGAATATTCATAGACACTAATCTTGCTAAACATTACAATAAATACTGTTGCATGCTAAATTTGTAAAAAATAGTAGTATCTTGTCAAATAAACGGATAGAGGTGCCTAAAGTGAAATTATTTTCCAACACTTTCACAACTCTGGAAAGAGGACTGAATTACGCCTCGTTAAATCAAAAAGTGATTTCTCAAAACATCGCCAATGTCGACACTCCAAATTATAAAGCAAAAGAAGTAGAATTTAAGACAATTTTAGACCAGTCAGTTCAACAACTTGATGCAAAAAAAACGGATCAACGACATTTCAGCTTTCACTCAAGTAGTCAACATCCAGCAGTTAAAACAAAAACAGCATATCAATATAATCACAATGGAAATGGTGTGGATTTAGATCAGGAAATGTCAGAAATGGCTTCGAATCAAATCTATTTTAATGCCTTGACAGATCGAATAAATGGTAAGTTTAACAGTCTCCAAACCGTTGTAAGGGGTGGTAAATAATCATGGCGATATTTACAAGTATGAATACAACAGCATCTGCCCTTACTGCCCAACGCTTAAGAATGGATGTCATTTCGTCAAACATGGCCAATGCAGACACAACAAGAGGAGAAATGGTTGGAGGAGAATGGCAGCCATATAAAAGAAAATCTGTTGTGATGGCACCAAAGGAAAATCAATTTTCATCATTTTTAAATAAAGCCATGAACACAAGGGATAATCAAAATGTTGGAAGTGGAGTTAAGGTTTCCAGAATCGAAGAAGATGACGAAACACCATTTAAAGTGGTGTACGATCCAGAACATCCTGACGCGAATGGCGAGGGGTATGTGCAGCTTCCAAATGTTGACCCATTAAGAGAAATGGTTGACCTCATATCGGCCACTCGCTCATATGAAGCAAACGTAACCGTATTTAATGCGAATAAAGCGATGTTAATGAAATCTTTGGAAATCGGTAAATAAGAAAGAGGTTATAGTTCTATGGCAATACATAATATAGGTTCGATTAATCCTGGCGTTATTAGTCCGTCAATTGCAAAAAAAAATATTTCTCCTTCAGAAGCTACTGAGAACTTCAGTCAGTTACTTAAACAGTCCATTGACGAAGTGAATACTATGCAAGTTCAATCGGATCAAATGACCGAGAAGCTCGTGCGGGGAGAAAATGTTGATCTTCATCAAGTGATGATCGCCTCACAAAAGGCAAGTATCACATTACAAACGACCATGGAAGTGCGTAACAAAGTAGTAGAAGCTTACCAAGAAATAATGAGAATGCCAATGTAGTAGACTCATTCAGTCATGTACCGGAGGATTGTAATGAATGAATCGTTTAAGAAATATACAGAACAGATAAAGTCATATTGGGCAAGTAGAACAAAAAAACAGAAGATAGGTATGGGAGCAACCTTTCTGATTACAGTCATTCTGATTAGTGCTGTAAGCTTCTTTGCAACTAGAACCACTCTTGTTCCCCTATATAGTAATTTATCACCTTCAGAAACCGGAACGATTAAAGAGAATCTCGATGGGAGAGGTATCCCATCGGAGATATCCGATGGTGGATCAACCATCATGGTTCCTAAAGAACAAGTAGATACATTGAAGGTTGAATTGGCTGCAGAAGGAATTCCTGACTCAGGCAGTATTGATTACTCCTTTTTCAGTCAAAATGCTGGGTTTGGTATGACTGATAATGAATTTAATGTATTGAAGCTCGATGCGATGCAAACAGAACTTGCTCAACTCATGAAAGGAATCGAAGGAGTACAGGACGCTAAAGTCATGATCAATCTTCCAGAAAAGCAGGTATTCTTAAATGATGACATTCAACAAGCATCAGCTTCGATTGTATTAAATACAAATCCTGGTTTCACATTTGATCAAAAGCAGATTAAATCACTTTACCATCTGGTATCCAAAAGTGTTCCTGATCTCCCTACAGAGAATATCGTCATCATGAATCAATTTTTTGAGTATTTCGACTTGGAATCTCAAAATAATTCCATGGGCGGAGGCAACTTTGTTCAACAAATGGATGTCAAAAAAGAGATTGAACGCGATATACAACGTCAAGTTCAGAATATGTTAGGCACATTGATTGGATTTAATAAAGTAGTTGTATCGGTTACAACTGATATAGATTTTACCCAGGAAAACCGTGAAGAAAACATTGTTACACCAGTGGATGAAGAAAATATGGAGGGAATAGCCGTAAGTGCACAGCGTATTACTGAAACCTTCTCAGGCGAAGGGGCAAACCCGGGTGGGACACCTGGAGCCGGTGATGCTAATGAACCGACGAATACAGGGGATACTTATGGTTCCGGTTCAGAATCTAATGGTGATTATGAACGAATGGAGGAAACGATTAACAATGAAGTCAATCGTATCCGTAAAGAAGTAGTTGAGAGCCCTTATAAAATAAGGGATCTTGGGATTCAGGTTATGGTGGAACCGCCAAATCCTGATGAGGTTAATTCCCTGCCGCAAGACAGGGTGGATGATATCCGCCAAGTATTATCGACCATTGTACGAACTTCCATTGATAAGGAAGCCAATCCTGAATTGACAGACGAAGCAATAGAAGACAAAGTGACCGTCTCGGTTCAACCATTTAATGGGAAAGTCGATATGTCATCTGAAGAAAAATCTGTTCTTCCATGGTGGACCTATGTGATAGGTGGAATCCTTCTTATTGTCATTCTACTGCTGGTGTTTTTCCTGCTTCGCTCTAGAAAGAAAGAAAAAATAGAAGAAATGGCATATGAAGAAACAAGGGAGCCTGTCCATATACCGGAAATTGAGCCTAAAGAAGAAACAGAAGGAACGATTCGCCGGAAACAACTTGAAAAAATGGCCAAAGAAAAGCCAGAAGAATTTGCAAAATTATTACGGACCTGGTTATCAGAGGATTAGGAGGGATGAATGTGGTTAGAAGAGAGAAAGATTTAACGGGTAAACAGAAAGCAGCCATCCTTCTGATCTCTCTTGGTCCTGATGTATCCGCATCAGTATACAAGCATTTGTCAGAAGAAGAAATCGAGAAGTTAACGTTAGAGATATCCGGAGTCAAGAAGGTTGAGACTGAAGCGAAAGAGGGTATCTTAGAAGAGTTTCACCATATCGCCATTGCACAAGATTATATATCCCAGGGCGGGATTGGCTATGCCAAAACCGTATTAGAAAAAGCACTCGGATCAGAACAAGCATCGGCGATCATTAACCGATTAACTTCATCGTTACAAGTAAAGCCCTTTGACTTTGCGAGAAGAGCCGATGCTGCACAGATTCTCAACTTTATACAAAATGAACATCCTCAAACCATTGCATTAATTCTATCTTATCTTGAACCACAGCAAGCAGGACAAATACTTTCTGAATTACCTCAAGAAGTTCAAGCAGATATTGCCAGGAGAATAGCGATCATGGATGGAACTTCGCCGGAAGTGATCAGTGAAGTGGAAGCTATCCTTGAAAGAAAGCTTTCGGCGACTGTGACCCAGGATTATACGCAGACGGGTGGAGTTGAAGCGGTAGTCGAAGTGCTGAATGGGGTAGATCGTTCTACAGAGAAGACCATTCTGGATGCATTAGAAATACAAGATCCTGAATTAGCTGAGGAAATCAAGAAGAGAATGTTTGTGTTTGAAGACATTGTCACCCTTGATGGGCGTTCCATTCAACGTGTCATTCGCGATTGTGATAACGAAGATCTGCTCCTGTCCCTTAAAGTATCAAGTGATGAGGTGAAAGAAGTGGTATTTAGAAACATGTCTAATCGCATGGTGGAAACCCTTAAAGAGGAAATGGAATTCATGGGGCCAGTTCGATTACGGGATGTAGAAGAAGCACAATCACGGATTGTTGCGGTGATAAGAAGGTTAGAGGATTCCGGTGAAATCATCATAGCCCGTGGTGGAGGAGACGATATTATTGTCTAGAATCATTAAATCTTCCATTGCTCGAACCACTGATGAAAATAAAAAACTGATATCCCTTAAAAGGGTGAAAACACTGGAAGAATTCAAGCAACATGAAAACAACGGCACTGAAATGAACGCAGTAGCCGAGGGAAATCACATCATACATGAAGCAAACGATAAAGCGGCTCGAATAATCGAAGAAGCGAAAGAGATGACTTTCCATGCTCAGAATCAAATTGAACGTGAGAAAGAAAAGTGGCTGGTAGAGCGCGAGCAACTCATGCAGGAAGCCTATAATGTTGGTTTTCTTCAAGGTGAAGAAGAGGGTAGAAACAAAGGTTATCAAGAATATCAACAACGATTGATGGAAGCCAATGACATGACGGAGAGAAATAAACAACAGTATCAAGACTATATTCAAAATGCAGAGAAAGTCATCGTTACTTTAGGGATTGCATGTGCTGAGAAAATCATGAATCGGAAACTCCAGGAAGAACCCGATCATTTCTTTTCGATCGTGGAACGGGGATTAAAGGAAGTAAGGGATCTGTCTCACATTCAAATTCATGTTCATCCGTCCAAGCATAAGCTGTTGGTTGAAAACAAAAATGAGCTTGAAGCCATGTTCCCTACGGATGTTCAGTGCTTTATTTATGCAAATGATGATCTTCAAGCTGAGGAATGTTATATAGAAACAAATCAGGGACGAGTTATTGTGAGTGTGGACTCCCAATTAAGAGAGTTAAAGCAGAAGCTTCTTCACATTTTGGAAGGTGATGTTGAATGAAAGCAGCAGATCTAATTCACCAAATCCCCCAGATTCCAACTTTCAAAAAGTTTGGGAAGGTAAAGAGGGTTGTCGGGTTAATGATCGAATCTCAAGGACCTGAAAGTTCAGTGGGTGAAGTCTGTCATATTCATATTCTCTCCAGGGGGAAACAGAAGGTGATTCTGGCAGAAGTGGTAGGGTTTAATGATGATTTAGTAATCCTCATGCCCTATACCAATATGCAGGATATTTCCCCCGGCAGTATAGTAGAAGGTACAGCAAAGTCATTAGAAATCAAAATTGGACCATCTTTAATAGGGAAGGTGATTGATTCTCTTGGACATCCACTCGATGGAAGTCACTTACCGAATGGTTTAAGTACGACATACACGGAACAAGATCCTCCCAATCCCTTATCAAGACCGCCCATTAACGAAAAAATGGAGGTTGGTGTAAAAGCCATCGATAGCATGCTGACTGTAGGCAAAGGCCAAAGGGTCGGTATATTCGCTGGAAGTGGTGTAGGAAAAAGCACACTGCTTGGAATGATTGCCCGCAACACAAAAGCGGATTTAAATGTAATTGCGTTAATCGGTGAGAGGGGCAGGGAAGTAAGGGAATTTATTGAAAGGGATTTAGGAGAAGAAGGATTAAGGCGAACGATTGTAGTGGCAGCCACTTCAGATCAACCTGCACTGATGAGGATCAAAGGAGCCTTTACGGCGACTGCCATTGCGGAATATTTTCGAGATAAAGGAATGAACGTCATGCTCATGATGGATTCCGCGACTCGGGTAGCGATGGCTCAGAGGGAAATCGGATTGGCAGTAGGTGAACCACCGACCACCAAAGGATACACGCCATCTGTATTTGCTATTTTACCGAAACTATTAGAAAGAACAGGAACAAATGTACTCGGTAGCATAACAGCATTTTACACCGTTTTGGTAGATGGTGATGATTTAAATGAGCCAATATCTGACACGGTTAGGGGAATACTCGATGGTCACATTGTGCTTGACAGACAAATCGCGAATAGAGGTCAATATCCGGCTATCAATATATTAAAAAGTGTGAGCAGGTTAATGAATCATCTGGCATCTAAGGAACATTTACAGGCCGCTACGAGAATAAGAGAGTTATTAAGTACTTATATGAACTCTGAGGATCTTATCCAAATTGGTGCTTATAAAAAGGGTACTTCCCGTGAGGTTGATGAAGCCATCCAATACTATCCGGGTATCATCTCCTTCTTGAAACAGGGTGTATATGAACAGGTTTCTCTCCCTGCAAGTGTTGATGAACTTATAAAGCTATCGGAAAAAGGTGGATGAATCAAGTGAGTTATCAATATAGGTTTCAACGTATTTTAACGTTAAAGGAAAAAGAAAAAGATGAAGTTCAGGAAATGTACAGAGGTTCCATTGAAAAATTTGAGAAAGTTGCGGAGAAGCTTTATGAGTTTCTGAAAAAGAAAGAAACTCTTGAACAGCATCAAGAAACCAAGTTGCAAAATGGTTTATCTGTACAACATATTCGTCATCATCAACAATTCATCACCAATCTTGAAAGAACCATTTCTTATTACCAGGACCTGGTGATACAAGCAAGGAACCGGATGAACTGGTGTGAAGAAAAACTTGTAGATATGAATGTAGAAGTAAAGAAATACGAAAAGATGAAGGAGAATGATCTCCATCGTTTTTTGCAAACTAATCAACAAGCGGAAAATAAACAATTAGATGAATTATCAGTTGTTCAATATATGAAACGGGGAGTTAGGTGATTTCATGGCAAAGGTGATCGAAGAGGAAAATAAAGAGCAGTCAGGCCGTATGCAAAAAGTTGTGTTTATCTTCTTCATTCCTATCTTGTTTACCATAACCTTCGCACTCGTAATCATGACAGCTGCTGGAATCAATGTATTTGAAAAAGCACAATCATTCAGCTCTGATATCCCGTTTCTGGCTAATATCCTGCCATCAAATGAAGCTGAGGAAGCAGACGAATTACATGAGCGAATGGTTTCACTTCAAGCTTCAATCGAAGATCAAGAGGCGGAAATTGCCCAGCTTCAAAATGAAGTAGATAAAAAAGAAAGTGATAATGAACAATTGCAAGCGACCATTCAGCAGCAAAAAGAAGAGCTTGAAGAATTACGGCAGATTGGTGAAGAAAACAAGCGGGCCTTTAAAGAGGTAGTCAATACATTTGAATCCATGTCAGCAAAGAGTTCTGCCCCTGTTCTGATGAACATGGATGATGATGAGGCAATGAAGATTCTATCAAATATCAAGCCTGACACTCTAGCAGATATTTTGGAAAAAATGCCCCCGGAAGATGCTGCCAGATACACGGAGCTGCTCTCTACGGTGGATTGATGGACTAGGTTTTGAGAGGAGGTGAAAGAGTGGAAATCGGAATAGGTACAAAAGCTCCCAACTTTCCCATGGGGATGAGAAAAGAATCAACGCTTCCCAAGGAAGAAATGGATGGATTTTCGAAACTATTAGGATTTGTATCGAATCATGTTGTTGAAAAGGAAGCAGTAAAACAGCCTGAGACACTATCTCTTCTTGTTAGCCTGCAAAGCATCTTACGTGTAACAGAGCTTGATGAAATTGGACTGACAAGCGGACAATTAGAAGACATATCCCGATTAAAAGAATTTGATTATGACCAAATCGCTGAAATTGTTGGTGTGGATAAAGAAACAGTCAAAACACTTTTTTCTGAGCTTCAATCTGCTCTTATTGGGACTGAGCAAGCCTCTTCGTCATCAGGTGATAATGAAGGGAACCTTCATGAAATCCTGTTGGGAACGATGCAGCTGTTGCAATCCGCATTAAAAAATGAGGTGCGGGGCATAAGTGGAAAAGGACCAATAGAAGAAGTAACCAAACTTGTAAAGGTCATTGAACTTTTGGCAGCTAACCGTGACTTACTTGTGGTGGAAGCATCAAAAGCGACCGAGCTAAAACACATGTTGAAGATGGTTCAATCGGGTGTAGATGCAACCTTGGCGAGGGAGTTTAATCAGGGTAAGGATTGGTCCCGGGTATTAAAAGATGCTTTTCAACGTCAGTCACCTGTGCAAACAATGGAAAAGCAGTCCTCAACAGAAGCGGTCACAGTGGAGAAGAAAAACATTCAACCGATTCAGGCAAGCCACATACACTTTGTTCTTCCGAAAACAGAATCCGTTTCCATGAGTCTCTCATCAGGGAATCGCTCCATTCAATATGAACAATTTGTGAAAGAATTTCAGAATATCCTAAACAAATCTCAAATGCTGTCACAGCCTAACATGAGTAAGCTGTTAATCAAGCTGTATCCAGAACAGCTGGGTTCATTAAGGATTGAACTTCTACAACAAAACGGAGTGTTGACCGCGAAAATATTAGCTTCCACGGCAACTGCGAAAGAAATGCTGGATTCTCAACTTCAAGGATTAAAGCATGCGTTTACATCACAGAATCTTCAAGTAGAGAAGATTGAAATCTCACAGGCGTTAACAGATGCTGAGCGACAATCAAAAGGGCAGTCACAACAACAGTCCTCACAACAGCAAAAGCAGAATCAGCCACAAGCAGGGAGCCAGGAAGAAGAAAGAACTCAATCCTTTAAGGATTATCTCGTAAATACCGAAATATAGGTGATAATATGACGAAAATCGATCCGAGTTTACTATATTCCACCGTCCAAACAAAACAGCGTGAAGGCGGTAAGGATATTTTGGGAAAAGATGACTTCCTGAAAATCCTGATGACACAATTACAGAGTCAAGATCCGTTAAATCCAATGCAGGACAAAGACTTCATCGCACAAATGGCTACCTTTTCATCATTAGAGCAAATGACGAACCTGACGAAAACAATGGAGAAATTCGTGGATAACCAAAGTCAATCACAATTGATTTCTTATAATCAGTTTGTTGGTAAACAAGTGACATGGCATAAAATCATAGAGTCAGAAGCAGGCGATGCACCCGAAATACAAGAAGGACAGGGGTTCGTAAAAGGAGTCCGCTTTAAAGGTGACTCTGTTGAATTCATCATGGAGGACGGAACAATCCTGACTCCCGGGAATATTTCACAGGTGAATACGACGGACACCCCGGAAGCTTCTCTCGTTAATGCATCTTTATTAATAGGAAAGAACGTAACATGGAACAGTGAAGATGGAGAGATGAGGGGAATCGTTCAATCCGTTTCAAAGAAAGATTCACTCATTTGGTTTCATACTGAAGCAGGTGACAAAATCTCCAGTGATAAATTAATTAAAATTGAATCCTAGGGAGTGGATAGTATGGAAAAAACATTCTTTCATCGTTCACCTCAACCTATTGCACCAATTAATAAGACGAAAGCAATTAGTAAACCTTCAAGTGCATCATCATTTGCTGCCCAATTAGATAAGGCAATTCAACATGTACCCCATATACAGATTAGCAAACATGCAAAGGTAAGGATGGAACAACGGGGGATTTCAATTTCTCCACAAACATGGGAGAAAATAGGGGAGAAAATGAATGAGGCTAAAACAAAGGGTGTCGGGGATTCACTGGTAATATTAAATGATGCAGCCCTAATTGTAAGTGCAAAAAACAAAACGGTGATTACAGCATTAGACCGTGATGAAGCACACTCACAGATTTTCACAAACATCAATGGAACGATATTAATAGATTCATAGGCTGGACCTTTTTAGGAGGCCTGTAGCTGTGGACTGATTGAAGCAGCTAAAACGAAAGGGGAAAAAATTCATGCTACGTTCAATGTATTCGGGTATCAGTGGAATGAAAAACTTTCAAACAAAACTGGATGTAATCGGAAATAATATTGCAAATGTAAATACGTACGGCTATAAAAAAGGGCGTGTCACATTCCAGGATTTAATGAACCAAACCGTTTCTGGTGCAAGTAGAGCAACAGAAAACCGTGGAGGTCAAAATGCAAAGCAGGTAGGACTTGGAGCTTCACTATCGTCCATTGATACGATTCAAACTCAAGGAAGTCTGCAGACAACAGGCAGATCCTTGGATGTAGCCATCTCGGGTGACGGGTTTTTTGTTGTAAGACAAGGAAATAACGAAATGTTCACCCGTGCTGGAAACTTTTATTTAGATTCAAATGGGAACCTTGTGACAGGTCAAGGAAACCTTGTTCAGGGATATCCGGTCAACGGTGACGGTGTAGTCAATCAGAGTGGTGTGACTGATATCAAAATTGATACTAATACCACAATGGCACCACAGGCAACCAGCGAGGCTACTTACAATGGGAACTTAAAGTCTAGTGCCGTCGATGGTACTGTTGTGGAGCTTGAAACGAAGGTGAAGGATTCACTGGGTAAAGATATTAGTATTAAGTTAGTAATGGAGAAATCAGGTCAAAATGAATGGGACGTAACAATATCCAGTCTGACCGATGACGTTACAGTCGGCAATGGTCAAAATACCGTATTGAATTTTGACGAAGAAGGTAAATTAACTTCCCAAGTGCCTTTCCCCATAACATTAAATAATCAAACTGGTGCAAATCCTACCCAAACGATCGATTTGGATTTCTCCAAGATCACTCAGTTTGATAGCTCATCCTCCGCTAATGTAGATACTGTTGACGGAAACTCAGAAGGGTACCTTGAAAGCTTCAACATAGGTTCCTCTGGTGAAGTGAACGGAGTATTTTCCAATGGAGAAGTGAGAGTTTTAAGTCAACTGGCACTAGCTACTTTTTCCAATCCGGGTGGTTTGACGAAAGCCGGCAATAATCTGTTCCAGGCTTCGAATAACTCAGGGCTTCCGAATCAGGGGGTAGCTGGAGAGGGAAGAGGTGCACTTCAGTCCGGTGCACTTGAAATGTCCAACGTAGACCTATCCGAAGAATTTACTGAAATGATCACGGCTCAGCGTGGATTCCAGGCAAATACACGTATTATCACAACGTCGGATGAAATCTTACAAGAGCTTGTAAACTTGAAACGTTAATACGTTAAAAAGGGAGGAATGGACTGACACCTTAAAGGTTTACATTAGGTTGAATCGGAGGATGATTGTCGGTCCTGAAATTTATGATCACTTTAACCAGGTTGAATGGAAAGTCGTTTACGTTGAATGCTTTATACATTGAAACAGTAGAAGCGTTTCCGGACACTACGATTCTATTAACAAATGGCAGACGATATGTTGTGAAAGAAACGGTGGACGAGGTTGACTCCCTTACACTTTCTTTCTTTCAAAAAGCAAAATTACTCAGCCTGCCCCAAGAGGGAGGGAGTAACAGTTGAAGAATAAAGCCCTGACAATCATGATGATCCTGTTGGTTACGATCACACTTGTGGGTGTGATCGCGTTAGTTGTCATTCTGAAGTTTTCAGGAGAGGAAGAAACGAAAGAGCCTTCCATTGAAGAAGTGATAGAACATTCGGTGGACATACCTGAGACGACAACCAATTTAATGAGTAATGATTTCATTCGTATTTCCTTTAAGATACAAACCGATAGTAAAAAAGCGAAAAGTGAGCTGGAAAAGAGAGACTTTCAAGTGAATAACATCATCATAGAAGAGCTTTCAGAATTGAAAGCAGAAGACCTGCAAGGGAAAAAAGGGAAAGAATTGATCGAAACAAAGGTCAAAGACAAAGTAAACTCCCTTATGCAAGAAGGTATGGTAGAAAGAGTCTATATCACCTCTATGATGATTCAATAAGGTAGCCTATATCGAGTGTTCGGAGGTGAAGGCATGGCTAGTGAAATTTTATCTCAAAGTGAAATCGATGCTCTGTTGTCTGCTCTCAATACGGGAGAGATGAGCGCAGATGATTTCAAAAAAGAAGAAGAAGAGAAAAAAGTGAAAGTGTACGATTTTAAGAGAGCTTTACGGTTTTCTAAAGATCAAATCCGAAGTTTAACGAGAATTCACGAAAACTTCGCCCGGATCTTGACTACCTATTTCTCTGCTCAATTAAGAACTTATGTACAAATAAATGTTGCTTCTGCTGACCAAATCCCATACGAAGAATTTATCCGTTCCGTTCCGAAAATGACCATCTTGAACGTATATGAATTACCTCCTTTGGATGGAAGGATCCTTATGGAAATCAACCCGAATATAGCTTATTCGATGATGGATCGGGTGATGGGCGGAAGGGGAGTCAGCGTTAACAAAGTAGAGAGTTTAACAGAAATTGAGACAAGAATTATGAGTCAGCTCTTTGAAAAGGCGTTTGAGAATTTAAGGGAAGCCTGGAGCACTGTGGCTGATGTAGATCCGCTTTTTGCGGAATTCGAAGTGAACCCGCAATTTCTTCAGATGGTGTCACCGAATGAAACGGTTGTGGTTATTTCATTGAACACAACGATAGGTGAAACGAGTGGAATGATTAATATCTGCATTCCACACGTTGTACTGGAGCCGATCCTTCCGAAACTATCAGGAAGCTATTGGATGGAAAGCAAACGTAAAGAGAGTAAGCCGGAAGAAACGGCACATCTTGAAAGAAGAATCAAGAAAGCCCAAGTGCCAATTGTAGCTGAATTAGGGCGTTCTGATATTTCAATTGAAGAGTTCCTTATGCTGGATATTGGTGATGTAATCGAAATGAACACCCGAATCGATGATCCTTTAACGATCAGAGTGGGTGAAATTCCTAAATTTACAGCTCAGCCAGGGAAGTCAAATAAGAAACTGGCCGTACAAATTTTAGATTCGTTGAAGGGGGGAGACGACGATGATGAGTGATGATATGTTATCACAAGATGAAATTGATGCGTTGCTCCGTGGGTCTGCAGAGCCTGAAGAGGAAACAGAAGAGCGCAAAGAGATAAATAGTAATGAATACATTAGTTCTATGGAAGAGGATGCTTTAGGTGAAATAGGGAACATCTCCTTTGGGAGTTCTGCAACGGCTTTATCCACATTGCTCAATCAGAAGGTTGAGATTACGACCCCTAAAGTAACGATCATTGATAAAAATTATTTAGAGGAGGAATTTCCTCATCCGTATGTCGCCATTCAAGTTCAATATACTGAAGGTTTTTCAGGCGTGAACCTGCTGGTGATCAAACAATCAGATGCATCCATCATCGCTGACTTGATGCTTGGAGGAGATGGAAGGAACCCATCCGGTGATTTGGGGGAAATACAGCTAAGTGCTGTTCAAGAGGCAATGAATCAAATGATGGGGTCTGCTGCAACCTCCATGTCTACGGTTTTTAGTAAGAAAGTGGATATTTCACCACCTTCCATCGATTTGATGTACATACCTCAAGGGGAGGGAGAAGAAAACCTTCCTGATCAAGATCTATTAGTAAAAGTATCATTCTCATTAAAAATCGGAGATCTTATTGATTCTAGCATCATGCAGCTCTTGCCCTTGGGTTTTGCCAAGAGCCTGGTGGATGAATTAATGAATGGTGGAGCTTCTGAAGAAGTTGCCGCAGCGGTTACTCCGAGTCTGGAATCTCCCGCAGCTCCACAACCAGAGCCTGTTTATAGCGGTACGTATGAGGAGCCTGTCCGTACCTCCCAACAGCATGCATCTCCTCAGCATCTGGGGGGACAAGGGGGGCATGCAGAAACTGTCAATGTCCAACCGGCTACGTTTAGTCATTTTGAACCGACAACATTGGGACAACAGGAAGCAAAAAACCTGAATATGCTACTGGATATTCCCTTGCAGGTCACGGTAGAGCTTGGAAGGACGAACCGATCTGTCAGGGACATACTTGAGTTATCGTCCGGCTCCATAATAGAGCTTGATAAATTAGCGGGGGAGCCGGTTGATATCCTTGTAAACAGTCAATTGATGGCTAAAGGAGAAGTAGTAGTGATAGATGAGAACTTTGGTGTCAGAATTACGGACATTGTAAGTCAAAGTGATCGTATTAAAAAACTTAAATAACATAGATGATGATGGAGGATGACGATAATGGCTAATAAAATTCTAATTGTAGATGATGCGGCTTTTATGCGAATGATGATTAAAGATATTTTAACTAAAAACGGGTTTGATGTGGTAGGAGAGGCAGCCGATGGAAGTCAAGCTGTTGATAAATACAAAGAACTGAAACCTGACCTTGTCACTATGGATATTACGATGCCTGAAAAAGATGGTATTGCAGCTTTAAAAGAAATCAAAGCAATCGACGCCGGTGCGAAAATCATTATGTGCTCTGCAATGGGTCAACAAGCAATGGTGATTGATGCCATACAAGCGGGTGCAAAGGATTTTATCGTTAAACCGTTCCAGGCAGATCGTGTAATCGAAGCGATTCAAAAAGCTCTAAGCTAACAGATTAGTAAGAAGGTGCATGTATTGAAGAAGATTCAAATTCTAGTGAGTCTTATTGTTTTTATCATTACTGCAAATGCTGTGAATGGAACAGCATTTGCAGAAGTGAATAATGTCAAGGACTGCATAGAACACCCAGAGAAATGCAATGAACAACAAAATAATGTGACTGACACCTCAGGCGCTGCTACCTCGGTTACTTTTTTGGATTATTTTAAAATGATTGTTGCTCTTATCTTTGTAGTTGCGCTCATCTATTTTTTATTGAAATTTATCAACCAAAAAGGAAGATCCTTTCAACAAACGAAATTAATCAATCATTTAGGTGGAACGCCTCTCGGGGGAAATCGTTCTGTCCAAATTGTTAAGGTAGGCAAACAAGTACTGGTACTCGGTGTAGGAGAAGATATTCAGCTATTGAAAGAGATTCAGGATGAGAAAGAGAAAGAACAGATACTATCCTTTTATCAGGACGCTCAACTACCTGATGCCAAAACAGCCGTATCCAGATGGTTAACAAAGGCAAAAAATCAATCGCAATCATCTGACTCAAGCTCATTTCAATCACAGTTGAAATTACAGCTGGATGAAATGAAAAAGGGAAGAAAGAAGATGTTCAAGGATCTAAAGAATAAGGAGAATCATTCTGATGAATGAATTCATGGAGTTTTTTAATAGTAGTTCTGCAGATAATGTATCGACAAGTGTAAAGCTGCTATTACTATTTACCGTCCTTTCCCTTGCACCCAGTATCTTGATTTTAATGACATCTTTTACCCGGATCATGATTGTCCTATCCTTTGTCAGGACTTCCCTTGCCACACAACAAATGCCACCGAATCAGGTATTGATTGGAATTTCTTTATTTCTTACGTTTTTTATCATGGCTCCAACTTTTCAAGAGGTGAACGATGAAGCATTGACTCCTCTTTTTAACGAAGAGATAAATCTTGAAGAAGCTTACGACAAGGCTTCGATCCCGTTTAAAGAATTTATGAGTAAGCACACAAGACAAAAGGATTTAGAGTTGTTTTTACAATATTCCGGGGCTGATCGACCCGAATCTGTGGAAGACATTCCTCTAACATCGTTAGTACCGGCATTTGCATTAAGTGAAATTAAGACGGCTTTTCAAATAGGATTTATGATTTTTATTCCTTTCTTAGTCATCGACATGGTGGTAGCGAGTGTCTTGATGTCCATGGGAATGATGATGCTTCCTCCTGTTATGATTTCATTGCCTTTTAAGATTTTACTGTTTGTGCTAGTGGATGGCTGGTATTTAGTAATAAAATCTCTTTTACAAAGTTTTTAAGTAGGTGAGTTTCAATGAATGCTGAATCTGTTATCGCGATAGCGGAGCGTGGAATATATGTAACCCTCATCGTTTCCGGTCCTCTATTGCTATTGGCCCTTGTTGTAGGATTGATCGTCAGTATTTTTCAAGCAACAACACAAATACAGGAACAAACTCTTGCGTTTATTCCTAAAATCGTGGCGGTCTTGATCGGGATTGTTTTCTTTGGACCTTGGATGTTAACGAAGCTTGTGACGTATACTTCACAAATATTCTCAGATTTAACAAGGTTCGTAGGGTAAGAGAATGGAAGAGCTTGTACCCATTCTATCGGTATACTTACTAGTGTTTGTAAGGGTTTCTGCTTTTTTTGTTACGATGCCTCTGTTTTCATACCGTAACATACCTGCACAACATCGGATCGCATTCTCGTTGGTACTCTCCTGGGTCATGTACTATACGATTGAATCTAAGGCATTTGAAATTAACGGCCACTATTTTTTGCTGATCATGAAAGAAGCTATGATCGGACTTCTCATCGGTTTTGTTGCCTATATGATCGTGACGGCCATTCAGATAGCCGGTGGGTTTATAGATTTTCAAATGGGGTTTGCCATTGCCAATGTGATCGATCCCCAAACAGGAGCACAAAGCCCCTTGATGGGTCAGTATCTATATACATTTGCACTGCTTTTATTGCTTGCTCTTGATGGTCATCATCTGCTCCTCGATGGAATTTTTTATAGTTATCAGCTGATCCCGTTAGATAGTCCATGGATACCATTTGGAGATGAGAGATTAATTGACTATGTCATGACATCATTTAACTCAATGTTCATCATTGCTTTTCAAATGTCGATTCCTGTTGTCGCAACGCTGTTCCTTGTAGATGTGGCCTTGGGGATTGTGGCTCGTACTGTACCGCAGTTGAACGTCTTCGTCGTAGGGTTTCCCATCAAGATTGCCGTTGCATTTATCGTGTTGTTCATAGTAATGGGAGTGATGTTTGCTGTCATGCAGCAGCTTTTTGAAATGATGTTCGTGACCATGAGAGATGTAATGAAAATTATTGGAGGCACATAAATTGAAGTGGTTATCATTAGACCTGCAGTTTTTCAGTGGGGAAAAGACGGAGAAAGCGACTCCGAAAAAGAGGGACGACGCGCGGAAAAAAGGACAAACAGCAAAAAGCCAGGATGTGAATACAGCCATAATCCTTCTTGCCGTTTTTTTATTCCTTACATTCAGTGCTTCATATATTGGAAATATTGTGTTCGATCTCTTTAATCAAACCTTTCAGGAATATATGCTGATGGAACTGACAGAGAATACAGTTCAAGTCATAACCATGGATATAATGAAAGAACTTGCGTTACTTCTCGGACCGATTATGTTAGTGGCCATACTTGCCGGATTGTTTTCAAATTATATTCAAGTTGGAGTCATGTTTACGACTAAGCCGCTGGAGCCGAAGCTTGAAAAGATTGATCCGATTAAAGGGTTTAAGCGCATCTTTTCTTTAAGAGCAATCGTTGAACTATTAAAATCCATTTTAAAAATTTCATTTGTTGGGGCAATCACCTTTGTCATTCTCTGGATGAATATTGATCAAGTGTTAAGTTTATCGTTTAAATCAGTGGGGGATTCATTAGCGACGATGGCGAGCTTGACTGTGCAAATGGGAATCGCTGCTTCACTGGCGTTACTTTTCTTATCACTATTCGATTTTCTTTATCAGAAATATGATTTTGAAAAAAATATTCGAATGTCAAAGCAGGATCTAAAAGATGAACATAAAAACATCGAGGGAGATCCTCTGATTAAATCCAAAATTAAGCAGAGACAGCGTGAAATGGCCATGAGACGCATGATGCAGGAAGTCCCTGAAGCAGATGTGGTGATTACAAACCCTACTCACTTTGCCATTGCGCTTAAATACGATGAGAATAAAATGGATGCGCCGTATGTAGTGGCGAAAGGCGTTGACTATCTAGCTCAAAAGATTAAATATATCGCAAATGAAAACGACGTGGTTATGGTGGAAAATCGTCCCCTAGCCCGCTCCCTATATGACTCGGCTGAAATAGGTGATGCAGTACCTGAAGAATTTTTCAAAGCAGTTGCAGAAATTTTAGCTTATGTTTACCGAATAAAAAATCAAATGTAAGCAGTTAGGAGAGAAATAATGTCAGCAAGAGATTTATCCGTACTAGCCAGTGTCATATTAATCGTTGCCATGCTTATCATCCCGTTCCCATCCTGGTTATTAAGCTTATTGATCATCGTTAATATTTCACTTGCACTCCTTGTACTCCTAACCTCGATGAATATGAATGAACCATTGCAATTTTCTATATTTCCATCCCTATTATTATTGTTAACACTTTTTCGATTAGGTCTAAATGTTTCCACAACGAGATCGATCCTTAGTAAAGGTGAAGCAGGGGACGTTGTTGAAACCTTTGGAACATTCGTTGTAGGAGGAAATATTCTCGTCGGTCTAGTAGTATTCATCATCCTCATCGTGATTCAATTTATTGTCATAACAAAAGGATCTGAGCGTGTGTCCGAGGTCGCGGCAAGATTTACACTTGACGCGATGCCTGGTAAGCAGATGAGTATAGATGCGGATTTGAATGCCGGGATGATTTCAGAGCATGATGCCAGAAACCGTCGGGAAAAAGTGGGTCGGGAAGCAGATTTTTATGGTGCCATGGACGGGGCATCCAAGTTTGTCAAGGGAGATGCCATAGCTGGTATTGTCATTGTCATGATCAATTTAATCTTCGGTATTATTATTGGAATGACACAACAAGGGCTACCCATTGCCGAAGCGGCAACGCGCTATTCCTTACTTACAGTCGGAGATGGAATCGTCAGCCAGATTCCTGCCCTGTTGATCTCAACAGCCACGGGAATCGTGGTAACCAGAGCAGCATCTGAAGGGAACCTGGGACAGGATATCATGAATCAGCTACTTGCTTATCCTGCAATGCTGTATGTAGCTGCCTTCACGATCTTCATGCTGGGAGTAGCAACTCCTATTAATGATATCTTAACCATTCCAGTGGCAGCCTTATTAGGGATAGGGGCCTTCATGCTCTCAAGGTCACCTAAGGAAACTGAATCGGACATGATGGAAATGGAAGAGGAAGTAGAGCAGGACGAAATGAAAAGTCCGGAGAGCGTCGTGAACTTACTGAATGTTGATCCGATTGAATTTGAGTTCGGCTATGGTCTGATTCCCCTTGCCGATACGAATCAGGGAGGAGATCTCCTTGACCGGATTGTAATGATACGCCGTCAATTAGCGATAGAGCTTGGGCTGGTCATACCTGTTGTAAGGATTCGGGATAACATACAACTTCAACCGAATGAATATCGTTTGAAAATTAAAGGCAATGAAATGGCCCGTGGAGAGCTTTTGCTTGATCACTATTTAGCCATGAGTCCTGGTGTGGAGGATGATTCCATTGAGGGAATTGATACAATCGAACCATCATTCGGTCTTCCGGCTAAATGGATTTCAGAAGAAATGAAAGAGCAGGCAGAAATTTTCGGTTATACGGTTGTGGATCCGCCGTCAGTGGTGTCGACCCACATAACCGAGATGATTAAAACAAATGCTCATGAACTACTGGGCAGGCAGGAGACGAAACAACTCATTGATCATCTGCAGGAATCCTACCCGATATTAGTGGAAGAAGTGACGCCGAATCCTTTAACAGTAGGTGAAGTACAAAAAGTATTAGCCAAGTTGTTAAAGGAAAATGTGTCTATCAGAAATTTGCCGATTATTTTTGAAACACTTGCTGATTATGCCAAAATGAGTTCAGATACAGATCTTTTAGCTGAATATGTACGGCAGTCGTTGGCAAGGCAAATTACCAGTCAATATGTTCAAGGAGATGCTTCCTTAAAGGTTGTGACTATGTCAGGAAAGGTCGAAAAATTGATTGCCGACGCCATTCAACAAACGGAACATGGAAATTATTTATCCATGGATCCAACCGATTCTCAAGGAATCCTGGAGGCAGTCGCATCACAAATGGAGCAGTTGTCTCTTATGGAGGAGTCACCGATCATCCTGTGTTCACCAGCTGTGAGAATGTACGTTAGACAATTGACAGAAAGGTACTTTCCTCAAGTACCGATCATTTCATATAACGAATTAGAAGCAAATGTAGAAGTTCAAAGTTTAGGGGTGGTGAATGTCTGATGAAAATAAAAAAATATGCAGCGCCTTCCATGAATGAGGCAATGAAAAAGATCAGATCTGAATTAGGGGATGATGCCGTCATCCTAAACTCTAAAGTAGCATATACTGGCGGTTTCATGGGGTTATTCAAAAAGAAAATGATTGAAGTCATTGCTACCATTGATCCAGAGGTTGAGAGTGAAAAGGTAGAGATGAGTAAATTGAAAGCGACATCTGCACCAATCGCTCCTCCTTCACCATCCGAAAAAAAATACGAAGTACCAAATCAATTGGTAGAGGCAGAATTAAAAGAACTAAAACAAATGATCTCTACTATTAAATCAAAAAATCAATTTGAGAAATTTGCTGAAGAAGTTCAAGAAATCTTGCTATTTCTTAAAAATCATGACATCAGTGATACAACTCTCTTCCGATTGGGCGACTATTTAGAAGAGAGAATCAAGAGTGGATTTCTTCCAGGGAACCATCGAAATGAATGGGCTAAACAGGAAGTCAAACATTTTCTGGATGGTCTGTTGAAAGGAATTGCTCTTGGGGGAATGAGTTACAAGAAGAAATATATTAACGTGATAGGCCCAACCGGTGTGGGGAAAACAACTACTTTAGCGAAAATGGCGGCTGAAGCAGTCATAGAGAAACGGATGAAAATAGCTTTCATCACGACAGATACGTATCGTATAGCAGCGATCGAGCAATTAAAGACGTATGCAGGTCTGTTGAATGTTCCAGTTGAAGTAGTCTATAAAATTGAAGACTTTAAAAAAGCAATCGATAAATTCCGGGACTACGACCATGTATTCATTGATACTGCAGGCAGGAATTTCAGAGAAAAGAAGTATGTAGAGGATTTGCGTGGAATTATTGACTTTGACCACCACATGGAGACGTTCCTGGTTCTTTCCCTGACAAGCAAGGAGAGGGATATGAAGGAAATCATTTCACAGTTTTCTTCCATTGACATTGATCGATTTATTTTCACGAAACTAGATGAAACATCCAGTTATGGCTCTATGATCAATATGATGACAGAGGTGAAGATCGGTGCATCTTATGTAACGATCGGTCAGGATGTACCAGAGGATATTACCGAGGTAAATGTTGAAGAAATAGGTCATTTACTAATGAAAGGATTTCGATATGAAAGATCAAGCATATAACTTAAGGAGGAAAATGCTCACCGGCGACTCTTCTCCCGCTAAAACCATTGCAGTCGTAAGCGGAAAGGGTGGGGTTGGAAAATCGAATATCTCCACTAACCTTTCCGTTTTGCTTGGTAAAGAAAATAAGAAAGTATTATTGGTTGACCTGGATATCGGAATGGGAAATATTCATATTTTACTAGGAAGTCATCATTCCTACTCAATCATGGATTATATCGAGGAAAAAGAACTAGATATTGACAAGGTTATATGTGAAAATGTTCATGGTGTCTCTTACATTAGTGGGGGGAATGGCCTGAAAAGTATAGTGGAGTGGAAAGAGGAGCAGATAGAACGGTTCTTTGAACTGATGGAGCATGTAGTTCAAAAGTACGATTACATACTTTTTGATATGGGTGCAGGAGCTACGAAAGAGACGTTGGAATTTCTCTTGGCGATGGACGAAATCATTGTTGTCACGACACCTGAACCTACCTCGATTACAGATGCTTACTCAATGATGAAATATATATATATGAGGGATCAAGAGAAACAGTTCTATCTGATATGTAATCGGGCAGATTTCAAGAAGGAAGGTCTTGAAACAATCACGAGATTACAAGAAACGATGAGGAAATTCCTCCATAAGGAGATCGTTTCTCTAGGAGTCTTACCTGAAGATTCAACAGTAAGGAAGGCGGTCATCCATCAAACACCCATAGTTATCGGATACCCTGCTTCAGCTATGACTTTAAGTCTGCGTACGATGTTGCACCACCTAGTCGGGGGACCTTATCGACCAGTGACGAAACAGTCAGGCTTTTTAAAGAGTATGAGAAATATATTTTTTGGGAGGTAAAATTCCTGAATGAAAAAAGTTCTAGTTGTAGATGATTCAGCATTTATGAGAAAACTTATTGGTGATTTTCTAACAGCCTCCAAACAGCTAGAAGTGATTGGGATTGCCAGAAATGGTGAAGACGCAATCTCAAAAATTAAAAAACTCCGCCCCGACGTCGTGACCCTTGACGTGGAAATGCCAAAGATGAATGGAATAGAAGCCTTAAGGAGAATCATGGTGGAGTGTCCGGTACCTGTCGTGATGCTCTCATCTACAACCAAAGAGGGGGCGGAGGAGACTGTCAAAGCCATGGAGCTTGGAGCTGTTGATTTTATCGCGAAACCTTCAGGAACCATTTCATTGGACCTTCATAAAGTTCAAGATGAAATGGTTGAAAAAGTCCTATCGGCAAGCAAGGTGAACATGACGAAAATAACCAGCACATTTCGAAAAAGGACAGAGTCAAGTGAATCTGCTAAAAGTTGTGTACCAACGTTACCTTCAGAACATAAATGGACCCGGGATTCACCGAAATTGATTCTTATTGGAACATCAACAGGAGGTCCACGCGCTTTACAGCAGGTGCTGACAGAACTGTCTCCTCAACTGGGTGCACCAGTGGTCGTGGTACAGCACATGCCGCCCGGTTTTACCAACTCACTGGCCAATCGGCTAGATGGTCAATCAGCCATTAAAGTGAAGGAAGCGGAGCATGAAGAAATCCTCCAAAAAGGAACAGCATATATAGCGCCGGGTGGTTTTCAAATGAAGGTGGTCGAGCATGGAGCACATTTAGCCTTTGAACTATCAAAGGAAGAAGCACCACGAAATGGTCACAGACCTTCCGTGGACGTATTGTTTGAATCCGCAAGCCTGCTTCGAAATTATGGCAAAATAGCTGTCATTATGACAGGGATGGGCTCCGATGGCTCTGAGGGATTGATCAGGCTTAAAGAAACAGGTGAAGTGAGAGCCATTGCAGAATCAAAAGAGACTTGTATTGTGTTTGGAATGCCGAAATCGGCTATCGCTACAAATTTAGTGGACAGCGTGGAACATATCGAGGATATTTCTCGAACTATTATGAAGTACATGTTGTAGAGAGGTGTGGAGCACATGGAATTGAGTCAATATTTAGAAGTTTTTATAGAAGAGAGTAAGGAAAATCTACAAACATGTAATGAGCAATTACTGGAATTGGAGAAAAACCCTGGAAACCTGACGATCGTTAATGAAATTTTTCGCTCAGCTCACACGTTAAAAGGGATGTCTGCAACGATGGGGTACGAAGATTTAGCAAACCTTACCCATAAAATGGAAAATGTTCTGGATGCTATACGTAATGAAAAAATTAAAGTGACACCCGAAATATTGGATGTAGTGTTTAAATCCGTTGACGATCTGGAAGCAATGGTGTTTTCTATCGCGGACGGCGGAGATGGGAAACGGGACGTGACGGAAGTAGTCACCCTTCTCCAAGCAATTGAAAAGGGAGAAAATTTACAATCCGCAAGTAATGAAGCTGCCGCAACCATAGCCCCTGAAATACATACATTGTCCATGAAGTACGAAGCATTTGAACAAACGGTTATTCAGCAATCCTTTGAGCAGGGATTCCGTTGCTTTGAAATGACCGTTTCCTTGAGGGATGATTGTCTGTTAAAAGCAGCAAGAGTATATATGGTTTTCGAAGTGCTGGAAAAACTCGGAGAAGTCATTAAGTCTTTCCCTACTGTAGATCAGCTGGAAGAAGAACAGTTCGACCATTCCTTTGTTATAGCAGTTGTGTCAAAAGAGGATGCAAGCGACATAGAAAAGAGTATACGTAACGTCTCTGAGGTTGAAGAAGTCACTTTAATGGAATTGACCTCACATCATATTCACAACAATGAAGTGAAAGGGTCGGAGGAACAGTCAGGAGAAGTTGTTGTAAAAGAAAAGGAAGACGCGTTACCTAAAGAAACGAATTCAACATCAAGACAATCGAATCCTTCGAGCAAAACGATACGTGTAAACATTGAGCGGCTGGATGTACTTATGAACCTTTTTGAAGAACTTGTCATTGATAGAGGCAGGTTGGAACAGATCTCAAAAGATTTGAATAATCCGGAATTAAATGAAACGGTGGAAAGAATGACACGAATTTCCGGAGATTTACAAAGCATTATCCTCACTATGAGGATGGTTCCTGTAGAAACGGTATTTAACCGCTTTCCCCGCATGGTAAGACAGCTTGCAAGAGATTTAAATAAGAAAATTGAATTAGAAATCATAGGGGCAGAAACAGAACTTGATCGGACGGTGATCGATGAAATCGGAGATCCACTTGTTCACTTAATCCGAAATGCCCTGGATCACGGAATTGAAATGCCTGAAGTTCGTTCGAAACATGGTAAGCCTGAGCAAGGGACGGTCAAGCTAAAAGCTTATCATAGCGGAAATCATGTATTTATTGAACTTGAAGATGATGGTGCAGGTATTAATAAGCAGCGAGTCATGGAGAAAGCGATCCAAAAAGGAATCGTATCAGAGGAAGTGGCGCAAACCTTATCCGATAGACAAATCTATGAACTTATCCTGGCTTCAGGATTTTCAACAGCTGATCAAATCTCAGATATCTCTGGTAGAGGTGTTGGATTGGATGTAGTGAAAGCGACGATTGAGTCATTAGGTGGTGCCATTACAATCGACTCCAGTGCTGGTGAAGGATCATTGTTTTCTATCCAATTGCCATTAACCTTATCGATTATATCTGTCATGCTTGTCGAGATAGAAGATGAGAAATACGCAATTCCGCTTTCTTCCATTATCGAGACTGCCATAGTCAAAAAAGAAGAGATCATGAATGCACATAATCAAAGAGTGATAGATTTCAGAGGCAAGGTAGTTCCCTTGTTATTCCTGGAGGATGTTTTCGAAGTTCCTAAAGATTCAAAAGATGAAGAGTTTTATTCTGTCGTGGTTGTCCGCAAAGGAGAAAAAATGGCAGGGTTAGTAGTGGATTCATTTATTGGTCAACAGGAAATCGTCCTAAAATCTTTAGGGAATTATCTTAATGATGTATTTGCCATTTCAGGTGCAACTATATTGGGTGATGGGCAGGTAGCGCTGATTGTAGATTGCAATGCATTGATTAAATAGGAGGTAAGGGAAATGAGTGTAGTGTCAGAGACATTGGAAGACCTAAAGCTTATCGTATTTCAATTGGTGGATAAGGAGTATGCCATTCCTGTCGACCAGGTCCGTTCAATTGAGAAGCTAGAACATATTACAAGAGTGCCTAGAACGCCTTCCTATGTTAAAGGTGTAATAAATTTACGTGGTGTCGTGACCCCCATCATAGATTTAAGAAGTCGATTCGATCTATCCTCTTCTGAACCAACCGAAAGCACCCGTGTGATTATCGTAGGTTTGGAGGATAAAGAAGTAGGGTTGATCGTTGATGCGGCAAATGATGTGTTGGATGTAGAGAGAGAAATGATTGAACCTTCACCGGAAGTTGTCGGGGTAGTAGAAGCAGAGTATATTGGCGGAGTCGTAAAGCAAGATAAACGATTATTGATTCTACTTCATTTAGACAAAATCCTGCAATCCATCTAAGGAGAACAGATACGAATGGGTTATGAGAAGAAAATTTCGTCAATGCACTTAGATATTTTGAAAGAAATCGGCAATATTGGAGCGGGGCATGCAGCAACTGCCCTCTCTACTCTTCTGGGGAAGAAAATTGACATGAAGGTACCCAATGTCCAGGTTGTTACATTCGATGAAATGATGGACATGGCAGGAGGACCGGATAATGTGGTCGTAAGTGTGTTCTTAAGAATTGAAGGGGATGCACCTGGTAGTATGTTTTTTTTATTGCCTCTTGAACAAGCATCAACTTATATTCGAACAATGATACAGGATCGTTCTTTTTCCTTTAGTGAACCACCGTATTCAGAATTAGGTTTATCAGCCATGCAAGAGTTAGGGAATATTCTATCAGGTTCATATTTGTCTTCCTTATCCGACTTTACGAGTCTTAAGCTATTACCTTCTGTTCCTGCTTTATCTGTTGATATGGCTGGTGCCATTATCGGCTTCGGCTTACTGGAAATTTCTCAGGTAAGTGATTATGCCATCGTCATAGATACAGCATTAAAAGAAGAGGAGTTAGAGGAATCAGAAAGTGTGAAAGGTCACTTCTTCCTCTTACCGGATCCCGATTCATTTGAAATCATCTTCCAATCCCTCGGTGTGAGGCTATGATTATAGTGGACACAGTGGTAAGGGTGGGTATTGCAGATATGAATATCGTTAGTAAGGGAAGTTCAATCCGCACATCGGGCTTAGGTTCTTGCATAGGGGTGGTATTATACGATGAACGTATCAAATTAGCTGGTATGGTCCACGTCATGCTCCCTCATTCACCGTTAGGGAAAGAGCCTGCCGTGAACTTAGCTAAATATGCAGACACTGGAATAGATGAACTCATTCGACAACTGAGAGAACAGGGGGCGAGAGTTGAAAGACTTAAGTGCAAAATGGCGGGTGGTGCACAAATGTTTCAATTCAAATCAAAAAGCGATGTGATGAGAATTGGCCCTAGGAATGCTGAAGCAGTCAAAGAGGCTCTCTTGAAGCATCAGGTGCCCATTGTAGCAGAGGATTTGGGTGGTAATAAAGGGAGGACCATCGAATTCTTCACGTCGACTGGGATCCTTCAAGTTCGCACGGTAAATGAAGAAACAAGAGAATTATGAGTTAATGATACGTTTCAAGGAGTAGATGTAACAGGAATGATCCATCGTCTTCTCATACCATGGAGTTCTATACCTTAATCAGGGTTTCAAGGAAGAAAATAGTAAGCAAGGAGGATTCTTATGTCTCAGCAACCCCCTCGAACAGATGAACAACTATATTGGGAGAAATGGATAAACAGTCGTGATACCCAGGCAGGTGATATGTTAGTGAAGAAATATATGCCCCTTGTGTCGTATCATGTTCAGAGAATTTCCGTTGGGCTGCCAAGAAACGTCTCGAGAGAAGATATAAAGAGTCTTGGGTTGATGGGTTTACTGGATGCACTTCAGAAGTTTGATCCAACAAGAGATCTAAAGTTCGATACATATGCTTCGTTCAGAGTCCGTGGAGCCATTCTCGACGGACTGAGAAAAGAAGACTGGCTACCAAGATCAACAAGAGACAGGGCGAAAAAAATCGAAGCCAAAACAGTAGAGCTGGAACAAATTTTATTACGCCACGTGACCGCCGAGGAAGTAGCCGCCTCATTAGAGATGGCTCCTGAGGAAGTATATCAAACGACCAATGAACATTTCTTTGCCAATGTCCTTTCCATGGATGAGCAACTAACCGATGAAGATCATGAATCTCAAAGCTATTCTATTAAAGATGATAAGACGATCACACCTGAGGAAGAAGTGCTGAAAGGTGAAAAGGTGACAGAGTTAGAGAAAACGATTTTAACGCTTTCTGATAAAGAACAGCTTGTGTTAAGCTTATTTTATAAAGAGGAATTAACTTTGACGGAAATCGGGGAAGTCATGAAACTGTCAACGTCACGAATTTCACAAATACATTCCAAGGCCATTTTTAAACTGCGCAATTTATTAGGCTCTTGAATCAACTTTATTGATTAACGGTGCACACAATGAGCCAAGACCATAGAAATTGAAGGACTGTTCCGGTGAAATACGGCTTATAGGAGCAGTCCTTTTATATGTTCAGGAAAAAACAAAAATCTAACTAAACTAAGGTGATGACATGGTAACATTCCTGCTTTTTATAACTTTTCTTCTTAATATCGTCTCCTTTCTCGCGATCGTCATTTTATACTCAAGGCAAAATCGTTTTCTTAACATGGAAAAAGAACAAAAGAAAATGATCATGGAATTGGAAGAAGTCATTTCTACTTATCTGATCGAAATGAAAGAAGAGAATGAAGAGTTCATAAGGACTTTTGATCATCATGCTAAAAGTCAAACACGTATCCCTGACAAAACGGACGATGAGAATGCAAATAGTTCCCCGCTACAAACCAACCCGAAGTGGTCAGGAACAGGATATAAGCAAGCTTCAAGGGCCTATCAGCAAACACCAACTCAACAATTGGAAGCTGTCGAAAAAAAGTTGGAAGTGACACCAACAGTAAAAACCGATGAAGATCCCCTTATCCAACAGGTTCTCTCACTTAAAAAAGAAGGGAAGGACATCGAGGAAATTGCTCAAACTGTCGGAAAAGGGAAAACGGAAATTGAGCTCCTGCTAAAATTCCGTCAAATTATGTAGGAATGTCTTGATTGGTTGGAGTAGGTGTGCTATAGTATTCATGGTGTGATTACACACGTTTCTCGATTGAGGTAGATGGTGCTATTCATACGAATAGTTTCTACTACAAGATGACGGAAACGGAGGAGAAAACAAAAACCATTTAGGAGGAAACACACATGTCAGTAATTTCTATGAAACAATTGCTAGAAGCTGGTGTACATTTTGGACACCAAACTCGCCGTTGGAACCCAAAAATGAAGAGATACATCTTCACTGAGCGTAACGGTATCTACATCATCGACCTTCAAAAAACAGTAAAAAAGGTTGAAGAAGCGTACAACTTCGTGAAAGAATTAGCTGGTAACGGCGGTAAAGTTCTTTTCGTTGGTACGAAAAAACAAGCACAAGAGTCTGTTAAAGAAGAAGCAGAACGTGCAGGTATGTACTACATCAACCAACGTTGGTTAGGTGGAACACTTACAAACTTCGAAACAATCCAAAAGCGTATTTCCCGTCTTAAAGAAATTGAAAAAATGGAAGAAGACGGAACGTTTGAAGTACTACCAAAGAAAGAAGTAGTACAACTTAAAAAAGAACATGAGCGCTTAGTGAAATTCTTAGGCGGAATCAAAGATATGAACACGCTACCTGATGCATTATTCATCATCGACCCTCGTAAAGAGCGTATTGCTGTAGCTGAAGCTCGTAAACTTCATATCCCTATCGTGGGTATTGTAGATACAAACTGTGATCCGGATGAAATCGATGTTGTCATTCCTGCGAATGACGATGCAATCCGTGCAGTTAAGCTTCTTACAGGTAAAATGGCGGATGCTATTTTAGAAGCTAAGCAAGGTGAAGAAGCAGCTGTAGCAGCTGAGTAATGAATGGAAGGTGATAAGAGGGCTTACCCTTATCACCTTTTTTTAAAGAGTATGCACATCTACTGTACTCAATTCGAGATACAGTACATTTTTGACTATCACCCAAGGTGATATAGTCTACATAGTTAAACTAAGGAGGAAACCCACTATGGCAATTACTGCACAAATGGTTAAAGAACTTCGTGAAAAAACTGGCGCTGGAATGATGGACTGTAAAAAAGCGTTAACAGAAACTGACGGAGATATGGACAAAGCAATTGACTTCTTACGTGAAAAAGGAATTGCAAAAGCAGCTAAAAAAGCTGATCGTATTGCAGCTGAAGGTACTACTTTCATTGCAAGCGAAGGGAATACTGCTATCATTTTCGAAGTGAATGCAGAAACTGATTTCGTTGCGAAAAACGAAAACTTCCAAAGTCTTGTTAAAGAATTAGCTGATCACTTATTAGCTAACAAACCGGCTTCAGTTGAAGTTGCTATGGAACAAAAAATGGCAAATGGTTCAACTGTAAGTGAATTCATCAACGCTGCTATCGCTAAAATCGGAGAAAAAATCACTCTGCGTCGTTTTGAAATCCGTACTAAAGGTGATAACGCTGCTTTCGGTGAATACTTGCACATGGGTGGCCGTATCGCTGTTCTTACAGTGGTTGAAGGTACTACAGATGCTAATGTTGCGAAAGACGTTGCTATGCACGCTGCAGCATTAAATCCTAAATATGTTTCACGTGATCAAGTTTCTGCTGAAGAAGTAGAGCGTGAGCGTGAAGTACTTAAGCAACAAGCATTAAATGAAGGTAAGCCTGAAAACATCGTAGAAAAAATGGTTGAAGGACGCCTTGGAAAATACTTCGAAGATATTTGTATCCTGGATCAAACATTCGTTAAGAACCCAGATCAAAAGGTACGTCAATACCTTGAAGCGAATAAAGCTACTTTAACTGATTTCATCCGTTACGAAGTAGGGGAAGGTCTTGAAAAACGTCAAGATAACTTCGCTGAAGAGGTAATGAGTCAAGTTAAGAAATAATAAAAGCTAAACAATTCTTAGTAGGGAACACTTAGCGTGTTCCCTATTTTTCAAGAAAAATTCTATCTTTATGGAGGTTCCCATGAGCGTTCCTAAATACAAACGTGTCGTTCTGAAACTTAGTGGAGAAGCATTAGCAGGTGATGATGGCTTCGGAATAAACCCTTCTGTCATTAAGAATGTAGCAGAAGAAGTAAAAGAAATTGCTGAACTTGATGTTGAAGTTGCAGTTGTCGTTGGCGGAGGTAATATTTGGCGTGGTAAGATAGGTAGTGAGATGGGAATGGATCGTGCTTCTGCTGACTATATGGGGATGCTGGCTACCGTAATGAATTCTTTGGCTCTTCAAGACAGCCTTGAGCAAATTGGCATCGAAACCAGAGTTCAAACTTCAATTGATATGCGTCAAGTGGCAGAACCTTATATCAGACGCAGAGCCATCCGTCACTTAGAGAAGAAACGTGTTGTGATTTTTGCGGCAGGTACGGGAAATCCTTACTTCTCAACCGACACTACTGCGGCACTTCGAGCAGCTGAGATTGAAGCAGAGGTCATCCTGATGGCTAAAAACAACGTAGATGGTGTATATTCAGCAGATCCTAAGAAGGACGAAACGGCTGTTAAATATGAAGAACTTTCCTATTTAGATGTTCTGAAAGAAGGTTTGGCTGTAATGGATTCAACAGCATCTTCACTTTGTATGGACAATGATATTCCACTTATTGTATTCTCTATTATGGAGGATGGGAATATTAAGAGAGCCATCACAGGTGAGAATATAGGTACAATCGTTAGGGGGAAAGCATAATGCCAAATACGATCATTACAAACGCAAAAGAAAGAATGACAAAAGCTATTCAAACATTTTCTCGTGAGTTAGCAAGTATCCGTGCAGGAAGAGCAAACGCATCTCTGCTTGATAAGATTACAGTTGATTACTATGGTGCGCCAACACCTGTTAACCAATTAGCAGGTATTTCAATTCCTGAGGCCCGTATGTTGGTCATCCAGCCTTATGATAAATCAGCTTTAGGTGATATTGAAAAGGCGATATTGAAATCAGACTTGGGAATTACACCTACAAGTGACGGGAACATCATTCGGATCGTTGTTCCTGCATTAACGGAAGAACGCCGTAAAGAACTTGTGAAGCTTGTGAAAAAAGAAGCTGAAGATGCAAAAGTGGCGATCCGTAATATCCGTCGTGATGCAAATGATGATCTTAAAAAGAAAGAGAAAAGCGGGGACATTACAGAAGATGACCTTCGTGGATATTCTGATGATGTTCAGAAAGCAACAGATGAAAGCATTGTCAAGATTGATGCTGTTGCAAAAGATAAAGAACAAGAAATGTTAGAAGTATAATTAATCATATTCTAATCCTAAGGGGCTGACCTATAAGTGAACTCATATTCCTTATGGGCCGGTCCCTTTGTTTTATGCTTGTTTAGAGTGTTTATGATAGCCGGCTTCTCCATTTCTCTGATTGAATGATCTTATTCGTTTTGAGAGAAAACATCGTTTAACGTTCAAAATACATATATGAATGTACATAATCTATTTTCTTAAAGATATCTTCCTTATTTTTTGATATGATAGTAAAGGTAAATATTTTTTGGATTGTTGGTGGAGGATTTTATGCTAAACAAGCTTAAGCAATGGAAAAGACAGCGAACTTCCGAAGAAGTGGATGATCGATTTCAAGAATTAGTAAAACACCCGATTCCGGGTCATATAGCTATCATTATGGATGGTAATGGAAGGTGGGCCAAAAAAAGAGCCTTACCTAGAGTCGCTGGACATCATGAAGGCATGAAATGTGTTAGAAGAATAACGAAATTGGCAAACGAATTAGGTGTAGAAGCCTTAACTCTTTATGCTTTTTCAACTGAGAATTGGAAACGCCCCAAAATGGAAGTGGAGTTTCTTATGAAGTTGCCAGAAGAGTTTTTAGGAACCTTTCTACCTGAATTAGTAGAAGAAAACGTTCAGGTTAAAATGATGGGTTCTCCTGATGCCTTGCCGAACCACACTAAGAGAGCCGTCACTAAGGCGATGGAAGCTACGGAGAATAATGACGGTCTCATATTAAACTTTGCTTTAAACTATGGCAGCCGTTCAGAAATTATTGATTCTATGAAGCATGTCTTAAAAGATGTTCAGAATGGAATACTAGATGAGAACCAATTAAATGAGGAAGTGTTTTCAAGTTACTTGATGACGAAAGATTTAAAAGATCCAGACCTGCTTATTCGAACGAGTGGAGAAATCCGCTTAAGTAACTTTATGCTATGGCAATTAGCTTATACAGAGTTCTTTTTTACAGACGTACTGTGGCCGGATTTTGGCAAGGAACATTTAATAGAAGCAATTGAAGCATATCAAGGTCGTTCAAGAAGATTTGGTGGGTTACAAAGCGAGGAATCCTAATGAAACAAAGAATTATAACAGCAGTGATAGCTGCAGCGATATTTTTGCCAATCATCATTTTTGGTGAAACACCATTTATTATTTTAATGTATCTTATTGCTTCCATCAGCTTATATGAAGCTTTAAAGATGAGAGGGCAATGGATTTTCACCATTCCCGGGTTGTTATCCCTGGCCCTGTTGTGGGTATTTTTGATCCCAACCGATGCTATCGGGATATTAGCGGATTTTGGCTATTCCAAGATTGAAATGGCTTTTCTTGCCGTGCTGCTTTTCTTAACCTATACAGTAGCGACTAAGAACCGTTATACATTCGATGATGTGTCTTTTGCTCTGTTAAGCATTTTATATGTAGGGATTGGTTTCTATTACTTTATGGAGATCCGTCTAGATGAGGGAGTACAGTTTGTTTTCTATGCTTTATTTATCATTTGGGCAACAGACTCAGGAGCTTATTTCATTGGAAGAGCAATGGGGAAAAAGAAGCTATGGCCTCAAATCAGTCCGAATAAAACCATCGAAGGTTTTGTTGGCGGGATTATATGTGCCATTATTGTTGGAGTTATCATGACATTTTTCACGGATCTTGATATGTCCATTCCTAAACTTATTATCGTGACTGCAATTCTATCCGTCTTTGGACAAGTTGGAGACCTGGTCGAATCAGCTTTGAAAAGACATTACAAAGTAAAAGATTCCGGGCATTTATTACCTGGACATGGTGGAATGCTGGATCGTTTTGATAGTTTATTATTTGTGTTTCCCCTTCTTCACTTTCTTTTATAAAGGTAGAAGGCTTTTAGTGGGAGGAGTGTAGTTGTTGAAAAAGATTAGCTTAATGGGAGCTACCGGTTCTATAGGGACACAAACCCTTGATGTAATCCGTGAGCATCCTGAAGAATTCAAACTTACGGCTATGTCTGTTGGCAAAAATATAGAAGAAGCTAGAAAAATGATACTGGAATTCAGTCCTCAATTGATTTCTGTTCAACGAAAAGAGGATGCTGAATCACTAAAGAAAGAAATGTCATCTTCTGTAAAGGTTCTCTACGGGGAAGAAGGCTTGGTGGAGGTAGCTTGCCATCAGGATGCGGACGTACTCGTTAACGCAGTGCTGGGCAGTGTTGGACTTTACCCTACATTACAAGCCATCGAGGCAGGGAAAATGATCGCGATTGCCAATAAAGAAACGCTCGTTACGGCTGGACATCTGGTGATGGAGGCTGCCCGGAAAAAGAATACACCTTTACTGCCGGTTGATAGTGAGCATTCTGCCATATTCCAAGCGCTGCAGGGAGAACAAGATAAGAATATTGAAAAACTGATCATTACCGCATCCGGAGGTAGCTTCAGGGACCGGACGAGAGAAGAATTAGTGGGTGTGACAGTAACAGAAGCCTTGAATCACCCGAACTGGTCAATGGGTGCAAAGATTACCATCGACTCTGCTTCAATGATGAACAAAGGGTTAGAGGTGATCGAAGCACATTGGCTATTTGATATTCCGTATGACCAAATTGAGGTGGTGCAGCATAGAGAGAGCATTATCCACTCCATGATCCAGTTCCATGATTCATCTGTGATGGCTCAGTTAGGTACGCCTGATATGCGCGTTCCGATTCAATATGCTTTAACCTATCCTGATAGACTCATTAGGCCAGGTAAAAGATTGGATTTAGTCGAAATGGGTAAGCTTCACTTTGAAGAGATGGATCTAAATCGTTTCCGCTGTCTTGCTTTTGCCTATGAAGCTGGACGGATAGGCGGAAGTATGACGACGGTACTAAATGCTGCAAATGAAGCGGCTGTTTCCATGTTCCTGGAAAATAAGATATCTTTCCTGGACATTGAATCGTATATCGAGAAGGCTATGTCTACTCATCAAGTGATACATAGACCAGATCTTGAAACCATACATGAGATAGATCAACAGACTCGACAACTCGTTTCAAGCTGGTTGTAGAGTACTTGGGCATGTTTACATGTTTTGTAACGTAGTATGATAGTGGACATGTTTCTTACGCTTACTTCAAACATTTAGATCTGTTACCGACAGGTTATAAAAAAGGTGGTTTTTTATTTGCAAACGGTGATTGCCTTTGTTGTTATTTTTGGAGCTTTAGTATTCTTTCATGAGCTTGGACATTTAATATTCGCAAAGCGTGCAGGCATTTTATGCCGTGAATTCGCAATAGGGTTTGGTCCTAAAGTGTTTTCATACAAAAAGAATGAAACAACCTATACGATTCGTTTATTGCCTCTTGGGGGCTTTGTCCGAATGGCCGGGGAAGACCCGGAAATGGTAGAGCTAAAGGCCGGTCATCGGGTTGGTCTTGTACTCGATCAGGATGAAAAAATTAAAAAAATTGTCTTAAATAACAAAGATCGCTATCCGAACATTCGTGTCATTGAGGTAGAAGAAGCGGATTTAGAGCATAGACTGCATATACGTGGATACGAAGAAGACGAGGAGGAACTGAAAACCTTTTCGATTTCCAGGGATGCCGTATTCATTGAAGATGGTGTCGAGACACAAATCGCTCCATGGGATCGACAATTTGCTTCTAAGTCACTACCCCAACGAGCGATGGCCATTTTTGCTGGACCGCTATTCAACTTTATTTTAGCCTTCTTCATTTTCATCCTTGTAGGCTTATTGCAAGGGGTTCCGACGAATGATCCTGTTCTTGGTGAACTCACAGAAGATGGGGCAGCAAAAGAAGCCGGCCTTCAGAAAAATGACGTGATTTTAAGTATAGATGGTAAAGAGATTTCAACTTGGGATGATATTGTCACCATCATACAGAAGCACCCAGGCGATGAGCTGCGATTTAATGTTGATCGTAACGGATCAAACACAGAGATTTCAGTCACCCCAAAACCTCAAGAAATAGAAGGGGAAGAAATAGGGATCATTGGTGTTCATAGTCCTGTTGAAAAGTCGCCTCTCAAAGTGGTGACCAATAGTGCACAGCAAACCTATGAATGGACCAAAATGATTTTTGTTCTATTAGGAAAGCTTGTGTCCGGTGAGTTCTCAATCGATGCATTATCAGGGCCGGTTGGAATCTATCAGTCAACGGATGTTGTTGCTAAATCAGGTATATTCTACCTAATGAGATGGGCAGCCATCCTTAGTATCAACCTTGGAATTATGAACCTTCTGCCGATTCCTGCCCTTGACGGAGGCAGACTCCTGTTCTTCGCAGTTGAAGCGGTAAGAGGGAAACCGGTGGATCGCCAAATGGAAGGAATGGTCCATTTTGTCGGGTTTGCCCTTCTCATGGTTCTCATGCTTGTTGTGACATGGAACGACATTCAAAGGTTTTTCTTATAAAATATGATGCATGAATCATGAACAGGCAGTTTCTCCCTCCAGAATCAAAAAATGAGGGTGTCACTGCCTGTTGATTTAAGATAAAATAGTGAGAAGGAAATTTCCACACTACATAAATAATATATATGGTAACTGAGGTGCTAATAGATGAAGCAACGTAATACATTTATCCCTACTTTAAGAGAAACACCAGCTGATGCAGAAATTAAGAGTCATCAGCTTCTCTTGAGAGCGGGTTTCATAAGACAAAATGCAAGTGGTATTTATAGCTTTTTGCCATTAGGAAATAAAGTATTGAAAAAAGTGGAAGAGATTGTTCGTGAAGAATTAGATGCAGCAGGTGCTGTTGAAATGCTTATGCCTGCCCTGCAACCTTCCGAGCTCTGGAAAGAATCGGGGCGCTGGGGAACGTATGGCCCTGAGTTAATGAGAATGCATGATCGGCATGATCGTGAATTTGCCCTTGGAGCAACACATGAAGAAGTGATTACAAGTTTAGTAAGGGACGAAATAAAATCATATAAACGCCTCCCCCTTACGATGTATCAAATTCAAACTAAATTCCGTGATGAAAAGCGTCCACGTTTTGGACTCCTTAGAGGAAGGGAATTCATTATGAAGGATGCCTATTCATTCCATTCATCTTCTGAAAGTCTGGATCAAACATACGATGCATTATTTCAGGCGTATTCAACTATATTCAGCCGATGCGGGCTGAATTTCAGAGCAGTTATCGCTGACTCTGGAGCAATGGGCGGTAAGGATACACATGAATTTATGGTGTTATCAGAAGTAGGCGAAGATACGATTGCATACTCCGATGAATCCGATTATGCAGCGAATATCGAAATGGCTGAAGTAGTGGATTCCTATACTCAATCGGCAGATGAGATGCTTGCATTAGAAAAGGTATCAACACCAGAGAGTAAATCGATTGAAGAAGTTTCTTCTTTCCTATCTGTTGAGAAAGATCAATGTGTAAAATCGCTACTATTTAAGGTAGATGATGATTATGTACTGGTATTATCCCGTGGTGATCATGAAATTAACGATATCAAAGTGAAGAACCTTCTAAATGCAAGTATCGTTGAATTGGCATCAGCCGAAGAAACGAAAGAGATCATCGGATGTGAAATCGGATCAATTGGTCCATGTTCATTAGATAAAGACGTGAAAATTGTTGCTGATCAAGCAGTTAAATACATTCGAAACGGTGTATCAGGAGCAAACGAAGCGGGATACCATTTCACAAACGTGAACCCTGAACGTGATTTTGAGGTTTCTCAATACGCAGATCTTCGCTTCATTCAGGAAGGTGACCCTTCTCCGGACGGAAATGGTACGATTGTTTTCGCAAAAGGAATCGAAGTGGGACATGTATTCAAATTGGGGACAAGATATTCAGACGCCCTTGGCAGCTCATTCTTGGATGAAAATGGCCGTTCTCAGTCGATCATCATGGGTTGTTACGGAATAGGTGTCTCTCGTACCCTTGCAGCAGTTGCAGAGCAATTCAATGATGACAATGGTCTGGTTTGGCCAAAGGATCTTTCACCGTTCGACCTTCATTTAATTCCAATTAATATGAAGGATGAAGCGCAGGCGAAGCTTGCAAACGAACTATATGATACATTTAAAGAAAATCGTTATGATGTATTAATGGATGACCGGGCTGAGCGTCCAGGTGTTAAATTCGCTGACTCTGATCTGATTGGTCTTCCAATTCGCATTACGGTCGGGAAGAAAGCAGGAGAAGGCATCGTTGAAGTGAAAGTAAGAAGCACCGGAGAGATGCTGGAAGTGCATAAGGACGAGCTACTGCCAAAACTGCAAGAACTATACAAGACTCTTTCTTAAAAAGAAAAGGGCTCGACTTTAAAGGAGGCAATCCTTAGCTGTCAGCCCTTTTTCTACTGTAAATAACACGATTAGAAATGGGGGAGAAGGATCATGGAAGAAAAGCCCCTGGGCAAAAGAGAAAGGTTTCAACTGTTGCTAAACCAATTAGGGTTAACAGAGGACGCCTTTGTGAAGTACTTTCAATACGCTGAAATTGAAAAACTAGCGGTGTTTCGCAAGGAGAAGAAATGGCATTTTTACTTTACATTCGAAGAAATCGTTCCGTGTAACGTGTGGAGTAAATTTTCAATCGCACTTCAAACATCCTTTAAACATATTGCAAACGTCGGATTTACGATAAAAGTGGTGAATACCCAAATATCAGATCAGCATATTTTAGATTATTGGCAGGAATGTGTGAAAGAAATTCAAGGTATTTCACCGCCATTATTAAAATTATTAAATACTCAAAAACCTAAAATCAACGGAAATAAAATTATTGTGTTTGCTTCCAATGATACAGAAGCAACACAGTTAAAAAGAAAATACGGTGAAATGATCACCTCTACTTTCGAGAACTTTGGCTTTCCTAAACTAGTATTGGATGCAGAGGTAAGTCAAGTAGAAGAACAAAGCAATGAATATGAGAAGTTTTTAGAAGAAAAGCTTAAAGAAGATCAAGAGAGGGCCAAACAAGCTCTCATTGAAATGGAGAAGGCTGAAAAAGAGGAAGCAAGTGATGCACCCAGCGGTCCATTCATGCTTGGTCTTACAATTAAAGACGATGCTGACTTCCGAAAGATTGAAGAGATTTATGACGAAGAACGCCGAATCGCCATTGAAGGGTATGTTTTCGACTGTGAAACACGAGAATTACGTAGCGGCCGTACTTTATTAACATTTAAAGTAACAGACTACTCAAGTTCGATCCTGGTCAAAATGTTCTCGAGGGACAAAGAGGACGCTGCTATCATGAACAGTATGAAAAAAGGCATGTGGGTCCGCTGTCGTGGAAGCATCCAAAATGATACATTCGTACGTGACCTGGTGATGATTGCCAACGATGTGAATGAAATTAAACCTGTTCTGAGATTGGATACTGCTCCAGCTGATGAAAAAAGGGTGGAGCTTCACATGCATACTCCAATGAGTCAGATGGATGCCGTTTCTTCAGTGGCAAGTCTTGTTGCCCAAGCAAAAAAATGGGGCCATAAAGCGGTTGCGATAACGGATCATGCCGTTGCACAGTCGTTTCCTGAGGCATATAGCGCAAGCAAGAAAAATGACATTAAACTGCTGTATGGAGTAGAGGCGAATCTTGTAGATGATGGAGTACCGATTGCCTATAACGACCGGGATCTTCCTTTAGAAGAGGGTACCTTTATTGTCTTTGACGTCGAAACGACTGGACTATCGGCCGTTTACGATACCATCATTGAACTCGCCGCTGTGAAAATCAAAGATGGCGAGGTCATTGATAAATTTGAATCGTTTGCCAACCCTCATCATCCGTTATCCGCTACAACTATTGAATTAACGGGGATCACTGATGATATGGTGCAAACGGCACCTGAAATAAACGATGTTCTTCACGACTATCATCAATGGGCAGGAGAAGATATATTAGTTGCACATAATGCTTCCTTTGACATGGGTTTCTTGAATGCAGGGTATCAAAAAGCAGGACTTCCAAAAGCGACTAACCCTGTCATCGATACGCTGGAGCTTGCAAGACTCCTGTATCCTCAATTCAAAAATCATCGTTTAAATACGTTAGCCAAGAAATTTGATATTGAACTTACCCAGCATCACCGAGCAATCTATGATGCGGAAACAACTGGTTACTTGTTATTGAAAATGCTGAAGGATGCCATTGAGAAAGGGATCGGGATCACCAACCATAATCAATTCAATGATTACATGGGGAAAGGTGATGCGTACAAGCGATCAAGACCATATCACTGTACACTGATTGCCCAAACAGAAGAAGGCTTAAAGAACCTGTATAAACTAGTATCCATTTCTCACATGAATTATTTTTTCCGTGTTCCGCGAATTCCCCGCTCTCAGCTTCAAAAGTATCGAAAGGGAATTCTTGTAGGTTCAGGCTGTGACAAAGGTGAAGTGTTTGAAGGGATGATGCAAAAAGGGAAAGAAGAAGTTGAGGAAACGGCTCAATTCTATGATTACCTGGAAGTTCATCCTAAAGAAGTCTATCAACATTTAATCGAGTTGGATTTGGTACAAAGTCAGAAAAACCTTGAAGATATCATTAAGAACATTGTGGATCTTGGTAAGAAATTGGATAAGCCTGTAGTGGCTACGGGTAACGTTCATTACTTGAATGAAACCGACAAGATTTACCGTAAGATTCTCGTTGGCTCTCAAGGAGGGGCGAATCCGTTAAACCGACACGAACTTCCTGATGTTCATTTTAGAACAACGAATGAGATGCAGGATGCATTCTCTTTCTTAGGGAAAGAAACAGCGAAAGAAATTGTCGTGGATAATTCCAACAAGATAGCTGATCTCGTAGACGTAATTAAACCAATCAGAGATGATCTTTATACGCCTAAAATTGAAGGCGCTGATGAAGAAATGCGCCGCATGAGTTATTCGATGGCGAAAAGCATTTACGGAGAAGAGCTTCCTGAAATTGTAGAAGCAAGGCTTGAAAAGGAATTAAAGAGTATTATCGGACATGGATTCGCAGTGATCTATTTAATCTCACATAAGCTCGTGAAAAAGTCATTGGATGATGGATACCTGGTAGGGTCACGTGGGTCAGTAGGTTCCTCTTTTGTTGCCACAATGACAGAAATAACGGAAGTGAATCCTTTACCTCCTCACTATGTATGTCCATCTTGCAAAAAATCCGAGTTCTTTGATGATGGATCTGTGGGATCCGGGTTTGATTTGCCCAATAAGGATTGTCCTGATTGTGGTATTCCATATAAGAAGGATGGTCATGATATCCCGTTTGAAACATTCCTTGGATTTAAAGGAGACAAAGTTCCTGATATCGATTTGAACTTCTCGGGTGAATATCAGCCTAACGCCCATAACTATACGAAGGTTCTGTTCGGTGAAGACAATGTCTATCGAGCAGGTACAATCGGGACAGTGGCGGAAAAGACCGCCTACGGGTATGTAAAGGGATACGCCAATGATCATCAGCTGCAAATACGTGGAGCTGAAATCGATCGATTGGTAAGTGGGTGTACCGGTGTGAAAAGAACAACCGGACAGCATCCTGGAGGGATCATCGTAGTACCTGATTATATGGATATCTACGATTTCTCGCCAATTCAATTCCCTGCTGATGATTCTAGCTCGGAATGGAAGACAACACATTTTGATTTCCATTCCATTCATGATAATCTTTTGAAGCTTGATATTCTTGGTCATGATGATCCAACTGTCATTCGTATGCTTCAGGATTTATCAGGTGTTGATCCGAAGACGATTCCGACAGATGACCCGGAAGTGATGAAAATCTTCAGTGGAACGGAATCCCTCGGAGTGACAGCGGAACAAATCATGTGTAAGACCGGGACGCTTGGAATTCCTGAATTCGGGACACGATTTGTTCGTCAAATGCTTGAGGATACAAAACCGACGACATTTTCTGAGCTTGTTCAAATATCAGGACTTTCACATGGTACTGATGTATGGCTCGGCAATGCACAAGAGCTTATTCATAATAATATATGCAATCTAAGCGAAGTAATTGGATGTCGTGATGATATTATGGTTTATCTCATCTATCAGGGACTCGAGCCTTCACTTGCCTTTAAAATCATGGAATTTGTACGTAAAGGGAAGGGTCTGCAGGATGAATGGGTAGAAGAGATGAAAAAGAATGGGGTACCTGACTGGTATATTGATTCTTGTCTGAAGATCAAATATATGTTCCCGAAAGCCCATGCTGCTGCCTATGTATTAATGGCAGTTCGTATTGCTTACTTTAAAGTGCATCATGCTCTCTTGTACTATGCTGCTTACTTCACCGTTCGTGCAGAAGATTTCGATATTGAAGCCATGGTGAGAGGGTCACAAGCAATCCGGGCTAAGATAGAAGAGATCAACAGTAAAGGCCTGGATGCATCTCCGAAAGAAAAGAACACGTTAACAGTACTGGAGTTGGCCCTTGAAATGTGTGAACGGGGATACAAGTTCCAAAAAGTAGATCTGTATCGTTCACAAGCGGCTGAATTTGTCATAGATGGAGATTCATTGATTCCACCGTTCAACTCGATTCCCGGGCTCGGGACGAATGCGGCAATCAATATTGTGAATGCAAGACAGAATGGGGAGTTTCTCTCTAAAGAAGATCTTCAACAAAGAGGTCGAGTCTCCAAGACAATCATCGAGTACCTGGACAATCACGGCTGCTTGGAAGCCTTGCCGGATAAGAACCAATTATCCCTATTCTAAGCTGATACCATGGGAATTGTTTGCATAAAAATGTTGATTATGGTATATTTTTATTGGAAATACTAAAGATAGCTCTAAAGGTAGAAGAGTGGGGTCGCACCCCACTCTTTCGTTATTACATGGAGATTTTTTGAACTATCATTTCTAGTCTTGGTGCAAGATTTTCATATAGACCAGGAGGTAAGTATGAGCAAAATAACAACACTTGTAGAAGAACTTGTTACACCAATCTTAGACGACATGTCATTAGAACTCATCGACATGGAATATGTGAAAGAGGGATCCAATTGGTTTCTTCGCGTATTCATCGACAAAGATTCAGGTGTTGACATTGAAGAATGCGGAATAGTAAGTGAAAGACTTAGTGAGAAGTTAGATGAAATTGACCCAATTCCTCATAATTACTTTTTAGAAGTTTCTTCACCGGGAGCTGAACGTCCTTTAAAGAAAGAAAAGGACTTTGAGAAAGCCATCGGCAAAAACGTTTATGTAAAAACATATGAGCCGTTGAACGGTGAAAAGGCCTTCGAAGGCACACTTCTTTCCTATACTTCAGACCAATTAGCATTAGAAGTAACCATTAAGACTCGAAAAAAGAAGGTTGAAATTCCAACAGATAAGATAGCGATCGCACGATTGGCTGTTACATTTTCATAGGAACTAACCGCACTATAAAGGGGGATGAAACCACCATGAGCACTCAGTTATTAGATGCTCTTACTGTTTTAGAGAAAGAAAAAGGCATTGCAAGAGATGTCATCATTGAAGCAATTGAAGCTGCACTTGTGTCGGCTTACAAACGAAATTTTAACCAAGCACAAAATGTCCGTGTAGACCTTAATCTTGAAACGGGTACGATGAGAGTTTTCGCTCGTAAGGAAGTTGTAGACGAAGTATTTGATTCCCGCCTGGAGATTTCTGTCGAAGACGCCGGGGAAATCAATCCTAGCTACGAGGTTGGAGACGTTGTTGAGTTGGAAGTTACACCAAAGGACTTTGGCCGTATCGCTGCCCAAACCGCTAAACAAGTTGTTACCCAACGAGTAAGAGAAGCTGAAAGAGGAATTATCTATTCCGAATTTGTGGATCGCGAAGAAGATATCATGACGGGTATCGTTCAACGTCAGGACAATCGCTTTATCTATGTGGCACTAGGCAAAATCGAGGCGCTTTTACCAGTGAGCGAGCAGATGCCAAATGAAACATACAAACCTCATGATCGCATAAAGGTGTTTATTACAAAGGTTGAGAAGACGACAAAAGGCCCTCAAATCTTTGTTTCAAGAACACATCCCGGATTACTGAAGCGGTTATTTGAAATCGAAGTTCCTGAAATCTTTGATGGAACGGTAGAAATCAAATCTGTTGCACGGGAAGCTGGAGATCGCTCTAAAATCTCTGTTCATGCAGAAAATTCCGAGGTGGATCCCGTTGGAGCTTGTGTGGGAACAAAGGGTGCACGTGTACAGGCAATTGTAAACGAATTAAAAGGTGAAAAAATTGACATTGTTCAATGGTCAGAAGATCCTGTAACATTCGTAGCCAATGCATTAAGTCCATCCAAAGTACTGGATGTACAGGTGAATGAAGATGATAAAGCGACAAGAGTAGTTGTTCCGGATTATCAACTTTCACTTGCAATCGGTAAACGTGGCCAAAATGCACGTCTTGCAGCCAAATTGACAAACTGGAAGATTGATATCAAGAGTGAAACAGACGCTCGTGAACTGGGATTATATCCTCGAGAAGAGTCATTCTTTCCTCAAGATGAAGAGGAAGAATATGATAACGAGCCTTTAAATATTGATTTCGATAATCAAGATTAAGAGGTGAGTCGGATGAGTGTAAATAAGAAGATCCCATTGCGCAAATGTGTGGCAACGGGTGAAATGAAACCGAAGAAAGAAATGATACGGATTGTCCGCTCGAAAGAAGGGGAGGTTTCCATCGATCCCACCGGTAAGAAGTCAGGGCGTGGAGCTTATCTTTCCAAGGATAAAGACATCATTTTACAAGCTAAAAAGAAAAATACATTAGCCAATCAATTACAGGCGAAAATAGATGAATCTCTTTACGATGAATTGATTAGCCTTGTGGAGAAGGAGTAACGTTTAGCGTATGAATCAAAATCGTTGGATGTCACTTTTAGGATTGGCGAATCGGGCACGTAAGATTATTTCAGGTGAAGAGCTTGTTATTAAAGAAGTTCGTAGTGGACGAGCAAAAATTGTCATTCTTTCCAAAGATGCTTCTGCTAATACGTACAAGAAAATCACGGACAAATGTAAATCCTACAATGTCCCGGTTAGTTTGGTGGATAGCAGGAATGATTTAGGTCAGGCCATTGGAAAAGAAGCCAGGGTAGTGGTGGCTGTAATGGATGCAGGTTTTGCCGGGAAATTATCCGAACTGCTCGATGAATCTCAGTGGGGGTGAACATATGAGCAAGATGCGTGTTTATGAATATGCAAAAAAATACAATGTTTCAAGCAAAGATGTTATCGGAAAATTAAAGCAACTGAATATTGAGGTATCAAACCATATGGCAACTATAGAAGATGACGCAGTAACAAAATTAGACGCGATGTATAAAGGGGATTCAGGCAGTCAAAAACCAAGCCAAAAGGATTCCAAGGCAAATGCTTCAAAGACAGAAGAAGCTCCGAACAAGGAAAAAGTAAAATCAGCACCGAAAAGTCGTGAAGGAAAAAAACACGAACAACAGCACCAATCAAAGGAGAAGAAGGTCTTCAATAATAACAACAACAAAAACCAAAATAACAAACCAAACAGGCAAAATAAAAATTTCAAACAGGCTCCACAGCAGCAACAGCCTGCCAAGAAAAAAGAACTTCCTTCAAAAATTACGTTCTCAGAGTCATTGACAGTTTCAGAACTTGCAAAAAAGCTTCACAAAGAGCCATCTGAAATCATTAAAAAGCTATTCATGCTTGGTGTCATGGCAACAATCAACCAAGAATTGGATAAAGACTCAATTGAACTGATAGCAGGGGAATATGGAGTCGAAGTAGAGGAAGAAATTAAAGTAGATGCCACTGATCTTGAAGTATACTTCACTGAAGATACACAAGAGCAAGTAGAAGAGCGTCCTTCTGTTGTGACAATCATGGGTCACGTTGACCATGGTAAAACGACTCTGCTTGATTCCATTCGTAACACGAAAGTAACGGCAGGAGAAGCTGGGGGAATCACTCAGCATATCGGTGCTTATCAAGTAGAAGTGGATGAAAAGAAGATCACCTTCCTTGATACTCCTGGACATGCTGCCTTTACAACGATGCGTGCCCGCGGTGCTCAAGTAACGGATATTGCAATCATAGTTGTTGCTGCCGATGATGGTGTCATGCCTCAAACAGTTGAAGCAATCAACCATGCGAAAGCGGCCGAAGTTCCAATTATCATTGCTGTCAATAAAATGGACAAAGAAGCAGCGAACCCGGATCGCGTAATGCAAGAGCTGACGGAATACGAACTGGTTCCTGAAGCGTGGGGTGGAGACACAATCTTCGTACCACTGTCTGCATTATCAGGTGAAGGGATCGATAACCTACTTGAAATGATCGTTCTTGTGAGTGAAGTGGAAGAGCTTAAAGCAAATCCGAATCGCCTTGCTCAAGGTACGGTAATTGAAGCACAATTGGACAAAGGCCGGGGTTCTGTAGCAACTTTACTTGTTCAAAACGGGACATTAAAAGTTGGAGACCCTATCGTAGTAGGAAATACATTCGGTCGTGTTCGTGCAATGGTCAATGACCTTGGTCGCCGTGTGAAAGTGGCAGGTCCATCTGCTCCTGTTGAAATCACAGGTTTAAATGATGTTCCTCAAGCTGGTGATCGTTTCGTTGTATTTGAAGACGAGAAAACGGCTCGTTCTGTTGGTGAAGCCCGTGCTTCTCAAGCTCTCCAAGCACAAAGGGGAGAGAAGTCGAAGGTAAGCCTTGAGAATTTGTTTGAGCAAATGAAACAAGGTGAAATGAAGGACCTCAACCTTGTTCTTAAAGCGGACGTCCAAGGTTCAGTAGAAGCTCTTGCGGCTTCATTACTGAAAATTGAAGTTGAAGGTGTAAATATCCGTATCATCCATACTGGGGTCGGAGCGATTAACGAATCTGATATTACACTTGCAGCAGCGTCCAACGCCATTGTCATAGGCTTTAATGTTCGCCCTGATGTAAATGCGAAACGTACAGCTGATACTGAAGGAGTAGAAATTCGATTACACCGTATTATCTATAAGGTAATGGAGGAAATCGAAGCTGCTATGAAAGGGATGCTGGACCCTGAATTCGAAGAAAAAATCATTGGTCAAGCAGAAGTTCGTCAAACATTTAAAGTGTCTAAAGTTGGTACTATTGCGGGAAGCTATGTAACAGAAGGTAAAATTTCTCGCGACAGCGGCGTTCGTCTAATACGTGATGGAATTGTTATCTTTGAAGGTGAGCTGGATGCCCTTAAACGCTTTAAGGATGATGCCAAAGACGTAGCTAAAGGTTACGAATGTGGTATTACGATTAAGAACTTTAACGATGTGAAGGAAGGCGACGTAATCGAAGCTTTCATCATGGAGGAAATTACACGTAAATGATCACATATGTAGAATGTGAGTGCATGATTTATGATTCTCACTCTTTAAAAGAAAAGCGGGCGGTCCTGCAGAGGATTCTGTCTCGCCTCAAACAAAAATTTAATGTTTCTGTCTCTGAAATCGGACACCAGGATGTATGGCAGCGAACCAGGATTGCCATCGTCTCAGTCGCTTCTTCTAAGGGAGCCAGTGAAAGAGAAATTGAGCATGCATTGAAATTCATTGATTCTTTTCCGGAGTGGGAGAGACTGGAGACCCAAATCGAGTCGTTATAGAGAGTGGCTTATATTCCAACATATAACCATTAACGATATATAAGAGGTGATATTGATGAGCCATCGTGCGAATCGTGTTAGCGAGCAAATGAAGAAAGAGCTCAGCGATATTATCGGACGAAAAATAAAGGACCCACGCATTGGCTTTGTGACAGTTACTGATGTGCAGGTAACTGGTGATTTACAACAGGCAAAAGTGTATATTACCGTTCTGGGTGGAGAAGACCAAAGAGAAAACACGCTTAAAGGTCTGGCGAAGGCAAAAGGGTTCATCCGTTCTGAAGTAGGGCAGAGAATCCGTCTGCGCAAAACACCAGAAATTATTTTTGAGTTTGATGAATCGATTGATTATGGTAATCATATTGAAACTTTATTAAGAAAAGTTCAAGATGAACCAGAAGAGTCTAAAGACACAGAAGAGTAACAAGAAAGGGCTGATCCGGAGGGAATTTCATTTCCAATGGATGAGTCCTTTTGTTTTCTAATAGTTGTATTGAAGAATGAACATTAATGGAGGTATAAAGATGAATGGAATCCTGCCCCTATGGAAGCCCCGTGGCATGACGTCACATGATTGTGTATTTAAATTAAGGAAGCTCCTTAGAACGAAAAAGGTAGGCCATACAGGCACACTTGACCCGGAAGTATCTGGGGTACTTCCAATTTGTATTGGAAGAGCTACAAAGATAGCTGAGTACATTACAGAATCGGGAAAGACCTATGAAGGGGAAGTCACTCTCGGTTTCTCGACTACGACAGAAGATGCTTGGGGTGAACCTGTCGTAGAGAAGGCGGTGGACCGTAGGATTACCAGAGCAGAGGTTGAGGAGATTCTAGGGAGTTTAACCGGCGATATTACGCAAACCCCTCCAATGTATTCAGCTGTAAAGGTAAACGGTAAACGATTATATGAGTATGCAAGACAAGGGATTGAAGTTGAAAGACCATCAAGAACCGTTCGTATCCACAAGCTTAAATTACTGGAGGATTGGGGATTGTTAGACAGCAAGGTTCCGGCTTTCTCATTTGAAGTAGTTTGCGGCAAAGGTACTTATGTGAGGACTCTTGCTGTTGAAATTGGAAATAGACTTGGATATCCAGCTCATATGTCAGCTCTTACCCGTACACAATCAGCCAGCTTTAGGAAAGAGGACTGTTTTACTTTAGAAGATGTAAAAGAGTTCGTTGATAATGAAAATCCACAAGGTCTTCTTCTCCCATTGGAAATGGGGCTTTCACATTTGCCGAAAATCGCAATTAATGATACATTAGCAGAGAAAGTGAAGAACGGAGCACGCTTGGAAGAGCCTGAGGATTGGCCGGATACCAGAGAGGTAGTGATGGAGTATCACGGTAAGAGTATTGCCATCTATCGCCGTCACCCGGACAAACCAGGGGTTATCAAGCCTGTCAAAGTGCTTTTCAACGACTAGTGAAAAAAGGTGAAATACTGTGAAAGTGATAACTGTACATCATCCACATTCAATTAGTAAAAATGATTTTCCACCCCTTGTTTTGGCTCTAGGGTACTTCGATGGAGTGCATAGAGGACACCAGAGGGTGATCAGTGAAGCAGAAGAAAAAGCGAAAGAGCTAAAAGCTTGTAGTGCGGTGATGACATTTGATCCTCATCCTTCAGTTGTATTAGGTCATAAGCACAAGCATATACACTACATAACTCCTCTTGAAGATAAGAAAGAAATAATAGAGGAACTGGGTGTGGATTATTTATTTATTGTCCGTTTTACATCAGAATTTGCAAGTCTGATTCCTCAGGACTTCGTTGATCAATACATCATTGGGCTCAATGCACTGCATGTAGTAGCAGGTTTTGATTACTCATATGGACGTCTAGGGAAAGGGACGATGGAAACACTTCCATTCCATTCACGTGATATGTTTACTTCTACTACAATTTCGAAGCTTACAGAAGATGACTCCAAAGTAAGTTCAACGTTCATAAGAGAATGCCTTAAAGAAGGCGACGTAAAGAAGGTTCATAAGCTCCTGGGCAGGCCGTATAAAATGAAAGGGACTGTCATTCATGGTGATAAGAGAGGCAGGAAAATCGGCTTTCCTACTGCCAATATTGAGTTGGCCAACGACTATCTCACTCCTAAAGTGGGGGTGTATGCTGTTCGAATGAAAATTCATGATAAATGGTTCGATGGTGTATGTAATATTGGTTATAAGCCTACATTTAAAAATCCAGATGAATACTCTCTATCAATCGAAGTTCACATTTTTGATTTTCATGCGTCAATATACGGCGAAGAAGTGTATATCGAATGGTATGAAAGAATTAGGGATGAACAGAAGTTTTCAGGGATAGAGGAATTAATCTCGCAGATTCAGAAAGATAAAGACAAAGCAATACACTACTTTTCGGAAATTTGAGGTTTATACTTGATTTTTGTTGAAAAGAGTAGTATTCTAAATAGCGTATGAAATGAACCTTTGCTTGGCATCACGATTCACCAACGGTTGCTCAGTAACAGGGGATTTGAAAGAAATTATTAGGAGGTGAAAAGGATGGCTATCACTAAAGAGCGTAAAAACGAACTTATCAGTGAATACAAAGTACATGAGAACGATACTGGATCTCCAGAAGTTCAAATTGCTGTCCTAACTGAAGAAATTAACAACCTGAACGATCACTTACGCGTTCACAAGAAAGACCACCACTCTCGTCGCGGTCTTCTAAAAATGGTAGGTCACCGTCGTAATCTATTATCTTACCTACGTAAGAAAGATGTACAACGCTACCGTGAGTTAATCAACAAATTAGGTTTACGTCGATAAACAGACAAAGGAAGCGGGATTATGTCCCGCTTTTTCTTTAGTTTTGATAAGTGGGAATCTTTGTATGATCCCCCACTTATTTTTGAATTTTTTTATCACGAAAAGTGTTCAATTATATAGTTTTTGTCTAAAATACATAATATGTACATAAGAGTTATCCGAGTCCTTAATGCGAGTAAATAGAACTTTCCATTGAGAGAACGTACTATCTTTACATAGTTCCTTATGTTATTCACCCAAGCGAATATAACGGCACAAATGTGCATGATATAGATTAGATTATTTTATTTACAATATTTATCCGGGTTAGGTACAGGCCGAACCTTTTAGTGATATATAAAGAGAGGGGCACACTTTATGGAACAAACTAAACAAATCTTTTCCATTGAATGGGCAGGAAGAGAATTAACGGTCGAAGTAGGCCAATTTGCCAAACAAGCCAATGGAGCGGTTATGGTACGCTATGGAGATACTGCGGTATTAAGTAGTGCAACAGCTTCAAAAGAGCCAAAACCATTGGATTTCTTCCCACTGACTGTAAATTATGAAGAAAGATTATATGCTGTTGGTAAAATTCCAGGAGGATTTATTAAACGTGAAGGACGTCCTAGTGAAAAAGCGATCCTGGCAAGCCGTTTAATCGACCGTCCTATCCGTCCATTGTTCGCGGATGGATTCCGTAATGAAGTACAAGTAATCAGTATAGTGATGAGTGTAGACCAAAACTGTTCATCTGAAATGGCAGCTATGTTCGGATCTTCACTGGCACTATCTGTTTCTGATATCCCATTTGAGGGTCCGATTGCCGGCGTGATTGTTGGTCTGATTGATGGTGAATTTATTATTAACCCTTCAGTGGAGCAGCTGGAGAAAAGTGAGATTCATTTATCTGTAGCCGGCACCAAAGATGCCATCAACATGGTTGAAGCAGGTGCAGATGAGGTACCGGAAGAGACAATGCTTGAGGCTATCATGTTTGGTCATGAAGAAATAAAGCGTTTAGTCGCTTTCCAAGAAGAAATTGTTGCTAAAGTAGGTAAAGAAAAATCAGAAATTCAACTTGTGGAACTTGATCAAGCCGTTGAAGCAGAGGTTCGTTCATTATGTGAAAGTGAACTGATCCCTGCCATTCAAGTTCAAGAAAAACATGCACGCGAAGAAGCCATTAAAGCAGTCAAGAAAAAAGTGATGGCTGTTTATGAAGAAGAAAAAGAAGCCGATGAAGCTACACTGAAGCAAGTGAAAAAAGTCTTAGATAAACTTGTGAAAAATGAAGTTCGTCGCTTGATTACTGAAGATAAAGTCCGCCCTGATGGTCGTAAAGTCGACGAAATACGTCCACTTTCTTCCGAGGTAGGCTTGTTACCAAGAACACATGGTTCAGGACTGTTCACACGTGGACAAACCCAGGCACTGAGCATTTGTACATTAGGGGCTTTGGGAGATGTTCAGGTTCTTGATGGTTTAGGAATTGAAGAATCAAAACGATTCATGCATCATTATAATTTCCCTCAATTCAGTGTAGGGGAAACGGGCCCGATCAGAGGACCGGGTCGTCGTGAAATCGGACACGGTGCACTAGGGGAAAAAGCCTTGGATCCCATTATTCCGAACGAGAAAGACTTCCCGTATACAATCCGTCTGGTTTCAGAAGTACTTGAATCAAATGGCTCAACATCCCAAGCAAGTATCTGTGCAAGTACTTTAGCGATGATGGATGCAGGTGTTCCTATTAAAGCACCTGTAGCAGGGATTGCCATGGGTCTGATCAAATCTGGTGAAAACTATTCCATCTTAACGGATATTCAAGGGATGGAAGATCACCTTGGTGATATGGACTTTAAAGTAGCCGGGACTTCAAAGGGTGTAACCGCTCTTCAAATGGATATCAAAATTGAAGGGCTATCCCGGGAAATTCTTGAAGAAGCACTTCAACAAGCGAAAAAAGGAAGAATGCAGATCCTTGATAGCATGTTAGCAACAATCGGTGAAGCAAGAACCAGCCTTTCTCAATATGCACCTAAAATCTTAACCATGCATATTAATCCTGATAAGATCCGTGATGTTATTGGACCAAGTGGTAAACAAATCAATAAAATCATCGACGAAACAGGCGTTAAGATCGATATTGAGCAGGACGGAACGATCTTCATCTCCTCTACTGATGAAGAGATGAACAAAGTTGCTAAGAAAACAATTGAAGATATTGTTAGAGAAGTTGAAGCTGGACAAATGTATCTGGGGAAAGTAAAACGAATTGAAAAATTCGGAGCATTTGTAGAAATCTTCAGTGGTAAAGATGGCCTGGTCCACATTTCTGAAATTGCAGAAGAACGTATTCGCAAAGTTGAAGATGTGGTAGCGATCGGCGATGAGATCCTTGTTAAGGTTCTTGACATCGATAACCAGGGTAGGGTCAACTTGTCGAGAAAAGCAGTTCTTAAAGAGCAGCGTGAAAAAGAAGAACAAAACCAAGCATAATCTTTTGAGATTGGCAGGCTGTCCTGTAGGGAGCAAACTCTCCTCCGGGGCGGCTTTTTTTATCTGCGGAGTTTTCATTCAGGGCTGAATGAGTTACCTTGGCTTGTCGCCTCTCAAGCATTGCCCCTCCGCTTTTGTATCATCCAGCTCCGGGGCTTAGAGGCTCGAGGTCATAAGTCAAAGATATCAAAAAGGCAAAAAGCGCCTTTCCGATATCTTCGCCTTATGCTTGTCGCCTCTGGAGCAAAGCCCCTCCGCTTTTGTTCTACCTTTTCCTTTTCCTTCATATGTTTTTAGGAGAAGGAAGGTGGACAGGGTATGGAAAGAAAATACTTGATTGGTATTAGTCTAATTGCTATTCTGACTTTAGTTGTCGTTGAAAATCCGTTATCAGACCAGTATGTGACAGGGCTAAAACAAGAATCGTTAGAAGTGAATGGAGTCAGCCAACCAAATGATCTAACCCGAAAAATTAAAGAAGAAGCAAAATTGAGGGAAGTACCGGCTCAAGATGCTGTAATAGATACAATTTGGAAAGCTACACCAGGGTATAATGGTTTGAAAGTGGATGTAGAAGCGTCTCTTCAAAATATGAAAAAAGAAAAAGCATTCGATGAAGATAAACTGATCTACAAGCAAATCCCTCCTGAAACGCACTTACCTGATTTGCCCGCTTCCCCTGTTTACCGGGGAAATCCGGATAAACCAATGGTATCTTTTATTATCAATGTAGCATGGGGAAATGAATATATCCCCGATATGCTTGCAACTTTGAAAAAACACCAAGTATATGCTACGTTCTTTTTAGAGGGTAGATGGGTGAAGAATAACCCGGACTTAGCGAAGATGATTGTGGATGCAGGACATGAAGTCGGAAATCATTCATATTCTCACCCTGATATGAAAACATTGGAGTCAGCCAAAGTAAGAGAAGAATTGAAAAAGACGAATGAAATAATTGAAGTGACTACAGGGGAGAAAGCGGAGTGGTTTGCTCCACCAAGCGGCAGTTATCGGGAGGAAGTCATAAATATTGCAGACGAAATGCACATGAGAACGATTATGTGGAGTGTGGATACGATTGATTGGCAAAAACCACAACCAAATGTGTTAATCGAGCGTGTCATGAGAAAGATGCACAAGGGAGCAATTGTATTGATGCACCCGACAGCTTCAACGGCCAATTCGTTAAACACGTTGATTCTTCAAATAAAAGAAAAAAATTTAAGGCTTGGTACGATCTCAAGCCTGGTTAAAGAAGAGAGAATCGTAGAAGACGTCGATAATTCGTCAGAACAGGGAAATAGTAATAAGAAGCAGTAAGTATGCAACATGAATAGGAGGAAATTTCTTGATAAAGAAATATACATGCCAAAATGGACTAAGAATCGTGCTGGAGGAAATACCTCACGTCCGTTCTGTAGCGATTGGGGTCTGGATTGGAACCGGCTCGCGAAATGAATCGGAACAAAATAACGGGATATCCCATTTTTTGGAACATATGTTTTTCAAAGGAACAAAAACGAAAACAGCCCGTGAAATAGCAGAGTCCTTTGACAGCATCGGCGGACAGGTCAATGCATTTACTTCAAAGGAATACACCTGCTATTATGCAAAAGTATTGGACAATCATGCGGATTATGCTTTACATACACTTTCTGATATGTTCTTTAACTCTACCTATGTTGAAGAGGAATTGAATAAAGAAAAAAATGTAGTGTATGAAGAAATTAAGATGTATGAAGATACACCTGATGATATTGTTCATGACTTATTGAGCAAGGCAATCTATGAAGAGCATCCACTCGGCTATCCGATTCTGGGAACGGAAGAAACACTGAACTCATTCAATCAAGCTAAATTGAAAGAGTACATGCATGACATGTACACCCCGGATCAAGTAGTGGTGTCTGTAGCGGGAAATGTGGATGAATCATTCATCAAAGAAGTCGAGAAGCTATTCGGATCTTATGAAGGGGGTAAAGGACCTGAGGACCGTGTGAAGCCTGCCTTCCACACCAATAAACTTGCCCGGAAAAAAGATACAGAACAAGCACATTTATGCTTAGGATTTGACGGCCTGCAAATCGGGCATCCGGACATCTATAACTTGATCGTATTAAACAACGTGTTAGGTGGCAGTATGTCATCCCGTCTGTTTCAAGAGGTTCGTGAACAAAGGGGACTTGCGTATTCCGTGTTTTCTTATCATTCCGCATATGAAGATAGCGGAATGGTTACTATTTATGGAGGAACAGGGGCCAATCAGTTAGATCAATTATTTGATACGATCGATAGCACTCTTCAAGCCCTAAAAGATGATGGTATAACTTCTAAAGAATTATTAAACAGCAAAGAGCAATTAAAGGGTAACCTTATGTTGAGCTTAGAAAGTACGAATAGCCGGATGAGTCGTAACGGGAAAAATGAGCTGCTTCTAAAACGCCACCGTACGCTGGATGAGATTGTCGAAGAAATCGACGGCGTAACAATGGACAAAGTAAATCAGCTAGCCCTTGATATCTTTAAAGATGATTATGCAATATCCCTCATCAGTCCGGAAGGGAATCTTCCTCAAAATATGAGGAAATAACAGGAAAAGCAGACTGCTTAAGTCTGCTTTCTTTGATTGAAACATCACATTGGATGGAAAAACGAAGAATTTCTTCTAAAAAAAGTGGACAGTGTATACATTGTAGTACAGAGCTTTTTTAAGGAGGAAACCTTCATGAGGTTAAGCGAGTTAAGCGGAAAAGAAATAGTCGATTATAAAAAAGCAGAGCGACTTGGTATTCTGGGGCAAACCGACCTTGAATTCAATGATAAGTCAGGAAGTATTAATGCCCTTATCATTCCGACAGGTAAATGGCTGCGAAAGCAAGGTGGGGAAATACGGGTACCATGGCATCAAATCAGAACAATCGGAGCTGATATGATCATCCTGGAAGTATCGGATGAATAACGAAATAGACAGTCTATTGAAACGGGGCGACCCCGTTTTTTTATTTTGCTTAAATTTAAAAAGAGTGTTTCTCTAACATGATTGAAGAAATCAGTGTAATGTGAACATCCAAATTGTACGACTTGGATGAAATTGGAGTACGATCAATATCCCCACCTAACCTTTTACAACCCCTCCATTACAAAAACAATCCCATATTCTAAACAGTCTCTTCCTGCTTTTCTTCTCACCCATTAGGTATGTGCAACATACACTGTTGAAGTGAAAAGGGATTTAGAATAGCGATTATGTAAAAAAGTAGGTGAAATCAGTGATGCTGACCGGAATGCAGATCGCAGTTCTAGGCGGAGATGCTCGTCAACTTGAGATTATTCGGAAGCTTACTGAGTTGGATGCAAAGATCTCACTCGTAGGTTTTGAACAATTAGATCATGCCTTTACAGGGGCTACAAAAGAAAAGCTCGATGAAGTGGACTTTTCAATGATTGACGCCATAATCTTACCTGTACCAGGCACGAATCTACAAGGGGAAATTGATACGATTTTCTCCAATGAGAAAATCGTTTTAACAGAAGAAGTTGTGTCTCAGACGCCAGAGCACTGTGCGATCTATTCAGGAATTAGTAATAAGTATTTGGATGAAATAATGTCTTCAACGAATCGGAAACTTGTTCAGTTGTTTGAGAGAGACGATGTTGCCATTTATAATTCTATTCCTACAGTAGAGGGAACGATTATGATGGCTATTCAGCATACAGACTTTACGATTCATGGATCTACGATTGTCATATTGGGTCTGGGTAGGGTAGGTATGAGTGTTGCTAGAACGTTTCATCACTTAGGCGGAAAGGTGAAGGTTGGCGCTCGGAAAAGTGAGCATCTGGCTAGGGTGACTGAAATGGGCTTAGAGCCATTCCACTTGGATAACTTAGAAAAAGAGGTTGAGAATTGTGATATATGTATTAACACAATTCCAGTGCATATAGTAAAGGCTGCTGTGATAGCCAAAATGCCAGCTCATACATTAATAATCGATTTGGCTTCAAAGCCTGGAGGTACAGATTTTCGTTATGCAGAAAAGAGGGGAATAAAAGCATTGTTAGCCCCGGGATTGCCTGGGATCGTGGCACCTAAGACAGCTGGCCAGATACTGGCAAATGTACTTTGTCAATTGTTAGAGGAAGATCTTGATTTAGGAAAGGAGAGTTCATCATGAGTGTGAAAGGAAAACGAATCGGGTTTGGTCTGACAGGTTCTCATTGTACGTATGATGCCGTATTCCCGGAAATCGAACGATTAGTGAATAACGGTGCAGAAGTGATGCCGATTGTTACTTCAACTGTTATGAATACGGAAACGAGATTCGGTAAAGGAGAAGACTGGATTAAGCGAATTGAGGACGTTACAGGTCATAGGGTAATCGATTCAATCGTTAAGGCAGAACCACTTGGTCCTAAAATTCCATTGGATTGTATGGTGATCGCTCCCCTTACAGGAAATTCAATGAGTAAATTCGCAAATGCCATGACAGATTCTCCGGTGTTAATGGCTGCTAAAGCGACTCTTCGTAATCACCGTCCTGTAGTACTGGGGATTTCGACAAATGATGCTCTTGGTTTAAACGGTGTAAACCTAATGAGATTAATATCAACTAAAGATATATACTTTATCCCATTTGGGCAGGATGCACCTGAAAGCAAACCGAAATCAATGGTAGCCAGAATGACACTTATTCAGGAAACCATAGAAGCAGCTATTGAAGGAAGACAGCTTCAGCCTGTCGTAATCGAAAGATATTTAGATTAATAGATGGAGAAGGCTATCAACTTGCACTGTTACGATGGCCTTCTTTTCATGTATAATTATATAAATTTATTAGTAAATGAAAATAATCAAGGCATAAATATAAAATTCCCTATTGTCGAATAATTGTTTATGTTAAAATATTCTTTATTATAGTAATAGACTAAAAGGTATACCTGCTATGAGGATACTGAATGGTTGGAAGGAGAGAAGATTTTGAATACAATGGGATTACATGTAGCGGTTGTCGGTGCCACAGGTGCAGTTGGACAACAAATGCTTGAAACATTAGAAAAAAGGGACTTTCCAATAAAACGATTGACATTATTGTCTTCAGCCCGTTCAGCCGGGTCCACCGTTACCTTTAAAGGGAAAGAATGGACGGTTGAAGAAGCTAAGCCCGAGAGTTTTGAAGGGGTAGACATCGCTTTATTTAGTGCAGGGGGTAGTGTATCCAAACTTCTTGCTCCTGAAGCCGTTAAACGTGGAGCTATCGTCGTAGACAATACAAGTGCATACCGAATGGACCCGGATGTTCCTCTTGTTGTTCCAGAGGTGAATGAAGAAGATATCAAACTTCATAAAGGCATCATTGCGAATCCTAACTGTTCTACGATCCAGATGGTGGCAGCACTTGAACCGATCCGTAAACAATATGGGTTATCAAAAGTAATCGTTTCAACCTATCAAGCCGTTTCAGGAGCAGGTGCAGTGGCCATTGATGAGCTTAACGCGCAATCACAAGCCATATTGTCCGGAGAAACATTTGAGCCGAGTGTGCTACCTGTAAAAGGCGATAAAAAGCATTATCAGATAGCATATAACGCCATTCCTCAAATTGATAAATTCCAGGAGAATGGCTTTACATTCGAAGAAATGAAAATGATCAATGAAACAAAAAAAATTATGCATATGCCGTCATTGAAGGTATCTGCGACATGCGTTAGATTACCAGTTGTAACAGGTCACTCAGAAAGTGTATATATTGAAATTGAGAAGGGTTCTGTAACAGTGAATGATATCCATGCACTGTTAAAAGATGCTCCTGGAGTCACTTTAGAAGACGTCCCGGAAGAACAGATTTATCCGATGCCTGCACATGCAGTAGGAAAACCGGATGTATTTGTTGGCAGGGTGCGTAAAGATCTTGATGAAGACAAGGGCTTCCATATGTGGGTTGTGTCTGACAACTTACTTAAGGGGGCGGCTTGGAACTCGGTTCAAATCGCAGAAAGCCTAATGAAACTTGGTATAATTAAATAACGAAGAGGGACCATTTCAGCTCTAGATCTATTTATTTCCACTATTCATTCTCACATACCTCTTGAACATATGACAATGAGGTGTAGTCATGAAAGTGATCGTTCAAAAATTTGGTGGAACGTCTGTACGTGATGAGGCAAGTCGCTTAAAGGCACTTGCCCACACTATGCAAGCGATTGATAAGGGATATAAAGTGGTGGTAGTCGTTTCAGCAATGGGAAGAAAAGGTGAACCTTACGCTACTGACTCCCTATTATCACTTATCGGTGGCAGAAATACTTCAATAAGTAAGAGAGAGCAAGACTTATTATTATCGTGTGGAGAAATCATTTCCAGCCTGGTCTTCTCTAATATGCTTCTTGAACATGGAATCCGCTCAACCGCGTTGACTGGGGCTCAAGCGGGATTCCGAACCAATAATGATTTTAATAATGCTAAGATTTTGGAAATGCGATGCAGCCGTTTGGTCAAAGAGCTTGAAGAACACGATGCAGTGGTGGTAGCGGGCTTTCAAGGTGCAACGAAAGATGGTGATGTCACCACGATCGGCAGAGGGGGAAGTGATACTTCAGCTTCTGCTTTAGGAGTGGCATTAAAAGCTGAATTCATCGATATTTTCACCGACGTTGAAGGGGTCATGACTGCCGATCCCCGCATTTCATCGAAAGCGAGACCTATTACGGTTGTTTCTTATAATGAAGTTTGTAATATGGCATATCAGGGGGCTAAGGTGATTCATCCAAGAGCTGTTGAAATTGCGATGAATTCAAATGTTCCAATCCGGATCCGTTCTACTTATTCAAATGGTGAAGGGACGCTAGTGACAACACTTGAAAATACGAAAGCACACAAAGAATTCCGGAGTCATCCCGTAACAGGAATCGCTCATGTACCCAACCTGACGCAAATAAAAGTTTTCGCTAAGGAAGACCAATACAATCTTCAAGCTGAAGTTTTTAAAGCGATGGCTAAAGAAGGTATAAGTGTTGACTTCATTAACATCTCGCCAAGGGGAGTTGTTTATACTGTTGCATCATCCCTGGCAGAAGATGCAATTTCAGTTTTAAAAAAAATAGGTCATAAACCTATTGTAGAGTCAGAGTGTGCCAAGATTTCAGTAGTTGGAGCCGGGATGACGGGTGTTCCTGGTGTAACTTCAGCCATCGTATCTTCTCTGTCCAACGAAGGAATTCGAATCCTCCAGTCTGCAGATAGTCATACGACTATTTGGGTTCTGGTGAAAGAGATGGACCTGATTAATGCGATTAATGCACTTCATGATACGTTTCAACTACAAGAGAGAACCGCTACATTCAGGGTAGGATAAACATAAGAGGAGAGTGACTAGATTGAATTTTGGCCGCGTTTCTACGGCAATGGTTACCCCATTTGACCGTAAAGGAAATATCGATTTCACAAAGACGACCCAATTAATTCAGTATCTGATTGATAATGGATCAGATTCTTTAGTAGTAGCCGGGACCACTGGTGAGTCTCCGACTTTAACAAAAGAAGAAAAGATTGCTTTATTTCGTCATGTAGTAAAAGTAGTAAATGGAAGAGTACCTGTCATTGCCGGCACGGGAAGCAATAACACCCACGCGTCAATCGAACTAACCAAAAAGGCGGTAGAGGCAGGCGTAGATGCCATCATGCTGGTGGCTCCATACTATAATAAGCCTAGTCAGGAAGGGTTGTTCCAGCATTTTAAGGCGATTGCTGAATCAACAACCTTACCTGTCATGCTATATAATATCCCTGGACGTTCAAGCGTCAATGTTTCTCCGGAAACGATCATTCGATTATCAGAGATTGAAAACATTGTAGCTGTTAAAGAAGCAAGCGGAGACTTGGACAGCATGACTGAAATCATTTCACATACATCAGACGACTTTATGCTATACAGTGGTGATGACGGACTTACTCTCCCTGTATTGTCAATAGGTGGAACTGGAATCGTATCTGTAGCCTCGCATATCATCGGAAACGAAATGCAAGAGATGGTTGCTGCATTTACAGGAGGAAACCTTTTAAAGGCAGCCGGTCTGCATCAAAAACTTCTACCAGTCATGAAAGGGTTATTTACAAGCCCGAACCCGACACCGGTTAAAACGGCCCTGCAAATGAAGGGTCTCGACGTCGGATCTGTCCGCTTACCATTAATTCCACTAACTGAAGTGGAAAGAGCAAAGCTGTCTCAATTGTTACAGGTATTATCTTAAATAAAAGACTGTGAAGGCCATCCTTCACAGTCTTTTATTATGGAAAGGAAAAGCCCCTGAAATCAGTAATAGATTAATTTATTTTCAAGAAGAAGGATTTAGTCACATAGTATCGAAATAGTAATGTAGTAAAAATGAATGCAGTCTTTTTCCTAATCTTAATATAGGAAGGATAAAATTGGTTGTACTCCCAAAATATTATCAAGTATAATAAACGTAACTGATTGAAGATCGGGAAAGGCACAGCATAGGAGGACATAATGTGAGTAAGACAAAGAATGAAAGTATAAAGATCATACCGCTCGGAGGAGTAGGAGAAATTGGGAAGAACATGTACGTGATCGAAGTGGATCATGAAATTTTCGTGGTTGACGCAGGGCTGATGTTCCCTGAAAATGAAATGCTGGGAATTGATATCGTCATACCAGACATTCAATACTTGATCGAAAATAAAGAACGTGTGAAAGGGATCTTTTTGACTCATGGACATGAGGATAGTATTGGAGCGATTTCATACGTACTCAATAAGATTAAAGCACCTGTTTACGGCACCCGTTTAACGAATGCTCTTGTAAAGGCACGATTGAAGGATGAAAATGTCAGGGAAGATGTGAAATTCTATACGATTCACTCAGATAGCCATCTCACTTTTGATGGAGTGAATGTAACGTTCTTTAAAACCACACATAGTATTCCGGATTCAGTTGGTGTATGTATACATACATCTGAAGGAGTCATCGTACATACCGGGGAATTCAAATTCGATCAATCTGCTAAACATCTTTATCGACCGGATTTAGGCAAAATGGCTCAAATCGGTGAAAAAGGTGTGCTTTGTTTGTTGTCTGACAGCAAAGAAGCGGAGAGACCTGGCTATACAACATCCGAGGCCGTCATTGAACAACATATAACAGACGCTTTACGTATGGCATCCGGAAGAGTTATAGTAGCTTGCTATGCATCCAATTTAATTCGATTACAGCAAGTTTTTGACGCTGCAGATCAAAATAACCGTAAAGTGGTCGTGGTGGGTAAGAGTTTGAAGAGAGTATATGATGTAGCGTTGAAATTAGGTTATCTTCACGTCCGGGATGAGATGATTATCGGAATGGATGAGATTGGTGATTATCCAAAAGATGAAGTCGTCATCATTGCCACCGGAACACAAGGAGAACCATTTGAAGCCTTGCAGCGGATGTCAAAACGATCCCATCGTCTTGTGAATATAGAAGAAGGAGATACAGTCCTGATTACGGCTTCACCTTCGCCTGGCATGGAAGTCATTGCAGGAAAGACCATTGACATGCTTTATAGAGCAGGAGCAAACGTTTTGACCGCTAATAAGAAAGTTCATGTTTCAGGGCATGGGAGTCAGGAAGATCTAAAATTCATGTTAAATATCATGAAGCCGAAGTATTTTATCCCAATTCAAGGTGAGTACAAAATGCTGGTGGCGCATACCCAGATCGCTCACGACATCGGACTTCCGTATAAGCAAATTTTCATTTTGGATAAAGGAGATGTGCTTCAATACAAGGATGGGAAGATGAGAATGAGCGGTCGGGTGCAGGCCGGGAATGTGTTAATCGATGGAATTGGTGTAGGGGACGTAGGGAATATCGTCCTTCGCGATCGTAAACTATTATCAGAAGACGGTGTCTTTACCGTCGTTGTAACGATTAACCGCAGATCCAAATCGATCGTGTCAGGTCCTGAAATTATTTCACGCGGCTTCGTTTATGTGAGGGAGTCGGAAGAATTGATTGAAGGAGCTGGAAGCATCGTAACGGATGTAGTACATTCTTACCTACAAAAGGGCTCTTTTGAATGGACAACCATTAAACAGGATATCAGAGATCAGCTTAATTACTATTTATTCAACAAAACACGAAGAAGACCAATGATATTACCGATCATCATGGAAGTTTAATGCGTGAGGCTATTTGTTATTAACAGATAGCCTCCGTTTTTTATTTGATCCCAAAGTATAAAGTATGAAAACACTCCCTTATTAAAATAATAACAAGAGAATGGAAATGAAAAGGAGATGTTTTTCATGGAAGAAAATCATGAACGTATGCAGGATCAGCCAAATAAAGGCGAGGATAATAAAGATAAACCATCAGGGTTAATGGAAAAGATACAGCAATTAGGGCAAACAAATGTCCCGCAACTCTCTCAGGATTCCAATATCCATTGCTTGACGATTGTAGGACAAATAGAAGGGCATATGCAGCTTCCTCCACAAAATAAAACAACAAAATATGAACATGTTATTCCACAGCTAGTAGCCATTGAGCAAAATCCTAAAATAGAGGGCTTGGTGGTAATACTAAATACGGTAGGTGGAGACGTGGAAGCGGGACTCGCTATTTCTGAAATGATCGCTTCACTTTCTAAACCTACAGTATCTGTTGTGTTGGGGGGAGGACATAGTATTGGTGTACCGATTGCCGTATCATGCGATTTCTCGTACATTGCGAGCACTGCTACAATGACAATCCACCCGGTTCGATTGACAGGGTTGGTGATCGGCGTACCCCAGACATTCGAGTATTTGGATAAAATGCAGGATCGGGTAGTTAGTTTCGTAACGAAGCACAGTAATATATCGGAAGATGATTTTAAAGACCTGATGTTTGCAAAAGGAAACCTCACACGGGATATCGGTACGAATGTGGTAGGTGACGATGCCGTCGAATACGGCCTGATAGATGGGATCGGGGGCATTGGGACAGCCATTAAAAAGATTAACGAGTTAATTGAGATGAAAAAGCAATCGGATCAACAAGAGGGCTTAGTACAATGATCCTTTATACAGTCGTTCCCAATGATCTTGTATTTCCAACTGATGCAAGTGAATTCAGTGGTCAAATGATGATGGAATATCAGGGTGTTCCTATCCTTGTTCAGCAGGAGGATAACCGGTATCGTATTGTGAGGGTCATGAGTAGTGATCCTGCACATTATCTAGATAATCAGATTTGCCCAGGTGAATTTATCAATAATTAAGCGAGAAAGAGGATTTTCCCGAAATAGTGGTTATGCTATAATATTACTGGAAGAGATAATCATAATGATACTTTAAGTTAAACGGGAAGGGTCTGACACCTTAGGCACATAGATTGCCCCAAAGGATCAGCCCTTTCTTCATCTTTATGTACATATGAAGAAAGACTTCAATAGAATTTAGGTGAATTGGATTGGCAAAACGAAAAAGAAGAAAAAAACGATCTGCAACGAGTTCAACCTTAAAACAAACCATTAAATATGAAATTACAGGAATGATCCTTGCTGCCCTCAGTTTGATTTCAATCATAGAGCTTGGAGCTGTAGGGAAAGCAGTGGTATATTTCTATCGATTCTTTCTTGGTGAATGGTATATGGTTGCCCTCCTGTGGATGCTGTATGTAGCTGGGTACCTCATGATTAAACGGGAGATTCCTATGTTATTTAGTCGCCGACTCATTGGGATTTACATCATCATTGCGAGCTTCTTGCTATTGAGTCATGTGAAATTATTTGATTTGCTCTCCAATGATGGTTCTTTCGATAATCCAAGTGTCATCATGAATACATGGGATTTGTATTGGATGGATGTAAGCGGGGAAACGAGTACATCGGACCTTGGTGGGGGAATGATAGGGAGCATTCTATTTGCCCTTTCTTATTTTCTATTTGACTCCCAAGGAGCAAGGATTGTTAGTGCAACATTCATATTGATCGGAATCATACTAGTGACAGGTAAATCCATCGGGGATGTGCTGGGAAGAGCAGGAAAGCGCTTTGGTGCATTCTTAAGCGGGCAATGGTCGGCATTCAAACAAGATATGAGTGACTGGAGAGAAGATCAGTCAAAGAAAAAAGAAGTGAAAGAAAAGAAAAAGAAAGAAGTTCCTGTGAAGCAGGAGAAAACGGTTGAAACTCAACTGCCTCAGGAAGAGGAAACGAGAGAACCGATTATCTCAAACTTCGCTGAACGTGCATACGGAGGGAATCAGACTAAAGAAGAACCATCCACTTCAGGAGCGGGAATGAATGGTGAAAAAGACGATGCTGCCGCTAAAGATAAACCCGATTCAGATGGAGAAGCGGATTCTGCACCACCAATTACGTTTACTGAAGTAGAAAATAAGGATTATAAACTACCTTCTATTTCGTTATTAAAGACTCCTAGAAAAACAGATCAGAGTAATGAATATCAACTGATTCATGCCAACGCAGCCAAACTTGAAAGAACCTTCCAAAGCTTCGGGGTAAAAGCGAAAGTTACACAAGTTCACTTAGGTCCGGCCGTCACCAAGTATGAAGTTCACCCGGATGTAGGTGTGAAAGTAAGCCGCATCGTAAACCTTAGTGATGATTTAGCCTTGGCTCTTGCGGCTAAAGATATCCGAATCGAAGCTCCTATTCCGGGGAAATCGGCTATCGGTATTGAAGTTCCGAACTCAGAAGTGGCCATGGTGTCTTTAAGAGAGGTCCTTGAAGCCAAGGAACATAATAAACCGGATGCCAAGCTCCAAATTGGGTTAGGGAGGGATATAACGGGAGAAGCCGTACTTGCAGAATTGAATAAAATGCCTCACTTGCTTGTAGCCGGGGCCACTGGAAGCGGAAAGAGTGTCTGTATTAATGGAATCATCACGAGTATTCTAATGAGAGCTAAACCACATGAAGTTAAGCTCATGATGATAGATCCAAAGATGGTTGAATTGAATGTATACAATGGGGTACCGCACCTATTGGCTCCCGTTGTAACTGATGCAAAGAAAGCTTCACAGGCACTAAAAAAGGTTGTAAGTGAAATGGAGCGGAGATATGAATTGTTCTCTCACACAGGAACAAGGAATATTGAAGGCTACAACGACTACGTTAAGAGACAGAATCTTGAGAACGAAGAAAAGCAGCCGCTGCTTCCATACATTGTGGTGATTGTGGATGAGCTAGCTGATTTAATGATGGTTGCTTCAAACGATGTAGAAGACGCTATTACAAGACTCGCACAGATGGCACGTGCCGCAGGGATCCATTTAATTATTGCGACTCAGCGTCCTTCTGTGGATGTTATTACAGGGGTCATCAAAGCGAATATACCATCCAGGATTGCGTTTGCCGTATCATCACAAATCGATTCCAGAACCATCCTGGATTCCGGTGGTGCAGAAAAACTATTGGGTAGAGGAGACATGCTCTTCATGCCTGTAGGCGCATCAAAGCCTACAAGGGTACAAGGAGCCTTTTTATCTGATGAAGAAGTGGAAGAAATCGTTGATTTTGTCATTTCTCAACAAAAGGCACAGTATCAGGAAGAAATGATTCCAGATGAGATACAAGAAGATGAGAAAACGGGCGAAGCTGAGGACGAACTTTATAATGATGCAGTTCAGTTGATCGCTGAAATGCAAACAGCTTCCGTTTCCATGCTTCAAAGACGATTTAGAGTTGGTTATACAAGAGCAGCACGATTGATTGATGAGATGGAAGTAAGAGGAGTCGTTGGACCTTATGAAGGAAGTAAACCGCGAACCGTTTTGATCGGTAAACCTTCAGAAGAGCAAAGCTCTTAAAAAAAGGTGTGTTACCCTATTCAAACTGAATGGGATAACACACCTTTTTTATGTAGAAATCAAGGAAGAAATCTCAAAATGTATACGTTTCAAATGATGTTATTCTAGTTTATCCACCAATGTGTTATACTATTAAAAGCGTTTACAATTGTAATGCCGTTGTTTTAATTTTGTAAAGATTGATAATTGATAACAACCTTATTGTAAATTATATGTAAAATAACCCCTTGAAAGCCTATTCAACCTAATTTATTTACTATTTTTTTACAAATAAGGGTACTAAATTGTCATTCTAGTCGATTTTTTCGACAAAATCACACAATGCTATTTATTTATGAAAAGAAAAGTGTTATAGTATTTTCGATTAGTAGGAAAGATATACATCAGAGGTCTGATGTCTTGAGAAAATTTGGTGGTGGTTCCAGTGACAATAAAGACAGACAATCGACATTTATACTTACAAGTGATAGACCGTTTGAAGAAAGATATCGAAGCGGGAATATACAAAGAAAAAGAAAAACTCCCGTCTGAATTTGATCTCTCCAAACAACTAGGTGTGAGTAGGGCTACTCTCCGTGAAGCTCTCAGAATTCTTGAGGAAGAAAGTGTCATCGTACGACGTCATGGGGTAGGTACATTTGTAAACGCTAAACCGCTCTTTACTTCTGGTATTGAGCAGCTGAACAGTGTAACGAACATGATTAAGCAGGCCGGTATGGAGCCAGGGACCATTTTCTTAAGCTCAACGACTCAAGAAGCTACGGAGGATGATGTGAAGAGGTTTACTTGCAATGAAGAGGACGACGTGATACTGATTGAAAGGGTTCGTACTGCAAACGGGGAACCGGTTGTGTATTGTGTAGACAAAATTCCTGAAAAGATTATGCCGAGGAATTTCACCCATGAAGATAATTCGATTTTCACCGTTTTGGAGAAACGCGAGAATAAGAGAATCACTCATGCTGTTGCACAAATAGAACCTATGGGCTATCACGATAAAATCTCCCCTATTCTAAATTGTGAACCAGAAACGGCACTACTCGTTTTAAAGCAAATGCACTTTGATGAAAACGATGAGCCGATTCTGTACTCAGTAAACTATTTTCGGTCAGACAAATTTAGCTTCCACGTATTAAGAAAGCGTGTATAACAACAATCCATCTTTCTACTAATTTATTACAATATTAGGGGGTACTCTAGGTGAAAAAACGTAAAATTGGTTTAGCGTTGTCATTTGTTCTAGCTGCAGGTACATTATTAGGTGCTTGTGGAACAAGCGAGGACAAAGAAGGTGCATCTAGTGGTGAAGGTAACAAAAAAGAAGATCAGTTTACAGTAGCAATGGTTACAGATGTTGGTGGAGTAGATGACAAATCTTTCAACCAATCTGCTTGGGAAGGTTTAAAAGCTTTCGGTGAAGAGCACGACTTAGAAAAAGGTAAGGAAGGTTATGACTACTTACAATCACAATCTGATGCTGACTATGCTACTAACTTAAACACATTAGCTCGTCAAGACTTTGACTTAGTATATGGTATCGGCTTCCTTATGGAAGGTGCAATCAATGATATTGCACAACAACAAAAAGATTCTCACTTTGCAATTGTTGATGCTGTTGTAGATCAGCCAAACGTTGCGAGTATCACATTCAAAGAGCAAGAAGGTTCATTCCTTGCGGGGGTTGCTGCTGGACTGGCAACGAAAACGAACAAAATCGGTTTCCTTGGTGGAATGGAAATTCCAGTAATCGAGCGTTTCCACTCCGGCTTCATTGCTGGTGTTAAATCAGTGAATCCCGAAGCGGAAATCGTTGCAGATTATGCAGGTGCATTCGACAAAGCTGAACTTGGTCAAACAATCGCGTCTAAGATGTACTCACAAGATGTAGACGTTATCTTCCATGCAGCTGGTGGTACAGGTAATGGATTGTTCAAAGAAGCACGTGACTTAAAAGAAAAAGATCCTTCCCGTGAGCTTTGGGCAATCGGAGTTGACTCCGACCAATCAGCAGAAGGTAAAGTCGGGGATCATAATATCATCTTAACTTCTTCTTTAAAACGTGTAGATAATGCGGTTCTGGATCTTGCTAATAAAGCAAAAGAAGGAAACTTCCCGGGTGGAGAAGTTATCTCTTACGGTCTTAACGAAGAGGGTGTTGGATTAGCTGAGCTGAACGAAGAGCTTTCTAACAAAGACGAAGTTATGACTAAAGTTGATGAATGGAAAGAAAAGATCAAGAGTGGGGAAATCACTGTTCCTGAATCTTTAGATGCAGCAAATTCATTCTCAGCTAACTAATTGAACAGGGATAAGGGGGCCAAGGATAGCCGGCCTCTTATCCCTTTTATAAAAGGAATATTCATAATAATTAAAAATTTAATTGAAGTATAGAAACTTCTTTCTATCTTTCATTTAGAGTTTTAATCGGGGAAACCCTTTTTTTTCTAGAGTCTTAAGGTCTGACCTCTAACTACTAGATAAATATCCCTAGCCTATGCAAGGAGTGATTAGCAATGGATTATGTAATTGAGATGCTGAATATTCGCAAAGAATTTCCTGGCATCGTAGCAAACGATAATATTACCCTCCAGCTCAAAAAAGGTGAAATTCATGCGCTTCTAGGTGAAAATGGAGCAGGTAAGTCTACACTGATGAATGTTTTATTTGGACTTTATCAGCCTGAACAAGGAGAAATTCGTGTAAAGGGGCAGAAAGTAAACATCACCAATCCCAATATTGCCAATGACTTAGGGATCGGAATGGTTCATCAGCACTTTATGCTCGTTGATACCTTTACAGTAACAGAAAATATTATTCTCGGAAGAGAGCCGAAGTCCGGTGCCACAGTGGATATTAAAAAGGCAGAGAAGGATATTTTGGAAATCTCAGAAAGATACGGTTTAAAAGTGGATCCTTCCGCTAAAATTTCTGAAATTTCAGTTGGAATGCAGCAGCGTGTTGAGATTTTGAAAACACTTTATCGTGGTGCAGAAATTCTGATCTTCGATGAGCCTACGGCGGTACTGACCCCACAAGAAATCAAAGAGCTTATTCAAATCATGAAAACGCTTATTCAAGAAGGCAAGTCTATCATTCTTATCACTCATAAGCTAAAAGAGATTATGGAAGTGTGTGATAATGTAACCGTTATCAGAAAAGGAAAAGGGATCGGGACAGTGCAGGTATCAGAAACCGATCCGAATCATCTTGCCAGTCTGATGGTAGGACGTGAAGTAACCTTTAAGACTGAGAAGAAGGAAGCCATCCCTACTGACAATGTGCTCGAAATTAGAGATTTGAACGTAAAAGATCACCGCAATGTTTCCGTTGTAAAGGGGTTGAACCTGGAAGTGAAAGCCGGGGAGATCCTTGGTATTGCGGGAGTTGATGGGAACGGTCAAAGTGAACTGATTGAAGCGATTACAGGGTTATACAAAGTGAATAGTGGGTCGATTAAGCTGAATGGAAAAGAAATAGCCAATATGAAACCGCGCAAGATTTATGAAACAGGTGTAGGTCATATTCCTCAGGATCGTCACAAACATGGTTTAGTTCTGGATTTTCCAATCGGTGAAAATATGGTTCTACAAACCTATTACCAAAAGCCTTATTCAAATAAAGGGGTATTAAGCTATAAGAATATTTACAATCAAGCGAGAAAGCTAATTTCAGAGTTTGATGTAAGGACACCTTCTGAATATACCCTTGCCAGGGCACTATCTGGTGGAAATCAGCAAAAAGCGATCATCGGTCGGGAAGTCGATCGTGATCCGGATCTGTTGATTGCTGCCCAGCCTACCCGCGGTCTCGATGTAGGGGCAATCGAGTTCATTCACAAGCGCCTGATCGAGCAGCGGGATAACGGGAAAGCCGTACTGTTACTTTCATTTGAATTGGATGAAATCATGAATGTAAGTGACCGTATCGCGGTCATTTATGAAGGGCAAATTGTAGCAATTGTGAATCCAAAAGAAACAACCGAACAAGAACTTGGACTACTGATGGCTGGTTCGAAGAGGAAGGAAGCGGGGGAGAACGAACATGTCTAATCGATTAACAAATATATTAATCCCGGTTATTTCGGTCCTTTTAGGAATTATTGTCGGAACCATTATTATGCTTGTGAGCGGATATGATCCAATTGCAGGATACTCTGCACTTTGGCAAGGTATTTTCGGAGAGATCTACTATGTAGGGGAAACGGTTCGTCAAGTGACTCCGTACATTCTGGCAGGATTGGCTGTTGCCTTTGCATTCAGAACCGGATTATTCAATATCGGGGTCGAAGGACAACTGATTGTAGGGTGGCTTGCCGCGGTATGGGTTGGAGTTGCTTTCGATGAGTTACCAAAGATCATCCACTTACCGCTTGCTGTAATCGCAGCGGCATTTGCCGGCGCATTCTGGGGCTTCATTCCAGGATTACTGAAAGCAAGATACCGTGTACACGAAGTAATTGTTACGATCATGATGAACTATATTGCACTTCACGTAACGAATGCGATTATCCGTGATGTATTGACGGAACGTAAAGATCGTACGGACTATATCGCAGAGACGGCATCATTAAAGTCTCCATTCTTTGAGGCATTAACGGATTATTCAAGACTGCATTGGGGGATCTTCATTGCTCTCGCCTGTGTATTTATCATGTGGTTCCTTTTAGAAAAAACCACACGTGGATATGAACTGCGTTCCGTAGGGTTTAACCAGCATGCTTCTCAATACGCAGGAATGAACGTAAATGGAAACATCATTCTTTCTATGGTCATCTCCGGAGCATTTGCCGGACTCGCAGGTGCCATGGAAGGTTTGGGAACATTTGGGTACGCCTCGATTAAAGGAGGATTTACAGGGGTCGGATTTGATGGGATCGCTGTAGCACTATTAGGGGGGAATGTTGCCATTGGTGTTGTGTTCGCAGCATTATTATTTGGAGGACTCAAAGTAGGGGCGTTAAATATGCCTCTTGAAGCAGGTATTCCAAATGAACTGGTAGACATTATCATTGCCCTTATTATTTTCTTTGTAGCATCGGGTTATATGATTCGTTATCTGATTCAACGATTTAGTAAGAAGGGGGTGAAATAAGTGGGCTTTATCGATATCTTAACAATCCTTATTCCATCAACATTATTGTGGGCATCACCACTTATTTTCACTGCGTTAGGAGGAGCGTTCTCTGAACGTTCTGGTGTGGTTAACATCGGGCTTGAAGGATTAATGGTCATTGGAGCTTTCTCAAGTATTGTTTTCAATCTAGCGTTTGCCGACACATTCGGTGCGGCAACACCTTGGGTGGCCCTGCTAATAGCGATGGTCATGGGTGCGTTACTTGCCGTACTCCATGCGGTTGCCTCGATAACATTCCGTGCCGATCAGGTAGTTTCCGGAGTGGCAATCAATCTGCTTGCCATCGGTTTAACCCTTTTCTTAGTCAAACGTATTTATGGAAAGGGTCAAACAGACATCATTTCAGAAGGTTTTGGAAAAGTGGATGTACCATTACTTAACAAAATTCCGGTGATCGGTGATATTTTCTTCTCCAACACTTATTGGCCACCATTTGTAGCCATTCTTGTGTCCGTCATCGTTTGGTTCATTATGTTTAAGACTCCATTCGGTCTCAGATTGCGTTCCGTAGGTGAGCATCCAATGGCTGCAGACACAATGGGTATCAACGTAACGAAAATGCGCTATATCGGCGTAATCATTTCCGGGGCTTTTGCAGGAGTGGGTGGAGGAGTATATGCCCAGTCCATTTCCTCAGACTTTAGTCATGCTACCATAAGCGGGCAGGGATTCATGGCCTTAGCAGCTTTGATCTTCGGTAAGTGGCATCCCCTTGGCGCAATGGGTGCAGCATTATTCTTTGGGTTCGCACAAAGCTTAAGTATCATTGGATCAAGTATTCCATTATTTGAAAACATTCCGAGTGTATATCTGCTAATCGCACCATATGTACTAACAATCCTTGCACTTACAGGATTCATTGGCCGTGCAGATGCACCTAAAGCACTTGGTACACCGTATATTAAAGGAAATCGTTAATCAGAACATAAGCACCAATCAGTAAAAGGTATCCCGACATTCGGGATACCTTTTTTGTCTGCACAAAAAATGAAACATATTGAATATTTTCTATACATATACTAGTTTACTCTATGGGTATTTTTCCAATAGAGGAAGATGCTTGAAATCAACATATCACAACATGTATAGTTATACATAAATACCGCACAATAAAGGTGTTTATAACTTTTTTGATTTCAAAAATGACGGAAGTGTGGAACTAAGGAGGACGGTACGATGACAGCCATAAATGAAGTAGTAAAAAAGAAACAGGGGTACACGCTACATATCGTTCAAACGGATAAGTATAAAACCAACAGTCTGATTTTGAAAATGAAAGCTCCTTTAGATCAAGAAACAGTGACCTTACGCGGATTACTCCCTCATGTAATGCAAAGTAGTACAAAGACCTATCCGAGTACAACGGAATTAAGATCCTACCTGGATGAATTATATGGTGCTAACTTTTTTACGGATTTAGGTAAAAAAGGTGAATACCACGTGGTCAGCATGTCCGTGGAAATCGCCAACGAAAAGTTTTTAAGGGACTCAGAGCCTTTACTTCAAAAAGGAATAGAATTTTTAGCAGATGTCCTGCAAAATCCTCATATTGAAAATGACGAATTCGATAAGAAAACAGTCGAGAAGGAAAAACGAAACCAGAAGGTAAGAATACAGGCAGTATATGACGATAAAATGCGTTACGCTAATTCCCGGCTTGTAGAAGAAATGTGTAAGGGGGAGCGATTTGCCCTTCATGTTAATGGAATTAGTGAAGAAGTGGAGTCCATTACGGCCAAGAGTTTATATGAGTATTATCAAAAAGTCATGAATGAAGATCAATTCGATCTTTATGTCATCGGTGATGTAGATGTTGCAGAAGTTGAAAAACTGTGTGATCAACTCCTTCAATTAAACGAACGTACCCCTATCGAAGTCGATTCATCGGAAGTGAAGCAAAAAGAAAGGGAAAACGTCGTGAAAGAAAAGCAGGATGTGAAGCAAGGTAAGCTGAATATGGGCTATCGGACTCATACACAATATGGCGATGATGATTACTTTGCCCTTCAAGTGTTCAATGGTATATTCGGTGGATTCTCTCATTCCAAATTGTTCATAAATGTGAGGGAAAAAGCGAGCTTAGCCTACTATGCAGCAAGTAGACTGGAAAGTCATAAAGGATTACTGATGGTTATGTCCGGAATAGAATTTGAGAAATATGATCAAGCAGTCGGAATCATCAATGATCAGCTGCAAGCAATGAAGGATGGCGACTTTACGGATGGTGAAATCGAACAAACGAAAGCGGTCATCCGCAATCAACTGCTTGAAACCATTGATACGTCCCGCGGTTTGGTTGAAGTACTATATCATAATGCAGTCGCCCATGAAGAAATTGATTTAAAACACTGGCTTGATGAAATAGAGAAGACGACGAAAGAAGACATCGTGAAAGCAGCAAATAAAGTTGAGCTTGATACCATCTACTTTTTAACAGGAATGGAGGGATAAAGATGAAGAAAATTTCCTTCGATCAACTACAGGAAAATTTATATTATGAAAAAATGTCTAATGGATTGGACGTCTATATTCTCCCGAAAAAAGGATTTAATAAGACATATGCCACATTCACGACGAAGTACGGAAGCATTGACAATCATTTTGTTCCTCTGAACGAAGAAGAATTCGTAAAAGTTCCAGATGGAATCGCCCACTTCCTGGAACATAAATTGTTTGAAAAGGAAGACGGGGATGTATTCCAGCAATTCAGTCGCCAGGGAGCGTCGGCTAATGCTTTCACTTCCTTTACACGAACAGCTTATCTATTCTCAAGTACTACCAATGTAGAACGAAATTTAGAAACGCTAATAGATTTTGTTCAAGACCCGTATTTTACTGAAAAGACCGTGGAAAAAGAAAAGGGAATCATCGGACAGGAAATCACCATGTATGATGATAATCCTGACTGGCGATTATACTTTGGTGTGATTCAGAATATGTACAAAAATCATCCTGTGAAGATCGATATAGCAGGAACGATTGAGTCCATCACCCCGATCACGAAAGATATGTTGTATCAGTGCTATAACACATTCTACCACCCAAGCAATATGCTCCTCTTTGTAGTGGGATCTGTAGACCCGGATCAAATCATGAATCAGATACGTTCGAATCAGGAAAAGAAGGATTATGAAAAAATGCCTGAGATCAAGCGGAAATTTGATGATGAACCAGAAACGGTTGCTGAGAAGAAGCAGGTCCTTAAGATGAATGTGCAAAGCCCTAAGTGCCTTGTAGGTCTTAAAGCGCCTGAACCGCATCAGCAAGGCAAAGAAATGCTTAGACAAGAGCTTTCGATGAACGTTTTCCTGGATATGTTATTTGGTAAAAGTTCAACGTATTATTCAGAACTTTACAATGATGGGTTGATTGATGAAACATTCCACTATGATTATACACAGGAAAATGGCTTTGGGTTCCTAACTGTCGGTGGAGATACGGAAAAGCCGGATGAGTTGGCCGAAAAGGTACAATCGCTGCTGCTTAAAGCGAAACAACAATCTCTCTTTACAGAAGAGGGGTTAGAAAGAACGAAGAAAAAGAAAATTGGTGCGTTTTTACGTGCCATTAATTCTCCTGAGTTTATTGCAAATCAATTTACACGCTATGCTTTTAACGAAATGGATCTTTTTGAGGTTGTACCTACACTTGAATCATTGAAGTTTGAAGATATACAAACCGTTGCCAGTACCATTATCAGTGAAGAGCGCTTTACGGTCTGTCAGGTAGTACCAAAATCATAAAATCGGAGGGAGCTGCTCTAGGGTAGTTCCTCTCTTTATGTGGACATTGAGGTGGAAACAGATGAAATATGCATTAATAACAGGGGCTTCAGGGGGAATTGGAAGCAGCACGGCTTTAAGCTTGGCAGAAGAGGGATGGAATTTATATTTACATTATCATACGAATGAAAAGGCCATAACAGACCTGATTCATAAGGTTGAAAAACTTGGGGTGGAGGCAATTCCCATTCGGGCGAACCTTGCCCTCCCGAAAGAAGTCGGGAGTCTCGTAAACAATATCTTCCAACTTGATGCCATCATTTATAGTAGTGGGAATTCAAGCTGGGGAATGTTTCAAGATCAGACTGAAGAAGAGGTGGACAATTTGATTAACGTTCATGTGAAAAGTCCTATACTTCTCATTCAAAAGTTATTGCCAAAACTGATAGAACGTAAGGGAAGCATTGTAATGGTAAGCTCCATTTGGGGACAAATAGGCGGAGCGTGTGAGGTCGTTTATTCAACTGTAAAGGGGGCGCAGCTGGCATTTGTGAAATCGTTGAGTAAGGAGCTTGCTCTAAGCGGAGTAAGAATCAATGCAATTGCTCCCGGAGCAGTTGATACATCGATGATGGATTCATTTTCTGAAGGGGATCTAGAAGCTCTTAAGGAGGAGATTCCAATGGGTCGTTTCGCTAAGGTGGATGAGATTTCAGACTCGATTCAATTTCTCACTTCCCCCAAATCCTCTTATATAACTGGTCAAACCATCTCCATCAATGGTGGATGGCATACATGAAAAAGTTTTTTAGTCAAATGATTAAGGCGAATAATTTTTCCTCCTGGATACAAACTAAGGTTGTATTTCAATAAAGGAGGTCATGACAAATGTCTGTATTAGATAACTGGTCTGATTGGAAAAACTTCTTAGGTGACCGTCTTCACCAGGCCCAACATGGTGGAATGGAAAATGAAACGGTTTCTGACTTAGCTTACCAAATTGGTGACTACTTAGCGAATCAAGTCGAAGCTAAGAACGATCAGGAAAAAGTGTTAGCGGATTTATGGTCTGTCGCTTCTCCTGAAGAACAACATGCCATTGCGAACATGATGGTTAAACTAGTTAATAACAATGGTACTCGTTAAGGAGAGGGATTTTTTCCTCTCCTTTTTCTTATATGTGCTTCAAAAGAACCACTTGAGACCGAAGCCATTTTTCTGATGAAGTCTATACTTCTTTACTCTAAACAGCTTATCAGGTATAAAATGAGAAATTGTACATATTTATGTAGGTTTTGCTTTTCTATTAACGGAAAATCATTTATTATAATACCTAGATGTTTAAATAATCTTTCCGAATTATGTCGATTTTTATCGAATTGAAATGTCACAGTTTTTTCAGGAGGGAACCAATGGAACGCAAAGAATGGTATTTAGAATATGAAATTCAAAAAAATCGTCCAGGCCTCTTAGGTGATATTTCCTCGTTATTAGGAATGCTTTCTATAAATATAGTGACGATAAATGGAGTAGATGAAGGCAGGAGGGGAATGCTTCTTCTTGCTAACAATGATGAACAGATAACGAGGCTCGAGTCCATCTTACAAACGATGGATACAATTAATGTTACAAAGCTCCGTGAGCCGAAATTACGGGATCGCCTTGCCGTCCGTCACGGCCGTTATATTCAGCGTGATGCCGATGACAAGAAAACGTTTCGGTTTGTTCGTGATGAGCTGGGTTTATTAGTGGATTTTATGGCTGAGCTATTTAAGCAAGAGGGACATAAGCTTGTTGGGATCAGAGGAATGCCCCGGGTGGGGAAGACCGAATCCATCGTGGCATCAAGCGTATGTGCAAATAAGAAATGGCTTTTTGTCTCTTCCACCTTATTAAAGCAGACAATTAGAAGCAAGTTGATTGAAGACGAGTATTCATCTGAAAACCTATTTATTATTGATGGTATCGTTTCAACTCGCCGTGCAAGTGAAAAGCATTGGCAATTAGTAAGGGAAATCATGAGATTGCCTGCTGTGAAAGTAATCGAACATCCTGACGTATTCGTTCAAAACTCTGAATATTCACTTGAAGATTTTGATTATATCATTGAACTTAGAAACGATCCTGATGAAGAAATTACATATGAATTAGTAGAACAAAATAATCTATTTCAAAATTCCGATTTTGGAGGTTTTGATTTTTAATATTGGAAGGTGTTAAGTGGTGACGGAATTAGGAAATCGTTTAAAGGAAGCCCGTGAAGCTAAAGGTTACAGCCTCGATGATTTACAAAGAATGACAAAAATTCAAAAACGCTATTTGATTGGAATTGAAGAAGGCTCGTATGACGCGATGCCCGGGAAGTTCTATGTGCGTGCATTTATTAAACAGTATTGTGAAGCGGTCGGTCTTCCTCCTGAAATGATTTTTGAGGAGCATAAGGAAGAAATTCCGACAACTTATGAAGATGAGATACCGGTTTCCCTTTCCAGGGTTCAGTCAAGAAAGTCTGTATCAGAAAGCTCTACAAAAGTATTTGACTTCGTGCCCAAACTCCTTATAGCCCTGTTCGTTATTGGTGCCTTGATTGCCTTATGGGTATTCTGGCAGGGGAAAGTGGGGGATAAAGCCCCTGAGACACAGCCTTCAGAGAATCAGGAGCAAGTCGCTGTAGATGAAAACCAGGCGGCTGAAAGTGAAGAGCCTGAAGAAGAAACCAAAGAAACAGGGGAAAATAAACCTTCAGAAGATGAAAATGCTAAGGAAGAGAAAGAACAAAAACCAGAACAATTATTAGAAGCTGTGAATACTTCAGGCTATAAAACAACCTATGAACTGAAAAATGCAGATGAATTCAAGCTGGAATTATCTGCTAAAGGTGATACTTGGGTCGGTGTATACAACACGAAGGATGAATTATTGTTTGAAGGGTTATTGAAAGAGGGGAATAAAAAGGACTTTGACTTTTCCTCCGAAAAGGTTGCTTATCTTGTCATCGGTAACGCTTCAAATACAAATATTTCAGTTAACGGAAGTCAGCTTGAGTACGAGGTATCTGCTTCGGATGTTGTAAGACAGGATATCATCATAAACTATGAACCTAAAGCGACACAATAATTGAGATGAAAGGAGTTTTAATAACTCCTTTTTCTTACATACTATAGCTAGAACGTGTTTTTTTAGTATTGGAGGTAGAAAGGTGAATTTACCTAATAAGATTACAGTTTCAAGGATATTTTTAATTCCATTATTTTTAATCATTATGCTTGCACCGCTAAACTGGGGTGACATGATGTTTCTTGGGGCAGAAATGCCGGTCAAGCACTTTGTGGGAGCATTGATTTTCATCATTGCGGCAACAACCGATTGGGTAGACGGTTATTATGCACGAAAGCTTGACCTCGTGACGAACCTTGGGAAGTTTTTAGATCCATTGGCGGACAAATTGCTTGTATCCGCTGCATTAATCGTACTGGTTGAGCTTGGTCTTGCCCCGTCATGGATTGTCATCATCATCATCAGCCGTGAGTTTGCGGTAACAGGTCTTCGCCTTGTGTTAGCAGGAGAAGGGGAAGTGGTTGCTGCGGGTCAACTTGGAAAGATCAAAACATGGGCACAAATCATTGCTATTTCAGCTCTGCTTCTGCATAATGCCATTTTCGAACTGATCAATTTGCCATTTGCGACCATTGCTCTCTGGGTGGCTATGTTCTTTACTATTTGGTCTGGATGGGACTATTTCAAACATAATAAAAAAGCATTTGTAAATTCGAAATAAGACGCTGTAACAGGGGGATCGATTCTACTGGAATCATCCCCTTCTTTATATCGATGACAGGGGGAGTTAGGATGAATGCAGAAATTATTGCGGTAGGATCAGAACTATTATTAGGTCAAATCGTCAATTCCAATGCTCAATTCATTTCAGAACAGCTGGCTGAAATGGGCGTGAATGTCTACTACCACACTAGTGTTGGTGACAACCCAGAGCGGTTGCAACATGCGATTTCAGTAGCTCAAGAAAGAGCAGACTTGTTGATTTTCACTGGTGGACTTGGACCGACGAAGGATGATTTGACGAAAGAAACGATTGCGAAGTCATTAGGTACAACTTTGACCATGGACGAAGATGCATTGGAATCAATAAAAAGCTATTTTAAAAATGTCAATCGGGAGATGACACCTAATAATGAAAAACAGGCACTCGTATTAGCCGGATCTCAGGTGTTGAAGAATGAAAACGGTATGGCTCCCGGCATGCTCTTGAAAAAAGATGGTAAAGCATACATGCTTTTACCCGGGCCTCCATCTGAAATGAAACCGATGTTCAGTACTTATGGCAAACAGGCCATCCAAAAAGTATTAAAGAAGAAAGAAATTATCCATTCCCGGGTCCTGCGTTTTTTCGGCATTGGGGAAGCTCAGTTGGAAACAGAATTAGAAGATCTGATTGATCAACAAACCAATCCAACCATTGCCCCACTGGCTGCTGACGGAGAAGTTACACTGAGGTTGACGGCCAAACATGAATCGAAAGATGCTGCCATCACCCTTTTGGATGAGTTAGAAATTGAGATTATGAATATTGCAGGAGATTACTTCTACGGTTACGATCAGGATTCTCTCGTCGAGGTGGGATTCAAATTATTAAAAGAGAGAGGCTTCACATTATCCTGTGCAGAGAGTTTAACCGGGGGCCTCTTTCAAGCTCAATTAGCGTCATTACCAGGTACATCCTCCATCCTGAATGGCGGGGTGATTTGTTACCAGGATGAGGTCAAGAAGAAGGTACTATCCGTGAAAGAAAGTACGCTTGAACAGCATACATCAGTTAGCGAAAAGTGTGCACAGGAGCTTGCAGAAAACGTAAGAGAACTTTTATCATCCGATATCGGGATCAGTTTTACAGGTGTGGCAGGTCCCGGACCACACGAAGGGCAACCTGCAGGAACCGTTTGGATAGGACTGTCCATTAAAGACCAACCAACTAGAACGTTTCTATTGAATCTTGGAGGAGGACGGAATGCTAACCGAATGAGAACGGCAAAATACGGTTGGTATTATTTGATTAAAGAATTGAGTAAGTAAGGATAGTTTGGCTGTCTTCTGATACGTGGAAGGCAGTTTTTTTTCTTGTTCAACTGCTCCAAATTCAATCCAAGTCGCCTATAGAAAAAAACCGAATGAATGTTCGATTTTTTTCTTGTTTTCTATTATAAAAACGTTTATAGTATAGATAGGTTGGATTTGAGACAAGCTTATAAGTTGTCTATTTCAAGTTCTATATTTAAAGGAGGAAGATTTTGTGAGCGATCGTAAAGCAGCCTTAGATATGGCGTTAAAACAAATAGAAAAGCAATTCGGTAAAGGCTCTATCATGAAGCTTGGGGAGCAAACTGATAGAAAGATAGTAACATGTCCAAGTGGTTCACTGGCATTGGACGCAGCTCTTGGAGTTGGCGGATATCCCCGCGGTAGAATCATCGAGGTATATGGTCCGGAATCATCCGGTAAAACAACGGTAGCCCTTCATGCCATTGCAGAAGTACAGGCTCAAGGCGGTCAGGCTGCATTCATCGATGCAGAGCACGCACTTGATCCTGAATATGCACAAAAGCTTGGGGTAAACATAGATGAATTATTACTCTCTCAACCGGACACAGGTGAACAGGCACTGGAAATTGCCGAAGCGCTTGTACGTAGTGGGGCAGTCGACGCCATCGTTATCGACTCTGTTGCAGCACTTGTACCGAAAGCGGAAATCGAGGGTGAGATGGGAGATGCTCACGTAGGTCTTCAAGCCCGCTTAATGTCACAGGCTCTTCGTAAGCTTTCAGGTGCTATCAACAAATCGAAGACCATCGCGATTTTCATCAACCAGATTCGAGAAAAGGTTGGAGTCATGTTTGGAAATCCTGAGACGACTCCTGGTGGACGCGCGCTGAAATTCTATTCTTCTGTTCGTTTGGAAGTCCGTCGTGCTGAAACACTTAAGCAAGGAAATGAAATGGTAGGGAACAAAACGAAGATTAAAGTCGTAAAGAATAAAGTAGCTCCTCCTTTCCGTGTAGCGGAAGTAGATATTATGTACGGTGAAGGAATTTCTAAAGAAGGTGAAATCGTCGATCTTGGATCTGAGCTTGATATTGTTCAGAAGAGCGGTGCCTGGTACTCTTATAACGAAGAGCGCTTAGGTCAAGGTCGTGAGAACGCGAAGATTTTCCTTAAAGAAAATCCGGAAATCCGCAGCGAAATCATGCTGAAAATCCGTGATCATTACGGATTGGATACAGGTCGAGCTGAAACCGATGATCAAAGTGAATTAAGTCTTTTAGAAGACTAACCAAAATAAGAGAAGCAGCCATCTTTGGTGTGCTTCTCTTTATTATGTATGATAAGTAATTATTTGGTAGAAAATAGTAATAGTGTTTTTCTCTAATGCTAATCGCTTATAGTTAACAAAAGCATGTGAATAATCGCTATCAGATGTAAACTTCTAAATTCAACAAAAATTTTTCAAATAGATGGATGGTGTCAAAAAATCATCCATAACCCCATAATGACAGTGTCATTTTGTGTCGATTGGAAAAAATCCCTTGAGAAATCTAGTGATAGAGGGCTCTACCCCTTGACAATAAATTTTCAGAGATTTAAAATTAACATGTATATTTTACAAATTTTTCGAATGAATATTTGAAAGCCTAGCGCTGTATATTTTGTTCTTTTGAGCAATGTACAAGCCGACATGTAAAAGACATGATGACAGTTCATAGCAAGAGGAGGTGAAATAATGCAACCTATAACAATCATCTCCATTTTGCTTGGCCTTATCGTCGGTGTAGTTGTTGGATACCTAATTCGTAAGTCCATTGCTGAAGCAAAGATTGCTGGTGCCAAAGGTTCAGCAGAGCACATTTTAGAAGATGCTAAGCGCGAGGCAGATGCTCTGAAGAAAGAAGCACTATTGGAAGCAAAGGACGAAAATCATAGACTTCGCACAGAAATGGAAAATGAACTTCGTGAACGAAGAAATGAATTGCAGAAACAAGAAAATCGTTTAATGCAAAAAGAGGAAAACCTCGATCGAAAAGATGAAACGCTTGATAAGCGTGAAGCCTTACTTGAAAGAAAAGAGGGGACCCTTAACGAGAGACAACAACATATTGAAGAGATGGAAAGCAAAGTGGACGAGATGGTACGATCACAGCAAACAGAGCTAGAACGTATCTCGAGCTTAACTCGTGATGAAGCGAAAGGAATCATTCTTGACCGCGTTGAAAATGAACTTTCCCATGATATCGCTATTATGGTCAGAGAGCATGAAACACGTGCGAAGGAAGATGCAGATAAGAAGGCGAAAGAAGTCCTTTCACTGGCTATTCAACGTTGTGCTGCTGAACATGTGGCAGAAACAACGGTTAGTGTTGTGAACCTACCGAATGATGAGATGAAAGGTCGAATTATTGGGCGAGAAGGACGTAACATTCGTACGCTGGAAACTTTAACAGGAATTGATTTGATTATTGATGATACTCCTGAAGCAGTTATTCTTTCTGGTTTTGATCCGATTCGTAGAGAAACGGCTCGAATTGCATTAGAGAAGTTAGTTCAGGATGGACGTATCCACCCTGCGCGAATTGAAGAGATGGTCGATAAATCCCGACGTGAAGTGGATGAATACATCCGTGAAATTGGTGAACAGACAACATTTGAAGTTGGCGTTCATGGTCTTCACCCGGATTTAATTAAAATCTTGGGACGTTTAAAATATCGTACAAGTTACGGTCAAAACGTTTTAAAACACTCAATGGAAGTGGCTTATCTTTCTGGATTATTAGCAGCAGAGCTTGGTGAGGATGAAAGACTCGCTAAACGTGCTGGATTACTTCATGATATCGGAAAAGCAATCGACCATGAAGTTGAAGGAAGCCACGTGGAAATTGGTGTTGAACTGGCAACGAAGTACAAAGAACACCCTGTTGTCATTAACAGTATTGCTTCTCACCACGGAGATACAGAGCCTACGTCCATCATCGCCGTACTGGTTGCTGCAGCTGATGCTTTATCTGCTGCGAGACCTGGCGCGAGAAGTGAGACGCTTGAGAACTATATCCGCCGATTAGAGAAGTTGGAAGAAATCTCAGAGTCATATGAAGGCGTTGAGAAATCGTTCGCGATCCAGGCAGGACGTGAAGTTCGTATTATGGTTAGACCAGAAGCCATTGACGATTTGGAATCTCACCGATTAGCAAGGGATATCCGTAAACGGATCGAAGATGAGCTTGATTACCCTGGCCATATTAAAGTAACGGTCATCCGTGAAACAAGGGCTGTCGAATACGCAAAATAAGAGGTTGACTCGAAAAGGGATTTTTCCCTTTCGGGTCAGCTTTTTTTATCGCATATTTTATCCATCCAGAAGATGAATCAATAATGGATCCTTTACGGATGAATAGACGGCAAGTTATTTGTGTTACAATAACTACAAGACTGAATACATATAGAGAAGGGAATTTTCATGAAAATTTTATTTGTTGGAGACGTAGTCGGTTCAATGGGCAGGGAAATGATAACGGAATACTTGCCAAAGTTAAAAAAGAAGCACTCACCGGATCTTACCATCGTTAACGGGGAAAATGCAGCTTCAGGCAGAGGGATCACAGAGAAGATTTACAAACAATTATTGCAAGATGGTGCCAATATGGTAACTCTCGGTAATCATACTTGGGATAATAAAGATATTTTCAATTTTATCGACTCATCGAAACAAATGGTGAGACCGGCGAATTTTCCGGAAGGAACCCCTGGAAGCGGTCTGGTCTATGCTGAAGTGTATGGAAAAGAGGTTGCCGTTATCAATGCCCAAGGTAGAACGTTTATGCCGCCCCTTGATGACCCGTTTAAGGCACTGGATGAACTTGTAGACGAAGCAAAGAAGAGAACCTCCATTATCTTCGTTGACTTTCATGCAGAGGCAACAAGTGAAAAGCAGGCTGTTGGCTGGTTTTTGGATGGCCGGGTATCTGCTGTAATAGGAACTCATACACATGTGCAAACAGCGGATAACCGCATCTTGCCCAATGGGACGGCATTTATGTGTGATGTCGGTATGACAGGCCCATACGATGAGGTATTGGGAATGAGTAAGGATTCTGTTCTGAAGAGATTTCAGACAAGTTTGCCTGTTCGCTTTGAAGTTCCAAAGACAGGACGCAAAATTTTGAGTGCCTGCTTAATAGATGTTGATCAAAAAACGGGTAAAGCGAAAAAGATCGAGCGAATATTAATTAACGAGGATCATCCTTTTATGGCAGAATATTAAATGTTTTCTTTCCTTTTTTCGGTGAGACCGGAATGATTTGTCCATTTCCTGAATATAGTATCAGTGGAATCATTTATACCAAGTTTGTTCTTTACCACGGACATACGGTATGGGGGAAATGACAAGGAGGAAAAGGAATGGAAATATTAAAAGTTTCAGCAAAATCTAATCCTAATTCTGTAGCTGGTGCACTCGCCGGTGTTCTTCGTGAAAGAGGAGGAGCTGAGATTCAAGCGATTGGTGCAGGGGCTTTAAATCAGGCCGTCAAAGCAGTTGCGATTGCCAGAGGCTTTGTGGCTCCTAGTGGTTTAGATTTGATATGTATCCCGGCATTTACAGATATTTTGATTGATGGAGAAGAGCGTACGGCGATAAAGTTAATCGTGGAACCAAGATAATAAACCATAGGCTGTTCATTAAAGAGGGGATTCTTTAGTGGACAGCCTTTCTATTATTCCATAGTATTATTTATAAGAAGGTCAGGCATTTGAAAGGATGAAAGAAACATGTTATTTGATGCACACTGTGATGTATTGATGAAGTTATACTTAGAACCGGGGAAGAAAGCATTTCAAACGAAGAACACTTTACATATAACTTATCCACAACTGATTGAAAGCAGGAGTAAGATTCAATTGTTTGCTATTTATATCCCATCCGATTTGAAGCCAGGTCAACGATTTCAAGCTGCCCTGGAAATGGTGAACTTATTTCATAATCAAGTCCTGAAACCCAACCCTAAATTAAAATTTGTCACCTCTAAAAGTGATATAGAAAGATTAGCACATGATGAAATCGGGGCAATGCTTACACTTGAGGGCATTGAAGCGATAGAAGAGGATCTCACCAAGCTTGAAATTCTTTACCGGCTTGGGGTGCGCTCTGCTGGATTAACATGGAATTGGGCCAATGCTGCTGCAGATGGAGCACTGGAGCCAAGGGGTGGAGGATTGACCAATTTTGGCCATGAAGTCGTTTCATTCTTAAACGAGAACAGGATGTGGACAGATGTTTCCCATTTATGTGAGAAAGCATTCTGGGATACAATCGAGATTTCAGATTATCCCGTTGCTTCTCACTCGAATGCCTACTCCATTTGTCCAAATCCCCGAAATTTAAAAAACGACCAAATTGAAGCGTTAATCAAAAAAGACAGTGTGATGGGGATTACATTTGTGCCGCCGTTTCTAAACAAAAAAGGTACAGCAGTGATTTCAGATATCATCAGGCACGTCGAACATGTCTGCAGTTTGGGTGGAGAGGATCATATTGGCTTTGGATCAGATTTCGACGGGATATCAGAAACCGTACAAGGGTTATCATCATTTGATCAATATCAGAACTTGATCGATACACTCCAACGTTACTATAGCGAGAGACAGGTGAAAAAGTTCTTGTTTGAAAACTTTGTTGGAAGAATACCAGATTGACTACAGAACCTGCCATGAAAGAGATACCTATAATGGTTTTTTGTACCAGGAATTAAGTCTGTACATTCATAATCTCTTTAATACAGTAGTGATTTAAATAGAAAAGTGATAAACTGATAGAGTGAATACAAATATAAGAGTTGCTGCAATCCTTTGTAGTAATAGGTTGTTTGAACGAAAAGAAGAGTATATGCTTCTCTGATAGAGGTTGCAAAAATTGATTGAAGGGGTGTAATAAATGAAGGAACAACTTTCATGGAAAGTTGGCGGCCAGCAAGGTGAAGGGATAGAGAGTACGGGTGAAATCTTTTCTATGGCCCTTAATCGCCTTGGGTACTTCTTATATGGTTACCGCCATTTCTCCTCTCGTATTAAGGGAGGACATACAAATAACAAGATTCGGGTAAGTACCACACAAGTGCGTGCGATTGCTGATGACTTAGATATTTTAGTAGCATTTGACCAGGAAACGATTGATGTGAATTATAAAGAATTACATAGCGATGGTGTCATTATAGCTGATGCGAAGTTCAAGCCTGAAAAGCCTGAAGATACGGATGCTTCTTTGTATATCATTCCTTTCACTCAGTTAGCTACAGAACTGGGAACTTCTTTAATGAAGAATATGGTAGCAGTGGGTGCGACCTGTGCGGTTCTCAACCTGGATCCAGACGTTTTCAAGGAAGTTGTGGAAGAGATTTTTGGCCGTAAAGGTGAGACAGTAGTTGAGAAAAACATGGAAGCCATCAAGCAAGGGTTTCAAACGATGAAAGATGAGCTTGGAAGCAAGGTTGGTTCATTACAACTGAAGGAAGCCGATGGAAATAAGCGCATGTTCATGATCGGGAACGATGCGATTGCTCTCGGTGCACTGGCTGGTGGGGTTCGTCTCATGGCAGCATATCCAATCACTCCAGCTTCTGAAATCATGGAATACCTCATTAAGAAGCTACCGATGGTTGGAGGAACGGTTATCCAAACAGAGGATGAGATTGCAGCTGCAACGATGGCAATCGGTGCGAACTACGGGGGGATCCGTTCATTCACTGCATCAGCTGGACCCGGTCTTTCACTTATGATGGAAGCAATCGGTTTATCCGGTATGACAGAGCAGCCTTTAGTAGTGGTGGATACTCAACGAGGAGGGCCGTCCACAGGACTTCCAACGAAACAGGAGCAGTCCGATTTAATGGCCATGATTTACGGTACGCACGGTGAGATTCCTAAGATCGTCCTCGCTCCAAGTACTGTACAGGAAGCGTTCTATGATACAGTAGAGGCATTTAATTTAGCTGAAGAGTATCAATGTCCAGTCATCATTCTTTCTGATCTTCAGCTTTCATTAGGGAAGCAAACGGTTGAGCCACTTGATTACAGCAAAGTGGAAATTCGTAGAGGGAAGCTTGTCGGCAATGAATCGGAGTTAATTGAATTAGAGGCTAAGAAATACTTTAAACGTTTTGAAGTGACTGAAGATGGTGTATCACCACGTGTCATTCCTGGAATGAAAAACGGTATTCATCATGTGACAGGAGTCGAACATGATGAAACAGGGAAGCCTTCTGAATCTCCGGTAAACAGACAGGCGCAGATGGATAAACGGATGCGCAAGGTGGAAAGAATCCGCTTTAACAATCCAATTCACACTTATGCACCACATGAAGAAGCCGATTTATTATTAGTCGGTTTCAACTCGACACGTGGAGTAATTGAAGAAGCAATGGAACGACTTGAAGCTGATGGACTGAAAGTGAATCATGCTCATATACGCTTAATCCATCCGTTTCCTGCAGATGAGCTGGAGCCGTTGATGCAATCAGCAAAGAAAGTGGTCGTGATTGAACATAATGCCACTGGACAACTGGCCAATATAATCAAAATGAACGTTGGGTATGGAAATAAAATCACGAAAATGACAAAGTATGATGGAACACCATACTTACCAAATGAAATTCATTCAAGATGTAAGGAGTTGATCTGATCCATGGCTACCTTTAAAGATTTCAGAAATAATGTAAAACCCAACTGGTGTCCTGGGTGTGGAGACTTCTCTGTACAAGCTGCGATTCAACGGGCATCGGCAAACGTGGGGCTGGATCCTGAACAATTAGCTGTCGTTTCAGGAATCGGTTGTTCAGGACGTATATCGGGTTATATTAATTCGTACGGTTTTCATGGCATTCACGGCCGTTCCCTTCCTATTGCTCAAGGATTAAAAATGGCAAATAAGGATTTGACCGTCATTGCTTCAGGCGGGGATGGAGATGGATTTGCCATTGGCCTTGGCCATACGATCCATGCGATCCGTCGTAATGTAGATGTCACATACATCGTTATGGATAACCAGATTTATGGGCTGACAAAAGGACAGACCTCTCCGCGTTCGTCATCTGGTTTTAAGACAAAGTCTACTCCTCAAGGAAGCATCGAGCCAGCACTGGCACCGATGGAAATGGCACTGACAGCTGGCGCAACATTCGTTGCCCAAAGCTTCTCTTCTGACTTGAAAGAGCTGACTGCGATAATTGAAGCAGGTCTAAATCATAAAGGCTTCTCTTTGATCAACGTATTTAGTCCTTGCGTAACATATAATAAGATTAATACGTACGATTGGTTTAAAGAGAACCTGACAAAGCTCTCGGATCTTGAAGGCTATGATCCATCAAATCGTGAACAAGCCATGAATACGCTCATGGAGAAGGATGGACTGGTAACTGGATTGATTTATCAAAACAGAGAACAGCCTTCATACCAGGATCTAGTAACCGGGTACTCTGAAGAGCCATTAAGTACACATGATTTAACGTTAGATGAGGGTAAATTTGATGAATTAGTCAAAGAATTTATGTAATAGAAGAAACCGGGCTCCTTATTTGGGTGCCCGGTTTTTTAATTTATTGATTTCTTCAATTAAGTGAGCATTTGTGAATTGCAGGTGCTGAATTGTGTTTTCATAGCTTTTTATTTTATTTTTCATTTCAGCTGATTCTTCCTCTTTGAAGCTGAAGTCGTCTTCCTTCATAAGTTTGATATTCTTTCTTAATGTATGAAGGGTTGCGGTATAGTCCTTTTTTTCGTCTAACAGCCTTTTTAATGATGTTTCGATCTTTTGGATATAGGCCGATTTTTCGATTTGCATTTTCGATGCCTGTTCAAGCTGATTCGCTTTAGTGGTAAGCAGGTCCTCGTAATGGAATGAGGTTTCTGAAAAAGCTTGCTCGATTTCAAACAGTTCTATTTCTTTTAAGTAAAGTTGAGTTTTCAAGGAGTCGTTCTGATGCAAGAGATTGTAGTTTTCATGTTCCTCAAAGCCATTCTGGATGAGCAAATGTTGTTTCGTTTCCGTCCACTCAATCTTCAATTTCTCCACCAGCTCCACAAGTTCTAGTAATTCTGTTTCTTTTAGGTGCAGTTGAGTTTTCAAGAAGTCGTTCTGATATAAGAGATTGTTGTTTTCATGTTCCTCAAAGCCTTTCTGTATGAGCAAATGTTGTTTCGTTTCCGCCCACTCAATTTTCAATTTCTCCATCAGCTCCTCAAGTTCTAGTAATTCCGTTTCTTTTAAGTAAAGTTGAGTTTTCAAGGATTCATTCTGATGCAAGAGATTGTAGTTTTCATGTTCCTCAAAGTCTTTCTGGATGAGCAAATGTTGTTTCGTTTCCGCCCACTCAATTTTCAATTTCTCCATCAGCTCCACAAGTTCTAGTAATTCCGTTTCTTTTAAGTAAAGTTGAGTTTTCAAGGACTCGTTCTGATGTAACAGATTATAGTTTTTGTGTTCCTCAAAGCTATTCAGTATGAGTAGATGTTGTTTATGGTCATTCCACTCCCTTTGTAATTCCACTCCTAACACTTCTTGTTCCAATAATTCACTTTCTGTGATATATAATTGTCTTTCAATTCGTTGTTTGTTTTTCAATAGTTGTTCGATTTCTTTTGTAAGGTAGCAATTTGTCACTTGTAAAGAATGGATTTCTTTATCAAGTGTATCCTTTTCTTCATTTTGGTGTTCCGTTTGTTTTTTTGTTTCCGTTAAGTGGAGATGGTTTGTTTTATGGAGTTGATCCTTTAAGTGATTAATCGTGTAGCGAAGCTTTGTCATTTCCTTTTCTTGTGCCTTAAGGAAGGAGTGGTATTTTGAGGATAGCTGTCCTTTTTCCGTATCGATTTTTATACATCGCATTCGATACTCTTCAACTGTATTTTCTAAAAGTTGATGTTCTTTTTTTAAGGATTTGTATTTTTGAGCGAGATAACCTTTTTCGAATAATGAACACTTTTGTTTGTACTTTTCCATTTCGGATTTATAATGAATGATTTGCTGCTGCAATTGTATAGGAGAAAGTTGTTTCATACAGGATGCCTCCTTTCTTCTCGTTTTTATTATGTATATGTGTTCCACAATGTGAACGCTATTTGTCCATAAAAATAAGCCATGAAAACTTCCCAGAGTTTACATGGCTTTTATATTTATAATAAATATCATTGCAATGATAAGATAAGCGTTTACGTTCGTAATATTCATTTAAAAGAGTAAGCGTAACCAATCAGAAGCTTGTTTTTCAGAAATATATTTGAATGTCATTTAATTGTAGTTTTGTTCATTTTACATCACAAGTGGAGCAATTCATAAAAGGTTATACATTCCTCCTTTCCTTATGGTATATGTTATGCCGGTTTTAAAACGGGAGTACTGGCAAATGACTATATGCACAGCCTATTTTTTCATAGTTTTGAAAAACTATTAGTATGCCTATTATTTTTTTTTGTAAAAATAGGTATTTACTCTATACCAAATTTTTTCTCGTCCATAAGATATAGTGTGATAGAAATACAATATTCATTAAAAGAGAGGAAGGATTTTTTTGAAGAAGCGTAAACAAATTAGGGGTTCCCAGACCCCAACACCAACGCCAACCAGTATTCCCTTGGATACAAATGATTTAGCACCTGAATGTATTCGAGTAGACAAAGTGTATGACTGGGTGTTCTTTGCGAACAGGTACGAGAATAAGAACTTCATTCCTGATGAAGCTTGTCGTGCAGCAGTCAGTGCAGCATTAGCTGCAGGTCAAAGAGTAGAGGTGCAAACTGCTCCAGTAGACCCGGCTGACGTCAGCGTAACAGGTACTATCATTGAAAATGGGAATCCTGGAAAAGTTCTTATCGTCTGGACAGTCCCTGTAGACGTTACAATCTTAATCGATGGGGTAGCAGAGTGCTCATTCACTGTTCGCACTCAATTCACCGACGAAATTATGCTTTGCGTACCGACAGGAATCACAAATGACAACTTAAACATCAGAGCAACACAAGTAATCGCGACTTCTGGTGGGGTATTAATGGGGCCGGATCCATTTGGACCAATGATCCCATTGAAAGTCGTACTATGTAAAGATGTTCAAGTAGAGTATCCTGTTAAACTTGAAGTATTGGCTAAATTCTGTTTCCCACGTCCAAACAATATTCCAGTACCTGAAGAAAGACTTCAATGTGACTTGAGCCTACTAGAATTCCCTCGTCAATGTCCAGGATTATTCCCGGTTGATAACTGTGAATGTCAAGCGACTGCTCTTGCTAGAAATGAAGATACACTTGCAACATTTGGTTCCGGTGCAACCTCAGACGTTGTAACAGGTCTATCGACTCTTAGAGCAGAGATTTGTCAAGAATGTTCACTCGCTGATAGCACATGGTCTTACTCCTTCACTGATACTGAAGTAGGTCCTACACCGGCTCCGACTGGAACAGGATTCCAACCTGACTTCAGCTTTACTTTCGAGCCATCTTCCATCGATAGCGTAACATGTGGTGAGGACGCTTTGACTGCTGTAGGAGAAGGAATCCGCTACTTTGATGGTGCTCCTGAACAATTATTCTACGAATTACAGATCATTAGTGGATTAGTCGGACCAATCTCAGAAGGCTTCCGCTTAATCTTAAGAAATACAGCTAATGTTGTCATCTATGATAGTGGAATTGTAGAAGCATTGGTAGAATTCGGTGAGTGTGATACATTTGCTGACCTGCTTGGCGGATTGGATGACTAATTAAATGAGGGAGAGAGGAATCTCTCTCCTTTTTTTTAACATGTAAACAAACCATACATAAGATAATACAAAGAAATCAATGGAGGTGAACGTGATGACAGTGGAGGAGGATGAAACTAAAGATGGCACGGGCTACCCGGAAGTCATGAATGATATTCATTTGATATCTAAAGAACTTGAGTCTCTCTATAATCATTATTCAAGGCGGATAAAGAATGTGTCAGAGGAATTGTCCAGGGAAAGATCAAAACATAAAGTGTATCAATTAGAAATCGCTGAGAATCACCATACAATTCAGATGTTGACAGAGCAAATTGAATACTTACTACAAGATATGGAATTGAAACATGAGATTTATCTTCAACTACAACATGAATTAAAGAAAGTACCAAATCCAGATGAATCTGTATTAATTAATGAAGCAACCGTTAAACCAGAGAATCTGGATGATAGCATTTTCGGAAATAGCTTATGGGAAGTTAATGACCATTTAATTCCTACAGCCATTCCAGAAATAAGGGTGATTTATGAAAGTACTCTTAGCCAAAAGAGGTCAATACTTGAAGGTATTAAAAATGATGCAATATCTTTGTTGATGGAAGCCAATGAGTACTTCCTAACGGAGAGCAAAAGGTCCATTGAGGTCGAGGTATATGCTAATGCATTCGCAACTCATTTAGCATGGGTAAGACAGCAATACAAGCAATACATCAAGGGGAAAAATGAAAGGTGGTATACGAAAATGTGGAATTTTTTATGGGGAAAACAAGAAAATAATCATCCTGAGATAATTAAGAAGCTTAATTTGATTGAGGAACATTTAGAATCGTATTCTGGAAAATTCAATGAAGTGAAGGAATCGTTGAATAAGAGCAATGAAAGGGAAGAAACCACTCAGAATTACTTACAGAAGATGAGTGCCTTGCATGAAGAGCTAAAGAAAATTGAGGAACATTACGAGGAAGAACTTCATGCACTAAGGACTCAAATTGAAGAATTTAAACAAAGAGAAAAAGATCTTGAAAGACAGATGACGTTATTGAATGAAAAAGATACAGGTATTCAAAAAGGGAAAAGTCAGCGTGAAATGGAACTGGAGAAAGAATTGTCTAAACTTCGTCAAGATCTGAAGTCTCAATCAAATAAGAAAAATGATCTCTATAATAAAATGAAACAGCAAAGTAAACAAGCAACTCACGGGAACCCTCAATTTGAAGAGTACGGAAACATACCGATGGCTCCTGAAGCGAAACGAACAATGTTTAATCCGAACAAATACATTCGATGAATTTGAAAGGGGGGAAAAAGATGCAATCCAATGATCTAAATAAAATTTACAAGCAGCAAAAGAGTGTACCCATTGGGATCAGAAAAGAACAAAAAAAGAAAATGGAAGCGAAACGAACAAAGTTCAAATATAAGGGATGCGGGTGTAACGCATAAAGAAAGAGTGTATATTTCAAAAAAATTAATTCAATTGCTTGAAGCGGAATGTAAAAAAGAGCTTCCGAATGAGGCATGCGGATTTATTTCTGGTCATACGAATGTGTGTAAAAATGTATGGCCAACCAAAAACACAAACCCTTCTCCTTATACATTTGCCATTGATATCCATGATCAAGATAGAATAATGGGTGAACTGAAAAAAAATCATGAAGAATTAGTTGGAGTTTATCATTCTCATCCTTTTGGTAAAGCAGTACCTTCAAACGATGATATTAAGCATGCCCCTGGCCACCATATTTATTATTTCATCATTGCTTTAGGAAGGGGAGAAGCAAATATCAGATGCTACAAAATATTTAATGGTAATGTAAGGGAAGTCGATATCGAAATTTACGGGTGACAATTTTCACTTTTAAAAGGGATCTGCCATATAGCAGATCCTTTTTTAAAGTGAAAAACGTTGATCTGACAATAAGAATAAGAAGGAGAGTCAGTCTCCTTCTTCGAGTGTATAAACGTTAAATACCCTTCCTTTTTGAAAGGATTTTAATCATTTCTTCTTTTTTATTATAGGCCTTAAAATACTCACTAACAATTCTATGGTTATTTGAATAATAGGGGTTTGTTTTAGCTTTTTTTGGAGGATGCCATAAATGATAGATGTTACCGGTTAATCTTTTATGAGGACCACAAATTGTATCACTGGCAGCAACAAATGCATCGTCCTCACCACCCCAGCCTGTAAAACGTTCATCAAAACCATTAATCTTCATAAAGCATGTTTTATTGATTAAATTTATTCCGCCAACGGGAATCGACTTATTATTGTGTCGGTTTTTACCATGTAACATGGAAGTGTTCAGAGCGTAATAGGGTTTGTCATATAGCACTTCAGACATGTGACGGGACAAATCACACACGTTATTATATGGAAGTATAAGGGGAAAAGATTTAAGAAGCTTCAAGCCTGAGAGCATTGCATTTTTTGGGCAAAGTATATCTGCATCTATAATGGCAATACATTCAGTTTTAGTCTTTTTTACAGCTTTATTTATTGCTGACGATTTGGAGTAAGGATCATTCCCATCGGAAGCGATGATCATATCTGTGTTAGGAAACAACGTTTTGTAGTAATTCATAACTACATGTAAGTCTTTTTTTCTGAAGGTATCCTTTGAATGAAAAGGAATGATGATCGTAAAGGGAACCATCTTTATGCACATCCTTTCTTTAGGAAAAGATAATAAGACTAATTCAGGTTTGAAAGTATCCTTTCTATAATGGAAAGGGAAATCATTCCATCTTCAGCAGTCACCTTAGGCTGCTTGTGGGTTTTCACATTTTGAATGAAGTCCAGTAGCTGCATTTGTAATGGATCATACTCAGGAGCAGAGATATTAATTGTAGAAACTTTATTCTGGCTTACAATGTCTTCTATTTCAGGATAATGAGAGGAGACTTGAATCGTCTTAATCGTATGGTTAATCAAATCAACATCAAAGTATGAATGGTTGGTTATGATTTCGATTTGTCTTTTTTTATATTTTGATATATAGCTGGCTGTTAATGTACAAATTAATCCGGACTGAAGAGTAAGAATAGACGTTACATGATCGTTTCCATGGTGATTATTCTTAGGGGATCTAATAGAATATATATCTTTAATTGTATCACCTTTAGTGATCTCTTCTAATAGATATACATCGTGAATCATTAAGTCACTGACAACTTCAGGGAAATCCATACGGACAGCAGCTGGATTTAACCTATTAAAATTGATAGAGCAAATATCCTCGTGCTTTAATAGCTCCATTAATAACCTAAAGGTAGGGTTGTATAATTCTATGTGCCCAACTTGTACAATCAAGTTTTTAGTTTGAGCTTTTTCAACAATCTTTTCTGCATCAGAACTATTAGCAGTTATGGGTTTTTCTATTAATAAATGAACATTATGATCTAAACATAGATTCGCAAGCTCGTAGTGATATTTAGTTGGCACACAAAGACTTATTGCATCCACACTTCTCATAAGATCGATCATTGTAGGGTAACTCTTTATTTTATATTTCTCTGAAATGATTTGACTCTTATTTATATCGTTATCAAATATTCCTTGTAGTGTCACTTGTTCTTTAAGTGCCAATAATGCATTAATATGCTTCTCACCCATTTTACCAGCACCAATAACTCCAATCTTCAATTTGAACACCTCTTATACCTGTTTTTAATATACTATGCGAAAAAAATTAAATTGCTTGGACAAACAATTAAATGTTTAAATTAGTCCAAACTATTATAGAGGTTTGCACATACACTAGGTAATAAATAACGTTTGCAGGGGTGATCTACGTGAAGAATCTTAATGGTGTGACACTAGGGAGAAATGTAGTTGTAGAAGAGGATGTTTTAATAGAAGAAGGGGTCGAGATCGGCCATAACAGCGTGATTTTAAAGGGAACACATATAATGAAGAATTCAAAGATAGGAAATAATTGTGTGATTGGTATAAAACCACAAGGAAATAATAGGATGAGGGGCAACAAAAGTTCTACTACCTTATTAATTTCAGAAAATGTGAAAATAGGCAACCTGGTCAGCATTTATTCAGGCACCACTATTGGTCAACATGTATTCATTGGAGATCATGCAAGTATAAGGGAGAACGTAATAATTGATCAGGATACTGTAGTTGGCAGGGGTGCTATCATTGAATTAAATAGTACCATTGGCAAGGCATGTACTATTCAAACGCTTGCGTATGTGACAGGTGATACCATTATAGAAGATCACGTTTTTATTGGTCCTTGTGTTTCGATGTCAAACGATAAATATATGGGGAAATCTCCCTATGAGTTGAAAGGTCCTGTTATTAAGAAAGGCGCTTCCATTGGAAATAATGCCACTTTACTTCCTGGAGTTATTATTGATAACGATTCTGTAATTGGTGCAGGTTCTGTAGTAACAAAAGATGTACAAAATAATTGTACAGTTGTAGGAAATCCCGCAAGAGTATTAAAGAGAAAATAATACATTCATAGACTTACTAATCAGTAAGGAAGAACAAAGTAAATATTAGTAGACATGAAAGAAAGCCCCTCATAAACTATTAAAATTATGAGGGGTTTATTACTTGTATAAATGATTTTGTGAAGAAACTTTTTTATATGAAGTTATAATTTTTTTAATGTATTTACACTATATAAGGTTTTCATTGTGTTAATTTCATTCGCATTCATTGTAGGTACATATTGATCAATTTGCTTTTTAATATATTGGCGATATTGTGGGGCGATAATTTCTAAAGCTTCTGGGTGAAATTTTTCCATCCAGGATGTATTGATGGAATCCCCTCTAACTTTAACCTTTAATTTATTCATTTCAAGGTGTTTGCCATTATATTTAGAAGTAATGTATGATAGGACGTTTCCGAAGTGTGGATATGGATGTTTTATAATATTGTTTGCATCATTGATTTTAAACAAATTATTTAGATAAGGTTCTGAAAGAGGTACGTTCTTAATCGTATTTTCCAATAGATCTTTCCTGAAACATTTATAACAATTCATACAAGGCTTTCCTACGCCGCCTCTGCTGCATGCTTGCGCGATATTCCTATAGCGGGAGTTCATAACCATCTTTGTTGTAGATACTTCGCTTAATCCTATTAATGGAAGGGTAAAGGGCATATCTACGCTTTCTAATATTTCTGACCATGTGGCTATGAATGGATTTTGCTTCCAGTCTGTATACCCCTCATAACCGACCCTGTATCCCTCTTCGATCGTATGACCATTTGCTAAACTATTGAAGCCGTAGTAATCAGATAATAGTAAACTAGGAGCTGCGTCAGCCAAAATGGTATTAAAGCCAACAGGATTCCTCACATACTGTAAATCTGACTTAATTCTATGAATATTAAATCCCAATTTCTTTAAAGAATTACAAGCAAAATATGCGGCATCCTGATTAAGCATCGTTCTTTTATGTTTAAGTGTAAGTGGTGGAATTCGATCTATATAGAACAAGTGAGTTGAAGGTGGGAGGAGTAATAAAGCTGAAGTTGAATCCATACCTCCACTATAGGAAAGGGCTGGTACAGCATTAATTGGAGCTTTTCTGGGTTTGAGATGATAATTTACAGGAACTATTTTTTTATTAGTGAGTCTGTAGAAAGCCCTGTGGAAGTGTACACTGACACCTATTGGTACAGAGATTACAGGACCACAAAATGGGTACACAATTGAAATAGCAGCAAGAGCTAACATATCTGGATGAACTGAATCGATATTCCAGTTGTTTGGCAAGTGGATAGTACATTGTTTATTATTCAGGTGTACTTCACCCGATGATTTATAACTGTTTCTAAAAATAGTAAAGTTGGTTTTATCCGTTGGGTCAATAAAATAAGAGAGGGTCAATAACCCGGTTTTGCATTTGTAGTAAATTTTCATTCCATTCATCCTTTTTAATAAAATTCATAAAACTTATGATAGATAACCCTTGTGAAGATAAGAAGATAAATGGGATATTATAGTTTTTGGGTTGGATATTCAAGGTGATATAGTGTTTGAATTTTTTAGGAATGAAAAGCTATGAATCCCACTTACTTTTCCTATTTTTTTTTGAGGATAATATCTTTTACGGAGTGGACAAACTGCTGAGCACGTATTTGATTAGAATGATTATTTTGAATGAAATGGTATCCATTATGAATAATTTCTTCTCTTGATCGATTGTTATTAAGATAATACTTCGCTTTTTCTTCAAAATTTGTAACATTGCAAGCGATGAAATTCTCACCATCCTTGAAGCCTAACTCGAGGATATCGTTGTTGGGTTCAGCGAGCAGTAAAGCTTTACATGCAGGTACCTCAAAGAACTTCAAAATTGGATATTTGAGATTACTTCCACAAGTGAAAAAGATTTTAGCCTTGTTGATTTCTTTCGCATATTTAATATCGACAATCGGTTCCTTATCCCAGGATACTAAGTGACCCGGGTGTGCAATGTGGGTGAAATTAGGAAGATTATTAAACCTGTTTAACACTGCTTCTCTAAATTTGTACCGGCCATGTGTTGGCGTGTTGATTAATCCCATCAATAGATAATCATATTCTTTATTCTGCTTCCAATCTCTATAAATCTTTGTGTTTACTGACCAGGGTAACCATTTGAATTTATGCTGAAGTTCTGGATAGGAATTGAGAAAATTTTCTTTGGATACAGAATAAACAGCATCAAATTTATTAGTAAGAACATAGTTTTTCCTGAAAGCAGGATTATAATGAGAATCAATAATAAAGCAACCTTTCGGTATGTCAATGGAATGTAAACCAGTGATATTCGGTGCTAGTGCATAATTATATCCGACATCATAATGAAAAATAAAATCAGGTTTGACTATTATTTTTTCTAATATCTCTCTTATATCCCCATCTTCATACCAATAGTAAAGATCAGCATATTCTTCAAATGCTTTAATCATATCAAACTTCGCCTTATGCTTAGCGTATTTTTTCCAAAATGGTCGAATTAATAGTAATATCTTAGGTTTCATCAGCAAACACCTCTTTAGTGATAATAGAGTAATCAAAATTATCAGGATGATAATTTTGAGGGAATAATACTAAGTCATTACATTTAGTATCTATCGAGTAGTAGGCACTTAGGAGATGAATGTCCAGCTGGGGGATTTTTATCAGAGTGTTTTCTTCACCAGGAATGAAAACGTTAAAGTTCTCATTTAGATAGTTAATGAAATCTTCCACGTTAACATTGACTTTTTTGAGGAAATCTATATTGAACTCTATACATCCCGCGAAAGTATGGCACCTATTTAAGGTATCTTTCATCCCCTCCAATACTTTCCATTCGTGACCCTCGACATCGATCTTAAAGATGACTATCTGATTTTTAATGCTTTTCAGCATAAATAGATCGTCAATTCTTATACTGCCAATTTTCTTTTTAATTTGTTCTCTATGCTCTAATTGAAAGATTGATGAATTTCCGGACCGTTCTTTATCTATAAAAAAATCTTGAGAATACAAGTTTCGATCAGATGCCAATTTATAAATAATTTTCATTTGATCTTTATTTACATGCTTTTGGAGAGATTTTTCAATATAAGGTTTAAGATCTTTATTTGGCTCTACGCCATAAATCAATGCATCCTTACAGTAATTTGCAGAAAATAAAATCTCTCCATAATTCAAACCAATGTCTATGATAATGTTCGGTTCCAGCTTCTCTACAATTCTTCTCCAGAAATTCACAACTCTGGGCTGAGTGATCCCATTGTGCAGTGACAAGCCTAGTCCCTTCTTTTCTTCATCATTTACATAAAATGAATTGTGGTTATCACTAAATATGATTTCTTTCATCATTACAACACCCCTTTATTATTATTGTTTTGGAGAGATTAGAATGAAAGAGTATATATCAATCAATCCGGGGTTTTTTTCTTTCAATAATGATTTCATTAATATGCTTAATGAATTGATTTGCTCTAACCTCATTTGAGTGGTATCTATTAATAAAATTCGCTCCATTTTTAGATATCCTATTTCTTAAAGTTGGATTATTTAAATAGAAGAGAGCTTTTTCTTCAAAATCTTCTTTTGTACAGGAAATGAAATTTACCCCATTATTGAATCCTAATTCATAAATGTCATTGTTAGCTTCCGCAAGTAATAGAGTGTTACAAGCGAGAACTTCGAAAAACTTTAAAACGGGGTAATTTAATGTACTGCCACAAGTAAAAAAGATTTTCGATTTATTGATTTCTTTTGCGTAATTAAGATCGACCATAGGATTTCCTTTCCATGAAACTAAATGGCCGGGATGATGGTGATGGACAAATCCATTATATTTTTTCATTGTTTCCAATACTTTTTCCCTGAAAGGATATCTTCCTTCTAATAGAGGATTGACTAAGCCCATCAACATAAAGTCATATACTTTTGGTTGCGACCAGTCTCTAAATATAGAGGTATTTATCGACCAGGGTAACCAAACAAACCGGTTTTTTAGGTCTGGATACATTTTCAGGAAGTTTTCTTTAGTAACCGAAAATATAACATCAATTTTATTTTTATTTACATACTCCCTGCGGAAACCAGGATTGTAATGGGAATCAATAATATAGCATCCCTTAGGAATATTAATTTGAGACAATCCAGTGATTCTCGGTGATAATTTATAATTGTACGCTGTGTCATAGTGGAAGATGAAATCCGGTCTGATGTTTAACTTTTTAATAATTTCATGAATTGACCCGTCTTTATGCCAATAGTAAACGTCAGCAAATTGTTCAATTGTTGTAATGAAGTCGTATTTTGATTTATGTTTAGCGTACATTCTCCCAAATGGTCGAATTAGAATTAATAGCTTTAATTTTTTGATTTTCAAATATCACACCTCCCTATCTAATATTTTATGGATAAATGGTGATTATGTGAGGACAAGATATGAAAATTTCCAATAATAGATTAGTGTCTTAACAGTTTCCTTGGATATGCATAAACTGATAAAAACAATAAGGGGTGTGGATAGTGAATTTCGAAAAGGATAACTTGAAAGTGACAGTTATTGGTCTGGGCAAAATAGGTTTAACCATTGCTTCAGTAATAGCGGAGAAAGGAATAAAAGTTTATGGAGTAGATAAAAACCCTCATGTAGTTGAACAAGTCAACAAGGGTATTTGTCATATTAAAGGGGAACCTGGTTTGGAAGAATTGGTAAAGGCAAATCAGATGGCTCATGCACTGACATCTACCACAGATACTAAAGAAGCCGTCAGTAACTCCGATGTAGTAATTGTCATTGTCCCGGTATTAATAACACCTGATAACCAGGTTGATTACCAATATATTGATGAAGCCGTTAATCAAATTGGACAAAGCATAAAAAAAGGTACGGTAGTGATATTTGAAACAACATTACCAACCGGTGATACAAGGAATCGATTTGGTTCGAATATCGAGAAGCTTTCCGGTTTAAAGATGGGTACTGACTTCTACCTTGCTTATAGTCCAGAGAGAGTCTATTCAAATAAGATCATAAAAAATCTCAAGGATTATCCTAAAGTCGTGGGAGGAGTAAATGAAAAAAGTAAGGATCTTGCAGTTACTTTTTATAAAAGGGCATTACAATGTGAAGTGATTGAAATGAGTAGCACTGAAGCTGCTGAATTTGCTAAAGTAGCAGAATCGGTTTATAGAGACGTGAACATTGCACTTGCAAACGAGCTTTCTGTATATGCGTATGAAAAAGGTGTAAATATAGTAGAAATCATAAAGGCTTCAAACTCCCAACCTTTTTCTCATATCCATAATCCGGGCATAGGAGTCGGGGGGCATTGCATCCCTATATACCCTTACTTTTTCTTGAATAATGGATTAAATACAGAGGGCTTAGTTAACAAAGCTAGAGAAATCAATGATAGCATGGCGGTTTATTCTGTCGATATGATAGAAAAAGAAGTAGGTAAATTAGATTCTATGAATATACTTATTCTAGGGCTGTCGTTTAGAGAAAATGTGAAAGAACATACAAAATCAATTACTATACGTCTAAATGAAATTCTAAATGAAAAAAATGCGAATGTGTATGTGAACGATCCGTATTATTCTCCTAAAGAAGTGGAAGACATGGACATAACGTATATGTCACTTCAGGATAAACTAGTTGCTGATATGGATATTGTCATTTTACAAGCGTATCATTCCGAATATGAGAATCTTAATCTTTCCATGTTTAAAAACTGCAAGGTATTACTTGATGGAAGAAATGCGTTCAACCGCAATGAAGTCGAAGAGCAGGGAATCAAATATATCGGCATTGGAGCCACATAAGAGGGTGATTGAATGATACCTATGGTAGATACTAAAAGTGACTTGAAGCTATACGAAAAGGAAATAATGAAAGAAGTTGCGGCAGTAATCAGAGATGGAGAGTACATTTTTGGACCAAGGTCCAAAAAAATCGAGGAAGAGATAGCTGAATATGTAGGCGTTAAGTATGCGTTGGGGTTAGCAAGTGGTACAGATGCCATTACATTGGGATTAAAAGCCCTGGGAATTGGAGAAGGGGACGAGGTAATTACTACTCCTTTTACCTTTTTTGCAACCGCTGAATCTATCGCTCATGTAGGAGCCAAACCGGTTTTTGCAGATATTGAAGAAGAAACATTTAATATAGATCCTACAGAAATCATCCGGAAAATCACCAAAAAAACGAAAGCCATCATTGTTGTCCATTTATTTGGCCTGGCTGCAAATATGGATGAGATCATGGAAATAGCCAATGAGCACGGACTCTATGTGATTGAAGACGCTTGCCAGGCGTTAGGAACAAAGTACAAAGGAAAGATGGCAGGAAGCATAGGGGACATAGGTTGTTTTTCGTTTTATCCTACCAAGAACTTAGGTGCGTGCGGAGATGCTGGGATGCTGACAACTAACTCGCCGGAACTCAATAATAAAATAAGGCAATTTAGAAATCACGGCTCTCTAGAAAGATATATTCATAACACAATAGGAATCAATAGCAGGTTGGACGAGATACAGGCAGCCATTCTATTAGTGAAATTAAAATACTTTGAAGAATTATTGGATAAAAGAAATGCTCTTGCTAAAACGTATTATTCAGGGTTAAAGAATAACCTAAAGCTCCCCACGTATATACAATCAAGAGAGCACACTTATCACCAATACTCATTCAGGGTAGAAAAAAGAGAAGGATTAATGGAGTATTTAAAAGAAAAAGGAATTTCGTCCATGATCTATTATCCGATTCCGTTACATCTCCAAAAAGCGTTTAGCCATTTACATTATCAAAAAGGGGATTTTCCGAAAACAGAAAAAATCTCCGATGAAATCCTCTCCCTGCCATTGTATCCGACGCTGTCCAATAGCCAGCAACAATATATCATGAACACTGTAATCGAGTTTTTAAACAAGAAATAAAACGATAGAAAACCATTTCTTTTTGTAGATAAAGAAATGGTTTTCTTTATTAAAAGGGTATATTAAAGTGTTTGAAGAACCATTCATCATTAAAAGTCCTGCTTTGGAAATATTTCTTTCTTCGTTGTTCCACTCCATCTTTGAGAACAAGATTCTCAATTTTTTTTGGACTCCTATGAATAATCAACTCTTTCGTTTTTTTGATCCTATCCTGATTAAAATGAAGGTAAGCCATACGCAGTAGATTATAATATACTCCATCATAATCTACTTTGTAAGGGTGGGACTTCCTGAACAAGTGTTTGATTGTAACTGCCGGCTCACAGCTGCACCTATAGCCGAACAACCATAGTTTTATAGATAATTCTACATCTTCATGTCCCCATGTTTTAAAGCCGGTTTCGAATCCACCAACTTTGAAGAAGACATCCCGTTTTATTAAAAAACACCCGCCTGGAATAATCGCAGTATTAAATAAACATGGCTTTTTCTTATGCCATTGTATTCTTAAGCTGCTATTTAAAGTTTGTCCATAACCTACAATCTTCGGGTCGTCCATTGATGCTATCGCGGGACAAACGACATCCGTCATACCCACTCTTAAAGTAGTTAATAATTTATCTATCCAATAAGGTTCGAAAGATAAATGAGCATCACAGAACATTAAATAGTTAAAATTAGCATTTTCTGCTCCAATATTACGCGCTACTGAAGGTCCTACTCCCTCCGTCCTGATTAACTTAACTTTATTTTTGAAATGAGATTGTTCCAAGAAATCACAACACCGATCTTCAGAAGCATCATCAACTATAATCACTTCGTAGTCTATAGAAGTATCAGTGGAAAAAAGTGAAGTTAACGTTTTTTTTACATTTAAACCTTCATTTTTCACAGGAAAGATAATAGATACCTTATAATGATCCATTTGCACTTCATACTCTCTCCTTCATATATTTATTCATCCATTTATCATATGTCAATAAATCCTGATGGTGTTCTTAGAATTCAAGGCTCATGGGATGCATCATAGTTAGTCGATTTGTATCATAAGATAAAAAGACCAAATAATATTCAAAGGTGGTGAGCCTGTATATGAAGTTAAAAATCAATAATTATGATTGGGGATCAATTCCAGACTATTCCTTATCAGCCATCCAGTTTTTATGTGCGGAAAATAATTATCAATTCAATTGGAACAAAGAAGAACAAGTGGTGGAAGTGAATAGTTCTCTACACGGAAAAAAAGTATGGCTATCAGTGAACACATCGAATGAAAACATAAATCATGAGGTACATGAAAAGGTGAAAGAGGCATTAACTCATTATGGGGTGGATGTTTCAATAATGGAAAATACGGAATGGCTCAGTGAGGGGGACCTATTTTTTGAATTAGTGACGAGTAAACCAAAGGGCGATAAACAGTTTGTTTCATTTGGATATAACGAAAAGCTGAATTCCATCAATGTGAAAAAAAATCTCTCGGTCTATAAAGATGAGCTGCATTTCAATGGGTCCTATTTATTGCAAGAGCGTCACTCAATTCCCCATCTTAGATGTTCCATACAATGTAGAGATGAAGAATTCATACTGAACGAAGCTCCTGCAATTTTAACGACTTGTGCACTGAAAATACTACTAGGGAATCAAAAACCCACCTTACTCGATTTGAATATGCTGCACTTATTAAAAACGACAGGTAAGCTTGTTGAGGACACGGGAATAAATAAGGAGGAGATAAAGAAGCCAAATAGGCATACCCAGATTGATGATAAAGAATATGAAGAAATCAAAAAGCAAAAAGCGAATCGAAAAACTCTGGAAGCCCAGGTGAAAAAACCATCCGCTGAAATATATTTTGATTATAATGTATTACCTAATCGAAAACTTGAACGATATTCTATTAAGGCGGATTTCTTCATAAAGAATACAGGAAACGTAGACTTATTGAATCCAAAAATCTGCTTTCGGATGAACCCTCCTGATAAAATTGAAATTGGAGGACAGATCCTGCCCCCTGAAATGAGTGAGATTTTTTCCATTCAGGGCCAAAACGGTGCGCAAGGATGGAAGTATATGGGGAAAGACTGGCTGGAAAAGGCATTCGCAACTGGGGATTATTGGATCGAATCTATACAGGGATCCGTTATCCCGCCTGGGGAAACAATTGCGGTGGAGGGGTTACAATTTACGTTGGAAAATCTCGAAGAACAGGAAAATTCTACTATTTTGGGGTTTGTGTTATTTGAAGAACAAGAGCTTCAGCTCAGTTCAAACAATAAAATCATCATTACCTTTTAACCATAAAAAGTTGCCAAGGGATCTTCCGAGGCAACTTTCTTTATTACTGACGTTATTCTCTTGAACTGTCATCGTTTTGAGTGACCATCTTATCGGCTATGGGTTTCTGACGAGGCTTAATAATATGGGTTTGACTTCGTTTTTGATTTTCAACCATTCGTTTCAGCTCAAATAAATTGTGGGTCATTTTGGAATTTTGGTCACGGATGGAATCCACTTCCTCAATAAACTGTATAAATCGCTGCTCGACTTCTTCGAATTTCTCCATTAGTACTTCATTTTGATGGATAAAGTTGAGTTCTTGCTCCTGTTCAACCGCTTCAATCCGTTCATCCTGTTGTTTTGACCGTCGATCAATATCGGCAAATTGGGAGGAAAACCACCACTCATTCTCTTCAAATTGCTTTTGATATTCGCTGATAAATGTTTTAATATATTCCATTTTTTGCTTTTCTGCTTCAACTAACTGATCCTTTGCGAACTGCAAAGAATCAAGAGTATGTTTCCTCTCAGACATTAGCTTTTCTAGCTCTTCTGTTTTGGAAATAAGGCTATAGAACATTTCTTTCTTCGTTTCTTCGGAATGAGCTAATGCAGCATTTAAATCCGAAATATGCTGTTGTTGACTAAGGACCTTCGTATTTAAAGAGTGGTTTCGTTGCAGTAATGATTGATTTTCTTTTAGTAACGTTTCGTTTTCAGTAGATGACCTAGTATGATTTTCTTCCAACTTGGATAAGGAAAGTGAGAGGGTATTGAGTTCATTTTCGGATTGAATGAGCTTTTTTTCTAATTCATTTATGGTTATAGATTGCTCTTGAAGCAGACTTTCCTTTTCGTGAAGTTGTTGACGGAGTGAGTCTCTTTCTTCATCAAGCCTGGACATGGAAAGGGCGAGGTTTTTCCGTTCCACCTCAGTTTGAACCAGCTTTTGCTCCAACTTCTTTATCATTTCACCTTTTTCCAAAAGCAATTCTTCTTTGTTGATAAGCTTATCCTGTAGTATTTTCAATTGATCTTCTAATAAGGATAAAGATACTGATAGATTTTTTCTCTCCATCTCGATTTGAAGCAGCTTTTGCTCTAATTCATGATTTTTTTCAGTCTTCTCTATTAGGATATTTTCCTTTATGTGTAGTTGATGGTGTAGGACATTTACTTGATCCTCAAGCTTTTCTTTCCATTCTTTAAATCTATTTCGATCCTTCATCATTTCTTCTTCAGAAACCCGGTTTACTTCTAACTCCTCATTTAACTCCTCTAATTGGTGAGAGTTAGAAATAAGAAGTTCTTTATAATGCTGAACCTCAGCATACAGATAGCTTTCTTGTAATCTTTCAATGGTTTGGTGTAGTTCATCTATTTTAGAATGGAGGTATAATTTTTCTTGGTTTTCAATGTGATACATAGGTGTCTTAATTTCATTCTTTGCTATTTTAATCTCCTCCCTGGGTATTTGTCTTACTTTACGTTATGCACCAATTACAAGGGGAGTTACATGGATGAAAGCCCATTTATACGTGTAAGCGGAAAATTTCGAACAAATTTCAACACTTAAGCGCCTCTATTGTATGTATCCTTGAAAACCTTTATACTATTATAATGTGCAAGAATGTATATCTTCTAAGCTGATTTATAATAGAAGATAAGCGGTTTGGTTATTGAGGTAGAAAGGGGATTTTTCATGAACGAAGATCAAAGAAAACATGGACAACAATCGAAGTCTGTTACTCCATCGGACCAAAAATCCGAAAAGGATTACAGTAAATACTTTGAAAGTGTCTATATCCCACCATCTTTAAAAGATGCAAAAAAGCGTGGGAAGGAAGAAATTAAATATCATAATGACTTTACGATTGATGATCAATATAGAGGTTTAGGGGAAGGCAAGAAATTCTATATTCGTACGTACGGTTGCCAAATGAACGAACATGACACAGAAGTGATGGCAGGGATTTTCATGGCATTAGGCTATGAAGCGACGAATTCGACTGACGATGCAGACGTTATCCTTTTAAATACATGTGCGATTCGTGAAAATGCCGAGAATAAGGTATTTGGTGAATTAGGTCACCTGAAGCATTTGAAGCGGGAAAAACCCGAGCTATTAATCGGTGTATGTGGGTGCATGTCCCAGGAAGAATCCGTTGTGAATAAAATTTTGAAAACATACCAGCAAGTGGATATGATTTTTGGAACTCATAACATCCATCGTCTTCCTAAAATCCTGTCCGATGCTTATATGTCCAAAGCCATGGTCGTGGAAGTTTGGTCTAAAGAGGGGGACGTCATCGAGAATCTTCCGAAGGTACGCCGTGGGAACATTAAAGCATGGGTGAACATCATGTACGGGTGTGACAAATTCTGTACGTACTGTATCGTTCCATACACACGCGGTAAGGAACGGAGCCGACGTCCTGAAGAAATCATTCAGGAGGTACGAAACCTTGCCGCCCAGGGGTATCAAGAAATCACTCTTCTTGGCCAGAACGTGAATGCCTATGGTAAAGATATCGAGGATCTTGAATATGGCCTAGGAGATTTAATGGATGATCTTCGAAAAGTGGATATTCCGCGTATTCGATTTACGACCAGTCATCCGAGGGATTTCGATGATCATTTAATTGAAGTCCTTGCGAAAAAAGGGAATCTGGTTGAGCATATTCACTTACCGGTTCAATCCGGATCGACAGATGTCCTGAAGATCATGGCCCGTAAGTATACACGTGAGCAATTCCTGGAATTAGTAAGAAAAATTAAAAAAGCGATGCCGGACGTTGCACTTACAACTGACATCATCGTCGGATATCCGAATGAAACCGACGAGCAATTCGAAGAAACTCTTTCTTTGTATCGGGAAGTTGGATTTGAATCGGCTTTTACGTACATCTATTCTCCTAGGGAAGGTACCCCTGCGGCGAAAATGAATGACAATGTACCGATGGAAGTCAAAAAGGAACGGCTTCAACGATTAAATGCAGTTGTGAAGGAATACTCTGCTGAAGCGATGAAGAACTATAAAGGACAGATCGTCGAGGTACTGGTGGATGGAGAGAGTAAGAAAAACCCTGACATCCTTGCCGGATATACCCGACGGAGCAAGCTTGTCAACTTCAAGGCTCCTAAAACAGCCATTGGAAAAATTGTAAAGGTTAAGATCACAGATGCTAAATCGTGGTCATTGGATGGGGAAATGGTCGAAAGCGGCCAGATTGGATCAGAATTTCAAGAACCGGTAGAGGTGAATTAATATGGCAAAGTACACAAAAGACGATATTATGAAGCGGGCAGAAGAGCTTGCAACGATGATTGCTGAAACAGAAGAAGTGGATTTCTTTAAACGCGCTGAAGCTCAGATTCACGAAAATCAAAAAGTGCGTGAAATGATTGCGAGTATTAAGAGCTTACAAAAACAAGCGGTTAACTTCCAGCACTATGGTAAGACAGAAGCATTAAAAATGGTTGAAGAAAAGATTGAAAACCTGGAAAAGGAAATTGATGCCATTCCAGTCGTGCAACAATTTAAAGAGTCTCAAACGGACGTGAATGATTTACTGCAAATTGTTGCTTCCGTCATTTCTAACAATGTGACGGATCACATCATTGAAACCACAGGCGGAGATTTACTTCGTGGTGAAACCGGATCACAAGTGAAAAACTCAACGCCTGGAAGCTGTTCTTAATAGAAGAATGGTGTAAATAGGTGCATAGTGAAAATAAAAACGATCTCTGCTTAAAGGAATATCCCTTTCATGCGGAGATCGTTTTTTGTGTTTTGTTTGACCTTTTGCTATTGTTTCCTTCTTCGTTTTAGTTGTGCGCTCCATTATCGAAAAGTCTGGTAGGATACTTCGGAGCTTCGTCACATCCCGGCCCGTATTTCTAAGGACATGATCCCTTTTTCGTCTTGCTTTGCTTTTTGACATGAATACATCCTCCTCTTCAAATCATCAATTCCTTGCTGATTCTTAGTTTACCATTTTTCTATGGTGACGGGTAGTGCATTCCGGAACATTCAATGGGTATTCGCATACAATACATTATCTCGCAACAATCCCATTATGTAATTAAATTTTCTCGCACAAACACCTAGATAGTCGCATAAGATGAATTGAAAATGAATGAGGAGGTTCGCTCGAATGGCAGAATATAGAGAGATTATTACTAAAGCGGTCGTAGCGAAGGGACGTAAATTCACACAGTCTCATCATACGATTAGCCCGCCGCATAATCCATCGAGCATTTTAGGCTGCTGGATCATTAATCACCAGTATGAAGCACACAAAGTAGGCAAGAAGGTTGAAATTCACGGTTCATACGATATCAACGTATGGTACTCCCACAGTGACAACACAAAGACATCTGTTGTAACGGAGAGAGTACAGTATACAGATTGCATTAAGCTGAAATACCGTGATCCTGATTGCTTAGATGATATTGAAGTATGTGCTCGCGTACTACAACAGCCGAATTGCTGCGAAGCGGTTATTTCACCTAACGGTAACAAAATCATTGTTCACGTCGAACGTGAATTCCTAGTGGAAGTTATAGGAGAAACGAAAGTATGTGTCCTTGTAAATCCTGAAGGTTGTGACGATGAAGACTGGGATTGTGACTTAGATGATGAAGAATTTGAAGAGTTAGATCCAGACTTCTTAGAAGGAGACGAAGAATAGCATTTACTAGGAAGACGGCCTCTTCCTAGTTTTTTCTTCTTAAGAGTTTAAAGGAATTTATCGCATAAGGGATGGTAAACAGTACAGGGGGCATCTCTCTAGATGCTCTTTTTTTCGTCGTGAAAACCAATCACATGTACATGTGATTGGTTATTTAGTCTATAGAATAAGGAACAGACTGATGAGTGCATATGTAATAGAAGCAATTAATCCAGTGAGGAGGGGTTTATATCCTAACTGAATAATGTCTTTTATTCTCACTTGAAGACCTACTGCTGCCGTTACCATGAAGCTTCTTTAGGAAGAAAGGAACCTTTTTGTATGTCATGCTGCAATGTCCTATAGCTCCTTTGTGAAAAATCAACTATCCCTTAGTATAGTACAACCTATAATAGCGTGAACTCTAAAACACGATTCAATTTATTGTATGTTAAAATAGAAAAGAGTATAGAAACAAAACACCCAGTATTGAAAGGATTTTTAACATGAAAAAGATTTTAGTCCTGGCAGAAAAACCTTCTGTCGGTAGAGATATTGCCAAAGTGCTTCAGTGTACGAAAAAAGGAAATGGATTCTTAGAAGGAAGCGACTATATCGTCACTTGGGCACTGGGACATTTAGTCACATTAGCAGAGCCTGAAAGCTATGACGACCGCTACAAAGCATGGAAGCTTGAGGATCTGCCCATGCTTCCTTCATCCCTTAATCTTGTAGTCATTAAGAAAACGGGGAAACAGTTTAGCTCAGTGAAAGCACAAATGAACCGTCCGGATGTCAAAGAAATCGTCATTGCCACTGATGCCGGCCGGGAAGGGGAACTTGTTGCCCGCTGGATCATTGAGAAAGCCCGGGTAAATAAACCGTTGAAACGATTATGGATTTCATCTGTCACCGACAAGGCGATTAAAGACGGATTCAATAAACTGAGAGATGCGAAACAATACGAAAACCTATATGCAGCTGCCCAAGCCAGATCTGAAGCCGATTGGTATGTGGGAATGAATGCTACCAGGGCTTTGACTACCAAGCACAATGCACAGTTATCATGTGGACGTGTACAAACACCTACGTTGAGCATCATTGCTCAGAGGGAAGAAGAAATCAGGAACTTTAAACCACAAACGTATTATGGCATACAGGCTACAACGGATCGCGGTTCGTTTATTTGGTCAAACCATAAAAATAAAGATACAAAAACATTTTCTAAAGAAGAAATAACAAGCGTCATGAAATTATTGAAGGATAAAAAGGAAATCACGATTCAGTCAGTAATAAAATCACAAAAGAAAAATTACGCTCCTTCATTATATGATTTAACAGAATTGCAAAGAGATGCTCATAAAGTCTTTGGCTATTCTGCCAAAGAAACACTATCCATTATGCAGAAATTGTACGAGCAACATAAATTAGTCACTTATCCAAGAACAGATAGTAAACATTTATCCAGTGATATGGTCGCCACATTGAAGGACAGATTGAAAGCGGTCAGTGTACAACCATATCGTAAAATGGCTCATTTAGCGTTGCAGAGTTCAAACCAACTTTCAAAAGCATACGTTGATGACCAAAAGGTGACGGATCACCATGCCATTATACCGACGGAGGAGACACCTTTCCTCCAAAAGTTACAGGACCGTGAAAGAAAGATCTATGATCTAGTCGTGAAACGCTTCTTAGCTGTATTCTATCCTCCATATCTGTATGAACAAACGACGATTGAAGCCTCGATTGGTACTGAAACCTTTCAAACGAAAGGAAAGCGGATTGTAGAAATCGGTTGGAAAGAAGTATATGATTTTGATTCAGAAAAAGATCAATTGCTATCAAAAATGGAAGAAGGGGATACGTTTTCTGTTCTGGCAATAAAAGAAACAGAAGGGCAGACCAATCCTCCCGGCCGTTTTAACGAAGGAACTCTTCTATCCGCTATGGAAAACCCAAAAAGATTCATGAAAGAAAGCAACAAAGATCTTCTTGACACCATACATGAAGCAGGGGGACTCGGTACAGTTGCGACAAGGGCAGATATAATAGAAAAGCTTTTTAACTCAGGAGTGATTGAACCGAAAGGAAAAGAAATTCTTATTACGTCTAAAGGAAAGCAATTATTGGAGTTGGCACCTCTTGAATTACAATCCCCGACCCTTACAGCAGAGTGGGAGCAAAAGCTTGAGAAAATCGCAAATGGATCTCTTAATAAACAAGAATTCTTAAATGAGATTAAAGATTATACAAGTAAGTCGGTTAGTGAAATTAAGAACTCTACTAAGAAATTCTCTCATGACAATCTAACCGGGACGAAATGTCCTGACTGTGGAAACCTGATGTTGGAAATAAAGAATAAGCATGGTAAGAAACTGGTCTGTCAAGATCGCGAGTGCGGTCACCGGAAAAATATTAGCAAAAAAACAAATGCACGGTGCCCGAATTGCCATAAACGCTTAGATCTAAGAGGAGAAGGGGAAGGGCAGATGTTCACATGTGTGTGTGGACATAGAGAGAAACTTTCAACCTTTAACGATCGCAGAAAAAAAGAAAAGAATAGCAAAGCAACTAAAAGGGATGTAAATAAGTATTTGAAAACACAGCAAAATGATGAGCCGGTCAACACTGCATTAGCCGATGCTTTGGCAAAATTAAAACTGGATCAGTAATTTTTTTATAGGGATGACTCCCTATTTTAGGAGTCATCTCTATCTTTTTTTGGTTATTATTGATAGAATATTTTTAATTATGTGAAAATGAGGTGAGTATGATGACATCAATTACAATTCAAGAATTTTTTGAAGCAATTGAAAAAGGCGATAAAGAGACAGTGGAGCAGTCATTGAGAAATGACACCAATCTTTGTAACGCAAATAATGAACAAGGTTTAATAGCATTAGGGGTGGCTGCACATTATGGTCATAGGGAGATCGTTGAGCTTCTGCTGAATTTTGGTGCGGATATCAATTCCTTCTCAAATTCGAAAGTTTCTTACATTCCTTCTAATACGGCTTTACATGCAGGAATCGCCGGGGAGGCTTCGAAAGAACTGTTGGAGTTTTTACTAAAACAAGGAGCGAATGTGAATCAACCCGATTCATCAGGGCACACACCGTTACATATTGCTGCTTTCGACGGAAGTGAAGAAATTGTGTCCCTGTTACTGGCTCACGGAGATGGAAAAGAGATACATTCAGGAAATGACCGGACTCCATTGGAAATTGCTAGAGAAAGAAATAATAAAGAGTTTTTAAAAGCTCATGAAGAATTTGCAAAAGGAAAAGTTCAGTAGTTCCCACAAGTTTCATGCACCCCTATAATGGGGTGTATTTTATTTTTACGATTTTTGGTTCATTAGAAAGCAACATAATACACTCTAAATGTATTATGCTTTGATACTTTTTTCGAACAGTGTAATCCCTTACATTGTTGATTTGACGGTATTTAATTTGAGTATAAATTAATTATTTATTCGGAAGAAATAATATTTTTAGAAAATTCTGTTGTTTTTTGTCGTTTCCCATATTAAAATAAACGTTAAATTCATTTACTGAAGGGAGGACATCGTGATGCTAACATTTCTTGCATCCATCTGTATTCTAGTAGTAGGTTATTTCATTTATTCAAAGGTGGTAGAGGGTATTTTCGGTATTGATGATACCAATGTGACTCCTGCATACTCAAAGGAGGACGGCTTAGACTATATGCCCATGAGCTGGTGGAAAGCAAGCCTGGTTCAATTGTTAAACATTGCGGGGTTAGGTCCGATCTTCGGGGCAATTTTAGGTGCTTTGTATGGGCCAGTAGCATTCCTGTGGATTGTGATTGGCACCCTATTTGCCGGAGCGGTGCATGATTACTTTTCTGGAATGTTATCTCTAAGACATAAAGGAGCTCAGTTTCCTTCAATCGTAGGAAAATATTTAGGGAAACCTGTACAATCCGTTATGAACATTTTATCGATCGTGCTGATGATTCTCGTAGCAGCTGCTTTTACATCAGGCCCTGCACAGCTAATGGCAGAGGTGACACCGCTTAATTTTATGACGTCCCTTGTTATTATTTTTACATACTTTCTCATTGCGACTGTCTTACCGATTAATAAGATTATTGGAAAGGTGTATCCGTTCTTTGGAGCCATCCTTATCTTTATGGCAGTTGCGATTGGAATTGGATTGTTTTTCTTTGAACATCCAGTCCCAAATCTAACATTTGAAAACTTACATCCAAATGATTTACCTTTGTGGCCTTTACTGATGGTTACCGTTTCGTGCGGGGCTATCTCTGGATTCCATTCCACTCAAAGTCCCATCTTAGCCAGAACCTTAAAAAAAGAAAGTGAAGGGCGAAAAGTATTCTATGGAGCGATGGTGGCTGAAGGAATCATCGCATTGATCTGGGCGGCAGCAGGTATGGCATTCTTTAATGGAACAGCTGGGCTTCAAGAAGCATTGGCAGCTGGCGGACCTGCAGGAGTGGTAAATGAAATCAGCAAAACGACGTTAGGCACGTTAGGCGGAGTTCTAGCCGTCCTGGGTGTAATCATCCTTCCAGTCACAACAGGGGATACTGCGTTAAGGTCATCAAGAATGATGCTTGCTGATTTAATGAATGATATACGTAAGAAAGATGTAGAAGGGAAATGGCTGCCGGTCTTGTTAGTTATTCCGGTGGCAGTCCCGACGTTTTTACTTACTCAGATTGACTATACCTTCCTGTGGAGATATGTTGGATGGTCCAACCAGGTAGTAGCAACCGTTATGTTGTGGACTGCTGCCATTTACTTATTACAACAAGCAAGGTTCCACTGGATATGCAGTATTCCTGCATTGTTCATGACAGGAGTAGTAAGCTCGTATATTTTTTACGCACCAGAAGGTTTTGGACTTCCCTATTCAACAGCAATGGTGATCGGTTCCGTCATTTGGTTGGCTGTCTTGATTTGGTTTGTGGCACAAGTAGTAAAATACAGTCCTCGCAGGAAACAATTACTAGAGATGAAGTCAGTAAGTTCATAACCATAATCGACAAAAACAGCCTTTTCAGTAGAGAAGGCTGTTTTTTTAGGATAAGTTCAAATGGTCTTGCACTGACCTTTAGGAATGAGAATGAATGAATCAGGAAGGAAGTTTGTATTTTTTGTCGACTGAAAACTGAATTTTTTAAATATTAAAACAAAAGTTTCTACAAAATTCGTAATGAACGTATGCTACCTTTAGAGAAACCATTCATTTTATTGAATGTACATAATGACAAATCAGGAACGGAGTTAGTGTTACAGAATGTATAGTGCATTCTGTAAATGTAAGGGTTAAAATAAAGTGAAAATACTTAAAATTCAGATTTTTATTTCAGACAGTAAAATCTAGTAAGTGTGAACCAATGGAAAAAACAATGAAAGCGCTTACTATTTTATTAAATCTATTTGTGTAGGGGGTAATGAAATGTCAGACTTGGTGAAAATTGGACTTGTTCAAGCTTCTCATGATGTAGATGGAAGTGAAGGGGTAGACGTCCATAAGGAGCAAGCGATCAAGAAACATGTGGAACTGGTCCGAGACGCAGCAAAAAAGGGAGCTCAAATCATTTGTTTACAGGAAATCTTCTATGGTCCTTACTTTTGCTCTGAACAAAATCCAAAGTGGTATGATTCTGCTGAAGAAATACCAAATGGTCCTACAACTAAACAGTTCCAGGCGTTAGCCAAAGAGCTGAGTGTCGTCATCGTTCTACCAATCTATGAGAGAGAAGGAATAGCTACTTACTATAATACGGCAGCGGTCATCGATGCAGATGGATCCTATCTCGGAAAATATCGAAAACAGCATATTCCACATGTTGGGGTTGGAGAGGAAGGTTACGGATTCTGGGAGAAATATTACTTTAAACCAGGAAATCTCGGGTATCCGGTATTCGATACTGCTTATGCAAAAGTAGGGGTTTATATTTGCTATGATCGCCATTTCCCTGAAGGTGCCCGCTTATTAGGTTTAAAAGGGGCAGAAATCGTGTTCAATCCATCTGCAACTGTCGCTGGTTTATCTGAATACTTATGGAAGCTTGAGCAGCCTGCACATGCGGTGGCAAACGGCTATTACTTAGGAGCTATTAATCGTGTTGGTTTTGAGGGTCCTTGGAATATGGGTGAATTTTACGGACAGTCCTATTTAGTAGATCCGAGAGGCAGATTTGTTTCCATTGGAAGCAGAGATAGTGATGAGGTCATTATTGGTGAAATGAATAAGAAGCTATTACGTGAAGTCCGGGATACATGGCAGTTCTATCGAGATCGCAGGCCTGAAACTTATAACGATATGACGGCTTTACTTCCTTAATAAATATAGGCTGACGGTGAACCATCATTGTCAGCCATGAGGTGTTTAATAGGTCATGGGAATTAATTGGAAATGGATAGGGGGAAGTCAGTTTGTCTAACACACTTTCGTTACTCAATCTTGAGAAGAATTTTCTGGAAGCACATGAGGGATTAACCAAAAGGGAAGCAGTAGAGGAAGCAAATCGCTGCCTTTATTGTTATGATGCTCCTTGCATTATAGCTTGTCCCACAAGCATTGATATACCTTCATTTATCAAAAAGATTGCATCCGGGAACTTGAAAGGATCGGCAAAAACTATCATGTCTGCAAATCCTGTGGGTGCAAGCTGCTCACGTGTCTGTCCGACAGAAGAGCTGTGTGAAGGGGCGTGTGTACTGAATCATTCTACTAAGCCAATCATGATTGGAGACCTGCAGCGATATGCAACAGATTGGGCAAGACATAACGAAACAATGCTATTTGAAGCAGGTGAGCCAAATGGGATTAGAGTAGGGATTATCGGAGGGGGACCAGCCGGCCTATCGGCTGCAAGGGAACTTGCACGTTTCGGTTATGAAGTGAGCATTTATGAAGCGGAAAAAGAAGCGGGAGGATTAAATACTTATGGTATCGTATCTTTCCGCCTTCCCCAGAGCGTATCCTTCTGGGAGGTTGACCAAGTAAAGAAATTGAATGTCGATATTCGAACGAATGTAAAAGTTGGTCAAGACATATCTGCAGATGAAATCGTAGAGAGCCATGATTTTGTCATCCTGGCAGCAGGCATGTCCCATGTTCCAGATTTGAAAATTGAAGGGGAAAACTTAAAAGGTGTTCATGACGCCATTGAATTTGTTAAGGCAACGAAAAGTGGCAAGCTGACGCAAGACTATGTAGGCAAAAAAGTGGTGGTGATCGGGGCGGGAAATACAGCCATCGATGGAGCTACCTGTTCTGTCCGCTTAGGAGCAGGCAATGTAAAAATCTTATATCGACGTACACAAGAAGAAATGACGGCTTATGATTTTGAATACGAATTTGCAAAACAGGATGGAGTAGAATTCCGCTGGCTAACAGCACCTCAGCGAATTATAGGAAATGAAGTGGGAGAAGTAACGGGAATCGAATGCATCAAGATGGAGTTAGGTGAGCCTGGTGAGGATGGAAGAAGGCGTCCCACTCCTGTCAAAGGCTCACAGTTTGTGCTTCCTGTTGACGCAGTCATTAAGGCGATTGGCCAAACTCGTCATCTATCACTAATTGAGCAATTCGGACTGGAGCATTCAGACGGTGTCGTACAGGTTAATCGAGACACCTTCCAAACTTCTAATCCAAAGATTTTCGCCTGTGGAGACGTTGTTTTTGGTAAGGGAGTAGGGGAAGCAATGGTCGTTACGGCTGCAGAGCAAGGGAAACTTGCCGCCTATCATTTACATGCACAATTGGAGAAAGTACACGTGAATTAAGATTGTCCTAGGGGGGGAACTCATGGCAAATTTAAACATTGATTTAGCAGGAATAAAATCACCTAATCCTTTTTGGCTGGCGTCCGCGCCACCAACGAACTCAGGTTACCAGGTTCAAAGAGCATTCGAGGCTGGCTGGGGCGGTGCAGTATGGAAAACATTAGGGGAACCCATAATAAATGTCTCTTCAAGGTTCGCAGCTGTAAGTTTTAATGGTCAAAAAGTAGCAGGATTCAATAATATCGAACTCATTACCGATCGACCATTAGAAGTGAATCTGAAGGAAATCTATGAAACAAAAAAACGGTTTCCCAATCATGCAATCATAGCATCATTAATGGTAGAACCTAAACAAGAAAAATGGCATGAAATCGTAAAGAAGGTTGAAGACGTCGGTGTTGATGGGCTAGAGCTGAATTTCGGATGCCCACACGGAATGGCTGAAAGGGGAATGGGATCTGCGTCCGGTCAGGTACCAGAATTAGTCGAGAAACAAACTTTTTGGGCGAAAGAGGTGGCCAGGACACCTGTAATTGTAAAATTGACACCCAACATTACAGACATTACTGTCACAGCTGAAGCGGCTGTCCGCGGTGGAGCGGATGCAGTAAGTATGATCAATACAATCAACAGTTTAGCAGGTGTTGATCTGGACTCCTGGAATACCATTCCTCATGTAGCGGGAAAAGGTGCTCATGGAGGTTATTGCGGACCTGCAGTTAAGCCAATTTCATTGAATATGGTTGCCGAATGCGCCAGAAATCCACGTATCAACGTTCCGATCTCAGGGATGGGGGGAGTTTCAAATTGGCAGGATGCCGTCGAATTTATGCTAATGGGAGCATCGGGTGTTCAGGTATGCACTGCTGCTATGCATCACGGGTTTAGAATTGTCGAGGATATGCTTGATGGCTTAAATAATTATTTGGATGAAAAAGGGATTGCTTCAGTCCAGGACATTGTCGGGAAAACAGTACCGAGATTTTCTGATTGGGGAAATCTTGATCTTAATTATAGTGTTGTGGCAAAAATCAACACAGATGTATGTATTAACTGTAATAAATGTCATATTGCCTGTGAAGATACATCTCATCAATGCATTGACATGCTGAAAGATTCTAAAGGAAACAGCTATTTAAAAGTGCGGGAAGAAGATTGTGTCGGTTGTAATTTATGTTCGATTGTATGCCCGGTTGATGGAGCTATTGACATGATAGAGGTTCCAAGCGGACATATGCCAATGACATGGAATGAACGTCAAGCGGTAGTAGGGAACCTATCCGAAGCTAGAGTAAACACGGCGAAATAATTCTGGAGGTATGAAAATGAATAAAATTATTCAAAATGGAACCATTGTTACGGCAACAGACACATATAAAGCGGATGTGCTTATACAAAATGGGAAGATCACAGCTATAGGTAAAGGGTTTGATACTAGCAGTGCAGAAGTAATAGACGCGAAAGGAAAGTACATTTTCCCTGGTGGGATCGACCCCCATACTCATCTGGAAATGCCCTTCGGTGGGACGGTATCAAAGGATGATTTCGAGAGTGGAACCATTGCAGCAGCATTTGGAGGAACGACGACACTCATTGATTTTTGTTTGACCAACAAGGGAGAACCTCTTCAAAATGCAATTGATACTTGGCATGCGAAGTCTAAGGATAAAGCAGTCATCGATTATGGTTTCCATTTAATGATCGGGGAAATCAATCAAGATGTTCTATCACAGCTTCCTGAGGTGATGGATAAAGAGGGGATCACATCATTCAAAGTCTTTATGGCATATAAAAATGTATTCCAGGCAGACGATGAAACACTATTTAGAACCTTAATAGCCGCAAAGGAATTAGGAGCACTCGTAATGGTACATGCAGAGAATGGCGACGTTATTGAGTATTTAACCGAAAAGGCTTTAGAGGAAGGGAAAACGAAACCAATTTATCACGCGCTGACGAGACCTCCTGAACTGGAGGGTGAAGCGACTGGCCGCGCAGCTAAACTTACCGGCTTGGCGGATTCACAATTATATGTTGTCCATGTTTCCTGCTCTGATGCCGTTGAACAGATTTCAGCAGCGCGAAGTAAAGGATTGAATGTTTGGGGAGAAACATGTCCTCAGTATCTTGTGCTTGATCAAACCTATTTAGAGCGTCCCAATTTTGAGGGAGCTAAATACGTTTGGTCGCCGCCCCTTCGTGAGAAGTGGCATCAAGATGTTCTCTGGAATGCCTTGAAAAGTGGCCAGCTGCAAACATTAGGGTCAGATCAATGTTCATTTGATTTCCAAGGGCAAAAAGATCTGGGGAAAGATGATTTCACTAAAATCCCAAATGGAGGACCAATCGTCGAGGACCGTGTATCCATCTTATTCTCAGAAGGAGTTGAAAAAGGGCGGATAAGCTTAAATCAGTTTGTGGATATCATGTCTACACGAAGTGCAAAGCTGTTTGGTCTGTATCCTCAGAAGGGAACCATTGCAGTAGGTTCTGATGCAGATGTGGTCATTTTCGATCCAAATGCCGAGAGAGTGATAAGTGCTGAAACTCATCATATGGCAGCAGATTATAACCCGTTTGAAGGCATGAAGATAAAAGGGGAACCTGTTTCTGTATTGTCCAGAGGTGAATATGTCATTAAAGATAAACAGTTCGTCGGTAAGCTTGGGACCGGAAAGTATATTAAGAGAGCGAAATACGGAAAGCTTCTTGCAAGTGAAGAGAGTGAAGCACTTCAATCCTCTAAGTCTTAAAAACTTTAGAAAATAATGCATCTTACCTGTAGAACAACTCCTGCTGGAGGAGGGGGACTGCCTTCCTCCGGCCTCTCTTGTCTAAGATTTGGTTTTGCCATTCGATGCAAACAAATAAGGGGTGTTCAAGATGAAGAAAAGTTATTTAAAGTCTCCTGATTTATTACCGATTAAAGAGAGCGAAAGAAAAATAACCAAGCTTGGCTATTCATTTATGTGGGTTGGAATGGTTGTAGTTCTTGCGACCTTCGCCATTGGCGGAGCAGGGGTCGTATCCCTACCCCTACCTCTTGTTGTACTTGCCACCATCATTGGGTCACTTGCAATCGGTCTATTTATTACATTGACAGGGGATATCGGGATTGAGCATGGGGTATCATTTCCAGTTTATATGAGAGCACCTTTTGGAACGCTTGGGACCCATATTCCTTCTGTCGTGCGTGGTCTGGCCGCATCGATGTGGTTTGGAATAAACACTTACTTTGGTGCAACAGCGATGAATGGTATTTTAAATATTTTATTTGGTTTTGATAATTGGTTTGTTTGTTTCGTGATTTTTGCGGTCCTTCAATTAGTGAATACAGCTCTTGGGATTAAAGCTGTGGAAAGATTTGCCGACCTTGCCGCACCTGTCATCATTCTTATTTCTGTATGGATGTATTCATCCTTATCTGAATCTGCCGCTTCTCAAGGAAGAGACATTTGGAGTTGGGTTGAAAGTCCGGTAACAGGTGCTGCCACGTTTACGGCTTTTCTAGTGGTCATCTTTAGTAATATGGGATTTTGGGCCACACTATCTGCTGATATTCCTTCCATTTCCAGATTCATGAAAGCTCCAAAAAATGAGCGGAATTGGTTTAAGAGAAATAAAAGCTCGTTAATTGGTAACCTTGTAGCACTTCCTATCACTCAATCATTTATGGTGTTAATTGGTGGGATTTCATATATTGCCGTCCTGAATTATGATCCCGTAGTAGCACTTCAAAAAGCAGCGAGCGGATTCGTTTTAGGTGTCCTCCTTCTAATGATCGTCCTGGCTCAATGGTCAACGAATATTGCTGCGAATATTGTTCCTGCTGCAACAATATTCTCTAATGTAGGGGGGCCAAAATTCCCGTTCTGGGCAGGGGTCATCACTGCTGGTATTGTGGGTACGATCGTACAACCATGGAACCTTTTTGGTGTAATCATCCCCGTTTTACTATTCGTAGGAGGCATTTTGTCAGCCATCGTAGGGATTTTGATTTCAGATTATTATTTTATCAGGAAGCGAAGAGTCAATGTACCTGCATTATATGAAGACAAAGGACAATTCAAGTATATGAATGGAGTGAATCTTGCAGGATTCATTTCATGGATTATTGGAGGAGTTGCCTCCTATTACGTTCCAAACTTCTCATTTTTAGTCGGCTTCGGGGTTGGAGCAATTTGCTATTATGTATTAGCTAAATTCTGGTGGTTTAAGAAATACGAGCAGGCAGAACTAATTGATCCGAGTGATGAGAAATATCTTGGCTTGTCTGTCGGCCGCGATTGGGAAATTCAAGTCGAAGAAGAAGTCATTGTATCAGACGAATCCCCAACAGGCACCAGTTTTTCCTAGAATCATGAGACAAGGTAGTTAAGGTAGTACTTATCTGAAGAAACGATAGAAGGGGTGTTGTCATGTCTGATTATCAAGAGTTTTTAAGTGAACGGGATAAAATTGATTTTCTCATTCAAAAAGGGTTTAAAATTGAGAAAATAACAGAGAACCTAAGTGGGGCCTTTGTTCTGTTTAAGCATACTGAAAATAAAAGAAGTGCCACTCTTCATGTGAAAACGGCAAATGCACGAAAATATTTTTCAAATCTATTACTTCAAAACTAACAGTTGAAGGGGGAAACTTGGATGAGTGACGTTATGGGACCGCGTGAAGGAAAGGAACTGACACTCTTTCCTGGAAATATGCAAACGTCTGACGAGCTAATCGATTGGGTGTTAGCCGTTTTATCTTCACAACAGCTATCAGATGAAGAAATAATGAAATGGTGGAGTGAAGAGATCCAGTTTGCAATCCCCTATATAGAAGAATAGAAGCAAATTGAAGGATTGGTTCCGCCAATCCTTTTTCTTCATTTTCCTAAGGCAGAACTAGAGGAGAGAAAAATGAAAAGTAATTACTATTTTTCAGTAGAAGATATTCTTGTAAGAAAATACTTTGAACATGCTAAAGTGATTGCTGGGCACAATGGTCTCAGCCGTCAGGTGAAGTGGGTACATGTAGTCGAAGTAACATCGATAAAAAATCTTCTTAACGGAAATGAACTGATCCTTTCTACAGGAATCGCTTTACAAGAGGAAGAGGCTTTTCTCTCACTTCTTCAACAGTTAATCGAGAGTGAAGCAGCAGCCATTTGCATTGAACTTGATACAAATATTTCTACGATTCCGATTTCTGTATTAAAGTGTGCAGATACATTTGATTTTCCTATTATCGTGTTTCAAAGGGAAGTTCCGTTCGTTAGTATAACTCAGGATATTCATTCCGTACTCATCAATCAGCAATACGACATGATAAAAAAACTGGATTCATATGCACAGGAGTTAAACAGAAGGCTGCTTAGCGTTAATCACTTCAGAGAGATCCTTCAGGTTTTACATAAGGAGCTTACTGTTCCTGTACTATTTCAGTTAAAAGAACAAGAGGTGGAAATCTATCCCCTCATGTGCTCACCGGATGAAGAGAGAATACGAAAATGTTATTACAGTCATAAAGATTCCCATAATCATCATTTTGCCTCCACTAAAGTGATTCTATTTGACCAGGAATACGCAGAGTTATGTATATACAGAAGCGATCATCCTTTTAGTGAATATGAGCTTCTCATATTGGATAGAACTTCAACTGCGTTAGCCCAGTATTTAATGAGAGAATTGTATTTCAACGAGCAAAAACGGTTAGAAGACTCTAAATGGATTACTTGTTGGCTAAAAGGAGAACAGTCTTATGAGAGACTCTCCGCATTTTTAGCCGACTTAAAAGTACAGGTCAATGGTGGAGTCGTCTGCATTTGCCAGACGAATAGGCTGAATGGACAAGAGCCGATTGATATTACCTTTTTAAACCTTGTCACCAGAAGCATTTTTGAACAACAGGGTTTTCGTGTGTTACCCGAAAGAGTAGGAAATCATCTCATTTTCATTCTTCTGGACACCAGGAGGACAGGAGATTGGAAATCGAGAGTCACCACTGCCTACGAAAAGATTCTACAGTCTGATTTCTTTAAAGACTCTTCACAAACAGTTTTTGCAACTGGCAAGTACCAAATGGAGACGATGGAAATTCACAAGAGCTATGAAACAGCTAAAGATAGTCTCATGTTTCAGTCAAAGGTGAATGCTTCAAAAGCGTATTTTTTCTTTGATGATTTGCATTTATACAGGCTGATTTCAATTGTTAACAACAATGTTAATTTGTGGGAAATGATCGAAGAGTACCTCACTCCGCTCCTGGATTATGATCGTAAACATGATGGCAGTTTATTGAATACGTTGAAGGTTTTCCTTGCATGTCAGGGATCAAAGCAGGAAACATCAAAACAACTATTTATTGTAAGACAAACACTCTACCACCGCCTCAAAAAAATTGAAGATTTACTTGGAGATGATTTCATGACCTCTGATAAACGTGTGGCCATCGAGTTTCTCCTTGCTGCCCATGACTATTTGCAACCACTTAGCTCTTTGAAAAAGTCGAAGATTAATTAAATGTAAAATGTCAAATTGAGAGGTCAGGTTCTTTTACACAATGTCTAATGAAACCACTTACAATTTCTTTCATAATAAAACTATAAACGATACGACAGGTTCTACATCACGCAGAAAAATCCGATGAAAAAATAAGGAGGAACTGAATATGACGATAATAAAAAAAGATGTAGCTGTATTAAAGAATTACATTGGAGGTGAATGGGTTGATTCTCTTAGCTCGCAGACCTTACAAGTAGTGAACCCTGCTACAAATGAAGAGATTGCAAGAGTTCCGATTTCTACTAAAGAAGACGTCGCTATGGCTGTAAAGGCTGCTAAGCAAGCCTCACAAACGTGGAAGAAGACGCCTGTTCCAAAACGTGCCCGTATTCTATATAAATACCATTCTTTACTTTCTGACAATCATGAGGAGTTGGCCAAACTGGTTGTACAGGAAAATGGTAAATCATTTAAAGAGGCGTATGGTGAAGTGCAGCGGGGGCTTGAGTGTGTGGAATTCGCTTGTGGTGCACCGACATTAATGATGGGTGAAACGCTGAGTGGTATTGCAGAGGATATAGATTCAGAAATGTTCCGTTATCCACTTGGTGTAGTGGGGGGGATCACGCCTTTTAACTTTCCTATGATGGTACCTCTGTGGATGTTCCCCCTTGCAATTGCATGTGGAAATACTTTCGTGTTGAAGCCTTCTGAAAGAACCCCGATTTTAGCTAATAGGCTTGCAGAGTTATTAACAGATGCAGGAATGCCCAATGGGGTATTGAATGTCGTGCATGGTGCACATGATGTCGTAAATGGGTTGATCGAGCATAAAGATGTCGCAGCCATATCCTTCGTCGGGTCTCAGCCGGTGGCTAAATATGTGTACCAACAGGCTGCCTCTCATGGGAAAAGGGTGCAGGCATTATCCGGGGCGAAGAATCATCATGTTGTCATGCCTGATGCAGATATGAATAAAGCGGCTGAGCATATTATCAGTTCTGCGTTTGGCAGTGCTGGCCAGAGATGTATGGCGTGCAGTGCCGTAGTGGTTGTAGGGGATAATGAACCGTTTGTTAAAGCTTTAAGTAAAAAAGCAGATGAGTTATGTATTGGTAACGGTATGGACGAAGAAGTGCTTCTCACTCCCGTCATTCGAAAAGAACATCGAGAGAAGACACTGGGTTATATTGACAAAGGTCTCCAGGAAGGTGCATCCCTCATACGAGATGGGCGTAAAGAAATGGATGACTTCAAGGAAGGAAACTTCCTGGGTGCAACGATCTTCGACCATGTTTCACCGGATATGACCATTGCAAAAGAAGAAATGTTTGCCCCGATCCTCAGTTTACTGAGAGCCAAGGATTTGGATGAAGGACTTGATTATATTCGTCAATCAAGGTATGGAAATGGTGCTACGATTTACACAAAAGATGCAAAGGCTGTCCGACAGTTCAGAGAAGAAGCAGACGCTGGAATGCTGGGAATCAACGTTGGTGTTCCTGCCACAATGGCGTTCTTCCCATTTTCAGGGTGGAAGGATTCTTTCTATGGGGATATGCATGTAAACGGTAAAGACGGAGTAAATTTCTATACTAGGAAGAAAATGATCACTTCTCGATTTGATTTTTAATCTGAGTTAGGGGGAACTTTCATGGTGAAAGCAGGTCAATCTCAAGATGTATGGTTAAGGAATGATGAAAAGCTCATTTGGCATTCCATGAAACCATACAATCCCGATGGAACAATGGTCGTTACAGAGTCTGCCGGGTCCTGGATTACAGATAAGGATGGTCAAAGATTTCTGGATGGCATGGCAGGGCTATGGTGTGTAAACGTAGGATATGGTCGACAGGAATTAGCAGAGGCAGCTTATCATCAACTAAAAAAAATGGCTTACTTTCCACTAACACAAAGTCATCAGCCGGCTATTGAGCTTGCTGAGAAATTAAATCATTTACTTGGGGATGACTATGTCATTTTCTTTTCCAACAGTGGATCAGAAGCCAACGAAACCGCCTTTAAGATTGCCAGGCAGTATCACCAGCAAAAAGGGGAACATGGACGGTATAAAATCTTCTCCAGATATAGAGGGTATCACGGGAATTCCATGGGGGCCCTGGCCGCAACAGGTCAGGCTCAGCGGAAGTATAAGTATGAGCCATTAGCTCCCGGATTTATCCATATCGCTCCACCCGATAGCTATCGCGATGAAACATCGGGGCAAAGTCCACATGAACTTCCTGGAGTAAAGGCAATTGATCAAGCGATGACCTGGGAATTAAGTGAAACAGTGGCTGCGTTGATCATGGAACCGATCATCACAGGAGGTGGGATACTCGTCCCACAAGATGAATATATGAAAGCGGCGAAAGAAGTTTGTGAAAAGCATGGAGCACTTATGATTGTCGACGAAGTGATTTGTGGCTTCGGACGTACAGGCAAGCCATTTGGTTTCATGAATTATGATGTGAAGCCGGATATCATCACAATGGCAAAAGGGATAACAAGTGCGTATCTTCCCCTATCAGCAACAGCCGTGAAGCGTGAGATATATGAAGAGTTTAAAGGATCTGAGGAGTATGATTACTTCCGCCATATCAATACATTCGGTGGAAACCCTGCAGCATGTGCCCTTGCTTTGAAAAACATTGAAATCATGGAAAGTGAGAAGCTTTTTGAACGATCCGCTGATCTTGGTGAAAAGGCATTGAACACGTTGAAAAATCATTTACAAGATCATCAATACGTTGGAGATGTTCGAGGAAAGGGTCTGTTAATTGGAATTGAAATGGTAAGTGACAGGGAAACAAAAGAACCTTTAGACGTCTCGAAGGTCAATGGTGTGATTGGATACTGTAAACAAAAAGGTGTGATCATTGGAAAAAACGGGGCTACAGTCGCTGGTTATAACAATGTGCTTACTTTATCACCACCATTGAACATAGAAGAGGAAGATCTGGATCTGTTATTATCCACCGTGATCGATGGGATCAAGCAACTTTAAATAATAATGGTTGGGAAAACACCTGTTTGTGCAGGTGTTTTCCATTTTTCTTATTAAATTGAATTTTATGGTAAACTTAATGAGTAAGACCAAAGGGGAGGGGATGATCATCATTTTCAAAGGGATTGATCATATTCAGTTTGCAGCTCCAAAAGGCTGTGAAGAAGAAGCTAGAAAGTTCTTTGGTGAAATTCTTGGTCTGAAGGAAATACCGAAACCTGAAAATCTTCTAGGTAGAGGCGGTTGTTGGTTTCAATATGGACCACAAGAAATTCATGTAGGAGTACAAAATGATTTTGTGCCAGCAACAAAAGCACACCCAGGATTACTTGTTTCAGATTTAGAGGCCCTTAGAAGTAACCTGTTGGAGAATGGTATCAGGATAAAAGAAGATACACCGATTAACGGTAGAAATCGCTTTTTCGTCTCAGATCCATTTGGAAATCGAATTGAATTTTTAGAATACCATTAATAATGAATGCACCTCATGAATTAGGAGGTGCATTTTCATATTCAGAACACTATTCTTGAATGAATTTATCCACATCTTTCTCCGTAGATAAATTTTGTGAAGCGCTAGGTACCTTTCTTTTTTCCACATTGATAAGATCGGAAGAATAAATCGAAGTGATAACTTGCCCGCCAATTACTTTTGCGCGGATAAGCAGTGGCTGGTTATAAGCGTTTCTAAAAGTGAAATCGGGTCCATACCAGCTAACTGTAGCATCTCTCCCTATTGGAACGTAGGGAACCCTCTTTGAATGATGATACCGTTCTAATATTTTCACACCTGCCTGGTCAACCGCATTAAACAAAGTGGATGATACCTGACAAATCCCACCCCCTATATCTTCTGAGAGTTCCCCTTTTACAATCACGGGGGCTTTTTTATATCCCTTTTCTTTCGTTCTTTTTCCTACTACACCGTTAAAGGAGAATACTTCTCCAGGGAACACAACTGTATTATTGATCTTCTCTGTTGCTAGAACGATATTTTGAGTCCGTTCCTCATTATGCTTATTGAAATATGTAACGTATTTTCCAATAAGCTGTGTTCGGATATGTGCAAGGATCTCACTATCGACTTTGGGATGTAATGTCATAAGGGGGGCTTCCGTATTGATTGATCCTCTAGAAAAGAAGAAGGAATGGACCAGCTCACGAAATCTCCTTTCATTAAGCTTGTAACCGGCTCTTTCTGAAATAATTTGATTATTCTCGTTGATATAAGCATTCTGAGGAGGGGAATAGACACGATGTTGCACTTCTGAAACTAATTCCTCATATTGCTTTTCGTCCATTATTGGTTCATCTGTCAATGGTATAGTCAGTGCATTTCGCTCTATAGAAATTGGTGTTTGATTTTGGAATTGAATATGTAATTGATCTTGATCATTCATTACAGGGAACAGTAAGAGACCAATTGAGCTAAGTTTAATCCAGAACATGTGAACCCTTCCTTTCATATGTAGTATCGGTGGAAAAGGCGTCTTTCATGTTAAATCCTAATTGCCAAAAATTGATGGTTATGTATTTGCAGTTGTGATTAGAAACTAAGGAAAAAAAAGAGGTCTTTACATGCTTTATTTATTCAGATTCATGATGGTTGTGTTTTTACTTATTGCCTGCAGTTCCAAACCTGCGGTGGCAATTCCTAGTTTTACTGTTGAGATACTTCCGTGGGATCAGGTGAAAGAAATCATTCCTAAACAATCGTATTTTACGATCATTGATGTTGAAACCGGCCTTTCTTTCAAGGTGCAAAGAAGAGCGGGAAGCAAACATGCGGATGTACAACCAGTTACAGAAAAAGACACGAAAATCATGAAATTCATCTATGGGGGAAAATGGAGCTGGGACCGTCGTGCAATTCTCGTTTTAGTACATGATCAACTAATATCTGCCTCAATGAACGGGATGCCGCACGGAGCAGGCGCTCTCCAAAACAACTTTCCGGGACATTTCTGCGTGCATTTTTATGGAAGTACAACCCATAAAACGCCAACCCCTGATTTGGCCCATAAGATCATGATTTTAAAAGCAGGTGGAAAACTGGATGGGTTTCTATACAAATTAGACCCTTATGAGTTGATCAGTGTTATGGAGATTGCTGTCAATCAGCATGATGAAAAGCTACTTTCACAAGTGATGTCTGGAAGGAATGGGACCGTGAAGGAAACCCTCAAGAGAGTGAAACATATAGATGTTACTCAAAGATCGATGGCAACTGTAGAGGAGTTACCTGCACTTTTGGGGATGAAGCTTAAGGTTAGAGTGAAATGGATACGTTCCAATCAATCTAAAGAAGAACATAACGTTGAATTCATCATTCGGAAAGATTCGCTTGAAGATCAATGGAAAATAGACGGTCATGCATTTCTAGAGGAAATAGAATAAGGGTCGATTCAGATACATTATTTCCCTCCAGTGGATGAAATCTTATTCTTTATGAGCGTTTTTAATATGAAAAAAAGGGAAAAGGGTATATAAAAGAATCGTGGAGGGAACACACCGATGTTTGATTTTGTAATAAATTTAATTAAGGAGCTTGGAATGTGGGGATTATTCGCTGGAAATGCAATTGAAGCGTCATCCTTGCCATTTCCGGGAGCCCTCGTGACGCTGACATATGGTTACCTCTTAGATCCATCTTGGACGAAGCTGATCATTTTAGCATTCACAAGCAGTTTGGTTTATACGGTATTTAGTTATATCCCATATGGAATAGGGTATAAATTAAAAGATAAACTCAAAGAAAAAACCAGCTCAAAGAAAATGGCTAAAGGTCAGAAATGGTTTCGGAAATGTGGATTGTGGAGTATTGCCATCACGAGACCGCTTGGCATTGGTAACTATATTTCTTATGTTGCAGGTATTAGTAAAGTGAACAAATGGACATTTGGAGGATTAACGTTCATCGGAATCTTTCCAATTACCCTCACGATGTTAATAGTCGGCAAGAATGGAAATCTCAAATATGTACAGTCTTTGATGAGTAACATACAAACGTACCTTCTCATTGGAGGGGCTATACTGTTGCTTGGTTTCTTATCATATAAATACTTTTTTAAGGCAAAAAGCACCAGCTGTTTGGACGATGAGTCAAGCATAGCAAAACAAACGGAATAAACAAGACATCGATTCGCTCCTCAATCGGGAAGCGGATTTTTTTGTGAGAAAGGAGATGTACACACAGAGGTTGAGTTGACCAGAACTGGTTTCCTCAATCTACTACATGCTCGAACCCTTTTACGTGTGATATAATGAATAGTCGAGATTAGTAGATTTACATGGAAAGGTTTGAATGAAACCATGACACAATATACTCCAATGATAAAACAATACTTACAAGTAAAGGCAGAATACCAAGATGCCTTTTTATTTTTTCGTTTAGGTGATTTTTATGAAATGTTTTTTGACGATGCCATTGCAGCATCGCAGGAACTTGAAATAACGTTAACAAGTCGTGATGGGGGAGGGAAGGAACGTATTCCCATGTGTGGTGTTCCTTATCATTCTGCTCCTAACTACATAGAGCAGCTCATCGATAAAGGCTTTAAAGTAGCAATTTGTGAACAAACTGAAGATCCGAAACAAGCTAAGGGAGTTGTGCGGAGAGAAGTTGTTCAGCTCATTACACCAGGTACGGTGATGGATGGTAAAGGCCTGAATGACAAAGAGAACAACTATATTGCTTCTGTAACAGATTTTAATGATGAAACTTATGGACTTTCTTATAGTGACTTAACAACAGGGGAAACAAAAGTGACTTTGGTCACAGATGGCCTTCAAGCATTATTGAATGAATTATCTACGATTGGTGCGAAGGAAGTCGTCATTCACCCCGATCTAAATGAAGCGATACAAGGAAAGATTAAAGAACGAAACGAAGTTACCTTGTCATATGAGAAAGGATCTGACGGTGGAGGAGATTTTGCTCATCTCGTTGCCCCTTTAAAACAAGATAAACTAATAAAATCTTCCTCCATCCTATTTCACTACCTCTTCCGTACACAGAAGAGAAGCCTGGATCATTTACAAGTAGTTGAGACCTATCAGCTGCGTCAATTTATGAAAATGGATTACTACTCGAAGCGAAATTTGGAGTTGACGGAAACGATCCGCTCGAAAGGAAAGAAAGGTTCACTTCTTTGGCTATTAGATGAAACGATGACGGCTATGGGAGCCCGGTTACTCAAGCAATGGATCGATCGACCACTTATTCACAAAGAAGACATTGAAAGGCGTCAAACGGTTGTTGAGGTGCTATTGGAACGATTCTTTGAGAGGCAGGACCTTAGGGAACGATTAAAGGAAGTGTATGACCTGGAGAGGCTGGCGGGGCGGGTTGCGTTCGGTAATGTAAATGCACGTGATTTGATTCAGCTGAAAAAATCACTTCAGCAAGTACCAGTGTTAAAACACCTGGTGGGATCACTCGAAAATGAAGCAACCGATGATCTCGTAAGGAAACTTGATCCATGTGAAGAGCTGACAGATCTTCTTGACCTGGCTTTAGTGGATAACCCTCCTCTTACAATTAAAGAGGGAAGCCTGATTCGGGATGGATATCATGATGAACTTGATCAATACCGTGATGCAAGTAGAAACGGGAAGTCCTGGATTGCTCAGCTTGAACGTGATGAGAGGGAAAAAACTGGAATCAGGTCCCTTAAAGTTGGATTTAACCGGGTCTTTGGCTATTATATCGAAGTAACGAGAGCAAACCTTCAACACCTGGAAGAAGAACGCTATGAAAGAAAACAGACATTAACGAATGCTGAGCGTTTCATCACCCCTGAGTTAAAGGAGAAAGAAGCGCTTATCCTTCAGGCCGATGAAAAAAGTGTGGATCTGGAATATGAACTGTTCCTTGGAATTCGGGAAAGAGTCAAGGGATTTATCCCCCGCCTGCAGAAGCTAGCGAAACTCGTAAGTGAATTGGACGTTCTTCAATGCTTTGCAACGGTCAGTGAAAAGCGCCATTATACCCGCCCTGTCTTTAATGAAGAAAGAATGATCCGGTTGAGGGACGGACGTCATCCGGTTGTGGAAAAGGTGATGGGTGCTCAGGAATATGTTCCGAACGACTGCTATATGGATCAAGAAAAAGAAGTCTTCCTTATAACAGGACCGAATATGTCGGGGAAAAGCACTTATATGAGACAAGTGGCTTTAACGAGTATTCTTGCTCAAATTGGGTGTTATGTTCCTGCCAGTGAAGCTAACCTGCCAATCTTTGATCAAGTATTTACGCGAATTGGGGCAGCGGATGATCTGATTTCAGGTCAAAGCACTTTCATGGTGGAGATGTTAGAGGCAAAAAATGCCATTATCCATGCGACTCAGCAGAGTTTAATATTATTTGATGAAATTGGACGTGGTACTTCCACTTATGACGGCATGGCATTGGCCCAAGCGATTATTGAATACATTCATGAACATATTGGGGCGAAAACCTTATTCTCCACTCACTATCATGAGCTGACGGTTCTTGAAGAAGAATTACAAAAGGTGAAAAACGTACATGTAAGTGCCATGGAACAAAAGGGGAAGCTTGTTTTCCTTCATAAAATCAAGGAAGGAGCAGCTGACAAAAGTTATGGAATTCATGTTGCAGAACTTGCAGAGCTACCTAAAGCCCTGATTGAAAGAGCGAACGAAATTCTTCTTGAGCTTGAGCGTAAGGATCAGCCTTCTCACCACAGAGAAGTGGCTGTTGCAAGGGAATCAGCTGTTGAGAAACACGAACCAAAAGAAGATCTTGCCCAACTCTCCTTCTTTACTACTGAGAAGAAGGATAGAAAAGAAAATCTTACTTCAAAAGAAAAGAAATGCTTAGATGAGCTTAAAAAGCTCGATATTCTGGAGATGACTCCCTTGGATGCAATGAACACCCTCTACGGGATCCAAAAAAAGTTAAAAATGTAAGGAGGTGAAACTGTGGTGAAAATATTTCAGCTTGATGATTCGCTTTCCAATAAAATTGCCGCCGGTGAAGTTGTAGAAAGACCGGCTTCTGTCGTAAAGGAACTCCTTGAAAACAGTATAGATGCAGGCGGATCCGTAATCGAAATTCATATTGAAGAAGCAGGCTTACATTCGATACGCATCATTGATAATGGCGACGGAATCGAAGAGGATGATGTGAAAACAGCTTTCAAACGCCATGCAACCAGTAAAATCAAAGACGAAAATGATTTATTCCGTATCCGGACATTGGGATTTAGAGGAGAAGCCCTGCCCAGTATTGCTTCCGTTTCCCATTTTGAGCTGAAAACGAGTACGGGAGATGGTCCAGGGACGTATATCGAACTTGAAGGTGGAGAAATCAACTCACTCGAAAAAACGTCGTCAAGAAAAGGCACAGATATCACAGTTTCACAATTGTTCTTCAATACACCTGCACGATTAAAATATATGAAAACCATTCATACTGAGCTGGGGAACATTACAGATGTGGTGAACCGGATTGCACTGGCACATCCTAACGTTTCGATCAAGCTTTTGCACAACGGTAAGGCACTTTTACACACAAATGGTAATGGAGATGTCCTGCAGGTTCTGGCAGCTATCTATGGGGTAGGAATTGCCAAAAAGATGGTTCCGATTGAAGTGAGCTCACTTGACTTCAAGGTTAAGGGCTACATCTCCCTGCCGGAGGTTACACGTGCTTCCAGAAATTATATTTCAACGATGATCAATGGGAGGTTTATTAAAAACTATGCTCTGGCGAAAGCAATCGGCGAGGGGTATCACACACTTCTTCCTATTGGTCGTCACCCCATCGTCCTTCTTAGCATAGAGATGGATCCCATTCTGGTAGATGTGAATGTACATCCTTCCAAGATGGAGGTCCGCATTAGTAAAGAAAGTGAATTAAATGGATTAGTTACTGAAGGAATCAAAAGGGTGTTCAAAGGAAAAGAGTTGATTCCTTCAGGATCCGTGGCACCGAAGATTGTTCAGCCGAAATCAGAGCAAACGTTTATGAATCTGGATCATTCGGCTAAAACTCAGGTGAAAGAGGAAAGAGCGCGATTCGCAGGTGCGGTTCATGAACGGTTGCTTCCTCAAGTAGGGCTGGAAAAGCATTATGAGTCAGAACTACAAAAAAACGAATCCCACGAGTCAAAAATTGCTGTTTCAGATGAACCAGCAATTCCGGACTTAACGCACACAGTTGAGGAAGAAGTGAAATTCCAGGATTTAAATGTGGAAGAAGTATCCGATGAGAAAGGTCACTCTCTTAGAGTTCCTCCACTTTATCCTGTTGGCCAAATGCACGGTACTTATATCTTCGCCCAAAATGATCGGGGTCTATATATCATTGATCAACATGCAGCTCAAGAACGAATAAAATATGAGTTCTTTAAAGAAAAAGTGGGGGAGGTTGCGAAGGAGCTCCAAGAACTTCTGGTCCCGCTTACCCTTGAATTCTCTACAGATGAGTACATTAAGATTAATGAATACCGTCATCTTCTGGAAGAAGTAGGTGTGTTTCTGGAAGAATTCGGCTACAATAGCTTTATTGTCCGGGCTCATCCTCAATGGTTTCCAAAAGGGGAAGAACAGCAAACCATCGAAGATATGATCGAACAGGTGTTGAAAATGAACCGGGTTGATATCAAAAAACTCCGGGAAGAAGCGGCTATTATGATGAGTTGCAAAGGATCGATCAAGGCGAACCATCACTTGCGCAATGAAGACATGCAAGCTTTACTGGATGAACTGAGAAGAACCAGTGACCCATTTACCTGTCCACACGGGCGACCTATTATCATCCACTATTCAACTTATGAAATGGAAAAGATGTTTAAACGGATAATGTAGTACCAGAACAAGGGGATGAACCAGCAGTAGTTCATCCCTGTTCTAATGGTCATCAGCCATAATTGGTTTGATGATCTTTTTTAAAATGAAGATACTCTTCATCCTCTCTTGCAAGCTTCCACTTTGTTTCGAATATCGCTGCAGCTGCAGCTTTCTCTTCATCTATCTTTCTTCTCTTTACATCTCCATCTTTATTATACTTTTTCCCTCCAGGATAGTTGGCGTAACGGCGAGCTCTTGTATATCCCATTTGCAGAAATTTCCTGGCCATGTCCATTCCTACAAAATCATTTTCAAGTTTATATTGGATAAACATCTCATATATCTTATTAGAAGATTGTTTGGCAATTTCAGTGGTCTTAAAGCGCCAGTGGGGAAGGATTTCACTCTTATAGGGTTCGACAAGTAAAACACCTTGTTCCCCACGTCCAACCCGGTATTTTTCAGGCTCCTCCCGAAAATCAATGGTCTCGAAATCAAGATCGTAATCAAATGGCATGTTCTAAACCTCCTTCCTGTACTGTACCCAATATGAGCAAACCTTCAAACGAAATTTATTGCCTGTTTATTGTCGATAATAATATTATGTTGACTAATATTTTTATTTTATTAGAGGTATTTTCATTTTTATCGTTAATTTATATAGTATTGGATTGTAAGCGTTTTATTTAGGGGGAGAAAAAGAAAATGATAGAACTGGAAAAATCTATTAATAATGAAGTAGTCAGTGCAGAAACATACCTCCAGCCATCTTATCGGGTAGATAAGAGACAGTTCACAGAAAAGGAATATAATAAATTTGTAAAATTAAAAGGTGTAAGAGATTGGTCGACACTATCATGGAAAGATGTAGGAAAGCCTTACGAAGTAACAACTTTCGCTAAAGAAAAAAACGAATGGGAATCGGAGAACGGTAAAGTTCTTCCGGTTCAAACTTCATGGGAAATGTTTAATCGCTCCTTTCATGAGTGGTTTGTGAAGGATGTTCCCACTGAGTTGAATCATAGTAAAAAACGATTTATCAGCAATGCCTTAAAATTGAATGTGAAAGAAACGACTGCTGCATTAGGTGAGCATCTTCGTCTCCATTTATGGAATTATGTTCACCGGATACAAGATGGGGTGTGGGATCCTAGAGGGAAGCGGGCTTTATTTAGTGGCCTTGAGGTTATAAAGCCTAGAATCTTATTCCTCGGTGCTGCCGAAGGCTATGAAGCCATGCAGCTTGCGGCAATGTATCCGGGGAGTGAAATTGTTCTTGTCGATTATGACCCATTCTGTAGAGATACCCGGTACAGGGATTTTCCGGACACCTATCCTTTCTTGGGACCGAATCCGGCTACGGGGGAGAATAAAATCTACTATAAAGGTGACTTTCCAACAACGTATATTGTAGATGATATAAGAAACCTATCTTTTGGAAAGGAGTTTGATATTGTACTCAGTGTCGGGCTTCTTGAACATTTTCCTGATGATTATAAATCAGAAGTCGTCGAGTGGCATCGTAAATTTTTGAAGCCAAATGGCTACATGGTCCTAACTACTCCCAGAGCTCAGCTCAAATCCAAAATTTATTATGAAGTAATGTCTGATGTGATGAACCACACATATAGGGAACTTATGACTGTTGAACAAATGGGTCTTTATTTATATGAAAATGGAGTGGATATTTTGCAGCATGGTTATATAAAGGTCCATAATGGAATTATTGCAAAAGCCCGGTAAGGAAAGAAAGCTTTTGATTGAAATGATAATCAATCAAAAGCTTTTTATATTTGACTCTACTATTCTAAATTAGTAGAAGGAATTCCTCACTTAAAGAGCTAATAACTAGATATGATGAATAATTTCAGAAAATTAAAATAAATAGGGGGAAAAGGAATGAACGGGGGCATAGAGCTTCATCGGGAGAAAAAGAATAAACGATTAAGAATCACTTTGTGGACGGCGGGGTCACTTCTGTTTATCCTGCTTGGAATATTAATATTTGTAAACTATTATATTGACAGATCCTTACCCATTATATCAGGTACCATATCGTTAGAGGGGCTATCTGAGGATGTGGAAGTAATAAGGGACACGGACGGTGTCCCTCATATTCTAGCTCAAAATGAAAAAGATTTATATATGGCGCAAGGATATGTACAGGCGCAGGATCGTCTATTCCAAATGGACCTAAGCAGAAGACAGGCTTCAGGACGGTTGAGTGAAGTAGTCGGTGAGAAAGCAATTGATCGGGACAAGTTCTTCCGGACATTTGGTTTGCGGAGGGCAGCGGAAGTTTCATTTACAGCATATCCTGATGAAGCCAAGCAGCTTCTGGAATGGTATTCAGATGGGGTCAACGCTTATATGCAAGAAGCCACAGATGAAGGAAGGCTACCTATAGAATTCACTCTGCTTGGTTATAAACCTGAAAAGTGGACTCCCCTCGATTCATTAACCATCGGGAAGTATATGGCATTTGATTTAGGGGGCCACTGGCAAGGTCAGGCTTTCAGGTATTGGGCATTAGAAAACCTGCCAAAGGATAAAGCGTATGATTTGTTCCCTTCTTACCCTGAAGACGTTCCTACCATTCTATCAGATTTAGGAGAAATTCAGGTTGATATGGAGCAATCATTTGCCGGTGCAGTCATTCCACCTGAGTTTAATGGAAGCAACAATTGGGTGGTAAGCGGAGAGAAAACAGCTAGTGGTAAACCCCTCTTGGCAGACGACCCACACCTCTCATTGGGAACTCCTTCTATATGGTATCAGATGCACCTGGAATCACCACAAGTCAATGTGAGTGGAGTGATTTTTGCTGGTATTCCAGGAATCATCCTTGGTCATAATGAGCAAATTGCGTGGGGGGTGACAAATACGGGACCTGATGTTCAGGACTTATATGTAGAAAAACAAAATGAAGAAGATCCTTCTCTGTTTTTATATGATGAAAAGTGGGAGAGGGCAACGATCTTAGAAGAGCCTATTAAAGTTAAAGATGGTGACACCATCCCTTATGAAGTCACGATTACAAGACATGGCCCGGTGATTTCAGAATTCACTCATCAAAATGAGGGTGAAGAAGTACTATCAATGAGATGGACAGCTCTAGATCCAAGTCTGGAACTTCTCGCAATCCTTAACATCAATAAAGCAAAAGATTGGGATGAATTTGAAGAAGCCTTAAAGGACTTCCATGTTCCTACACAAAATTTCGTTTTTGCCTCAGAGGATGGGACGATTGCGTATAAGGCAAATGGGAAAATCCCTATTAGGAAAAAAGGGGACGGACTTCTGCCTGTCCCTGGCTGGGATCCTGATTATGAATGGGAGGGATTTATACCATTCGAAGAGCTTCCAAAAGTCATGAATCCCGAATCGGGTTTCATAGCAACAGCAAATAATAAAGTAGTTACCGATGAATATCCATATCATATTAGTCATCACTGGGCTCAGCCATATCGGTACATGAGAATATCGGAGTATTTAGAAGAGAAAAAGGATCTCACTCTTTCCGATATGAAAGACCTTCAGATGGATCAGATGAACCTACATGCACGTGAAATGGTTCCTATTCTGATTGGAGATATGGAAAGCGGCTCATTAACAAGTAAAGAAAAAGAAGCTGTTGAGTTGCTGAAGTCCTGGAACAACAAAGATGATAAAAAATTAGCTGCACCACTCGTATTTCATCAATGGATGAACGAAATTTCCACTGGGCTTTTTAAGAAGGAAATCCCAAAAGATATGTTCAAATTATTTGAAGGCCGTCAAAGTGTCGTGGATGAGCTCATTCGTAAAGCTCATAACGGAGAGGAGTCTCAATGGTTTGTGGACAGGGGAGGATACAAGACTTTCCTAACAGCTTCACTTACCCAAGCATTAGAGGAGCTTGAAGAAGCATATGGTTCTTCCATGGACGAGTGGGAGTGGGGACTGTATCATAGAGTATACTTTGAACATCCTTTATCGGGAGCTTCTTCCGTGTTGAAAAAGTTCTTAAATGACAGGGATCCCGAGCCGGTGGGAGGAAGTAGAGTGACGGTTGGTGCTGCGAGTTACAATGAGAGTGGGATCGTCAATCATGGTGCTTCATGGAGATTTGTTATTGATACAGAGAACATGAAGAATGGCTATCATATTGTTGGCCCTGGACAAGCTGGGCATTATAAAAGTAAATGGTACCAAAATCAAATGGACGCATGGAAAAACGGGGACTATCATCAAACGTCCATTTCAAACCGAGATGGGGATAAGTTAATATTAAAAGCAAATTAATGGTTAAAGCAGCTTGTCATCAAAGGTTTCAAAATAACTTCACATGAAAAATGATAAACATTTATAAACGTCCTGGAGACCCTCTCCAGGGCGTTTATAGTATGAGAGTTTACTATCGATGCGTTTTATCACCTATAGAAATGGGTACATTCACTTCTAAGAAGAAGGGAGGAAAACAGCATATAATAATGAATAATCATAAAAGAATTGGATATACTAGCAAGATGTGATTTAACAACATCTATCATTATGGTACGATAATATGTAACGAATCATTTACATAGAAAGCAGTGAACGTATGACAAGTTTTGAAAAAGAGAGAGTGATCGTTCTTATTGGTCCGACTGCTGTAGGTAAAACCAATACAAGTATAGAACTTGCCAAGAGGTATAATGGCGAAATCATAAGCGGTGATTCCATGCAGATTTATAAAAAAATGGATATCGGTACCGCGAAAATCACACCTGAGGAAATGGAAGGTGTCCCACATCATCTCCTTGATATTAGAGATCCCTGGGAATCCTTTTCTGTAGCAGACTTTCAGCAGCTTGTCCGAAAGAAAATTTCAGAGATTCATTCACGTGGAAAAGTCCCTCTTATAGTAGGGGGGACAGGGCTATATATTCAGTCGGTATTATACGATTATCAATTCACTGAAACTCCAGGTGATGAACACTATCGTGAGGAATTAGAAGCAAACCTTGAGAAAAATGGTTCCGAGTGGCTTCATGATCGTTTAGTATCTGTCGATCCCGTTTCAGCTGGGAATATACACCGGAATAATACCCGACGAGTCATTCGTGCATTGGAGATCTATCATTGTACCGGCAAGAGAATGTCTGAGTATCAAGAAGAGCAATCACAGGATCTGCAGTACGAAGTGGCTTTAATTGGGTTAACCATGGATCGGGAAAAACTTTATGAAAGAATAAATCTTCGTGTTGATCTGATGATGCAACAAGGTTTATTAGAAGAAGTAAACGAGTTATACGATGAAGGAATAAGAAATGTTCAGTCTGTTCAAGCCATTGGGTACAAAGAGCTTTACGATTATTTTGATGGTACTGTCAGCTTGGAAAGGGCAATAGAAAGCCTAAAGCAAAATTCAAGAAGGTATGCAAAGCGCCAACTTACATGGTTCAGAAATAAAATGGATGTTGCCTGGTTCGATATGACAAATGAGAGTCAGCACACCAAAATTTTTGAGGATATTTCAGAATTTATTGCAGGAAAGCTACAGTTAAAGTCGAATAAGTAATGTAGAGATAGAAGAGGAGGACTAACCATGAAACAATCCATTAATATCCAAGATCAATTCCTAAATCAATTAAGAAAAGAGAGTTCACTATGTACGGTATTTTTATTGAATGGATTCCAAATCCGTGGACAAGTGAAAGGTTTTGATAACTTCACAGTGCTGTTTGAGTGCGAAGGAAAACAGCAGCTTGTATATAAGCATGCCATTTCAACATTCGCTCCACAGCGTAATGTCCAAATAAATTTTGAAGAACAAAGCAATTAATATTAAAAGACTGCGAAAGCTGCCTCAATGGGCAGCTTTTTTTGTAGTCATAATCAGTATGATTTATCATACAGGTCATGAATCTGATTCATGATTGCAAGAATTAATTAATGAAACGAAAAGTAACTGAATAGGATGATAAGAGAGGCTTTTTTTATGTCCCTCACTTTTAATGTTCTAAATTGATTTTCAATAGTTATGAATATGATGAATCGTTATGAAAAATAAACGAAGCAAAACATTCCCTATTTCTTTTTATTTCTCGGGAAAGCGCAGAAATAGACAGAATTCTTCTGATTTGTCGAAAAAACCAGGTGAAATATAGGCGTTTGTCACCCTAATATCTTCAGGAGAGTATACTGTCTCAAGAATGGTGAGGTGAATCCATTGGATCAACCAATGAGAATGAAAAATAATGGTCAAATCAGCATTGTATTGAATTCTCAAAAACGGAGTTCAGTAAAAGATACGATAAGACATGATTCCGTTCCTCAGTCGCTCCCTCAAGAGCATATCGCACTAAAAGAAATAGAAGAAGAACTTGGATCACTTGTCGGAATGGAAGAAATGAAGAAAATGGTAAAAGAAATCTATGCTTGGATATATGTTAATAAGAAACGGGAAACAATGGGGTTGAAAGCAGGAAAACAAGCTCTTCATATGATGTTCAAAGGTAATCCTGGTACAGGAAAGACTACTGTCGCAAGGATTATTGGAAAACTGTTCTTGAAAATGAATGTACTTTCTAAAGGTCATTTAATTGAAGCAGAGAGAGCTGATCTGGTTGGGGAATATATTGGTCACACAGCTCAGAAAACAAGAGACCTTGTCAAAAAAGCCCTAGGGGGAATTTTGTTTATCGATGAAGCATATTCACTGGGCAGAGGAGGAGAGAAGGATTTCGGGAAAGAAGCCATCGATACACTTGTCAAACATATGGAGGATAAGCAGCATGAATTCATCTTGATCCTGGCAGGATACTCGAGGGAAATGGAACACTTTCTTACCTTGAATCCCGGTCTCCAATCAAGATTTCCTCTCGTCTTTCACTTTCCAGATTATTCAGTTGATCAGCTGATGGAAATCGGCAGAAGGATGTTAGATGAAAAGGAATATTTATTAAGCCATGATGCTGAAAGAAAGATCCGGGAACATCTTCACTCAGCCAAGAATACCTTATCTCCTATGGCATTTTCAAATGGCAGGTATGTACGGAATGTATTAGAGAAATCAATTCGTGCTCAGGCCATGCGGCTGCTAATGGAAAATTGCTATGATCGACATGATTTATTAACAATCCGCAGCAATGATTTGGTGTTTAACAAAGGGTCATCTGAATGATTATACTTAGTAAACATCTAGTAATATAAAAATCTATAAAAAAATGCATTCATAAGTGAATGCATTTTTTTACTATACATGTGCTCGTAAGCTCCTATTCGGTAACCTCCATTTATATAAATAAGATAGAACACGTAATGTTGTTGTGATCACGAATAAAGAGTAGAGTTCAAATGCTGAATGGACGATCCCGAGCCCGATAGCTGCTCCACACAGGACTGCCCAGACAGCATAAATTTCTGAACGAAGCACTAATGGTTTACGACCTGCAAGAAGATCACGAATGATCCCACCCCCGCTCCCTGTCAGGACAGCTGCTACAATAATAGCGCTTATTGGATGATTCATTTCAGAAGCATACAGTGCTCCTTGGATAGCAAAAGCTGAAAGACCTATGGCATCAAAGAAATTCCCCCATTTTCTCCAGTGTTTAAGGAGATTATTAGGGAAAAGAAAGACAGCTGTTATGGAAAGGAGGGCAATCTGAAACAACATGCCTTGCTCCCATAGAGCGGAAACAGGGACGCCAATCAGTAAATTCCGAATAGCCCCTCCACCGAACGCTGTGACAATTCCTAATATATAAACCCCGAGGATATCGTATTCCTCTTCCATGGCAATAATAGCTCCTGAAATAGCAAAAGCAATGGTACCTATAATGCTCAATACTTCCCACGTCATACACATTCCTCCTAACCCTATTACAATATGCTACATGCCAGTATGTAGAATGTGAGCGTTGTTTTGTTTATTCAAACATACTGATTTTAACACGTTTGCACTTAATTGCAACCATTTTTCATTCCTTTTTACATAGAGTTTACTAGGTGGATTTGGTATGATGAAAATAATAATGAAATGTAAAGAAAGAAGGATGTTTATTGAAGAATGAAGTAAAGGAAAAAGTCATTCTTGTTGGGTGTCAACTCGAGGAAGATGACTTGCGTTTTCAGTATAGTATAGACGAACTTGAAGAATTGACGGAAACGGCTCAAGGTCAAGTAATGGCTATACTAACTCAAAAACGGGATCGTGTTCATCCTGGTACATATATAGGAAAAGGTAAAGTGGAAGAGTTGGTCCTTTTAGAAGAGCAATTTGAACCGGAAATAATCATTTTTAATGATGAACTATCTCCGAGTCAAATTAGAAATTTATCAAAAGACTTAAATGCAAGGGTGATTGATCGGACTCAACTGATCCTGGATATTTTCGCTGGGCGCGCCCGTTCAAGAGAAGGGAAATTACAAGTAGAGCTTGCTCAACTTCAATACCTGCTTCCTCGATTAATCGGTCAAGGAGCTTCTCTCTCAAGGTTGGGAGGAGGAATTGGTACAAGAGGGCCGGGTGAAACAAAGCTCGAAAGTGACCGTCGTCATATTCATCGCAGAATTGATGATATTAAGAAACAACTACAAATCATTGTTGAACACAGAGAAAGGTATCGTGAAAGAAGAAAGCGTAACAAAGCCTTTCAAATTGCACTGGTAGGTTATACAAACGCTGGGAAATCGACTTTGTTTAATCGAATTTCATTAGCAGACTCTTATGAAGAGAATCAACTCTTCGCAACATTGGATCCGATGACCAGAAAAATGCCCTTGCCCAGTGGCTACTTGACATTACTTACGGATACAGTCGGATTTATCCAAGATCTGCCGACTACATTAGTAGCGGCTTTTCGCTCTACACTGGAAGAGGTGAGAGAGGCGGATCTTCTTCTCCATGTAGTGGATAGCTCAAATCCCGATTACAGTCAGCATGAAAAAACCGTTCAATCTATACTAGAAGACCTGGACATGTTTGGACTGCCTCAGTTAACGGTTTACAACAAGAAAGATGTGGTGCACAATGACTTTGTCCCAAGCAGCGAATGGGATCGTATCATGATCAGTGCATTAAACGAACACGATCGCGGGCAGCTTTTGTTAAAAATAGAAGAAATCGTAAAAAAACATATGACATCTTATCATGTATTCATTCCAGCGAGTGAAGGGAAAGTCCTTTCACAATTAAAGAATGAAACCATCTTAAAAAAGCTGGAATTTATAGAAGAAAGCCAGGTTTATGAATTGACGGGCTATCACCTGGAAGATCATCCAATCGCAGGCAGCATCAAGAAATTTCAAAGGTAGAAGGGAAACAAAACCTCATGTTTGAACAATTAGTGCACGGAAACACTCTAAAACCATTGGTAACAAAAGTTGAAGCAAGCATTAAAGATATACACAACTCAATTGAAGATCGGGCAGAAAATAACCAATTCAGTGTGCTTAGATCTTTTCAAAAGCACCGTGTAAGCGATTCTCACTTCATACCTTCAACTGGCTATGGGTATGACGATGCAGGAAGAGACACATTAGAAAGTATTTATGCCGATGTTTTCGGAGGAGAAGCAGGACTAGTGCGACCTCAGATTATATCAGGTACTCATGCAATCTCCATCGCCTTATTTGGTGTACTCAGACCTGGGGACGAATTAGTGTACATAACGGGAAAACCATATGATACGTTAGAAGAAATCGTTGGGATTCGCGGGGAAGGAACCGGGTCACTGAAAGACTTTCAAATTGGCTATCAAAGTGTAGATTTACTCCATTCTGGAAAGGTCGATTTTGAAAGGGTGGCAAAAACCATTTCTTCCAAAACAAAAATGGTGGGGATTCAGCGATCTAAAGGATATGCCAACCGACCTTCCTTTACGATAGAAGAAATCAAAGAAATGATTGATTTTGTTAAAGAGATCAACCCTGAAATAGTCGTCTTCGTAGACAACTGCTACGGAGAATTTGTAGAAGAGAGTGAGCCTTGTCACATAGGAGCAGACTTAATGGCAGGCTCCCTTATCAAAAATCCTGGTGGAGGCCTTGCTAAAACCGGAGGCTACATTGTAGGAAAGAAAGAATACGTTGACGCATGTTCATATCGAATGACCTCTCCTGGAATAGGGGCAGAGGCGGGGGCATCTCTTTATAGCTTGCAAGAAATGTATCAAGGCTTCTTTTTGGCACCACATGTGGTGGCACAATCATTAAAGGGCGCAGTCTTCACATCTGCGCTTTTAACGGAACTTGGCATGAATACAAATCCAAGTTCTCATGCTAAACGAACGGATTTAATTCAGTCTGTGCAGTTCGATGACAGAGATAAGATGGTGGCGTTTTGTCAGGCAATCCAGCTTGCATCACCTATTAATTCTCATTTTACTCCATATCCCAACTATATGCCGGGATATGAGGATGATGTCATTATGGCGGCAGGAACATTCATTCAAGGTTCCAGCATTGAATTATCTGCAGACGGTCCCATAAGACCACCTTATGTGGCATATGTTCAGGGGGGATTAACTTACGCCCATGTGAAAATTGCCGTCTGCTCGGCAGTAGATAATTTGATTGAAAAAGGTTTAATCACTGTGACAAAAGGATAATAAAATAGTAATTGGATAGTCTAAATCTGACTATCCTTTTCTTCTGAATTCATATGTAAGAAAATCTAACATTTGATTGACAGAACTCCTTACATTACATATAATAAGGTTAAGAAGGAAAACAAAAGGAGGAATCAGGATGAGCGGAAGTGAAATTCGTCGAACGATGGCATTATTCCCCATTAGTATTGTCATGCAGCTCACGGACCTAACAGCTCGTCAGATTCGATACTATGAAGAGCACCAATTGATCAGCCCTGCACGTACTGAGGGGAATCGCAGGCTCTTTTCCTTGAATGACATTGATAAGTTATTGGAAGTAAAGGATCTGTTAGATCAAGGGATCAACATGGCTGGGATTAAGAAGATATATGCGGTATCCAGTCATAATGAAAGTAAAGTAGTATCTGACGTAAGTAATGAAAAGGAAGAAAAAGCACGACAGGATCTATCCGATGACGAGCTGCGTAAATTACTTCGAAATGAATTGATGCATTCCGGTCGATTTACTAAAGCATCTTTGCGTCAAGGTGACATGTCTCGCTTTTTTCATTAAATAAAACCTTTAATAAACTTGAGGAGGAAACACGTAAATGGCAAAGTATACTCGAGAAGATGTTTTAAGATTAGCGAATGAAGAAGGTGTAAAGTTCATCCGACTGCAATTCACTGACATACTGGGGACGATTAAGAACGTAGAAATCCCTCTTAGTCAGCTTGAGAAGGCACTAGATAACAAGATGATGTTTGACGGATCTTCAATTGAAGGATTTGTTCGAATTGAAGAATCAGATATGTACCTATTCCCTGATTTAGACACTTGGTTAGTATTCCCATGGACAGCTGAAAAAGGAAAAGTAGCCAGACTGATCTGTGATATCTACAATCCAGATGGCACTCCATTCGAAGGAGATCCGCGTAACAATTTAAAACGCATCTTAAGTCAAATGGAAGAGCTAGGGTTTACTGACTTCAACCTTGGACCTGAGCCAGAATTCTTCCTCTTTAAATTAGACGTAAATGGTGAGCCGACATTAGAATTGAACGATAACGGTGGCTATTTCGATTTAGCTCCTACAGATTTAGGGGAGAACTGCCGTCGGGATATCGCATTAGAATTAGAAGAAATGGGCTTTGAAATCGAAGCATCTCACCACGAAGTTGCTCCTGGTCAACATGAGATCGACTTTAAATATGCAAGTGCATTAAGAGCATGTGATGATATCCAAACATTTAAACTAGTGGTTAAGACGATTGCTCGTAAGCATGGATTACACGCAACATTCATGCCTAAGCCTCTATTTGGTGTTAATGGGTCAGGTATGCACTGTAACATGTCCCTATTCAAAAATGGGGAAAACTCTTTTTTTGATGAAAAGGGAGATCTGCAATTAAGCGATACAGCTCGTCAATTCCTTGCAGGTATCATTAAACATGCTACTGACTTTACAGCGATCACGAACCCGACTGTAAACTCATATAAGCGTTTAGTACCTGGATATGAAGCACCTTGTTATGTTGCATGGTCTGCTCGTAACCGCAGCCCATTAATCCGCATCCCTGCTTCCCGTGGATTAAGCACGCGTGTTGAGGTCCGTAGTGTTGACCCGGCCGCAAACCCATACCTGGCGATGGCTGTATTACTGGCTGCTGGATTGGACGGAATCAAGAATAACCTTCCAGCTCCTAAGCCAATCGACCGCAACATTTATGTTATGGATAAAAAAGAGCGTGAAGAAGCGGGAATCGTAGATCTTCCAGCAACTTTACACGCTGCATTAGAAAATCTTAAAACAAATGAAGTAATCGTTAAATCCCTTGGAGAACACATCTTCGAACACTTCGTGGAAGCGAAAGAAATCGAATGGGATATGTTCCGTACACAAGTACACCCATGGGAGCGCGAGCAATACATTCAAATGTATTAATCCTTAATACGTGTATTTATTCAAATGGAGTGGGGGTAGCACAAATGCTGCCCCCACTTCTTTTTTTAGGCCATCAAAAATATAAGCCGCTATGTATACATAGCGGCTTATTACATATTAATGTACTTGACGATAAACTCCGACAACTTTTCCTAAAATAGATACATTTCGTAAAATAATCGGAGCCATGGTTGAATTCTCTGGTTGTAATCGAACATAATCCTTTTCTTTAAAGAAGCGTTTTACAGTCGCTTCATCTTCCTCGGTCATCGCTACGACGATATCCCCATTGTTCGCTGTTTGTTGCTGACGAACGATAACAAAATCCCCATCCAAGATTCCGGCCTCTATCATACTGTCACCCATGATTTCCAGCATGAAGACCTGTTCATCTGAAGGTGCCATACGCTCAGGCAGTGGAAAGAATTCCTCGACATTTTCAACAGCCGTGATGGGTTGACCCGCTGTAACCTTACCGATTAAAGGAACATTAACAACCCGCTGACGCGGTATCGTATCCTCTTCAAGATTTAAGATTTCGATGGCTCTTGGTTTAGTGGGATCTCTGCGAATAAGACCTTTACTCTCTAACCTGGCCAGATGTCCGTGTACGGTGGAACTAGAAGCAAGACCAACGGCTTCCCCGATTTCCCGTACGGAAGGTGGGTACCCTTTTTCTCTTACTGCAATTTTAATATATTCTAGTATGTCCTGCTGTCTTTTAGACAATTTTGTCATGTTCACGCACCTCTATTATAGATCTTATGTTCCCATTATAGCATGTCTTTCCAGCCGATACAAACATAAGTTCGAATTTCTGTTGACACCAAACGAATGTTCGTATTACAATGAATATAACAAAAAACAGAACAAACATTCGTATGGAGGTATTTTTTATGTTAACACACATTTGGAATCGTTTCTCTTACATTATTATATTATTTATTTTAGCTCTTTTATCTGCAGCCTATTTGCTAGTGGTCATGGCAAACCAGCCGTCATATCAAAGCATCACCGTTCAGGATGGAGACACACTTTGGACTATTGCCAAACAGTACAATGAAGAATATTCTATGACGGTGGAAGAATTTATCGCTTGGGTCGGAGAGGAAAATAATCTCACATCATTCTCAATCAAACCCGGTGAATCGCTTGTGTTACCTATAGAAAATCCAACATTATCCACCCATTCAAACTATGAATTGGTAATGAACGAAGAATAGAGGGATAGAAGATGAAGGCAGTAATTTACTGCAGAGTCAGTACAAAGAAAGACACACAGGAAACATCCTTGGAACGTCAAGAAGAGGAATTAGTGAAGTTAGCACAAGAACACCAATACGAAGTTGTTGCTATCATAAAAGATCAAGCAAGCGGTTTTGAGTTGGATCGCCCTGGTGTTCTTGAACTTCTTGATTTGATTAAAGAGGATTCGATTGAGGTTGTTCTCATACAGGACGAAACAAGAATTGGCAGAGGGAATGCCAAAATTGCTCTTATTCATTGTTTATTAAAAGAGGAAGTCAAGATTATCAGTCAAACACATAGTGGGGAGCTTCACTTATCTGAATCAGATTCTATGGTGATTAATATCGTAAGTATGGTTGAGGAGTATCAAAGGAAACTCCATAATTTAAAAATCAGACGAGGGATGAAAAGGGCAGTGGAAAATGGTTTTCAACCTCATAAAAATCTGAAAAACAAAGGGAATGCAGAAGGAAGAGAGCGGATTGAAGTACCCGTTGAGGAAATTGTTCGGTTAAGAAAGAACGAACTGACATTTGCTGAAATCGCAGCCACTTTAAGAGGGTTTGGGTATGATGTCTCCAAAGCTACCGTACATAGGCGTTTCAAAGAATATATGTCTTCATTGGAAAATGCGTAACTCTTGTTTTATCTCCTTTAATCTAGTAACATGACGATAGTATTAAGCTTTACTATTAGTTGTGTATTAGATTTTGCCTACTATGCAATAAAGGAGTTTTTATAGATGCTTTCAAAAACAAAAATGAATCGAATCAATGAACTTGCCAAGAAGTCCAAGAGTAGCGGACTAACCGAACAAGAAGCAAAAGAGCAGTCCAAGTTGAGAAAAGAATACCTGGAAACGTTTCGTCAATCGATGAAAGGGACCATTGAAAATACAAGAATATTTGATCCGGAAGGTAATGAAGTGACCCCTAAGAAGATTCAGGATATACAGACTAAGAAGAAAATGAACTAAATGATTGAACTGCCAGGTCCATTTTATATGGACCTGGCAGTTTTTTTCATCTTCATCCCTTATGAAATCATAAGGTTTTTTATTTTCAACGATCATAAAGTCATGTTATCATTCAAGATAGTTGTATAAACTAGCAAAGAAGATTAATATTAATAAGGTACATTAAAAGGAAGGATGTCTGACATATGTTTGATAACACAGATCAGTTAGCAATTAATACAATCCGTACATTATCTATCGATGCAATTGAAAAAGCAGGTTCTGGACACCCTGGAATGCCTATGGGAGCAGCTCCGATGGCGTATGCCCTATGGACAAGGTTCATGAATCATAATCCGAAAAATCCTGAGTGGTTTAACCGGGACCGCTTCGTTTTATCTGCTGGTCATGGATCCATGCTATTATATAGCCTGCTTCATTTATCAGGTTATGACGTTTCAATGGAAGACCTTAAGGAATTCCGTCAATGGGGAAGTAAAACACCGGGACATCCGGAATACAAACACACTCCAGGAGTAGAAGCCACGACTGGGCCACTTGGGCAAGGAATCGGTATGGCAGTCGGTATGGCACTAGCTGAAAGGCATTTAGCGACTACATACAATAAGAATCAATACGATATGGTAGATCATTTTACATATTCTATTTGTGGAGATGGAGACTTAATGGAGGGTGTGGCCTCTGAAGCAGCTTCATTGGCAGGTCACTTGAAATTAGGTCGTCTAGTAGTTCTTTATGATTCAAATGATATTTCACTTGATGGAGAGTTAGACAAATCTTTCTCTGAAAGTGTGAAAGGCCGATTTGAATCATATGGTTGGCAATATATTCGTGTTGAAGACGGAAATGACCTTGATGAAATTTCAAAAGCAATCGAAGAGGCTCAAGGTGATACATCCCGTCCAACTATGATCGAAGTTAAGACGGTCATCGGATACGGAGCTCCCAATAAATCAGGGAAATCTGCAGTTCACGGTGCTCCGCTTGGTGAAGACGAAATGAAGCTAACGAAAGAAGCTTATCAATGGACGTTTGAGCAGGATTTTCATGTACCTGATGAAGTTTACAGCAGATTCGAGGAAAAGATCCAACAAGCAGGTTCTGAAAAAGAAGAAGCTTGGGCTGACCTTTTCATAAAATATAAAGAAGAACATCCAGAGCTTGCAGTCCAATTAGAAGCAGCAATCAAAGGTGACCTTCCAGAAGGATGGGATCAAGATATCCCGGTATATGAAGAAGGAAAAGCACTGGCAAGCAGAGCTTCTTCCGGTGAAGTGTTGAATGCGATTGCAAAGAATCTTCCTTCGTTCATTGGTGGATCAGCTGATTTAGCAGGATCGAACAAGACGATGATTAAAGATGAAGCAGACTTTACACATGAATCGCCTGAAGGTCGTAATATCTGGTTCGGTGTTCGTGAGTTTGGTATGGGTGCAGCCATGAATGGTATGGCTCTTCACGGAGGTCTGCACGTATTCGGAGGAACATTCTTCGTATTCAGTGACTATTTAAGACCAGCTATCCGCTTAGCGGCACTAATGGGCTTACCTGTAACGTATGTATTCACGCACGATAGTATTGCTGTCGGAGAAGATGGACCTACACATGAGCCTGTAGAACAGCTTGCTTCACTACGTGCCATGCCTAACCTTTCTGTCATCCGCCCTGGTGACGGAAATGAAGTTGCTGCAGCCTGGAAATTATCATTAGAGTCTAAGGATCAGCCTACGATGTTAGTTCTATCTCGTCAGGATCTCCCAACTCTTAAAGGTACTGCAGATAAAGCGTATAACGGTGTAGACAAAGGCGCATATGTCGTATCTGCTTCTGGTAAGGAACAGCCTGATGCCTTACTGATTGCAACTGGTTCTGAAGTGCATTTAGCAGTAGACGCTCAAAATGCACTTGAAAAAGATGGAATCAGCGTATCTGTCATTAGTATGCCATCTTGGGATCGCTTCGAGAAACAATCAAAAGAATACAAAGAATCTATTCTGCCTAAGAGTGTGAAAAAACGTCTTGCTATCGAAATGGGATCTCCAATGGGTTGGGACCGCTATGTAGGAGACGAAGGCGATATTTTAGCTATTGATGGATATGGTGCATCTGCTCCTGGAGCAAAAGTCATGGAAGAGTACGGCTTTACAACAGACAATGTGGTTTCAAGAATCAAAGCATTGATACAGTAATGAATTAAAGACATGAAAGGTCGACTCCTTAATACTCTTTAAGGAGTCGACTTTTTTTAAGCTTATGTAAATGTCGTTAAAATAAGAATGTTTGAAAGAGAATGGGTGAATGATGAAAAGTCCCTGAATATTAAAACTTGGGACAATCACCGATATTTTTGAGTTTGCTTGCTCTTCGACAAAACTAGTGTAGATTTTCAACAATTTCCGACAATGACTCCTATCTAGTTGATTTATACTATATGAAAGAAAGGTAGGAGGGTGTAAAGGTGCGAAACTATCAAATCTATTGGATTGAGGAAATGTTTGTTCAGCACTATTATGGTCGGGAAAGAATATTCTATCAGCTGTTTTCCGAATGGGAAGCAAGTTCAGGGGATCTTCACGATATCATCTCGAAACAAGTAAATTACATTACCAGGCCCATTCCATACCTTCCTACACAAAGACTCCTGCAGCACGAGATCATAAAAATTGAAGGAGCGGCTTGGGTTGATTCAGTTGCAAAGATTGAAAGGGTCGATTCAGGTGCTACACTTGTTCTCAATGAGAAATGGATGACGCTGAATGCTTGGGGTCACGATGAATCTGAATATGTCTTCTTTGAAATTCTGCGCAGAAATATGGGTCAGCTGCTCGCAATTGATATCCAAAATGAACGTTTTGGGTGGTTAAAACCGATTAAACAAAGAAAATTTATATATTAATAAGAAATTATGACAGAAATATTGTATAATGTTTCATGGTTTAGTACACTTTTATAAGGACAACATGAAGGAGGAAGTAAGAGTATGTCAACGACTGGGTTACTTATTCTAGTTGGAGTTCTAGCATTACTTGCTGGAGTTGCACTAGGATTTTTCATTGCTCGTAAATATATGATGAGCTATCTTAAGAAAAATCCACCAATCAACGAGCAAATGTTACGCATGATGATGATGCAAATGGGTCAAAAGCCTTCCCAAAAGAAAATCAATCAAATGATGAATGCAATGAATAAGAACATGAAGTAATAGATAGAAGCACTCAGGTAATGAGTGCTTTTTCTATTTGCGACTATACTATTTATGATGAGTTTATTTTCCTATTTATTTAATCAATTAGGCAAAAATGATTATTTTAATCAATTCATAAAAACTTAATGATTATCATTCAGATTAAAATTGAATTTATGATAGAATATAGTCCGGAGGGAGTCATATGAAAAAATGGATGATTGCTTCACTGTCTCTCATGATTCTTGTTGCCGGTTGCAGCAATAAGCCTCAAGAAGTGATGGATGAAGAAACACTTGAAATTCAAAATAATGCAGCTGGAGAAGCGCGCGAATATTTAAATTATAAAGTGAACAAAGAGAAAAAATCAATCAATCGTGGTCTCATTACGATGATGATTAATAATCGAAGTGATATGGATGAAATTGAAACTGGCCTCATGTCTTTATCCACCGAGCATTTTTCACCAGAGGATTATGTATACCAGGAAGGTCAATATCTTAAGGATTTAGATTCATGGTTGGGAAGGAAGTCTAAATCAAATAAATCAGGGCTTAATCCTGCTCTGGAAATTAAGGATGATATGGGCTGGGAACAACAAATGGAGATTGAAAAAAAGAATCCCATGTATCTCGCATATATCCATGAACAGAACTACGTTGACGCAGAAGGGAAAATAAAAGGGATTTCCCTCGGTCTTGCTATGAATACCGTAGATTATATTCGTGTCGAAGATGAAAATAAGCTCATGCATTTTGATGAGGTAAAGATCGATGACCCACAGTTGGAAGAATACGGAAAAGAGATAGCCAACACCGTTGTCAGTAGGGTGAAAGCCAATAAGGAACTAAAAAATGTCCCTGTACTGATATCCCTATACAAACTTCAACCATTGAATAGCGTAGTGTCAGGCAACTATATTACTTCCAGCTATGTTGACGAAAATGATAAGACTGCAAAAAAATGGAACGATGTAACGGATAAATATTATTACTTCCCTAGTGATGAAGGGGAAGAAAAAGATCGAGATCTACATAATCGGATACGTGATCTAGAAGATTATGTTTCGAAATTTTTTTCACACCAGGATATTGAGTTTGTCGGAAAAGGCTTATACCAAAAAGACACCTTGAATAAACTCGTGATTGATGTTCATACAGGGATGGTGAAAGAAACAGAACTAATAGGCTTTTCTCAGGCGATTGGACCTGAGATTGTTGATTACTTCCCTCACACCCCTGTTTACCTCTATGTGAAAACACCTAAAGGTCTGAAAGCAACCATTGTAAAAGAAGTGGACCAGGAACCATTTGTTCAAATCCATTAGCATAAGATGAACAAAAAGAGCATCTCTTAATACATTAAGAGGTGTTCTTTTTGTGTAGAAATCTTTTTAAAAAAGATTTCTCATTTTTTTGAAATTTGGTAAAATAAAGAGTCGATTTATTATAGATACGGGGGAGACAGAATGAAAGTGTTTTTAGATTTAAAGTGGTTTTTTCTGCAAGAGAAAAAATCATATATCACTGGAACTATCCTGCTTTTATTTGTAGCATGTCTTCAATTGATCCCACCAAAGATTGTAGGGATCATTGTGGACAGTATTAAAGAGAACACATTGACCCGTCAAGACATGCTGAAATGGGTTCTTATCCTCATCGCCACGGCTCTATCGATGTACGGACTTCGGTTCGTATGGAGAATCATGATTTTTGGTTCAGCGACCAAACTTTCCCGTTTGCTCCGGAATCGTTTGTATCATCATTTTACCAAAATGTCACCCTCGTTTTATCAAAAGAGAAGAGTCGGTGATTTGATGGCGCATGCTACAAATGACCTTCAAGCGATTCAACAAACCGCAGGAGTTGGAGTATTGACATTTGTAGATTCCATATCTACAGGAGGATTCGTGATACTGGCCATGGCTTTTACAATCAGTTGGAAGCTTACCCTTATTGCTTTGATCCCAATGCCGTTCATGGCTATGCTGACGAGTTATTATGGTACTCTTTTGCATAAACGCTTTCATAAAGCACAGGAAGCATTCTCATCCTTAAATGATAAAACACAGGAAAGTGTAACGGGGATCAAGGTTCTTAAGACGTTTGGACAAGAGAGAGAGGATATCGAATCATTTCGAAAGCAATCTGAAGATGTAGTGCAAAAGAATATAGCTGTTGCAAAAGTGGATTCCCTTTTCGATCCAACCATTTCAATAATAGTAGGAATATCTTTCTTTCTATCCATTGTATTTGGGTCAAGATTTGTCGTGAGTGGAGAACTGACAATAGGAGAATTAATCTCTTTTACTACCTACCTGGGACTTCTCATTTGGCCGATGCTCGCATTTGGATGGTTATTTAATATTGTAGAAAGAGGACGTGCGTCTTACGACCGTGTTTCACAGCTGTTAAATGAAAGGGTAGATATTATAGATCAAGAAGGAGCACTGGATCGAGTGCCTTCAGGAGATATAGAATATAAGATTGAGTCCTTTGCTTATCCAAATGAAGATGAGCATACTTTAGAGAATATTCAATTTTCCTTAAAGAAAGGTCAAACGATAGGGATCGTAGGAAAAACGGGAGCAGGTAAAACAACTCTACTAAGATTATTACTAAGGGAGTTTGAAGGGTATAAGGGCGAAATAACGTTCGGCGGGGAAAGGATCCAGGATTATAAATTAACCCGTTTACGTGAAAGTATAGGATATGTGCCTCAGGATCATTTTCTTTTTTCAGCAACGATTCTTGAGAATATTGCTTTCACTCATCCACTTACCCCGAAAGAAAAAGTGGAAGAGGCGGCTGCACTTGCGCATATCCATGATGATATCATTCATTTCAGCGACGGATACGGTACTGTGGTCGGTGAAAGAGGCGTTTCCTTGTCTGGTGGACAAAAGCAAAGGATCTCGATTGCGAGAGCACTGTTAATGAATCCAGAGGTACTCATTCTTGACGACTCATTGTCAGCTGTTGATGCAAAGACAGAGGAATCCATTTTGACATCATTAAAGGAAAATAGAGCCGGAAAAACGACCATGATCACTTCTCATCGATTAAGTGCCATTCAGCATGCAGACTTAATCATCGTTCTTGAAGAAGGAAAGGTCATGGAAAGAGGCAGTCATAGTGAATTGATGATGAAAAAAGGATGGTACAGGGAAATGTATCTGCGTCAACAGTTAGAAGAAATAGTTGAACATGGGGGATAAGTTATGGATACGATACCGACGTTAACGGCGAAAGAACAGAGAAACATATTTTTTCGTCTAATGAGATATACAAAGCCTCATAAGAAGACGATTTTATTTGCATTTTCGTTATTGCTTTTGACAACGATTGGCGATGTCTTTGGACCAATCATCATCAAGGTCTTTATAGACGATTATTTAACCCCAAGAGAATTTCCCTACGGACCCCTTGTAGGATTAGGTGCGACCTATTTATTCATACAAATTGGAAACGTGTTGATCTCATACTTTCAATTATTGAAATTTCAGGAAATAGCACTGAAAATCATTCAGCAGCTTCGTGTGGATGTTTTTACGAAGGTACAGGGATTAGGAATGAAGTATTTCGATAAAACCCCGGCAGGAAGCATTGTCTCACGAGTGACGAATGATACGGAAGCGATTAAAGATATGTTTGTGAGTGTGCTGGTATCATTCATTCAGGGAGCATTCCTATTAACAGGCATCTTTATCGCCATGTTTGCACTTAATACCCGACTTGCCTTCTTCTGTTTATTCATATTGCCGGTCATTTTTATGATTATGAATCTTTACCGCAAGTTTAGTGCTATCTTCTATCAGGATATGCGCGAGAGATTGAGTCAGCTTAATGCAAAGCTTAGTGAGTCTCTTCAGGGAATGTCCATCATTCAAGTCTTCAGGCAGGAAAAAAGACTAAGAGAAGAATTCGGTGATATTAATGAAAAACATTATTTAGCAGGAATGAAGAATATTAAAGTGGATGGATTATTATTAAGACCCGCTATTGATCTGGTGTATGTAGCTGCCCTGATAGTTGTGTTAAGTTATTTTGGCGTGACATCATTCAATCAGACTATTGAAATAGGGGTACTATATGCCTTTGTAAATTATCTGGACCGCTTCTTTGAGCCTGTCAATCAAATCATGATGAGGCTATCGATGTTTCAACAGGCCATTATTGCCTCTTCCCGTGTCTTTAAGCTGCTGGATGAAGATGAACTTTCACCTGCACAGAATGTAGAAAATCATACGAATAGGTCAATCGTTGAAGGGAAAATAACGTTTGACAATGTTTCATTCTCTTACGATGGGCAGAAAGATGTACTTAAGAATATTTCATTTACTGCAAGCCCGGGAGAAACTGTTGCTCTAGTAGGGCACACAGGAAGTGGTAAGAGCTCAATCATCAATTTACTCATGAGGTTCTATGAATTTGAACGTGGAAATATTTATATAGACGGTCAAAACATTAAGTCTTATCCAGTAGAAGAGCTCCGAGGGAAAATGGGGCTTGTCCTGCAGGATCCCTTTCTATTCTTCGGAACGATCAAAGATAATATTGCGCTTCATTCCGAAGAGATGACGGATAGAGAGGTGGAGGGAGCTGCCACATTCGTTCAAGCCAATACTTTTATAGAAAAACTACCTGAAGCATATGAACATCCAGTGGTTGAAAGGGGATCAACGTTCTCGAGTGGCCAAAGGCAATTAATCGCATTTGCGCGAACCATCGCAACCCGACCGAGAATCCTTGTCCTGGATGAAGCAACGGCTAACATCGATACGGAAACAGAAGAAGCCATTCAAGGGGCATTATCAAAAATGAGAAAAGGAAGAACAACGATCGCCATTGCTCATAGGCTTTCTACCATTCAAGATGCAGATCTGATTCTGGTCCTTCATAAAGGGGAGATTGTAGAGAGAGGAAGTCATCAGGAATTACTTGTTCAAAAAGGCATTTATCATAAAATGTATCTTCTGCAAAATGGTCTAGTAGATGGTATGGAAGATGCCGTTTCTGGTTCTTAAACGTATAAAGGGCAGACCCTACAGATGAAGGGTCTGCCCTTTGTTCGTTAATATTTATATTAGAATAGTATAATTGTAATTTATAATACCTTAGCTCATTTGAGGTGAGCATTTTTTTATGTATAGGGAGTTGTAGCTATTTAACAGACGATCAAGTTCCTGACTAAATTGAATAGCTTGAGGCGACGTGAGTCCATTTTCAGCAACAATATCAATTAATTGAGCACGCTTTTTTTCAATTCGTTGGAGAAGCTCTTTTTTAGACACGGCTGTTTCCTTTCTTTTGTATGTCCTTACAAACGGAATACAAAACTAGTAATAACTGTAACTTTTTATTAGTATAACGAAAATCGAACTGTTTTTCAAAGCAAAATTATTGGTTTTTTTAAAAAGAAAAGAGAGTTTAACACATTTGAAAAAGTAAAATGTACATGTAATATAATGGTCACAAATCTTTCACACAAACATTCATCATAGAAACCGGGTTTGTTTGATAGAATAGAGATATATACTGAAATGTAGGAGTTGTAAAAATGTCTGATATTAATATTTTCTTAGCATTTGGGGCCGGTTTCCTAAGCTTCATCTCTCCATGCTGCCTTCCATTATATCCCGCTTTTCTATCTTATATAACTGGAATGAGTGTAAATGAGCTCAAAACGGATAATGCAATGCTTCAAAGAAGAAGTTTATTACATACGTTATTTTTCTTAGTCGGATTCTCGGCAATCTTTATCGCCATCGGTTTTGGTACTTCCCTAATCGGAAACTTCTTTTTAGATTATAAAGATCTCATTCGTCAGCTTGGGGCTATCTTCATTGTCATTTTTGGATTGGTAGTCATCGGCGTATTCACACCGGAAACATTGATGAAGGACCGTCGCATTGAATTCAAGAATAGACCGGCAGGCTTTTTTGGCTCCGTATTAATCGGGATGGCATTCGCTGCCGGCTGGACACCATGTACCGGGCCGATCCTTGCTTCCGTTCTGGCTCTTGCCGCATCGAATCCAGGTTCTGGCGTCATGTATATGACAGCTTACGTATTAGGATTTGCCATTCCGTTTTTCATTCTGTCATTCTTCATCGGAAGAATGCAGTGGATCAGAAAAAACAGTGGAAAGATTGTAAAGGTTGGAGGATATGTGATGATTGCGGTAGGGATCATGCTATTCTTTGATTGGATGACCGTCATCCTGGCTTACTTTACTTCGGTATTTGGAGGATTCACTGGGTTTTAAACCAAAATAAAGAATAGAATATACAGTTCATTACGTTTTATGGTATAGTTTAAATGGATGAATTAGGAAATAAAGTTCAATAGACATCGGTAGCGTATACGAGGAGGAAACATCTGTGGCAACGATACTTGTAGTGGATGATGCGAAATTTATGAGAATGACTCTTGGAAGCATGCTTTCCTCTGTTGGTCACGAAGTCGTAGGGGAAGCAGAGAATGGACTTATCGCCGTAGAAAAGTATCGTGAGCTTCAGCCGGATCTGGTCACAATGGACATCACGATGCCTGAGCTGGATGGAATAGAAGCGGTTAGAAGAATTTTATCAGAGTTTTCCCAAGCTAAAGTAATCATGTGTTCTGCTATGGGTCAACAAAAGGTAGTGGTGGAAGCCATTGAAGCGGGAGCGAAGGATTTTATTGTGAAACCCTTTGACGAAGTGAGGGTAGAAGAAGCCATCAAAAGAGTATTAGGATGATAAAATCGAAAGAGAGATTAAGGCTCTATTTAATCTCTCTTTTTTGTGTTTTCGTTTTTCCCTCATTTGGGCTATAATAGGGAAAGGTATGAAAGTAGAGAAAAAAGGATGATGATGGTTTATGATGATTGCTTCATCCATTGTTGCGATTTGCATGGGTTTTATGGTGATATTTATTAGAATGAAGGCTCAGAAAAAGCCTGTTAACAGCAAGAAGATTATCTTACCTCCTTTGTTTATGAGTACAGGTGCATTAATGTTCTTATTTCCTGTTTTTCGAGTTACTTTAGGAGAGTTTCTAGAAGCGATTGCCGTAGGAATGATCTTTTCTATATTGTTGATCAAGACTTCCAAATTCGAAATTCGTGATAATGATATTTATCTAAAACGTTCTAAAGCGTTCGCATTTATTTTGATTGGACTCCTATTAATACGAATATTGGCCAAGTCCATTCTAAGTGCATCGATCGATTATGGTGAGCTTAGTGGGATGTTTTGGATTCTTGCCTTTGGTATGATCGTTCCGTGGAGAATCACCATGTATCTTCAATATAGAAAGCTGCAACAAGAGCAACAAGATTTAACAACGAATTCAATTTAATTCACTTGAAAATAGCAGGGTGATTCCTATCACACTGCTATTTTTCATTTGGGAAATTCTTCACATGAGATTACGATTTCTTTACAAAGGAAACCAATATGCTTAAGGTTGAGGCAATTAGGGCAAAGAGAGAAATGAAGAAAATAACAAGAGATATTGGTGGGATAAGTATTGTTTACACTAGCAGATATTTGGACGTTTTTTCTGGCATTCTTTTTAACACTGCCATTGGTCACCATCGTCCATGAAGCAGGTCATATCCTCGTTGCTCGCATATTTGGTGCAAAGATAAAATTTTGCATTGGAACCGGTAAGCATTTAATGAGCATTGGTCCATTGGAAGTGAAGAGAATGTATTTTATGGAAGGCTGGTGTCAATATACAGAATTGAAGTATAACAAGGTGTGGGTTCATGTGCTTATTTATCTGTCTGGTAGTTTATTTAACCTGATTGCAATTTTAGCCATTAACTCCCTGATATTTGAAGGAGTCATCCCTGTTCACATCTTTTTCTATCAATTTGTGTATTTTTCCGTTTATTTTATATTCTTTTCATTGTTTCCTTTTCGGAATGGAGACGGGAAACCAAGTGATGGACAAGCGATACTTGACGTCATTCGATACGGTAAGGCAGAGGATCCCATTGATTAATCATATAAAAAAGGTAAACGACTATCGTTTACCTTTTTTTGCTTTCTTCCATTTATAAAACAGAAAAGCCGCACCTATAATAAAAATTAAATATAGCACAATCGGAATAATTAGTATCGATCCCATTCGCTTTCCTTCCTGTCGCCTAGAATAAATGTTCGTAAGGGGTTACATCTATTTGCATTTCGTCCAGTTTTTTTCGAAGAAACTTATGATCCCGTTTCGGAGTGGCCAGGATATACCCTCTTATGACTAATTCCTGAGTAATGGAAGAGGCTCTGTCTTTTAAAGCCAATTCTCCAATTTTACCAGCAATTTTTTGCTTCGCTACGTCTCTAAATAATTCGGGTACCGGTGTGACCAACTCATTGAGCATTTTCTTTTCCTCATCACCCCATAAATGGATGGTTTCATTCACATAATGCTCTTCCCAGTCCAAATCGGATTTTCCATCCTCTTTAGGGAATCTCTTTAAGAATTTCCTGAACATGAAGAATCCACCAATAGCAAATGAAGCCACTAAAAATACGACCCAAAACAGTATGAAATATAAGAACCAACCTTCAAGCATGTTTTCACCTCAATTTTTCAAAAAGCGTATGTATCGTATTCATTATAGACAAGGGAAAAGCTTGTGACAAGAATATCACTGTTTTTACAAAAGAAGTCTATACTGTTCTTAATTAGAAATGATATACTAATAAATAACAAATATCGCGAAAATTCTTTCTATTTCGATTCTCGTGCTTGGATGGATAGGGGGCTCACAGGATGATATATAGAGGGAGAATAGTATCAGTGCTCAGTGGACTTTTACTAGTCTTAACATGGGATTTTATTTATTACTTTGTTCTGCAATATCCAGTGGATTTGAAAGTGGATTTGGTGTTCACTCTATTGATTCTCTTTATTAGCTACTATATGGGGAAAAATTATGACACAAGCTATAAAACACTAGCTGCCCTGCGAAAGAGTGAGGAGAGAGTGAAGCTTCTAAATGAAGAAATGCAGCATGTGCTTCAGAGTATAGATGAAGTTGTCTTTCATACCAATTCCAAAGGAGAGTTTCAATTTCTGAATCAATCTTGGGAAGACTATACGGGATATACGGTTAAAGAAAGTTTACATAAGAATGCACTTCATTTTATTTCCCTACATGAACGTCATGAAATTCTTCGAATGGTAAGACAAAGTATAAGCATGAAAAAGGAGAAAATGAAAATGGACTTCTCTTATCAGAAGAGGGATGGTCATTTTCGTTGGGGTGAAGTGAATGTTAAGTTAAATTACAATAAAAACGGGGAACTTCTTGGAACGGTGGGAACCATCTCAGACATAACCGAAAGAGTACATAATGAAGAAGAATTGATTGAAATGAATGAAACGTTAGCCATAGAATCTCAAAAACTCTCTGTCGCCGGCCAATTAGCAGCTGGAATTGCACATGAGGTACGTAATCCCCTTACGTCAATTAACGGTTTCTTACAGTTATTAAGAGATGATGCCGATGAAAAGACGAAGGAATACTTAGGGATTGTCTTTTCTGAAATCAAGAGGATTGAACTTGTGTTGAGCGAATTATTGATTCTCGCAAAGCCGCAATCCGTTACATATAGACGAATCAATATCATTGAGACCCTTGATCATGTTGCGAAATTATTAAATACGAATGCCATTTTATATAATATTGAAATCCAAACCGATTTTCATGAAAGGGAGCTCCATATTCGTGGAGATGAAAATCAGCTAAAACAAGTATTTATTAACTTACTTAAAAACGCCATAGAAGCGATGCCTCATGGGGGCACGATTACGATAAGTGCAGACTTATCCTCTTATAACAAGGTTCAATTAACCTTCAAAGATGAGGGAGTAGGCATGAAAAAAGAAACGCTGGATAAACTCGGGGAGCCATTCTTCACAACGAAGACGAAAGGCACGGGCTTAGGTCTCACCATATGTCTGAGAATTCTTCGTGATCATGGTGCTGATATCAGGGTGCAAAGCGAGCAGGGAGAAGGAACCAGCTTCCATATCATGTTTGAAGCTGTTCAAGCTTCAGATAGAAAAAGGAGGGAAACTTTACAAAACCAATGAAATAAGAGCCCTTATGGATTAAGGGCTCTTTCGTGTGTGAACATATGGCGGGACTGCCTGGGAATCGAACCCAGCGGAGACGGCACGCGCCTCCCAAGAGGTTTTGAAGACCTAGGCATGCACCAGCTCTACAATCAGCCCCGAAAATAAGTATATATATGTTATACCATGGAAGAATAACTTGTTCAAATGTATTTAGAATCTATAAGTACCATTGACCTGTGTGTAAAGTGTGATGATCCATAGAGAAATAGGCTATATATTTAAAATATTTATAAGATTTAAACTTTGGAGAAATTAGAAAATTCTTCTTTACCAGTCGATTCCCCCCGTGATAAGATACTTTTTGCCGGCTTATCATAAATTGAAGAAAGCGATTTCCTACAGGGATTGCTTACCTTCTATACTTGAACATGTTGATTGAGACAGAGAGGGGAAAACAAGTATGAAAAAAGTATGGTTTTTAGGTCTGGGTCTATCTTTAGCACTGGTTGGATGCTCCGATTCAGGTTCTGACGAAGCTAAAAAAGAAGAAACAACAAATGCAACGGAAGAAGAAACAAATGTTGCTGGTGATTTAATGGATTTTTATTTAAATTTAACAACAACCGTCAATGGTGTTGATATTGATCTTAATGGATATGAAGAAGCGGTTGCTGGAGAAGAGCCGCCTGCAGGAGAAGAGTTGGAAAAAATGAAGGAAGCTGCTGCTGCATCAGCCACTAAAACGGCTAAAGCGGTAGAAGGCATGGAGATCCCTGAAAGTCTTGGTGATCAACAAGAAGCGGTGGACTCATTCAAATCCACCTTGAAAGAATCATATGATATGAAAGCTGAAGCACTCTCTAAAGAGGGCGAAACAGATTTAACTGCAGCTAATGAGAAATTAAACGAAGCAGAAAATCAAATCAAAGAAATTCTTGATGAAGCAGGATTAGTAAGCTCTAGCTTAATAAGTGATATAAACGGATGATATAATGAAAAAGCGATTCCATGTAACTAATGGATTCGCTTTTTCCATTTATATAGTCTCCTTTCTCCCTCATTTTACCTATATATAAAATGAGAGGAGGGGAAAGGATGGAAGCTATTATTTCATTCATTTCTGAAGTAGGCTTTCCGATTGTTGTCACGATGTATCTCCTATATCGTATTGAGACGAAGCTGGATGCCGTGATCACGTCGATACAAACACTACCTCAGCAGCTAAAAGAATAATAGAAAGGAGGCCCCTCATTTCACATGAGGGGCCTCCTTTCCTTCCTAATGATGAAAGGGCAATAATAATTAAAGTGATATAGGAACAATCGTTCTATAAGGTGACATTTCCTTTCACTTATAACTTCTTAGTTTGATATAATTTAGGGAGATACTCGATGACCGGAGAGGAGACAACAGCAGTGAAATTCATTCATACCGCCGATTGGCATTTAGGTAAACTGGTTCATGGCGTTTATATGACAGAAGAACAACGCTTTATATTAGAGCAATTGATAGAGCTCGTGAAAGAAGAGGAGCCCGATGCAGTCGTGATTGCAGGAGATCTATATGACAGATCAGTCCCTCCTACTGAAGCTGTAGAGCTGTTGGATGAGGTTTTATTCCGAATAAATGTTGAGTTAAACACACCTGTAGTGGCTGTATCAGGAAATCATGATAGTGCAGAACGATTATCATTTGGTTCATCATGGTACAAGCATAGTCACTTTTACTTGAAAGGGAAGCTGACAAATGACTTTACTCCAATCACAATAAATGGGGTTCATTTCCACTGCGTTCCTTATGCTGAGCCTGGTAATGTCAGACAAGTCCTTGAAGACGATTCAATCAATTCTCATCACACTGCAATGGAAGCGATTGTGAAACGGATTGAAGAAACTATGAATCCGAATGAACCACATGTCTTTGTGGGTCATGCATTTGTACTGGGGGGTAAAACCACAGATTCAGAGCGCACTCTTTCTGTTGGAGGATCCGGGTGTGTCGGTGCAGATGTGTTTAAGTCTTTTCATTACACAGCCTTGGGGCATCTTCATAGCCCAGATGCTATTAAGCATGAAACGATTCGATATTCAGGATCTCTATTAAAATACTCTTTTTCTGAAGCGAGTCAGCGAAAATCAGTGAGCATAGTAGAAATAGAACGCGACGGATCCTTCCATTTACGGGAAAGAGTACTTCAGCCCAAACAAGATATGAGAGAACTAGAGGGGCTTATGGAAGAGCTTCTTGATCCCACATTCTATCAATCCCAGAAAGTGGATGACTATTTAAAGATTATGTTACATGATGAAGGAACGCTAATCGATCCCATCAACCAATTGCGTCAAGTTTATCCGAATGTCCTTCATTTGGAGAGGAAAATGGATCTCACCGATGCCAAAAAGAAAAATACGTTCCGCGTACTAGAGGATAAGAAAAGGTCGGAGCTTGACTTGTTTAAAGAATTCTACGGAGATATGACGACAGGTGAATTTACCGATGAAAAGGAAGAAGTCCTGCAAAACGTTATTGAAAAAGCTAGAAAGGAGGTTGATCAAGTATGAAGCCTCTTCAATTAGTGATGCAAGCCTTTGGACCCTATGCAGGAAGAGAAACAATTGATTTTCGTTCGCTGGGTAACCGCACAATGTTTGTGATATCAGGGAAGACAGGTTCTGGGAAGACGACTATTTTTGATGGAATATCCTATGCGATATACGGTAAGGCAAGTGGTGAAGATCGTAGCCCGACTGAACTGAGAAGTCAATTTGCAAGTAATGATGTTATTACGGAGGTAGAGCTTACATTCAGTTTAAGAAGCAGATCGTATCGTATCTGGCGCTCCCCTCAGCAGGATAAAAAGAAAGCAAGAGGAGAAGGCTACACAACCATCAATGCCCGTTCTGAATTATACGTATACGATGAAGATGGCAAAGAACAGTTACTGGCGGCTAACGTCAGAGACGTGGATGAGAAGATCAAAGGGTTAATTCAACTGGATGCCAATCAATTCAGGCAGATTCTTATGATTCCCCAAGGGGAGTTTCGAAAGCTCTTAACTTCAGACAGTAAAGATAAGGAGCTTATCCTCCAACGTCTATTCCATACAGAGCTTTATAAGACCATCCAGGAAAAACTGAAATCTGAGGCAGACGATTTAAAGAAGTCAGTAGAAACCTCTATGGAAGAACTAACAAGGGAATTACTTAGAATTCATTTTGAAGAAAATGAAGAGCTTCAATCACTTTTATTAGAAAATCCATTGAATGACCATCATATTCTTCAACTTCTTCCAGCTCACATAGAAAGGATGGAAATAAAAGAGAAAGAATTGCAGGGTTACTATGAAAGCGTGCAGGAAAAAAGAGATGCCCTAAAAAAACAGCTTCAAGAGGCGGAAGGATTGGTCGATCATTTCAAGCTTCAAGAAAAACTAAGAGATGAGAAAGAATCCCTATTAAAAGTAAAGCCTGAAATCGAATCAATCGATCGAGACATTTTATTAGCTCAGCGAGCATCCCGTTTAGTTCCACAAGATGAGTATTGCCATAAACTTAATCGAAACTTGAAGGAACTTAAGGGTCAATTCGCTCAACTTACAGAGGAAAAGGATGCAATCTCGGAAAAGCTTATAGTAGCTAAAGAAACACTAAAAGAAGAAAAGAATAACGAAAATCACAGGGACGACGTTTCAAAGAAAATCACTCAACTCGAAGAAATGGAAAAAGATATAGATTCTCTGGATATGTTGATGAAAGATACCGAAGAAATGAAAGAAAGATATGAGCAGCAGCAAGACATTGTCAAAAAACAGACAGAACAGATATCATTTTTACAAGAAGGGATTAAATCCCGGGAGCAACGACTTGAAGAAGGGGAAAATGGTCAAGCAGATTTATTTCAATTAGAAAAGTCTTTGCAAGAGAATCAATCCTTTTTAGAACAGGTAAATGAGATAGAGAAAATGGATCAAAAATTTCAACTTGTCCAAAAGCAAGAGCAAATTTTGAAAGAACAGTATCGTCACCTTCAGAAACAAAGTTTGGATGCCTCTGAAACTCTTGCCCATTTAGAAGAGAAGTGGCACTCTGCTCAAGCTGCATACCTTGCAAAAGGACTGGTTGATCATGCTCCTTGTCCCGTTTGTGGCTCAGAGCATCATCCACAACCGGCATTTGAGGTTGATTCATTACCCGCTCAGGAAGATTTGAAAGCGGCGAAGGAAAAGCTGGAGGAACTCAACCAGGAAGAGAAAAGGATGAGCCTTGCGATCGCTCAAGAGGAAACAAAAATGCAGGGTATTCAGGATCAGATAGACGGTATCGTAAGGAAAATTCGTGAAAAGAAAAGCGAATTTAAACGGAACGAAATAGAAGATACTCTTTCTCAAGTGACATCAGAGATTGAAGACTTGAAACGTACAATGGCTGAAAAGGAAAGGGAAGTCGAACAAGCAAAGGTAATGAGGGAAGAAGTAAGAAGAGGAAGGGAAAAGCTAGAAGAATTGGACGGCTCAAGATTGAAAAACCTGGACAAGTTACAGGAACTTAATACTCAGTTCCTTACAAAGGATACCACCCTCCAAAAGGTGAAGGAAGATATTCCTTATGAGCTCAGATCAAAAGTCCAATTTAACAAAGTGTTAAAAGAGCAGAAACGAAAAAGAGAAGAGTTGAAGACGGCATACGAACGTGCCCAGGAGCAATACTATGAGCTCGAAAACATGTATAGCGTAAAAGATTCACAAGTGAGTGACAAAGAGACCCATATTGCAAAAGTTAATGCAGAGTTAAAAACAGAACGTGAAGCATTTCTTACACTTCTTACAGAACAAGGATTTTCTCACTATAGAGCATTCCAGGAGGCTAAAAAGTCTGAAGCAGAAATACTGGGTCTTCAAGAAAAGGTGAAGAAGTATGGTGAAGACCTGCGTTCGGTTTCCGATCGCCTACATGACATTGAAAAGCACTTACAGGATAAACATAAGCCTAATTTAAAAAGCATTGAAGAAAACATATCACTGGTTACCGAGGAACTTAGGCTTGTAAATGATAAACGTAATAAATTCATGACAAATACGAAAGAAAATAAGCTTATTCTTGCAAAGGTGACATCTATTAATGAAGGAATAAAGCATTTAGAAACCAGATATCAAATGGTCGGGCACCTGGCAGAAGTGGCCCGGGGACAGAATGCAAATCGCATAACATTTGAAAGATATGTGCTTGCGTCATTCCTTGAAGATATTCTTCAAGTGGCAAATGAACGTTTAATCAAAATGACGGCGGGGCGATATCAGCTGATTCGAAAAACGGATAGAAGCAAAGGAAACGTCCAGAGCGGTTTAGAGCTTCTCATATTTGATCAGTACACAGGTCAGGAACGACACGTTAAAACGTTATCCGGAGGGGAGAGCTTCAAGGCATCGTTAGCATTGGCCCTCGGACTTGCAGATGTCGTGCAGCAGTATGCAGGTGGTGTTTCACTTGAAACAATGTTTATTGATGAAGGATTTGGAACTTTGGACCCAGAATCTCTGGACCATGCCATTGAAACATTGATGGATATTCAAAGCAGTGGCCGACTAGTAGGGTTAATTTCACATGTTCCAGAATTAAAAGAGAGAATTGACGCCAGATTAGAGGTCATATCCTCTCAAAGCGGAAGCAGGACTGAATTTCAATTTCTTGCTTAGGCTTTTTAATACTTTGGATCATCCTAATTTCATCTAAAAAGGTCAAAGAGAATAGCTCTTTGACCTTTTTTTCTATTTAGGAAAAGATGCGATTCGTTGTTCAGAAATGATTCGTACATGTAAGATCCTTTATTGGATTAGGAGGTTTGATTTCTTTTATGTAGGACATAAATAGAGATAAAACAATCTGAAATTTGGAGAAAACTTATGAAAAGCATTCGTCCTATTTTAATTCCCCGGCAATTAATCCTATTGCTCATCCTTTCAACCGGTTTATTAAATCATGTCATGCTTATACCAAGTATCCTGAATGCAGCCGGGAGAGATGGATGGATCAGTATTATATTAACCTATCCAATATTATTTATCGTCACGTTGTTAATCTATTACATAGTAAAGAATTCCCCCCAGGAAGGGTTCTATCACCTGCTTAGTCAAAAATGGAACAAATGGTTTGTTTTCCTATTCTCACTCCCAATGTGTTTATTTTTATTATCAAGTGCATATATAACCTTTGTTGATTTAATAATATGGTTAAGTGCATATTTCTTAGCAGACGTTCCATCATTATTAGTGGTAGGAAGCATCTTCCTTATCTGCTTCTTAATCAGTTGGTCAGGGATCAAACATATGGCCATCGCGAGTGGTATTTTATTGCCATTGGTTATGTTATTTGGATTTTTTATTGCTTTTACAAACACCAATATGAAAGATCCCAATCTTTTATTTCCAATTTTCAGTAATGGATATGAGCCTGTCTTTAAAGGGATGATTTATGTATTATCCGGTTTACTTGAATTATATTTGATTGTCTTAATACAGCCTTTTAGTGAAGGGAAAATTAAATTTCACCATTTAATCGTTCTCGGTCTAATTTTCATGGGCTTAATGTTTGGTCCATTAACCGCTTCCATCATGGAATTTGGTCATATAGAATCAGCGAATATGAGGTATCCAGCTTATGAACAATGGAGAATTTTATCCATTGGGGAATTTATTACTCATTTGGATTTCTTCGCTCTCTATCAGTGGTTATGTGGTGCCCTTATCAGGATTAGTTTATTCATGTTTCTGTTGGCCGTTTTTTTTACGAAAAAGAAGAATCGTTACCAAATATCACTGAAAGTGATGGTGCCAATTTTTTTAATATTGCTGGTACTTATTTTTATAGATGTTGATACGTATTTTTTTTATAAGTTCTTATATGAATACTTTTTTCCTGCAACCGTTGTCCTTTTTATCGTTCAAATAATTACGTCAGCAGTGATCCTCCGATTTATTAAGTAAAGGATGTTCAAAATGAAGAAGTCTTCGAAAGAAAAGCGGATTGAGGAAGAAAAAGTGGACACTTTGAAAGAGTTAAAGGAATTATTTTCAAAGAGTCATGATTTACTTATTCGAGAGCATTTTTTTCACGATGAGGTCGTCACCCTTGTATATTTTGAGAGTTTGGTCGATCGACATTACCTCGATCAATTCATTCTCCCAAAATTAGAAGAAGGTCCAGAAAAGTCCTATGCAAAAAAGATAGCGGGGAATTTCCAAGCTGTAGAAGAAACAGGGAAGTCCCTGGATATGCTCTCTACTGCTCTATTCAACGGGTATATTTTGTTTTTCATCGATGAAAAAATTATCTCTTTACATGCAGGAAACTTTCCTAAACGGCAGCCGGAAGAATCCTCGCTTGAAACATCCATCCGCGGGCCAAAAGATGGATTCGTTGAAGACTTAAATACAAATATATCTTTAATTAGGAGAAGACTTTTCACGCCAAGCCTTTCAGTGGAGAAATTCAAGATAGGTACCCGCGGTCATACAGAAATTGCCATCATGTACCTGAATGATGTAATTGATGAGCGTATTCTCAATGAGTTATATACAAGATTGAAAAAAGTGGATATAGATGTTCTAACCAGCAATCAACAGTTGGAATCAATGCTGGACGACAACCCTAATTCCATTTTCACTAATTTCGATTTCACAGGTCGCCCCGATTTTATCGTTGATTCATTGGTTCAGGGAAGATTTGCCCTCTTGGTGGATGGCTACCCTACAGTTTCCATTGCACCAATAAATCTCTTGTTACAAACGAAGTCACCAGAAGACTCAAGTATCAACTATGTATACGTATCTTTGGAAAGGATCCTGAGAGTAAGCGGGGTTTTGATTTCAGCTTATTTGCCAGGATTATGGGTTGCATTTTCCGCTTATAATATTGAACAAATTCCCTATCTGCTCGTGGCGACGATCTCGATTTCCAGGTTCGGCCTGCCACTTTCCGCTCCTGTTGAGATGTTTATCGTCCTATTCTTGTTTGAGTTTTTTAATGAGGCAGGTGTCCGTCTACCCAGGGCGATTGGTCAGACGGTTTCTGTGCTTGGTGGACTGATTGTAGGAGATGCCGCTATACGTGCCGGTTTGACATCCCCAACCATGCTGGTCATTGGAGCCATTACTTATATTTCGTCCTTTACACTCGTCAATCAAACGTTGAAGTATGGAACGACGGTATTAAGGTTCGTTGTATTGCTCATTAGCACGTTTTTTGGATTATTCGGTGTTGTTATGAGTTTTATTCTGACGGTCCTATATTTAGCGACAAAATCTTCCTTCGGTACTCCATTTCTTGGTACAGTAGCTCCCATCAGTTGGAATGAAGTCATTCGGTCATTTTTCCGCTTGCCTATTCAATTTTATAAAAACCGTACCCCTTCAACCAGTCCGGAAGACAGTACAAGGAAAGGAATCAATCAGCGTGATCAACAAGACAGTTAAACTCATTTTCATTTCTTTAATCCTTTTATTGACAGGATGTACCGGTTCAAAAAACATACAGGATCTAACGTATATCGTTTCGATCGGACTGGATTACAATGAAGATAATCAGGAATACACAGCATATCTTCAAGGTTTGAATTTTGCCAATGTAGCAAAACAGGAGGGAAGTAAGCCTACAGAACCTGTGCCTGCGTTCATTGGTTCTGCTTCTGGAAAAACACTGAATTTGGCTGTAAGACACCTATATAAAACAACTAGGCCATCATTATTCTTTGGACATACAAAAACTCTCGTACTTTCAAAAAATGTGTTGAAGTACAAATTTAAAGAGGTCTTGGAGGATGTGGGAAGAAATCGTTCATTGAGGCCAAATCTGCAGATATTTACAACTGATGAAAGCATTGAAGAAATTTTTAAGGTGAACGGCTTATTTAATTATCCTCCCGTGTATACTGTTTTGCTGACGGAAGAAACGATAGAGTCTTTACAAGATGATATCGGTGCTACAAGTTTAATGCATTTTTTAAGGGAATACTATGAACCGATGGGCACAGCGTTCATTCCAAATATTAGTATCGATAAAAAATCCTGGAAGGCAGATCAACCTTATCCTGTACTTTACTTGAACGGGTATAGTCTGTTTCAACAATCACAATTCAAAGGAGACCTTCCTTCTAAACCCTCAATCATCGTTGATTGGTTGCTTACCAAAAAAAATCAAATAGATTATCCATTATATATTGATGATGAATTGGTATCTACGTTTAAACTATTGACGAAGGAGCCAAAAATAAAATATAAGAAAGAACAAGGTGATTTTCCCTCCTTTTCACTTGAAGTCAGCGTGAAAGCAGAGCTTATTGAAAAATTACAGGAGGCTCAATATAAAGAAGTGAAAAGTACACTTGAAAAGTCTTTGGAAAATGAAATTGAAAAAGTGTACAACATTGGGTTGGACAAACAAGTGGATTTACTCAATGTAGGTGAAAAATGGTATAGATACCATCCACTAAAATTTAGCAAGCTTGAAGAACAGCCTTCATTTTATTTAACAGATAATTCATTGGACGAAGTGAAAGTAAAGGTGGATATCACTCATTTCAACGCCTATCGTTACGATCATAAAAGCTTGGAATAGGATTAATGCGGAAAAACACCAAAATAAATTGGTGTTTTTCCCATTTTCTCTTTCATTTTCCAGATCATTTGAATACCATGGAAATAGCAAGAATCAGAATGGAGGCATCATTGATGAAAATAAGTATTTACATATTATTATTGTTCGTTTCAGCCGTAGTTGCAATTGGATGGAGCTGGAAGAGACTGTTGGATTTCAATACCTATAAAAAACCATTCTTGGAGGGCGTCGCTCTACAGTTTCTATTTCTTCTTTTTGCATCGGTATGGTGGCTCATTACCGAGGATACTTCAGATGGGGTCATAGGAGTTTTCTATTATTTTCTGGCTTTCCTTACGATAATGGTCGTTCACGGCTTTACCCTGCACTATTTATTTTCTAAGAAAAAAATGCAGGAACGAAAAGAATGAATGTGATCGGGGTCGATGCTGGTGGAACGTTAACCAAGATCGTGTATGAGGAAAATGGCGGGCTGCATTATAAAACCTTTTCCAATGAGCAGCAAGAGAGTGTACTGCAGTGGCTTACAATCCTGTCCCATAATCATAAGCTTTATATAACGGGAGGAAAAGCAGAGAAGTGGAGAGAAACCTTTCCGCAAGCATGTATGGTTGGAGAATTCGAAGCGGTATGCATTGGAGCTAAACTTCTCCTTAAAGAGGAAAAAAGTGATGTGAAAAAGTTCACTCTCATAAATATAGGTACAGGGACTTCTATTTTTAAGGTTGATGAAACCGGATGTGAAAGATTGCTTGGTAGCGGGTTAGGTGGAGGAACCTTTATGGGGCTGGGAGGTTTACTAACAGGAGAATCTGACTATTACGAGCTGGTACGGTTATCAAAGGAAGGCAAACGAGAACTAGTTGATTTATCCGTGAGAGACGTCTATGAGGCAATGAATTCTCCGGTTCCTGAGCATTTGACAGCTGCTAATTTTGCTAAAGGGGATTCTTCTTCTATGAAAGCAGACAAACTGCGGGCGCTAACGAATATGATAGCTGAAACCATTATTCTGCTTGCATCTCAAGCTTCTAAAGTTCATACGTTAGAGCATTTCGTATTTATTGGAAGTACGTTGAAATCAAATCCTGCTTTAAAAGAAGACCTTGCACAATTTCAAGATATGTTATCCTACACCCCTATTTTTCCAGAGAAAGGTGCATACGCTGGCAGTCTTGGAGCGTTTGTTGTTGGAAGGGAAGCAGAGCATTCACAAAATAGACAATGAATAATGCTTCTGCTGATTGTTTTTTTATCCCCTTTTTACTAACATAGAGTGGGAGAGATAGATAAAGTCGGAGGAGATAAAGATGTCAAAAACCAAACCATTCCTAGTGGTGATGACCATCATCGGTATTCTCCTTGCAGGTTGCAGTAATAGTAACTTTCAAGCAGAAACAGATTATGAAGTGAAAGAATTTTCTTATACGAATCAAAATAATCAAGAAGTCGGTTTGAAGGATTTAAAAGGACAAGTATGGATAGCAGATTTCATATTCACTAATTGTGAAACTGTTTGTCCACCCATGACATTTAATTTATCGAAGCTTCAAGAAAAGCTGAAAGAAGAAGGGGTAGAGGATTACAAAATCGTTTCTTTCAGTGTAGATCCAGAAAATGATACACCGGACGCATTAAAAGAGTATATTTCAAACTTTGAAGCAGACACGAGTAAATGGGAACTGCTTACAGGCTACGAATTTAACGAGGTAAAGGACCTTGCGGAACATTCCTTCCGCTCGATTGTAGCCGACGATCCTAATTCTGATCAGATGATTCATGGTACCAGCTTCTACTTGGTGAATCAAAAAGGGAAAGTCGTAAAGACGTATAGTGGCAATAGTGACGTCCCTTACGATGAAATTGTCGGAGATATGAAAATACTGATTGAAGAGGGATCTGAATAAAATTTATAGGAGGGAGAATCACAGAATGTCAGGTGATTCTCCTTTTTACTAATGAAAATTTATTCCAAAATCAGGGTTTCAAGGATTATAATGATAAAAAGGAAGCTGCTATGTCGGGGGAATATAGTATGGCAGGGTTTAGACCTAATGGAACGTTGTAGCAGGATTATGATAAAGTAAAAGAATCGCAACTAAATTAATAGGCAGCAGGTGAAGAAACATTCGAAACTCAAAAGGTATGATGATGATTGATATAGCCATAACGCTATTTATATTGATATGGGTATTGAAATCTTTTTCAGATGGAGATGTATGGAAGGGAATCTTATTCTCCATTTGTTTTGCCATAATGGCCGGCGTCCTATTTTTCCGGTTCAAAAAGAAAAGATAGAAAGAGGGTGAGGGGATGAGGAAACAATATTATACCATTGGAATGGCCGGGCATATTGATCATGGAAAAACCACCCTCACAAAGGCCCTTACTTCTGTCGATACTGATCGATTAATTGAGGAAAAGGAGCGCAGCATCTCGATTGAACCCGGGTTTGCCCCATTATATAATGATGCAGATATGGAGATTTCTGTAGTGGATGTTCCTGGTCATGAGCGGTTTATTCGACAAATGATCGCAGGTGTGGCAGGGATTGATCTCGTTGTGTTAGTGGTGGCAGCAGACGAAGGGGTGATGCCGCAAACGAAGGAACATCTTGATATACTGGCGCTACTAGGAATCACTCAAGGCATTGTCGTGCTGACGAAAATATCGAAAGTTGAAGAAGAACTAAGGGATTTGGCTCTTGAAGAAGTGATAGATGAGTTGAAGGGAACAGTATTTGAAGGTGCTCATATCTTGATGGCAGATAGTCTATCAGGAGAGGGTGTCGAAGAATTAAAACAGAAAGTCATTACTACATTGAAGGGCATGGTTTCAAGAAATGTCAGTGGCGATTTTCGTTTGCCGATTGATCAAGTTTTTACTGTAAAGGGTCAGGGAACTGTCGTAAGAGGGACTGTATTTGAAGGAACATTGGAAACTGGAGAGGAAATAATCATATTACCTCAAGGAATACATACGAAAGCGAAACAAATTCAAGCCCACCATAGGAAAGAGAGTCGTGCTTTTGCCGGTCAGCGTGCTGCGATAAACATTTCTGGAGTGGATTACAAAGAATTGAAAAGAGGAAATGTACTCGTCACATCCACACATTTTACCGTAACCGACACGATTGATGTGTGCCTGGGAGTATTACATACTGTAAGCCATCCTATAAAACAAAGAATGCCAGTTGTTGTACATGTAGGAACTTCAGAAGTGATGGGGAAGCTCGTATTTTTTGATCGAAATAAAGTCGATCCGGCAACAAACGATATTCTATGTCAAATCCGGCTTGATGAATCGATTGTTGCCAAAAGAGGCGATCGTTTTATTCTAAGAAGACCCTCTCCAATGGAAACGATCGGAGGAGGGTGGATTATTCAGCCGAATGGTGGGAAATACAAATTCGGAGAGGAAACGATGGTCCTTCTTCAGTCTGAACGGCACGGTACACCTCAGGAAAGAATTCTAAGGCTGGTTGAACAATACAAATGTGTGGATGAAGATTTCATCGTTAGAGAAGCATCTATCACTCATACAGACCTGCGTGATATGCTGCAGGGTGATGATCAATGGATTGTATTTTCACATTCCAATGTTACGCATTTGAAAATAGTGGATGAATGCGTGAATTCGATCGATCAGATTCTTCGAGAATTCCATGAGAAGTTTCCTTTATTACAAGGAATCAATATTGGTGAGTTGAAGCAATCTTTAAAAAGGTACTCAGGAGCTTTAGTGGATTATTCGATTGAGCAAAAACATTGGAAACGAAACAGTGGTTTTCTTTGTTTAGAGGATTTCATTCCTCATTTACCTCCTGAATGGGAGAAACGATGCAATCAGCTCATTACCTTAATAGAGGCTGATGATACACAAGTAAAAGACATGGAAGAGTATTTTCATCAAGTAGGTATACCTAAAAAATGGCAGTCTGATTTTTATCGTTTTTTTATCCAGGAAAAGAAAATCATTCCATTGGATGATAAAAAATCCTATTCCTATCAAGTTTTTATGAAAACTGTTGAAGAATTAATAGAAAAAACCGGTGAAAGATTCGATATTGCAGATGCCAAATCCGCTCTAGGATTATCCAGAAAATACTTGATCCCCTTTTTAGAAAAGCTGGATAAAGATGGTCTGACCTTAAGAGGCGAGGGTATTCGTAAATGGATTGGAACTAGTATAAAGGGATGAGGAATGAATGAAGTTAGAAACAGTGATGTATTCTTTAGTAATGATACAACGAGGGGACAAAGTGCTATTATTAAATAGGCCTGAGAAGAAAGACTATCCTGGTTACATTGCACCGGGAGGTAAAATTGACTTCCCTGAAAGTCCTGCAGCAGGTGCAATGCGAGAGGTAAGAGAAGAGACAGGTTTACAGGTAGAAAAATTAAGGTATAAAGGGTTAGATGAATACGTTGTACCAGAAAAGGGATTTCGATATATCGTGTATAATTACCTTGCCTATGAAACCACCGGTGAGCTCCTCGAAAACCCTCCTGAAGGGGAATTGGTTTGGGTCTCAAAGGCAGAAGCCATAGGTTTACCGATGCAGCCTTTTTTCAAACGGAAATTCCCTTTGTTTTTCGAGGAAGGAACTTTTGAAATCCACACCTCCTGGAATGGAATGGACAAAGAGACTGCTGAGGTGACGATTCGCCAATTGTCATAATGCTTCTCTTTCAAACATATATCATCGTAAATTAACTAAATCTTCGTTGTAACTTAGAGGAAAGTAGGAAAAGGAATCATGAAGGAATTATGGAGCGCATTTGGTTGGGTTCTTCCAATTATAATGGTTGTGACGATTTCCCTTATCTTTGCGGTCTCCTTTTGGAAGAGAAGAAAGGGTAAGGGCAGATGGATGAATTTACTGCCTGTTCTGTTTACGTGTATAACGATTGGAGCGATCTGTTTAATCACAATGACCCCATTGACGGGTGAAAATGTTTCAGAGGGATCCGTGAATTTTGATCCATTTTCTAATTTGAAGTTGAATCTGATTTACCGGAATCATTTAGATGTACCCATTCGAAACTTGATGGCCAATATCTTATTGTTTATTCCATTAACCTTTTTTATTGCTTGGTGGATGAGACAGTCGAAACAGATTATTCTGATGGTGACATTTATCGGAGCACTTTTCTCCTTTGGTATTGAGTTTGCGCAATACTATCTACCATTAGGAAGAGCAACCGATATTGATGATTGGATAATGAATACATTGGGTTCATTTATTGGAGGCCTTCTTTTTGTGTTCGCACGCTTAATCTATAATCTATTGAGAATCAACAAGAAAATAAACTGAGAGTGTTAACGTTATGTTAATGCTCTTTTTTTTCGGTACATATTAAAAAGTGCACAAAAGGTGACTGAAACTAAGATATATTTTGAATGGAAATGAATAGTCCTTCTCCTTAAACAAAAGCTAACACTATATAAAAAGGAGGTGAGTTCTCTTGCTGAAAAAAGGATTTAAAGCAATCCTTATCACAGCTGCTTGCATCGTGATTTTGTTCCTCATCATGCACTGGGATGTAAAAAAAGGTGTGAAAAACTATGCGAGAACTCACCCCATAACGGAAACTCAATCTCATAAAGCTGCAATCGACGTCTACAATACCGGGAAGGACTTGTATGAAAAGTTGTTTGAGGATATTCAAACAGCAGATGAGCTTGTTTGGATTCATTTTTTCATTATCAGGGACGATCAGATTTCCAACGAGTTTTTTGATTTGCTGATTGAAAAGGCTAAGGAAGGGGTGGATGTTCGATTGTCTGTCGACTTCCTCGGTTCAGATATTAAGAAGGAAAGTATAAAGAGGATGGAAAAAAAAGGAGTGAAGATTGTTAAAAGCAGGCCTCTATCCCTGAAGAATTTCTTCTATTCCCTTCATCATCGGAATCATCGCAGGCTCATTTCCATTGATCAAAGAATTACCTATATTGGAGGATTCAATATGGGGGATGAATATTTAGGAAAAGACCCGAAGCTTGGCTACTGGAGGGACTATCATATACGGTTGGAAGGTGAGGCAGGAACTGAGGTGGCCCAGCAGTTTAAAAGGGACTGGATCGAGGATGGGGCAGATAGTATGGAGAGCGCACATCCTACTCGTACTTCAAATGAAAATGAGGGGAGCAGCGTTCAATTCTTGTTCTCAACAGGAGACAGTATTGTAGATAAGACTGTAAGCTGGATTAACAGTTCGGAAGAGAGTGTCACAATTACAACACCATATTTTTTGCCAAATAGGAAACTAATATCAGCTTTAAAGAAAGCAGTGAAGCGTGGGGTAAAAGTGAAGATCCTCGTCCCGGACGATACAGATGCATGGTTCACGAAGCCTCCAAGTTATAGAATAGAGAAAACTTTGTTAGAGAGCGGAGTAGATTTCTATTTGTATGAAAAAGGGTTTTTCCATGGTAAAGTGCTGGTCATTGATCATAAATGGGCTGATATTGGTACAGCCAATTGGGATCCGCGGAGCTTCTATTTAAATGATGAAAGCAACTGCATCATTCGGGATGCAAAAGTTGCCGGGGAATTAGAATCACTTATCTATAAAGACATTAGTGATAGTGAAAAACTGACAATGAAGGCTTTTAATGAACTCCCAGCCTGGGAAAAAGCGCTCCGTAAAACGCCTGAATGGGTATATTATTATTTCTAAGAATAAATAATTTTTATTGAATAAGAAAATATGGTAAAGTGATTTCATATCTTGTAAAGAAAACACCTTACTGAAGAAAGGGATTGTCCATGAGCGAGCTCTTGTTTGTATCTTTGTTTATTCTTTCGTTATTGGCATTTAAGTTTTTTAACGTGTTAAAGAAGAAACATGTGTCTAAGTCTCACAAGTCTGTAGCAGTTAGTATCGTGATCTTTTCTGTTATCGGCATGATGTTGACGGTCCTCTTTTATCTTCCAAATGCATCTTAAAGAAAGCAACGTCCATATACTGATTTAAGATATAAGAGTAAACACACGGGAGAAAGGTTCTTGTGTGTTTTTTTGTTGAAAAAGTATTGGTGGTGCCTAATGGACAGCTATACTCAGTAAGAAATCGTTCGTCTAAACGCAGCTGCTTTCTTTCGGCTGTGAATTTGATATGATAAGAGAAGGTTTATTTGATGTAAGCAAGATAGTGACTTAAGTATAAATCGTCGAACATATTAATGTACGAAAGGCAATAAAGGAGAATATAGATGAAAGCTGCAATGATTTTTGACATGGATGGAACGTTGTTTCAAACGGATCGTATTCTTGAAGCTTCACTTCATGATACCTTTCAACTACTTAGAGATGAAGGAATGTGGAAAGGGGATACACCTCTTGAAATATACAGAGAAATAATGGGTGTCCCTCTTTCTGTCGTCTGGAAAACCCTTTTACCTCATCATTCCTTACATGAACATGGTAAAGTGAATGATGTATTTCATGAAAAACTGATTGATCATATTCAGAAAGGAAATGGGGCTCTCTATCCACATACGGAGGAACTATTAACGTATTTATCAGGGAGAGGGTTTTCAATCTTTGTGGCAAGCAATGGATATCCTCAGTATTTAAAGACGATCGTGGAGTACTTTCGTTTGGATCAATGGATCATGGACTGCTACAGCATTCAGGAAATACATTCAGATGACAAAGGGGAGTTGATTCGAAAAATCAAAGAGGATCATAATCTGACACATGGGGTTGTGATTGGAGATAGATTGTCTGACTTTAAAGGAGCAGAGGCAAATCACTTTCTTTCGATAGGTTGTGCCTTTGACTTTTCTCAGGAAAATGAATTAAGTGAAGCGGATATTGTGGTTGAAAATCTCTTGGAGGTTAAAGAGTATTTGGAGGAAATGAAATAAAGGAGGGATCCGGGTGGAGGATGAACAACTTGCCGTCTTTGATGAATACGGTAATAGAATTGGAGTAGCCAGTCGTTCCGAGGTGCATACAAATGGATATTGGCATGAAACCTTTCATTGCTGGCTTGCGCATTTTGATGAAAGTAGTGGAGAGACCATTATTTATTTCCAGCTGAGAAGTGATGAGAAAAAGGATTTCCCCCGCTTACTTGATATTACCGCTGCTGGACATATACTGTCACAGGAGAATATTGAAGACGGTGTGAGAGAAGTTCATGAAGAACTTGGACTTCTTATTACGATAGAAGAACTGCAACCATTAGGAATAGTAAAAGGTCAGTTAATTCAACGGAATATGATCGATCGGGAGCTGACTCACGTTTTCCTTTATTCCAAGTCGGTTGCAGATGACGAGTTTCACCTTCAGTTAGAAGAAGTGTCCGGTATTTTTCATTGTACTCTTAAAGATTTTAAGGCTCTCGTTCAACAAACGAAAGAGGAAATCGATATAGAAGGATTTCTTGTTAATGAAAAGGGGGAAAAGGACTTCATTAAGCAAAGGGTGAGTTACCATCACTTTGTCCCACATGGAAGGTCCTATCTTCTTGAAATTATTAAGCGCATCTCGGCTCATCTTTAGAAATTAATTCGTACTTCCCATAGTCAATATGGATAATAAAGGCTATTATAGTAATCTAGTACATACATAATGTGATAAGAGAGTAGGAGGACACAATTGAACGGCACAGCACATATGGCAATTGGAGCAGCAACAGGATTTATTGTGGCCAACTCATTTGGATCTGGTCCTGACATAACGACCGCACTTGTGGCAATAGGCGGGATATCCGGACTCATGCCTGATATGGATATTGACGGAAAGCTTAGTAACAAGGTTACTTTTTCACCTAAGATGATCAGAGCAGTAGCACAAATCATTGGGTTTTTAATGATGGTATACAGCTATCTGGAAGGAATCGGGAAAGAACGATGGCTAGGTATTGGATATGGTGCAGGTATGATGATTCTCTCAAGTTTCATTACCCAGAGAAGAATGCTGATGATTACGGGCATCGGTGTGACAGCATGCGGTTGGCAGTTGAATGAAACATGGTTATGGTTGTTAGGTATCTATATTTTCATTGCCTCATTCGTTTCACATCGAAGTTATACTCACTCTGTCCTTGGAATCGTATATTATGGCGTGATTGCACATTATCTAGAGTCATCTTTAATGATTGATGGGGTATTTGAAGCATGTGTAATCGGATATGCCAGTCATCTGATCGCTGATATGAAATTTCTTCCATTCAATAAGAGAGGCATAAAGCTTTTCCTTCCTCTTTCATCCAAAGAAATCTAATATGTGTTTACATCCACTTGACCATTATTTCCCCATACATTAAAATAATGGAAACACATTAAATAGGTAAATGCGATGAGGAAGAAGAGTAGACGAACGAAACATTTCAGAGAGCTGATGGCTGGTGAGAATCAGTATGGTGAAATCGTTGAATGGGCTTTTGAGCATCCAGGCTGAAAATAAGTAGGTTATGGCGGAAGGTCTCACCGATAAAAGAGACGATGTATCGAAGGCGACTTCTGTACAGATGAGTGCGTTTACTAAAGTGTAAGCGAATGAAGGTGGCACCACGGGTTTCCCGTCCTTTTTTAGAGGATGAGAAGCCCTTTTTGTGTTTGTTTTTATTATTTTTCAGTGGAGGGAATTGATATGAAAAGACAAGTTCTGACTGGTATTAAACCAACAGGCCGTATTCATTTGGGGAATTATATTGGTGCAATCAAACCGGCATTACAATTGGCTGAGAACCGATCCTACAACACAGCTTATTTTGTTGCGGATTATCATGGGTTAACGAAGATACATGATAAGCATGAAATGAAAGAACTATCTTATGGAGTGGCAGCAGCTTGGTTAGCATTAGGTTTGAATCCCGATCGAGCGATCTTTTATCGTCAATCTGATGTACCTGAAATCTTTGAATTGAGTTGGATTCTGTCTTGTTTTGCACCGAAAGGATTAATGAATCGCGCCCACGCATATAAATCATTAGTTGAAGAAAATAAAGAAAGCGGCAAAGATGTCGATGCTGGAGTCAATATGGGATTATTCACCTATCCAATTTTAATGGCAGCTGATATCCTCCTTTTTCAAACCGAGAAGGTACCTGTCGGAAAAGATCAGATACAGCATGTTGAAATTGCCCGAGACATAGCTGAAAGCTTTAACAAACAATATGGAGATATTTTTGTCATCCCTGAATATGTCATCCACGAAGAAACGGCTGTTCTTCCGGGTCTAGACGGACGTAAAATGATTAAAAGTTATAACAACACCATTCCATTATTTGAAGAACCAAAAAAGCTTCAAAAATTAATTAATAAAATCAAAACAGATTCATCACCCCCTGAAGAGTCCAAGGATCCTGACTCCTCCGTCATTTTTGCGCTATATAAAGAATTTGCAACTTTAAATCAAGGTGAAGAAATGAGAAGGAGATTTCAAGAAGGAATAGGGTGGGGAGAAGCGAAAAAAGAGTTATTCCAAGTAATGAACTCTTTTATCGAAGAACCGAGATCGAAATATGAAGAACTGATGGCGAGTCCCCATATGCTGGATGCGATCTTACTAAATGGAGCAAAAAAAGCACGGGAAAAAACAATCCCATTTATGAAAGAGATTAAAAGGAAAATAGGAATTTATCATTGAAATAGAAAAAATAAGGAATCGCAATGATCATTTTGTTTTTCAGATAATTCATAATTCTCATTGACATTTCTTCTTCTTTGTTATAAGTTATGGGAAAGTTATTTTTCACAAAATCATATAGTTTCTTATCAAGAGAGGTAGAGGGACTGGCCCGAAGACACCTCAGCAACCAGCCGCGAGTTTTGGTATGGTGCTAATTCCAGCAAGTTGATGTCAACTTGGACGATAAGAGGGAGAACGAACGTACAAAACCTTCTTATTTTCATTAAGAAGGTTTTTTTGTTTTTTCCCTTTTCGTATTCAAGATAGAAAAGGAGAGAAGAATGGTGAAAAAACATATTGATACAATGCTTGTCCAGGCAGGAAATCGGAAAGATCCTGCAACGGGTGCTGTGAGCTTGCCCATTCATTTATCTACTGCCTATGAACATAAGGGCATTGGGCAATCGACAGGCTATGATTACAGTAGAACAGGAAATCCAACCCGCGCCACCTTGGAAGATATCCTCACTCAATTGGAGGAAGGGCACAGAGGGTTTGCCTTCAGCTCGGGGATGGCGGCCATTCAGGCAATCCTCAGCTTATTTTCCAGCGGGGACGAATTGATTGTTTCGAAAGACCTATATGGAGGGAGCTACCGTTTATTCGCACAGTATGAAGCACAATATAGGATCAAATTTCATTTCGTCGATACAAGTGATGCCGGCTCCATAGAAGGTCAAATTTGTAAGAGAACGAAGGCCATCTTCCTTGAAACACCAACCAATCCATTAATGAATGAAGCAAGTATTTCTGAGGTTGCTGTGCTCGCTAAGGATAACGGATTGCTTTTAATTGTAGACAATACCTTCTACACACCTATTCTGCAGAAGCCACTAACTGAAGGAGCAGACATTGTTATTCACAGCGCCACGAAATACTTAGGGGGACATAATGACGTGCTGGCAGGTGTTGTGATTGTAAACACAGAGGAGTTGGCGGATAAAATCTATACCATTCAAAATTCAATCGGTGCGGTTCTCGCCCCTTTTGATTGTTGGCTCTTATTAAGAGGAATGAAAACCCTTAGTCTCAGAATGGCCCAGCACGAAAAAAATGCAAGAGAATTAGCGGAGTATCTTGATTCGCATGAATGTGTAACAGACGTTTTATATCCTGGAAAAGGAGGCATGCTCTCTTTTCGTATCGCAAAGGAAGAATGGGTTTCTCCTTTTCTCCAACACTTAAAAGTTATTACGTTTGCTGAAAGTTTAGGAGGGGTCGAAAGCTTTATCACTTATCCCGCTACCCAAACACATGCAGACATTCCTGAAGAAGAAAGAAATAGATTGGGTATCTGCAACAGACTCCTGCGGTTCTCTGTAGGAATTGAATTTATTGCTGACCTGATTGAAGACCTGGAGAATGTTTTTCAACAATTGGAAAAAGAGGTGCTTACGTATGAGTAAAAAACCATTTTCACTTCAGACGTCACTCATCCATTCTCACGGATATGATAAAGAAACAGGAGCGGTCTCTACACCCCTACATCATGCTACAACCTTTCATCAACAGGATTTTGATCAATATGGAACGTATGACTATAGCCGTTCGGGAAATCCGACAAGGGAGACGGTTGAAGAAACGATTGCGGAAATGGAAGGTGGAGTAAGAGGCTTTGCCTTTTCATCTGGGATGGCGGCAATCTCCACAAGCTTCTTATTATTGTCGAGTGGAGATCATGTACTCGTATCAGAAGAAGTGTACGGTGGGACATACAGAATGATTACCGAGGTCCTCACTAAATTCGGCATTGAATATTCGTTTGTAAACATGAAGGATTTACATGAAGTGGCTTGTTCAATCAAGCACAATACGAAAGTGATTTATATGGAGACACCGTCCAATCCGCTTCTGAATATCACCGATATTGAAGGAGTTGTAAAGCTTGCCAAGGCTAATGGATGTTTAACTTTTCTTGATAATACATTCATGACTCCCCTGCTGCAAAGACCGATCAGCCTTGGTGTGGATGTTGTACTACACAGTGCAACGAAGTTCCTTGCAGGACATAGTGATGTTTTGGCAGGACTTGCCGTAACGGGAAATGAAGAGATTGCCGGTAAACTAGCTTTCTTACAGAATTCGTTTGGTGCTGTCCTGGGTGTTCAGGATTGTTGGCTGCTCTTAAGAGGAATGAAAACACTGCACGTACGATTGAAGGAGTCATCAGAATCGGCATATAAGATTGCGGCTTTCTTAGAAAAGAGAAAAGAAGTAGAAGAAGTGTATTACCCTGGATTGAGCTATCATCCCGGTCGTGAAATCCAAGTTCGCCAAGCAGAGGGTCCTGGGGCGGTTCTTTCCTTCCGGTTAAAAGGGGCAGAGGAAGTGAAGCAACTCATTCAAAATGTAAACATTCCCGTATTCGCGGTCAGTTTAGGAGCTGTTGAATCAATTCTATCCTATCCATCAAGGATGTCACATGCTTCCATGCCAAAAGCAGAACGGGAAAAAAGAGGGATTACAGATGGTTTATTACGATTATCAGTAGGACTTGAAAACGTGGATGAATTAATTATCGATCTTCAAAAAGGGTTAGATAGTATACAAAAGATCAATCGAAAAAACGTGATAAATTTATAAAAAAGGAGGGAATGTCATGAAACCGTTGCTTGAAGCACTGAAAGAGAGAATCTTAATTGCAGATGGTGCGATAGGAACGTTGTTGTATTCATATGGAGTGGACAGATGCTTTGAAGAACTGAATCTTTCTCACCCAAATGAAGTGTTGAAAGTCCATAAAGAGTATATTGATGCAGGAGCAGATATCATTCAGACCAATACGTATGGAGCTAATTATCAAAAGCTTTCCAGATACGGATTGGAGGATTCGGTTAAAGAAATAAATACAGCTGCAGTGCGTCTGGCAAGAAAAGCCGCGGGTGAATACACCTATATTCTGGGCACCATCGGTGGAATCAGGGGCATTAAACAAAATGTGTCGCTGGAAGAAATCAAAAGAAGTTTTAGGGAACAGCTATACTGTTTATTATTAGAGGGAGTAGACGGAATTCTACTTGAAACCTATTATGATTTCGAAGAATTAACCACCGTATTGAACATTATTAAACGTGAAGCAGACATTCCTGTCATTGCTCAAGTTTCTCTACATGAAACGGGAGTTCTTCAAAATGGAATGGAGATAAAAGACGCTCTCCAGCAATTAGAGTTATTGGGGGCCGATGTTGTAGGCATCAATTGCCGAATGGGGCCATTTCATATGGTGAACTCATTAGAGGAAGTTCCTTTACCTAAAAGGGCATTTCTATCCGTCTACCCCAATGCCAGTCTGCCAAACTATGAAGAAGGTCGATTCTATTACTCTGCTGAGCCTGATTACTTTGGAGGTATAAGCAACGAATTGCGGCTGCAAGGTGCAAGAATCATTGGGGGATGCTGTGGAACCACACCTGATCACATTCGTTCTGTAGCAAGCAGGTTAAAAAGCCGGGAGCCTGTGAAAGAAAAAGTGGTGAAAGCAAAAAAGGTTGTTCAGTTATCATCACCTTCTATCAAGGGAAACTTGCTGCATGAGCAAGTAAGGGAAAAGAAAACAATCATAGTTGAACTCGATCCACCAAAGCATCTCGACACGAAGCTGTTCTTTCAAGGGGCTGAAGCATTAAAGGCTGCTGGAATTGACGCACTCACGCTTGCAGACAACCCGTTAGCATCGCCTCGTATTAGCAATGACGCCATTGGCAGCCTGGTAAGGGCGAAATTTGATCTTACGCCTTTAGTTCACATCACTTGCCGGGATCGAAACCTGATTGGACTTCAATCCCATTTAATGGGGTTACACACGTTAGGAATACACAATATATTAGCCATCACTGGGGATCCGGCCAAGATTGGAGATTTTCCTGGTGCAGCGTCCGTATATGATTTATCTTCCCTTGAACTCATTGAATTGATTAAACAGAACAATGAGGGGATATCCTTCTCAGGCAAATCACTCCGGGAACGCACTCAATTTTCAGTAGGGGCAGCATTTAATCCTAATTTCCGTCATTTAGACGCTTCTGTAAAAAGGCTTGAAAAGAAAAAGAAAGCCGGAGCTGACTATTTCATTTCTCAACCGATTTTTGGGAAAGAACAGCTCGTTCAAGTACATGAAGCTACGAAGCATTTAGGTGTTGCGATCTTCATAGGAATCATGCCATTAATCAGCTCTAGAAATGCAGAGTTTCTCCATCATGAAGTACCGGGAATCAATGTTCCGGAAGAAACAAGACAAAGAATGAAGGAAGCCGGAAGTGATCCAATAGTTGCAAGAGCAGTTGGAATGGAGATAGCAAAAGACTTACTTAGTACAGCGATAGATCTTTTTAATGGGATTTATCTTATCACTCCTTTTGTCAGGTACGATATGAGCATTGAACTGATTCATCATATACAAGAGAAAACCAACATTTCAGAAAGAGAGGTTCCCTATGGCCATCACTTTGTTTGAAGAACAGCTTAGGAAAAAAATACTTGTACTCGATGGGGCAATGGGAACAATGCTTCAACAAGCGAATTTATCCCCGGTCGATTTTGGGGGAGAAGAGCTTGAGGGCTGTAATGAAAATCTGGTATTGACAGCGCCGGAGGTAATTTATCAGATCCATTTGGAATATTTGAAAGCCGGAGCTGATGTGATTGAAACAAATACCTTTGGTGCCACCCCCGTCGTATTGGATGAATATGATTTAGGCTACAAAGCATACGAAATCAATAAAGTAGCAGCTGAAATCGCCCAAAAAGCCGTTAAAGATGTTTCAACTCCCGAGTGGCCCAGATTTGTTGCAGGATCTCTCGGCCCGACTACCAAAACCTTATCTGTTACAGGGGGGATAAGTTTCGATGCGTTAGTAGACAACTATCGTGTTCAAGCAGAAGGCCTTCTCGATGGAGGAGTTGATGTACTTCTGCTTGAAACGAGTCAGGATGCTTTAAATGTAAAAGCAGCAAACCTCGGAATTCGAACTGCCTTTGAATCCAGAGGGAAAGAGATCCCCATTTTGTTATCCGGAACCATTGAGCCAATGGGCACTACACTGGCAGGGCAAACAATCGAAGCATTTTATTTATCCCTTGAACATTTAAACCCTTTGGTCGTTGGTCTAAACTGCGCAACCGGACCTGAATTTATGCGAGATCATATTCGTTCCTTATCAAGTCTGGCAACTACCTATGTCAGCTGTTATCCGAATGCAGGACTTCCTGATGAAGAGGGAAATTACAATGAGACCGCTGATTCACTTAGTTTAAAGATGAAGGGATTTGCTGAGAAAGGCTGGCTGAATCTTGTTGGAGGGTGCTGTGGAACCACACCGGAGCATGTCCGTGCCCTTACAGAAGTGGTGAGGGGATTACCGCCTCGTAAACGTAATGAGTCTCATCCTCATGCAGTGTCAGGAATTGAAGCGTTCGTCTATGAGGATGCAGACAGAAGGCCGATTCTGGTCGGAGAACGAACGAATGTCATCGGTTCACGTAAATTTAAACGATTGATTGCAGAGAATAAAATAGAAGAAGCGTCAGAGATTGCGAGAGCACAAGTGAAAAATGGGGCTCAGGTAATTGATATCTGTCTTGCAGATCCAGATCGTGAAGAAGTAGAAGATATGAATGTATTTATCCAAGAAGTGGTGAAAAAAGTAAAAGTTCCCCTTGTCATTGATTCAACGGATGAGAAAGTACTTGAAACCGCCTTGAAATATTCTCAAGGGAAAGTAATCATAAACTCGATTAATCTCGAAGACGGGGAAGAGCGATTTGAGAAGATAACAAAGCTAATGAAGGAATACGGAGCGGCGGTTGTGGTTGGAACAATTGATGAAAAAGGAATGGGAGTGTCTGTAGAGCGTAAGGTTGACATTGCCATCCGCTCACATAAACTGTTAACAGAGAAATATGGGATTGCTTCAGAAGACATCATCTTTGACCCTCTCGTTTTCCCTGTGGGCACAGGGGATCAGCAATATATCGGATCTGCCAATGCCACCGTTGAAGGGATAAGACAGATTAAGGAAGTCTTGCCTGAATGCCCTCATATTTTAGGGGTCAGTAACGTTTCTTTTGGATTGCCTCCTGTCGGAAGGGAAGTCCTAAATGCGGTATATCTTTACCACTGTACCAAAGCGGGGTTGGATTATGCCATAGTCAATACGGAAAAATTAGAGCGGTTTGCCTCAATTCCTGAAGAAGAAGTTCGAATGGCAGAGAAACTCCTATTTGAGACGAATGATGAAACACTGGCTGAATTTACTGCATTCTACAGAGGGAGGAAGAAAGAAGTAAAGGTACCTGTCAACACTATGACGCTGGAAGAAAGACTGGCTCATTATGTGGTGGAAGGGACGAAGGAAGGATTGATTGCCGATTTAAATATTGCCTTGGAAAAATATGACGCTCCCCTTGAAATCATTAATGGTCCCCTTATGGCCGGAATGAGTGAAGTCGGAAGATTATTCAATGATAACCAGCTGATTGTAGCGGAAGTATTACAGAGTGCTGAAGTCATGAAAGCATCCGTTGCTCATTTGGAACCACATATGGAACAAACAGAAAGCTCATCTTCGAAAGGCAAAGTGATCTTAGCTACGGTCAAGGGTGATGTTCATGATATTGGTAAGAACCTTGTAGATATCATCCTCAGTAATAATGGATATGAAGTGATTGATTTAGGCATTAAAGTAACACCTCAGGAACTGATCGGAGTCATTCGGGAGGAACAACCCGATATCGTAGGTTTGTCCGGCCTTCTTGTGAAGTCAGCCCAACAAATGGTCATCACTGCTCAAGATTTAAAACAGTCTGACATTTCAGTTCCTCTTGTAGTAGGAGGTGCGGCCCTCACACGAAAATTCACTACAAATAAAATCGGGCGTGAATACGATGGACTGGTACTCTATGCGAAGGACGCAATGGATGGACTTAGCATCATGAATGGGATTCAACATGAGGAAACGAGGCTGCAGCTGGAAGAGGAGAGTCGTGAAAAGTTAAGTAAGATCGTTTCGACTGAAGACTCACCGAAACTAAATACATCTACTGTTGCGGTGAAAGTACGTTCTACAGTTGCGAAAGATGTAAAAGTCCATATTCCTTCTGATTTAATTCCACACACCATTAAAGAATTTTCACTTGATCAAATTCATCCTTACATTAATCAGCAAATGCTGCTTGGTCATCATTTGGGGATTAAAGGGAAAATTTCGAGGTTACTGGAAGAAGAGGACGAACGAACGGTAGGCCTTAAAGCCGTGATAGATGAATTGTTCGAAAGAGCAAAAAGGGAAGGGATGATTCAGGCATCTGCACGATATCAATTTTTTCCTGCACAATCAGATGGTGATGATGTTGTTATTTATCATCCGGAGGATTTCTCCTTAGAGATAGAACGATTTCACTTTCCAAGGCAAGAAGGAAATCAGCATCTATGTTTAGCAGATTACTTGCGGCCTATAGAAAGTGGAGAAATGGATTATGTCGGTTTCTTTGCCGTAACGGCAGGTGTGAAAATCAGGCAGTGGGCAAGAGAGATGAAGGAAAAGGGCAGATTCCTTGAAAGTCACGCCCTGCAGGCTCTTGCCTTAGAAACAGCAGAAGGATTGGCTGAAAGAGTCCATGAAATGATGAGAAGCAGGTGGGGGTTCCCTGATCCCGTCGATTTTACGATGCAGGACCGGTTCCGGACTCATTATCAAGGACAACGTTTTTCATTTGGGTATCCAGCCTGCCCCGAACTTGAAGATCAGAAGAAATTGTTTAAGCTTATTCAACCTGAAAGAATTGGAATCCAATTAACAGACGGATGTATGATGGAACCTGAAGCATCGGTAACAGCGATGGTCTTCGCTCATCCGGAAGCAAGATATTTTAATGTGTTATAAATACCATACCAAAAAGGCAACTTCCTAAAGTGAAGTTGCCTTTATTCTTTTGTCGCGAAAAGGTTAGCAGACTAATCTTATTGATCTTTTTGCAAGACCAGCAGAGGGCGACTACTTTAAAATATAAAATGAAAATTTAGAAAATGAAAGAATTTAATGGTTATGGGATGAAGGATAATCGGCTTGTAGAGTAATAAAGGGGAAACACAGAGTCAAAAAGAGTGATCTTCTGTTTTAACACTTTGATTACTAAACTTGGTTTCGAGTATTTCCAGTATTGTTTCTTCTGAGAATCCTGTGACCATCGATAGATTGAGTAAACTGGGCTTGATTCCTATAGACACACAGAAATGATAGGCACTTTGGATAGCAAGTGTTTCAATACACCTTCTTGTCAGATTATTTTTCACTCTCATCAGCTCCCAACTATTTTGACAAATGACTAAGTAGTAGGATTACGACATCATATTAAGATTTGCGGTTGGTTTCTAGTAGGAGATTCATATACATCAAAATAGTATATCGAGACATACCTGCTGTCTGTTTCTCAGTTAATACCCTCATTATACACTTTATATTGTGAATTGTAGAGTTGTTTTACAAAATAATGTAATGTTTTTAGAATATACTTATAATTGTTCCGAATTTCTTTATATAATTAGAAGAGTGTTGAAATTATTGCTTAGGGGGAACGTGATGAAATTGTTTAGTTTAAACATTCTGTTCATTTTGTTACTTTCTGCGTGTACTGGAATAGATGAAAATCTTCCGTATCAAGAACTGGATTTGAGGGAAACTTCTAAAGCACTTCAGGAATCTATTTCAGATTATGGAAATGGAATCTTTCTATACGAAGATGAAAAGGGAAGTTCTCTTGTTGTGATAAATGGAAGTGTAGTAGATCAAACTGCCAAAATAGCTCCCTATTATGAAAACATTGATTTTGAAGTAAGAGAAGGCACCTTATGGGTTTCATTCACTGAACACTTTGAAAAAAACTATTTGATTTGCATAAAGAGCTGACTAATCAATTCATATATCGCATTAACCGAAATGAATTCAATGAGAGCTATGATACGATTAAAGTGTTGAAAAATGATAAGGTAATTCCCCTTACCGGTGTAATTATCGGAGAATTTTAGTTGAAAAGGCTAGATATAGTTACTATACCAGAGCAGATGAAAAAGCGTCTGAATGGATATGTTGTATGAATGTGATATATAATGGAGAATGGTAAAGGAAAAAGTCGAAAGTGGATTGATCGACTACACTTTAAAAATAGAATCATTGATAAAGAAAAAACCAGAGAAAAGGGTATGATTTCCCAACTACTCATTGCGTCAGACAGGGAAGAAGAATTTGATATAAATTTGTTCGATATCATAGGAGGAATCATACATGCATAGAAATCAGGAACTACATACATTTTTATTAAGTAAGGCTCGTCAATTAACGGAAGATTGGTATAATTCCCTGGATAAGAGTACGACAAATGGTGTTTATTCTTCCTCAGATCCCAAGGTGATAGAAACTTTAAAAAATCAAAACTTTGAGTTTCACGGCCTTCTTTGTAATGTGTTTGCTCAGGATAAAGAAACATTTAATCAGAAGATCGATGAATGGGTCTTGACCATAGCAGAGGATAAGGAACATCTAGAAACCCCAAATCACTATATTCTTAGAGAATTCATGAGGGTTAGACATCAATACCTGGAATTTTTGAAAGAATATGCCGAAACTCATATGGAAGAAAACATCTTCGAACAATTCAGCCGTTGGAATCAAGTCATCATAGAAGCATTTGACCGGGTTATGTTGCGTTTTGTTGAGCTGCAAACGGAAGTTGTGGAGCAGCAGATCCAGTCCCAGCAGGAAGTGATCAATGAATTAAGTTCACCTGTCATATCCTTGAATGGACATACAGCGCTTTTACCCCTTGTAGGCAATATCGATCCAACACGTGCGGAACTAATATTAGAGAATGCGTTGGAACAATGTGTTCATAAGGAAGTTTCGCAATTGTTCATCGACTTATCAGGTGTTGTATTAATCGATACGATGGTAGCCCATCAAATCTTTCAGCTAATTGATGCACTTCAGTTGATCGGTGTTAAGCCGATTCTATCCGGGTTACGCCCTGAAATCGCACAAACAGCTGTTCAACTGGGCTTGAATTTTGATAACCTGACGATTACTTCTACCTTGTCACAAGCACTGACTATTAAAAATAATGAAGTTGAATAATCGATTATTTTATAACATTCGTACATAGTTTGTACGGATGTTTTTTTTGTGGAGATATTGGTGAGTGTAGATAACTATAAAACATTTTGAAGTAAAACATCTTGAATTAAAGATAATTTTCGTGTATGATGAAGGTAGAAACTAAGCAAGAATAATACGAAGGAGTGATTTAATTATGAACCTAAAACCACTTAAAGGGCAGCATCACGTTTCTGCCATTACAGCAAATGCAAAGAAGAATTATGAATTCTACACAAAAACACTGGGACTTCGACTCGTGAAAAAATCAATCAACCAGGACGATACATCCGTCTACCATCTTTTCTATGCAGATGAAAGAGGAAATCCAGGGACGGACCTCACATTCTTCGAAATTCCACATGCGGGGAATACGTATAAAGGGACAAATAGTATTTCATTAACAGCACTGCGGGTAAACTCGGATGAGTCGTTAGCATATTGGAAAAATCGCTTTGAAGTGATGAGTGTTGAGCATGACGAAATTTCTCATCATAGTGGACGGGCCACACTAAGCTTCCGTGATTTTGAAGGACAGCGACTCATGCTTGTGTCAGATGAGAAGAACGAAGGAGTTCCTGGAGGGAAGCCTTGGGACAAGAGTCCGGTACCTGCCCAGCATGGGATAGTTGGCCTCGGTCCGATAACGCTGACGGTTGCCCGTGGGGAAAACACGGCAGTGGTACTGAAAGACGTATTAGGTTTTAGAGAAACAAGGACTTTTCCTTCAGATGTGGATGGACAACCGGATATCCGAGTGTTCGAAACAGGTGAAGGCGGTACTGGTGGAGAAGTATATCTTGAAGAAAGAAATGATCTTCCACAAGAAAGACCGGGAAGAGGGAGTGTTCATCATGTAGCCTTCCGTGTGGAAGATGAAGATGAATTACGTAAATGGGTAGATTGGGTCACACAAAACCGCTTGCCGAATTCAGGTTTTGTTGAAAGATACTATTTCCGTTCCCTCTACTTCCGTGAACCAAATGGCATTCTTTTCGAACTGGCTACAGACGGTCCTGGCTTTGAGACCGATGAAGATTTTGATCAATTAGGTGAAAATTTATCACTTCCACCATATTTTGAAGCACAAAGAGATTCCATAGAAGCGAAATTAAAACCATTGGATACAAAAGAATAAAGGAGGAAGTCAGCTTGAAACATATATTTAAACAAGGAAATAAAGACTTACCCACACTTCTGCTCCTTCATGGAACAGGTGGTGATGAACGTGACCTATTACCGCTTGCTGATATGATTGAGCCAGATGCTTCTGTGTTAAGCGTAAAAGGGAATGTGGATGAAAATGGTATGGCCCGTTTTTTTGCACGGTTACGGGAAGGTGTCTTTGATGAAGAGGATTTAGTATTCCGAACGAAGGAATTGAATGAATTCATTGATGAGAGTGCAAATAACTACGGGTTCGATCGTCAAAATATTGTTGCGTTAGGATACTCCAATGGAGCGAATATCGCGGCTAGTTTAATGTATCATTATAAGGATGCATTAAAAGGTGGAATCCTGTTCCATGCTATGGTTCCTAGACGAAATGTCAAGCTTCCAGACTTAAGTGAAGCACTTGTATTCATAGGTGCAGGAAAGCGAGATCCACTCATCCCCATGCAAGAAACAATGGAACTCGTTAAAAATCTTCAAGAGGCCCGAACCCAGGTAACAGAGTTCTGGACAGAAGGTGGGCATGAGCTTCGTCGTGAGGAAGTAGATGAAGCAAAAAGATGGTTTGAAGCGAATTTTAAATAATTTTTAGAATCCGGAAGGGAAGTCTTCCGGATTCTTTATTAACTAATCTTCTACTCTCTGATAGGCCTCGAGAATCCGTAGCTTTCCTAGGGTCAGAATGCCTCTCCATTCCATTTCAGCAATTGGCCAGGTCTCCTCATATTGACCGAACCAGGACCAATTCGGCTGCCAATAACCTTCCTGGTGTTGAGTTTCAATCTCGATATTCAATTGCATATGTACCTCCTCTTTTAGAGCTTCATAAAACGGTGAAGCAGGATGACTGGCTACCTGCAATGGTTTGGCTACATATTCATTCCAGCGTGATGGATCAGTACAAACAGTTTGTCGTAAGGATGAAGAAAGGGTTCTATAAAGTATGGATTCCTTTTCCCCTTTCACCACAGAAAGGAGTCGATCATAACAGAGAAAATCATGCATTTCTATTGGGTGTGAAAGATTCCTTAACTCTGTGATCGCTCTCTCAGTCCATTCTTTTAAACGAGGGTGTTCAGGACTAAATAAATGAAAATACCCTACTATTTCAGCGTTAGGGTTAGCCCAAGTTGTTTGAACGCCGCTATGTCCCTTTTCAGGATCAAAATGCCACCATGGTGCATGGGGAACAAAGTTAACCTCTGCAGACACAGCATGCCAGCCGTTGATTTTCTCATCGTATGTGTCTTGCAGATAGCTCATCGCATTTTGAACGATGGGGTGTTCGGCTGGAAGTTTTAAGTCCTTTGCATGCTGTAATCCAACGGTTGTTGCCATTGGAGATGAACTGTCCAATCGAAAATCGGGCTCTATACAATTGCCGAATCCTCCGTCCGTATTTTGAAAACTTGCTAGTTCTTTGATTGCTTCCACTTTACTACCTTCTTCAAAATAAAAGCTGAATAGCTTTTGTTCAATTGGTCTTGCATGGGTTTTGATAAAGGAAGCTGCTGTATTCCATTGTAGTGAAGTCAGTTTCATAATTAATGCTCCTTAATCGTAATTTTTAATATTCGCTATCTTAATACATTATCCATTGGGTGAGATAATCCCTGCTTGTTACGATAATTAGTTGGAATACAAAGGTCCGTCCCTCAAAAAGGGAGAAGATGAGAAGCTTCTATTGGAATAAAAATCGATGCCTGATTTTCGGCGGCATCGTCGTTTTATTGAGGTTATAATAAAGGAAGAATGAAATAGTGGAGGAATGAGGATGATATCAGTCGAACTACAAAGGGAGTATTATCAAGCGTTAGTGGAAAAAAGATCCGAGTACGAAGGGATTTTTTATGTTGGGGTTAAAACGACAGGTGTGTTTTGTCGCCCGACTTGTCCGGCTAGAAAACCGAAATTTGAAAACTGTGAATTCTTTGGAACAGCTCAACAAGCCCTTCTGGCGTCGTTTCGACCTTGTAAAAGGTGTAAGCCCTTATCTCACCCAAATAGTATCTCAAATGTAGTAAAGATGCTGGTAGAGGCAGTGGAAGAAAATCCTGAAAAACGTTGGAAGGATAAGGATTTTCAGGAGCTATCCATAGATGCATCCACTGCACGGCGTCAATTTAAGAGGCGGTTCGGTATGACCTTTGTAGAATATGCCAGAGCACGGAGGATGGGAATTGCTATGAAGCACATCAGATCAGGCTCAATGGTGATGGATGCTCAACTTACAACGGGATATGAATCAAGCAGCGGTTTCAGAGATGCTTTTTCGAGAATTATGGGAACGCCGCCAGCTTTGTCTCATCACCAGCACATACTAAAAGCAGCATGGATTGATACGAAACTTGGACCGATGATTGGAATTTCAGATGATGAGTCTTTATACCTACTGGAATTTGTTGACCGACGTGGTCTGGAGAATGAAGTGAAGAGATTGAGGGAGAAAACAAAGGCGGCAATCGTTCCATGTTCTACCGAGCCACTTGTTTCTATCGAAAAGGAATTGAACGCCTATTTTGAGGGTACTTTATCAGCCTTCCAAACCAATTTAAAAATCAACGGAACACCTTTTCAACAAAACGTTTGGAGCGAATTGCAGAGAATCCCTTTAGGAGAAACCAGATCCTACACTGAGATTGCTGAAAATATTTCCCGTCCAGCAGCTGTTCGAGCAGTCGCAAGGGCCAACGGGTGTAATCAGCTTGCGATCATCATTCCTTGTCATCGAGTGATACGAGCCAATGGAGATCTTGCCGGCTATGCAGGTGGTCTTAACCGGAAGAAATGGTTAATTGAACATGAATGTAAGATGAATGAGAGAATGAAGGGATCATTCACCAGCTAACTCTACAGAGAAGAATACAATTGAACAAATATGATGAAAGGGTGGTCAAACATGAAATATGATGAGGTAATGGCAGCACTTGAACAGATGGGTAACGAACAGACAAAGAATACTTATTTACGTCACGGCGCACATGAACCATTATTCGGAGTGAAAATTGGGGATATGAAAAAACTGGTGAAACATGTAAAGAAAGAGCAAGGTCTTGCATTAAGCCTGTACGAATCGGGAAATTTCGATGCCATGTACCTGGCAGGATTATCTGTAAACCCTAAAGAAATGAATAAAGGAATTTTACAGGATTGGGTCAATAAAGCAGATTGGTATATGCTGGCTGAATACACGGTTGCTAATATAACCGCAGAGAGCGACTACGCTATTGAATTAGCGAATGAGTGGATTAAATCGGAAAATGAAATGACGGCAACGGCTGGCTGGAGTGCCTACGCAGGGTATATTAGTATTACCCCAGACCAAGAAATCAATATAGACGAAATCAAACAGTATCTTCAACATATTGAAAAAACGATACATGAAGAGAGAAATAGAGTACGTTACGTTATGAATGGATTCGTCATTTCTGTTGGTGCACATGTAGCTCCTTTGCTTGATGAGGCAAAACAAGTGGCGAATAAAATTGGGAAAGTACATGTCGATGTTGGTAATACAGCATGTAAAGTACCGGTAGCGGTCACTTATATAAAAAAAATAGAGGATAAAGACAGAGTAGGAGTGAAAAGAAAGACATGCATTTGTTAAATAGGTAAAGGGAGATTGGAAATGAGCTCATTATGAATTTATTTGGCGGGCTGACGGTACAAAACCATATTTACAATGAATGTATATCACTAATATTTGAAGAGTTTCAATTAGTCCACAACCATTGATTTTCATTTCTCTGTTGCAGAAGAAGTGTATAGCTACTAGACTATGAAATAGAGTCCTTAACAGAATCGGGAGCAATGTACAGATGAATGTAGTAAGAAAGGGTACTATTTTAGGTATAGCAGCAAGCATACAAGGATTGGCCATGGCTATCTTTTTGTTTCCACACTTTATCCCTTCAGGTGGCGCTGCAAGTGTGAGTGTGCTAGTAAACTATTTGTTGCATGTCCCATTTGCCATTACGCTATGGGTGTTAAATGCTTCTCTTTTACTAGCTGCAGTAAAATGGTTAGGAAAAGAGAATGCACTTTGGACCATGTATTGTGTGACAGTTACGTCGTTTGTAGTTAATTTCTTGAATTCTCATTTAATCGGAACTGTTTCTTTTATTTTGGTCGATCTATTGATTGGCAGCATCCTTTTGGGAATCGGAATAGGCATCCTTTTCAGAATGGGAGCATCCTCTGGAGGGATGGACATTCTAGCACTTATTATTTCAAAGCTAAAAGGGTACACCCCAGGGAAGACTTTATTCTTCATTAATGGCAGTGTGTTACTACTAACAGGAATCGTAGTAGATTTAAAAATCATTCTCTTTGCCTTAGCCTGCCAATTCATAGGCACAAGAATCCTTGATATCATTTGTCAGGTGGAATACAAACGAAGCCTCAACCGCCTTGAAAATCAGTAAACAGAAGGTCCGTCCCTATTGAGGGACGGACCTTCTGTTTACGATATTTCTTTGATGATGGATTTGACAGTGTGTTCTGGTGAGTTTTCGAAAAGTGATATATATTGAAAAAGTTTGTTTTTGGGAAGCAGGTGTTTTCTAATCTCTTTAGCCGTTTTTCCCTCCAGGTGTGCTTTCATTACAGCTTTTTGAAGGTTCTGAAGATAGGCTAGTTTCTTCTCTAAAAGCTTTCTTCCCTGCTTCAAGAATCCTTGATGTGAACAATACACTTCTTGAAAGGAATACTGCAGGGTTCTTTCTATTGAGCGAATGAGCTCAGGTACAGATTCAAATGAAAAATTAGAAGTAGGGGAATGGAATAAGTATAAATCACCTGAAAAGCAAATGCCCTTTTCTTCATCGATGAGAACGATGTGATCATCAGCGTGCCCTGGTGTATGAACAATTTGAAACGAATGCCCGACCGTATTAAATACTTCTTCTTTAAGTGGCAACGCGTGGAATGCCTTCCGGTTATGCCAGAACATAGCTCTGTAAAAAGGCAGTTTAGTGCTGTGAGCGCACTTTTGTACCCCTAACGGATGAATCCATTGTGGAATAGAGTAAAACCTTTCGATCCATGAACTGTTACCTGTGTGATCCTCATGATGATGGGTATGGATCACTCGTTGGATAGGAAGCTCTTTTACAATTTTCCGAACTTCGTTTTTCATACTGTAAGGCCCTGTATCAATTAGGACATCGTCGACTCGAAAAATGTAAACCGGCATTTTCTGACCCATTGTTTGAACGTTTAATTTAAATGATTGTATCAATTTAGTTACCCCTTATGATTTAGTGTTATAGTACATAGTTCGGATGAAAGTTGAAAAATCCTGCATGAAGACATTTTTTTGAAGGGAATATCGTTAATTTTGGTAACTGAATGGATGTATATGGTATAATTTACTAATACTGGTGTATCAAACGATATAAAGGGGTTTTTAATATATGAAAGGGAAGCAGAAGTCTTTGCTCTTAATCCTGACCATCATGATGGTGATCACCATCATACTGCTGGATAAAATGGGTTTGAAACAAGCGATTGAGTCTTGTGAGAACCATGGAAGTGTAGCAGAAGTGGAAGAAGGAATCCTGTCATGGAATGTATCGTGTGAAGAAAAGTAATTGTGATAGTGAATTTAAATAATATATAATTTTTAAATTAGGTATGAGTATTCGGACAGTTCAATGAATACGAGGGACGGACCTCATTACCATCTACTCCTGACAGACTTATAATGGTAAACTAGAGAAAAGAGTAGATGATTTACATAGGGGGAAGTGTTTTGCAAAAGTGTAATGTATGTAAGAATCAGTTTCAATGGAAAGAGTTGTTATTCTCCATTTGGAGGTCTTATAAACCAATTGAATGCAGTCAATGTGGTAAAAAACATACAATTAATTTCACCTCGAAATTTATTGTTTCTTTTCTCATCATTGTTCCAGCGGTAGTATTCGGATTATTGATTGCACCCGAACAGGGTCTATCAAAGCCGCTCACCTTTGGTTTAATCGTTTTATTGGCCATTATTATTTCACTATTTCTTCCGTTATTTGTGAAATATGAATATAAGAACAGATAAGAAAGAGAGCTGCCGATCACGGGCAGCTCTTTTCATTTACTATAAATCACCGAATATTTTACAAGATTAGGAAAACACTAAGGGAAAAAGAGAAGGAGTCGGAAGATGGAGGAAAAAGACATAAGGTTGACTACTGCAGAAATCTCCGCTTTGTGGACGACTTATATTAAATGCTCGGCGTTAAATTGCTTTTACACACATTTCCTTACATACCTGAAAGACGAAGGAATCAAATTCATCATCGAAGAGAGTCTACAGTCTAACGTAGAGATAATGACTAAGATTAATTCTCTTTTTATGTCCGAAGGATTTCCTGTACCAAAGGGCTTTACTGACAGGGACATTGATACAACCGCACCACCCTTATATACTGATTTGTTTGCTCTTAGTTTCGTTTACCGAGGTGGACAGGTCACGAGCGGTCATTACACTACTATAGTAGGGGCCGTTGCCCGTAAAGATGTATATGATCTATTTGAAAAAGCGCTGACGAAATCACTATCACTATATAAACAATCATTGCAATTAATGTTGGAAAAAGGGATCTATGATCGTCCACCTAAAATGAATTATCCTCATTCCATAGAATACATTTCAGAACAGCCATCTTTGTTGGAGAGCTGGTTAGGTGAAACAAGGCCGCTTAATGCATTGGAATTGAGCGAATTATTCTTTGTAATTGAGAGAAATTGCATCGGAATCATTCTATTGAAAGGATTTATACAAGTTTCGAAAGATATCGAAGTGAAGAACTATCTCAAAAAAGGAAAAAAATTAAGTGAAAAGCAGATTACCACTTTTAATCATGTTCTGGTAAAAGATGATTCATTCCCCACTTATCCAGTATCCATGGAGGTAACAGATTCAAATGTGGCACCATTTTCAGAAAAATTGATGCTTTTTTTTATCTCTTCTTCAAACTCAGTGGGGCTGTCAACACTTTGTCACGCCATCACGATGTCTACAAGGAAGGATTTAGCCATTCATTATACACTTTTTGTGACAGAAATCATGAAGTATGGTGCGGATGGTCTTAAACTGTTAGTTGAACGTGGTTGGATGGAGCAGCCACCACAGCAGAAGAGTCGTGGAAAATTAAGCGAATGATATCGAGATGATTGGAGGTATATAGAAATGGTTTCGAAGATTATTATTATTTTTCTAATTGGAATGATTACAGTGATGAAAGTTGATTTAATAAAAAATCGGGTTGAGAATGCAGTGAGGTATAAGTTCTCTAGTGTTGTATCGGCATTTTATATAGTACGGTAGTATGAAATATGAAAGATAATGTATCCAAATCTTATTTTTAGGTTTGGATATTTTTATTTCCTTGGAGTGAATTTGTTCATAAGTTACACTGTAAATAAGGAAAGCGTGTGCAAAGTAAAGTCAAACTAGAAAGCGGGAGATAAAATGTCCATTACATACAAATATTTTGAAGGAGAAAATGATTTAGCTGTTCAATATGATTTCTGGAGAAAAATAACATCTACACTACCTTTTGCCTGGAAACCGACAATGTCTCCAATAATATTTAAAGAACAAAAGGAATTTGACCCTAGATCACGGTGCTTTGCCTATGAAGGTGATGATCTTATTGGTTACATGAGCTTTACAGGGAGAGGTGATTTTGTTTCTCTAGGTTTCCCTTGGGTGCTATCAGGATATGAAGGGATTCAGGATGAATTATTCGAGCGGGTATATGGTTTTGCTGTAAGCGAAGAGTACGGAGGGAAGATTTTGGCTCAACGCTTTCGTGAACAGTGGAAGGATCAGATTCTTTATTTTGAAGCAAAGGGATTTGAAATCACCAATGAAGCCAAATTAATTGGCAGATATCTTTCGAATGTAGAATCGACAGAAGACATAGAGTTTTCATGGAAGGTTTCCAATGAGTATATTTTTGAAGATTGGCGTTCCATCATGGAGGAAAATGATGAAGGGAATGAAGCCCAAATCAAAATGATGGAAGAATACTATTCATCCGTTGATTTTGACTTTTCCATTGCGTTTTTTAACGAGGGACAGATGATTGGGGTCATGGGAGTAACATTACGTGAAGATACAAAGTATAGTGAAGTATTGTCTTTTGGTATTTTACAAGAATTCAAGTTTCATAAGGGTAAAATGATGTGTGTGTTGATGAATGAGGCAAGGGCAAGGGGAGCAAAAACCATTACATTCCATGCTGCAGATATTCCTGAAGAGAATATCCAAAAGGAATTGGGTTTAAGTGAGCTTACAAAAGATGTCATGATGGTGAAGGAAGTATAGGCTTCTTGAAATCAAGTTGAAAATCAAGATGATAACAGGGATGTAAATGTAAGGGATTACTTAAATTGGCAGGTGATCTCCCCTTCATCACAAAATGTTCGGAATTTCTTCAGCTATTATATGACAAAGAGAGTTCAGATAGTATAGAATGAAAGATAATTAAGGTAAGGCTTCAAGAGCATAGAGTGCATCATGCAATTGTTTTGAAAATCGATTTACATATTAATGATAGATAATTGAAGTAAAACGGTTCTCGAATAATTGGCCTGATTCATTTCATTCTTTTGGTAGGTTGTGCTGTTTTAAGGAGAGAATTGATGCTAGAATACAACGTTCATCAAGGAGTCGGCAAAGAGTATGTGGTGTTTCTCCACGGAATCGGGGGAAATTCAAGGATTTTCGGCAAGCAGCTCGATATATTCAAGAAATCCTATAATGTAATAACGATTCATTTGCCCGGACATGGAAAGTCCCCAAGTGTAGAATCATATAATGAGAAGTTCACAATTGATTTAAATGTTCGTGAGGTTCTTAAAGTACTTGATCATCTGAAAGTGGAAAGGGCACATTTTATCGGCATATCCCTTGGCTCGGTTCTGATTCATGCTTTGCTCCAAACTGCTCCAAATCGCGTGAAAAGTGCCGTTTTAGGAGGGGGGATAACAAGATTTAATTTACTATCCAATACACTTCTAAAAATCGGTGATGCAGTAAAAAATATCATTCCATTTATGTGGTTATATAAAATTTTCGCCTATATTATGATGCCTAAGAGCAATCACAAAGTTTCACGAAAATTATTCATACGCGAAGCAAAGAAAATGAACCGTAATGATTTTCTCGGGTGGTATCGTCTTACCCCTTATGTGAAATCAACATACGCTTCTGTACAAGAACGGGCTTCTCATATTCCCAAGCTTTACATATCAGGGAAAGAAGACCACCTATTTGTACAGTCTCTTGATCAGGATACAAAAGGAGACCCATCCGCTACGAGAGTGTTCATTGAAGATTGTGGACATGTTTGTAATGTAGAGAAGCCGAAGGAGTTTAATCGACTGGCTCTTGATTTCATTTATAAGAATCAAGGTGTACCGTTACGCAAGGTTCAATAAAAACAGATGTTTCCCATTTCTTTATCGAGATGGGAGTTTTTTTGTAAATGCCTGTATTCTCAAGGAATGAATATGAGAGAGTAGAGAAATCTCTGTTAAGTAATCTGATGGTTCTTAACAGGGATTTTTTTGTTCTGTGGTTAAGGAATTAGAGAAAGGGAATAGGGAGGGATGGAGGGCGATGATTGGGTGATATTCTTTTGAGAGGTCCGTGTCCCATAAAGGATTTATGAAACATTAAGAGAATATAGTACCTATGGGTGTGCTAAAGGCGGGTGAGGGTTTCGTGAAAGAGATGATGAATTTCAGGTATGAGGAGTATCCTTTTGTGTTGTTTTCGGTGTCCCATTTGGCAGCAATGATTTTCTCGCTGGGGTGTATGATTGGCTTGTTTGTTCTTAGAAATCGACTAAGCGGCAAAGGTAAGGCTTTGTTAAAATGGCTTCTCGTGGTGCTGCTTGTATTGAGTGAAGCATTATTTCAAATTTGGTACGTTGTCAATGATCATTGGGATGTAGCCATTAATTTGCCGTTTCAATTATGTTCCATCTCATTGTATTTGTGCACAATCATGCTTATCACGAAAAATTATAGAATCTTTGAAATCAGTTTTTTTGCCAGTATGACAGGTGCTTTTATTGCCATCGTGACACCTGAGTTGTTTTTTGGTTTTCCCCACTTCCGTTATTTTCAATTTTTTCTAGCACATTTGGCGATTGTATTATCCTGTTTGTACATGGTATGGATCGAAGGCTTCACATTGACGTTCCGGTCTATGGTGAGGGCATTCATTGCTTTAAATCTGATCGCTGTCATCGTGTTCATGGTGAACAGATTGGTAGGAGCAAATTATATGTTTCTTTCCCATAAACCGTATAATGCAAGTCCCATAGACTATTTAGGCGAGTATCCTTACTACCTCCTGGCTCTTGAAGGTGTCTCCATAATATTATTCAGCCTTCTATATTTACCGTTTTATCTCTTAGAAAATAGGAAAAGTAAAGGAAATGTAAATACATGAAACTTTCCTGGGGTTCAATCCGTCTATTACATATAAGAAAAGTCAGGTGTAGGAATGATGAGTAACAGTATAATCATAAGTATGATCATTTTGGTTTCTTACAGTCTAGGAAGTATAACTGGTGCTTATTATATAGTGAAAATGTTTACCGGTGAAGATATTCGTAAACTGGGTAGCGGAAATGTCGGTGCGACGAATGCAGGTCGAGCTATAGGGAAAAAAGGTTTTCTTCTGACTCTGCTGATAGATGCCGGAAAAGTGATTCTTGCATTAATGATCACGGCACAACTGGCAGAAGGTGAGGGCTATTTTGTTCTCAGTTCTATATTTGTCATGATCGGACATCTGTTTCCAATCCAGCTTGGACTTCACGGGGGAAAGGGAGTAGTTGCTTATTTAGCCACTGCATTATTCCTTAATCCACTTATCATTGGGGTTTTTGCCATCACTATGGGAACCTCATATATGATTTTGAGAAAATACACCATCGCAGGATTTCTTTCAATGGCAACCATTCCGATTTCGGCATATGTGATTGAGGGTTCATTCACCGTTTTTATCGGATTATTGTCACTTTTTGTGACGGTTCTGTTGGTCCATAAACGATAACTGAAGCAATCTGCGGATACATAGGAGGTACGAGAATGGAAAACCTTTCTCTTCAGTATAAAATTGCAAGTGAATCAAATGAGTTTCAACAAATCTATACACTAAATTATCAAACCTTTGTAGAAGAAATACCTCAGCACGAAGGAAATTCAGAACGCAAATTGATTGATAAGTTTCACGATGAAAATACATATGTCATTGCTAAGGATGAAGGTGAAGTCGTGGGCATGATCGCGGTTCGTGCCAAGCGCCCCTTCTCTTTGGATATAAAACTGAGTGATTTGAATGAATATTTGCCGGCGGGTGCCGTTCCATGTGAAATTCGTTTATTAGCTGTAAAAGAAGCCTATAGAAGTACGAGGGTATTCTATCAGCTATGTGAGCGTTTAGTATCTTTTTGCTTGGAGAAAGGATATACGATGGCTCTCATTTCAGGAACGGTTCGTCAGCTAAAGTTGTATAAACGAATCGGCTTTCAGCCATTTGCTGATCTCGTGGGGGAGGAAGGGGCAAAATTTCAGCCAATGTATTTAACCCGTTATAGCTTCGAAAATTCGACGAAAGCCTTTCAGCGATTAATGATTCGCAAAACAGAAAGTTCAGTTCCGCTTTCCTTCCTCCCAGGGCCGGTTCCACGTCATGAAAAGGTAGAAAAAGCTTTCAAAGGAGGAGCTATTTCTCATAGAAGCAGCTCGTTTATTCATGAAATGGAAGAAGTAAGAAGATCATTATGTGAAATAACAAACGCAAACTATGCAGAAGTTGCAGTGGGAACAGGCACCCTATCGAATGATATGGTTGCAGCTCAGCTGAAATCTTTGTCAGGCAGCGGCCTAATTCTTGCAAACGGAGAATTTGGTTCCAGGTTGATTGATCATGCAAACAGATTTGATTTACATTTTCATTCGTTAGAAAAGGACTGGAATGAAGCAATTTCATTAGGCGAAGTGGAAAGCTTACTCCGGGGAAATCAAAATATTAAATGGCTTTGGACGGTTCATTGTGAAACGTCTACTGGATATTTGTATGACCTGAAAGGGCTACTTTCTCTGTGCCAAAGGTATGGGGTGGAGCTATGCGTCGATGCCTGTAGTTCGGTTGGGACCATTCCGGTGGACTTTAAGGAAATGTACTTTGCCACAACGGTCAGTGGGAAGGGCTTAGGCTCTTATCCCGGCCTAGCCATTGTATTTCATCGAGATGAAATACAGCCCAGCCCATCAATTCCGAGGTATCTGGACATGGGAATGTACGAAGTGAATGCAAGCATCCCATATACTCACTCATCTAATCTAGTAAGGGCGCTAAAAGAGGCAATGCATTTTATTGAGTATGAAATGCATGAAAAATTAGCTCAGACAGTAAGGTGTGTATTAACTCAAGGAGGATTTCATATATTAGGGGATGAAAACTATTCTCCTGGAGTGATTACAATTGCACTGGAGAGGGAACAGTGTAGTAGGCAGTTTGGTGATGTTTGTAAAGATAGAGGTATTTTATTAAGCTACGAAAGTGACTATTTAGTAAAGAGAAATTGGGTGCAGGTAGCACTTATGGGAAGACAAAACGAACGAAAGGTTTTGGAAGCAATGAAAATACTCAACAAAGAATATCAAAGCAATGTCGATTCAAGGGTTGTGAAATGAGCAGGTTATCCCGTTTTATTTCTCGCTTTAAGACCTACAAATTAATTGTGTTTGCACTCATGACCTTATGGTTGAAGACCGTACTAGTTTCTTTTATCGGGTTTAATTTACATATCGAATCCTTCTTGGACTTATTACTCATCATATTCAATCCTCTTGGTTCGTTAATGCTACTAATTGGTTTCAGTTTTTACTTCTCAAAGAAGATAAAACCCGCTGTTGTCATCCTTGTTATGGGGATTGCAACCGGGCTCTTATACGGTGATCTATTATATTTTCGATTTTACTCAGATTTTGTTACCGTTCCGATTTTATTTCAGTTTAAAAATGTGGGGGGGATCGGGCCAAGTACCTTTGAACTGATGAGTCCATGGGATCTCCTTTTAATTGTAGATTTCCTAATTGTCGGTTGGTTATTAAAGAGAAAGTGGACGGCTACCTCTTCCATTAAGGTCTCAAAAAAGTGGAAGCTTTCATATATCGGGTTGAGTCTACTGTTACTACTCGTAACAGTAGGATTAGGGCTGATAAAATCGCCATATTTATTTGCTGAATCATATGACAGAGAGCAAATGGTCAAATCAGTGGGACCATACAATTATCACCTATATGATATTGGGGTCGAAGCTACGGTACCTTTCACCAAGATGCTTGCCAGTAAATCAGACACAGAAGCGTCCATTAAATATACACAATCCAAGAAACATAACAATTCCGATCTGTTCGGTGTTGCCGATGGAAAAAATGTTGTATTGATCAGTATGGAATCCACCCAAAATTTTGTCATCAACCAAAAAGTCGATGGGGAAGAAATCACACCTTTCTTAAATTCATTGGTCAAGGACAGTTTTTATTTCAATCAAATTTATGATCAGACCGCTCAAGGGAAAACCTCAGATTCTGAATTCATGATCGATACAGGTTTATACCCTCTAGCAAGTGGTTCAGCATTTGTTCGCAAACCGGATAACCGTTATAAAAGTATGCCTCATATTTTGGAAAAGAAAGAAGATTATTATGCGGCGGTGTTTCATGGGAATGACCGCACTTTTTGGAATCGTGAAATCATGTACGAATCGTTAGGCTACGATCGCTATTTTTCAAAGAGAGATTTCAATGTTACGGAAGAAAACTCTGTTAACTACGGATTAAAGGATATCCCGTTCTTTGAGCAATCCATTTCGTATCTTGAGAAATTACCTCAACCGTTTTACACCCGTTTGATTACGCTGACCAATCACTTTCCTTTTTTATTAGAAGAAGAGGATAAACTTATTCCAGAGGCTTCAACAAATGAGGATGTTGTGAACCGTTACGTAACAACCGTACGTTATGAGGATGAAGCGATTAAATCATTGTTTAACAGGCTTAAGAAAAATGGATTATATAAGGACACGATTTTTGTACTATATGGAGACCATTATGGCATCTCCGAAAAATATGAAAATGGAGTGTTCGAACTTTTAGGGCAGGAAGACACCCCGGTGAATCATGTAAAACTTCAACAAGTTCCACTCATTATCCATGTGCCTGGTGAAAAGGGAAAAACAATCGAAACGATAGGTGGAGAAATCGATATTCGCCCGACCATTCTCCATTTATTGGGGATTAAAACGAGGGATAATCTTTCCTTTGGACATAATCTGTTCACACGAAAAGAAGATCACCCAGTCATTTTCAGGGATGGTGACTTTGTAACTGAAAAGTACGTCTTTAAAGACAATGTTTGCTATGATAAGAGCAGTGAAGCAACGACTGCTGACTCATTATGTGAGCCATTTAAAGAAACCGTAAGAAAAGAATTAGGCATGTCTGATGATATTATTTATGGAGATTTGTTGAGGTTTTTAGATTAGACGAAGAAAACCCGGCTCTATTGTAGAGTCGGGTTTTGAATTGTTGATTTAATTATGGATAATATTATTATGTAAACTTAAGTCATTCCTGATTTTCTAAAAGGGCTATTTTAGAATTCATTTCATAGAACCTTCCATTAAAGCCAATCACTTCTAGACTAAATATACGGTTCGGGTCATTTAGGCTTATGTAATGTCTTTTTATACGTAATGTAAATAGTCCAGGAGAATAGTCTCTGTTTCCATTTGCAAGTTTAATCCTCTCTGCAATGTTCCCATTCCCGCTGTCCAATTCAATGATAGAGCAGTCTTTATTGCAATCAATAGTGTATTCTTCTTGCAGCCAAAGTGTAAAATCTTTTTCTGTAGGCTTATTGAGAATGGTTATTATGCAAAGGGTTACGATTACACCTATTAGAAATAGGAATGTCCATTTTTTACTCATTGTATTTAGCCTCCCACCAGGTTGTAGAGTCCTGGAAAATCTTGATAAATTAAGTGTATCACAGATTAAGAGAGAGGAGATTACTCTAATATAAAAGCTCAGGATAAAATATCCTAAGCTTTTGGTTATGTTTATTGTTTGGTTATGAGAGGGAGCAGAATTTTCACGAGTGTACCCTTATTCAACTCACTTTCGTACTCAATCATGCCACCCATTTCACGAATGATTTTGTTCGTCACCATGCTTCCAAGGCCGGTGCCTTTTGTTTTCGTGGTGTAAAAAGGTAAGCCGATTTTTTTTAACTCATCCCCAGTCATTCCTTTTCCCGTGTCTGAAATATTGATAACCACATTGTCCCTGGAAGAGTCTTCTTTTATAAAGATGGTGATTTCCCCATGTTCCTCAATGGATTCAATTCCGTTCTTGATGACGTTCATAATCGCTTGCTTCATATGATGTTCATCACCCTTAATATAATGGGTGCCGTTTTGCTGGAACAGTATCGATGTATTCGAATAGGAGGCAAATGGTCTTAGTAAGTCGACACAGTCCTGAATCACTCTTTCCAGGTGGAGTGTAGACAACTGAAATTCACTAGGTCTTGCTACGCTAAGGTAGTCTGTGATGATTTTATTCGTACGATCTAATTCATTCAGAATAAGAGGGGAGTACCTTTTAAACTGTTCATCCTCGGTGTCCTCGCTTAGATGTTGTATGAATCCTCTTACGGTTGCAAGGGGATTGCGAATCTCATGGGCAATAGAAGCCGCCATCTGTCCCACCATGTTCAATTTGTCGAGATACACCATTTCTTCGATCTGTCTGTTCGTGTGAATCAAATGTTCAATAATGAATACAAGAGCAACAAAAGTAAAATAGAAAACAGTGAAATAAATTAAATAAAATGTCAAATGAAGAATAGGTATAAAGCTGTTGATAATCGTGATGTAAAACAATGAATGAAACAGGAAGATAATTGTACTCCCCAATAATTTATATTGTGTATTTAATAACATCCTCCGAAAGAGAATGCCTATTACAAACGCAAGGACAGAGACCGTTATTCCAACCATGACATATGGACCGCCTATTAAATAGCGGAAGATGATCACGCATCCTAAAACGATCGATCCTGATAATAATCCGGCGTAGATCGTTGCGATTAAAATGGCAATCATGCGTAAGTCGAAATGAGTTTTTCCAAGGGTTTCAATCGGATAAAGCATACATAATAAAGCTCCAAAGGATGCAATAAGACCATAAGTGATTTTATGTTTAAAATGTGGAACTTGTTTTTCTTTAAATGGAAATAATACATTAGCATTATACGTAAATGAAAATAAAATTGTAATATTGACCAACAAAGTTTTGATTAATGTAATCAAAGAAAAGCCTCCAAAACCTAATTTACCTGGAAACAGAAAACAGTTCCAGCTTATCCAAAATATGAATATACAAGTATTAAAAATACTTCATTTTCCCCTTTGAGTCAAATTAAATTTGCTGAGGGACGGACCTTGAAATGACAATTAGAAAATGGCCAGATAACTTGATGATAGCAAGGTATTGTTATGTCAATGAAAGTTGGATGTCGCTCATTTAGAGGTCCGTCCCTCATTATAAGCAGGTATTTTGAAGGTGATAATAGAATATATAAGTTATACAAGCCGGTTCTTGTAGGCTTTGAAGAGGATATTGTGTATGTTACATAGATCATTTTTGATTCCAATGAGATGAGTTCAGTTGTTGTCACGGGATGTTTTTCTTTGGAGGAGGAATGAAGATGATTGAAGGACAGGTAATAAATCAAATGCAGCAAGTGAAAATAAAGCATAAGAAGATTCCCCTTAAAGAGGTAGTGAAAAGAGCTGTCCTCATCACCATCGGGGCGATGATCATGGCGGTTGGCCTTGAAATATTTCTAGTTCCCAACCAGGTCATTGATGGAGGAATCGTTGGTGTCTCGATTATGCTCTCACATATTACAGGCGTTAAGCTTGGTCTTTTCATCTTTATCCTTAACATCCCCTTTTTCTTCATAGGTTATAAACAAATCGGAAAAACCTTCGCATTCTCTACACTATACGGAATTATCATACTATCGATTTCAACTACATTTCTTCATCCGGTAGCTGCCTTCACCCAGGACATTCTGCTGGCTTCTTTATTTGGAGGGATCGTTCTGGGAATAGGAGTGGGTATGGTCATTCGTTACGGCGGATCTCTTGATGGAACGGAAATCCTTGCTATTTTATCAAGTAAAAAGCTGCCCTTCTCTGTCGGTGAAATCATCATGTTCGTCAATCTGTTCATTTTGGCTTCCGCCGGATTTGTATTTAGCTGGGATAGAGCAATGTATTCACTTCTGGCCTATTACGTAGCTTTTAAAATGATAGATATTACGATTAAAGGACTGGATGAATCCAAATCGGTTTGGATCATAAGTGAAAACCACAAGGAAATCGGTGATGCCCTCTTACACCGACTGGGGAGAGGAGTGACCTATTTGAATGGTGAAGGTGCTTTTTCAGGAGATGATAAGAAAGTGATATTCTGCGTCATCACTCGTCTGGAGGAAGCGAAACTGAAAGACATCGTTGCAGAACATGATCCATCCGCCTTTCTTGCCATTGCTGATATAGCAGAGGTAAGAGGTGGGAGGTTTAAGAAGAAAGATATTCATTAGACATGAGAGAAAGCGCAGTGGAGGGAAGTCCCTATACTGTGCTTTTTATTGATTTAAAACTGAAAATTGAATTAGGCTCTTTTCGTGAACATTCAGACTAATAATATATTGGAAGTGCTCTGATAAGTAGCGTACATTTCCTTATTGTCGTCCCCTGGCGGTTATAGTATGATAAGCTAGATTATCACGATAGAGGGGGAAGAGAGTGATGAAAACCATGTTGCTTGTGCTAATTTGCACGTTTGGATGTTTCCAGCAGATATACGATATTCAGACTCATAGGGGAGAAGAAGTCATTCAGGATCAAGCTCAGATTGCCTATCTTGACGATGATTCTTTTTCATTAACTCCTTCTCTTGTGATGAAAAAAATAGAAGATAAAAGCAGAATGCCTTTTAATAGAAGTCTGCCTCAATTTCCTCCCACTCTTTCCAATGACGGACTATTTTCCCATTATCGTGGGGATTCAACCGGGTTTGGGGTCATCGTGAAATACCACTCCAACTATCTTTCATCTTAGTCATATTGACAACATGATTAAACGATAGAGGAGAAATGATAAATGGACTTCATCTTGTTAATAAAAGCATTTATATTGGGTATGGTCGAAGGGTTAACGGAGTTTGCGCCTGTATCTTCCACTGGCCATATGATAGTAGTAGACGATTTATGGATTCAATCGAAAGAAGTATTGGGTAAATATCCGGCAAATACATTCAAAGTTGTGATCCAACTAGGCTCAATTTTAGCAGTTGTCATTGTATTTAAAGAGAGATTTAAAGAATTACTCGGATTTAATCACCGTACCGCAAATAAATCGTCCAATTTAAAATTGACCCATATACTGGCTGGATTGATTCCTGCAGTGATTCTAGGCTTGTTATTTGAGGATTATATCGATGAGCATCTTTTTTCACTAAATACGGTTCTGGCGGGTTTAACAATCGGTGCTTTCCTCATGATTGCAGCGGATTTGTATCGTCCCAAGATCGTCACAGTGGAGAATGTGGATCAGATAACACATAAAAAAGCGCTGGTGATCGGGCTTATTCAATGCTTATCATTATGGCCAGGTTTTTCCCGGTCGGGATCGACCATTTCTGGAGGAGTTTTACTTGGATTAAGCTACCGGGCAGCATCAGATTTCACATTCATTATGGCGGTTCCGATAATGTTGGGAGCAAGTTCGCTTTCTCTTATGAAGAACTGGATGTATTTTACCCCTGAGTTTTTACCGTTTCTATTGGTTGGATTCTTAAGTGCGTTTCTATTTGCTTATCTGTCGATACACTTTTTTCTGAAGGTGATTAATAAAATCAAGCTAATACCTTTTGCGATCTACCGGCTTGTTCTAGTCGCGATTATTTTCCTTGTTTATATTTAAACACTCTTGACAGTTAGAAAATACTACCATATAATTTCAATAACAAATTTATTCTAAATTGAATATACTATACGAAAGCAAAGATGAGGACATGATTCATTCCGTTTTTTCTTGATCAGAGAGCAGGGTCACCGGCTGAGAGCCCTGAAGAGAAATGAATGATTTACCACCTCGGAGCTATTATGGTGAAATGCCAGTATCCATAATCGGGAAAACCGTTATCTTACTTAAGCGAAGAGTAATATCTTACACTTCTGAATTAGGGTGGAACCACGACCGCACTCGTCCCTTGGTTAGGGATGGGTGCGGTTTTTTTATTAATTGTATAATAAAGTGATGAAGAGGACACGAATCATTTCTTGTATTTCTTACCAGAGAACAGGGTCACATGGCTGAAAGCCCTGAAGAAAAGGAAGTGATTTACCACCTCGGAGCTATTATGGTGAAATGTCAGTATCCATAATCGGGAAAACCGTTATCAGCTTTGAGCGGAGGGCTTTAGTTTAGCACTTCGGAATTAGGGTGGTACCACGACCGCATTCGTCCCTTGACAGGGATGAATGCGGTTTTTTATATAAAAAAATTGATTAGGAGGAAACAAAATGTCAATTCAATCTGAAGTGGAAAAACGAAATCACAGGAAATTAGGTCAGGAGTTGGAGCTATTTGTATCGATGGAGGAGGCACCCGGCATGCCCTTTTATTTACCGAAAGGGATGCTATTACGAAATGAGTTAGAGGAATTTTGGAAGAGGGAACATCGAAAAGCTGGATACCAGGAGATTAGAACTCCCATTATGATGAAGCAGGAGCTATGGGAAAAGTCAGGTCACTGGGATCATTACCATGAGAATATGTATTTCTCAGAGGTAGATGATCAGAAATATGCGATAAAGCCAATGAGTTGTCCGGGAGCAGTCTTAATCTATAAAAGTAAAAGAAGAAGTTATAGGGAGTTACCCCTTCGATACGGTGAATTGGGATTAGTCCATCGGCATGAGCTGTCGGGTTCATTAAGTGGATTATTGAGAGTCCGTTCCTTCACTCAAGATGATGCTCATCTATTTGTAAGGGAAGATCAAATTCGGTCGGAGCTTCATAACGTATTGGATCTTATCGATCTTTTCTATAGCAAATTCGGGTTTGACTATAAAGTTGAGCTTTCGACTCGACCGGAAGATTTTATGGGCTCCGTTGAATTATGGGATCAAGCTGAAGGAGATTTGGAAGGTGTGTTGAAAGAGAGAGGAGTCAATTATCATGTTAATAAAGGAGACGGTGCTTTCTACGGGCCAAAAATAGACTTTCATCTATTGGATGTCATTGGGAGAAGCTGGCAATGTGGAACAGTTCAACTTGATTTCCAAATGCCTGAAAAATTTGAGTGTGAATATATCGGGGAAAACAATGGGACAGTCAGACCGATTATGATTCATCGAGCGATTTACGGTTCGATCGAACGCTTTATGGCAATCATCATTGAACATTTTGGAGGAGATTTTCCTCTTTGGTTAGCTCCCCATCAGGTCAAAATTCTTCCGATTTCCGACACACATTTCCAATATGCTCAACATGTGAAGTCTCAATTAGAAAGTGAAGGGTTTAGGGTAGAAGTCGATGATCGTGTAGAAAAAGTCGGTCTGAAAATCAGAGAAGCAGAGATGCAAAAAGTTCCTTATATGATGGTAATAGGAGATAAGGAGGTCGAGTGTGATACTATTTCGTTACGTAAGAGGAAGGAAGGAAATGTAGGTATGTTGAAGATAAGGGAGGTTATAGCGAAATTAAAAGAAGAGGTAAACGACTTGAGTAGTAAGGCGAATTAAATGAAACATCCCTTGAATATTTCCTGTATTTTCTATATAATGAGAAAAGGAAAATTCTGAATAGTGCGAGAGGGGGAGAAGCTATGTTAATCAATCGTCAATCATATTTCAGCATTTCTTCTCCTATAAAAAGAACTAAAAGGGTAGTCATTCCCTTTTTAGTTCTTTTTTTATGTCCAGGGGAGGAATAGTGATGAGATACAAGCGTGTGTTAATTAAATTAAGTGGTGGAGCGTTGGCGGATAAGGAAGGAAATAATTTTGGCACTGAAGAGCTTGATCACATTGCAGGCGAAATCATGTCAATCGTCAATATGGGAATTGAAGTTTCCTTAGTTGTGGGCGGTGGCAATATATTTCGAGGAAGTCTGGCAGATACTTGGGGAATAGAGCGAGTAGAAGCGGATAGTATCGGAACTCTCGGAACCATCATCAACAGTTTAATGCTTAGAGGTGTGTTGAAAAGTAAGACCGACAAAGAAGTTCGAGTGATGACTTCTATCCCTGTATCAACGGTTGCCGAACCATATATTCGCCTTCGTGCCGTTCACCATCTTGACAAAGGATACATTGTCATATTTGGTGGAGGAAACGGCCAACCCTTCGTAACGACTGATTACCCTAGCGTTCAGAGAGCCATCGAAACGAATAGTGAGGCCATCCTTGTAGCAAAGCAGGGAGTTGATGGTGTTTTCACATGTGACCCTAAACGGGATAAAAAGGCGAAGATGTACCATAATTTAAATTACGATGACGTTGTAACGAATAATATTAAAGTCATGGATCAATCAGCTCTACTGTTAGCAAGGGACTATAAACTCCCTGTACACATATTTAACTTTGACCAGGCAGGAATCATGGAGAAAATATGCTCAGGTGAGAAGTGGGGAACGCTGATCAACCATGAAGAGACAAGACTTTGATCATGGCCATTTCATTTACATAAATAAAGATGGGGGAACCTAAAGATGGATTTTTCTTTTCAAATCATAACTCAGGAGCAAGCTCAGCATATTGCCTACCAATGGAAATATGATGGTGAATACGCATTTTATGATCTTACAGCGGATGAAGAGGATTTGGCGGAATTTTTAGATGGAGGTCAGCGAGGAAATTCAACCTATGCTGTACTTGATCAAGGGGAAATGATTGGTTTTTACTCATTTAATGAATTAAATGAGTCGACTATTGATATCGGTTTAGGCATGCATCCGAATCTTACAGGAAAGGGAAAGGGCGAAGCGTTCACAAGGGCGGGGGTTGATTTCTCAATCGCGAAATATGCTCCTGAAACTTTGACTTTGTCCGTAGCGTCCTTCAATAATCGTGCCATCAAGGTGTATAAGAAAGTGGGTTTCGTACCCATTGGAACATTCATTCAAGAAACAAATGGAAGTCGCTATGAATTTATTAAAATGAGTTATCCTCTTAGTAAACAAAGAATAGGGAGACCATAATGGATATCAGGATTCATAACAGATTTGATCCGGATAAGATAGATGAGATACGTGAAGTGTATCAGTCAGCAGGGTGGTTGAAGCATTCAAATGAAGTAATTAACAAGGTTTTTCAAAAAAGTGATATAATAACTTTCGCAATAAGTGAGGGTAGGATCATTGGAGTTGGAAGAGCCCTTACGGATGGTGTATTCAATGCCGCAATATATGATGTGGTCGTTCATCTAGAGTATCAAAAAATTGGAATCGGCAGTCTCATCATGAGTGACCTTTTAGAGCAGTTAAAAGATGTTTCTTGCGTTCAATTAATCTCCACAACCGGTAATGAAGAGTTTTATAGAAAACATGGAATGAAGAAAATGAAAACGGGTATGGCTAGATATTTGAATTCAAGTTTGACGGCTGAGTATTTGGTTTAGAAGGCATTGAAGAAAAGAGACAGCCACGTGTGACTGTCTCTTTGTTTACACCATTTCCATATAGAGCTTTTCATACTGATTGGCCAAATCGAAGTCCAAATCTGTCAGGCCATTTTCACTCCAGGAAGTCAACTCTACAATAACCAATTTGTATTGAATCGTTATAAATGGATGGTGATTCACTTCCTCGGCTGTCTCTGCCAGCTTGTTGACAAACCGTATTCCTTCAAGGTAATCCTTGAACCGAAAGCGCCGTTCAATCCATTTCTCTTCTTTTAACTACCATTTCTTAAGAGTTTCAAGATTTTGAGAAATGGCAGCTTCACCCAACTTTTTCATATTGTAACTCCTTTCGTTCCATAAATGACATCAAGTCCATTTTGAATGAGACGTGCAAACCGATCCTGCTTACTTAAAGCATATAAGTCTTTCAGAAGGTCTTCCTTTAACTGAGACCCAGGCTCGTGAATCTGCAGTAGTTCAATCATTTCAAGTCTAAGCAGCCACTCTTCAGGGAAATTCTCTTTCAGCCTGCCTACTATACTATGAATAAGATCTCTTGAAAAGGCTAGTTCTCTCAGTTCTCTGACCTCTCTGAAGAGGCTGTCCAATGGTGTAAGATCATGAGATTCGCCATCCTTTTCTTCGATAAGAGGTGTGTCCCCGAAGAAAGCATCATAATCTGCCGCATGTGGCCGTGCTGAAACAATTTCACTGCCTACTGCCAAATCGTAAGTTCCCCATGAAGGGTGGAATAAAACGTGCTCACCCAATGTCACCATACATTCATCAATTGATATGAGAACAAGATGATGATGGTGAAAGACGAGGTTCGTCACATGTCCAGAGACTTCAATCCCACCATGAAATGTGATTTGCATCATTTTATTCATCTCAATACCAAGTTTCCTTAATTCCGCTTCGGTTTGGTTCTCAAGAATGGTACCATCCTCAAGGATACCAATAGGTGCACCGAAGCCATCAGCATGATGATCTGTCCCGTGATGATCCAGTTGATCGTTTTGGATGGAAAGTGATGTTGGTCCTACGGTTTTGACGTAGATAGCTTCACCATGCTCATTTTTAATGACTTCTTTGAAGATTCCGGTGACTTGTAATCCGGAATTGTATTCGATATGAGCAAGTTGATTCGAATGAATCGCTTTCTCAATAGCGTCTGTTCCACCCTTACGGAAAGCCATGGTCTCTCCGAATTTCTCGACTTCTTCAATGAGTTGTTCGAAACTTTCACAAACAAATAGTTGAGTTTGCATGGAGGTAACATCATAGCTGGTATGGATGGCGTCTTCGATGGAGAACGGCCTTTTGATCACTTCACTTGATAAACAGTGCTTGCTTTCTCCAACCGATGAAAGCAGTCCTGCACCGAAGATCTTCGGTTGATGAAAATCACCGATCAAACCGAATTCAACAGTCCACCAAAAGATTCGTGAAATTTGTTCTGCTTCAGAAAGACCGGAAACGGCCTCTTGCTTTTCAATTAACACCTGCTTTGCTTCTTCAATTTCTTTCTCAGTAGAGCATGGATCCTCCATCACAATGGATAAATGCCTGGTTGCTTCAAATGCTTCGTGTTCTTCTTCAGTGGCAAAAGCGTTTGCTCCGATATTGCCGATGATCTTTACAAATCGGGAATAGGTTTCATCAAACAGAATGGGAGCGTGTCCGGCTGCTTCATGCAATATATCAGGAGCAGGGGTGTATTCGATATTCGATTTTTGACGAATATCTGTAGCTATCGGGAGAATACCGTGAGCCTGGAAATCAAAGAACGCTGTGCCAGGGATCAAACCGTCTACAATTGCAGCCCCCCAGCCAATTTTCGCTAAGTGCCGGTTCATATCACTTACCTTAGGAATTTCGTGTATGTTAATACCGGAGGCTTTTAATCCTTCAGTGAAAGCTTCGTGTGCGGTATCTTCAAGAAAGTGATGATTCTGTCTCATCACATAACGCCACACGGCATGATCGATAGGGCTGTATGAATGATAATGCTGTTCAGCTACAAATGGGCGTAAATGACTTGGAATGGTTTGGTTCATATTAAATTCTCCTTATTTCAAGAAATTGTTTAGTGCTTAAACGCTTTTATGCACGAAAGTAGATACATACAAAAAATCCCTGCTGAATAAATCAGCAGGGACGAAAAAGATCGCGGTACCACCCTTGTTGTAAGCAAATTGCCTACCACTCGAATTGATAACGGACAATAACCGTCTTATTCCACTACAGAACAAGAAGCTCAAGAAACGTAATTCATGATTTTCCTATGTACTAGTTCCCAGCACCACTAGCTCTCTATAACAGGGAGGAGATCACTACTTCAAATCCATCACAGCTCTTCACAAATATGTATGATCAAGATGCTTTATATCTTAAACGCTTTTAAGCGCTAAAGTCAAGGGGTTTTTTACGGGATATGATGTTTATTTAAGAATGATAATAGTATTGGTAATTTCACTGAAAGGAATATGTCAGAAATAAAACTTAAGTTAACGTGCAAAAAAAATAGCCACATAGAGAAAAAAACGCCAGGAAATCCTGACGCTATTAGTTATAAAATTTGCGTTTTTTCCTGGTGATCCTGAAGTTTCATTTGTTCTAATTCCAGTCTCATTTTCTGGGTTTCAATCACAAAATTTTCGTGTTTCAGTTTTTCCAGTTCGAGTTGGTCTTCTATCATTTTTTGTTTTAGCTTGGATTGTTTTTGGAAATGGTCCGTTATGATTCCGAGGATGGGTATTGAAAAGATCATGATAACAGCAATGGTTCCAGTCATGACAATCCTCCTTTTTCTCCTAATCGTATTCGTTCCTTAATAGTTAAATTATAACAAAACACGAGGTGGATTAGTATAAAGTGTGATAATGTTAAGAAAGAATCTTTATAGAAGAATATACGGATCAAAACATAAAAGAGTTTCATGTTTTCTAAATAAAGAGGAGAGTTACAGGAACAATTATTCTTTTGCGGAGAATTCCAGAACCTCTATCGTTAAAGACAAAATGGAATAAACTATAAGTTCCACTTCTTATGCACATACGTAAGCATTGTCTCCCGGTACTTTCTAACAATGGAATTCATGATGAAGTACGTGAGGATGCCGAATAACGGGATATTAATGAACATCCCGATAAAAAATGCTTTCCCCAATTGCAGCCCTACATCTACTGCTTCACTGGAGTTCTTTATTGACGGATCGACTACATCAATGGGGTAGAAGTGATATCCTACAAATAGATTCAAGTAGAAGAAAAAAGGGAAAGCCCAAATCAAGGAAACCCCTCCTACTAATCCAGCGAATGAGTTCCCTTTAAACACCTTTGCAATTGCTGTGGAAATGAATGGACCTATGCCAAAAGAGGGAACGAAGTTGATTAATAATCCAACCGTGAATCCTAATGCAATACTGTGGGTGTTATCTTTAAGACGCAATAGTTTAAGAGTAAGACATTTACATTCACGAAGCTTTTTTCTAATCATGAGATCAACACCCATTATCGTTTACTTTCATACTCAGTAAATAGTATGGTCAACTTTCTGGTTTCTAAATATAAAATTTTATAAGGTTATTAGAAGTTTTTTCACAACATTTCTTTAAGAAAATCTGTAACATGGTATCCTAGAAGTAATAGAATTTTTGGTAGAGTGAGGAAATAAGATGAAACTAACGAAAAAAATCCCCAATATGGTCACGTTGGGAAATCTGTATTGCGGTTTCTTATCCATTGGGTTTGCCGCTAGCGGACAATTTAAAAACGCAGCTATACTCATTATTATTGGCATGATGCTTGATAGCATGGACGGCAGATTGGCGAGAATGCTGCAGGCGGATAGTGTATTAGGAAAGGAATTGGATTCATTAGCTGATATTGTTACGTTCGGAGTCGCACCTTCTTTTCTTGTGTATTATACATATTTCTTTCAATTTGGATTATTAGGGTTAATTGTGGCAGGGTTATTTCCATTATTCGGAGCCTACCGCCTGGCAAGGTTCAATACCAGCCCGCCAAAATCGTCTCTTCATTATTTCGTGGGGGTTCCGATTACGGCAGCAGGTGGTATCCTGGCCATTCTCACCTTATTTGGCGACTTCATACCCAATATTGTAACAACAGTCATTTTCACCGCAATGTGCTTTCTCATGGTGAGCCGTATACGAATTCCGAGCCTCAAGGAAGTGCCTTTACCTAAGTACGGAACGATCGTGACACTCTTCATTGGAGCATTACTATTTGTCATTTACAAAGGGACCTATGAGCAGTTTCCCTATTTGATTTACATTGCCACACCCCTGTATATCGCATATCTGACGTATCGATTTATAAAAAGATAAAAATAAAAATGATCCAGGCATTTATGAACTATACCCCGGATAACGGACACTGATAAAAAAGTGCCCCTTATCCGGGTTTTTTTGTGTTTCAATAGAATTAATGAAAATGGACGGAGGTTTTTAGATGAGTAAGAAGCTTTATAGTGAATTTCAAATGAAAGAACTGAAGAAGAATTCGAATATCACAAGTGTTTCCGAACGCTCGATTTCCTACAGCCCTAAGTTTAAAATAAATGCAGTTAAAGAATATAAAAACGGGAAGATCCCTTCACAAATCTTCATTGAACATGGTTTTGATATTGAAATGATTGGGAAGGACCAGCCTAAACGATGTCTCCGGCGATGGAGAGAAACGTTTGAGCGTTATGGAGAAGAAGGATTCCTTTCGGAACGCAGAGGGAAAGGAAGCACCGGTCGCCCATCTTCAAGTTCCCTATCTCCTGAAGAACAATTGAAGAAAGCAGAGGCAAGAATTAAGTTCCTGGAAGCAGAAAATGATTTCCTAAAAAAGTTAGAAGTTCTAGAAAGGCAGGCGTTGAAGAAGAAACGATATTGAGGCAGTCCGAAAAGTTTTATCTTATTGATAGAACGATTCAAAAACACCGATTAAAGAAAACTATTTCCTATCTATGTGAACTGGCAGGAGTAAGCAGAAGTGGTTATTACGATTGGTTGAACGCTTCCCCTAAGCGTGTGAAACGAGAAGAACAAGATGAAGCAGATATAGTTCTAATCAAAGAAATTTTTGAGAAGAAAGATAAAAAAGCTGGTGCTCTTCAGATTAAAATGTTTATGGAGAATGACCATTCAACCGTCATGAATCCCAAGAAGATTAGACGACTAATGGCTAAATATAATCTTATTACAAAGATTAGAAGAGCTAATCCCTATCGGAAAATGGCTAAGGCGACGAAAGAACACTGCACCTGTCCGAATCTCCTGAATCGTGAATTCAATCAAAATGAGCCAGGCAAAGTACTCCTTACTGACATTACGTATCTTTATTACGGAAAGGGGCAAAAAGCTTATTTATCCTGTGTGAAAGATAGTACGACGAAGGAAATTGTCGCTTATCACCTATCCTCTTCCTTGGAAATGGATATCGTTTATAGTACCCTTAAGAAATTAAAGCTCGCAGTAGGGAAATCATTCCATTCTGAAGCCATATTACATTCAGATCAGGGATTTCATTATACACATCCCCAATTTCAAAATAGGGTGAAAACACTTGGATTAACCCAATCGATGTCACGTAAAGGGAACTGTTGGGACAATGCCCCGATGGAGAGTTTCTTTGGGCACTTCAAGGATTGGGCAGAGTATAAAACATGTAAGAATATTAGGGAAGTCAGAAAGGAAGTGTATCGAGTAATAGAGGAGTATAATCACCGGCGTTATCAATGGGGTATAAATAAAATGACCCCGGTACAATACCGGAGTCACTTATTAGCAGCCTAGGCTCTTTTTTAAAACTGTCCGAATTATGGGGTATAGTTCATTATTGCCCGGATCATTTTTTATTTTCCACTGTGCTAAACCGTTTCCTTAAAACTCTTTAAATCAAAAAGCAAGGGAGCAGGTTCCTAACTCTTTTAGCTTTTTAAATAAAACCAATAATGAGTCCTCCCACTGCTCCTGTCACCACGACGATCCAAGGTGGAAGTTTCCAAAAGACCAGCATGCTAAACAAAACCGCAGCAAAGGCAAAATCGATTGGAGCAAGAATGGATGAAGTCCATATCGGGTGGTAAAACGCCGCAATCAAAATTCCAACCACAGCAGCATTGACTCCCATCAGCGCGCCTTTTATCTTAGGATTCCTGCGGAGGGAATCCCAAAATGGAAGCGTCCCTAAAATGAGTAGAAAGGCTGGAAGGAAAATCGCGAAAGTTGCAAGCAATCCGCCCTGCCACCCATTAATCACAGCACCAATATACGCTGCAAATGTGAAGAGAGGACCTGGAACCGCCTGGGCTGCACCATACCCTGCCAAAAACGCTTCTTCCGTTAACCATCCCGTAGGAACAAACTCCCGTTCAAGGAGAGGTAAGACAACATGACCTCCACCGAAAACCAATGACCCGGAACGATAGAAGCTATCGAATAAAGTGATCCATTCAAGGGAGGTCAATTCCCTTAAGAACGGAAGAAGAAATAGTAATCCGAAGAATATAACTAAACAAATCACTGCGAATCTACGAGAAATCGGAAAGTCAATTCGTGCTTCATCGTCGGGTTTATGTTGTTTAAAGAGTAAAAATCCAATAAAAGCTGAAAGAAGGATGACCCCAATTTGTGAAAACGCTGTTTGCCATAATAAAATGACCACTAAAGCAAACAATGCAATCGCTTTTCGTTTTAAATCAGGCGTCAACTTTTTGGCCATTCCTAAAATAGCATGAGCAACGACTGCAACTGCGACAATTTTTAACCCGTGTATCCACCCGGCATCTGCCACATCCAATCCCTGAAGAATGATGGCGAAAAGAATCAATGCAACGACAGAAGGGAGTGTAAAGCCTATAAATGAAACAATTCCTCCAAGTACTCCTGCCCGCATGATGCCAATGCCCATTCCAACTTGAGAGCTTGCAGGACCCGGGAGAAATTGGCAAAGAGCGACCAGATCTGCGTAACTTTTCTCATCCATCCATTTTCTTCTGCGAACATATTCTTCATGAAAGTATCCTAAATGGGCAACCGGCCCACCGAACGATGTCAGCCCCAATCTTGTTGATATAAAAAGTATTTCAATCAGGGACTTAAAATTTCTTGATGTTTTCAATATTTTTTCACCTTCTTTGTTAGTCTTTGATTTCTTTAAATAGCTCATAGGCTTTATCTCGTGCTTCACTGAGTACTTTATTGCCTTTATCTGTAGTCGAATAATACTTCCTGATCTTCCCGTCCACGTTTTTCTCTTCTTTTGTTAATAATCCGTCAGTCTCCATTGAGTGAAGAATAGGGTACAGTGTACCGGAGCTTATGCTATATCCATGTTCTCTTAATTCTTCTAACATCCATGTACCATAAATAGGCTCTTCTTTAGCATGATGGAGTATGTGGATCTGAATAAACCCAAGAAAGAGTTTCCGTAATACTTTATCTTCCAATGAAACACCTCCTTTTATTCAAAGCGAAAATCAATATCGAAATTCGATATCGAAAATCCATACAAAGAATGTAACATGTAAAATGAAATGATTCAATGAACTTTCGGTAAATTTACAAACTCTTAACATGAAGGTAATTACATATGGTATTTTTAGTAGTTAATATCTTAACAAAAAAGCCATATCCGCTATGGATACAGCTAAAGTTCATCGTCATCCCTATCTTTATAAAAAAATGAATAGGTTTTGACTAAGCCAATCAAAAATAAGCAAATGGAAAAATAGGCGGGCAGAAGATGGGTTAACGAGGTGTACCCGATAGCAAAATGAATATATATCCCCGAAATAAAGGCAGGGAGCCCTCCTATCAGAAGGGTCCGCCAAACCCACTTATTTCCTTGCTGAAAGCCCCAAAGTGAGAGAGTTAAGACTAGTAATCCCACACTTAATAAAGCACTTCCGAATCCCGCTCGATCATGTGCAATTACGGGAATGAGGTTCTGATTGAACTCATGAAGAATCTCCGGTGGCATACATAGGTAAAGAAGATCCGTCGGAACAAAAACAGAAGTAACCCCAAAGTAAGAAATGACAAGACCACCAAGAACAAAAGAAAATCCCAGTACGACAAATGCAAGCTGACCATACAGGGATTGCATCCATATAGTATGATTTCTTCGATTTCGAGATGAGGGAGTTCCTTTTATCCACCTTGTATGAATCCAGCCATAAACGTAAAAAGGAAGCAAAATGAGCCAAAATAAAAGATGAAGCCAGTCAAAATAGCCATACCCAATAAATAAGAAAATTCCCAGAAATCCTGTAATGGCGGCAATATCTATGGACTGTTTGGCCCATAGGAGCCCTCTCCTGACACCATGAAAGGAGAGCTGCATATACACAATCCCTCCAGAAATCATAGTACCTGCTAACGTCATCCGATCATGAGCCATAAATTTTACAATCCGGTCGTTGAATCCAGCAATCGATTCCTTCTTCATCCCCAAGTAATGTTCATCATACGGCAGAATCACCGAAGTTAAACTAAAAAGGAAGGCTAATAGTCCCCCTAAAAAAATAAATAAACCAAAATACCAGTAAGATAGCCATCCCTTTTGATGAGGTAGCTGTTCGCTCATATCATCCACTAATGCTTCATTAATGCGTTTGGTTAAACCAGGACCTGAAAAGACATAACCATCTGAGAGGAGGAGGAGGTCTGCACCCGCACTTAGTAGAGATAGTGCCTGACTTGGTTCATGAACTCCCCCTGATATGATGATTGGTAGAAACGGGATAGCCTTTTTGTAAGTACGAACGGTTGAAAGGAGGGTGTTGAATTCATCCCCTTCCACAACGATTCCTGAAATATTTTCAATATTCAATTTATAGAGGAGTTCTAACGTTGGATTTGAGATGAAAATCGGTTTGGCACTATGGAAAGTAGGATGAATTTCATCACCTTCAACAATATATCCATCTGCAAATACATCTAATCTATTCATCATTATAGATAATTCTGTTGGTGTCCCAGACAGACGTATAAGGAGGGGTTGTTTCTTTCTAACCTTACTTAATTTCTTCAGAGTCCTGTCTATTCCGATGGATTCAAGGGGATCCGGAAATCGAATACGCTCCATCCTATGATCTGCAACAGGGTAAGAATGTTCTGTTGAAGCCTGTAAAGTTACAGGGCCAATTTCAATAAAGCCAAAGCCTAAATGAACAAAGGCAGATGTTCCTGTTAGCAAGGGATCAATTTTACCGGAGAGCCCAACAGGATTGGAAAATTCTATCCCTTTGATTTGTTTATTCAGTTTAGGGGAGCACTCTTCTCTACCTAGAAAATGGATGATGTTAGGACCAAGAGGGAGAGAAGCGATTGTACTCATTCCTCTGTGTATAAACTCTCTCGAGATGTAAGCAGGGAGTTTGGATAAAGCGGGTTTGAATATTCCGTGGTAGGACCAATCAGGCATAGCACATTCCTCGCAATTTATTGTAATACCATCATTCTATCAGGGATTTTGATAGCGTGGGTGGGGAATTTAAAGAAGAAGTCAGTTACGTGAACAAGCGAACAAATGAATTACTTCTATGAAACGATTGTGAGGAAAGAACGTGATATAGATAAGACCGAGAATCTGAATCCTCATAATGATAGTTTATGTTCAAGACCAGAACATTTTTTAGTTCTTTTTTCCTTAATTCCGTTTGGTCGGTTATATCTTCTGATTTCCGTCGATATACTTTACAGGTTTATTTCAATGGAAAAGGAGAGAGTGTATGATTAAAAAGATTTCTATGACAGTTTTGGCACTTTTTTTATTACTGCCGTCCTGGAGCCAGGCAGGTTCATTTGGTAAGGATGATCCTTCTGGAGTTCCCGGGCAGTGGTATGTAGGTACAACTCCCTCGTATGTAGCCCCTTCCAAACACCCAATTCTCTTTGTTCATGGACTAAATAGCTCTTCTAACACATGGTGGAATGAAAATAATATGTATGACACAGCCTATCAAAATGGTTATGAAACCGCTTTTATTGATCTTTATCCAACAAAGAATATGTGGGATAACGGTGCCCTCCTGGCCCAGAAAATTAGTGACATATACAGTTACTACGGAGAAAAGGTAGTGGTCGTAGCCCATAGTAAAGGGGGAATTGATACGCAATCGGCTCTTGTACACCATGGAGCTTATCCATATGTCGCAAGGGTGATCACCCTTTCCACGCCCCATTATGGTTCACAGCTGGCAGATCTCGCTTATAGCAGCTGGGCGGGGTGGTTGACAGGCATTTTAGGAAGTAAGAATGATGCCACTTATTCACTGCAAACAGGATATATGAGCTATTTCCGATCTGAAACGGACCATCATCCGAATGTAAATAGAAATCCAATCTATACGTTTGGCGGGACGAAATGGGGAAGCTTCGGAAGCTCATTATATTGGGGAGGATTGTACCTCAGGGCTTATGGCAGCAACGATGGAGCCGTTACGGTTAATAGCTCACGACTCCCCTATGGGACAGAACTGAGAGTGGGGGATTGGAATCACTCGACCATCAAAGAAGGTTCATCTACATTTAATATATTCAGAAATTATTTGAATGAAGTGACCAATACGTCTGAATTTAGCTCTCAAAGTATGGTCGAGTCGAATGTTGCAGAGAACGCAGCCTCTTTTGTTAGAGGAGGAGAATTTAGTGGAAAGAAACAAGAAAAGGTATTAGTAGAACATGGGGTTCAGTCCGTAACATTTGATTGGATCAGCAATAGCCCTTCTTCACAGTTGATACTTAAAGATCCTGGTCAAAAAGCAAATTCAATCTTCAAGGTAAAAAAGGATGAAAGTGAATATTTTCACGGTGCGTATCACCATACCGTTTCCGTTCAAGACCCGGCACCAGGGCAGTGGACGGTTGAAGCATCGTCGTCTTCAGAAGAAAACTATCTCTTACATGTGTCTTTTGAAAGCGCAACGAACGATGCATTGAGTATCCAATTAGCACAGGATGAAATCAGCTTGAAATCAGTTGACAGAAAGGTACAGCTTAAACCAGCTATGACCATTGAATATTACAAGAATGGTAAGTTGAAGAAGAGTAAGGTGAAAACAAAGAATGACTCATTAAAACTCCCGAAGCTTGGAGAAGGAGTTTATAATGTGACCATTGATGTAGAAGGAAGCAAGGACAAAACGATGTTCCAAAGAACGATCATTAAAACCATTTATGTTGATGCTTCAGGGAAGGTTTTTGGACAATAGGATAGGTTGAAATTCATTGGGAGAGGAGAGAATGTTTTATTAGTTTCTCATATTTTGAAAGTGAATAAAAATGGTAAAGGGCCAATCCTTGACGGAATGGCCCTTTTATGGTTGGAGCAATTCTTCAATATACTCTCCGTATTTATCAGCCACAATTATGGCGCCATGACTATTTAAATGAACACCATCTACAGTATACTTCAATCCCCGTTTAGAAGAAAGGTGGTCAATTCGGAGAGAACTTTTATAAAAAAGAGCATCTTTCATGATGCTTAAAATGCTGGTGTTAATAAAATCGCAGCTGTTGCCAGTGGATAAAAGTTGATGGAAAACTTCTTGCATATTAAGAAAGTGGATGGAGGGATTCTTGCCCGTGGTGAATTGGATAATGAAAGAAAGCTCCCTTAATTCCAGGTTGAATTCGTTATCGAGACGCTCACCGATTATAGCTGGAGAAACTGCAATGGTGTATCGGGATGAGGAAGAAATGTTCTTTAATATGTTTCGATAATATTCTTTGAACTCATCATGATCTTTTACAACTGGCTGTGGCTGAACTTTTAACAGCTTTGAGTATACATCGTTCACGCCGATCCAGAGGAATGTAAGGTCATAGTTTGTTTGTAAAGGGGTATTGGTGAGACGGGTATGTAAACTCTTAACTGTTTCACCAGGTTTTCCAAAATTGTCAAAAACATAATGTGGAAACTTTTTTTGTAGAAAGGAAACGAACGATACCCCCGGTCTACCTTCCGTTAAACTATCTCCAATAAGACCAATTTTCATGGGATGCCCTCCTTTGTTAATATTAGAGCGGGTACCGATGATTTTTGATTATTTGTATAAGGATGAAGTAGAGAAAGACTTCCTATTTGGAAGTCTTTCTCTACTTCACGATCATCACGGGACATTTAGCCCTTTTTGCAACTTTATGGCTTACACTTCCCAAGACCATTTCCTGAAATAGATTTAATCCCCGGCTTCCAATGACTACTGCATCGAAGTTGTTTTTGTTTGCATGCTCAACAATGGTCGGCCCAGGATCTCCGTGTAAAAAGATAATCTCATAGTCGATGCCTTCCTGCTTGGCTTTTTGTTCTATCATTTGCAGTTTCTGCTTCCGTTTATCTGTCGCATCCTGTCCCCAGTGGTGCAGAACATCTTCCTTGGATTGCTTCCCGTCTATTACATATACAATATCTATTTTTGAGCCTTCATGGCATTTTGCGAGAGAGATCGCTTTTTCTCCTGCCCTTAGAGAGTGTTCAGATCCGTCTGTTGCGAGAAGAATGTGTTTGAACATTTGCTTTTCCTCCATCCGATGAAAGCGCTTAGTATTTAGTTCTATATTTTTATTCAATTCCCTCTTCGGAACTTAATGATTTTTTTACATGTATTTGAAATGATGCAGATTATCAGTGGAATTTAGAGTAAATGAAAGATAAATTGTTATGTTTGCGCTTTCATAACTGTTTCACAAATTGAATCATCCATTATATAATGTCCCTTGTGTTAAACGGCCCCGACTTTCATGAGAGTTGAAAGTCATCAATAAAATAGGAAGAGGTGTGTTATGAATTTAAGTCAAAAAATTAAATATGAGTGGTTTGGTAATATCCGTGGAGATGTGTTAGCCGGTTTAGTCGTGGCTATGGCATTGGTCCCGGAAGCAATTGCGTTTTCTATCATCGCAGGTGTCGATCCAATGATCGGGTTATATGCTTCCTTCTGTATTGCAGTAGTGATTGCGTTTGTTGGCGGTCGTCCGGGAATGATTTCTGCCGCAACGGGTGCTACGGCCCTGGTCATGGTGACGTTGGTTGCAGATCATGGCTTACAATATCTGTTAGCAGCGACCATCTTAACAGGTGTGATTCAAATTATCATGGGTGTCCTTAAACTAGGCCGCTTAATGAAATTTGTACCACGTTCCGTTATGGTTGGATTTGTAAACGCACTTGCCATCTTGATTTTTACTTCACAGTTACCACACTTTGTTGGTGAAACGTGGATCATGTATGCTATGGTGGCTGGTGCTTTAGGGATCATATATATTTTACCGCGCTTTACAAAAGCAGTTCCTTCCCCATTAGTGGCCATTATCGCTGTGACAATTTTCGCGGTGATGACAGGAAGTGGAGTACGTACAGTTGGAGATATGGGTGAGCTTACTCAAGCTTTACCAGTCTTCTTGATTCCTGATATTCCATTTAACTTCGAGACATTGCAAATCATTTTTCCATATTCTTTATCCATTGCCATTGTAGGGTTGGTTGAGTCTCTGTTAACTGCTTCTATTGTTGATGATATGACAGATACCACAAGTGATAAGAATAAAGAAGCAAAAGGTCAAGGGATTGCAAACATCGTATCCGGTCTTTTCGGTGGAATGGCTGGTTGTGCAATGATCGGACAATCAGTTATTAATGTCAAGTCAGGTGGACGGGGACGTTTATCAGCATTTGTGGCTGGTACATTCTTAATGATTTTAATTCTATTGCTTAATGATTTCTTGGTTCAAATTCCAATGGCTGCTTTGGTTGGAGTCATGATCATGGTGTCCGTTGGGACATTTGATTGGGCTTCAGTGAAGAACTTACACAAAACACCGATTACAGACTCTCTTGTTATGATTGCAACAGTTGTCACTGTATTGTTTACTCATGATTTATCAAAAGGTGTTCTTGTCGGGATTATCTTAAGCGCTATATTCTTCGCTTCCAAAATATCAAAAGTGAAGATTACCACGATGGCGTCTGAAGAAACTCACAAGAAGGTATACCGTGTGTCAGGTCAATTGTTCTTTGCTTCTGTTACAGAATTTGTTGAAAGCTTTAATTTCAATGAAGATGTGAAGGAAGTAACGCTGGATTTAACTCACACACATTTATGGGATGATTCTGCTGTTGGAGCGATTGATAAAATCGTTATCAAATACCATCAGAATGGCGTAAAAGTAAATCTGATTGGTCTGAATACCGAAAGTAATAAATTAATTGACAAATTGGCCGTGCATAATAAGCCCGGTGGATTAGATAAAGCCGTTAACCATTAATTAAGATTTGAAAAGTCCTTGGTCAAGTGATCAAGGACTTTTCTATTTATTCTTCGTTGCACAATTTGCCCCAAAAACCAAAGAATGATGAAAAAAGGTTGAAATAAGCATATAAGTATTTTATTATATAAGCGAGAGCTTATATAGGGGCCTTTAGAAAGGTTCTTATTTATTCTTATTATATAAGTAAATAATAATATGCTGATAATATAAGTGATTGTGGAGGTGTTTACATGCTTAAATCAAAAGTTGATATTGAAAGGGCTGCAACAATGTTAAAGCTTCTAGGGGATAAAACCCGTCTTACGATGGTGAAATTATTAGAATCCAATGACTGCTGTGTGTGTGAATTTGTCGAGATTTTCAAAATGAGTCAACCTGCCATATCACAGCATATTCGTAAATTGAAAGATGCTGGACTTGTGAAGGAATTAAGAAGGGGTCAATGGGTCTTTTACTCTCTTAACAAAGAAAGTGATGCGTACCCGTTTGTTCAAAGCCTGTTGGAACACTTGCCTAATCAGGATGATCGATTAACAGCATTAGAAAAACAAGGATTACGCATTTCTTGTCATTAGGAGGAGGGTTTCCTGTGTTATCAGTATTTTTAGCTACCATGATTTTTGTGGCCACATTGGTCCTTGTGATTTGGCAGCCTAAAGGATTGTCCATTGGCTGGTCTGCTTGTGGAGGAGCGATCCTTGCCTTGATTGTAGGGGTCGTTGACTTCCAGGATGTTGTGGCTGTGACAGGAATAGTCTGGAATGCGACTTTAGCATTCATTGCCATTATCATTATTTCACTAATTTTGGATGAAATTGGATTCTTTGAATGGTCTGCTCTACATATGGCGAGGGCAGCAAAAGGGAATGGCGTCAAAATGTTTGTGTACGTTTCCCTTTTAGGAGCGGTTGTCGCAGCATTTTTTGCGAATGATGGAGCTGCTTTAATATTGACTCCGATTGTTCTGGCAATGGTGAGAAACTTGAATTTTGAAGAAAAAATGGTGTTTCCATTTATCATGGCAAGTGGATTCATTGCCGACACGACTTCATTGCCGCTTGTCGTCAGTAACCTTGTGAACATCGTGTCCGCCGATTTCTTTGATATCGGGTTTGTGGAATATGCATCAAGAATGATCATTCCAAACTTCTTCTCATTGTTTGCAAGCATCTTGGTACTGTATCTGTTCTTTAGAAAAAGCATTCCAAAGAATTACGATGCCAGCCAGCTGAAGAAACCGGTTGAAGCGATTAAAGATCAGCGTATGTTTAAGCTATCCTGGATCGTTCTTGGCATCTTGCTGGTTGGTTACTTTATCAGTGAATCACTGCACATACCTGTATCGATTATCGCGGGTATTGTGTCGATTTTCTTCTTATTAATGGCTAGGAGAAGCTCAGCTGTCAACACGAAAACGGTCATTAAGGGTGCTCCATGGGCGATTGTATTCTTCTCGATTGGAATGTACGTGGTAGTGTATGGTTTGCGTAATGTAGGACTGACGAATGTGTTAACGGATGTTATTCAAGTGGCAGCTGATCAAGGACTGTTCGTCGCTACGATTTCCATGGGATTCATTGCAGCGATTCTGTCATCGGTGATGAACAATATGCCTACCGTTATGATCGATGCGATTGCGATAATGGATACGAACACTACTGGGGTTATTCGGGAGTCCCTTATTTATTCCAATGTCATTGGTTCTGATCTTGGTCCGAAAATCACCCCCATTGGTTCACTGGCAACTCTCTTATGGTTACACGTTTTATCATTGAAAGGCGTGAAAATCTCATGGGGGCAATATTTTAAAACGGGAATTATTTTAACTGTACCAACATTACTCATTACCCTTATTGGTTTATATATCTGGTTAATGATCATATCTTAAAACTTACAACAAAAGGAGCTCGATTACTATGTCTAAAAAAACACTATACTTCTTATGTACGGGTAACTCATGCCGCAGCCAAATGGCAGAAGGTTGGGCGAAGCATCATTTAGGAGAAGATTGGGATGTGAAAAGTGCAGGTATTGAAGCGCACGGATTAAATCCTAACGCAGTAAAAGCAATGAAAGAAGCGGGAATTGATATTTCAGGCCAAACTTCTGACATCATCGATCCTGTCATTTTGAACAATGCAGATTTAGTTGTTACACTTTGTGGTGATGCAGCTGATAAATGCCCTATGACCCCTCCACATGTCAAGCGTGAGCATTGGGGCTTTGATGACCCGGCAAAAGCCGAAGGAACCGATGAAGAGAAATGGGCATTCTTCCAACGCGTTCGTGATGAAATCAGCGATCGCATCAAAACATTCGCTGAAACCGGGAAGTAAGAAAAGATAGAGGGACGGACCTCATGGGAATTTTTATAGTCCTGTCCAATAGGTCCGTCCCTCTTTTATAAAGCCGAGAGATCTTCTCGGCTATTTTTTATATAAATTTATGAGTGGGAGTGAAATGTTGATGGTGAAGGTTGAAATTTTTGATCCGGCAATGTGCTGTTCGACGGGGGTTTGTGGCCCCAGTATCGATCCTGAACTTACTCGTGTCGCGAATGCTGTATATTCACTTGAAAAACGAGGGTTTGATATTAGCCGATACAATTTAGCGAATGATCCAGGGGCATTTGCCGACCATGAGGTGATCAACCGTATTTTACACGATGAAGGTCCGGATGCTTTACCTGTCACACTTGTTGATGGAAAACAAGCCGCTTTTGGAAAATATCCTTCAAATGAAGAGTTTTCAAAATGGTTTGAAGTACCGGCTGAAGAATTGAATGAGAAAAGAAAAGTACGACAAAAATTGGAAATTAATAAGAAATGAGAAAGTTGGGGTACAATGTTCACATCTTTTCAATTAGATGATGTCAATCAAACACCCTTCATCTTTTTTACGGGTAAAGGGGGAGTGGGGAAAACGTCTACGGCAAGTGCAACAGCCATTGCCCTTGCTGATGAAGGAAAAAGGGTGCTGATCGTCAGTACAGATCCAGCTTCCAATTTACAGGATGTATTAGAAACCGAACTTACCAATCAACCTAAACAAGTTCCAGGTTTACCGACATTATCCGCCTGTAATCTTGACCCGGAAGAAGCAGCTGCATCATACCGTGAAAAAGTTATTGGACCATATAGAGGGAAACTTCCTGACGCAGTAGTAAGCAATATGGAGGAACAGTTGTCTGGTGCATGTACAGTTGAACTTGCTGCTTTTGATGAGTTTACAAGTTTGCTTGCAGACTTTGCCATAGTAGATCAGTTTGATCATATTGTATTCGATACAGCACCGACAGGTCATACGCTACGTTTGTTGCAGCTTCCAACAGCTTGGACGGGGTTCTTGGAAGAGAGTACACATGGAGCATCTTGTTTAGGACCTCTTTCAGGGCTTGGGGACAAGAAGGATCTGTATTCTTCAACTGTAAGCGTATTATCCGATAAGAAAAAAACGACACTTGTTCTTGTTGCACGACCGGATACTTCCTCGTTAACGGAAGCTGACAGGGCATCAAAGGAACTCCAGGACATTGGAATAAAAAATCAAATGTTGATTGTAAATGGATTAATGGGTAAGCACCAATGGGATGACCCGATTGCAACGGCCTTTTACAGTCGCCAGCAAGAAGCGTTACAAACAATGCCGATTTCTCTTAAGGAAATTCAAACTTATTCACTACCTTATGTAGCGTACTCCTTAACAGGAACAAATTCATTGAGACAATTATTCTCTCATGTACAGGTTAACCCGAATGCTGTAACTGAAATTGACGATGAATCCATTGAATTTTCCGGATTAAAAGAAGTGATAGACGACTTCTCCATGAACAATTCACGTGTCATTTTTACGATGGGAAAAGGTGGAGTAGGGAAAACGACAGTCGCTTCAGCTATTGCTGTTGGCTTGATTGAGAGGGGACATAAGGTACATTTAACTACAACAGATCCCGCAGCCCACTTAACTCATATGTTTCAAGAAGAACCAGGGAAGGTCGACTTGAAAATCAGTCGGATCGACCCGAAAGTAACGGTTGAGTCGTATAAAAAGTCCGTTCTTTCAAAAGCTTCAGAGAGTCTCGATGAAAAAGGAATGGCGTATCTGGAGGAAGATTTAAACTCCCCTTGTACGGAAGAAATCGCCATCTTCCAATCATTTGCAGAGATAGTAGGGAAAGCGGATGAAGAAATAGTCGTGATTGATACTGCTCCAACGGGACATACTCTGCTATTACTGGATGCAACTGAATCATATACAAAAGAAGTGGCGCGTTCAAAAGGAGAGGTAGAAGACCATGTGAAAAATCTCCTGCCACGTCTTCGTAATCCCAACGAAACGAGCGTAGTGATAGTGACATTGCCTGAGGCTACCCCTGTTTTCGAAGCGAAAAGACTTCAGGAAGATTTGCAACGAGCTGAGATCCACCCAAAATGGTGGGTCATCAATCAAAGCTTAGCGGTGACGAACACAACAGATTCCGTGTTAAGAGGCAGGTCTGTCTCAGAACGGGAATGGATACAAAAAGTGAAAAACGACTATGCAAACAAAACCGCTCTAATTCCATGGATGAGTGAAGAAAAGATAGGGTACAAAAAGCTAATGGATTTCTCTAAGTAAAGGTGGATAACAATGAAATATAATGAATTAGTGAAGGACAGAATTTATATCGGAGGTTTCGAAGATGCAGATTCTGTTCGTGATAAAGTGGATATAATCGTCGACTTACGAGCTGAAGCACCTGGAGTGGAATTTGATGATGTAACTCGCATGCATCGCCCGATCGTAGAGGAGGCTGATCAACAAGAAGCGTCCGTAAGACGTGCAATCAATGAAGTGGTAACAGCCTATCAAAATGGCAAAAACGTCTACTTCCACTGTAACGGAGGAAGTAACCGAACAGGCACGGTCGCAGCAGGAACTCTCCTATCACTGGGAGAAGCCTCCACACTCGAAGAAGCCGAAACAAAAGCTAAAAACGTCCGACCAAAAATTAACATCAAACCAGAACTGAAAAATGTATTAAAAGTACTATTTTCAAACAATTGAGGGACGGACCTCAAAAAGGAAAGGGGATTGTATACAATGAATATTACGAATGAAGCAAAAGAAGTACTGTTGAATGCAATGGCAGAGAACAACTCGGAAGGTATCAGATTTTTTCTTAATCAAGGTGGTTGCTGTGGGCCACAAATTGGGGTTTCTTTAGATTCAGCTCAAGCAACGGATAAAGTGGAAGAAATTAATGGGGTTTCGGTTGCCTTTGATACGAATGTGATTTCTATGACTGAAGAAATCACATTAGATGTGCAAGAAGGGGGTTTAGTATTAGTGGGTGTACAGGATAGCGACTGCTGTTAAGGTCATCCTAAATAGAATAAGCCTGTTCTGGGTATTTTTGGTACTTAGAAACAGGCTTATTTTGATGATGGAAGGATCTCAAACGAAAAGACCAGCAAAGGACATAATCCCTGCTGGTCCGGCAAACTCTTTAGTTAATTCCAACTGCATCAAATGATAGTTTAACAGCATTGACTTCTGCTGAAGTGCTTCCGTATAAATCGGTTGCAGCCTGGACAGCTGCAGCTCTTGCCTGACTGAAGGTGGAGGAAGCTGTCAGATACACTGTATTCATACGATAATAAATATCCCCAAGCTTTTCGCGGCCAATTCCGGGAACGGTTATTCCATAATGACTACCACCTTCACTTAAAAGGTAAGCCTGCTTATTAATGATCCCACTGTTTGTATGAACACCGCCGTTATCTCCTGTACCAGTATAACGTTTAGAGTAGTGGTCAGGGTCACCGTATTTAGCGGGGTTGCTCATAGAACGAAGGGCATCGCCGGATGTGCCAGGAGTATAAATATCTTCTCCAATCTCGAAATCTGGATTCGCTCCATTCTCATACTCTACCAATGTTCCAAAAATATCTGAAATCGCTTCGTTTAAGGCTCCCGATTCATTCTGATACACAAGGTCAGAAGTAAAATCTGTCACCGCATGAGTTAATTCATGGGCCACAACGTCAATGCCGCCTGAAAGTGGGGCAAACGTTGTGCCATCTCCATCCCCATACACCATTTGAGACCCGTTCCAAAAGGCGTTATTGTATCCGCTGCTGTAGTGAACAGAAGACACCAAGCGTGCGCCTTGATTATCATAAGAATTACGATTGTAGTTATCCTTGTAGAAGTCATACGTGACACCTGCGAAATGATGAGCATCAACTGCAGGAGCATCATATGCAGCATGTAGCACATTATCGCTATCTGACCATAAAGTGCCTGGTAAGAAAAATTGTGGGAAGAAGGTACGATTGTTCATGTTGTATGTATACACACCATTTCCCCGAGTATTATCCTGCAAATAGTACTTTCCACTTGAAAGTGTTGTGTTCAACGGTTTCGTGTCACCCAATACGCCTTTACCGGTACCTACTTGATTCGTTCCAGTGACTTCATGCATGTCATTGTATTTATTTAATATCTTTCCTGATTTCGCATCAATAAAATAGTTCCAGTTACCAGGAGACGGTTCTAAATAATTCAAGTTTACAAAATATGCAAAGGAAGCAGTATCCCCATCTGTATAGATCACTAATTCCGGTTTTGCTTCTTTTTCTAATTTCGGGTGGAGTCCAAGGTCTTTCTTAGCGATCTTTAAGGATTTTTTCGCGTTCACTTTCTTATTTGATGAGGTTATCTTTTGATCCAAGTCAGCTACGACAGTACCGGAAAAAGCTTGGAGTGTGCCATCTTCCTTTACAACTGCTGACTGTGTGGAACCCCAGACAGGTACTCCATGGTAGGTTTGCTGAATACGAACGACTTTATTTCCAAGTTCGTCTTTTTCGACAGATAACACCTTGAACTGCTCGTCCGATTTCTTATTAGAAAGTTTGAATTTCGTCTTGTTCTTCTCTAAAAAGGAAAGGACGATTGTCTCCGCTTTTTTCCCGGATGGGGCAGATAGTAATCCTGAAACAAATTCGGGTGTTCCTTCCTTTTTATTCATTTGAAAGAGAGCATTGTCCGATGGTGCAGCTAAACTCCCAGTAGCCATCATTCCAGACAGTAATCCAATGGATAACCCAACGCTAATGATTTTATTATTTTTCAAATCAATTCCTCCTCTTTTTCTAAAAATTCTGTCAAAAATAGATTATCATAGGAAGGAAGAAGAAGGTATTGAGAAAATGGAGGACTTTTTGAGGATATAGAGTAGGACATTAATGGTAGTATTCAGGAAAATTTTCATGAATACGACTCTTTTTATTAGATTTATATCTTTTGTTAATATTTTTTAGTGATAATAGAAGCGGGGTGGGGTGTGAAATGCGAGTGATTTTTCCTTATTTGTTGTTGGCGAAGTAGATTCAATAATCGCAAAACCCCCCTCAACCGATTGGTTGAGGGGGGATACTATTTAGTATCTTACAGCATCGTAAGAGTTAATTCTTCCATGTTGGAAGTAAGAGCCTGTACCGCTGATAGGATCAGCTGTTTGTTCGATCGCTTGACGGATTTGAACATTGTTTCTTCCCTGCCCTGCAAGTAATCCTGCTAATCCTGCAACGTGAGGGGAAGCCATCGATGTACCTGACATGTATGAGTAGCCGTTGTTAGGTACGGTTGAAGCAATGTCAACTCCTGGAGCGGTTACATCGACCCACGTTCCATAGTTTGAGAAAGATGCTCTACGGTCTCTGGAATCAACTGCTCCGACGGCAATCGCGTTAGGGTAAGAAGCTGGTTCAAACGTTGTTGATACTCCGTCATTTCCAGCAGCGGCAATGACGACAGATCCTTTGTTCCACGCATAATCAACTGCACTTTTTAACGTTGTTGTATTACAGTCGCAACCAAGAGAAAGATTTAGAACTTCTGCGCCTTGATCTGCAGCGTAACGAATACCTGCCGCGATATCATCAAGTGATCCACTTCCGTTGGCGTCCAATACACGAACGGCAAGAATCTTTGTATTAGGAGCCATACCGGCAACCCCGGTGCCGTTGTTCGTTTCAGCCGCAGCAGTACCAGCTACATGAGTACCATGTCCATTTAAATCCATCGGATAATAATCATTGTCGACGAAGTCATATCCACGAATCGTTTTGCCATCTAAGTCAGGGTGGTTATAATCTACACCTGTATCAAGCACGGCGATTTCCTGACCGCTGCTACCACGTGCAAGATCCCATGCACTAGGTGTATACGTGTTTTGTGGTCCATATTGATATCCTTGGTAGTAATAATCATTTGGGGTCCAGGTGGCTGAGAAAGTATAGTTAGGTTCAGCATATTCTACGTTAGGATTCTTGCTTAATGCTTTTACGGTCGCTTCTACATTTCCTACTTTTAACACTTCGAAGGGCTTCTTTTTACTAGCTTTTTCTTTTACTGAAGAGACATTCACTTTTTTGAGGGTGTTTCCTTTTTCAGACTCTGCCACACCTTCTTTAAATTTTACAATAACCTCACCTTTTGCATAACTTCCTTTTTCGAGGCTTTTACTGACATCTGTCTTTTTCGGGGCTTTCTCAAGAGGGTTTTGATCTTGTGCAAAGGCACTTCCTCCGAAACTAGGTACGAGAGCAAGTGATGCAGCTAGAGATAAAGCAGCAATTTTTTTAAACTTCATAATAGTATTCCTCCGTTTTTTCTTTTTTTTGGCTCAACGACAAATGAATTGAATAGTAAAACGTTTGCTTGTGGAATTACCCCCTCATATGAAAATTCACAAGAATAATTGAGAGTGTGTATGAAAAACTATGTATATGATTCTTGCTAACTAGGATTCTAGCAGACCCTTCTAAAAAACTGAATAGGTCAACAATTCAGAATTTGTAAGTTATTGGAAGTTTGTGGGTAGCCAAATGCAAAAATCACCGAGAATCAAGAAAACTTTCCTCCAAACTCTCTCAAAAACAAAAATAAACATAGGAAAACAGTCCCGTATTTTCCCAACATCATTTTAAAAACTTTTGAGGGACGGACCTCTATTTTTAATGAATATAGAACGGTAATCATGCTTGAATTCAATAATTTGCATCATTAGGAAGATGATTTAGAGGTCCGTCCCTCTAGGAAGGGGAGAATGGGGGGGCATCATCATTAATAAGAAAAAGGACTTCTGTCAATGAAGTCCTTTAGGTTATGCTATTTCATTTTAATGATTTTCTACTGCTTTATTTAATGATTGATAGATTTTCATGCTTGAAATGTTTATACCCATCTGTACAAATTCGATACTCATTTCTGGGCGCATACCTGATAAAATCGGTTCGATTCCCAATAATTTAAGGCTATCGATCAGTTTCATGATTCCTTGTTGGAACAGCGGGTTCACTTCATACACACCGGAAAGATCGATGATCAATTTATGAATGGACAGCTTTTTACACTCAAGAAGGACATGCTCTGCCATCATTTCTCCACGTACTTCATCCACTTGTCCAATGAGAGGCAATACAGCCAAGTCGGAGAAGATGGGAACGACTGGAGTGGATAAGGACAAATACTTTTCTTCAGATATTTTCAGCTGTTCTTCTGCATACTCACTATATGCTTCACAGAAAGCAGAAATCATAGTGGTGAATGTGTGATCAATATCGTTTGTGATTTGCAGTAGGATTTCTTTAGATATGGTTGCAGCATTGTGCAAAACGATATCTTCTAGTATCACTTTTTTATATAAAGAGGATTTACTTATGGACATATGCAAAGGGACTCCTTGGCCAGATGCAAGTCTTCCAACTTCTTTTCCCCACTGACTTGATTTGTCTAAGTTACTTTCTCCCCTTAGTAAGCCCTCCCCTATAAGTTCGATAAGCTGCTCAAAATAAGGAAGGCTTTCAATTCTTCGTGCTTCCACGTAAAGTGTTGGATAAGCAGCTAAAAGCGCAGAGAAAATGTTATTGGCGATTTCATGCTTTCTCTCAATCAATTGATCCCCAATAGAAGTAATGATTGTATGGTGAGTCATTTTTCTCCTCCAAGTGTATGATTTTCCTTTATTATAAAGTATTATTAATTTTTAGTATAGGCTGGAAAGACTAGAATAATAGTATACCAGGTATATTGACAATAGGATGTCATTACCTTATAATTTCATATAATTTAAAATATTTCCAATTAACGATGAAGAGAAGATCATAATGAAGTAATTGATGTACAGAGAGCTCTATTAGCTGAAAAAGAGCCATCATGTTCATAATGGTAAAAGACTTGGAGTTATGTATAAAGCTCTTTTCTGCAGTGAATACATCGGTTTCTCCCGTTATAGAGATAGGATATACAATGTATCCAAAGAGGTTGGTATGGTGACATGCCAACAAACTGAGGTGGTACCGCGAAAAATAAACTCTCGTCCTCAAGAATTATTTCTTGAGAGTGGGGGTTTTTTATTTTATTAAAAGGAGTGTTTGGTATGAACCCTGTATTACTTGAAGTTCCACCAGTGTTAGAAACGGAAAGGTTAATACTGAGAATGCCTCAGCCAGGTGATGGCAGATCAGTGAATACAGCCATTAAGGCTTCTCTATCCGAATTAAAACCGTGGTTAGGATTTGCGCAAAATGACCCTTCAGTAGAAGATACGGAAACGAACACCCGTGAAGCTCACGCAAAATTTCTAACAAGGGAAAGTTTGAGGTATCTAATCTTCCGAAAAGATACAAATGAATTCGTCGGTTCAACAGGATTTCACAACATTGATTGGAGTGTTCCAAAATTCGAAATCGGTTATTGGATTGATACAAGAATGAGTGGGCATGGTTACATGTTGGAAGCCGTTGGGGAATTGACCGATTTTGCCTTAACTGAATTGAAAGGAAAAAGAGTGGAAATCAGGTGTGAATCCACAAATGGGAGGAGCAGGGCCATTCCTGAAAGGCTTGGCTATGTGCTTGAAGGAATTCTGCGCAATGAGGACCTTTCAGTTGATGGGAAACGGTTAACCGATACGTGTGTGTATGGAAAAATATAAATGGATGAAGGAGGGTTTAAATGAAGCAGCTCCTTCATCTATTGTAACCGTCATTTAAATGACTGTTTATTATTAAGCTGCTTCTGACTCTTTAGAATGAACTTTTTTCATGAATTCGTTTACATCTCCAGGGACTCTGCGGTCAATTTTTGAAACGATATACACAGAAAGGAATCCAATCGGAACCGTGATTAACCCGGGTACATTAAACTGTAGGAAATCAGGTAGGGTAGATTTAAAGAAAATCATGTACATAGAAGCAATTAGACCGATTACAAGTCCGGCAATAGCACCTTTCTCTGTCATTCCCCTCCACCATATACCCAGGATGAAGATTGGTGTAAACGTACTCGCTGCAACCGTAAATGCCAGTGCAACCAGATGACCGATGGAAGCTTCTTTTACCATTAGACCAAGAACACCATATAGAATACCAAGAACGATAATCGAAACCTTTCCTGCTAATACACGTTCTTTTTCTGTGATGTTTTTCCGGAAGAATGTTGCATATAAATCATGAGCCAAAGCACCGGAACTTGCAATGAATAAACCGGATAGGTTTGAAAAGACGGCAGCAAATGCGCCCGCAATTACAAGACCAAGCAGCCACTCTCCACCAAGGGCCTGCGCAGTAGAAGGAACAACCATATTGTTTCCTCCGGCTATCAGGTCTTTCATAACACCTGGATCTGTGTCTCCGCTTAGAAAAATCGAGCGCCCGACCACTCCAAGGTATACGGCAAAGAAAAAGAATACACTGGCAATACCTATTGCCATAAGAGCGGACCTACGAGCTGCTTTAGCACTAGGATTTGTGTAGAAACGAAGCAAAATATGCGGAAGTCCAATTGTACCGAGTGAAAGTCCGATTGTCATTGATATGGTTTGCCAGAATGATGGGAAGTAATTGCCGGTACCTGTCCAAGCTGCACCATCGAAAGGAATATCCTTTCCATCAGTAGTAAAACCAGCAGTTCCTGAAATAACGCCTTTAAATTCATTAATCGAAGCCAGGATTTCATGGTAATGGAGTCCACCATAGATAGCCGCACCAACCATAAGAAGGAAGGCACCCAGACGAATCCATAGTTCGAGAGCCTGGTTAAGTGTAGTTCCCTTCATACCACCGATTCCAACGTAAAAAATCATGACAGAACAGGTGAAAATAATTCCAAATTCATAGCTTGTCCCAAAGAACATACTTAAAATTTGAGCAGCACCAAGTAACTGAGGGGCTGCATAGAAGCCGGAAATGGCTAAAACCACAGCAACAGCTGCGAGGCGTGCGCGTTTGCTGTGAAAACGATACGCTAAAAAGTCTGCAACTGTATAGGCTCCGAATCGACGAAGGGGACCTGCTACGAAAATAGCTAAAAGTGTCAGACCAATAGAAAAGCAAAATGCATAGTAAGCCCCATCATACCCAAGCTGATAGGTTAAGCCTGCAATACCAAGAAAAGTTGCTGCGCTTAAGTAGTCTCCTCCTATAGCTGAACCGTTAGTAAACCAGCCAAAGCTTCTACCACCAACAAAATAATCAGAAGCAGTGGCATTTCTTTTTGATAAATAGGTGATATAAACGATCGTCCCCATTAAGAGGAGCGTCAATAGGAACTTTGGTTCTAGTAAAGCACCCATCAATTGATTCTCCTTTCCTCAGAAGATGTACTGGAGTGGTTGGGAATATGGCGATCTTTCTTTAATCGTTTCTCATAAAGAGTAGTATGTACATAGGCAATGATGAAGGCCATCCCCATGGCCACGATACTTGTGAAAAACCAGCTATACGTCATACCACCCCACATACGTGAGAACATAAAACCATCAGCATACCAATTCAATACCGGGATTGATAAGATAAAAACATAATAAAAAAGCGTAAGTTTAATTCCAGTGCTGAATTCACCCTTCATGATTTTTCTCGTTTCCGGATCGAGTGGCTCAAGTTCGCTGACATCTATAGTGTCTGCAGCCACATAATCATATTCTGAATACTCTCCAGCCATAAAAGACCCCTCCTTAAGGTTTGTGCTATTGATGATTTGATTACTGTCCTCCTTTACAAATGCTAAGATAGTATAAAATTGATTTTACGTTATATGTAGAATATATACCTTACAATAAATTATCAGAAATATACAAAAATTTAATATAATCTATTTTATATTCTATAATTTAGGTAAGAATTAGACATCATTATGTATATCATAGGAAGGCAGGATGGACGAAAAAGTGTATTCATTGAAACTAGTCGTAAGAGATCAAATGGAATATGAAAAGCTTGAAGACTGGATTACTGAAGAATTTATGGGAAACATCTCACTGGTGGAGGAGGAAGTGAAACCGCCTCATATACATATAGCAATTTTTGAAGTAAGCACATGGCATGATTGGGTGAAAATACTCCGATTTCATAAACGTAATAAAGAATGCAAAATCATTCCTTTGCTGGAACCATCATTATTATATACTTCACCCCTTGCAGTTGAATTGAAGTTAAGCAGTTTACTAGTAAAGGCTGTAAAAAAACATAAATTTATTCGAATGTTAAAACAGGTTATAGGGTGTATTTCAAGTGAGGGTCTTGTATGGACTAGTGACAATGTCATTGGGCTTCATCAGGATCCAAAGAAAGGAAACCACACGTTTCCTTTTCAAGAAGCATTTTTACGAAGATTACTTTCTGGGGAGATAAATTCTGAAGAGGAATTGATTCAATCCCGATCTCTCTTTCCAATTGATGGGCTGCCAAATGTGGTGTGTTTTATACAGGGGTTCACCAGATACTCATCCTGGAAAGAAGAGCAGGAGTGGCAAGCATCTATGATTATTCAAGTACATTTGAGAAAGCGTTTTCATGAAGATGGGGTTTCTTTTCTATCCTATCGCAAACACTTACTAATGCTCATTCGGATTCCTTCAAAGTACGGTTCCTTAAAACACTGGAAACAAGGGGAAGCCGGTATACTTGATGCGATTGGGGAATTAGAAACGGAGTATGGGATCCATCTTTATTTTGGTGTAGGCTCCATCTATCGAGAACCACTTCTCCTTCATCAATCATACCGGGAAGCATATAAAGCCAGGCGTACGTCACCATATGAGAGATTATCCCTCCGTTATTACGAAGAAATCACAAAGGATCAGCAGATTCAGAAATGTACGGACTATATCGCTCATTGCTGCACAGATAATCTTTCAATAAAACAAGTAGCTGAACAGATTAATTTTAGTGTACCGTATTTCAGCAGGATTTTTAAACAAGAAACAGGCCGGAACTTTGTTGAATATGTCACCTTTGTTCGTCTTCAGCGTGCTGTGTGGCTTTTGCGTCATACCAACCATACAATCGAGTACATTGCTGAAGAGCTTGGTTTCAATACACCCAATTACTTTAGTGGTACCTTTAAAAAATATGTTGGACTTTCTCCAAGAGAATACAGGGGAACAGAAGAAATTATTTTTATATAATGTACAGAGGTATACGATTCATTCCTATAAACCTTCAATATGTACAGCGCTTATCCTAACGGATATTTAAATAAGAAAAGGGCGATATTCAATGAGGATCGCCCTTGGTAAGTTTGACTCCCTAAGGCTAAACCCAATCTTTCCTCAACAAGCTATATGTTACCAGATCTTCATAATGATCATATAACCATTGACCATCCCGCGTGATACCTTCTTTCTTAAACCCCAATCGTTCCGGGATGCCAATGCTTTTCTTATTGTTGATGGCACATTGAATTTCTACCCTGTTAAGGTCCATTTCACTAAATAGATAGGTTAATAGAGAGGAAACGGCTCGTGTAATGATTCCTTTTCCTTCAGCTTTTTCAGAAAGAAGGTATCCAATACTGGTGCTCTTGCTTTTCCAATCAATATAATGGAGCCCGATCATACCGACTAATTTCCCTTGATACCGTATTCCGGCATCGAATCCGTTGTTATCCGCGTAATTCCGGATCCAGATGGGGATGATCGACTCCAAATCCTGTGGGGACTTCCGTTTATCGACCCAAAGAAGCCACTGGCGAAGGTGATCCCGGTTAGAATCAATCAGTTCGTATAACTCCTCTTTGTGGTGCTGTTGAAATAACTCGAGTGAGATTTCTTGATCAACTGTGAATGAAAACATGGGTACATCTCCTTTATGATATTTAGAAGATTATACCATATGCTCCATCTTTTTTGGGAGGAGTCAAAGTAAGGCAGTTTATCATTATGTGATTCAACCTTATTTAATTTATAATAGAAGAAAATGAACAACAGCTTAAAGGAGGTGGTGACATGGTAATGAAATCAATCTTACCAGAGTCCGCAGCGTCTCATGCAAAGCCTATTATTAGAAAGGCGATACTTTGCATGGGGGAGACTGACTGATCGCCCTTAAAGTTCATTTCTAGTAAGTCGGCTTTGCACCTTATTTACTTTATTAATCAGAAAATAAGGGGCTGACTGAATTGAAATATGTGAAAGCTGAGAGTGTTTTACCACCATCGCTTCTTGTTGAAGTCCAGAAATATGTACAGGGGGAAACCCTTTATATTCCTAAACCTAAGGTGAAATACCGAAAATGGGGTAGCCGTTCTGGAAGTAGAAAAGAAATTGATGAACGAAATGTTGAGATCAAAGAGGCTTTTTTGAAGGGAAAGACGATTCAAGAATTAGCCGAACATTATCATCTTTCAACAGAAACAATTAAGACAATAGTGTATAGAAAGCGCTGATGATTATGTCAGTGCTTTTTATCGTGTATAGATTGATTCTGAACCAAACTCTACATATATTTCTATTTTGTATCGGTATATAGTATAAATGAGGTTGCACGAAATGCCTGTGCTCCTTGACTCATCTTGATCTGACCATTTAAGATGAAAATAATGACAAATGTTTCTGGGAGCGATTAACATGGAACCATTTATTCGAAATGATCAATATAATTTCATAATGTATCAGACTCAAGTGCTGATCAATGGATATTCAACAGTGAATGATCTAGGTGTACTTCAAGCGTTGAAAGGACTTGTGAAAGATAAGGTGACAAATTTATTCGATGGGCTGTCTCAATCTCAACAAAGCATACTCGATCCAATCTTGGACATTCGAGATTCTGACCAAGCGGAAGACTATTTAATTGGATTAAAAGCTTATGTCATTCCATTTCCAACAGTTTCTGATGCCATATTGAAAAAGCTATTCCCGAAAGTGAAAAAGCTAAAGACACCGGATTGGGGAAATCTTGAATTCAGGGATCTCTCCTATCTTGGCTGGAATGATTATGGACAAGAGCGAAAATATATCGTCGCTGAGTATGAGGGTAAATTGAAAGGATTTAAGGGTACCTTCAAAAGCAGCAGCAAAAAAGGAATTTGCACGATTTGCAACAGCTTTGGAAGCATCGGGTTATACATGTCAGAATCGAAAACGTCATCTAAAGGAACCTTTGTGAAGAAAGGGAATTACATCTGCCAGGATAGTCATGAGTGTAATGAAAAGCTTAAGGACAAAGAGAAATTAGATGATTTTATTCAAAGAATCAATCATTAGAAAGCTGCGCCGAGCAAGAATCTCGGCGTATTTTCTTTGTATTTATACTATATTACGGAATTCCAATTCTTCTCAACACTTATAAATCCCTTGAAACATTACCATACTTTAAGTAGTATAGATAAGTAGAAAATTGTAGAGTTTCGAAATGAGGGTTTTAAATGGAAAAGAAATCCATATATGGATTAACATTAGATCAACTGACAACATGGTTGGTCGAGCATGGTCAAAAGAAATTCCGTGCCGCCCAGGTGTGGGATTGGTTATATAAAAAGAGAGTGACAAACTTTACGGATATGAAGAATCTGAACGCGGATTGTGTACAATTGCTGGACGAACACTTCTATCTTCATACACTCACTCAAGAAGTTAAACAGGAATCCAAGGACGGCACAATTAAATTCCTGTTCAAGCTTGAAGATGGTAACTTAATTGAAACGGTTTTAATGCGATTCAATTATGGACTAAGTGTTTGTGTGACGACGCAGGTCGGGTGCAACATCGGTTGTACATTCTGTGCAAGTGGACTGCTGAAGAAGAACCGTGATCTTTCAAGCGGAGAAATCGTAGAACAGATCATGAACGTTCAACATCACTTGGATGAAGCAGGAAATGGAGAACGTGTCAGTCATATCGTCGTGATGGGGATAGGTGAGCCATTCGATAACTACGATAACATGATGGACTTCTTCCGAGTGGTTAATGACCAAAAAGGTCTTTCTATCGGAGCTCGTCATATCACCGTCTCAACAAGTGGTCTGGCAGATAAGATTTATAAGTTTGCCGACGAAAACATCCAAATCAATCTGGCTGTTTCCTTGCATGCACCAAACAACGAATTGCGTACGAAGATCATGAAGATCAACCGCGCGTATCCTTTAGAGAAGTTAATGCCGGCCATTGATTACTATTTAGAAAAAACCAACCGACGCATCACCTTTGAGTATATTTTATTGAGCGATGTGAACGATCATAAAGAAGAGGCTATACAACTGGCCAAATTATTAAAGAACAAGCGACATCTATCTTATGTGAATCTAATTCCTTATAATCCAGTTGACGAACACAACCAATATCAAAGAAGTTCGAAAGAAGCGATTGTTGAATTCTATGGTACATTACTTGAGCATGGAATCAATTGTGGAGTCCGTGTGGAACAAGGAACAGACATTGATGCAGCTTGCGGTCAATTGAGAAGTAAGCAGATCAAGAAGGATAAGGTTAAATCTTAATACTTTTTTATGAAGCACATAAATTCCAAAGTGGGATTTATGTGCTTTTTTTGATTACAATATTCTAAATTTATCGAATTATTAATTCTAAAATTATTGAATAATTAATTCTGAAAGTATAGAATTATTTGTGAGGTACAAATTTTTGGAAATGAGGTGTTTCTATATGGATGTGCTCCATTTGACCAGTCGGAAAAGAGAGACGTATGAGGTAAGAATCGAGGCTTCTCTTCTTTGGGAATGCGCTTTGGGGATTGCTGCCGTCACAAATAAAAGGCTTATTGACACGTTAGAAAAACCAAAGGAATCATGGGACAGGTTAAAGAAATCTTTATCTGTACCATTGATTGAGGACTTGAAATTTGTTGAAGAGAATAATACGTGGAAATCACTACTCCTTTTATTGCATCAAAAAGAGTTTCGGAATTTATCAGAATTTCATATGTTTCTGGATGAGGTGGATGATGAAAAACTGAGATTCATCTGCATTCCATACATAGGGATCAAATTTGAAGATCTTCGAACGCTTGCTTCCAAAGGGGATGAGCCATCACGAAGCAGATTTAAAAAGCAGACAGAAGGGAACCCTTTTTTTCCTGATTATATTGAGTTTGTCTGCACAACCCAAGTATATACCCTTAGGGAACACCTGAAGAGCGTCATGACGAAGTGGTATGAAGAAGTGATTTTTCCACAGAGAGAAACATTAACTCACATACTCAGAAGAGATAAGCAAGCCAAAGAAAAGATGAATGGGGAGCTGAATCCCGAGGCCATGGTGGAATGGACAACCGGAGGAATTACCTATCTTCCAGAGCCGAGTGTTCATACAGTTCTGTTGATCCCCCAGGCGATTTATCGCCCTTGGAACGTAGAAGGGGATGTTGAAGGAGTAAAGGTGTTTTATTACCCCGTAGCCAATGAAAGCATCTATCCGGATGATAAGGATATGCCAAGCTATTTTCTGGTTCAGAAGCATAAAGCACTTGGTGATGAAGCGCGCCTCCGAATGGTGAAATTGCTGAAGGGTTCAAATCGTACTCTCCAGGAAATCACGAATGAACTGAACATGGGGAAATCGACGGTCCACCACCATTTGAAAATTCTCAGGTCCGCAAGACTCGTTGAAACTCAGGATGGCAAGTATCGCTTGAAAGAGAATGCGGTTCAAACATTATCGAATGAATTAAAGCAGTATTTAATTGAAGATTAAAAGGGGTGTCCCGTATGGGAGAGCGTGCTGTGAGACTAAATCAAGTGGAAGATTTCCCGCCTTTAAAGAAAAACTATTCTGTCTTCAGATTTATGGGTGGGAACCTTATTTCGTTTTTCGGGGATCAAATATATTTAATCGCGATTCCACTTATGGTATTAGCTATTACTGGATCACCCGTGACTATGGGGATTGTGGCGGCTCTTGAACGGCTGCCGATTCTATTGCAGCCCTTCGCAGGTATCATGTCCGATAAATTCAACCGGAAGCACATGCTCCTTTTATGCGATTTAGGACGATGCATACTTGTTGGTGTTATAGGAGTTTTATATATCATGGAGATACTTGAGATGTGGATGGTATATCCGGTGGTATTCGGTATAGGCTTATTAAGTCAAATCTACAATACATCTCAATTTGCTTCAGTACCAAGCCTGGTGAGAAGAGAAGACCTACAGGTTGTAAATTCACTGAACACCGGGATATTTAATTTAGCGGTTTTTTTAGCACCAGGTTTAGGAGGGTTGCTCATTTCCTTTTTTAATCCCGGATATGCCCTGTTGGTGAATAGCGGAAGCTTTTTGGTATCTTTTCTTGCCATTGCGAGTCTTCGCATGAAGATGAAGGAGAGAGTTTCATCTGGTTCCATATGGGGAGATATAAGGGAGGGATTCGTATTCGTCGCAAAGACCAAGCCCATCTTGTATACCAATCTTGCCATGATATGTTCTGTGTTCGGAACTACACTATTTCTCACATTATTGGTATTTCACCTAGATTTCCTGAATGTAAATGCGGTCATGATTGGCTGGCTATTATCAATGGGTGGAGTGGGTGCGATTCTTGGCGCGGTTACATCAAACCTTTTTCGGAGGCTGTTTTCGTATCGGAGCATTTTATTTACGGCCTCTGTCATTGGAGGCCTTTCGATCCTCTGTTTCGGCTGGATAGAAACTTATGTTTGGCTTGTGATCATGAATGCAGTCGGGACCTTCTGTGCTTCGATGATGAGCCCGTGCATCATTACGATTCGGCAAACGCTGACACCCGATCACTTATTAGGAAGGGTCCAGGCCACTAGCCGCCTTATGACATGGGTATTCATGCCCGTGGCCGCATTTCTTGCTGGAATATTGGCTGAATCAATAGGTACAGACCTTACCATCATGCTTGCTGGAGCCATCTCTACACTAGCTTCCATTCCCTATCTCCATCACAGTTTGAAGGATAAATAGAGGGACGGACCTTCCACAACTCTGTTTTATGGTAGGATGGAAATGGAAACCATTTGGGTGAGGAGAATTCAGATATGATTACTGAAAGTCAATTGAAAGAGAAATTAATAATAATCGATTTTAACCGTCCTGATACAATGAACCAATGTGACTTGGACCCACTTTTGGATGAGATGACCAAACATATTGGTTCGATTGACGGAGAACTTAGAGATAAATTGATTTATACCAGTTTTTATATACTGATGGAAGAAAACTATCTATCATCTGATCAAATGTCATTTTTGCTTGATACTTGTATAGACGGAAATCATTTGTTTTATGGGATCGGAAAGAAGGAAGATGATTCGGTTTTCACCCGGTCATTTTCATCATTAGTCCTGGCATTGCTTCTGGATAAAGACCGTGCCAAGTCATTTTTGTCTGCTGAGAAGGTTCAGAAAGCAATTGAGGCTAGCTTTGTTTATTTAGAGGCTGAAGAAGATACCCGTGGATATGTTGAAGGAAAGGGATGGGCACATAGCATCGCACACGGAGCGGATTACTTGGTGGAAGCGATCCGTCACCCTGCATTTCCAGCTGTTTTTAATCAACGCAGTCTGCAGACGATCAAAGACTGCGTATTGAAAGATGCTGCCTATGTGGATGATGAGGATGGACGATTATTCTTTGCCATTGAAGCATTGCTGGAAAAGGGAATGACGGATGAAGATCTTTTAATGTGGCTAATGGGTTTGTCTAGTACGTTAAATGATCGATATAAGGAAGAAGGCTATTCCTACTCTTTCTATAGAATGAAAATGAATATCGAAAATTTCTTCAAAACATGTTATTTCAGACTGAAATGGAAAGAGCCAGGAAGCAAATCAGGAAATCATATCAGCTCTGTGCTGGCAAAGTGGCATAAGCACGATTACAACTAAGAAAGGGGAGCAGAGGATGCAATCGATTCATTATGACATCACGATCATCGGAGCAGGAGTGAGCAGTGTGTTTCTCGCCTACACCTTGATGAAACACAATGAACATGTTTCCATTCACATGATTGATCTCGGCAAAAAACTGAGTGAACGTACATGTGGTCTAGATGATGGGGGCGTTTGTACGTGTGAAGGAGTGTGCAGTAAATACATTGGTTTTGCGGGTCTTGGGAAATCAGAGGGGAAATTTAATTATACGAATGATTTCGGTGGAGAGCTTGGCAGGAAAATAGGAGACCAAACCTCACTTGATTTGATGAAGGAAGTAGACGCTATTCTCTGTGAGTTTGGCGGTGACATCATCCCGTCTTATAGCACGAATAATGATATACTTTCAAAACGAGCCAGTATGGTGGACTTGAAGGTTCTTTCAACTGAGGTCCGTCATTTAGGAACGCGTTTAGCGGGTGATGTTTTTCAAAGAATGTATGAAGTCCTGAAAAATCGCATTAAGGTTAGTTTCGAAACTCATGTTGAGACGATTTCAAAACATGATGCGGGCTTTCACTTGAAATCAAATAGCGGTGAATTTACGACGGAGAAATTAGTGATCGGTACAGGAATGAGCGGCAGTACGTGGCTGAAAGAACAAGCAGCATCACTTGGGCTTTTTCCAGGAAAGACACGTCTGGATATGGGAATACGGGTGGAAATGAAAGGGGATCAGCTTCAATCGATATTAGAAGATACGTTTGAAACGAAGCTGAAAATCGAAAGGGATACATTCAGCGCGACGACCTATTGTATGAATCCGCAAGGGAGGATCATACGGAAACACCAACATGGAGTCGTGATGCCCGACGGACAAAATGCCCGTGAAGAAGATACACCAAGTGCAAATCTGAACTTCAGCTTGTTCGTTCCACGTTATTTTGACTCCCATGGTGAGGCAATGGATTACGCAGTGAGCACTATAGGAGGGATTAACCAAGGAAGAGAGCGGATTGTCGTTCAGAGATTGGAAGATTTCAAATTTCATCGGAATACAGAATCACTAGAGGAGAATCTGGTAGGTCCGTCCCTTAAAGCGGAATGTGGGAATCTTCGGGAAGAGGTTCCGGAATTATATTGTGTTGCCCTTAAGGAATTTTTTGCTTCTTTGGAAAGGCTTATTGGGGAACCGATACACGATGATACGCTTCTTTACGGGTTGGATGCGAAGTATTATGAACCGAAATTACCGACGGATAAGAACTTTGAAACAGATGTTTCAAATCTGTATCTCATTGGTGACTGCTCAGGGGAAACCCATTCCTTATCGCAGGCAGCTGCAAGTGGTATTTATTTGGGGAAACATCTGGGGAAATAGTTTTTTACCAGTTAATTATAAAACTGGAATAATTTGAAACCTTTCTGATTGTTTTTTCGTATTAGTAGAAAAGAACAGGCAGAAAGGATTTTTTTATGGGATTACGAGTAGAAGAAAACGTTTTGGAATATGAAACGATTGTAGATGCTCATCCAAAAAAGGAGATGAGTATGTACTCGCTCCTCCGTTTAATGGGTATTTTTATTTTCGTTGGGTGGGGATTCATGTTCTTCACTATCGACCTGGATCTCAACCATAAATTTGAATGGGTTCATGTGAAGGGCATCCATGCAGATGGGGAAATGATGAAAGAATTCTTTCTTTGTCTAATCACAGTTGGATTTATATATTTTGGATTGCTATATTTATATTTTAATAAAATGTGGGGAAAAAATTTTTTACTGGTCACTTTATTATGTTTGGGAGTAATCAATGGCTTCTTTTTTATTAATTCTTTTTGATCCTTCTAGTTTGAAAAGCGTGAGGAATATGTTGTGAATGGAGGCAACCCGAATTGTACTATTATTTAAACGTTTTATTAACGATCGTCATTCTCATAATTGGAATCGGTACGGCATTCTTCATTGACCAATTCAGTAAACAATTAGAAAAGTTCATTCCTTCGAAGTATTTATCCTTTGCGATCATCGTGATCCTCTTCACACTAATGATGGGCGCTACGGTAATGACCAGTTCAATGGGAGGGTGGAGCATAATGGATACGGCTTTCATATCCAGCCTTTGCTTTTTTGCACTGGGATGGCTCACCAGTATTTCAAAACGAGCTGGAATTAATCAGGCATCATCGGCCGCTAAATTCATTACAAATAATCAATTTAAATATGAATATGAATCAACGAGTTCTACTAATAAGAGTCCATATTTTATTGCGAGTCTGCTTTTTCTCATTATGAGTTGGGGAATTTCATTTTGGATGGCTTACAGTTAATTGGATGAGGAGGAATGTTTTTTGTCTGATTGGGGTGTCTTGTTTCTATTATTCATGATCATTATAACAGTCCTGGCTTTAACTGATTTTACGATTATGAAAGTTACCGGACAGAATAAAAAAAGGAGGATTTGGGCGGGAGTCATATGTTTACTCCTTACACCTGTGGTTTTTATCTTGACTGGTTTATCCGTAAGTCCATTTGATCCATCTGGTTTTGGAACAGGCATGGTCACGATGATATATGGAACTTTTTTCGCATTGAATGCCATAGGAATCATTGTGGTTGGATTGTTCACTGAATAAGGAAGTGGGGCTTTAAGAATTCTTACAATACAAAGGAGAGGTTGAGAGCATGTTAGAACTTTTTTCTTATAATTGGGAAATACGGGAAGAATGGTTTAATTGGTGCAGGGAAATTGATCCGGATGAACTGACGAAAGAGCGTACAGGCGAGATGGGGAGCATTCTGAAGAATCTCTTTCATGTAGCGGACTGTGAGCAAATTTGGATGAATCAATTACAAGGGAAACCCGTGATAAAAAAGGATTTACATATTATTTCAACACTTGACGAAGTCATTGAGTTTTCAGATATGACCAGGCAGCAAACGGAATACTTTTTGTCATTATGGACTCCTGCCTACGGAAAGAAAGAACTCCCTATGACATCAAGGTCAGGTAAAACATACCTCTTTACATATAAAAAAGTTATGCAACATATAGTCACCCATGAGATTCATCATATTGGTCAATTATCCGTGTGGGCAAGGGAGATTGGTATGAAACCGGTGTCGAGTGATTTGATTTTTAGATGAATAAGTGATTTCGAGAGTGAGGGTGGCTTATGAGTTTTTGGTCATAGGTTGCTATTTTCACAGTATTACCGGTAAGTATTGCTGTACCAATCACTGCTGAAAAAAAGAATTAAACTTGCTTTCCAATAATTTCACATATAGAAAAAAGGAGGATATACAGTGGGAAATCAACGGAATTTACTGGTCGAAAAAGTGAAAATCATTCATGGTGACAATTATGCAACCATTGAGGATACAAAGGAATTATCCACAGAAGAAATGAAAGAGCTCGTCAGATTTCTGGAACAGACTCGAGCCTATCATTCCTTGTCTACCTTAAAGATTCTTGTGAATCAAATATTCTCCCGGGAAGTAGATGAATATTTAGTTGGAAAAGGATTTGAAATGATTGATGAATTTGTTACAGTGTATAAAAAGCTTGAGAAGTCGGAAATCGAACACTCTTATACATTGAAGAATTTACATATGATTTCAGAAAATGAGTTTGCTCATATCTGGATGCAATCGATGAAGGGCTCCCTTAATGTCCCATCTTCCTTAACCATGGAAGAACATATGAAAAGTGTCAAGGTCGAACTGGGTGACAGCTATAAGGATTCCTGTATTGCGATTTATGAAGGAGATCAACCGATCGGCGTCATAATGCCACATATAGAACCAGGCACGGCAGATGAGGGAAGGTTGTTTTATTTCGGATTGATTCCTGGTGAAAGAAGCAAGGGAAAGAGCAAGAATCTACATAAACTGGCACTTAGTCTGTTAGCTAGTGTGTTTGATGCAAAAAAATATATTGGGGGGACGAGTAAACATAACGCTCCGATGATCCAAACATTTATTGCCAATGGGTGTGAAGTGAAGGATGTGAACAGGGTCTTCCTTAAGAAATCCCTTTAGTACTGTGACAAGCAATGGTATACTTGATGAATTGTTTCACTAGAAAAGGGGAGTTAACGCCTTATGAAATATATGAAATCACAAATGAAATTGTTAATGAAAGATAATAAAGAATTGCAAGCCCGCCTGAAAGTATTGATGGATGAGATGAATTTAGAGCGTACGTTTGCCCTTAAAGCATTATATCATTCAGAGGTAGCTGAAGGCGGAAAATATCAGGCTGCCTATCAAGCGTTAGATCAACCAAAGAAGTAAATCTTTTTTCTATGAAATTCCGTATAGTCTTTCATAGAAATGACATAATTAGTGTTTTTATCGTGCATATAGACGGCAAGGTAAGAGAGGACATTCCCTCATTACCTTGCCTTTTCCTTTTTCACTCATAGGAAATCTCCTGTTTTACTCATTTCAGACTCTCCTCATTTGTAAGAAGGCTCCCTTCAAAATCATAAGGTTTTTCTCCCAAGATCTATATGTTTGACTAATAAAACCATATGTATTATATTAATTGACAGGTCAATGATTGACCCCTCAATTAAAGTGAAGGAGGAGGATGCTTTGTCCATCTCGTGTCGTGAAGAAGAGAAGATAATTGTTCAACTAAATGATATATATAAGCAAATGAGTCCTAAGTTTGAGCGCTGTACCGGAATTAGTCAGTCTCGGTTGGATCTTTTGCACAAGTTATTCGAAGTGGAAGAAATCAGTCAAACGGCTCTACAAAGAGAAGTGAATATTGATAGTGCAGCCGTGACGAGACACTTAAAGCAGCTTGAAGGAAAAGGGATGGTCTCCCGCCGTAAAAATCCTGATGATAACAGGTTTACATTTGTCCGGTTGACACAGGAAGGCCGTCAGAAAATAGAAGCTTATCGTGAAGAGAAAGAGATCTTTATCTCTAAAGTCTTTAAAAGCTTTACAAAAGAAGAACGTTCGGTTTTATCCGACATGCTTAATCGCATTCAGGATAATGTTCAGGATATTGAATACTAGATTTTACTCATAAAGGAGAATGCATCATGAATCAAACAAAAATCAATGACTTTAACCAAATCATCACTGGTCGTCGTTCCATCCGTAATTATGACCCGTCTGTGAAAATCAGTAAAGAAGAAATGACAGAGATACTAACCGAAGCCACTCTTGCACCATCATCTGTAAACTTGCAGCCATGGCGTTTTGTTGTCATCGATAGTCCAGAAGGGAAAGAAAAACTTGCACCCCTTGCGAAATTCAATCAGACGCAAGTCAAAACTTCATCTGCAGTGATTGCGGTATTTGTAGATATGAACAGCCTTGACTATGCGGATGAGATTTACAATAAAGCAGTTGAAGAAGGGTATATGCCTGCAGAAGTAAGAGACAGACAGCTACCATCTATTAAAGGATTACTAAAAATGATGACAACTGAACAGTTCAGGGAAATGAACCTCATCGACGCAGGGTTAGTATCCATGCAACTCATGCTTGTTGCACGTGCTCACGGATTTGATACAAATCCGATCGGTGGATATGAAAAAGATCAAATTGCTGAAGCTTACGGTATGGAAAAAGACCGTTACTATCCAGTCATGCTGATTTCGATCGGAAAAGCAGCAGATGCTGGCTATAAATCTGTTCGCCTGCCAGTAGAGTCCATCACAGAATGGAAATAAAAATAAGAAAAGAGGAGAAAGTAAATGATTATTATTCATGCAGAATTTCATATTAATCCAACCAAAGAACAAGCATTTTTAGAAGAGATTCTCCCACTTGTAGCAGCATCCAGAGCAGAAGAGGGAAACATCTCATATGACTTAATGAAAGATACTGAAAGAGAAAGTGTCTATACAATGGTAGAGGTGTGGAGGGATGCTGCTGCCGTTGAGAATCACAATGGGAGTGAGCATTTTTCTTCATTTGTTGGGAGAGCGCCTGAGTATTTAGCCGCTCCTTTAGATGTGAAGATTTATGAAGGAAACAAGATAGAGAAATAATTAATTTTATGTGCACCTGACTTTTGGTTGGGTGCTTTTTCTTATGTAAAAAATGCCAGGCGCATAAGCACCCGACATTTCCAACTACACTTCAATAATAATCGGTAAAATCATAGGTTTCCTTTTCAAATGCTTGAATAGGTATTGGCCAACGTCTTTTTTGATCGCCTGTTTCATTTCTTTCCAGTCGCGAATATTTTCTGCAGACAATTCATCAACGACTTTTTTAACGAGATGGTTGACGTCCTTTAACAGGTCTTCTGAGTTTCGTACAAAAACGAATCCCCGTGATATGGTATCAGGCCCAGAAATAATCGAATGCTCCGACTTACTAAGGGTAATGACAATGATAAGCATCCCATCTTCAGAAAGTTGTTTTCGATCACGTAACACAATCGATCCGATATCTCCGACGCTCAATCCATCTACAAAGGTGTCTCCTGCAGGAATGGCACGGGTTTGGCGGGCTACGGAATTCTCGATATCGACAACTTCACCGTTTTTTATTATAAAAGTATTTCCTGCTTCTACTCCTACCGATTCAGCCAGGATTCGGTGATGATGCAGCATTCGGTATTCACCATGTATAGGAATAAAATAAGTCGGCTTCATTAATGTTAGCATAAGCTTTAAGTCTTCTTGATACCCGTGTCCAGACACATGCATGCCTGTTGTACTTCCACTTCCGTAAATCACGTGGGCACCAAGTTGAAATAAATGATCCAGAATACGTGATACGTCCTTTTCGTTTCCTGGTATAGGTGAAGCAGCCAAAATGACAGTATCACCTGGATAAACGTATACGTCCCGGAAGCTTCCAGTCGATAGGCGACCAAGTGCAGCCCTGGGTTCCCCTTGACTTCCCGTACATAAAATCGCAACCTTTTCGGGAGGTAATGCATCAATTTCACGGGCATCGATCAGCATCCCGTCAGGCACGGTTAAATATCCCCGTTCCATGGCGACTGAAACTACATTGATCATACTTCTTCCTAATAATGCCAGCCTCCTGTTTGTTTTTATGGAAGCATCGACTACCTGTTGGACCCGATTGACATTCGAAGCAAAGGTTGAAACAAAGATTTTTCCAGTGGCTTTCAAGAACGCTTCATCCATATGATTCCCCACCATTTGTTCAGAAGGGGTCAAGCCGCCCCGCTCCGCATTCGTGCTTTCAGAAAGTAAGACCAATACCCCTTTTTCACCGATCCTGGCCATTTTATGAATGTCTGAGTATTGATGATTGGCAGGTGTCAAGTCGAATTTAAAGTCTCCGGTATGTACGACATTACCTTCCGGCGTATGAAATACGATACCTAAACAATCCGGAATGCTGTGACTTACTTTGAAGAACGAAACATCGATCGTTCCGAAATTCAGGTTGGAATTTGAGTCGATGGTTACAAGTTTTGTCTCTCTTATAAGCTTGTGCTCTTCTATTTTTAGTTCGATTAATCCCAAGGTGAAATGTGTTGCATAAATGGGCATGTTAATTTTTTTCAGAAGATAAGGAATACCACCTATGTGATCCTCGTGTCCATGAGTGACAATTAATCCCCGAATTTTATCTTTGTTTTTTTCAAGATAAGTAACATCAGGAATGATTAAGTCGATTCCCAAAAGACTTTCATCAGGAAACTTACCTCCACAATCAATGATGACAATATCATCACGATGTTGAATGACATACATATTTTTTCCGATTTCATTGATTCCGCCAAGTGAAAAAATGGATAATGCCTGCTCATTGGTATGCAAGAATGAACCCTCCAAGACAAATTGTTTTGGTTATTATGCCCGAATAGGTTGATTTCATTAAGGTAACCTTTTGTTTGAGAGATAAAAAGTTACGTGAAATCGATATTTATATGGAAAATTATGCTACTATTGTATATGAATGATACATACTAAGGAGTGAAGATGATGACTTCAAAAACTGTATGGACAGAAGTAGATCAATATTTTACGAGTAAACTTCAAGTATCAGATCCGATTATGGATTCTGTATTGAAAGCAAATAGTGAAGCAGAATTGCCTGCAATTGATGTATCTCCGAATCAAGGGAAGTTTCTCTCATTGCTTGCACAGCTTAAAGGAGCGAAACGCATATTGGAAATCGGGACCCTAGGAGGCTATAGCACGATCTGGCTTGCCCGTGCACTACCCGAGGACGGCCACCTTGTAACCTTAGAATACAGTGAAAAACATGCAAAAGTCGCTGCAAAAAACATACAAATCGCTGGAATGGATCGAAAGGTGGAAATTAAGGTAGGTGCTGCCTTGGATACGTTGCCGACTATTGAGGGTGAATTTGATTTTATTTTCATCGATGCAGACAAACAAAACAATGCAAATTATTTAAAATGGGCACTCGAGCTTTCTCAACCTGGAGCTGTCATCATTACAGATAATGTGGTACGCGGTGGAAGAGTAATCGATGAAAACAGCGGAGATGAAAGCGTTCAAGGTGTCCGCCATTTTGTTGATATGCTGTCTAAGGAGCCCCGTATTGACTCTACGGTTGTTCAAACCGTCGGGTCTAAAGGTTACGACGGGTTTGTAATGGGGATCGTGAAGGGATAAAAAATTATTATTGTATTTTATGGCATTTTTCTGTAAAATAAATAAAAATTCATAAACATACATGTCATGATAGGAATGAGTAGTGACTTATCTCCCTGGTGAAGAGAGCTGATGGCTGGTGGGAATCAGTACAAAGATAAGCGCGAATTACCTCCTTAAACATTCTCTGTGAACCCTTCTTAGTAGCAGAGAACGGCCGATCCGTTATCCGTATGAAGTGGAAGAGAAATCTTCAATGAGGGTGGTACCGCGTTAACCACGTCCCTTTTTTAGGGGCGTGGTTTTTTAATGTGATTTTTGGTTGAGAGAGTGGATAACAGCGAAATGTTCTATTTAACGGCGAAATTCCAAATATAAAGGTGAAATCACTAATTCGTCGTCTCAAATCAGAATATATCAGCGAAATCCACTATTTATCATCGAAATTCAAATGATCTATAAGAACTCGTCCAATCTGACGAATACTTAAACGAAACATATCAATCAAGGAGGAATCAGCATGCAACACAAATGGGAGTCACTTTCACAAGAACAACAGTCAGAAGTAAAAAGGCAGTTAACCGTATACAAAAATGGAGTTCATGAAATCATCCCAGAAGCAGAATTAAGGCAGAAACTCGTCAAGTCAATTGCTACAGGAGTACCTTTGAAAATCAAGCTTGGTCTAGACCCAACCGCTCCCGATGTTCACCTGGGTCATTCGGTTGTCCTGAACAAATTAAGGCAGTTTCAAGAAAACGGTCATATCATTCAGCTTATTATTGGGGATTTCACCGGTAAAATCGGTGATCCGACTGGGAAGTCTGTTGCAAGGAAACAGCTGACTGATGAAGAGGTGAAGAGAAATGCCCAAACATACTTTGAACAATTTGGGAAAGTCCTCGACAAAGAGAAGGTGGAACTTCATTATAATTCCAAATGGCTGTCATCGTTGAATCTTGAAGATGTGATTCATTTATCATCGAAGATCACGGTTGCTCGATTAATTGAAAGAAACGATTTTTCTAACCGGTTGTCAACAGGGAAACCAGTCTCGCTTCATGAGTTCTTCTACCCGTTAATGCAAGGATACGATTCCGTCGCATTAGAAAGTGATGTGGAGCTTGGTGGGACGGATCAGCAGTTCAATGTGTTGATGGGAAGGCATCTTCAGGAGCATTACAACCAGGAGAAACAAGTGGTTATATTACTTCCTTTACTTGAAGGACTTGACGGCGTGGATAAAATGTCAAAATCAAAACATAATTACATTGGAATTGATGAAGATCCTAACCAAATGTTTGGGAAGACGATGTCGATTCCAGATGAATTGATCATCAAATACTTCAACCTGTTAACTGACTTATCTCTGGATGAGAAAACGAACATAGAGAAGGAATTAATCCAGGGGACACTCCACCCTAGAGACGCCAAAATACGTTTAGGAAAAACCATCGTGTCTATGTATCACGGTGTAGAAGCAGCAGAGCTAGCCGAGAACAATTTTAAGGAAATATTTCAAAAAGGTGCACTGCCTGATGACATTCCAGAGATACAGTGGGCAGGTGAAAGCAGAGTACCCATTATTGACTTACTTGTTGAGTTAAATATGCAAGGCTCAAAAAGTGAAGCGCGGCGGATGATTCATAATGGAGGAATCAGAATCAATTCAGAAAAGGTTCTGGATATGCAATTAGAAGTAGAGATTGAAGATGGACTGATTGTTCAGGTAGGGAAGAGGAAGTATAAAAAACTGAGAACTCTGTAACTCAGTAAGAAAGTCGTTTAATCAGTATGGATAGATGACTTTCTTAATTTTTATTAAATTAATTATTTTTGATTTATTAGTTGACTTAATGGAAGATATTTCATATATTAAGGGTACATCAAATTAATTTGATTTAAGAGGAGCAGATAGCATGAATAAACAAATTCCATTAAAAGATATATCACTGGATTCAACCTTCAGTAAATATGAAAAAAAATTCAAGGCACTAGCAGATCAAAAAAGGTTATTTATCCTACACCAAATTACTGAAATGGGAGAAGTGTGTGTATGTGACTTATCGGATAAATTAGACTTACCCCAATCTAAACTTTCTTACCATCTGAAGATTTTAATGGACGCTGAGTTGATCCTGAAAGAAACGCGGGGCACATGGAGTTATTATACATTAAATCACACTGAATTGAATCACTTGTTATCAGAGGAACTTTGCTGCTTGTTTAGGCGTGAATAAAGTGATTAATTTGCATGGTGACATCTTATGATTTATTAATCAAAAAAAATTGATATATAATTTTCGATAATTAATCAAATGAATTTGATCAAACAAAATGGAGGCAGTCAAAATGACTATATTGAAAGATTTTATCAGTATTGCACTTGAACTAACTGTACTGTTTGTTGGAATATCCTTTGTGATTCATTTACTTCAAGGGTTTATTCCTTATAAAAGGATGGAGGAGCTGATGGATAGAAGCCATCCTCTGTTGAGTGCTCTGATTGCTGTTGGTTTCGCATTCGTCACACCATTTTGCTCTTGTTCAACCATCCCTATTGTCGTAAATCTATTGCGAAACAAAGTTCGTTTTCCCATTGTGATGATTTTCCTATTTGCCTCACCTGTACTGGATTTAACGATTTTGTCCTTGATGACCTACTTACTGGGATGGAAAGTAGCAATTGCATATACATTTTTAACCACTTCTTTTTCTATTATCATCGGATTTGCGTTGAGTGCATTTGGATTTGAAAAACAACTAAAAAATGTCATGTTAGAAAATTTCTCAGCACCTGAGAATGGTATCGACATTAAGAGAGCGATAAGAGAAACACTTACACTTATGAGAAATGTCTATCCATTTCTTATTATCGGGGCAGGGATTGGTTCGGTTATTCATGGTTCTGTTCCAACCGAATGGATTACAACCTATTTAGGAGGAGAGAATTGGTGGCTGGTTCCGATAGCTGCGATTATAGGAATTCCATTATATATTCGACTATCTACAATGATTCCGATCTCTCAAATTCTTATCGCTAAAGGAATGGCCTTGGGACCAGTAATGGCTCTGATGATTGCATCAGCAGGAGCTAGCCTTCCGGAGATGACATTACTCCATAGCATTTTTAAGAAGAAGCTTGTGATAGCTTTTATTGGCTCTGTCCTTATCATGTCTACTATGTCGGGTTTCTTATTTTACTTTATATAAGGAGGTGGACAAATTGAATTGGTTAAAGACTTTGATTGGTCAGAAAGAAAAGAAGGATTGCTGTAAAGTGAAATTGGTTGAAGTTAAAGAAGAGATTGCAAAAAAGAATGTTGTCAAAAATGAAAAATGAAGCCCTCGTTTTCTAACGTAGGGCTTCATTTTTTTGTTAGTATGTTAAGTTAAGGGCGTTTGCGACTATCGGTAATAAAATTTATCTTATGAATCTCATAATAATAATACAGTTCATGTAGCTAGATGATGGGGATGAATGTCTGATAAGAGATCTATAATTCAATTAAATTCAGATTATAAAGAGGGTAGACATTCCTTTATATTTTAAATAAGTTATAATTTCCCATATAATGAAAACCGAAGAGAAGTAATGAGGTTTCAATCCGTAATTTTGAAACATAGTAAAAATTAAATATCATTTCAAAGCAGATCTGTTGTCTAATGAGTAATTTATTAGAGATGAAGTGGAGGGTTAAAATGAGTACAATCACAATAGAAAAAGCAAGAATACAAGATGCAGAAATCCTTACAGAAATAAAAAAGAAAGTGTTTGATGCTGAAAAAGAAAAATGGCTTTCGTATTCAGAGAATGTAGTCGATTACAATATCCAGCCACCAGGCTACGACTCCATTGAGATGGGGAAGTATATGATCCATGAATTGAATTATTTCAAAATCCTTGATGACGAAGTGCTTGTCGGAGGTGTTATTGTCACGTTAGAGGGAAAGCGCCATGGAAGAGTCGACCGTATCTTTGTTGATCCAGATTATCAGGGAAATGGAATTGGTTCTGATGCCATAAGATTAATAGAAGGGAAGTTTCCACAGGTGAAATCGTGGGAGCTTGAGACATCCAGCAGGCAGCTGAATAATCATGCCTTTTACGAGAAGATGGGATACAAGAAAGTCTTTGAATCAGAAGATGAATTCTGTTATGAGAAAAGATTACAACATGATGGGACAGAAGAGGTTGAGACGAGGGAGATTCACATTCAAGGTGATACCTTGAGACAATTTGACCTTTCCCGGCTGCAAGTGGAGCAGAGCAACATGACGGAGACGGATTTCTATGGTATTAACGGGAGTCACTCCACATTTAGCAACAGTAACTTAACGAGAGCTCATTTTAATAATTGCAATCTAAGTGAATCCCGCTTTCAAAATATTAATTTCAAAAAATCCCTGATGGCTGATTTGAATCTTTCACATAGTGAATTCGCCCATGTGACTCTCGGGGGCGTGTATGTTCATGACACGACTCTTGGAGAAGAGGAGGAACCTGTAAGATTTGAGCGCTGTGACCTTAAAGGGAGCCAGTTTAAAAGTTGCAATCTGAAAAATGTTGAATTAATAGATTGTGAGACGGAAGGAATGATGATCAACAGTATTTTGGTGAAGGATCTCTTGGATGCTTATGAAGTAGTAAGAGGGAACAAATAAAACTTTGAATATTCTGGGAGCAATGATCAATTACATGTATAAATACTTCGATGGTCTTCCCATCAAGCATGAAAGATACCCCAGTGACCGAGATTTAAAGGATCCTCATTTTGACATTTTGATTCCCTTTTTGAAGAAATAATGAAAAAGAGAGAGATGGGCACCCATCACTCTCTTTCTTCGCTTACTTAAATATCCCGAATGGCTTTCCAACAGGAAGTGTTTCTTTTCCAAAGTGAATGTTCAATACACTTGCAGCAGAGCCGTAGAAGCTGAACAGTGCAATAAACAACTCGGAAATGGCCGCTAATTTATGCATGGCTTCAGGTGCAATCCCAAGTGTAGAGAGGGAAAGGCCAATAAATAAGAAATCAATCAGTACAAAAATAATGAATAAGACCTTATGAGTTTCCATTGCGCCAATGGTCATGAAAATACTGAAAATCAGATAGCCGATATACGCTATCCCCAGTTGGTGTGGATCAACTGCAGCAGCCGCTGCTTCTCCAAACACACCGAATGAAATTAACCAAGATGTCCCGACTCCAAGCCAAAATAAGCCGAATGCTCCAAATGCAGTGGATCCGAATGTATTATTATGTTTTGCATCTCCAAAGCATGCGATCAGCTGCGCAATTCCACCAAGGAAAATCGCCCATGGTAATACAAAAGAAACTCCATCCGTCCATCCAAGTTTCGCTGAAGAAGCCACAAGGGTAACCATAGCCAATCCAAAAAGTCCAAGAGCAGATGGATCCGCTGTCGCGATTTGAACGCGCTGAGTGTTTTGTGTTTGATTCATGATGATACCTCCTATTAAACATACTTGACTAATTTACATAAAAAAGTGTCAGTATGCAATAGAAAATATTATGTAAGCATAACTTTCATACATATGGGCGTTATTTTAGATGTAGTTAGGTGGAAAACTGTATTTCGCTGATAAAAGTAAATTTTCGCAGATATAACTTTCTCATACGCAAATCCAACTCTAAAAAACCACACCAAAAGGGTCGACTTGACCAAGGTTACGACTCATCAAATGAAAAATCATCAAAAACCTCCTTACAAATAAATAAACTCCCGGATTATCCGCAAAAAGATAATCCGGGAGTTCTTTATTCTGTCCGTACAGCCAATTCACAACAAAAAAGCGCATGAATTGAGTCTATCCTACATACATATCAACAGGGGACAAATATTTTACTCGAGCGATCCTCTAGAAGGAGGTGAGGGTGGTGGAGAACTACTTAATTTTCATGCTGATGTTTCAAGCAGGAAGTTTCATCATTTCTTTGTTGAATCATATTGAAAAGTAGAGGGCTCCTTAAAGGTTTTTCCGGACTATGACTGGCCTCATAGTTCGGTTTTTTTTCTGTCTGATCGCTTCCCTTTTAGTCTATGTAGATCACCTCGCGAATATACGTTTCTATTAATATAGTAATAGATGCCGTACTGTTTCTAAATTTGCTTATTGTTGTTATCATAGGATTATTGAAGAAAACCAATTATGGAACTTTCGCTAACATTCAAACATTTCCAGGAAGGAACCAGAAACTTGAAGGTCATACATCAAAAACTTATTAAAGAACGATGCGGTACGGTTTCTTTCAAAAGAGGAGAGGCATATTACCGTTCAAATAAAGTGAAAATGAACGAGTTCTGTTCAAATTATTGTGAAGCGACGATTAGTGGGGAGGAAGATTTCCACGTAACCGTTACTGGGGGGGCTGGTGGAGAACTCCACGCAAAGTGCAGTTGTCCCAAACTGGCATCGTTTGATAAAGAGTGTCAACATATCGCTGCTGTTCTAATCGCCATTCATTATGAGCAGCGTAATGGAAATAGCGAGGGAAGGGAAGTAACAGAAGAATTTTTCACCTTGTTTCAAGATGAATCCATACGCTCCACTGGTCACCAGAGGCATTTTGAAAACAGACAAGTCCTGCAATGTGAAATATTGATTAAGCCTGTATCCTTAAAAACAGGTGGAGCTATGATCGGGATTGAATTAACGATTCACTCTATCAAGGTTCAACAGCTTAGAAGGTTTCTCCAGAGCATCAAAGAAGGAGTTCCCTTCCATCTTTCAGCATCATTCATTTTCAATCAACAACTTCATTGCTTTGAAATCAATACCGATACTGTAATGCAAAAGCTAATAAAAGTGGCCCAGGAAGAAAAAATATATTCTTCAACTGAAGTGAACAATAATGAACAGATGCTCATTCCACCCTCTTCATGGGAGCGGATTGTACCATTTCTTATAAAAGCCCCAAGGGTTAAAGTAGAGCAAAGCCAGCACACCGTAGAGGGGATCAAGCAATTGAAGACCCCGCTTCCATTAAAGTTCCAATTTGGTCAAAATGAGAATGGAAGCTACCGATTACACATAACCGGTTTGAACAATATGGTCGTCCTCGATGAATATCAAATCGTTCTTCATGAAGGAACATTGACCCACCTGTCCACCAGGGATTGCGAGCGTCTTTCTGAATTAAAGCGACTTCTCACCAAATCAGGAACAGACTCGATTCCCATTCCTCAAGCCCAAATAGGCTTCTTTCTAGAGAAAGTGGCGATTGGTTTAAAGAAATTGGGGAAGGTCACAATCTCGGACGAAATTTCCAGAAGGTTGGGAATGGCGCCGCTTGTTGCAAAGCTGTATCTTGACCGGGTGAAGAATCGCTTGCTGGCGGGTCTTGAATTTCATTACGAGCATGTGATCATTCACCCATTAGAAAATCGCGAACCACCTTCGGGATCCTTACTAATTAGAGAGGTGGAGAAAGAAGATGCCATCCTTGAATTGATGGAAGAGTTCTCTTTTGGAAAAACAGAAGGCGGTTACTTTTTGCATAATGAGGATTTAGAGTATGAGTTTTTAACCTATGGTGTAACGAAAATTCAGAAGCTTGTCCAAATCTATGCAACTACAGCTGTGAGAAACCGTGTCTTTAAAGGGAGTAATGGTGCGAAAATCCGGGTCAAGGTGAAGAAAGAACGAATGAACTGGCTGGAATTCAAGTTTGAAATGGATGGGATACCTGACCGACAGATCATGGAAATCCTTGAAGCATTGGATGAAAAACGTAAATATTACCGGATGAGAAACGGATCACTTCTGTCCCTTGAATCCAACGAATTTCAAGACATTCAGCGATTTCTTCATACATCTCAAGCGGAGAAAAATGATTTAATCAAGGGGCTCGAGCTGCCGTTGCATCAAAGCCTCCAACTCCTGGATTCAGTTGATGCGAGCCATACGTTCAAATTTGGTGATTCGTATAAAGAGTTCCTACAACATATCATGAACCCTGGCAGTATGGATTTTTCCATACCACCAACACTGAGCACATTGCTGAGAGAATATCAAAAAAACGGCTTTCGATGGATGAAAGCTCTGGCCTTTTATAATCTGGGCGGAATCTTAGCCGACGATATGGGATTAGGGAAAACCATCCAAAGCATTTCTTTTATCGTTTCGGAGTTAGAAGAAATTAGAACACAGAAACTTCCGGCTCTGATTGTATGTCCTTCGTCCCTCATGTATAACTGGCAGAGTGAATTTACGAAGTTTGCTCCTGAAATACAAGCAGTGATACTGGATGGAAATAAATCAGAACGAAGGAAGAAGCAGAATGGATTAAAGGATATCGATGTGATCATTATTTCCTATCCATTACTTCGAAGTGACATCAAGTGGTACGAGCATCAGAAATTTCACACGGTGTTTTATGATGAGGCTCAGGCGTTCAAAAATCCAATAACGCAAACGGCAAGAAGCGTAAAGAAAATCGAAGCCAATCACCGTTTCGCATTAACCGGTACCCCTGTTGAGAACTCACTTGAAGAGCTGTGGTCAATTTTTCACGTAGTATTTCCGGGATTATTTCTAGGACTTAAGGATTACAGTCGTCTGACAAAGAAAGATATCGCTAAAAGAATTCGCCCGTTTGTCCTGCGAAGGATGAAGAAAGATGTTTTATCAGAACTTCCTGAAAAACGGGAGATCATGGAATCGGCGGAATTGCTGCCGCCTCAAAAGGAATTGTACGCTGCTTATTTAGCCAAGCTTCGTCACGATACGCTTAAGCATCTGGATAAAAATACTTTGAGGAAAAACAGAATCAAAATTCTGGCTGGTTTAACCAGACTTCGACAAATATGCTGTCATCCAGGTTTATTTGTAGAGGGCTACCAGGGAACATCGGCAAAATTCATTCAGCTTATGGAGATTTTGGAAGAATCAAGGCTTTCAGGAAGAAGGGTGCTGATTTTTTCACAGTTTACTAAAATGCTTGAGTTCATTGGAAGTGAGCTTTCGGCAAAGGGAAAGACCTTCTTTTACCTCAATGGCTCAACACCTTCTGAAGAGCGGGTAGGCATGTGCAAAAGATTCAATGAAGGAGAACGCGACCTGTTTCTTATTTCATTAAAAACGGGAGGTACGGGACTCAACTTAACAAGTGCTGATACCGTCATCCTCTACGATACATGGTGGAATCCTGCTGTCGAAGAGCAAGCAGCGGATCGAGCCCACCGCATGGGGCAAAAAAATGAAGTACAAGTCATCAAGCTCATTTCCCGCGGTACCATTGAAGAAAAAATGAATGAACTGCAAGAGAAAAAGAGAAACCTCATTCAAGAGGTGATCGACCCAGACGAGAATATTGTTTCTTCCATCACGGAAGATGAGATTAGGAATATATTATCAATTTAAGATTTAGAATTGTAAAGGTGGGACTTCTATAATGAAGCCCCACCTTTTATTTTTTACAATCAGCTAAGGTATATTACCGTTTGTGGAGCATTTAATTACATTCTATAAGGCTAAGACTGGAGGTTACAGAATAAATCTTTAAAACAAACTCTTCAACAAACATTTTGGGATCTCTCCTATTTTTTTACTCGGCACACTTAGTGTATTATTCTAGAATAACATTGACCACACTGGTCAAAAGTGGTTATAATTAGATTGACCAACTTGGTCAAACGCCTGTCCGTAAGAAGGAGGATGAGAAAATATTGTTTAAAACATTAAACATAGATCCTGATAAAGAAGAAAGGATCATAAATGCAGCAACTCTAATTTTTGCGAAGAATGGTTATCAAAATGCCTCAACAAACGCAATCGTGAAGGAAGCAAAAATCTCAAAGGGCATTTTATTTCATTATTTTAATAGCAAAAAGGATTTATATGTTTCACTGTATGAACATCTATCCGACTTATTCACTGAGAAGATATATGAGCGTATTGACTGGAACGAGCGCGATATTTTCGTTACGATTCGAGCAGTAACGTTGATAAAGTTTGAGCTTTTTTCCGTTTATCCTCATCTGATCAATTTTCTTACTAGTGCATTTCTTGAAGAAGCACCTGAAGTGAAGGATGCTATTGAGCAGATCAAATCCAAAATGGTGGAAAATAGCTTTGCTAAATTATTCACCAATTTGGATACATCGAAATTCAAAGAAGGTGTCGATGTGAAAAAGTCGATTCAAATTATTTATTGGACCTTTGAAGGAATAGCCAATCAACAACAACAAAAAGTTAAGAAACTTTCTGTAGACGAAATTGATCAAGAAGAAGTGCTGACTGAAATCGATTCCTACATCGAATTATTGAAGGTATCATTCTATAAATAAGATATAGGAAAAGGGAGGATGAAATCCATGAATGTAATTGAAATTAATGAATTAACGAAAACGTACGGAAAGTCGAGAGGGATAATCGACATCAGTTTCCAAGTGAAAGAAGGGGAAATCTTTGGCTTTATCGGGCCTAATGGGGCTGGGAAATCAACGACGATCAGAACCCTTCTTTCGCTGATTCATCCGACAAGCGGGAGGGCTAGAATATTCGGTAAGGATTGTATTGAGTCCGCTCCAGAGATTGCGAAGGTAGTAGGGTATCTACCATCTGAAGTGTTCTATTACGACAATATGAAGGTCATGGATCTTCTTAAGTATTCAGCAAGCTTCTACAAGAAGGACTGCACGAAGAGGATGAAAGAATTAGCTGAAGTGCTAAACTTGGATTTATCGAAGAAGATTGACGTTCTCTCACTTGGAAACAAAAAGAAAGTGGGGATCATTCAAGGGCTGCTTCATGAACCAAAGCTCATTATCCTGGATGAACCAACATCAGGCTTGGATCCTCTAATGCAGCAAAAATTCTTTTAACTGCTTCAAGCTGAAAATAAGAAGGGAGCGACCATTCTATTTTCTTCTCATATATTAAGTGAAGTTCAGAGACTTTGTGATCGAGTAGGGATCATTAAAGAAGGAAGAATCGTTCAAGTTGAAAAAATCAGTACGTTAAAAGAAAACAATCATAAAAAATTCAAACTTGAATTGAAAAGTGATGTAGATCAATCATACTTCGAGATGGAAGGTGTGAGCAATCTTGAAGTGAATCAAAATCATGTCAGCTTCTTGTTCAGAGGGGATATCAACTCGGTCATGAAAAAGGTTGCCGATATCCAAATTGCGAATCTTTGGATCGAGGAGCCGGATTTAGAGGAAATCTTCATGCACTATTACGAAAAGGAGGCTTGATCCTCTATGAATATCTTATTATATGAATTAAAGGCTTATCGAAAGTCAACGTTTATCTGGACAGGTGCACTCGTTGTGTTAGTGATCCTGTTCATGTCGATGTTTCCTTCTATATCGAAAGAAATTGACGAATTCAAGAAGCTCCTGGAAGGATTCCCAGAGGGAGTGAGAAGAGCGTTAGGTATTCAGGTGGACAGTATCGGCTCTCTAAATGGTTATTATTCGTATGTATTCTTGTACATCACTTTATGCGGTTCGATTCAAGCCATGAATCTTGGTATCTCCATTAGCTCGAAGGAAATTCGTGAAAAAACAGCTGATTTTCTATTGACTAAACCAGTAACCCGAACGAAGATCCTTTCTTCTAAAATACTCGCAGCTTTAACATCGCTCCTTTTTACGAATATCGTTTATTTGAGTGCAGCAATTATTGTGGCAAACGTGGTAAAAGTGGAGGAATTTAGTCTGTATGTTTTCTTACTGATTTCTCTAACACTCTTATTCACCCAATTGATTATGTTTGCCATTGGAATCATCATTGCCGTTGTATTTCCGAAGGTGAAATCGGTAATCACCTTATCACTCGGCGTCGTGTTTTCCTTTTTTCTAATTGGTATGGTAGCAGCTTCTGAGGAGGCCACTCGCTATTTTTCTCCATTTAAGTACTTTGACTATAGCTATATTATGAACCATGAGGGATATGAATTATCATTCCTGATCTTAGGGCTGTTCCTGATTGTCCTTTCACTAATCGGAAGTTTTGTTATTTACAACAAAAAAGATATTCATACGGTATAAGGGGAGGGGAACAAGATGAATGTATATTTAAAAGAAATGAAAGCTCACCGCAAATCCCTCATCATTTGGTGTATAGGGATGATTGCCTTGATCGGTTCGGGGATGGGAAAGTTTGCAGGATTCTCTTCTTCAGGTCAATCCATGAATGAGCTAATGGCTGAAATGCCTAAATCACTCCAAGTATTTCTAGGGGTAGGCAGTCTCGATATGTCGACGGCCAGTGGATATTATGGAGTGCTCTTTCTGTATATAGTGTTGCTCTCTACGATTCATGCGGCAATGATTGGTGCAACAATCATCTCAAAGGAAGAAAGGGATAAAACCGTTGAGTTTCTGTTCGTAAAACCCATGCACAGAAAGAGAATCATAGGGATAAAATTGTTGGCAGCTCTCACGCAAGTTGGGATTCTGTTGATCATCACATGGGCAGCTTCTTTCTTCATAGTAGGAAGGTATAGTGATGGAGAGTCCATCTTCAGTGATATAGGAATCACTATGGTAGGAATGTTTATGCTACAAGTTCTCTTTTTAGTGTTTGGAACAGCGATTGCAGGTTTGACCAAAAAGCCTGGAAAAGCAGCTACATTTGCAACAGGTGTAGTATTAGCCACCTACATCCTTTCCTTTGCCATAGACCTGAGCGAAAAAATCGAAGGCTTGAAATACCTCACCCCATTCAAATACTTTGAAGCAAAGAATGTGATGGATGTTGGTTTGGAATTGATATTTGTTGGGATTTCAGTTGTTTTGATAGGGGTTCTGGCGGTAGCTACCTTTGTTCTTTATGAAAAGCGGGATTTAAATATATAGAAGTAAATAATCTAGTGATAAATATTAGGTACAAAAATCAAAGGAGCTTCTCCACTAAGGGAAGCTCCTTTATTGATGGGTTTATAATTTTGCTTTTAGTTCTTCAATCTGCTCTAAATGTCTCTTCTCATGATACCCAATAAACGGTACCCATTCATCTAATCGGATAAGTCCGAATATAGGATGAGGATACGCTTTTTCCTGTAATTCTTCTTTGCTTGTTGTATGAAGAAAGGTGAGAAGATCTTTACGGGAAGCATTAAGTTTGTTCTTCATTTCTTGAAAGGTAAGGCTTTCTTCAGTAGGAACGACAAATGGAGGTGCATCTACTTTCGTCGTTCGGTCTACCGTATAGTGGATCGGCTTAGATGGCACTTTCTGTTCTTCACCTTTAGCTAACGTTGTTTGAATCGCTTTCGTCAACGACCTCTCCATAAGGTACAGATGGTCCAGCACTTGCATGATTGTCCATCGGCCTTTTTCAACTCTTCTGTTTAAATCATCATTGGTTAAATCGCTCACGCTATTCAATAGGTTAGAACGGATGTTCTCAATTAGTTTGATCTCTTTGTCCATATAAGTTCCTCCTCATGGGTGGTTTCAAGATCCATTTTACTCTTGAGGAAGATGGACGTACAGTAATAGCACTTTTGAAAAAAGCTCAGGAATCTGAGCTTTTCAGATAATAGGGAATATTTATATTTTTAACTTTCACTTCCAGCCTGTTCTCCTTCTCCATCAAAATCAGGAGCAACAGCTTTCCGGATGAATAACGAAATAAGGAAAGCGACAGAAGCCAAGGCAAGAGCGAACCAATAAGCGTGGTGTACACCATAGGTCATGGCATTGTTTAAGAGTCCTTCTGTTAACTCACCCGATCGCTCTTCAATATACCCAGCCTGACTTTGAGTCATGATGCTGACAAAGATTGAAACCCCAAGAGCTCCTGCGACTGGCTGCAGTGTGTTTGCAATGGCGGTTCCATGTGGATATAGATGCTTTGGTAGTTCATTCAAACCATTCGTTTGTGCAGGCATCATGATGGCTGAAATGGATAGCATCAGAACCATATAGAAAAGAACGAATAACCAGATGGGAGTAGATGGATTAATTGTGCTAAAGAAAATCATTACCCCTACTAAGGTTAAGGTTCCTGGAATGATCAGTTTTCTTGGACCGTATTTATCAAATAACGATCCCATTGTCGGAGACATCAGACCATTTAAGAGAGCCCCAGGAAGTAATAATAATCCGGCTGCTTTTGCAGAATATCCGAGTGGTCCTTGTAAATACATAGGCATGACGATTTCAGATGCAAACATAGCCATGATGACAATGACGAAGATCGATACTCCTCTCGTATAGCTTTTATATCGGAAAACACGAACATCGAGAAGTGGTTCATCAAGCTTTAGCTGACGTAAGACGAATAATATCAAGCTTATAACCGCAATTGAAATAATTACGATAATTTTCAGAGACGTAAACCCTGCAGATTCTTCCCCCGCCGAACTAAATCCGTAAACAATTCCTCCAATACCAACTGAAGAAAGGATAATGGACAAGATATCCACACTGGGACGAGTGATTTCGCCGACATTTTGTAAATATTTTAAAGCGAATAGAATTGAGAACACGGCGAAGGGAATGACTGTAATGAATAACCATCTCCACCCTAATAAGTCAACAATCACACCAGATAGAGTAGGTCCGATCGCAGGTGCAAACATAATGACCAGTCCGAACGTACCCATGATTTTACCACGTACTTCCGGTCGGTAAATCAATAACAAGGCATTCATGATGACTGGAATAAGCAAACCGGTCCCAACCGCCTGAATCATCCGACCAGCAAGCAACATCGGGAAATTCATGGCACATGCAGCAATCACAGTGCCAAGTAGAAACACACTCATCACACCGATAAACATTTGACGAGTCGTGAACCATTGGATAAGCAGGGCGGAGATAGGCATCAGCACACCCATGACGAGCATGAATCCTGTTGCTAACCATTGAACTGTGGGAGCATCAACGTTAAATACTTCCATTAATTCAGTTAGGGCGATATTTAACAACGTTTCATTTAATATGGCAAAAAAAGCACCGATCATAAAAGTTATGAGGATCGCTTTTGTATTGATTTTTGATGACATGTTGTTCCTCCATTAAAGATTAAAATAAAATACTTTTCTATAATGCTTGATTTTGAATGATTTCTCAAGAGAATTGTTCCGTTTACCAAGGAAAAGAGGAGTGTCACATGGACACCCCTCTAAATCATTCTTATGCTTCGCGCTTTCTTCTTCTAAAGCGGTGGAAGACAAGATACATCATCGGAACTATGATAAGAGTTAATACAGCCGAGAACAGGATACCTGAAATAATGGTAACAGCAAGTGGTGTGAAAAGGGCATCTCCGCTGACTGCAACAGGAATAAGTGCCACAATCGACGTTAGCGCTGTCAGTAGAATTGGACGAATACGGGTACGCCCTGATTCCACAACTGCTTCTTTTGCGCCCATACCATTCTTCAATCCCTGTTCAATAAACTCAATTAACACGACAGAGTTCCTCACAACGATACCGGTTAATGACACCATCCCCATGACAGCCAGGAAGCTGATCGGGGTTTGAGTAACGAATAACCCCAGAATTGCACCTGCAATGGCAAGATAAACAGCGACAAGAACTAAGAACGGAAGTGATAAAGAATTGAATTGAAGAGCAATGACTAAATACACTAGGAAAATGACAATAGTAAATAGCACTGTGATCTCCGCGAAGAAGTCATTCTGAGCTTCATTTTCCCCGCCTAATGTAATGGAATAATTGTTGTCGTCTAGGTTTTCTCGTACATCTTTCACGATATCCTGGACATTTTCTTTATAGTTTTCCTCATTCTCAGGAAAAGCACGAATCGTGATTGCACGCTCACCGTCTTTATGAGGGATGAGTTGAAGTTCATCTTTCTTTTCAGGAGTCACCAGCTCACCAAGGGGAATCAGCTTCGGTGGTCCCGCAGGATTAGCTGTTTGAGCGGGAACCTCTAGAGAAGACAGATTCACTTCATCATCATTTCCTTCAAATACCAGTGTCATATCACGTTTCGTGACACCATTATCAAAGGCTTTCATCGGAATGCCTTCTGTAGCCAATCGAAGTTGTTGGCTGATCTGATTGATTGTAATACCATTTTCCTCGAGAAGCTCGCGGTTTGGAACATATTCAATCGTGGGCTCCATTTCCCCAACATTATCAACGACTAGATCAGTATCCAGTTTCTCAATTTCAGTAGAGATCGTATCTCGAAGTTCAATTAATCGCTCCATTTCAGGACCAGAAACCGTTACTGTGACAGGAGCCCCTGCCGGAGGACCTTGCTGGATCGTTTCCATGAAGATCAAAGCATCGGGATATTCTTCTCTCAGTTTGTCAGTCCATTTGTCAATCAGTCCTTGAGCCGTTTGGTTCTCACGATCGACTCTCGCGACCAATTGACCTGTATTCTGACCGGAATTTGAAAGAGAGCTGTTAAATAAGTTAGGTAGTCCTGAACCAGCAAAAGCAGAGGTTTCATAGACACCCTCATCAGATTTTAATAGTTGTTCCATGTCTGCTAAAGTGCTCGCAGTTTCATCAATCGTGGTACCGATTGGTAACGTTACATCAATCGTTACTTCTTCACGGTCAGCTGACGGGAAGAATTCAAATGGTGTAAGAGCAATCAGTCCGAAGATGGCGGTTGTGAAGATGAGACCGATAGCAGATACCAGGACAGGTCGTTTTGAAAACTTCTTTAAAATAGTATCAGCATAAAAGTCAGCCAGCTTATTCAATGGTTTTCCTAGTAAACCGGGTGCATCTGGTACTTTTTTCGTTGTTCTACTATAAAGCATGTATCTCATGATTGGAACAAAGATCAGTGCAACAAGTGTCGATGCGATGATCGTCGTTATCAGCACAGTCGGCAATGCTCTTATGAACGCTCCGTTTCCGCCTGATAAAAATATAAGAGGAAGGAACGTGAATACAATGGCAAGAGAGGAGGTCACAATCGAAACCCAGATCTCTTTGACACCATTTACGGCCCCCATAAGCGCACGATCACCAAGCTTGTAGCGACGTTGAATATTGTCATTCACAACAATCGAGTCATCCACAAGGATACCGAGAGCGATAATGGCACCGATGACGGAGATCTGATTAAGATCCACACCGGAAAATGGCAGTGGAATCAACCCCATTAAGACGGAAATCGGAACCGCTAATGCTACTACGAATGCTCCAGAAACGGTTAGTCCCAATGCCGTTGTTAAAATAACCGCTACAACGGAAATCGCAAGGGACGTAAATAATCCATCAAAGATGTCTGTTACAATCGAAGCCTGAGAGTAATAAGCTTTAAGGTTCACATCTGAAGGGAGAGATTTTGCCAGTTCATCCACTTTGTTGCTTACATTCTCATCCACAGAGGGGATATCTTCCCCTGCCTGAACAAATGCTGTAAAGGAGAGGGAAGGCTTCCCTTCAAATGTAACAATATCTTTAACCTCTTTAGGAGCAATTTCAACGTTTGCTATATCTTGTAACAAGATCGTTTCTCCTTGAGGGTTCTTGCCAACAAAAAGCTCATTCATCTCATCAATAGTTGAGTAATGATCAACCGTTAATTGAACGACTTCGTTATCAACTTCCTGCTTTCCTAGAGGTGTCGGATAGTATTCATCATTAATCGCATTCATAACATTGGAAGGATTGAGTCCTGACGCTTTTAATTTATCCTGTTCTAATTCGATGACAATTTCTTCTTCGGGTAATCCTTTTACCGTTACACTGGAGACACCCGAAATTTCCTCGACTTCTTCCTGCCAACGGTTCATTTCTTCACGAAGAGTGAGTAGGGATTCCTTGTTATCACTTGTGATGTGGTAGGAAACAATCGGCATTTTCACCGTGGATTCGTTAATTTCCGGATCGAATACGTCATCAGGAAAAGAGGTGGTTGCATCGGAAACCGCTTGCCGCACATCTCCAAACACTTCTTTTTTGTTTTCTCCATCTTCAACCTCTACAATAATAGTAGAGAATCCGGCTGAAGAGGAGGAGCTGATTTCCTTAATTCCATCAATCGACTGTAGAGACGATTCGATGGGATTGGTTACCGTCCTCTCGACAGAGTCAACGGTTGCACCTGGATAAACGGTGCTGACCGTTCCAATGTTCACACTTGTTTCTGGTATTTCTCGCTGTGGTAATTGTAAAAAAGTAAAAATACCGATAATCACAAACAACAATACAAAAATCAGTGTGATTTTGGAACGGTTTAAAATAGCTTTCAACATGAATGTTATCCTCCTTTGATAATGTTTTGACTCGTGGGTCATAAGTTTTGCGAAAACTTTAATATTTACTTATATATCAGTCATTAATCGGTTGACTCACTAGTCATTTTACATGTAATTTTTCTGTAGTCAAGAAATAATGCTCTTCTATTTTTGGGAGAGTACGGTTAAAATGATAGAGTGAATTTTTTCTGGATTTAGAGGTGTAGAAATTGGATAAACGTAAATCAATTCTCGAATCAGCCGTAGAGCTCTTTGCAGAACACGGATATAATCAAACGTCCATGCAGCAAATCGCCGAAAGTGTCGGCATTTCAAAGGGCTCCCTATATTCATTTTTTCAATCAAAAGAAGATTTAATCATATCGATTTATGAACATTATCAGCAACTTGTCTTCGAACGGGCTTTTGTCGTCGGACTTGAAGGGAACTTACGACCTCTTGAACGGTTCGCAAAACAGTTTCAAGTCCAATTTGAAGGGATACTTGAATATAAGTCGTATATGAAGATGCACATGCGGGGAGAGTCAGCGAAGAACAGTGAGAAACTGGCTGCAATGGAACACCGCATGAGAGGAAGGTTATTTAGCTGGCTCGAGCATAATCTATTAGAAGTATTTGGTGATAAGATCAAGCCTTACAAATGGGACCTCATGTGGATGACCCAATCCATCTATTCATCGTATATGATGCTTTTGATCTCTACCGAGGATGCCTTGGATCCTTCTGTTCTCGGAAAACATTTAGTTCGACAGATTTTCCTTCTTGCTGAAGACTTTTTCGAAGGTAAGAGCAAGCCATTGTTAAATGATGAGATGATGAAATCATTTTCTGTAAGCATGGATCGGGAAGGTGCCTTCATTTCATTTGAAAAAAGGGAGAATGCCTGGAAGGGTTTGTATGAGAAAATAAACGGGTTGAGTGGAGAACATGTCAAGTATTACATGAATATCGCCAATCGGATTTCAGAGGAATGCCGCCAAGCGGAGCCGGACGAGTTGATCATCAAAGGGTTATTTCGATTGTTGATGGATGAAAAGAAATTGAAAATAGAAGCTGAAGAGTTAGAGTTGCAGCTCCTTCCTGATAAATAGTGACCCGTTCGGTTGATAAGGAGAAAGATACAATTCACAACTAAAATAGAATGCTTATTAACACATCAACTATCACAAAAAATAGCAGACCAAATGGTGAAACTTTTGGTCTGCTATTTTTGTTATGTAGTGTTTTTTTAACAGAATATTTGGAAGATGATGCCGCGAGGTTACTTGAAAAAGCTCATGATAAGATATAGCTATATATCACAAGCAAGTATGCGAAAAAATTCACCCTTGAAATAGTAATCGGGGAGAAGGTACTATTTATAAACGTTTATAGCGTTCCAAAAATTGAGGCTGAAATTGCACAATTATTGAAAAACTGTAAAAGAGAAGATCGGGTGTGGCTATAAATTCTATTAGCAGATACGAAAGATGGGAAGGTGAAGAGTGAGA